>JAVBXN010000010.1 GCA_030824515.1 Pelobacter sp.
CCATTTATTAATATGTAGGGGCATCCCCTTGCGGGTGCCCGGCTTTGTGTGCCAGTTCAGGCAAGGACACCCGCAAGGGGGTGTCCCTACAATAGTCAAAACGGTAAATCTGCATTTTCCACATCCCTAATACTGTTTAAAGGGTCTGTTTGGCCTCAAGCAGCCCCTTCAGCCTTTCAATTTCCCCGCGCAGTTCCGCCTCCAGCGCCTTGGCGGCGGTGATGTTGGCAAAGGTGATCACCACCCCGGCAATGACGTCCTCCATGGTGCGGTAGGGCATGATGCGCACCGAAAACCAGCGCCCGTCGGCGGTGGTGATCTGCTTTTCCGAAAAAACCAGCGTCCGCAGCACTTCCAGGGCTTCTTCGACCAGATCGGGATAGATGAGATCGCTGACAATGTCGGAAAGCGGACGCCCCACATCACCCGGGATCAGCTTGAAGAGCTTGTCCGCCCCGATGGTGAAACGCCGGATATGGAGCTGGTTGTCCAGGAACACGGTGACTATTTCGGTGCTGTTGAGCAGGTTCCGCATGTCGTTGTTCACCCGCGCCAGCTCGTCCATTTTGGACTGTTGCTCGGCGTTCACCGTCTGCAGCTCCTCGTTAAGGGATTGCATCTCTTCCCTTGAAGTTGTCAGTTCCTCGTTGGTGGACTGCAGCTCCTCGTTGGTGGACTGCAGCTCTTCGTTGGTGGATTTGAGTTCCTCCTGCGAGGATTGCATCTCTTCGCGGGCATTCTGGAGCACTTCACGGAACTGGCGGAGTTCCTGCTCCAGCTCCACAACCCTGGCATTGCCGGATTGAACGGTTTTGGAGCGCCCCGGCGCATTTTTTTGCAGAGGTGTATCCACGTCGTTGAATACGACCATCACCATTCCCTGCAGCGCTTCCGGTTCTTCAACGGACTGGACAGTGATGTCCACGAACTGCGTGCCGCCGTTGGTATCGACCTTGAGAGCCTTGACGCCGGTCGTCCCTTTTTGCCTGACAGCCTTCTGGAAGGCGCTGCCCAGCTCGAAGCGCAGCCCTTCACGGGCCATGGCGAAGATATTCCAGTTGGCCTTGCCGGCCGCCGGCTCCAGGTATTTGCCGGTCCGCCCGCTGATGTAGAGGATATCGCCCTTGTCGTTGGTCAGCACTGCCGGCGGTGAAAAGCGCTGCAGGAGCATTTGGTCGGCAAGCGTCTGGAGATTGGCTGCGGGTTTCAAAATCGGCGACTCCTTGGATAATCCCGGCAATGTGTGAATGAACGAAGCCGGAAACGCCAGGGGCTCGGCCGGCAGAAGCGATTCGCGCCGCCTGAAGAGTCTCGACTTTATGTTCAACGGCGCAAAGAGGTCGGTAAAGGTGCTGATGGACTCGGCGCTCCCCAGGAACAGGACTCCGTCCTGGTTCAGGCTGTAATGAAACAGCGGCAGCAGTTTTTTCTGAAGTTCCGGTGTCAGATAGATCAGCAGGTTGCGGCAGAGCAGGATATCCAGCTTGGTAAAGGGGGGATCCATGATCAGGTTCTGCGCGGCAAAGGTCACCATCTCGCGGATTTCCTTGCCAACCCGGTAGCCGTTCTCCTCTTTGATAAAGAAGCGCTGCAGACGCTCGGGCGACACGTTTGCGGCAATGCCGGCCGGATAGACCCCCTGACGGGCTCTGTCGATCGCGTCCCGGTCCAGGTCGGTGGCAAAGATCTGCAAGGAAATATTTTCGGCCGGCTTGAGCTGTTCCAACACCTCCTTGAAGGCGATGGCGAGTGAATAGGCCTCCTCGCCGGTCGAGCAACCGGCCGACCAGGCCCGCAGCGCCCCGCCGGCCGGGCAACCCGCCAGAAGCGACGGGATGGACTCTTGCTGCAACTGACCCCAGGCTTCAGGATCACGAAAGAAGCTGGTCACTCCGATCAGCAGTTCCCTGAAGAGCAGTTCCACCTCCTGGGGATTATCCTGCAGAAAGCGCACATAGGAGGCGATCCGGTTGATCTGGTGAACGACCATGCGTCGCTCGATGCGGCGGTAGATGGTGTTTTTCTTGTAAAGCGAGAAGTCCTGGCCGGTCTTGGCCCGCAGCAGGATCAGCACTTTTTCCAGTGAGCTTTGATCCTTGTCCTCCCGTGGCAGCTTGATCCCGGAGCTGACCGGAGTATGCAGGAGATAGCCGATGATTTTTGCGGGCAATTCCTCGACCGGGGCCACCAGATCGACCAGCCCGGTCTCGATGGCGCTCCTGGGCATGCTGTCGAACTTGGCCGAGGCCGGATCCTGCGCCAGCGCCAGTCCGCCCTTTTCCTTGATGGCCCGCAGCCCCATCGTGCCGTCCGAACCCATGCCGGAGAGGACTACGCCGATGCTGTGCTCCTGACGGTCATCGGCCAGGGAGCTGAGAAAAGAGTCGATCGGCAGCCGCAGGCCACGGCGCGCCGCCGGCTCGAACAGGTACAGCAGCCCGTGCAGAATGGACATGTCCTTGTTGGGCGGGATCACGTAAACGCAGTCCGGCTTGACCTGCATCCGGTCCTGGGCCTGGAAGACCTCCATCCCGGTGGCGCGCTGCAGCAGTTCCGGCATGATCCCCTTGTGGGTCGGGTCCAGGTGCTGGACGATGACAAAGGCCATGCCGCACTGCTCGGGCACATGACTGAGGAACTGCTCCAGAGCCTCAAGCCCTCCGGCCGAAGCGCCGATGCCAACAATCGGGAACAGCAGGTTCTTTTGGCGCGCTGAAGCATCCGCCGGGGAGGACGGAACCTGTCTGTTGTCTTTATTTACCGGTTTTGTTTGCTTTTTCATGGTCATAGATATATCAGCATTCCCTCCAAATGTACTAAGGGTATTATTTGCGGTGTCAAACCGGCACGGGAGTTTCGCCCTTGCGGCAGACCAGAACAATCTCATCGACACCGGCCGCTTCGATCAGCCCGTCAACGAATTTCAGGCGCTTCTGAAAAAACATCCCCAACGGCATCAGCACCCTGTTGTACCACCACATCGCCTCACTGCGGCGGTGCTTGAGCCACCACAGGCCAAAATCCAGCAGGCGCGGGCTGGACGGCTGCATGCCGAATGCCGCGCTGCTCTCCAGCACCAGCCCATGCTCCGCAAGCAGCGCCAAAAGGTCGGCGGGGTCATACCTGCGCACATGGCCCACCAACTCGTCGAATTTTGTCCAGAGCGCGGCGTACATCGGGACGGAAAAGACAAACAGCCCCCCCTCCTTGAGCACGCGGTTGACCTCGCTGAAAACCCGCCGGTCATCTTCGGTATGCTCGATCACATCGAAAGCGCAGACCAGCCCGAATTTATTGTCGCAAAACGGAAGGGCGTCGATTTCACCCGGCACTGCAATGCCACCGCGCGCCTTCAACCGCTCAATCACCGGAGGACTGATGTCCACGAAACAGGTGCCTGGAATCGGCAGGCGCGGGCGCAGGCCCGGCCCGATTTCCAGGCGCGACGCGTCAAGCGGCAGCAGTCCAGAAATCAACGGCCAGGTATTGAAACGATCGGGGCGTTCCAGAACGGAGCCGGACCAGAGCAGATCGTAGAAATCCCGGTTGACGGCGATGCTATCCCGCATGTTCAGGCCCCCCGCGGATGTTCGGTAGCGGGCACAGGCCGGTAAATGGAGAGCTGTTCCGCATCCGCAACCTGGAGAGAATCATTGGGCCCCTTGCGCATGAAATTGTAGGCCAGGTTTGTAAAGCGGCGGCCCGGATTTTTCCAGACCCGGGAAAGGATCGCAGGCCAGGTGTAAGCCTCCTTGCGCACCTCCATCCAGCCCCGGTAGAGCTGTTCGGGCGTCATCAGCTTCGGCCGGAAGACCACCTCCGAGTGGTTGTAACGGCTCCAGTCCCGGTGCAGGAGCCGCCCCTCCTGCTGGTACTGCTGAAAGAGCTTTGTTCCCGGATAAGGGGTCAGCAGGTTGAAGGTGGGGACGCTCGGCGAGAATTGCTCAACGAAACGGAGAGTCTTGTCGAAGATGCTCCGGTCGTGATCGTCGAAGCCGAAGATCAGCGAAGTCTCAAGAATAATTCCCGTATCCCGCACCCGCTTGATCAGGTCGGACTGGGGCGTCTCTCCGGCGGTTTTAGCCAAACGGGAAAACGATCCCGCCACCGATTCGATCCCGACAAAAAGGCCGATACAGCCGGATTTGGCGACCAGCTTGAGCAGATCCGGGTCTTCGGCGAAGCGCAGGCTGGTTTGCGAACCCCAGCGTATCCCCATTTCGGTCATTCCTTCCAGGATCGGCCTGGCCTTGGCCGGGTCTCCCAGAAAATTGTCATCAAGGAAAATCACGAATTTTTTCGGGAAGGAACGGAGCTCTGCCAGGATGTCTGCGGCAGCGCGGTAACGGAAGCGGTTTCCGAAATACTGGGTAACGGTGCAGAATGCGCAGTCGTAGGGGCAGCCACGGCTGGCCTGGACGGTCTGGGTCGTGATGTAGCGTTTGCCGGCCAAGATCTCGCGGCGCGACCAGGGGATTTCCAGCCGGTCATCCTGTGCGATCGGAGCGCGGTAGATCTTTTCCAGCCGGCCGCCTAGAAAATCGTCCAGCAGGGTGGCCATGACTGTTTCCGCCTCTCCGATCACCACCGCATCCGCATGGGCAAGCGCCTCTTCGGGCATCACGGTCGGATGCATCCCCCCCATGATGACCTTAACCCCTTCCCTTCTGAATTGATCGGCAAGCTCGTAGGCCCGCGTCGCCTGGTGTGTCATGGCGGTGATTCCGACCAGGTCGAATTGACTGCCGCACGGAATCGGATCCTGGCTCTCATCGACCAGGGTCACCTCCCAGTTGGCTGGAGTCAATGCTGCAACCTGCTGCAGAGAAAGGGATGGCAGCTGGAAATACTTGACCCAGCCGAGCTTGTGCGTCGCCGGGTATATCAGCAGCAGCCGGGGCGATTTCAATGATTTTGCGGACATTGGCTAGGCAGCCTTGCGTTGCGCTTTTGCCGGTTTGTGTTTGGCGCTGAAATACTCGATCGCCTCGCGCATCAGAATCGAAACGCTCTTGTGGGTCTTCTCCATCAGGTTTTCAAGATGTCTGCGCTCTTCTTCGTTGATTCTGAGCGAGATGACGTTGTAGCGGGGATTCTCTTTCATTTTGGCCATTGTATGGTTTCTCCTTATCTAATAATTCCAATTCCATATCAAAGCCCTATCTTCGTTGGCTCGTCTTCGGCTCCTCAACGTACTTAAATGTACGCCTCGGAGCCTCAATCCTCGCCGCCTTGATATCATCTTTGATCTGGAACCGGAAAATTCTAAAGCCACGTTCCCATGGCGTGAACCCTGGAACAGCAGTGAGCCCAAAAAAGCCGGGGGCTTATGGGAGGAGAAACACCCCCGGCAAAAGAAGGCACTCATATACATATCAACTATCATGCCAGAGGAGCACCGCAAAGAGCCGGGTGTAACCAGCTGATTGTATGTGGAAAAGAGGAACCGAGCGCGCGGAATGAAAGGCAGGCCGTCAGCTTAATCCGTCACGCATGACATTACTGTCATATATGGCGGGACGGCTTAAGGCGTGTGGGGAGCTGTTGCAGGGGCGATTATTAAACCCTTCTCCCTGAGGGAGAAGGTGGCCGAAGGCCGGATGAGGGGGCAACAAGGGCATATATTGCAACATTCCCCCTCACCCTGGCCCTCTCCCTCAGGGAGAGGGGACTGTTTATCAGCCTTTGCGGCGAATTAGAACGACTCAGGAAGGTGATTAGCTTTTTTGATGTAAGTTCTGGTTTTCTCGGCGTGCATCCGTTTTTCTCGGCGGTTAACTGCAGTTTAGGGATACGGTATTTACTGAAATACCATTTATTAATATGTAGGGGCATCCCCTTGCGGGTGCCCGGCTTTGTGTGCCAGTTCAGGCAAGGACACCCGCAAGGGGTGTCCCTACAATAATCAAAACGGTAAATCTGCATTTTCCATAAGGTGATTAGCTTTTTTGATGTAAGTTCTGGTTTTCTCGGCGTGCATCCGTTTTTCTCGGCGGTTAACTGCAGTTTATGTTTATTGCCGGGCAATGCCGAATTTACGCATCCGGGCCCGAAGCGTGCTGGGGTTGAGTCCAAGCAGCACCGCGGCCCCTTTTTCGCCCTCGATGCGCCAGCCGGTTTTCTGGAGTACCCGAAGAATGTGATCCTGCTCCAATTCCTCCAGGGATTTGATCTCAAAGCCTGACGGTTCTTCTGCCTTCTGGTACGTTTCGAAGCTGTCCAGCACCTGCAGCATTTTTCCCTGGCTGATGATCACCGCACGTTCGATGACGCTTTCCAGTTCCCGCACGTTGCCGGGCCAGCGGTATCCCTGAAGTTCGTTCAGGGTTTCTTTCGGCACGATCTCGATCTGCTTGCCCATTTTCTTGTTGAACTTGGCCACAAAATGGTTGACCAGCAGCGGAATGTCTTCCTTTCTTTGCCTGAGTGGCGGGATCTTGATCGGGAAAACATTGAGCCGGTAGAACAGATCCTCCCGGAACGTGCCGTTCTTGATATCTTCCTCAAGGTTGCGGTTGCTGGCAGCGATAATCCTTACATCGGTTTTAATGGTGTGTGGGCTGCCCAATCGCTCGAATTCGCCGTCCTGAATGACTCGCAGCAGTTTGCATTGCAGCTCCATCGGCATCTCGCCAATTTCATCCAGAAAAATTGTGCCGCCATTGGCCAGTTCGAAACGTCCGATCTGCCGGGCATCAGCTCCGGTGAAAGCGCCCTTTTCGCGCCCGAAAAGCTCGCTTTCAAACAGATTGGCCGGCAGCGCCGTACAGTTGACCGTTATCAATGACCGTTCCTTGCGGGAACTTCTCCTGTGGATGGCGCGCGCCACCACGCCCTTGCCCGAGCCGGTCTCGCCCAAAAGAAGAACTGTCGCATTCATCGGCGCCACCTGATCGATCTGGGCAAACACGAATGACATGGACTCGCTCTGGCCGGTGATCTCGCCGAAGTTGTATTTTCGGGCAACATCCTGCTGCAGATAGATATTCTCGGCCTGGAGCAGCTCTTTCAAGCGACTTATCTCTTGACAGGCTACCAGGAGTTGCTCTTCCGAGCGCTTGTGTTCGTCTATTTCCAGTATCAGTTGTTCGTTGATCCTGTTCAGCGCCCCGGTACGCTCAGCTACCCGCAGTTCCAGTTCATTGCGGGCCCTGAGCAATTCGTCCTCGGCCCGCTTGCGTTCGCTAATATCGGTGACAGCAACCCGGCACTCCGTTCCGGATGAGAAGGCCACCGCCTCGATATGAACAAAGACCGTGGATGCTGTCTCCGTGGCAAGCGTCACTTCACAGGTTTCCTTGCCACGGCTCGCAAACACCTTTCCTAAAAATCCGGAGAAGAACTGGCGTGTGTCATCGGCTACGAACAGCCCGAAGCGCCGGCCTAACAGCCGGCTGCGCGCTATGCCGAGCAGTCCGGCGGCGGTGAGATTGGCGGCAAGTATGGTTCCATCGCGGTCGAGGGTCAGGTAGCTGACCGGAGTAAAATCGTAGATATCGGCATAGCTTTCCAAAGCGCTTTCAATCTCGCAGCGGGCCTGGTGAAGCTCCGCGTTCTGCATCTCCAGTTCGATCTGGTGGACCTGCAATTCGTGAAAGAGTCGCTGCGTCTCATTGTATTTCTGGTGAAAGTCCGTTTCCGGCGATTTGGATTTCAGCTGTTCTTCGGCAAGGCGGCGCAGCTCGGTGTTTTCCTCGAGTTTCGTGTTTTTACCTGCACTCATTGGCATCCTCCAACGCAACTCGTACGATATTGTTAGTTATTTTTACAAACAACCTTATATCAGCTTTTCAGGAAAAATCTTAAACAGAATTTTTTTGCAGGATTCTCTCCCTCCTGATCAGCGTTGCACGGCGTGCAGATCATAGCAACCCTCAACATGTTGAGGTTCCACCATATAGCGTGGCCATGCGCATCATCAATATTTGTTCGATGCGGGCTACACCCGGCCTAATGCCCTGTTATCAAAGTATGATTCAAGCTTTTGATATATATTGATTTCTTGGCATGCCCTGTGCGTTACCGCAGTAGAGAGCAACTGCTTTCGAGAAGTCATTTTCCACGTGCGGGTGATTACCGCACATAACTCATAAAAGGGAGAAACAGTATGCTTATTCATGTCATGTATCCCGGCAACAATTACGATTACGTCAAAGAATTCATACTCGACGACCTGATTAAAACCGGAGAAATCGTCAAATTCCGGCGTTCCTCCGGCTGGATTTCGCTCGGCTCGGACCACTTGCGGGCTGAGAACAGACAGAGTTTCTTTAACGGGGTCGAGAAGAGAGCCCGGCAAAAGGCGCATATTCTGATTCCGCATTCGGTCACAAACCTGCGGTATGTCACGTCTAAATCCCGATCAAACGGGCAGGGATTATAAAGAAATCATATGATCAATACCCTGAAAAACTATACCAAGGAAAAGCTGCTTTCCTACCTGCTGTCAATGGCGACAAATTCGTCGGATGAGACACTTATCCGCATGACCCACCTGATGGAGCTGATTCCAAAAAAGGATTACTACAAGGAACGCATCCGCTGGATTCGCGGCCTGGTGCGGGACAAGCACCCCGGCATAGAGTTTCCCCGCCGGATTTTGCGTGACCTGCACCCCAATCAGCGGGACAAATGGATCAGCAACCTGCTGATCAATCACCTGCTGAGCGGCACCGACAAACGCAAGGAGTGGAGCGACAGGCACGGCTACTACCCACCTTCGACCGTGGTGATCAGCCCCACCATGCGCTGCAACCTGAATTGTTACGGCTGTTATGCCGGCGATTATGACAAGTCGCTGGAGCTTTCGCTGGACGAGGTCGATTCGGTGCTGCTGCAGATGAAGGAGATGGGGGTCTATTTCGCGGTCATCTCCGGCGGCGAGCCGTTTTACATGGAAGGCATTTTTGAAATCTTCAAAAAACACAGCGACATGGCTTTTCTGGTCTTTACCCATGGCGGGCTGATCGATCAGGAGCTGGTGGCGAAACTGACCGAGGTCGGCAACGTGATGCCCGCTTTTTCGCTTGAGGGATACGAGCAGGAAACCGACGAACGGCGCGGAGCCGGGCATTTCAAAAAGGTGATGCACGCGATGGACCTGCTCAAGGAAGGGGGGCTCTCCTTCTGCGGGTCGTTCACCCATTCCCGCAAGAATTCCAACATCATCACCGATGGCGCTTACATCGACATGCTGCTGAAGAAGGGTGTCTTTGCCATGTGGCTCTTTTCCTATGTTCCGGTGGGACGCAAGCCTGATACGGAACTGATGCCGACCCCGGAACAGCGCGACGGGCTGCGTCGGACCGTGGCCGAATTTCGCGCCACCAAGCCGATGCTGTTCATCGATTTCTGGAATGACGGACCGATGATCTCCGGCTGCCTGGCCGGCGGCCGCAAGTATTTCCATATCAACGCCAATGGCGACATCGAGCCGTGTGTCTTCTGCCATTTTGCCGTTGACAATATCCGCCGCACGACCATCCACCAGGCGCTGGCATCTCCCTTTTTCACGAAAATCCGCGCAACCCAGGGGGGACATGACAACCTGCTGCGCCCCTGCATGCTGATCGATCAACCTGCCGCCGGACGTGAGCTGTTCAACTCGGAAGGCGCCTATCCTACCCATGAGGGCGCGGCCGAGATCTTTACCGCTCTGGCGGATAGTATGGATGACTATTCCAGTTCCTATGCCGAAATCGCCGATCCGGTCTGGGAGGAGCAGTTTCGCGACCATCCGTTGAAGACAAGGCAAAGCGCTTGAAAAATTTAAATAAACATAAACGGCTGTTAACCGCCGATAAAAACGGATGCACGCCGATAAAACCAGGACTTAAATCAAAAAAGTTGATCACCTTATTGGTTAAATCATTATTTTGTTCAAGCTTTTGATTTCTCGCTTAGAAGCGCCTACTTCTGGCTGCGTGTATCGGCGTTCATCGGCGGTTAAATGCTTTTTCTAAAATAAATACCGGGATGGACATGAAAGGAATCGTCAATGAACGAAGAACTGATTGAAAAGGTAAAACAGATGATCATTGACAGCCTGCGTATCGAGGACATGTCGCCGGCCGAGATCGATAGCGATGCTCCGCTGTTCGGCGAGGGACTGGGACTGGACTCGATCGATGCGCTGCAGCTGGTGGTGTCGATGGAAAAGGAATTCGGCGTGGTTGTGCCGGACGCGGCCACCGGCAGCAAGGTCTTTGTCTCGGTGCGCAGCATGGCCGCATATATCGAGGAACAGCGCCAGTGAGCAATAGCGGAGGTACTCCATGAAACGAGCCATGATACTCCCGCTGCTGCTCCTGTGCGGCGCAACAGCGGTTAATGCCGAAACCTACAGATGGACCGACGCCAAAGGAGTGGTCAGCTTTACCGACAATCCATCCCTGATCCCCTCCAAATATCGCGGTAAAGCTGTAAGCACCGGGGACATCACCACCCGCAACTTCAAAAACCGCAAGAAGAACCGGGCCCGGGAAGAAAAAAACCTGCAGGACGCTCTCACTGCGCCGATGATCGTCACGACCATCGAAACCGTGACGCCAGCGCCTGCATCGACTGGAACAGGGCAACCGCTCAAAGGACATTTGAGCGGCGACCAGGTAAATCCGGCGCCGCCAAGCATGAAGCAGCCCGTGCCGGCGCCGCTGGGAGACCAACCTGAAGCGACCGAGCCGGGCATGAAGCAGCCGATACCGGTAGCGCCGGGTAAACAGCCCAAACCGGAGCCTGCGGGTATGAAACAGCCGACAGCTGCGCCGCTGGGTGACCAGCCGACAGCGACACCTTTGGGCATGGATCAGCCGATACCGGCTCGATAGTTCCATGACCGCTCCGGCCATCTGATGAACCGGTTTTTTCAGGGCTTATTGTCACGCGCCTGAGACTTGTTGCGGTACTCCGGATCAAGAAACCGCAGGAGTCAAATCACAGGATGAGAGAAGACAATTACTGCCATGATACCCCGTAGCTTGCTGCGGGGTAGTTAATTCACAAGTTAAGCTGCATTTAGTATGGTGTCCCCCGTGACCGCAAATCCTCCCACAAAAATGCTGTAAATCCCCCCGCATACAATGTGCTTGAATTAGTGCATTTTTAAACTTATTATCCTTTTTTCCAGAACCTGTAACGATATATAAAATCTATTGAATATTTTGGGAGGCTGTACATTATGCGGCGATTCAATCTGATGGTGATGGTACTGCTCACGGCGCTGTTTTTCAACAGCAGTTCCGCCTGGTCCCTGGATCGCTTTGTGGATCTGGGCGATGGCACGGTGCTTGACACCACCAGCCACCTGCGCTGGTTGAAAAATGCCAGCTGTTTTGGGCAACAGAACTGGGGCAATGCAATCTCATCAGCCAACAACCTGGCATCACCGACAT
The DNA here is from genome assembly GCA_030824515.1 of Pelobacter sp. Taxonomy (GTDB): domain Bacteria; phylum Desulfobacterota; class Desulfuromonadia; order Geobacterales; family Pseudopelobacteraceae; genus JACRCG01. Next base: position 11,391 of record JAVBXN010000010.1, read on the forward strand.
GCGGGCTGAACGATGGTTCGGTTGCTGGTAACTGGCATCTGCCAACCAAGGATGAGCTGAATACTATTTCCTCCATTAGCAATACTCCTGCTGACACCCTTAATCTGACATTCAATAATACCGTCTATCCAAGCGGGTACTGGTCATCAACTACCTATGAATCAGTCTACGTCTGGTACGCGCCCTTGCAATTCAGTCACTACTGGGCCTACGACGTTATGTCTTCTAATCACTATATCTGGCCCGTTCGCAACGGCCAGTGGGTTTATCAGACACTTTCAGTTACTCCATCCGCTAAGGACTTCGGTAGTGTAACCAGCCTGGCAACTTCGAACAGTCAGACATTCACAATCAGCAACAGTTCTTCGGTGGATGATCTGATTATCAGCAATATCACCCTTGCCGGCGGTGACAGTGCCATGTTTACTCTGAACACGGGTGATCAAAACAACGGCACCTGCGGGGTTGCGCGGACATTGGCTCCTGGTAACAGTTGTACTGTTTCTGCTTCCTTTAGCCCGACCAATGTCGGGACAAAATCCACATCTTTGCGTATCAATTCAAACGATGCTGCGATGTTAAGCAAGGATATTGCGCTGACCGGTACCGGTGTAGCTCAGGTTATACAATCGTATGATCCCAATGTCTCCTGGTGGCGGGCCGAGAACAACGTCAATGACAGCGTGGGCAGCAATAACGGCTCGATGACGGGCGGTGCATATGCGCCAGGCAGACTGGGGCAGTCGTTCAGCTTTGACGGCAGTGCGCCGCAGTATGTCTCTGTGCCGCATTCATCATCCCTGGATATCTTCGGCAATCACTCGATTGCGTTCTGGAGTAAACCCAACGCATTGCCGGCTACCGGCAAGAGCTACCATGTGGTCAGCAAATGGACAAATGGTTACGAATACAAGAAGGTCTCCATCGATTCAGATGGCAAGGTATCTTATTTTCTGTTTGGCACAACCGCCAGTTCGGGTGTGACATCAGCCACGGCGCTGACACCCGGTGTATGGACCCATGTCGTGGCGACCTATGATGGCGCGAATATGAAGATCTATTTGAATGGCGTACAGGATGCCAGCATAGCGGCTGCCGGAGATGTGGGGGACGGCACGGGCACGTTATATCTGGGCTATGACCCCACTACGGCCCCTTATGTGAACCCGTCTTATTTCAACGGCCTGCTGGATGAAGTGGGCTGGTACAACCGGACATTGTCACAAGCAGAGGTCACGTCACTTAACGATGGTACGCCGGCAGCCTTTGTTTTTACTCCACAGACCGGCGTGCCGATAAACACCAGCATCGAATCAAGCCCTGCCACGGTCACCGGTTTCTATCTCCCTGCGGCGATCACCGTCAGTGGCGGCGAGTATGCGGTCTCCAGCGATAACGGCGCCACCTGGGGCGGTTGGACCAGTGCGCAAGGTACGATCAGCCCGGACAACCAGGTTAAGCTGCGCCTGACATCGTCCGGCACATATGCCACCCAGTCTACCGCAACCGTAACCGTTGGTGGGGAAAGTGCCTCTTTCTCAGCGACAACGATCCGCTTTATAGATCTGGGGGACGGCACCATGCTGGATGCTGTAAGCCAACTGCGCTGGCTGAAAAATGCCGATTGTTTTGGGCCACTGAACTGGGATGCGGCCATCTCCTCATCAGCTGGTCTGGCGTCGCCTGCCTGCGGATTAAATGATGGATCGGCCGCCGGCGACTGGCATCTGCCAACAGTTGAAGAGCTGCGTATTTTTGTTGATGACGGATACCTATACGATACCCTCAATGCGGCAGGGTTTGCTGGCGTCCAGGCTGATTTTTACTGGTCATCCAGTACCCTCGAAATCAACTCAGACCGAGCCTGGATTGTGAACATGAACTGCTGCTTGGGCACCAACGATAAGGACTATAATAACAGCTATGTATGGCCAGTTCGTAGTGGGCAGTATTGGCCAGTTGGTTCTTTGGTTATGACCGGCCCGGCTGATTTTGGCGCCCAGGCTGTTGGCTCCATTTCATCCAGCCATCAGTTTACCCTGAAAAATGCCGGTACTGGTTCATTGGTGGTAACTTCAAGTGTGCTGGGTGGCGCCAATTCTGACCAGTTTAGCCTGGTCACCGGCGGCAGTTCAGCCTGCGCCAGCCTGACCCCAACCCTGGCCGCCGGGGCAAGCTGTACCCTGCTGGTTACGGCAAACCCAACATCTGTTGGCAGTAAAAGCGCCAGTTTAATCGTCACCACAGCTGATGGCGCCGCTAATGCACCGCTGACGGTCTCGGCATTTATACCAGCGCCAACAATCAGCGGCATTACCCCCACCAGCGGCTTTGCTTCCGGCGGCACAACGGTGACCATCACCGGTACCAACCTGACCGGTGCCACTGCTGTTATGTTTGGCGCTAGTGCTGCAACCAGCAAGACGGTTAATACAGCCACTCAGATCACTGCTGCTTCACCAGCCGGTGTGGTTGGCCAGACCGTTGATATCACCGTCACCACACCGGGAGGCACCAGCGCCACCAGCAGCGCAGATCAGTTTACCTATACCCTGCAGTATCAGGCCCAAAACCAGAGTACCAATCCATACACCCCATACAGCACCCTGGCAGAGGCGATTACCAATGCATCAGCCGGGAATGAGATCCGTGCCTATGGTGGCCAGTTTGACGGTGCCTTCTTATTTGTCAGGGATATCATCCTGAACGGTGGTTACAACTATACCTTTGATGCAAAGGACAGCCTGCCCACCACCCTGAACGGCAGCCTGACCGTGGACGGCGGCACTGCCAAGGTGGATAGCGTAACGGTTAAAGGCGTGCTGACCATCGAGAACGGCAGCCTGCAGGTAAATGGAGTAGTGGTTGTCCCCTGAATTTGGTACCGCCAGCTAATATGAACCTGAAAAAAAGCAGTTAACCGCCGATGAACGCCGATACACGCAGCCAGAAGTAGGCGCTTCTAAGCGAGAAATCAAAAGCTTGAACAAAATACTGACTTAACCCTTAAGGTGATCATTTTTTT
>JAVBXN010000062.1 GCA_030824515.1 Pelobacter sp.
AGGAACCCGCGAAGCGCGATTATTACACTCACCCATTTGGTGAACCTCCTGATCTGTGATTGCAACATGATATCAGGAGGTTGAAGCAAAATCAAAAGGTCAACTGCTTTTTATAGGATCAATGATCGATTTCACAAATTACATAAAACACTTCGCCTCCCTCAACCGCGCCCCCGGTGCGACCTGGAGCATCGCCACCAAGCACAAAGCTCCGCACAGGAACACAATTATGAAGGATGAATTATGAGATCTGAAACCGGTTTTGCCTGATGAAACTGAACGAACTCTTCAACCTCTACTGGCGGCGAATCATCCCCTTAAGCCAGACCAGCAGCATCGCCTTCCCCTGCTCCCGCCTCGACCGGGAACCGTTCCGGGAACTGGTGCCGCTGCAATGTGTGCCCATTACCCCGGTGCCATTTTAAGTTGCTGCACTTTTTTTGCACGAACTCACAGGAGTTTACCATGACAAGCCAATCCTCCAATGAAATCATTCTTTACCAGAGTCCAGATGGCAGTACACACCTTGAGGTAAGCCTTTACGAGGATACAATCTGGCTTGCTCAGTCTCAGCTTGCAGAACTGTTTGACGTAAATGTTCCGGCTATCTCGAAGCATGTCCGTAATATACTGGGAAGCGGTGAGCTTGATGCTTTGGCAACTGTTTCCAAAAAGGAAAGAGTTCAGATTGAGGGTGAACGGAAGGTCAAACGAAGCCAGATTTTCTATAATCTGGACATGATTATTTCTATTGGTTACAGAGTCAATTCAGCCAAAGCAACTAGCTTCCGCATTTGGGCGACACAGGTGCTGCGCGATCATATTGTCAAGGGCTATTCGGTCAACGAGCAGCGGCTGCGGGGGGAGAACGCCAAACTGCAGGCGATGCGGCAGACCGTGGAACTGCTGGCTCGAACCCTGACCAACCAGGAACTGGTGAGCGATACCGGCAGGGACGTGCTGCGGGTGATTGCCGACTATGCCTATGCCTTGACCATGCTGGACCGCTACGACCACGGCACCCTTACCATCGAGGGGATCACCCAAAAGGCGCTCCACGTCATTCAGTACGAGGAAGCCATCGGAATTGTTACCTCTATGAAGGGGGAATTCAATGGCCTGTTCGGCCTGGAAAAGGATCAGGGCTTCAAGAGCGCCCTGGGGGCCATCTACCAGACCTTTGGCGGCGAGGAACTCTATCCTAGTGTCGAGGAGAAAGGGGCCAATCTCCTCTATTTTGTCGTTAAGAATCACGCATTCAGCGACGGCAACAAGCGGATTGCCGCCGCATTGTTCATCTACTTCCTTGGTATGAACGGCCTCCTCTATCGCCCCGACGGCAGCAAGCGCCTGGCCGACAACGCTTTGGTGGCGCTTACCCTGCTGATTGCCGAGAGTCGTCCGGAAGAGAAAGAGACCATCGTCAAGGTGATCGTCAATCTGATCAACCAGAAGAACTGATTCTGTTTTTAGTTCGTTGACGGCTATGCCTATGACGTGGAGATAGCCGACTAACATTGACGAGGTGACAAGGATGAAGCCAAGTGTCTGGTGGAGATGATAATAGACGGGCCGCTCGCGCCGAAAACATGGTCAAAGAAGATACTGTGACAATGCTGTTCCATAACGAAAATGATAGCGGGGAGCTCACCCAATGGGCCGGCTCTCTTCTGGCTGAGGCCACCGCACTGCAGGGGACGCTGCATCTGCCCGGCGTGCGCGATGAGTATCGCTCCCGGCTGGAGCAGGTTGTTCAGGTGGCCACCAGGGCGCTGAACAACGGGGTGGAAAGTCGGGAGGTGCCGTTGCTCCACTGGGTGCTGGTTCAGGCTTCAGGGGCCCGTGCCGAGGATGCGCGCTATGGCGCCGGGCAGCTCTCGCGCGGTTCCCAGAGGGCACCCACACTGGAAGATTGCGAAGACGGCTGGCATCGTGTCGAGGAGATCGTATGCACTGCCGAAGAGGCGGCATTGGCGGCCGCAGGTTTTGCCCGGCTCCTTGATACGGCCAGAGCGAAAGAGATTGCCCACAGGGCTGAGGATGCCGCAATCGCCGCCCGGAAAATCGTCCTGGAGCGAAACCGCGCCTACACGTTCCATGCTGATCCCGGTTTTTCGTTTGGCGAAGGCTGGTACCTGACTGCTGCGGCACTGTTTGCCGGCCTTTCCATCCAGATCAGGCCCGGCGCTGCCCAGGAAGTGCAGGCCAGAAGCTTCCTTTGCGCTGCCGGGCTGGAAGGAGCCCTGCGCCCCTATCGGTCCCGTCCGGCGAGTCCCAAGCATCTGACCCATATCATCGCCGCGGCTTTTCGCGCCGATGCGCCAGGAGCACAGCACACCCTGCGCTCTGCTTTCCTGGGTGACGAATCGCCAGCGGCTTCCTTACGATCATGGATCGATGGCAAGGTGGGAGGGAGACCGGAACAGAAGGTGCTGCTTTGGGTTCGAACGGGTGACCACGATGCCCGGCGCAATACCTGTTTTATTGAGTTGCGTAAGCTTTCTGAACTGGTAGTGAATGCCGGGCTCATACCCATCTTTTTCGGCGATGCTGTTCCCGCAGACCTTGTGCCGCCAGGCGCAGTCAATCTGGCCCTCTGCTGGAAAGAGCCGCTCTTCCAGGGGCCGGACATGCGCCGGGCTCAACTGCACCTGTTTGAAGAGTTGCGATGCCGCCACGGACTGGTGGGGCAGATTGGCGTTACCACTGCCGGCATGGATGGACCGGCGCTGATGGGATTGCCCACCCTTTATCTCACCCGGGAACGCAACGTCCGACTGGGCAAGTGGGTGGGAGCCGTTCCGGGATATCAGGAGGTCGTGCGGGAGCCGGGCTATTTCGAAATTATTCGCACCACCCTGCAGCAGTGGCAGCAGTGACCCCTGGGTATGTCGGCCAAACCGCGGCCAGACCGGGACACTTCCCTGTTATACTTAAGTAAATGTCTCAAACTCATTTCCCCCCTCTCCCGCACCCCCGGCACGTGCCGGGCCTGCAAACAAGGGGTTGCTGTTCTGCAGCAAACCCGTTATCTTCTTTTTTTCGAACACAGCTTGAAAAGGACCAGGAGACCTTGATCAAAAAAAACGATTCTATCTACGCTGCACCCCTGCAGGAACTGATCGATTTTAAATTCGACGAACGGGTTGTCTCCGTTTTTCCCGACATGATCCAGCGCTCGGTCCCGGGCTACGGGCTGATCATCTCCACTATCGGTATCGTTGCGGCAAAATACGCCCAGGCCGGGAGTCACTGCTATGATCTCGGCTGCTCCCTCGGGGCGGTCAGTCTTGCCATGCGTCAGCGGATTACCCAGCCGGACTGCCGGATTATTGCCGTGGACAACTCTCCGGCGATGATCGAGCGCGGCCGTGAGCTGCTGGCGCTCGACCTGACGCCGACCGTGCCGGTGACCATGATCTGTGCCGATCTCCAGGAGGTTGCCATTGAAAACGCCTCGGTCGTGGTCCTTAACTTCACCCTGCAGTTCGTCCCCCCCACAGAGCGGCTGGCGCTCATCCAGCGGATATATGACGGACTCAGGCCGGGCGGAGTGCTCATCCTCTCCGAGAAGATCACCTTCAGCGAACCGGAGCGGCAGCTGTTCCATGAAGAGCTGCATCACGATTTTAAACGGGCAAACGGCTACAGCGATCTGGAGATCAGCCAGAAGCGGTCAGCTCTGGAAAAGGTGATGATTCCCGAGACCCTCGCCTGCCATCAGTCCCGACTGCAGGCAGCAGGTTTTTCTTCCGCCGAACTCTGGTTCCAGTGTTTAAATTTCGCCTCTCTGGTGGCGCTGAAATGAACTGGTACGACTCACTCTTGCCGCAGCTTGCCGCCATGGGCCAGGAACGCTGGGCCGAAGAGTTGCAGACTACCCTGTCGGAGAGCCGGCTCATGGAGCGCTACGGCGGCATGCCGGGCTGGCTGGGCGCGCTGCAGGCACTGCCGGAGCTGCACCCTTCCCGGATATCTCTGCAGGAAGATGTCACCATCGGTTCCGGCGTTGATCTGGGCCAGGTCAGCCGCGAAGAGCTGATTGACAAACTTATGGCCTTTCACCCCTGGCGCAAGGGCCCCTACAATTTCTTCGGAATTGAGATTGATACCGAGTGGCGCTCCGACTGGAAGTTGGAACGCCTGCTGCCACACATTCAGCCGCTGGCCGGGCGCAGGATCCTGGATGTGGGGTGCGGCAACGGTTACCACGGCTGGCGCATGCTGGGCGCCGGCGCCGATTTCGTTCTCGGCATCGAACCTTTTCTGTTATCGGTCATGCAGTTCCAGGTGATGCAGCGCTACCTGTGCGATCCCCGGCATCACGTCATCCCCATCGGCATCGAGGATGTCCCTCCTGATCTGGCCTGTTTCGACAGTGTCTTCTCCATGGGGGTCCTCTACCATCGCCGTTCTCCTCTGGACCATCTGCAGGAGTTGAAGGGGTGTCTGCGACCGGGTGGAGAGCTGATTCTGGAGACCCTGATTGTCGAAGGTGGGGAAGAGACGGTCTTCATGCCGCCGGGACGGTACGCCAAGATGCGCAATGTCTGGTTTCTCCCCTCCATCAAGGCGCTGACCCTCTGGCTTACGCGCTGCGGTTTCAGGGATATTGCCTGTGTCGATGCCACCCGCACCAGCTGTCAGGAGCAGCGCGCGACGGAGTGGATGCACTTTGAGTCGCTGGCGGATTTCCTTGATCCGGATGACAACGAGAAGACAGCAGAGGGGCACCCGGCGCCGTTGCGGGCAATCTTTACCGCCACGAAGCCGTAGCAGCCCAGAAGCCCCTTTCCACCGCCGCTTCAAGGAGAAACCAGCAGGGTCGGGTTTGACTTTTGGATATTTGGAGAAGATTTGGCTGCTTGTCGTTTTTTCTAATTATTGCAATAGAAAAATAACAATCAGCATCCCCCTTGGGAAACCTTACAAAGGATGATTTCCATGTTTCTTCGGCTCTTCCTGATTTTTACCATTGTTCCAATCATCGAGGTCTGGCTGCTGATCAGGATCGGCCGGGTGATTGGTGCGCTGCCGACTGTGGCGGTGCTGGTCGCCATTTCCATGGCAGGCGCCTGGTTGGCCAGATCGCAGGGGTTCAGTGTCATTGTTGCGATACAGCAGGAACTGGCTGCCGGGCGTCTTCCGGCCGCACATATTCTCGACGGCGCGTTCATCCTGGCCGGGGGGATTCTGCTCCTTACCCCCGGGTTCTTCACCGATTTCATCGGCCTGTTCTTTCTGATCCCTGCCAGCCGCAGGCTGTTGAAGCTCTGGCTTGGCAGATGGCTGGAGCAGAAGCTGCGCGGCGGCAGCTTCGTCATCTTGGGGCGCTAGCTAATGAGGTTTGAACTCTGGCGCCAGGATGATAACGGCAACCGCTTTCCGGTAGGCTGCTATCCGGAACTGAGCGCTGCGGAAGGGCGGCTGGCCGAGCTGACTCGCTCTCTCCACAAGCAGATTTACTGGATTACGGTGCAGGAGGACGAAGAGGTTATGACAGCTTCCCTGGGCATGAGCGATCAGTTTCTTGACCACCCGGTCCTTTCCGGCCGCTATTTCTATCCCTGGCCGAACCGCTTCGAAGAGCCGTTCTTCGTGGAGGGCAACGGTTTCCGGCTCGGCTGCCGCTACTGCCGCGTGCATGACGATGCCCCGACCATTATCCATTTCCACGGCAATGGCGAAAGCGTGGCCGACTACCTGGGGGAGTTCGAGGAGCTGATCACCGGACTGGGGGCCAATCTGCTGCTGGCCGAGTACCGCGGCTACGGCATGTCCAGCGGTGTGCCGGCGCTGGCCGCCATGCTGGAGGATGTGGAGCTGATCGTGGCCGCCAGCGGTGTGCCGCAGGAGCAGCTCATTTTCTTCGGACGCTCCCTCGGTTCGCTGTACGCCCTGCACGGCGCCGCCCGCTATCCCCGGGCAGCCGGTCTGATTATCGAGAGCGGTCTGGCCGATCCGCTGGAAAGGATCCTGGTCCGGATCGAGCCCCGCGAGGTCGGTGCGACCGCTGAAGAGCTGCGGGCTTCTGTGCAGCGCTGCTTCGACCAGCAGGAAAAAATCGCCGCATTCACGGGGCGTGTGCTGATCATGCATACCCGCAACGATGACCTGGTGTCGGTCTCCCATGCCGAACGCCTGCATGCCTGGGCCAACGAGCCGAAACGGCTGCTGGTCTTTGAACGGGGCGACCACAACACGATCCTGCCTGCCAACCTGGAGGCCTATTTCGACGCTGTCGGCCGGTTCATCCGGGATATCCGGAACACCGGATGAACCTGCGCCAGCTCAATGCTCTCACCGCCTGACTGCTTGATCCCGGAGGATTATTTATGCCGAACGCACTGGCACGACTCAAAAACAATCTGCAGGCACAAGGAATAGACCTGTCAGTTCTGGCTGAACTGGATAATGAATATGCCGAGCTGACCAAAAAGGCCGACGAACTGGAGATGCTGCTGATTACCATTGTCCGGACCGGCTGGCCCTGGGATGAAGACGGGGAGCCCAATGTGATTCATGATGCCGTCATGGGCGGTTATACGACGGCAATGGTGGAGGCCCGCAATCTGCTTGGCCTGAATCTGGCCACCAGGATTACCCGCACCGAACCGAAAACCTGAGCGTGCCGTGCAGATTCCTGACATTCTGCCCGTTAAAGAGCCGGCCTACACCAGCCGGCACAGCTGCGCGCATATAATCCCCATCCAGGTCCCGACTTTATTCCCCAGAATCGCCAGCAGCATCGCCTTCCCCTCCTCCCAACTCGACCGGGAGCCGTTCCGGGAACTGGTGCCGCAGTCACTGCTGCCGTTGGTTAAAACTCCGGCACTTTGTACCACATAACTTCATAAACGCGAAATTTGTTGGTACAAAAAAGTTGTACCACATAATGTTAAATTCTGATATGGTGTTGGTACAAAAGAGGTGTTGCCATGCGCGGTAAAGAAAAAGACGCGAGCGTTTACAGGATGCTGCAATCTGAGCGTGACCGTTGCGTCCTCGTCATCGAAAAGATTAACAGCGAGCTGGACAAGCTGCCGAAAGGGTCTCTCGGGCAGAGGAAAGTGAAGAGCCACGGCAGGGAATACATTTACCCCTGTCTGAGATACCGGGAAGGTGCCTCAGTAAAGTACGAACATCTTGCTCCCGAAAAAGCAGAAGAACTGAAACCTGCGCTTGAACGGCGCAAGAAACTGCAGGCCGATCTGCGGGCCAACAAGAAGCGGGTAGCAACCCTGAATGCCATCCTGCCTGTCCCTGATAAAAGGGGCGATCCGTGAATATTACGTTTGAAAAGAGCCCCTTCCTGAAACCTGTTACCGATCTCCTGCGTGAAATGGACAAAGCAGGATTTTTCTCCCATGGACTGCTCATAGGGAGCTGGCCCATGCTGGTCTATAGCGAATACTTCACACTTACCTATGGTCTGGCGACCAATGACATCGACTTTGCTGTTGATAATGCGGTGAAGATTCCATCAACCGGTGGAGAGACTATCCCCCAGATTCTGGAACGGTTGGGCTATACATCAGTTCTCGACTATTCTGGTATCGAGACATTTCTGCAGGGAACTTTTGAAGTCGAATTCATTACCCACCGTCGCGGCGGTGCTGCTCCGTCAACAGTTGTCATCCCTCCCTGGAAGGTTTCCGCTCAGCCGTTGCCGTTCATTGATCTGCTCTTTTTCGGACCGATAATGGTGGGCATTGAAGATTTCACCGTCCGCATTCCTTCGCCGGAAGCCCTCATGCTGCACAAACTCATTATTGCCCAACGCAGGACAGGCCGAGACATGGAATTCAAGAAAGAAAAGGATCTGCAACAGTGCTCAGTATTGGCAGAGGTTGTCAGGAGTGAAAAGATCTTGCAAATTACCAGTGAGTATCGCCTGTCAAAGGATACGAGAAAGTTGATGCTAGAATCATGCGCCGCCATTGGTATTCCATTTCAATTACTGGGTATTAAGTGATTTTCTGATACTGGCGGGTTGAACAAGCATGAAGCGGGCAGACGCTGGATGAGGTCGTCGCCATTTTCGGAGCCCCGGAAAAGGAGATCCTGCTCGGGAGCAAGACCGTGCTGGTGTACCGGGATGTAAAGGTGGTGTTTGTGGACGGCAAGGTCACGGATGCCGAGTAGGGCGACGGTTCAAGCGGATTCCAGACGTATTAACATTTGAACCTTTAAACCTGAAATCGGCAATTCACTCACGCAAAGGCGCAAATACGCAAAGAAAGTCAATATCTTACAATCTATAAAGGCCTCACCCAAATGGTTAAGTCCAGCCGTTTTTACACCAGCCGGCACAGTTGCGCGCATATAATCCCCAGCCAGGTCCCGACAATATTCCCCAGAATCGCCAGCAGCAGGCCGACCGAGGCCAGGCCGGGATGATAGACCTCGGCCACCACCGGCGCCGAGGCGACCCCGCCTACGTTGGCCTGGCTTGCGGCCGCCACCAGGAACAGGGGCGCCTTCATCAGGCGGGCGCCGATCAGCAGCACAACGGCATGGACCGCAATGATCAGCATTCCGGCGGCGATCAGCACCAGGGCCGAGCCGATGCTGGCAGCCGAAGCCTTGGCGCCGATGGCGGTCAGCACGAAATAGAGCAGGTCGTAGCCGGTGCGGGTGGCGCCGGAGCGCTCCAGGTTGCGCACCGGCGAGAATGACAGCAGAATCCCGATCAGGGTCACGATCATGATCGTCCAGGTGTAGGTTGTAACCACGTCCCGTATCAGCGGCAGCTGGCAGGCGATCAGCTGGGCCGTTGCGCCTCCGGCGAAGGCGATCGCCAGTGCCAGCAGTATGCCGGCCGCTGTGCGGCGGCTGCCGCTGGTGGCCAGGTGTTTCACGGCCTGTTCCCCGAAATGGTCCAGGATGCCGCGGTCGGAACGGTTCCAGCGGTCGAAGGCCGGCTGCAGGCCGACCATGGCGATCATGAATCCCATCCAGAGGTACGGTATGACCGTATCGACAATAACCATCGGCGCAAAGACCGTATCCGGGACCGACAGGGCCTCCTTGACCGCGATCATGTTGGCGCTGCCGCCGGTCCAGGAGGCGGAGAGGGCGCCGAAGCCGGACCAGAATTCCGGGCCGACCAGCGGCTTGAACAGGGCAAAGGAGAGAACGGCGCCGGCCATGATGCCGGCGGCGCCTATGAAGAACATGGCCAGCGCGGTCGGGCCCAGCTTCAGAATCGCCTTCATGTCCACCGGCAGCAGCAACAGTATCAGGCTGGCCGGCAGCAGCCAGGTGGTGATCATGCCGTACACCGGGCTTTTGGCGGTGATCAGGCCGAAGGTGGCCGCCAGCATCGGCAGGAAATAGATCCAGAACACGGCCGGCAGAAAGTTGAAGAAGCGTTTCGTGCGTTCATGGCGGGAGAGCCCCAGGACGAAAGCTTCGATGGATACCAGGACAACGACGATCAATAGGGGATTGGTGATCATGGGAACTCGGGCTCGACCCCGATGCCGGGGCCGGCGCCCTGCAGGTCGAATCCACCGCTGCCATCCAGATACGGTGAACGGGCCAGCTCGCCCTTGATGAAGAAGGTGGTGTCCAGGTCCATGAAGTCGAAACAGCCCAGTCCGGCGGCCAGGTGGGCGGAAGCCGTGATTGACAGCGCACTTTCCATCATGGCCCCCAGCATCAGGGGAATTCCATGGCTGGCGGCCAGGCGGGCGATAGCGGCGCTCTCCAGCAGGGCGCTTTTCATGGACTTGATGTTGATGGCGCTGACCGCGCCATTGTCGATGGCCCGCCGGGCGTCGGCCAGCGAGCCGACGCTCTCGTCGGCACAGACCAGCGTGCCGCTCCCGGCCAGCGCCGCCGTGATGGCCGCCAGCCCGTCCCAGTCCTGCTTCGGCACCGGCTGTTCCAGCAGCAGCGGCCGGGCTCCGTGCCTGTCGAGGCGCTCCAGGAACGCCAGCATTCGCCCGGCGCTGAAGCCCATGTTGGCATCCAGTATCAGCCCGCTTTCGGGCGCGATCTCACGCACCGCCAGGACCCGTTTCAGGTCCAGCTCCTCGTCCCGGCCGACCTTGATCTTGAAGACCGTGAAGCCCTGATCCGTAAACTGCCGGGCTGCTGCCCGGGCCTCGTCAAGGGAGCCGATCACGATGGTGATGTCGGTGGCAAAGGAAAGAACGTTTTCTTTGCCCGCTGCCGGGGCAAAGAGACGGTAGAGAGGGATGCCCTGCATACGGGATGAGATGTCCAGCAGGGCCATTTCCAGGGCTGCCAGGCCGGAATGATTCCCCTCGAAGCGGTCGGCAAATTCGTGGCAGGCCTGCTCGGGATCATCGATGCTGCGCCCGCGCAGCTCTGCCGCCGCTGCCTGGAGATTGGCCAGGGTTGCGGCCAGGGTTTCGCCGGTGATGTGGGTGGCAACGGCCGCTTCGCCGTAACCGCAGACGCCGTCCGCGGTGCGGAGTCGGAGGAAAACGTTGGCCAGTTCGTCATGCTGGCCGGTGGCGATTCGGAACGGGGTCACCAGCGGCGCCCGGATGATGGCGGCTACAGCCTCCTCGATTACAAACGATACCTTTTGCATGCATGTCCCTCCATGGTTGCAGAACCGGGAGATTCCGGCCGCGACTATTCGCTTCCATTGAAGAAATCACTACCATATACCGGATCGGCATGCCACAGATATCGGCGCAGATTTCTCTATTGTCATGCTGCAGAAGGGGGACGGCCGGAGGGTTGGTTATTGCAAACAGCAGGGTTTGTCAAATATGCGGGGTTGACTCCTCAGGGGTTTTAGCTGGATGGAACAGCTTGACGCCGTTACGGCCACTATTCTTGGCCTGGTACAGCGCATCATCGGCATTGCGGATAAGCTCGATTTCATTGGAACCATGCTCCGGGTAAATGGCAACCCCAATGCTGGCGGAGATCACCCGGGATTGGCATCCAGTTGGATCAAATGGCTGACTCAACGAATGGCGAATTTTTTCGGCTACCGCCAGCGCGTAGACATCGTCCTCAATCCCGGTCAATACGATAACGAATTCGTCGCCGCCGATACGGCCGACAGTATCCGATTTGCGAACACAGCCCTGCAGGCGCTGCGCCGCCTCCTGCAAAAGAACATCCCCCACCGAATGGCCACAGGTGTCGTTTACGGCCTTGAAATTATCGAGATCAAGAAACAGCAGCGCCAGTCGTGTCCGGTTGCGGACCGCCTCACTGATGGCGTGCTGCAACCGGTCGGAAAACAACGCCCGATTGGGTAAGTTAGTCAGGCTGTCGTACTGGGCCATATGAGCGAGTTTTTCCTCGATCAGCTTGCGATCGGTGATGTCCTTGGAAATGCAGATAACAGAATCCACTGCTCCGTCAATATCGAATATCGGTTTGACCGTTGTTACAAAATATCGATCTCCGTCTGATTTGGGCACGCGCACTTCGATGATCCTGGTCTGCCCGTTTTCAAACACCCACTTGACCACGGAAAATCTCTTGTCCGCTTCATCCCTGGGGAAGATGTCCCATATCGTTCTGCCGATGATGTAATTGAGCTCGTGACCGACTCCCTCTGCAAAGGCCTTGTTCACATAGCGGTAGCGACCGTCGCGGTAAAAGGCAAAGATCGGGTCACTCGACTCATCCAGCAGCAGCCGATACTCTTTGAGTTTCAAATGTAACGTTTTCAGCTCACGGACCAGCTCGGCCTTGGTGGTGCGTGTACCAAGTTTGAATTTCACGGGAACATCCTCATGTCAGGATACTTTCACCAAAGGATATATGGGAATACGGGAATTTCAATCTGGTGCGGTCAAAAAAACAAGCACAAGCAGGAAGCCTCAACGCAATTTCAACGCAGAGCTGGCCGCGGCGGCCGGCTTTTTCGGCTGCACGGGATACACTCTCTATTTGCCAGATCAGACATGATTTCCTCTCTTTCCGTTCGCATCGCCGCTCCCTCCGCCGTCAGTGACCAGATCCATTCCTTATTGAATCAGAGCCTCAACGTCGCATATAGTCGCAGCATATATTCACGAAAAATAGCTGAACGCATTATTCGCTTTATTCATCCTGTTACTATTTGTGGTGATGGACTGGCTTTTTATAGCAAACTATTCAAATTGACCAAAAAGGGATAGACTCAATATGGTGCAGAGACGGTAATTCATGGAGGCTTAAGATGGAAAACGCCAATCTTATAAAACGATTCCGGGAAACTTACAAAGAGTTATCGGCTAATATGGACGATGATCAGGTTCTTCATTGGCTCGAACATCATGATGAAGAATATGAATACCTCGTGAAAAAACTTCCGAAAAAATAGATTTGTGGAGCCGCTGACTGCAAGGTACTTCACTTTAAGGATGAATAAATGCCCATTTACGAATATCGCTGTAATTCCTGTAACATTCAATTTGAACTCCGCCAGAAGTTCTCAGACCCTTCAGCAGACAAATGCCCTGAATGTGGCGGAACAGTCCGTAAGTTGGTGTCTGCAGCCTCATTCAGCCTCAAAGGTTCAGGATGGTACGGTGACGGCTACGGCGCAAAACCAGAGCCGACTGCATCAGAAGGTGATACAGCTGGTGGAGCTGGAGCTACAACGGAAGTTGTAGCAACAGACGCAGCCCAGACAGAGACAAAAGCGTTACCTGCACCTCAAGCATCTGCTCCAACCCAGGTGGAAACGAAGAGTAAGGTTGCTGAGACAGTGAATACCACTAAAGACAAAACCGAGGTTAAGTCTCAAACAGACTGAACTTCAATAACCTGACGCAGCGCCTCCCAACGTTACTGTCAATGATACAATGATTCGTCAACAGGTCAGAATTAACCGGAATAGGCATGTCACTTCCGGTTATCCGACATCAGCGGTTGCTCAGCTGCTGTTTCCATGCCTTCAGCAACTTCCTTGATTATCCCCATTTTCACGTAAATAGGCCTGACAACTTCCCTGATTTTAGGGAGTTGACGGGCAAACAATAATGTAGAGCCGAGACAGCAAGCCGCTCCTACCAGTAAAGTCTCACGGGGGCCGATAATACCTGACATCGTTCCGACTCCGAAGCTACCAAAAGGGGCCATTCCAAGAAAAGCAACGGCGAAGAAACTCATGACCCTGCCTCGCATGTGCTCATCAAGGATTGTCTGAAGAATCGTGTTGCTGGAGGCTATCATTGTAATTCCACCGAACCCGGCAACTACCAGAGAGGCAAACGAGATGTTGATATTGGTGGAGACAGCAAAAGAAGCAATCCCGATAGCAAACAAGAATCCAGCAAGGACAATGAGTTTGCCAAGACCGAGAACGCTTTTGCGTGAGGCAAGGTAGATGGTGGCAGCTAATGCGCCGCATCCGCCAGCAGTCATCAGAAAACCGAAGGTGTGGGCGCCACCGTGCAGGATTTCCTTTGCAAATACCGGAATGAGAATGGAATAAGGTATCCCCGTAAGGCTTATTAAGGCGACCATCAACAAAATACTACGGATTGGCCCGAATCCGAAAGAGTAGTTGAAACCCTCTCGCAGTTCATGCAGAACGTTCCGGCGCGGCTTTTCATTATGAGAGCGGGGAGCA
Source organism: Pelobacter sp. (assembly GCA_030824515.1). Lineage (GTDB taxonomy): Bacteria > Desulfobacterota > Desulfuromonadia > Geobacterales > Pseudopelobacteraceae > JACRCG01. Next base: position 13,562 of record JAVBXN010000062.1, read on the forward strand.
AGTTTCATGGCAACAAGTGCCAGCAATACCGCCAGGTAGCTGACACTGTTCAGGACGAAACAAATACCCTCACCAACCGAAGCAACGAGCAGACCTGCTATTGCAGGGCCAATCAGACGTGCTGCCTGCACGATTGATGAGTTCAACGCAATGGCGTTACTCAAATCTTCACGCTCTGAAACCAGTTCAACGATAAAGGACTGCCGTATCGGAATATCGAAGGCGTTGACTACACCTAAGAGCAAGCTTAGCACTATGATATGCCAGACTTGAACAACACCGGTAAGGACTGCAGCAGCCAGTAC
>JAVBXN010000008.1 GCA_030824515.1 Pelobacter sp.
TGGTGTCAACAACTATTTTCCGAACACCAACTTTTTCCAGACCCGATCAGGAAAACTGCCGCCCTGAAAGGAAACGATCTTCTATCATAAATAAATCTCAAGTGTCAAATGAAAAGTTGTCAGCAATCGAATAATTATTATTACTCGATTGCTGTTTAATATTATTACCCAACTATGGTGCAACTCTTTAGGCAACTTCAAATTCGACCGGAAATTAATGTTTGCATTCGTAGCGCTTGATACTGTAAATAACTCCGCCATGATTTTTTTTGATCGTATATACTTACTAAAATTCACCACCATCCTGACAGTTGCTGCCGCAATTGCGTCTGCAGCCAATTTTGCTTCTGCAGATGTACGGGACGATGCAATCATTGCGGTCTCAAGACTGCATAAGGCCGGCGCCGCCCGCCATTTGCCTGATGACATGAAGAGCCTTGACTCAACATTGGCTGACGCGGAACAGTATAACGAGCAAGCAGACCTGTCCGGAGCCAAGAAACTCTACATGCTGACCCTACAAAAAGCGCAAATCATCGAACTATCATTGACAACCCCACAAACTTCTCCACCCGATGTTCTGCCACAGGTTACTTCAGAGACTATTCCGCCAGTTCCACCAACCGCTACTTCGCCCCCAGATGTTGATCCTGTGTCCGATGTCTTTCCCGAAGAAGCAACTTCCTCAAAGCTTGTCGGCGGGGTCGGCACCTATACCGTAACCAGCGGAGACACAATACGCCTGGTAGCAGCCAGACTGGGCGTCACCCGCCAACACCTGATAAAGCTTAATAGACTGGACACAACCTCTTACCTTAAGATTGGACAAAAACTGACTTATAATAATCGCAAGATCATTCCCAAGCGCATGCAGGACGGCATTGTTGTAAACATTCCCGACCGCACGCTATATTTCTTCCAACAGGGGAAGCTATTGAAATCACTGCCAGTGGCTCTTGGAACATCGGTAAAGAGCCCTAAATATGTATGGCAGACGCCGGTTGGCAAATTCAAGATTATCGCCAAACAAAAAGACCCCACCTGGTTTATTCCTCCTTCGATAAAGTCGGAAATGGAAGAATCCGGAAAAGAGGTTATTTCCAGCGTCCCCCCCGGACCCCAAAACCCACTTGGTAAATACGCTATGAAAACATCGATTCCAGGGATTCTGATCCATAGCACCACAAAGCCATGGTCGATTTACAGTTATGCCAGTCACGGCTGTATCCGTGTCTACCCTGCTGACATGGTTAATTTTTTCAAGGAGGTTAAGATCAATACGCCTGGAGAGATTATTTACAAACCAGTCAAGCTTGCAATAACCGAGTCGGGCAGGATTTTCCTTGAAGTTCACAATGATGTGTACCGAAAAGGAACGAATGTTATCGAAGAAGCCAAGAGGATGATCTTAAATCAGAACCTCTCGGATAGGGTTGACTGGAAAAAGTTTGAAACGGTTACACGTCAGAAATTCGGAGTCGCCGAAGACATAACAATGTAACAAAACTTGAAAAGCAATAACTAGTCGTAAGACGTCGGTTCCGTGCCTTTTATAAAACACTCCATGACAGCCCCCGGAGTGCCCTCTTTCGCCAACTTGCCGGTGCGTGGATTTATAAGTACAAATGTCACGTTTTCAGGGGCTTCAAAATCCTCAGATGGTAGCTGAGCTACAGCCTTCTGCATAAAGTCCCCCCAAATAGGCGCGGCCGCCTGGCCACCTGACCCGCCAGCCCCCAAAGAACGCTCTTGATCATAACCAACCCAGACACCAGTGACCAATTGCGGGATAAACCCAATGAACCATGCATCCTTTGCTTCGTTGGTGGTACCGGTTTTTCCTGCCACCGGGCGCCCTATAACGGAAGCCCTGTGCCCGGTACCGCTGGCAACAACGCTTTGCATAAGGTTGGTGATTACGTATGCATTTTCTGGAGAAATAACCGGAACCGGCACTGGCGGCTGAGTTTCCTGAAGCACTGTTCCTTCAGCGTCCGTGACCTTGGAGATGAAATATTGCGGGGTCAATAAGCCCTTATTGGCAAAAACCGTATAAGCAGCAGTCAGTTCGAATGGCGAAATTGTTGCGGCCCCCAAAGCAAGTGCGAGATTATCCGGGATCGGGGAAACGAAGCCGAATTTCCTGGCGTATTCGGCGGCATATTGCGCACCGATCTGTTCCATAATCTTGACACTGACAATATTAATGGAATACGTCAGCGCCTCCCGCATCGTCACCGGCCCACGAAAGGTGTTGTCGTAGTTTTTCGGTTTCCAGGTACCACCTGAGCCATCGGGATACTCAACTTCCGCATCTTCAATTATGGTAGCCGGTGAAAAGCCCTTATCCAGTGCGGCTGAATAGATGATTGGTTTAAAGGCGGAGCCGGCGTTTCGCTTGGCCTGAATGGCACGATTGAACTGGCTTTTCTTGAAATCATAGCCACCGACCATGGCCTTGACACCACCGGTCCGGGGATCTATCGAAACCAGTGCGGCCTGAACATCCGGAGTCTGATCAAGAGCGAACTGGGCACCGTCCTTACTAACCTCCGGCGAAACGACAGAGACATCAATCACCGAACCAAGAGTCAGGCTTTTGCCCCCCTTATCCGGCTTGCCGTAGTGATCTATCATCCCAATCTTGCCGGCCCAGGACATATTTTTCCGTGCCAGGATTCCCCTCCGGTCCCCCACCCTGACGAGAATCTCACCCTTTTGCGGATTGAATCCGACAACTACCCCCTGATAGGTTTCCCCGGTCTTGAGAACGGCTGAATCGATACCCTCTTCAACCTTGCTGCAAAAAGTTTCAACATCGGCATCGTTGAGATATTTGGTCGCTCCACGGAAGCCCTGGCGCTTGTCAACCTCTTTCAGCCCTTTGCGGAGACTTTCGAAGGCTGCCCGCTGCATAGCGGCATTCATGGTTGTGTATATCTTGAGACCGCCTTTATAAAGCTGGTCCTCACCATACTTCTGTTCCAGCTGTATTCTCAGATATTCGAGAAAATAAGCCGACTGTTCGTTGTTAACCTTTTTCATCGATTGAATAACAATGGGCGTTTTTCTGGCATGCTCAGCTTCGACCGGCGTAATGTAACCTTCCTTGACCATCCGATCGAGCACATACCCCTGTCTTTCTCGCGCTTTCTCCATATGTTTGATCGGTGAATACGCATTAGGAGCTTTGGGGAGACCAGCCAGCATCGCCATTTCAGCCAGGTTAAGTTGATCGACGTTTTTGCCGAAATAGGTTTCGGCGGCGGCCTGAACTCCGTACGAGCCGCCTCCCAGATAGATCTGGTTCAGATAGAGATAGAGGATCTCATCCTTGGAAAGCCTTTCTTCCATTCGAGTGGCCAAAACAGCTTCCTTGATCTTGCGGGAAAATTTCTTTTCGGGCGTAAGAAGCATGGACTTGGTCACCTGCTGGGTAATGGTCGAAGCCCCCTCCTTTTTACGCATCGAGATGATGTTTTTGATCGCCGCGCGAACAATGCCGAAATAATCAATGCCCTTGTGTGAATAGAAGTTGGCATCCTCGGCGGCAACAAAAGCCTGGATAAGCTTTCTAGGCATTTTGTTGACCGGCACCACAATTCGTCGTTCCAGATAAAACTCGCCTACAAGACTGCCGTCATCGCCAAAAACCTGGGAGACGATAGGCGGTTTGTAATCAGCCAGACGATCTACCCTGGGCAACTTTGCCAGCAGAAAAAATATATATCCGGAAACACCCAACAAGGCGACAACCCCCAGTGTAACAACACACAACAGCAGGGTAGATATGAAGCCCCTGTTCCCTTGGGCCACCGGTGCTTTCCTATGCATACTGGAAACCTTCCTGACAAAAATTAATTTGCCTGATTACCTGCCAACTCAGGCCGGTTCTAGGCCCGAGCAAAATAACATATCATTTCAGGAATTCAAGCTTAATCAGAAAATGACATAATCCTTGCCATCAGGTGATGAGCGCATATAATCGTGGATGAACGGGGCCTGACATTACAACACCGGCACCAACAACGTGGAGCGCCCAATGAAGATTTTTTCCGGCAGCAGCGTTTCAACCACCTTTAATCTTATTTCATCCCTGCTTCTGATCACACTTTTCCTGGCTTTGGCACTTAGCAGCTATCGACGCGAACAGGAATTGATCATAAAGGGAGCCGTAGACAATGCCCGCACCATTTCGCGGCAGATCATTGAAACTCGCGACTACCTGTCCAGGAACGTCACAAAAGAGCCTGAACAAAACCCCAATCTGATTCCACAGGTGGCCGCCACCAGCATAGCCAAACAGTTGACCAGCGGTTCGAATTTTTATGTGCGTCAGGTTTCGCTGCGTTATCGCAACCCGGATAATCGTCCCGACAGTTTCGAGAAAGAATTGCTTAACGCATTCAAGGGCCCCGGCCAGAAGGAGGTCTGGCAGGTTTCCGACGTAGCTGGAAAGAAATCCCTGCGCTACCTCCTGCCTATGATTGCAGACAAATCATGCCTGACCTGCCATGGCAGCTATGAAACGGCGCCGGGGTTCATTCAGGAGCGCTTCCCCAAAGATCATTTTTCATACGGATATCAAGTCGGCGAGATCATCGGAGCCGTTTCGGTGGCCGTTCCGATGGAAAGCCTTTACAGCCAGATCAGGCACAACCTGAAGCGGGACGTGATTTACGATGGAATCGTAATGACCATTTTCATCATCATTACCGGCTGGATCCTGCACAGGACCATAATTACCCCGGTAAAGAAAGTTGCTGCAAGCATTTCCGAAGTTGCTCTAACCGGCAACTTCAGCCAGAGAATAGAGCTTAAGCGCAATGATGAGATCGGCGAACTGATCCATTCCTACAACATACTGATGTCCGAATTGGATCACAAGACACAACAACGGATGGAGTCGGAAGAACGCTACCGAAACTTCATCGAAATAGCCCAGTCACCTATCGTAACATTTATGTCAGATGGCAAGATACTTATCTCGAACCAGAAAGCGGAAAAGCTCTTCGGACTGACCAAGGAGGAGTTGCTCGGACAGTGCCTTTTCGAATTCATGGTCAACGGGGATGATCTTAAAAATGCGATCAACGATTATTTCACAGCTGGAACCAGTGATCTGATCGGCACCACAACCAGACAGAAGATACGGGATGTCTGTGGCAGGCTTTTTGATGTAGACATGGTAATATCGGTATCCCAATCCGACCAGAACCAGATGTTCAGTGCAATTTTACGGGCAGTTAAGGAATAGATCGCGATTTTTGCGTGCCGTCAGCATCGAGATGTGATAGTAGAGTCAAGTTTATATTAAATATTTTTCGGAGGAAATTCGAATGTGCGGCATTGTAGGCTATATAGGAGAACAACAGGCGACACCCGTGATACTGGAAGGGTTGAAAAAGCTGGAGTATCGTGGTTATGATTCCGCCGGCATCGCCACCCTCTCATCCGGTGAATCCGCGATTCGCCGCAGCGAGGGCAAACTGGTCAACCTGGAAAACCTTTTGCGCGAGCACCCGCTCTCCGGCGTGATCGGCATCGGACATACCCGTTGGGCTACACACGGCAGGCCTTCCGAGATCAACGCCCATCCTCACAAGGCCGGGCCGGTCATCGTGGTACATAACGGCATCATAGAAAACTATCTGCAGCTTAAAGAACAGCTCAAACAGACCGGTCATATTTTCAAGAGCGAAACCGACACCGAAGTTATCGCCCACCTTATCGAAGAAAAACTCAAGACCGAAACCAGCTTTGAAAAAGCCGTACGACGGGCGCTGATGGAACTGCATGGCGCCTACGCGGTTTGCATCCTAAACGAAAAAGAGCCGGCTACACTGATCGCGGCCAAGCTCGGCTCACCGATGGTAATCGGCCTGGGAACGGGTGAATACTTCGTTGCTTCGGACATACCTGCCATACTGGCCCACACCCGTGAGATGGTCTTCATGGAGGATGGTGAAATGGCTGTTTTCAGCAATGGCGAAGTCTCTTTTTCAACAATAGCAGGAGAAAAGTTGAATAAAGCGGCCCGTCATATCGATTGGTCCCCACTTATGGCTGAAAAGGGGGGCTACCGGCACTTCATGCTCAAGGAAATCCACGAACAACCACGTGCCGTGCGCGACACCATTGCCGGACGTCTTCTGGAGAGCGATGGAGATGTCTATCTGGAGGATCTGCCGTTCAGCGATCGCCAGTTGGCTGCCGTAAAGCGGATCGTGATCATCGCCTGCGGCACCTCCTGGCACGCGGCCCTGGTCGGCAAATTCTACATCGAGGGCTACTGCCGCATACCGGTTGAAGTCGATATAGCGTCCGAATTCCGCTACCGTAACCCGGTCATCAACGAAAGCACTCTGGCAATCGTGATATCCCAATCCGGTGAAACCGCCGACACCCTGGCGGCACTGCGCGAAGCCAAGTCCCGCGGAGCAATGAACATGGCCATTTGCAATGTGGTCGATTCTTCGATCGCCCGTGAATCCTCCGGCGTGATCTATACCCACGCCGGCCCGGAAATCGGCGTAGCCTCCACCAAAGCCTTCGTCACGCAACTGACCGCACTGTACCTGTTCACAATCCGGCTGGGCCGGGCCACCTGCTCAATCGACTCGCCGTCCGGCCAACGCATGATCGCCGCACTTAAAAAGGTTCCGGCACTGCTGGAAGAGACTCTTAAACTGAACGACCACGTCGAAAAGCTGGCCAAAAAGTATATGAACGCACGCGATTTCCTCTACCTCGGACGCGGTAAAAACTTCCCGATCGCGCTGGAAGGGGCGCTCAAGCTGAAGGAGATTTCCTACATTCATGCAGAAGGCTATCCTGCCGGTGAGATGAAGCATGGCCCGATCGCATTGATCGACGAGGAAGTGCCGGTGGTTGTCCTGGTGCCCAAGAACAGCGCTTTTGACAAAACCCTGTCGAACATGGAAGAAGTTATAGCCCGCGGCGGCCGAGTGATAGCCCTGTGCAGTGAAGGGGACCAGGAGGTGAAGGGCAGGGCCGAAGCAACCATCGAGATACCAAACCTGAACGAAGATCTCGACCCTCTGCTGCTGTCGGTACCGCTGCAACTGTTGGCCTACCACATATCGGTACTGAAGGGCACCGATGTAGACCAGCCACGCAACCTGGCAAAAAGCGTTACGGTGGAGTAACTTCGAACATTGACAAACATTGCATAATGGCAATGGCTATTTTGAACATAGAAAATCTCCGAGGTTGCAAAACCGAGGAGATTTTTTGTTTGCTGATTACACATCCAACCGCCACCGGGACATTTGCCATTAGATGAGAAACTGTTATACTTGACCTGCCGGCCAGATAACCCGGGAGGAGCGGCATGTCAGTTCATTTCATTACTGCAAACAGATTGTTACAACTGCTGCACCTGCTGCGTCAACGCGGTGAACTGCATGCTCCCTTGAGGGGTGCAGACGACGTTGTGCGCTTCGCCCCGCTTGCAGCCGGCATCCTTCCCGACCTTGATGCTCTCCGCACCCTGCTGCCGCCGAAAAAATATCTGCTGCCCCCCAGGGAAACCATTCTGACCTATCGGGACGACACGAACTACCAGGAACCTCAGGTCACGACCATTCCCCTGATCCTCTTTGGCCTGCATCCTTGCGACCTGGCTGGCATCGGCTACCTGGACCGGATTTTCCTCGGAGAAGACCCTGATCCGGTCTACGCCTCCCGACGGGCGGCGCTGACGTTGATCGGCACCAGCTGTTCACCCGACCAATTTTGCTCATGCCATCTGCAGCCGTCCTCTTTGTCAGCCTCCCACGACCTTTTTCTGCAAAAGACTGACGACGGTTTCGCCGTCAGCAGCGGTTCACCAGGCGGTGATGAACTACTGGGAACGCTGGCGGAACTGATCGAAGAACGTGAGTTGGCTGCCGACGATACGCGTCGCTACTTCGGCAACCAACGCAAACTACCACCACAGTCCGAACTGGATCCATCTCTGCCCGACTGGCAGGAACTGGCAGAGCATTGCCTGGGATGCGGAGCCTGTTCCATCTGCTGTCCGACCTGTTACTGCTTCGACGTGCTGGAATTCGGCGGATTGGACGGCAGGTCCGCTGAACGACTGCGGCACTGGGACAACTGCCTGTTCAAGAGCCACGCCCAGGTGGCCGGCGGCGCCAGTTTTCAGAAAGACCGGGCACAGCGTTTCCGTTATCGTTACCGCCACAAATATCGTGGTTTCGGCCAGCTGAAGGGGATTCCCAGCTGTGTCGGATGCGGCCGTTGCCGGGAAGTATGCCCCGCCGGACTGGACCTGCGACCATTGGCTGAGCGACTGGAGCGAGGTGCATCATGAACGCCAGCCACCCCACTGCAGCAACCATTACCGGTGTCCGCAGCCTGAGCGCCGACACGACCCTGTTCACTCTGACCTGCAACGATCGTGCTGCCGCAGGCAAAGTAGCTTCGTTCCTTCCCGGACAATTTCTGGAGCTGTCTCTCCCCGGCATCGGCGAGATTCCGGTCTCCTACTGCGGACTACCCTCAGCTGAAGGTATGATCGAATTATGCATCCGCCACGTGGGCCATGTCACCTCGCCTCTGCACAGGGCGGCGCCTGGCGAAGCGGTGGGTGTTCGCGGCCCGTTCGGTCATGGTTTCCCGTTGGACAGCTATGAAAACCAGGATCTGCTGTTGATTGCCGGTGGACTCGGCATGGCTCCGCTACGCTCACTGCTGCTGGCGCTGCTTAAGCAGCGCCGTCGCTGGGGTGAGCTAACCCTGCTCTATGGCGCGCGGGAAATGGGTGCGCTGCTTTTTCTGGATGAATTGCGGCAACTGGCTCTACGAGGCGACATCACGGTCCAACTGGCGGTTGACCATCGTACGCATTGCCTGGAAGGCCCACCAAACTGCAGGGTCGCGCTGCTGCCGGCCCTGCTGGACCAACTTACTATCAGGGCGGAACGGACCTGCGCCGCATTATGCGGCCCGCCGGTAGTTTACCCCTATCTGGTAACAGGGCTAAAGCGTATCGGGCTGTCCGACGAGCGGATTCACCTGTCGCTGGAAAGACACATGAAATGCGGACTGGGACGTTGCGGCCATTGCGCCGTCGGAACCCTGCTCTGCTGCTGTGACGGTCCAGTCTTCAGCCACGCGCGCCTGCGTGGAGTCGAAGGAGCCCTGGCATGAAACGCCTGCGCCTGGCCATAGCGGGACTAACCGCCTGTTCCGGATGTCAGCTCTCGCTGTTGAACTGTGAAGCGGAGTTGCCGCAACTGATCGAGGTGGTAGATTTCCACTACTTTCCGATGGCCTGTTCACCCGCCTTACTTGAAGGTGAATATGATGCCGCGCTGGTGGAAGGCTGCCTGTCGATGCCGCACGAAAATGTATTGCTTCTCTCACTGCGCAAGAGGAGTCGCCTGTTGATCGCGATCGGCACTTGTGCCGCCTGGGGCGGAGTGGCGGCGCTGAAAAACGGAGAAAGCAGGAAAGAGCTGCTGCAGGCGATCCATGTCTGCGACCGGATAAGTAGTAGCGGCTATTCACCCCAACCATTGCATGCCTTTGTCAAGGTTGATGCCGTAATTAGCGGCTGTCCCCCGGAAAAGGAAGAGTTGCTCAGACTATTGGCCGGACTGCTGCGCGGCGCACTTCCGGCTCCCATCGCTTATCCGGTCTGCACGGACTGCCGCATGCGCGAGAACCTGTGCCTGTTGACGGAACAATCCAGGCTCTGCCTAGGCGTACTGACCCTGGGTGGCTGCGGCGCCCGCTGCCCAAGCATGGGAGTGGGCTGCGAGGGATGCCGCGGACCGGTACCGGAGGCCAACCTGGAGGAAGCCCTGGATATCTGCCAACAAAAGGGATATGACCGGCAAACAGTTATCGACAGACTGAGACGGTTCTGTCCGGAGTGGAAATCATGAGCAGACCGGGCAAGATCGATATCCTGACAAGGGTTGAGGGACACGGAAGAGTGGAATTGGTTCGCAAAGGCAAGCGGATTGTCGATGCCCGCCTGAATCTGCACGAGTCGCCACGTCTGTTCGAGGCGCTGCTGGTCGGCAGGCGCTTCGACGAGGTGGCTGAAATCGCCTGCAGGATCTGCTCAATCTGCTCAACAGTCCACAAGGTGGCGGCACTGCAGGCTCTTGAACAGGCGCTGAATGTCCGGATATCTCAACAGACCAACCTGCTGCGGCAACTGGCTGTCCAGGGAGGCCAGATCGAAAGCCATGCCCTGCACATCTTTTGCCTGGCTCTGCCGGACTATCTGGGTGTCGGAGGATTTCCGGCACTGGCATCCGTGGCGCCGCTTGAACTGCAACACGGGTTGAAAATCAAGGCTCTGGGAAACCTGATTCAGGAGACGGTCGGCGGGCGGGCGATCCATCCGTTCAACCTGTTGCCCGGCGGTTTGGGTTCGGTGCCTGATGCTCAACAACTGCAGCGACTTGCCGATCAACTGTCAGCAATCCGTGATAGCGTCACCGCGATGATAACCTTCGTATCCTCTCTGAATGAAACCCTGCCAAAACTCCCGGCACTCAGCGCCTGCGCCGTAAGCGGCGGACCGCCACTGTTCGGGGATCGCCTGGCGACATCCACCGGAGTCACCGTTCCGGCCGGCTCGGCGGCAGCCTGGCTGAACGAACGAAACGAAAACAATACTCACGCCAAGGTCAGCCGCTTTGACGGCAAATCGGTCTTCATGGTGGGGCCACTGGCACGCCTCAACCTGTCAATGCCGACTGAATATGGAAAACTGCTTGATGCCACCTCCATCACGGATTCCCTGAAGGCCAGAATTATCGAACTTCATCAGGCCGTGGAGCGAGCCATATCACTAATTTCGCAACTGCTTAATGAAGGTTTGCGCAAGGAGACACCAAGCACTATTACTCCTCACGCCGGAGAAGGGACGGCATTGATTGAAGCGCCGCGCGGGATCCTGCTGCACAACTACCGCTTCGACGAACGCGGCATCTGCAGTGCCGCCAACATTATCACACCCACCGCGATCAATCAGGCCGCAATCGAGATGTCACTCAAATCCCTGATCGCTGTGAACAGCGACGCCGGCTATAAAAACATCAAACTATCCTGTGAACGACTGATCCGCTGCTTCGACCCCTGCATATCCTGCGCTGTGCACTGAATACAACCTATAAAACCGATGTTTTAATTTGATTATGCGAATAACACAATATTCACCGAATCGGTTTTTATATTTTTTTAAGCACATATCCCTAACCACTCTAACGCGCTAAATTCATTAAAAATAGGATGTTTATTTTACATCCCTACCGATTTAGTATTGTTTTTTATACTTCAGGGACTTGCGCCACGGCAGATATGTTGATACACTGCCATTAGCTGTTTCAAAATATGGTACAGAGGAGGGTCTTATGAAGAAATTGTTTAAAACATTGTTTCTCTGGTCCGTCGTAATGTCTCTGTTTGGATGCTCGGATTCGTCCTGGTTCAGTTCCTCAGGTGACAGTGGCAACACCAATACCAGCACTGGCAGCGCCGCCTATACAACAACCGATGCAGCAACCAGCGTCAACTTCGCTGTTCCGGAAGGAGCATATGCGGAAACCAGCCCTCAACCAACATTTACCGTCACGAAAAATGTAGCTCCGGTGCCGGCAGGCAATCCGATTGCAGCTAACGGAGGAGCCGTTGGTGACGTGTATGCCATTACAACCAACTATCCCGACGACTTCCTTCAGCCGGTCGAAGTAACTGTACCGTACAATCCGGCCAGCAACGCGCTGCCAACCGTCGTCTACTATGACTCGACAAACGGCGTATACGTGCCGGTTGATGTGCTAAGCATCGGGGCCAACACCGTCACGTTCTCGACGGTACACTTCTCGACATATGTTTCCGCCACCCACAGCGGCATGAATACCGCTACAGCAGACATCTCCAGCTTCGCTGTTGACTCCGGCTTCGTCCCGGTTAACGACGGCTTTGATGTGGCAAACTTCGGCAACTTTGTTTCTCCGGACGGCAGTGGACTGAGTATGTCCAATTTTGCCGCCTGGTATTACAGCTACAAAAAGATACTGAATGGCCTGCCCCAGTTGTACAACAAGTACACTCCTACCGTTGAAAGGGCCCTGATTGCCAGCATCCAGTCTTCGGCTTCGAACATCTGGAAGAGAGCCTGGAACTCATCAAACAACTCTCTCAGCAACAAGCAGGTCGGCATGCTGATGCTGATGAACATGAAGCTCACCAATACACCGCAAATTTTCATCCTGAAGTCCGTAGACGCCAACAACAAAACTGACTTCGCACACGTCACGCTGGCCTATAAATTCGTACCCGACCCCAATGCGGTCGATGCCGGTACGTTCTACCTCTATGACCCCAACTTCCCGGGTGAGGTTGTCACCATCTACTTCAGCCTGGCAAACGGCTTCACAGGTTATTCCAAAGCCGGCGCTTTCAGCCAGACATTCACAAAATATGTCTACAGCTCTCCTTCGAACATAGGCAGCTACAGACAATTCCAGGCGGCTTACCAGGCTGCCGAGAACGGCCTTGGCAACATCGCCCTGACCGCACCAACCGTCAACGCCTCTGATGTAGCCAACATAACAGTGACTTCAACCACACTGCCGGACGTAACCGTTACCGGAACTGTTACCGGAGCACCGACAATGCAGGGCCTGTTCTACACGCTGAACGGCGGCACACCGGTTGCGCTGGGCAGCTCGGCCAGCTTCAACTTCACATTGCCTGGCGCTCAGCTGACCAACCCCAGCACCGTGGCAATCTACGGGTTGTCAAACACAGCCAATCCGTGGTCGATCGTTGCCTATCGCCAGATATCCCTGAACTTCACCGGAACGACAATCACCTCCTTCGGCAACCTCGGTTTTGAAAGCGGTGACATGTCCAATTGGACTATTGAGACACGCCTGGACAGTCAGTTGGTTCCATACGCATATACCATGGGATCGCTCATAGGGCTAATGGACGATATAAACAAGAGCCCCTTTGCCAAAATTTCTGCAACGACTACAGACTCCGCCTGGACATATCCTGGCTACTCAGTCTGCCCCGGTGGATTTTCTGATGGTAAGGGCCACTGCTATGATGCAAATGGTACGGTAAATCCAGACTACGATCCCTACTGGGGAATGCTTACCGCCTTTAATGGTACGCCTTACACTCCCGGAAAGAGTGCCATCACGCAGCGCACAGATACAGACATTTATGTCGGCACACTGTTCCCGTTGGTAAACAATGGCAACTATTCAATGCGCATCAATAATTACGATCCATCCGATCATGTCAGCACAGCAACACAGACAGCAACCATTCCGGCAGTCGCTCTGCCGACGCTCAAGTTTGCCTGGGCTGCTGTTCTTGAAGACGCAGGACATTCGATCCCGGAGCAACCGTATGTTCAGGTTATGGTCAAGGATATTACCGCCAACAAGATCCTCTACTACAAACGTTTTGCCAACAATGATCCTACCTATAGCGGTTGGATAAAATCCGTAAACTACTCTAGTTGGAGCATGATACCCTGGCAGTCAGTCGTGCTGGATGTAAGCAACTCCAAGGGTAATCAGGTCATGATCCAGGTCACCGGCGGTGACTGTACGCAAAGTGGTCATGGCGGCTATGTTTATCTGGATGATTCTCCATAATGAAAAACAAACTGAATTATGTAATAAACTTGTAGTCTTTTAACAGAAACGGCCCGCAGCGTAGCTCCGGGCCGTTTCAATTTTACCGCCATCTATATTCACCTCAACCGGTCAAACAGGAACTCCAGGCCATTAACCTTGATTTCGCAGACCGTCCTTAGCATGTCTCCCAGTTCTCCGGCAGGAAAGCCCTCCTGGGCGAACCAGACCACATATCCTTCCGGCAGATCCACCAGGCGGGTCCCCTTGTGTTTGCCGAAGGGCATGCGCGTTGCGGCCAGTTCCAGCAGTTTTTGATGATCGAAGGGAGCATCGGGGTCGATCGCCCCGGCGGCCGGATTGAATTCGCCGGTTTTAGAAGCCATCACAACAACTTCCGCAAATACTGACCGGTATAGGATTTCTCAACCCTGGCCACCTGTTCCGGAGTGCCGACCGCGATGATCTCGCCCCCCCGGTCACCACCTTCCGGACCCAGGTCGATGATCCAATCGGCGGTCTTGATCACGTCCAGGTTGTGCTCGATGATCACGATCGTGTTGCCTGCATCCACCAGACGCTGAATCACCTCCAGCAGTTTGGCGATATCGTGGAAATGCAGACCGGTGGTCGGCTCATCCAGAATGTAGATCGTGCGCCCGGTGGCGCGCTTGGAGAGTTCCTTGGCCAGCTTGACCCGCTGGGCCTCGCCCCCCGAGAGGGTCGTGGCCGACTGCCCCAGCTTGATGTAGCCGAGTCCGACCTCCTCCAGCGTGGCCAGCTTGTTCCTTATTTTGGGGATGGCTCCCATGAACTCCAGCGCCTGGGAGACTGTCATATCCAGCACGTCGGCAATCGACCTGCCCTTGTAATGCACCTCCAGCGTCTCGCGATTGTAGCGCGCCCCCTTGCAGACCTCGCATTCCACATACACATCCGGCAAAAAGTGCATCTCGATCTTGATGATGCCGTCACCGGAACAGGCCTCGCAGCGCCCCCCCTTGACATTAAACGAGTAGCGTCCCGGCTTGTAGCCGCGCAGCTTGGATTCGGGCAGGTTCGAGAACAGGTCGCGAATGTCGCCGAAGACCGCGGTGTAGGTGGCCGGATTAGAGCGGGGGGTGCGGCCGATCGGGGACTGGTCGATGTTGATGACCTTGTCCAGATGCTCCAGTCCCAGCACATCTTTTACAGCCCCGGCCTTCTCGCGGCTGCGGTAGAGGCGCTGCCCCAGCACCTTGTGCAGCGTGTCGATCACCAGCGTGGATTTCCCGGAACCTGAGACGCCGGTCACGCAGGTCATCACCCCTAGTGGAATATCCACGTTGACGTTCTTGAGATTGTTCTCGCTGGCCCCGACTATGCGCATGGACTTCTCAGCCTTGCGGCGTTTTTTGGGCACCGGGATGTTCAACTCACCCGACAGGTATCTGCCGGTCAGTGAGGCGGGATCACGCATGACTTCGGCCGGCGTTCCCTGGGCCACCACTTCGCCGCCATGCACTCCGGCTCCCGGCCCCATGTCGATCAGATGGTCGGCCTCCAGGATGGTTTCCTCGTCATGCTCAACCACCAGCACGGTATTTCCCAGGTCACGCAAACGCTTCAGGGTCTCCAGCAAGCGGGAGTTGTCGCGCTGATGCAGTCCGATCGAGGGCTCGTCCAGGATATACAGCACTCCCACCAGCGATGAACCGATCTGGGTTGCCAGACGGATACGCTGCCCTTCGCCTCCGGAGAGGGTGCCGGAGGTGCGGTCCAGCGAAAGGTAATCCAATCCGACGTTGATCAGGAAGGAGAGCCGTTCACGAACTTCCTTCAGTATTCTACGAGCAATTTCCTGTTCCTTGTCGGTCAGCGCCAGCGCCTCGAAGAACTGAAGACAATCACGAATCGAAAGGGAAGTGACTTCGCGAATAGTACGACCGGCCACCAGCACATGCAGCGCCTCTGGTCGCAGGCGGGCCCCCTGGCAGGTCGGGCAGGGCATCACGTTCATGTACTTTTCCAGATCTTCCCGGGCGGCGTCGGATTCGGTTTCACGCCAGCGCCGCTGCAGATTGTTCAGCACCCCTTCGAATTCCTTCTGATAGGTGTGGCGGCGATCGCCGTCCTCCTCCCACCAGAACTCGATCTTCTCCCCCTTTGATCCGTTCAGGATCACGTCTCGCACCTGCGGCGACAGCTCCTTGAACGGTGTGTTCATGTCAAAATGGTAGGCCTTGGCCAACGCCTCCAGAATCAGGTGAAACCAGCCCGAAAGCCGTTTCTCCCAGGGTGCGATCGCCCCCTCCCGCAGCGACAGATCATGATTGGGGACAACCAGCTCGGCATCGAAATACATGCGGGTGCCCAGACCGGTACATTCCGGGCAGGCGCCGTGGGGATTGTTGAACGAGAACAGGCGCGGCGTGATTTCCTGGTAGGAGATGCCGCAATCAACACAGGCCAGTTTCTCGGAGAAGATCAGGGTCTGTAGAGGCGATCCTTGTGATCGCCCTTCTTTTGGTGATTGTCCACCATTCCGGGCGAATTCAAGATTCGCCCCTACCTCGGACGGCGTTACCACCTCGACCTTGACCACCCCCTCGGCGTGGTGCAGAGCGGTTTCCAGCGAATCCGCCAGACGGCGCTGGATGCCATCCTTGACCACGATCCGGTCAACCACGATGTCGATGTCGTGCTTCTTCTTCTTGTCCAGTTCGATCTCGTCCGCCAGCTCCCGCAGGGTGCCATCGACCACAACCCGTGTGAAACCCTCCTTGCGCAACTGGTTAAGCTCTTTTTTATACTCCCCCTTGCGGCCGCGGATCATCGGCGCCAGCAGGGTCAGCTTGGTCCCGGCCGGCAGGGTCATGATCTGGTCCACCATCTGGGAAACGGTCTGGGAGGTGATTTCCTTGTTGCAGGAGGTGCAGTGCGGATGCCCGATCCGGGCAAACAGCAGTCGCAGGTAATCGTAGATCTCGGTCACTGTGCCGACCGTGGAGCGCGGATTCTTGCTGGTGGTCTTCTGCTCGATCGAAATGGCCGGGGAGAGCCCCTCGATCGACTCCACATCCGGTTTTTCCATCTGCTCCAGGAACTGGCGGGCATAGGCCGAGAGCGACTCCACATATCGGCGCTGCCCCTCGGCGTAGATCGTGTCGAAGGCCAGTGTAGACTTGCCGGAGCCGGAGATACCGGTAATAACAACTAGTTGATCGCGGGGGATTTCGACGTCGATGCACTTGAGATTGTGCTCGCAGGCGCCTTTGACGATGATGCTGGTGTGGGCCATGATATTCCTTCTGTCATAAATTGACTTCCAGATATATCACAGATCGGCTTATCTATGAAGCTACTTTGAAACAGAAAACAGTTCAAAGCTACGGCCGGACATGATAGCTAGATAGCTATGGCAGATTACATAGCATGGCAGGCACTGCAGTCAGGTGTCACCAAAGTAAAAGTGACCATATTGAACGTATGGCAACCGTAAGGTAGCGGTCCGAGACATCCCATATTCAAACTGTTCATAACCTCAACATGGTGTCTTTCCCCGCGGTCATTTTTCTCTCCGTGGCATGCGGCGCATTTGTCGGATGTGATGTCGCCGGTAGTGTCAATTAAAACCGCGTCATGCTTGAGATGGATGGCGGGTGTGCTTCTGACACGACCGATGAACGCAGTGTCCAGGGGCAGAAGGGGACGCCTGGGAACAGTCGTAGAATACTGATTTTGCGGGGCGCTCACCACGGTCGAATACCATGACTGCGGATTCATCACCTTAATGGGATAACCGCCATGACAGGAGTAGCACATGGTCGGATATCTGACCGGGTCAAGCACATGGCAATTAAGGCAGGCGGGAACGGAGTTGACTCCCATCAATCCGTCTCCATGGCACACCCGGCACTGGAACACATGTTCACTTATCAGCACTCCGTCAACGACAGCGGAGGTTGCGGCGGCACTTGCAGCAATCGCCCTGGCATTGACAATATCATTGCGATGATATGTCACCCATGTGGATTCATGCGGCGCCGTGGATACCGGTGCATTCGTGTTCCCGGAACTGCCACACCCGGCCAGATTGAGAATCAGGGGTATAACAACCGCCCAAAACCACCTCATGCTTTTTCTCCTCTATTCCGGCCGCTGACGCTATCCATGGCAGGACTGGCAGGTTTGAGCCGATTTCGGGTTGCCGTGGCAACGGAAGCAGGAGGTCGGATCGATACGCGCCTCAATCCGGTGCCGCGCAAGGAAATCACCCCGGTGCTGCACACGACGATAGTTCTCGGTCGGATTTTTAATCGATGGCTTAAGCTCGACCCGCGTGGCATGGCAATCGCTGCAAAAACTCTGGCTGTGACAGATCGAACAGACCCTCTCATCCTGATAGGCGACCAGACGGTGCGAATCGGTAAAAAGCGACGTATGGTTGTAACGTTCGAAATCCACCGGCTCCTTATTGAAGCCATGGCATTTGGTGCAGAACTCCCTTCTCTCCCCCAGTTCATGAAGAGCGGGATGAGTTTCAGGCAATCGGTATCCGCGTTGCGCCGCGCATGAGACCAGCAGTACCGGCAATAATACCGCCGTTAAAAAAACTGTATATCTAAGAAAATTCAAGACGGTTCTCCATCTGTATCGCTAGCTGATAATTTTCAGTTTTTCCGGGCAGCGCCGGCAAATTTTTTGTCCAGCAGATAGTTCAGCTTCAGCATCCAGCGGTAATCACGGTCGAAATAGGGATCGTTGCTGTAGTCGAACGACAACTTGACACTGAGCGCATCCTTTAAAAACTTTACTCCACCACCTACAGAAGTAAACAGGGAACTGTTTTTGGTGTAGATCGCTTCATCATAGTTTACATACATTACGTCACCGGTTACAAAACCGGGTGAAATATTCCAGTAAAAATATCCCCGGCCCTGGTAATACCTGTTCTCAGAATCGCTCCCCTGCATGCGGCCAAACTCCGCGCCAACCTCCGAGAGTATCTTCCACTTCCAGATAGCCAGGAGAGTGTACAACTGGGAACCACCGAAGCGCTGGTCATATTCGTAGTTTTTAAATTTCAACACACATTCCGCATGCTCGGAGGGATACCAGAACGCTTCTGTGCCAACCACGGTCAAAACATTATCGGTTCCCTGCAGGAAACGAAACGGGGTAGCGCTGTTGCTGCGCTTGCTGAAATAATCCTCGTAACGGTAATACTGCAGAAATGGCTGAAATACGAATTGTTTAAAGGGCAGTCGCAGTTCGTAGGAGTGTTCCCGCCAGTCGCTTGTCATCAGATTTAACGCGGAATGACCCAGCAGGGATACGTTTCCCGGCAGCTGCAGCATGACATCGGTTCCGAGACTCTCTTCGTGACGGGAACCATTGTCGGATATGTATTTGTGCGAAATGCCCGCATCATAACGTCCTGCTTTGGAATAGGTGAGTTTACCCCCGAACATCAAATCACCCTGGCGACCATTTGATGTATCGAGGGCAACCGGCGAACCGGCAAACATTGAAAGCGTTACGGCCGGAGTCAGGTACGCCTTGCCGTAAATCCCGTCCAGGCTGTCGCGCGCCACCCCTTCGAAAATGTACTGCCGCCCTGCACGCAAGAGGTAGTCGCGACTTGCAGGAATATATTGAAGATATGCATGCAGGAGCTGGCCGGCAGTGTCGTCACTGTTGAAATTATCACCCAGGTTGCCCCTGCCCCAACCGTTGGCGTGCAGGGACAGGCCGGAAAGGCCGATATCGCGATAATCAATCTGCAGATACTCATAGGCCGGCACGGCGCTGAGTTTTTTGCCATTCTCCACCTGGCGGTCAAAGCCGCGTAAGATCGTCTCGGAGGTTACCAGAAGATCAGCACCCCAACACGTTATCGGTGGAAGAAGCAGCAATCCGAAGACAAAGATCAGTAAATAACGGCAGCAACCAGGCACGAATAGGGTTTCTCCTTTTAAGTGGATACTTGTCCGCTTAATATTACTTGCTGTGCTGCTTGATCGGCAGATCGTGCGGATTCTGGTGGCAGGTCAGACATTTCGGGAACCGTTCATGCAGCTGTTTGCTGTGCGGCCCGACGTGGCAGACGCTGCATTCCGGACTATAACCATGCTTGCTGTGGCAGCTGGCACAATTGACCTTGGAATGCTTGCTCGGTGATTTACTCCACTTTACATATACCTTTTCGTGGCAAGCGCCGCAGGTGCGTGCATCCGCGTCTTTTTTATAGCTGATATTGCGCGGTTGGTGCACAGGATGGCATTCACTGTTGCAGGTTTTGAACTCCTGACCTTCAAAATGCGCTTTATGGCAGGCGTTGCAGGCAGGAACATAGGCATGCGAAGTATGGCAATTGTCGCAAGTCAACTTGGTATGCTTGCTGGGAAATTTCTGCAGCTGATCAAAAGGACCGCCGTGGCAGGCCGCGCAGGATTTCACAAGCGTGGTTGACATCGGTATTCTGGTTGCGGCATGGGGATTATTGTGGCAGGAGGAACAGTCGATAATTTTTTCACCGTGCGGCAGCAGATGACAATCCCGACATTTGGGCATCAGTTCCGGCCAGTTGTTTTTCACCGGGCTATAGGCATGAAAACTCTTGTGACATTTCTGACACTCAAACTTGTGACGCCCTCCAGCGGTCTTTATATCTGAATAAAGCGAGCTGTGGCACTGGCCGCACTGCACCGGGGTCAGTTGCAGCGGCTCTGAGGAATAAAGATCCGCCGTTTGTGGAACAGGTTTCACGCTAGACTTTCCAGTTCCTTTTTCCATCGCAAACAGGCAACCTGCGCCAACCAGAGCGATTATTCCCGACAAGCACAACACCTGCAGCATTTTTAAACATCTGCCTTGAAGTTTCATATATTCTTCCTCCTCTAAAATTTGCCGTGTAAAGACTACTCGGAGTGCAGTCGTCCTCTCTTGACGCGCTGCAACGCGAATATGGAAACGATCGTGATGGCACAGAAACCCGAAAAAAATTCCAGATCAAACGGTGGAATGGACTAATGGGGCTTCTTTTCTTGAAAAACCCGGCAGGACCGCCAGGCAGACAGCGGCGGTTAATTCTGATCAGACGTCTTACCCGCTTGCAGCGGCAAGCACAGTCACACGGGGCGCAATCTGTTACATCGAAATTTTATTGGTCTATCTCAATAAAACGTTCATAACATTAGTTCAAAATAATGTCAACAATACAGATTCGGATCAAATCGGCGTATTCAGATGCATAATGTGTTGAAAAGTCAGAAAGGGCTTGAACAGGGTTCCGGGAGAGGAGCTTCAGGGGGTAAGAATTCCGGCGAAATTTGCCAGCACTCCGACTGTTACCGGCGCTCGGCCGCAGCTGTCGCCGTCCAGCTGAATCGGCCTGTCACCGCCGGCAGTTATCCGCGAGGCACGCAGCCGCTTCACGTCATTTCTTTCACCGGAGCGTCCCGATAATACGGCGGCAATGATTCCAAGATAGGAATGGCGGCTTTCGGAGGTAATGCAGAAAAGATCCAGCAAAGGCTCGGAAATATCGGCTTCCGGAACCAATTCCAGATTGCCGCCGTAGCGGGCGCCATTGCATATTATCACCGAATGGCATTCCAGCCGGCATCCATCCGCCACCAGCGAAAACTTGCCACGCGGCCATTTCAGCAGGATGCGCAGGGCCGAGAGCAGATAGGCCCCTTTTTTCAGGAAACGCTTTTCCTGGGGACGCACCCCATGGACGATGCTGCCATCCAGTCCGATACCGGCCATCAGCACAAAACGCCGGCTGAATCCGGCGTCATTTTCCAGCAGACCGACCGCCAGTGGCCGGCTATTGCCGGCGGCAATACACTTAATGGCAGCCTCCACGCTGCCGACTCCCAGTTCGTGGGCCAGCACGTTTGCCGTCCCCACCGGAAGTATCCCGAGAGTGCTGCGTCCCGGTGCCAGCGCATTGATGACGGCATTTATGGTTCCGTCGCCACCCGCTACAAGTATAACCGGATTTTCAACGGAATCCTCGATCAGCGCACAGACCCGCCGGGCGTCTTCCGGTCCGGTAACGGTCATCACCTCCGGGGTAATGCCGGCGGACTCAAGCTGTGTCAGAAGATTGTTGCGCAGCGACGGTGAATAGGAGCCGGAGAGCGGGTTTATCAGGAGAAAAGGGGGCATGAGCTCGTTTCACTCTTGGCAGAGATCATAATACGGCGAGCGGTCAAAGGCAAACCAGAAGGTCACCAAGATCCACCGTCAGTATTTCAGGCCGTTTTTAAGCTGCCTGGCAAATTCATCGGCACGGACCGGGCGGCTGAAGAGATAGCCCTGCATCTCGACGCAGTTGTTGAACGAGAGAAACTGCATCTGGGCACGGGTTTCGACACCTTCGGCGATTACATTCAGCTTGAGAGTGCGGGCTATGTCTATGATGATCTCGGCAATGGCGGCGTCATCGGTATTGGTGGTAATATCCCTGACAAAAGAGCGGTCGATCTTCAGGCGGCTGATCGGAAAATGTTTGAGGTAGGAGAGCGAGGAATAGCCGGTTCCAAAGTCGTCAATAGCCAGGGAGACGCCCATGTCCTTGAGTTTTTGCAGGATCACCGTGTTTTGCTCCGCATCCTTCATGATCGTGCTTTCGGTGATCTCCAGCTCCAGGTATTCCGCTTCCAAGCCTGTTTCCAGAAGTGTGGAAGCGATGACCTGGTCAAGATGGTACTGCCCGAACTGTTTTGCGGAAAGATTCACCGCGATCCGGACGGACGGCAGCCCCTGGTTCTGCCAGGCCTTGTTCTGGCGGCAAGCGGTGCGCAGCACCCACTCTCCCAGAGGAATGATAAAATTGTTCTCCTCCGCCAGATAGATGAACTTGTCCGGCGACAGCAGACCCAGATCAGGATGCTGCCAGCGCAGCAGCGCCTCCATTCCGGTGATTCTCCCGCTGCGACTGTCCACTTGCGGCTGGTAGACCAGAAAAAACTCTTCGCGCTCCAGAGCCTTGCGCATCGAGTTTTCCAGCATCATCCGCTCCAGCACCTTGATATTCATGTCACGCGAAAAAAACTGGAAGTTGTTGCGGTCCTGCTCCTTGGCCTGGTACATGGCCAGGTCGGCATGTTTCAACAGGGTGTGGCTGTCCTCACCATCCATGGGATAGACCGCGATGCCGATGCTGCAGGTGGAGTAGATCTCGTGCCCCTCGATATAGACCGGTTCCGAAACGATCGTCAGAATCTTTTTGGCGACTTTGGTAATTCCTTCCGCATTTGAGACTCCCACCAGTATGGCGACAAACTCGTCCCCCCCCAAACGCGCCAAAGTATCGGTCTCACGGACACAGGCTCCAAGGCGGTTGGCAACCAACTTGAGCAGCTTGTCGCCGGCACGGTGTCCCAGGGCGTCGTTGATCCCCTTGAAACGGTCCAGGTCCAGGATCAGAACCCCCAGCAGGTGTTTTTCACGGGCGGCCTGGGCGATTGCCAGATGTAGACGATCGTGCAACAGACTGCGGTTGGGGAGCCCGGTCAGGGTGTCGTAATTGATCAGCTGCTGGATTTCGCTCTCGGCGCGGATGCGGGCGGTTATATCAAGCGTGGTTCCGGATAGCAGGCAGGCGCGGCCGGACTCGTCGCACTCGACCTCGCCCTGGCTGCTGACGACTATTTCTCCGAAGTCCTTGCTGATAATGCGGTAGTTGATGTTGAGGGGTTGGCAGGTTTTTACCGAGTTGAGCATTGCCTTCTTGAATGCAGGCAGATCCAGCGGACTAACGACGGAGTAAATCCACTCCATACTGATTTCACGCGGTTCTCCCGGCTTCAGTCCGAAGATATTGTACAACTCGTCCGACCAGTAGATTTCGCCACTGACAATATTCCACTCCCAGCTGCCCATGCGCGCGATTTTTTGAGCCCGGGCCAGGCGGGCCTCGCTGAGCCGCAGGCACATCTCGGCTTTTTCCAGTTTAATGCGGGTTTCCACCTCGTGCAGAGCGCGCGAAATCACCGCCGGCAACCTGTCAAGAAAGGTGGTGTCCTTGATCATGAAATCACAGGCGCCGGTTTTCATCATCTCGACCGCCAGCAGGGCATCATCACGACCGGTGACCATCACAAAGGGAATCGACAGACCGATTTTACGCATCCGGTCCACAAATGCGGCCCCGGTCATATCCGGAAGCGAGTAATCAAGGATGATCAAGGAGACCGAATTGGATGCCAGCCAGCCGAAAGCGGTGTCTCCACGGGTAAAACAGTGGCAGCCATGCCCCGCTTCCGCAAGGCTTGCGGACATCAGCTCGGCAAAGCCGGCATCATCTTCGATGATCAAGATGGTTTCAGTTGTGGTTGTATCCCGAGGCATGTCTGGCATGGTAGTCTTCCCGACTGCGTTCATTCGACGGCTATTTCTTCTTCAAGCGCCAGCCGACCTTGTTGACCTGTGGGACACGGGCAATTGCCAGCGAATCCGGCTCCACATCGATTGTTACTGTTGTGCCGGCCGCCACCAGTGAATTTCGACCAACCGTGACCGGCGCCACCAGCTGCACATCGCTGCCAATGAAAACTCCGTCCCCGATTACCGTGCGGTGCTTGTTGACACCGTCATAGTTGCAAGTGATTGTTCCACAGCCGATATTGACATCCCGGCCGATCTCGGCATCCCCCAGATAGGTCAGGTGAGAGGCCTTGGACCCCTCACCCATCACAGCTTTTTTGGTTTCGACGAAATTTCCGATCTTGACGTGGCTGTGCAGCACCGTACCCGGACGCAGATGCGCCATCGGGCCAACCGCTACATCTTCACGCAACTCCGACCCTTCCAGCACGGAACCGGCCTTGATATGGCAACCGTCACCGATACTGCAACCGGAGATGCTGGCCCCCTGTTCGATTTCGCAGCCGCAACCGATCACGGTTTCACCACCGATATGACAGTTCGGATGAACCACTGTATCAGCGCCGATACGGACTCCCTGGTCGATATAGGTCTGTTCCGGATCAACCAGCGTCACTCCGGAGAGCATCAGTTCACGATTAATGCGCCGCCGCAGTATGCGGGCCGCCTCGGCCAGCTGGACGCGGTCGTTGATCCCCATGATTTCGTCGGCGTCAGCGGTCGGCATCGCCAGGCATTTCAATCCCTTGCGAACAGCAATCGCCACCAGATCGGTCAGATAGTATTCCTGTTGTGCATTATTGTTGCCGATGGAGCGGATATTCTCGAACAGGAAATCTGATTCCATGCAGTAGATGCCACTGTTGATCTCACGAATATCCTGTTCTTCCGGGTCGGCGTCCTTCTGTTCGACAATGCGCATCACCCGGCCGTCTTCGTCACGAACCACCCGGCCATAACCGTGGGGGTCGTCCATTACCGCCGTCAGCACCGTGACCACGGCCGCATGCTCAGCATGGAATTTCAGCAGGTCACCCAACGTCTCCGGACGCAGCAGCGGGGTATCTCCGCACAGGATCAGCACTGTCCCCCTGAAACCCGACAGCGCATCCAGGGCGCAGGCCACCGCGTGCCCGGTGCCGAGCTGTTGTTCCTGCATGGCGCAGAGGACACCTCCATCACCGCGAAACAGCCCCTGAACCGCATTAGCCTGATGCCCGATCACCAGCACAATCGGTGTGGCCCCCGCTTCGCGAGCCGCAGAAACCGGCCAGGAAAGCATCGGCAAACCCGCAACCGGATGCAGCACCTTGATAACACCTGACTTCATGCGGGTGCCCTTCCCGGCGGCAAGTACAACGGCGGCACATGGTTTCATAAATTGCAGCTCCATATTAAAAGAATATTAACAGGTCCAGCGCCATCACGCTACCAGGGCTGGCTGCCTTTGCAAGTGAGGCATATTATTTGATAAAGCGTTTAGCGTCAAGTTATTAGCGCCAAATATGGACAGATATGAATGACATCTTTAATCTTTACTTATTTGACCATTCCGATATAGTAGACTGCTGTTTTTGACGCACCACCTGAAAAGGTTTCCACATGGCAATTGCCGATGACATTGCAAAACTTGACCAGCAGCTGGGTGAACTGATTTTAAAGTATGAACAGTACTTCATCGGCCTTGAAAAACGTGAACCGCTGCCGTTGCTTTCCGAAGTCGAAAAGATGGTTCGTCGCTATACCGGTGTGCCTATCAATAATACCATGCATAAGCATCGCTTCAACATGCTGGTGGCCCGCCTCAACACCTACCGTGAACATTGGAACAGGATTCTCAAGTTAATGGAAGAGGGTCGGTATTCCCGTGACCGTTTCATCAGCGACCTGCATTTGCGCCAGCGAAGCAAACCGGAAAAAAATATTTCGGAAACAGGCGCCTCCCACACAGCGAATGATCTGGACCGTATCGTTCACGAGTTCCGTGAGGCCAGAAAGGCCTGCAACCTGCCGGTGGACAAGATAACCCGTGATCTGGTCGCAGCAACCATTGAAAAGCAGAGGCCGCTGCTTGCGGCCAAGCTGGGTACAGAAAATTTTACGTTCAGGGTAGTTATCGAGGACGGCAAACCCAAGCTCAAGGCCGGCCTGCGGAAACATTGATGCGATTGCCCCCGTCCTTGAATTTTCCAATATACAACACTGCAACCGATCTGCGTAAGTGATGCTGACAAAGACCCCCATGACTCCCCTTATTCCAGAAATAATCGACGTTATCGCCGCGATCAGGCGCGGAGAACAACGCATCGCCCTGCCCGGCCTGAAAGGTTCGTCACCGGCTCTGACAGTTGCGGAATTGCTGCGTGCCGGCCTCGACCGTGCGCTGGTGATAACCGCCAGCCAGGAAGCAGCGGAAGAATTCTGCCGGGAGCTGGCATTCTTTTCAGGCGGAGAATCCCAACCGCTCCTTTTTCCGGCCTGGGACGCAGCCCCTTTCTCGGCGTCATCGCCACACCCCGACATTTCAGGCGCCAGGCTGGACACGCTGTTCCGGCTGCAAAACGGCCTTACAAGGATAACGATAATCCCGGTGGCGGCTGCACTGCAGCGGGTTCTGGCCGCTGCGACACTGAACGACTCGTCCTGCTATCTGGTGACCGGAGAAGAATTCGAACGGGACGACCTGCTGGCAAGACTTGTCAGGATGGGTTACGCCAATGTGCCGCTGGTCGAGGATCGCGGTACCTTTGCTGTGCGGGGCGGCATTCTGGATATTTTCCCACCCAACATGCCGACCCCGGTCAGAATCGAGTTCTTCGGAGACATCGCCGAAACCATCCGCGCCTTTGATCCGCTGACGCAACGCTCCCTGCAAGTGGTGGAAGAGCTGGTCCTGCTCCCATCAAGGGAACTGCTGCTGACCGACCAGGTACTGGAGAACATCGCACCGCGCCTGAAACAGCTCTGCGACAACCTGGACATACCGGCCAATCGTCGCCGCCTGATACTTGAGGACCTGCAAAACGCGGTCTACTTCCAGGGTGTAGATTTTCTGCAGCCGCTGCTGCACCCCGGCCTTGAAACGATCTTTGACCATGCGCCCGGAATTCCGCTGATCCTGCTGGACGCGGAATCGATCCGTTCCACCTGCCAGAGTTTCAGCGAAGAGATCTCCTCCGGTGCGGCCAAGGCACTTGCCACCGGCTTTGCCCATTCCCCGGCCGAACAGCTGTACCTCTCCCAAACAGAACTGGATTCCCTGATAGCCGGACGCAGCCGCATCGAACTTTCCGGACTGCATCTCGACGCTCATGCCGGCACTACCACGATCGACATACCCTGTCAGGACAACAGCGATCTGCGGGTAAACGTTTCCAAGGAGAGCAGCCATGCCCTGGCGCCACTGGCCGGCACGCTGCGCAATTGGCTCGACCGGGGTTGGCGCGTGCTGGTGGCCTGTCACCAGCTGCCCCAGGCGGAACGCCTGAAACAGCTGTTGGCGCCCTACGAGATAAACTGCGGCATCAGCGAAACCGGGTTTGACGATGAACTTGCCGCAGTTCACCGCAATTCCGTCACACTGCTGCTGGGTGAAGTTTCGCGCGGGTTCCGACTCCCCTCATCGCAACTGGCGCTGGTCGCAGAGGAGGAGCTTTTCGGCAAGCGGGTCAGGCGGCGCGGCGTATCCGAGGTTCGCAAAAAGCAGATCCTGTCGTCGCTGGCCGAACTCAAGCCGGGCGACCACATGGTGCATATCGACCACGGCATCGGCCTTTACCGCGGCCTGCAGCACATCAGCGTCGGTGGTGTCGGCGGTGACTTCCTGCTGCTGGAATACGCCGGTTCCGACAAGCTCTACCTGCCAGTTGACCGCCTGGGGCTGGTTCAACGCTATGTCGGCCCGGAAGGTTCACAGCCGTCGCTGGACAAACTGGGCGGGGTCAGCTGGGAGAAATCCAAGGGCAAGGCCCGCAAGAACATCGAGGAACTGGCCGGCGAGCTGCTGGAAATCTATGCCAAACGACAGATCTGCGAAGGCTTCGCCTTTTCTCCGCCGGATGAGATGTACCGCGAGTTCGAGGCTTCCTTCGCCTGGGAGGAAACTCCGGATCAGCTGTCGGCAATCCAGGACGTGCTGGCCGACATGCAGAATTCAAAACCGATGGACCGTCTGGTATGCGGCGATGTCGGCTACGGCAAGACCGAGGTCGCCTTGAGGGGCGCCTTCAAGGCCGCGCTGGACGGCAAGCAGGTCGGCATCCTGGTTCCCACCACGATCCTGGCCCAGCAGCACTACGAAACTTTCCATGAACGGCTCAAGGAGTACCCGGTCACAGTCGAGGTCATCTCCCGCTTCCGCACCGCCAAGGAGCAGAAGGATATCCTGGAGCGACTCAAGAAAGGCAACATCGACATCATCATCGGCACCCACCGGCTGTTGCAAAAGGATGTGCTCTTCAAGGATCTGGGGCTGCTGATCATCGACGAGGAACAGCGTTTCGGGGTCAAGGACAAGGAGCGTCTCAAGTCTTTCCGGGCCGTGGTGGACATCATGACCCTGACCGCCACCCCGATCCCGCGCACGCTTTACATGTCGATGATGGGCATTCGCGACCTGTCGATCATCGACACCCCGCCGGTGGACCGTCTGGCGGTCAAGACCTTTGTATCCCGTTTTTCCGAGGAGCTGATCCGCGAGGCGGTCCTGCGCGAACTGCGCCGCGGCGGCCAGATTTTCTTCGTCCACAACCGGGTCCAGACCATTGCCAAGCGGGCCGAACTGCTGGCCCAGCTGATACCGGAAGCCAGAATCGCCGTCGGTCACGGCCAGATGGGGGAGCACGAACTGGAGAAGGTCATGCTCGGTTTCATGCATGGCGAGACCAACCTGCTGCTCTGCACCACGATCATCGAATCCGGACTGGACATCCCCAATGCCAACACGCTGATCGTTGATCATGCCGACAAGTTCGGGCTTTCGCAGCTCTACCAACTGCGGGGCCGGGTCGGGCGTTCCAGCCAGCGCGGCTACACCTATCTGCTGATACCGGGTGAAAGCGCCATAACCGCGGATGCCCGCGAACGGCTGCGCATCCTGCAGGACATCTCCGAGCTGGGCGCCGGCTTCCGCATCGCCACCCACGACATGGAGATTCGCGGCGCCGGCGACATGCTCGGCGACCGCCAGTCCGGCACCGTCACGGAAATCGGCTTCGAGCTCTACAACCAGATGCTGGAGGAGACCATCTGCCGCATGCGGGGCGAAGAGATGATTGAACATGTCGAGCCGGAGATCAACCTGAAGGTGCCGGCCTTCATCCCCGAGGCCTACGTCAAGGACGCCGGACAGCGTCTGGTGATCTACAAGAAACTGACCCAGGCCGAATGCGAGGATGATGTGCTGGATGTACAGAACGAGGTCAGCGACCGCTTCGGCAAATATCCGCTGGCAACCGCGTACCTGTTCGAGATCATGAAGCTGCGGGTGATGCTGAAGAAGCTGCTGGTACGCCAGATAGACCACAGCGGCAAAACCGTGGTGATCTCCTTTCACCCCCGCACACCGGCCTCTCCCGACACGATCATCGGCATGATGCGCAGTGAGCCGAAGAACTATCAGTTCACTCCCGACCACAAGCTGGTCTGCACTCTGAAGGGAACTTCGTTCGAGGACGTCCTTGAAACCGCCGGAAAGGTATTGAAACGGCTGATGCCGGAAAAATCGCCGTAAATCCCTGCTGACGGCAGCATCAGACTTGGGTCCGGGCTCCGCAACCAGGCGGAATAATCTTGCATCTGCCACCCTTTATATGCTAGTTTTTTAAAGTTTTTGATCATACTTAATCGCAATAAAAAAGGAGCGTTACGTGAAAACCATTACCACCGTTAAACTGCTGACCACCGCCCTCTGCGCGGTTGCACTATTTGGCTGCAAAGGCGGCTCACCTACCGGCGAAACCGGTTCGGCCGGCAAAAAAACAGGCAAGGTCATGGCCGAAGTCAATGGCGGCACCATCACTACCGGCGACTTCGAGCGCGAGCTCAAGAATCTGCCGGAATATCTGAAGGCAATGGCGGACACCCCCCAGGGGCGCAAGGAGATGCTGGACACGATGGTAATCCGTGAGCTAATCCTGCAGCAGGCTTCCAAAGATGGCATCGACAAGGGGCCGGAAATCGAGGAGAAACTCCAGGATCTCAAGAAACGACTGATCGTCGAGGCGTTCCTCAAGAAAAAGGTCGAGACCGAATCCAATGTATCGGATGAGGACCTCAAAAAGTTCTACGAGCAGAACAAGGACAAGTTCAAGACCGGCGAGCAGATCAAGGCCAGCCATATCCTGGTAAAGACCGAGAAGGAAGCCAAGGACATCCTGGCACAGATAAAAGCCGGCGGCAATTTTGAGGAACTGGCCAAGAAGAGCTCGGTTGATTCCTCTTCAGCAAAGGGTGGCGATCTGGGGTGGTTCGGCAAGGGCAGCATGGTGCCGGCCTTCGAAAAGGCCGCCTTGGCTCTCAAGGAAGGCCAGGTATCGGATGTGGTCAAGTCTGACTTCGGATTCCACATCATCAAGCTGACCGGTAAACGCCCCGCCGGTATTCGTCCGCTCGAAGAGGTGAAAGACCAGATCAAGGGAGCAATCATGCCGTCCAGGCAGCAGGAAGTGTTCCAGAAGATCAAGGAAGAGCTGAAAAAGACCGCCAAGGTCACCATCAAGGAAGATGTTTTGAACGAGACCGGTGGCAAACCTGGTGAGAACAAGCCTGCAGAAGCAGCCAAACCGGCCGCCGCACCTGAAAAGAAGTAATTTCGATTTCGAACAGGCAGCATAACCGAGAGGGTGGGCATCAAGTCCACCCTCCTGTTTTTTAAATGGAACGGATGATACTATGAAGAACATTACCCTGCCCCTGCTTTTGGCAACACTGCTGCTTCTGGCGCCCGGCCATGCCAAGGCCGCCGTGATCAACGCGATAGCGGCAATAGTAAACGATGAAGTTGTCACGCTGTACGAAGTCAACCGCGAAGCCCAACCGGTCATCAATGAGGCCGAAAAGCGGTCGACAATTGACAGTGCCACCCGCAGCCAGATCAGGCGTGTTGCGCTTGACCGACTGGTTGAGAAGAAACTTGTCGAGCAGAAGGTCCGCGAGCTGAACATCAAGGTTTCCGAGGAAGAGGTCCGGCAGGCCATCGAGGACGTCAAGAAGCAGAACAACATGCCAAACCAGGAAGCGTTGGTCTCGGCGCTCGCCAACCAGGGCCTTTCATTTGACCAGTATCGCACCCAGCTGCAGGAACAGATCGAAAAGCTGAAACTGATCAGCATGGAGGTACGCGCCAAGATCCATGTCAGTGACACCGAGATGCGCGAATACTATGACGCCAACAGCACGAAATACACCGAGGACGAGACTTTCCGGGCCAGGCATATCTTCTTCAAAACCAGCGAAAAAGCTCCCGCTGACGAAATCAAGCGCACCATGACCACTGCGCTAATGGTGCTGGCCGAGGCCAAGAGCGGCAAGGATTTTGCCGAACTGGCCAAAAGCTATTCCGAGGACCCGGCCGCGCGCAAGGATGGCGGGGATCTGGGAACATTCAAGAAGGCTGACATGCAGGCGGAACTGGGCAATGCGATTTTGACCATGAAGCCCGGCGATGTCAGCGAGCTGGTATATACTCCGGCCGGATTCCACATCATAAAGCTTGAAGAGCGTATCAGCGGCAAACTGAAGCCCTTCGAGGGGCTTAAAAACGAGATCGAGGAAGCGATTTACCGCAAGAAATCAGAGGAGCGCTACAGCCAATGGGCCAAGGACCTGCGCGCCAAAGCGAGCGTGGAGTTGAAGGATCTGAACGGTTTGCTGTAACGGCTCTGCCAGATACGAACAAAAACAGCCGCTGCCCCGATCGGGACAGCGGCTGTTTTTGTTAACAGTCATTTCAATATCCGGCTTAATCCCGCCGACGCAGGTGAGCCAGAAATTCATCGCAGGTAAGCTGCTTTTTGCTTACCAGGTGAGCGACTTCGCGACTCATGGCAAGTTTTTCACCGGACTTCATCTCATCTTTCAAAAGCACGAAGATCGGCGTGTTGCTGCTGTAGGGATACAGCCTGAACTTCTCCAGCAGTTCAAATGCGGACATGTCCGGCAACATGTGGGTGCAGAAAGCCATGTATTTGGGATGGATCGAAGTGAGCGCCAGCGCTTCCTTGCCGGTATACCCCTTGACGACTTCGAATCCTATTGATTCAATCGCTTTGGACAGCTTCTCCTCGCCGGTCCGGGACACCACCAGCGCCTGAAGATCCCAGGTTTCGGCCTCCTCGGTCAGTCCATATACCGCCAATCGCTCAAGCAGGTATTGATCATCCACCGGGAGCATGAAAAAACCGGCCACCGGAAAGACACCTCCGACCTTGCCCATCTCACTCAAAAACACAGGCAGAACCGGGATATTGCGGGTTGCCGGAGAACCTTTTATCCTCAGCAGCAGTCCCCAGCCATCGTCGGAAAACGGCGATATATCCAGCACGATTCCAAGTGGCCGCCCCTGTTCCAGATTGTCAAACTGTTCCTGCCGACAGCTGTAGCCGCCCGCTTCCAGGTATGACGTAAGAATAGCTGCACGCCCGTCACCGGGTTGTACACCAAGTATCCAGAGTTCCCTGCGTGGTTCGCTTTTCTGTACCATGGCCGCTCCCGTCACATATCAATATTCATGGAATGCCTTCTCATACCAGAAAACAGTCCCTAAAACCAGATTAATCAGAAGAGATTATTCAATCGAATAACGTTCCAACACCTTGTCGATTATGTTGGAGGTTGATTTCCCGTCAACAAACGAAACCAGTTCCACCCTTCCGCCGTACTGTTCCACGACATCCCGGCCCACAACACCATCAAGCGAATAGTCGCCGCCCTTGACCAGTATCTGCGGCTTCAGAACCTTGATCAGCTCAAGCGGGGTATCCTCGTCAAAGATCGTGACATAATCGATGCAATACAGTGCCGCCAGGATGTGAGCCCGCTCGTCCTCGCTTATCAGGGGGCGCTTTGCCCCTTTAAGACGTCGTACCGAAGCATCGCTGTTGAGCCCCAGCACCAGCAGGTCACCCAGGCCGCGGGCCTTCTGCAGGTATTTCACATGTCCGGCATGCAAAAGGTCAAAGCAGCCGTTGGTGAAGACTACCTGCTTACCTTTGGCCTGTTCCGCGGCAATCAGCAGGGCCAGAACGTCCAGGCTCTTTATTTTCGAGTCACTGTCATGGTGGCTTAAGGCCACCACCTCGATGATTTCCTGCGGTGTAACGATCGAAGTGCCAAGCTTGCCAACTGCAATTCCGGCGGCAACGTTGGCAAGCTTCGCAGCTTCCGCCATACCGCAACCGGATGCGATGCCTACCGCCAGCGCCGCCAATACCGTATCACCGGCTCCGGAAACATCGAACACTTCACGGGCAACTGTCGGGATATGTACCGCCTCCTCCCCCTTCGAAAAGAGCGACATCCCCTCCTCACTGCGGGTTATCAGAAGGTGCCGTAATCCAACCGTCTCCATGATCGCGTTCGCGGCCTGTGTCAGCGATACGGCATCCCGAATCGCGATACCGGATGCCGCCTCGGCCTCCTTGCGATTGGGGGTCAGCAAAGTCGCCCCGCTGTAACGGACATAGTCGTTTCCTTTCGGATCCACCAGCACCGCTATTCCGGTTTCAGCGGCCAACGATACGATCGCGGCTATCACCGCCGGCGTCAGCACGCCCTTGCTGTAATCCGACAGCACTATCACCTTGAATTCACTGATATGGGCTGCAATCCAATCGCAGATCTGTTTTTCAAAAGCGGCAGGTAACGCCTCGCGTGATTCACGGTCTATGCGCACTATCTGCTGATTGGCCGCAACCACGCGTGTTTTGCGGCTGGTACGACGTCCGGGGTCGAGGAATATGGCATCGGTAGCCACATTCCGCCGGCCGAACTCCTTCAGCAGCGACCAGCCGTTCTGATCGTCGCCGATCACCGAACAGACCGCTACCTGTGCCCCCAGTGCCACCAGGTTATTTACCACGTTGCCGGCTCCACCCAGGCGCAGCTCCTCGCGCAGCACATCGACGACCTGTACCGGGGCCTCCGGAGATATGCGTTCGGCCTTGCCCCACAGGTATTCATCCAGCATCAGGTCGCCAACCACCAGGCAACGAATCTCGGCAACATGTGAAAAAAGCGATTCAACCGCTTTGCGATCCATTATTCCTCCGATTACACGAGATCTGTCCGTTAAGCGAACATGCTTCTTTCGACCAGGTCGCAGACGATATGGATGATGATTCCGTGCCCTTCCTGAATACGGGGAGTGTCATTGCTGGGAACGATCAGGGGCAGGTCGCAGAAACCCTTGATGCTACCGCCATCCTTTCCCAGCAGTCCTGCCGTGCGGCACCCCTTTTCACGGGCCAGCTCAAGAGCATTTTTCACGTTGGCTGAATTGCCGCTGGTCGAGATACCGATCACCATGTCGCCGGCTACAGCCAGAGCATCAACCTGACGCCGGAATACCAGATCGAAACCGTAGTCGTTGCCGATGGCGGTCAGGATAGATGTATCCGTAGATAGCGCAATGGCCGGCAGGCCGCGGCGCTCCATTTTGAAGCGACCGACGATTTCAGCGACAAAGTGCTGTGAATCAGCCGCCGAACCTCCATTCCCCATCACCAGCAGCTTTCCGCCACGCCTGAAGGTATCGACCAGCAAAATGGCAAGCTCGGCGATCGCCGGAGTCATTTCATTATCGATGCGTTCGATCAGATTGCGATGGGCCTGCAATTGAGCACTGATTTCCGGAATCATTCCGGCACCTCCTTGCTTTGGGTTTGTTTTTTTGTAGATCGCTCAGAGATTGATCCCAAAAGCGTGCCGATCGGAATAGCGTTGTTTGCTCCCGGGAAGGTCACGCCATCGCAGCCGCGCACCT
Organism: Pelobacter sp.; assembly: GCA_030824515.1. Lineage (GTDB taxonomy): Bacteria > Desulfobacterota > Desulfuromonadia > Geobacterales > Pseudopelobacteraceae > JACRCG01. The sequence continues at coordinate 35,011 of JAVBXN010000008.1, forward strand.
CCACCACCTCGGGCAAATCCTTGACAAGCGCTGCCAACCTCTTCTGCAAATCCCTTTGCGGAAAGAGCATCGACAAACCGCAGAGTTCGATGCCGGCATGCAGACCGTTCCACCCCATGCGCCGGAAATCCGAGTACTGGCGGTTGTGCAGCAGCAGGGTAAAATGATGCCCCTGTCGGGCACCGTCCAGAATCGCTTCCACTGTGTCGCTCAATGATCCGGCTTCGGATTCCTTACCGAAATAAACGACATAGTTACGCGCAGGCCCCCAGCTGGCAAGATAGGTGATACGGCTGCTGTTAATCATCTCGGCACGACGCGCCGCGGACCCGAACGATGCTTCTTCGCCGCAGGCCACAACCGACCGACTGGTGATAAAGGTCCGGTAGCCCTTGTCGGAGGTCCGCCGCACATACTCCCTGAGGCACCACTCTCCGCCATCCAGATGTTCATCAAAACAGCCGGTCAGAATCCGCATCTCGCCACGCAGCAGTAAAACCGAAAACGAGACCGTGCAGCTTTCCATCAACGAGCAGCCCGGAACCAATGCGGGAATAGCCGGAGCGTTCTTACCGGTAAACATAGGCGACAGTATTCCGGCATTGACTTTTTCGGCATCGTCAAGCAGCGCAGTGAGCCAACCAGGCCCGACCATCACATGCGGACGTACGATGACGGCGAAATCGCTGTCGGAACGGGCCAGTCCCATGTTGATGGCCGGCACCAGGCCGATATTGCGTTCTGACTTGATAAACAGGCCGGCATCGCCGAGCGGCTCGGAGAACTCCTCCAGCATCAGCTCGGTCTCACGACTGCTGCCGTTATCCACGATAATCAGGCGCGCATCCGCTGAATGTTCAAGTAAGGCCGCCAGGCAGGCACGGGTCTCAAAAGGGTTATTCCAGACCGGAACGACTATGTCAACGGAGGGAGATGTCATAAGAAACCAGGGGAGAAAAATAATAACGGGGGACGACAATCGGATCGCACCGTTTACCGTCCCCCGTGTTTTATCGCGAAATCAGGAAGAGATCGAAACGCGCCGCAAGAGATCGAGCTCGTCCAATACCTTGCCGGAGCCGAGACAGACGCAATCCAGCGGATTTTCGGCAATCAGCACAGGAACCTTGGTCACCTCGCGCAGCAGCAGATCAAGGTTCCGCAGCAGAGCGCCGCCGCCTGCCAGGAATATGCCCTGATCAACAATATCGGCCGCCAGTTCCGGAGGTGTTTTCTCCAGACAGATACGAACCGTATCCACGATCGAGTTGACCGCCTCCTTTAGCGCATCGCGGATTTCGTCCGAGTTGACCTTGATGGTTTTGGGAATGCCGGAAACCAGGTCACGCCCCTTGACTTCCATTTCCAGAGTTTCGGGACCGGGATAGGCCTCCCCGATTTCGATCTTGATCTTTTCCGCCCAGCGTTCGCCGATCTGCAGGTTGTACTTCTTGCGGATATACTGGACTATCGCCTCATCCATCTTGTCGCCACCCATGCGGGTGGACTGGGCATAAACGACACCGGCCAGCGAGATCACCGCCACCTCGGTGGTACCGCCACCGATATCGACAATCATGTTACCGGAAGCCTCGGTGATCGGCAAACCGGCTCCGATGGCGGCCGCCATGGGTTCCTCGATCAGGTAGACCTCGCGTGCGCCGGCCGATTCTGCCGATTCCTTGACCGCGCGCTTTTCCACCTGGGTGATGCCGGACGGAACGCAAATGACTATCCGGGGGCGTACCAGGGTCTTGCGATTGTGCACTTTGTGGATGAAATAGCGCAGCATCTCCTCGGTGATGTCAAAATCTGCTATTACGCCATCCTTCATCGGACGGATCGCGGTAATTGAGCCCGGTGTGCGCCCCAGCATCTGCTTGGCCTCCATACCGACCTTCAGCACCTTCTGTTGGCCGCTGGGCATCTTCTGGACCGCGACCACGGATGGTTCGCGCACTACTATTCCTTTTCCCTTCAGGTAGACCAGGGTATTGGCGGTACCCAGGTCGATGGCGAGGTCATTGGAAAACATTCCAAACAGGTAATCAAACATTTTCAGCATTATAATCTGATCCTTTCGATGATCATGTCAGGTGGGTAAAATGGCGCAAAAGAATAGCAGAGTCGTGAGGGTTAAGCAAGCTGGAATATGCCGGGCCTGTGCCGCCGTCATATGGTTATTTTGAACTCGGCGCCTCCTTCAATATTCATCGCGCTGATCACCCCGCTGAAAGACCGTTCGATGATACTGCGCGACATATGCAGCCCGATGCCGGAGCCATTCGGCTTCGAGGACACATATGCGTCGAAGATTCGATCAAGCATGTCAGCAGCGATCCCGCCGGCATTATCACGGATTCTGACCACGGCCCTTTCCTGTTCACGGGCAACTAATACCTCAACTTTCGGGTCTTCGATTTCTTTCCCCTGAAAGGCGTCACTCGCATTCTGAAGGATATTCATGAAAACCTGGGTAAGCTCATTCGGCGGACCGATCAGTCGTGAGTTTTCCTCGACATGGCTTGTAAGTGTTATCCCGCTGCGGAGATAGGAGTGCGCCACAAAGGAGAGTGCCCGTTCAACTTCGGCCGCCAATGAAAAGCAGCGGATCGGCTTGCGTGGTGAAAAGAAATTTTTGAAGTCGTCGATCGTATGGGACATGAAACTGATCAACTCCATGGAACGGGCCGTTCCCCGTTCCATGTCTTCATTTGTCAAGGGCTTGATTTTGTGGGAATACTGCATTTCCTGGATATTGAGGGCAAGATTGTTGAGCGGCTGCTTCCACTGATGGGCAACATTACCGATCATCTCGCCCATGACCGCCTCACGGGCCTGCAACATCATCATGCGATCCTTTTCAAGATTGGCCTTGACTTCACATTCGACACGACTGGCAAGCGTCTGATTGATTTCCTGCAGTTGGAGCTGGTTGGCGAGCAGATTTTCCCGCGACTGGATCAACTGGACAAAAAGCGGTTTGATGCGATATATGCCGATAACCATTAACAATGAAATCGACAGTCCAAGCAATTCGACCGTCATGTCGCCCCGGGTGTAGCCGTTCAAGATATGCAGCAACGCGACAGCCCGTCGTATTCCCATTATCAGCAGTCCGCCAGCCACCAGGCTCCAGGCAGCTACCACGCCACTGAGGCGTATCAGGCGCAATGCCAGAATCGCCGCGGCAAACTGGAAGACAATCGAAAACAGCATGACGATATGAATGACATTCAATTGATCCACCCGTCAGACCTCTATCCTGAACTCCGCCCCGCCATTTAAATTGCGGGCTGTCAGGCTTCCCCCCATGTTCAGTTCGATTATCACCTTGGACATATAGAGACCGATGCCGGAACCCTTGTCCGGTTCCCGTGTAGTAAAGTACGGATCAAATATTTTCGGCATGATTTCATCCGGGATGCCACCGCAGTTGTCGCGTACGAATACCACCGAACGACCGTTTTCGCTGGTTATGATTATATCAATGCGCGGATCGGAAACGCAGCGTTCGGAACAGGCCTCGCATGCATTGGCGATTACATTCAGCAGTACCTGGGAATACTCACCGGGATAACCGGTTACAACGACGTCCTGTTCGGTTTCGATCATAACACGTATGCCACGGCTCTCCAAAGAGGCCGAAACAAACTCCAAGGCGCGCTTGACGGCACTGGTGATGTAAAAGCCCTGTCTTTCCTTATCCTCCCTGAAAAAGTTGCGAAAATCGTCAATGGTGCGGGACATGTGCATGATGACCGCCATCGCCTTGCGGGTTTCAGCCTCCATCTCTTCAGCGCTGATAGTTCCGGAATCGTATGAAAGCTGAAGATTCTGGATGATCAGACCGATATTGTTGAGCGGCTGCCGCCACTGGTGGGCGATATTGTTGATCATCTCCCCCATCGCGGCCAGACGGCTCTGCTGAATCAGCATCTGATCCTTGCGTCGCAGTTCGTTTACCGTCGTGCTTACGCGTTCCTCCAGAGAATGATTCAGGCGTTCAAGTTCATCCTGCGACGCCTCACGCTCAGTCACCTCATCCTTAAGCTGTTTGGTCTGCTCGAACAGTTCAAACTCGATCTGTTTGCGATCTGTGATATCCTGGTTACTGGCCCGCCACCCCCAGGAGCGGCCATCACGGGTATGCACCTGCCGGCAGGTGTGCCCGACCCAACGTGTCTCACCATTTTTTTTCACAATCCTGATCTCGATCGGCAGTATTCGGCCTTTTTCATCGATCTGGTGAGTGTGGTGCCTGAAATTTTCCCGATCGTCGGGATGGATGACTCGATATAACAATTCTCGGTCATCGATGAATTCTTCCGCTTCATATCCGGTGAAGTCGGCGGCGGAAGGAGACACATATTCGAAGGAACCATCGGGCAAGCGCCAGTACTCCCAGTCCGAAGCAAAATCGGCCACTATTCGCAGGCGGGCTTCGCTTTCCTGCTGAGCCTCCTGCGCCACCTGTCGTTCGGCCATTTCCTGTTCCAGCTGTTGGTTCGACAGATGCAGCTCATTCTCAATCCGCTTCTGGGCACGGGCGCTGCGGGAAAGCTGCTCGGAGCCCAGACCGATGACGCCCAATCCCAGCAGCAGCATCAGACCATGACCAGCGGCGCTGCCCTGAAGCCCGCGGTGCGCCGCGGCTTCCAGGCCGGCCAGCGGAATTGAAATACTAAGGCCGCCACGAATCTCGCCAATTTTGTATCCATAAAATGCGTGACATTTGAGGCAGGACTCGTCAGTGACAAGCGGGCGCATCAACCGCATGAAGCGTTCTCCACCCGACTCCTGGATCTCGCTGACCTCTTTGGCGCCCTTTTCGAGAGTAAGCAGGCTTGATCGTTCCCAGGGATCCGGACCGTTTTCCGGTCGAATCGGCTTCAGACTGGTCAAGTGACCGCGCCCTACAAACTTGCTCTCGCGAGCCATTTCGTAGACCTGACGAGTCATATAAGCCGGATTCAGCATGGTCAGCTTGCGACCGGTCGTGGTGGTGATATCCCGATCCGGTACATGGGACAGGCCGGGGTTGGGGGGATGTTTCTCGGAACTTTCAACATACAGGCCGCTCTGCAAGGACGCCCAGCGACGATACATGATATCCCTCTCGATCGCCGCCCTGGCCTCGGCACGACCGAATTCGACTATTTCGTGGTCATGCTGACAATACGACCACCAAAATGAACTGGCTATCACCAGCGTCCAACCGACCGCCAGAATCCAGACATAATTTCTGATTCTTTTAGCGTGAGCCCCATTCAGCTCACTCAAGTATATCTGTTCAGTCGAGGACCGCATGTAACTCCCCTGTTATCGGCAGCTGATTGACTATAAAGTTATCACAGATTAACAGTTTGACAATCTCAAATATAATGGCGCCGCGGGCGAGCATGACCGGCCCCGATTCCTTGACATTCAGGGTTGATATCTGTAGTTTATGACAGTTTTTATGAATTATGAGCGGAGGCAGTATCCCATGGAGTATAAAGACACACTCAACCTACCACAGACAGATTTTCCGATGAAAGCCAACCTGAATCAACGCGAACCGGAAATGCTCGCAAAATGGGAGAAGATCGGACTCTACGCCAAGCTGGAGCAAGCAGCGCCAAACAAGCCGAGCTATATCCTGCACGATGGCCCCCCCTACGCCAACGGTCACATACACATCGGCCACGCCCTGAACAAGACCCTCAAGGACATCGTCCTCAAAGTCAAGCGCATGGAAGGGTTCCATGCCCCATATGTACCGGGCTGGGACTGCCACGGACTTCCGATCGAACTGCAAGTCGAGAAAAACCTGGGCTCCAGGAAGAACCAGATCAGCAAGTTGGAGATGCGCCGCGAATGCCGTTCGTACGCAGCCAAATTCGTTGACATCCAGCGCGAGGAATTCAAGCGGCTCGGCATCCTGGGCGACTGGGAGAATCCCTACCTGACCATGAACTATGAGTACGAGGGTCTGACCGCGGCCGAACTTGCCCGTTTTGCCCACAACGGCGGACTGTACCGCGGCCGCAAGCCGGTACACTGGTGTTCCTCCTGCGTAACCGCTCTGGCCGAAGCCGAGGTCGAATATGCCGACCACACCTCGCCGTCGATCTTCGTCCGCTTCGCTCTGCAGGATGATGTTTCGGCCGCTATCCCGGCCCTGGCCGGCAAGCAGGCCTATGTGGTGATCTGGACCACGACCCCCTGGACGATCCCGGCCAACCTGGCGGTGGCCATGCACCCCGAGTTCGACTATGTGGCGCTGGAAACCGAAAAAGGCGTGCTGATCGTGGCCGAGGGGCTCAAGGATTCTTTCCTGGCAACCACAGGGCTGAGCGGCCAGGTCATTGCCACCTTCCAGGCCGGACTGCTGGAGCGCAAGCGTTGCAAACACCCTTTTTATGATCGTGACTCGATCGTGCTGCTGGGTGAGCACGTCACGCTGGAAGCCGGCACCGGCTGCGTCCACACCGCTCCCGGGCATGGCCAGGAAGACTACGAACTGGCACTTAAAGAGGGACTGGAGATTTACAATCCGGTCGATAACCACGGCAAGTACCTCTCCACGGTCGAGTTTTTTGGAGGCCAGCAGGTATTCGCCGCCAACCAGAGCGTGATCGACAAGCTGACCGAGGTGGGGGCGCTGTTGCAGACATCCAAGATCAGCCACTCCTACCCGCACTGCTGGCGCTGCAAGAAACCGATTATCTTCCGCGCCACCGAGCAGTGGTTCATCAGCATGAAGGCCAACGACCTGCGCGCAAAGGCACTGGAAGCCATCGACCAGGTGCAATGGATTCCGAAATGGGGACGTGAGCGCATCTACGGCATGATCGAAAACCGCCCCGACTGGTGTGTCTCGCGCCAGCGCTCCTGGGGCGTGCCGATCACCGCCTTCTCCTGCACCACCTGCGGCGAATATATCGCCGATGGAAACATCATGGACCACGTGGCGCAAATCTTCAAAAAAGAGAGTTCGGACGTCTGGTTCGACTGGAGCGCGGAAAAGCTGTTGCCCGAAGGCGCAGTCTGCCCAAAATGCGGCGCTTCAACTTTTGAAAAGGAGAACGACATCCTCGATGTCTGGTTTGATTCGGGCGTTTCCCACGCCGCCGTGCTTGAGCCGAATCCCGGACTGCGATCCCCGGCGGACCTGTACCTGGAAGGGAGCGACCAGCACCGCGGCTGGTTCCATTCATCACTTTTGGAGAGCGTAGGCACACGCGGCACGGCCCCTTACAAGAGCGTCCTGACCCACGGCTTCGTTTTGGACGGCCAAGGGCGCAAGATGAGTAAATCCATGGGCAACGTGACCGCTCCCGAGGATGTGATCAAAAAGTTCGGAGCCGACGTGCTACGACTGTGGGTGGCGGCCCAGGACTACCGTGACGACAATCGAATCTCTCAAGAGATTCTGACACGTGTGGCAGAGTCCTATCGGCGCATACGTAACACCTGCCGCTACATACTAGGCAATATTTTTGATTTTGATCCCGCCACCCAAAGCGTGGCGTTCGTAGACATGCCCGAGATCGACCGTTGGGGGCTGCACCAGTTGGAACTGCTCAAGGAGCGGGTATTAACCGCCTATCAGGATCTGGAATTCCATGTCATCTACCAGGATGTCAATGCTTTCTGCACGGTCGAAATGAGCGCCTTCTACCTGGATATCCTCAAGGACCGCATGTACACCAGCAAGGCCGATTCACTGCAGCGGCTGAGCGCCCAGACCGTGATGTACAACATCCTGGACACACTGGTGCGCATCATGGCGCCGGTGCTTTCCTTCACCTCGGATGAGGTCTGGCAGTACATGCCGGGCAGCCGCGAGGAGAGCGTCCACCTGGCGGAATTCCCCGCTCTCATCCCTGAATGGAAAGACGACCAGCTGGTCTCCCGCTGGGAACGGATCATCAAGGTGCGCTCGGACGTTTCCAAGGCGCTGGAACTGGCCCGGGTTTCCAAGACCATCGGCCATTCACTGGACGCCGCTGTAACTATCTCGGCCCAAACCGAGCTTTTAGAGTTCCTGCGCGAATACGAAAACGAGCTCTCCGGCATTTTCATCGTATCCGAAGTTGTACTGGTTGATGACTTGACCGACGACTGCTGGTCATCGGAAAACATCGAAGGACTGAAAGTCCGGGTAAGCGCCGCGCCGGGAGACAAATGCGAGCGTTGCTGGTATTACAGCGAAGAGTTGGGAACCGATGCCGCGCACCCCGCCATCTGCCCCAAGTGTACTGCGGCGGTCGCATAGAGATCTGAACGGAGCGGATATGAACGTGGAAATACTAGCAAAAGACATGATGACAACCAACGTCATCAACACTTCACCGGACGCGATCCTGATGGATGTGATCCAGCAGATGATTGACCACCGTTATTCCTGCATCATTGTAGTGGATAACCAGCGGCCGATCGGAATCATCACGGAACGGGACATTGTGCGCCTGATGGCGCAGTACATGACCAGCAAGCCGCAATGCCCGGTCAGGGTGGTGGATGTGATGTCGGTGCCGGTGGCTACCATTACCGAGGAAACCAATCTGTTCGAAGCGCTGGTAATTTCCACGGCCCAGAAGATCCGCCACCTTCCGGTAGTAAATGAAACCGGACAGCTGCTTGGTCTTGTGACCCAATCCGACCTGGCCAAGGTTCATTTTCAGATTTTTGAAAAACAACGCGAAGTCATCGAACATTCCGTGATTGAAAGAACCCAGGAGCTGCAAAAGGCCAATGAACAGCTCAAGTCGCTTTCTATGCTGGACTCACTGACCACTCTCGGCAACCGCCGCGCAATGGAAGTCGATCTGGAGCATACCCATTCACAGGCCATGCGCTATAATCGTTCATATTCAGTAGCGTTGTTCGACATCGATTTCTTCAAGCTTTTCAACGACTCCTACGGACACAAGGCTGGCGATAACGCTCTCAGAACCGTCTCTGGCCACCTGTTGTCAAGCATCCGCAAATGTGACCGGCTCTACCGCTATGGCGGCGAGGAGATTCTGTTGCTGATGCCCGAGACATCACTGTACGGGGCACTGATTCTGGCGGACCGTATCCTGGCCAGCTTTGCCGGACTGAACATACCACATGAAAAAAGCAAGTTCGGGTTTTTGACCATGAGTTGCGGGGTGGCCTGCCAGGTGGAAGAGAACGGGTATGACTGTTGGGAAAGCCTGGTTGATCTGGCGGACCGCGGTCTGTATGCTTCCAAGAACAACGGCCGCAACCAGGTTACCATTATTCCACCCGAAGACGCCAACGACGACAGCGTCCCGAGACTGCACGGAAACCAACCATGAATAATCGCTACACGCTGTTTGCCGCCATTTCCACGATTGGAATCATTATCGACCAGATCACCAAGGTCTACATCGACCGCAGCATGCAGCTGTTCGACTCGATTACGATCGTCGAAAACTTTTTCCATATAACCTATGTCCGCAACAAGGGAGCCGCTTTCAGCTTCCTTTCCAATGCATCCTGGAGGCTGCCGTTTTTCATCACGGTTTCCATAATCGCCGCGCTGGTGATACTGATTGCCTTCCGAAAACTGCGCGACGACCAGCGCCTGGCCCAGATATCGCTAGCCATGATCTTTTCCGGCGCTGTCGGCAACCTGATTGACCGGATACGGCTGGGCGAAGTGATCGACTTTCTGGATGCACATTGGTACCGGCACCACTGGCCGGCCTTCAACGTGGCCGATTCGCTGATCTGCGTGGGGGTTTTTCTGCTGGCGATCGACATGCTGCTGGAGGAAAAACGCCTGAAAGCAGCCTGACCTGAACAAATAGACCCCGCCGGAATTTGATCCAGCGGGGCCCCTGCAACAAATCTTTTGCTACCGCATTCATCCAATAAAATGCTCACCGCCGGCATAGACATCCTGAACAAGCCCGCCTTGAACGATGCGCTCCAACAATCCTTTTTCTCCAGTATCAGATATTTTTACCACCTGAAAATCAGCCCGCATGCCGGCGTGTAAAGAACCGTGGCTGTCAGATATTTTCAGGGCCGAAGCGGCGCCAATGGTAACCATGTGCAGCACATCCAGCGCCGAAAGGTCATTGGGGAAAGTCTCCAGCGCATAGCGCATCTCGTCCCACAGGGAAAGAGAGTCGTTGCTGGCCAGCGAATCTGTGCCGAGCACGAGCGGAATGCCGAGTTTCCTGAACAGCGCGACCGGCGCGCGCCCCACATCCAGTTTGTCGTTGCTGCGCGGACAGAGCGCGATGCAGACTCCGCGCTCTTTCAATATGCGGGCATCAGCCAGATTGACGTGGACGCAATGCACCGCCAACGTATCCGGCGTCAGCAGGCCATGGCGGTCGAGCAGTTCCGTCGAACTGCAGCGGCGTGGGTGAGCCAGATAGCGCTCCCAACCTACAAAAGGGTAAAAATCCCGGGTCAGGGGACCACTGGAATCGAAGATGAAATCGGTCTCGGCGGCGGACTCGGAGAGATGGATTGTCAGCGGCAACCCTTGCGCCCGTGCCGCTTTACTGATCGTTGACAGATGCTCCTCTCCGATCGTATAGGGTGAATGAGGCGAAAGGCCGGCCGCCATTGAACCGCCGGCCGCCGATGCGGCAGCGGCCAGCGCGCCTGACAGTTTGTCGTTGAACCGCCCCTGCTCCTGACCCAGCACTTCGAAATATAGCCGGCCGCTCAATCGGGATTCGCCGTATATCCCGGCCAGAGCCGGGTTGGTGACGATCTCGCCTACCGCAGTAGTGCCGGATTCAAGGCACATCCGTATCCCCTCCCGCAAGGAGGGGGGATAATCGTCTGGAGTCAAGCCGCGGGCAATCTTGATCAGCTGGATGATCCAGTCCGTAAAGCTGCGCGGGTTGTAATCGATATTGGTTCGCATCCGCCAGGAAGAAAAATGGGTCAGCTCAAGATGGGTATGGGCGTTGATAAAACCGGGCAGAATGGCGCAGCCGGGGTGATCGATCACCGGTTCGGAATACTTGCGTTTCAAATCGGCCAATGTCCCGGCGGCTGCAACCCGGCCATCACGGACCAGGATTGCTCCCCCCGCCACCGGCGGCTCGTCGGGATTTATCAGCCAGGAAGCTGCATGAATTAAATAATCGGACATGGTTTCCCCCGCATCTTAGTCACGCTGCAATGATACCGGAAAACCGGCAAAATGAAAGCATTGTCTGACGCATAAAACATGCAGGCACCAAACTGAATCAGGCGGAAAACTTGTAGTCTTCCGCCTGATTATATACTTTACAGGTGAAACGGTATCTAGTGCACAACCTTCAGCTTGGCCTGTCCGGCCTCTTCCTTGCGGGTCGGCAGCATGCGGTTCTGTTCATCGACGAAAACCAGCTTGGGCTCGTGTTTGATCGCGGCCTCATTCTCCATGTTGACGAAGCTGGCAATAATAACCAGATCCTTGGGCGCCACCAAGCGTGCGGCGGCTCCATTCAGACAGATAACTCCGGAACCGCGCTGCCCCTCGATGGCATAGGTCTCCAGGCGACTGCCGTTGGTTACGTTCCATACGGCGACTTTTTCATAGGATACGATGTCGGCCGCGTCCATCAGATCGCGGTCTATGGTGACGCTCCCCTCGTAGTGCAGGTCGGCGCCGGTGACAGTGGCACGATGAATTTTACTCTTCAGCATGATTCTTTGCATGTTACAACTCCTCTCCAAGTACGGTGTTATCTATTAATCTGGTCTGCCCTGTTTTCACAGCCAGCGCCAGCAGCGTGGCATTATCCACGATTTCCTGTTCCTCAAGTGAATTTCCGTCGCGTAACTCGATGTACTCGACCATAATCAACGATTCCTGCCCGATTGTTTCCAGCACCGCCTTTTTAATTGCATCAGCGCTGCGTTCTCCATCGGAAAACAGTTTCCGCGCAATCACTATGCTACGGTGCAGGCAGAGGGCACTTTGACGCTGTTCCTCCGACAGGTAGGCGTTGCGCGAACTCATCGCCAAACCATCTGCTTCACGCACGATCGGCATCCCGACAATTTCCATCGGCATGCTCAGATCCGTAACCATACGGCGGATAACCGCCAGTTGCTGGTAATCCTTGCGACCGAACAGAGCCACATCCGGCTGGACGATATTGAACAGCTTGGTGACAACGGTTGCAACTCCGTCGAAATGCCCAGGGCGGCTGGCGCCGCAGAGCGGCAGCGAAATATCCCTTACCGTCACCCCGGTCTGGAACCCCGGCGGATACATGCCAACTGCATCGGGAGTAAAGACCACATCGACTCCGCATTCAGCGGCAATCCTGCAATCACGTTCCATGTCGCGGGGATAGCGGTCCAGATCTTCATTTATGCCGAACTGGATCGGATTCACAAAGATGGAGAGCACCAGTATATCACCCTGCCGACGACCTTCCCGCAGCAGAGAAGCGTGCCCCTGATGAAGAAAGCCCATGGTCGGTACAAAGGCGATACGCTTGCCTTCCCGTTTGAGAGTAATTGCCAGCGCCTGCATCTGCTGTATATTGCTGATTATCCGCATATTCTTCCTGATGGCCGTAATCAGCTCAGCTGAATGAATGTTCTTCGGTCGGGAAATCACCGGACCGCACTTCGTCAACATACTGCTTGACCGCGCCGGAAATCAGCGGCGCCAGATCGGTATAACGCTTGACGAACTTGGGCGAATATTTTTCGCACAACCCCAGAATGTCGTGGATCACCAGCACCTGGCCGTCGCAGGCCGGACCGGCTCCGATACCGATGGTGGGGATGGTCAGCTCTGCGGAAATCTCTGCGGCCAGCTTGGCCGGTATCCCCTCCAGAACCACTGCAAAGGCACCCGCGTTTTGAACCGCCAGCGCATCCTCCCTGATCCGTTCGGCCTGTTCCTTCCTCCCCTGGACCTTGTATCCTCCCATGCGATGCACAGACTGCGGAGTCAATCCGATGTGGGCCATAACCGGGATATCTATCGAGGAAACCGCCCGGATGATGTGGGCCATGTTGCTGCCCCCCTCAATCTTGACCGCCTCGGCGCCACCTTCCTTGATCATGCGCCCGCAGTTGCGGCAGGCATCCTCGATGCCGGTCTGGCAAGACATGAAGGGCATGTCGGCAACCACCAGTGCTCTTGGGTCGGCCCGCCGCACCGCTTTTACATGATAGAGCATTTCGTCCATCGTAACCGGCAGGGTGGTATCGTGACCGGCAAAGACAACACCGGCGGAATCACCCACCAGGATGATGTCAATCCCTCCGCCATCGATCAGACGCGTAAAGGGAAAGTCGTATGAAGTCAAAACGGTTATGCGGCGTCCGGCCGGTTTCATCTGGAGTACATCCGGAATTGTAATCTTTTTTCGCATTCAGCTTCCTTTTAGTCCGCTCTGCAGATCGGAGTGCGTCAAAAAAAAACGCGCCGGAAGGCGCGCTGTGAACGGACAGGCCTGCACATGTCACACATGCAGTCCTGACGGGTTATCCCCTTCCGTCCCGGTTCGCCATCGAATCCGTGCGGTATGTGTTTTTATTCTCCTGCCGATTATTGATCAACTCCCGAAATCGGGTAGCCGTCACGGCATCTTGTATACAATATCAGAGACTGGTTTTTTTATCCATATATTTTTAAGCTTTAATCTGGAATCCCTGTATTTTTTCAGAGTTGGCAGGTCAGACTCTTCATAGACTCAAGTTCTTTGATGACTTCGGCGCTCTGTTTTCTGCGCATCTCCATGTTGTCAAACATCTCGGTTACCATGTCGCTGACCGACTCGACCGTGCGGCGAATCATCTTGCCGTCATCCACCTGGCGTGAGGTGGAGTTAACCATCTCATGGGTCATATCCTTGATGGTTTCTATGGAGCGCGCGATGCTTCTGGTCGCATTGGCCTGGTCCGTGGACGCAATGAAGATCTGCGACGTCATCGAACTGATATCCTCCATCGAACGTGCGACTAGCTGAACGCTGGAGACCTGCTCCTGGGTGGCCTGCTTGATCTGCTGGGTCATGTCGAGCGAACAGGCCGACCGGTCATAGATTGCCTTCAGCGATTCACCGGTGGTATGCCCCAGCTCAACGCCGCGATGGACCAGATCCTTGGTCGCGGTAATGTTGTTGGCGGCGGTTTTGGACTCGCTCATGATCTCTTCGATGATCGATGTTATCTCACCGGTTGAATGACCGGTCTGGAGCGAGAGGTTACGAATCTCGTCAGCAACGACTCCGAAGCTCTTTCCGTATTCACCGGCCTGGGCAGCGATGATCGAGGCGTTCAGAGCCAACAGGTTGGTACGCTTGGTGATGTCATTGATAACGCTGACGATATTTTCAATCCTGGTGCTGTTCTCGGCCAGACGCTTGATGGCATCATAGGAGACACCGACCGAGCGCTGGATTTCTTCAAGCGAGCTGATCGTCTCGGCAACCACTGCCCAACTCTCCTCAGCCTGCAGTTTGACCTGGTTTGAAACTTCGTGGGAGATGGCGGCGTTTTGCTCCACATTGCCGATGGTGCTGTTGATCTGTTCCATCGCCGCGGCCGACTGGTGAACAATCCCCGCCAGATGGTCCAGATTGCGCGTTACCTGTTCGATAGCCACCGAGATTTCATTGACTGCGGTGCTGGTTTCGTCCACAGAGGCCATCACACCTTCTGAAGCGGAGGCGATCACCGAGGTTCCATCGGCTACGGAATCAACACTCTCCTTCAGATGAATCACATTGCGGGAGTACTGATCCCGGCTGCCCAGAAGAAATCTGAATGAGCTCTCCATCTCGGACGTGAGAGTATCGATCGAGGTCAACAGATTGATGCGGGTTATGGCCGAAGCGACCTGGTCCGCGAAAAGCATGATCGTATCGACGTCGGAGTCGTTGAGAGCCCGGTGACTGCTCTTGTTGTCAATGCCGAAGGCTCCGATGGTCTCCCCCTTGACGATTACCGGACAGAGGATGAAACTCCTTGAGCGCAGCGGAGCCAGGTTGTTGTGGGGAGGCTGCAGATGATACTCGGCCGGATACTTTGACATATCATCGATCAGATAAACCTTGCGGTCGGCAAAACATTTATAGATCACACCGATGCTCGGATCGAGCGGCAGTACGACATCAGAGGCATCAAAATCATCGGTGCCGATATGGGTCACAAAGCGCAGGCTCTTGCCCCCCTCGGCCATCAGGATATTGACCCGTTCATAACCCAGCACCTCGTGAAGTCCTTCTCCGCACAGCAGCAGTATCTCTTCCAGGTTGAGCGACATCTGGATTTTGCTGCTGATATGGTGAAAGTTCTTGATGTTTCTGTCCAGCACCTTGTAACGGTTTTCAAACACTTCCTTCTGTTCGGCGACCTCCTGGTGCAGCACATCCAGCTCAGCAGCCCTTTCATGCAATTCATCACCGTTTTTGCCGATCATGTAGCCAAGTACCGACATGACGATCGCAGTTCCGGCTCCAATGTAGTTATACAGGGCAAAGTGTTCACCGTCCATGACGATGTCGGAAATTATCTGCCCGAAAAAAGTCTGTTTGTGATCATAAAAAAATATGATCCGGATCATGATCCAGCCCAGGGGAGCATTCACGCCCAGCAGAAATCCGCCGACAGAAAACAGTGTCGCTCTTTTTTTCATCGTGTAACCCTCATGCCGGTCTCCTTAATCACTTCTCCTGGGCAAGTTTTTCATCAATGGAATGACAGATCTCTTCCATGACCTTATCCGAATCATCAATATTGTAGGCAACAATATTCTTCAGATGCATGTATGAATCCAGATCGATCTTGTCAAACACGAAAGCCATGCCGGTTTCGACTATGCGGGCTACCTTGCCGCTGAAACTGATCTTAATCTCCGGGAGCGAGCCGGTCAGGACCATGGTTATTTCGACCTCTTCTCCTTCAGCCAGGCGTTCACCGGTAACCAGGAACATGCCGGTCATGCTCAGGTTTTCCACGACCCCCTGGAAGCGACGTTCGGCAGACCTGATGGTGGCCTCGACATTGAAAAACACTCTGGAGAACTTACGGGTACTCATCCGGCACCTCCTGGAATGATCAAGAAAACAGCTGGATATGAATCGCTGCTACGCTTTGCCGGCCGAACCGAGCACCGCCTCGTTCTTGTGTTTGACCAGCTTGACCAGCTCCTTGCGTGCCTCGCCCAAGTACTTGCGCGGATCGAATTCCTTAGGATCCTTGGCAAAATATTCCCGGATTTTCGCGGTCACGGCCAACCGGCCGTCGGAGTCGATATTGATCTTGCAGACCGCACTGGCGGCGGCCCTGCGCAGCTGTTCTTCCGGAATTCCAACCGCCCCTTCCAGCTTGCCGCCATACTGGTTGATCAGCTCAACATATTCCTGCACTACCGAAGATGCGCCATGCAGCACGATCGGAAAGCCGGGAATGCGTTTCTCGCACTCTTCCAGAATGTCGAAACGTAGTGGCGGCACCGGCTGGCCGGCCTTGAACTTGTATGCCCCGTGGCTGGTTCCGATTGAAATTGCCAGTGAGTCAACGCCGGTTTTCTTGACGAAATCCTCCACCTCTTCCGGCTTGGTATAGGTGGAATGCTCGGCAGAGACCTCATCCTCGATGCCGGCCAGAACGCCCAGTTCGGCTTCCACGGTAACATCGAACTGATGGGCATATTCGGCAACTTTTTTGGCAAGGGCCACGTTCTCTTCGTAGGGCAGATGGGAACCATCGATCATCACCGATGAAAAACCGCTGTCGATACAGGACTTGCACAACTCGAACGTATCTCCGTGATCGAGATGCAGGCAGATCGGAATGGACGAGCCGGCTTCGCGAGCCATTTGTACCGCTCCCATCGCCATGCAGCGCAGCATGGTCTCGTTGGCATAGCTGCGAGCGCCCTTGGAAACCTGGATAATGACAGGGGAATTGGTTTCGGTACAGGCGGTAATGATCGCCTGAAGCTGTTCAAGATTGTTGAAGTTATAGGCAGGAATCGCATATTTGCCGGCCATTGCCTTGGCAAACATCTCCCTGGTGTTGGACAGCCCCAAGTCACTGTAATGCACTTTCTGCTTTTCCATTTTCCCCTCCCGATCATTGTATTTGATATGCCTGCGACATGACGTCCAGCCACAAGAAAGCATCCTCTGCGACAGATATAAATACCATGCAAACCGTGCATAATCAAGGTGTAAACACCAAGAGTTTCTGTTGCCAGAAACAGGCGCGTCACCTATAATGCGCTTTGCGGAGAAAAGAATACCATGCCCGAAAAAGTTGCATTCACCCCCTCATTACTGGACAGCCACTGCGTAATCGACGTCCGGACTCCACTTGAATTCGCTGAAGACCACCTGCCCGGCGCATACAATGTCCCGATTCTGTCCAATGAGGAGCGGGTCGAAATCGGTACCATTTACAAACAGCAGGGTTCCCAGCGAGCCCGAATCCGCGGGATGGAACTGACTTGCGGCAGATTCTCGGACATGACCCGCGAAGCGGCCGCCCATGCCGACGGCCGGCCGATCCTGGCATACTGCTGGCGCGGCGGAATGCGCAGTTCGTCGATGGCCATCCTGATCGAGGCCTGCGGCTATCCGGTCGCGCAGCTGCGGGGAGGGTACAAGGCCTTCCGCAATCACGTGACAGCATATTTTGAAAATTTCACCCCACCGGAGCCGTTGATCGTGATTCACGGCATGACCGGCAGCGGCAAAACGACCTTCATCAACGGCCTGGACCTCACAAACTGGACGGTTATCGACCTGGAGGGACTGGCGCGCCACCGCGGTTCCGCCTTTGGCTCGCTGGGACTTGGAGAACAGCCGACCCAAAAGAGTTTCGACACCATGCTCTGGGACGCGCTACGCCAGGCCTCCTCCGGCAAGCCGATCGTCTTGGAAGGAGAAAGCCAGCGTATCGGCCGGATAACGTTGCCGGGCAACTTCTATGACGTCATGGCCGCGAGCTGCAAAATCTGGTGCAACGTATCGGTCGATACCCGGGTAGCCCGGCTGGCCGAGGAATATGCCCACCCGGAATACCGCCAGCCGATGTCCGAGGCTCTGGAACGCATTCGAAAGAGACTGGGAGGCGTGCAATACGGCGAGCTGCAAGGGATGCTGGAGCGGTGGGATATAGCGGGTCTGGCGCGTGGCCTGGTTGAAAAATACTATGATAAACTCTATTACAAACACCGACCCTGGACTCCGGACGCAGAAATTGACCTGGAGGATTTCCGCTATGGAGAGCAGGCTCTACGACTCTTTTGGAATAACCGTCCTTCCGCGTAAACCTAGCCGGTTCACCTGAACTTTATGCAAACAACTACCCCGCAACGCCAGCACTGTTGGTGCATGGCAATGAACTCTCGCAGTTGGCCTGTTCAATGCATGCAAAAAAACATATGAATTATGGGGGCAATTGCCAATTAAATAACGACGGGGGCGGATTATGAGAATCATACTGTTGCTGGCTATGGGTATCCTACTGGGAGGCTGCGCCCATGTCATGAGCGAAACAAGACTGAAGCATGTCGACCGTTCACTGGCATACTCCGATATCAGTAAGAATCCGGAAGCACTGGCCGGCAAGCAGGTTCTGGTAGGAGGTGTGATTGCGGGGATAAAAAGCAGTGGCGACGTGATAGTGCTGGAAGTGGAGCAGCTGGAGCTGTTTAATAACGGAGTGCCCAACGAATCGTCCCCCTCCGGCGGAAGGTTTCTCGCTATCAGCAGCGAACTGCTGGACCCGGCCATATATCACCCGGGCAACCTGGTCTCAATCATTGGCGAGATCAAGGGCAAGAGAATTCAGAAGCTTGAAAACGTTGATTACCCCTACCCGTTGATTTCAGTCAAAGAACTGCGCATGTTCAGGGCCTCCGAGCCCTTTACCACCTATCCGGGCAACCCCTATCAAAACCAGGTCGGTGATGGAAAGCTGATGCTGCGCCCCCCCGGACCGGTAGACGGGGAACCAAGAAAAGCATATTGAGCAGGAAAGCGCGGTTCCAGAATTAAACCGGCAACTCCCCTCCCCGCTCCGGTATGCGGGCGGCATCGAAACCGGCCACCCCCCATTCGAGGATAGCACGGCAACCCGCTCCAGAGAGTTCGGCGGGCGGGTTTTGCCCCAGAAAGCGCAGCACGGCCAGAAGCAGTTGCCCCTCCTGCCCCTTCAGGTTTCCCAATTGTTCCGAAACCAGGTTATCCCGCTTGCTCAGCTTCGAACCGCCTGGCCCGCTCACCAGCGGCAGATGGCAATATTCCGGCTGCGGCAGACCCAACATCCGCTGCAGGTAAACCTGTCGCGGAGTCGAGGAGAGCAGGTCATCCCCCCGCACCACCTGATTCACCCCCGCCAGCCGGTCATCGACAACCACCGCCAGTTGATACAGATAATCCGCGTCTCCCCTGCGAACGGCAAAATCTCCGCACACCAATGCCAGATCCTGGCAGATTTCCCCCAAACGCAGATCGCGAAAGCATACCTCCGCCTCAGGCACCCGGATCCGCCAGGAACGGACCACACACCCGGCTTTCATGCCCCCCCGGCAGCTGCCGGGATAGGGGATGCAGTCGTCATCGGGATGAGGCGCCGAGGCGGCTAGCGCGATCTCCTTGCGGGAGCAGCCGCAGGGATAGAGCAGGCCGTTGTCCAGCAGCCGTTCAAAAGCCTGGCGGTAGTGATCCCCGTTCCTGCTCTGGTAGGCAACCTCACCATCCCAGAGCAGTCCGAACGATTCCAGCGTTCGCATCAGGTCATCGGCCATGCCGGCAACCTGGCGGGGAGCGTCCAGGTCGTCAATGCGCAACAGCCAGCTGCCGCCGGCCCGCTTTGCCATCAGATAACTGCCGACCGCCGCCACCAGTGAACCGGTGTGCAGGCGCCCGGTGGGCGACGGGGCAAAACGGCCGACTATCGCAGGGGATGCGGTTACTTCCATTTAAGTTTATTCCACGAATGAGCAGCAGTAATCGGAAACCGTCGTCACCTTCATCAGGAAGGCGGAATTGGCCGGCACGCTGAACGATTGCCCGCCAACGATCTTTTCCCAGGCTGTGGCCCCTTTGATCTGCCATTCCAGTTCACCGGAGAGGATCTCCATCACCTCCGCCGCAGCGGTGGAAAACTCGTACTCTCCCGCCTGCATCACACCCAGCGTTTTTTTGCTGCCATCGGCAAACAGAACAGTATGGCTGGCGACGTTCCCGCCGAAATAGATGTTGGCCTTCTTGACAACCGTGACGTTTGTAAACTCCGACATGTGTATCCTCCGGTTTTGATGTTGGCATTTGCCGCGAATATATAAACGCACTCCGCGGCGCGAGGCAAATAAAAAAGCCCGCTGCGTTTCGGCAGCGGGCTTTATCACGATTTATTCCGGTTTCAGATCAAAGATGATATCAAGGCGGCGAGGATTGAGGCTCCGAGGCGTACATTTAAGTACGTTGAGAAGCCGAAGACGAGCCAACGAAGATAGGGCTTTGATATGGAACCGGAATGGTCAGTTGAACGTTCCCCGCAGCAGGCTGGCACTCCACATGACCGTGGTCTGCCGGCCGGCGGAAGACTCCACCAGGTTCGGCATGATGGTCGGCACGGCAATCCTGACCCGGCCGTTATCGATTTCTGCCAGCGCCCGGGCCGACTTTGCCAGTCCATAGGCCGTACCGGCCAGCACACCGGTGGCGGCGCCATAACCGATATAATCCAGATGGTCAGCCGGCTTCTTGGTGAAGGCCAGGATGGCGCCCCCCACCAATGCCCCGATGCCGGCGCCGTAGAAGGCGTCTTCAAAAACCTCGCGCAGGGTACTGTCGGCTGCAATGGCGGACGATGACGCCGACAGCAGAGACATGCAGACCATCACGGCAACCATCAACTTGAATCTTCTCATATATATCAACCCCGCAAAGCCGTTATCTCCAAACTACGCAATATCATGAGCAAAAACCGGGCCAAGCGCTGACAACCGGATCAAATTGCGTAATAAAGCGCTCTGTTTCGGGGCATTAGGCGATAATCCTGCCGCAGCCGGCAACAATCCCGACAGCTTCTGAAGCCAATCAGCATTCAAATGTGTTGCATTTACGACACAGTCGCTCGGCCGAATCACGGAACCAGCGTGCGCACCAGGGCCAGTTCGTCCTCCCGGCTTTGCACCTCGCCATCCAGCCTGGCCCTCATCAACCGCTCCTTGACGCGTCCAAAGCCGGGACCGGGCTGCAACCCGAGTTCCAACAGCGCCGTGCCGTCAAGCAGAGGAACAAGACCCCGCAAACGCGTCAGGTAGAACGAGACAAAGCGGCGCACCTGTTCGCTGCTAGCCCTGGATGCCAAATAAAGCAGCATCTCCAGCGAAAACACGCTGAACCAGGAGAACAGTTCGCTGTTACGAACATTCGCATGATTCTTCATACGCCGCTTGATGGCATCCAGCGTCTTGTGCACCAGACAGCGCTGGTTATGCAGCTGGGTAGCAAATCGCCCCGGCACCGAGAGTCGCCGGCAGGCGTCCGTGAATTCATCCGGCTTGAGCCCGTCAAACATCGCCAGGAAGTAGACCTGCCACTGTTCACAGGGATCGTCCAAGTACAACAGCCGGAACCAGGCCATCACCTGTCCGGCTTCGTTCAAAACCCGTTCGGTGGCCGGCGCCAGCTTGAGCGCCGGATGAATGAACGGCAACAGCCCCAGTGTCGCCATGCGCCCGATGGCAGCCGTCGGCTCCTTTTCACGCAGTATCTGCACCAGCTCACTGAACAGGCGCTCTCCACCCAGCTTGTCCAGCAGGTGCATCCGCACCGCGCTGCGGATCAGCTTTTCGGTATGCGGAGCGATATGAAAGCCGAGACGCTGCTCGAAGCGGATGGCGCGAAAAACGCGGGTAGGGTCTTCCACGAACGAAAGGTTGTGCAGCACCCTGACCACCCGCTCCTGGATGTCCTGCTGCCCGCCGAAATGATCGGTCAGACGTCCGAAACGCTCGCCGTTGATACAGAGCGCCAGCGTGTTGATCGTGAAATCACGCCGGTAAAGGTCATGGCGCAGCGAAGCGCGCTCCACGGTCGGCAGCGCTCCGGGCGACTCATAGTATTCCAGCCGGGTGCTGGCCACGTCGATCTTCTGCCCGTCCGGAAACACCAGCACCGCTGTGCCGAATTTCCTGTGGCTGCGCACCCGGCAACCGTAGCGCTCGGCAAAGCGCTCGGCAAAGAAGATCCCGTCTCCATCAACGGTCACGTCGATATCCAGGTTATCGATCCCCAGCAGCAGGTCGCGCACGAAGCCCCCCACCGCATAGACCGCCAGCCCCAGATCGTCGCCGGTCTCGCCCAGTTTTTTCAACATCAGACGCCGCTCTTCTCCCAGACGCTTGCCGAGCAACCCCACCACCGAACGGCTGCGGGTCGGAACCTGCAGCGACTCGACATCATATAGCGACTCGCTCTTGCCGGCCCGCCCGCCATAGATATGACGCAAAAGGTCGGTGCGGGTCACCGCCCCCGCCAGCTTTTTGCCGTCGAAGATCGGCACGAAACGGCGATTGCCCCCCACCATGTACTCCTGGATATCCGTCAGCGGGGTCTCGGGAGCGGCCTGAAGATACTCGGTATGCATGAAATCGGTGACCGGCGAAGCGCCCAGGCCATGATAGAGCGCCTTTTCCACGATCTTGCGCGAGATGATGCCGACCATCCGCTCTCCGGACATGACCGGCATGGCATTGCAATTGTAGCGGGTCAGCAGCTCGCGCGCCTCGGCGATGTCGATCGAATCCGGCACGGTCTTGACCGGTGACGACATCAGATCCGAGGCCAGCACCTGTGAACTGACCGAAACCATCAGGTATTCCTCCAGCCGCTCCAGCACCTGCTGCAGCGACTGGTTGTGCACGGCGGCCGAAGCGGCCGTGGCATGCCCCCCGCCATGGAAGCGTTTCATGATCTCGCCGACGTTGACCTCGGGCACATGGCTGCGGGCCACCAGGTAGACATGCTCTTCCATCGCCACCACGACGAACAGCGCATCCAGGTTCTCCATGTCCCGCATCAGGTGCACCAACGAGGCGATATCACCGATATAGCGGTCGCAGGAGGCATGGGCGATCGAGATCACGATTCCGTTGATCGAAGTCGTGCGGAGAGTGGTCAAAAGCTGCCTCAACAGCCCCATCTGGGCCTTGTTCAACTCCGGAGTCAGCGCCTCGGCCACCGTGCCGAGCCGGGCGCCCTGCCCCAGCAGCCAGGCCGCCGCACGGTAATCTTCCGGAGTCGTAGATACGAACAGCAGCCGCCCGGTGTCCTCGTGGATGCCGAGCATGATCAGCGTGGCTTCTTCCGGCGTCAGCGTGATATCCCGCTCCATCAGCAGTGCCGTCAGCAGCGTCGAGGCCGAACCGCAGCCGGAGAGCTGCCCTCCGTCCGGTTGAATGCTGTCGGCCGTCACCGGATGGTGGTCGTAGATATGGACTTCCAGGCCCGGGCGGCCGAGAATCCCGGCAAAGCGGCCGATGCGAGAAGCGTGCTGGCAATCGACGATGATCAGCCGCCCGATCGCGTCCAGGTTGATTTCCCTGGCACGGGCAAGCGGCGGCAGATAGTCGGGGTGGCGCTCGATGAAATCACGCACACCCTTCTCCTGCGAACCGGGAAAAGAGATCAGAGCGCCGGGATAGAGACGGGCGGCGGCCACCATGGCCCCCAGGCAGTCGAAATCGGCGTTTATGTGAGTGGTGATCACATCCATGGCTCAGCAGCGCCCCCTGGCAGAATCAATCTTTACTCCGAACCCTTGACCGTCATCGGTGCCAGGCGCCAGATCTCCCGGTTGTACTCCTGGATGGTGCGGTCGGTTGAAAATTTGCCGCTGCGGGCGGTGTTCATGATGCTCATGCGGGTCCAGCGTTCCCGGTCGCGGTAGGCATCGGCCACGAGCTGCTGGGCATCGGCAAAGCTGCGGAAATCGGCGGCCACCATCCAGGGATCCTGGGGACTGCATATCGCGTTGATGACCGGATCGAACAGCCCCGCCTCGAACAGGTTGAAATGGCCACTCCGGAGCAGGTCCATAACCCGCTGCAGATCACTGTCCGCGGATATCACCTCTTCCGGATTGTAATCTAGGCGCAACCGGTCCACCTCTTCGGTCGTCAGTCCGAACATGAAGAAGTTTTCGTCGCCGACCTCCTCACGGATCTCGATGTTGGCGCCGTCCAGGGTCCCGATCGTGATCGCTCCGTTCATCATGAACTTCATGTTGCCGGTGCCGGAAGCCTCCTTGCCGGCGGTGGAAAGCTGTTCCGACAGATCGGTGCCGGGACAGATCACCTCCATGGCGGTCACGCTGTAATTGGGCAGGAACGCCACCTTGAGCTTTTCTCCGACAACCGGGTCGGCGTTGATCACCTGGGCCACGTTGTTGACCAGCTTGATGATCAGCTTGGCCATGGCGTAACCGGGCGCCGCCTTGCCGCCGATCAGCACGCAGCGGTTCGTCCAGCCATCGGTATCGCCGCGCTTGATGCGGTCGTAGAGATGGATCACATGCAGGATGTTAAGCAGCTGGCGCTTGTACTCGTGGATCCGCTTGACCTGCACGTCGAACAGCCCCTCCGGGTTGAACGCGACCCCGCATTTCGCCTGCACCAGCTCCGACAGGCGCTGCTTGTTGGATTGCTTGACCTCATGCCACTGCCGGCGGAACTCCGCATCATCGGCATATCCGGCGATTTTGTCGATCTGCTGCAGGTCGGCCACCCACCCCTCGCCGATCCTGTCGCTGACCAGCCGGCTCAACTCCGGGTTGCAGCGCGCGATCCAGCGTCGCGGCGTGACCCCGTTGGTCTTGTTGTTGAACTTGTGCGGCCAGAGCTCGTAAAAATCGCGGAAAAGCCCCTGGGCCAGCAGCTGCGAATGCAGCGCCGCAACGCCGTTGACCGAAAAACTGCCCACGATCGCCAGATAGGCCATCCTGACCTGGGGGATCTCCCCCTCCTCGATGATCGACATGCGCCGCATGCGTTCGTTGTCGCCCGGCCAGCGGCTGGAGACCTCCTGCATGAAACGGGCGTTGATTTCGAGGATGATCTGCAGCAGCCGCGGCAGCAGCTGCCCGAACAGCGGCAAAGGCCAGCGTTCCAGCGCTTCCGGCAGCAGGGTGTGGTTGGTATAGGCCATGGTCCGGCAGGTTATCTGCCAGGCCTGCTCCCACCCCAGCCGCTGCTCGTCCACCAGAATGCGCATCAGCTCCGGCACCGCGCAGCTCGGGTGGGTATCGTTCAGCTGGAAGCAGTTGCTCTCGGCAAAGGCGCTGAAATCGCCCTTATTGATCACCACCCAGCGCTCGACCACGTCCTGCAGGCTGGCCGAAGCCAGGAAATACTGCTGGCGCAGGCGCAGAACCTTGCCGTTCTCGCTGGCATCGTTCGGATAGAGCACCATGGTGATATTTTCGGCCTCGTTCTTGGTGGCAACCGACTCGGCATAGTCGCCGGCATTGAACTCGCCCAGGTTGAAGGCGTCTGTCGCGACCGCCTTCCAGAGCCGCAGCGTATTGACTGTCCCGTTGCGATAGCCGGGAATCGGGATATCGTAAGGCACGGCCAGCACATCACGGGAATCGACCCAGCGCACGCAATCTTCACCGTCCTGGTTATGGTAATGCTCGCTGCGGCCGCCGAAGCGCACGCGCTGGGCATATTCCGGGCGTTCCATCTCCCAGGGGTTGCCGTCCCTCAGCCAGTGATCCGGCTCTTCGATCTGGCGGCCGTTGACGATGCGCTGGCGGAACATGCCGTATTCATAGCGCAGGCCATAGCCCATCACCGGCAGCTGCAGCGTGGCGCAGCTGTCCAGGAAACAGGCCGCCAGCCGCCCCAGGCCGCCGTTGCCCAGCCCGGCGTCGGCCTCGGTTTCGGCCAGTTCCTCCAGCCTGATGCCAAGGTTGTTCAGCGCCTCGGTCGCCGTGTCGGTAATGCCCAGGTTCAGCATCGCATTGCCCAGCGAGCGCCCCATCAGGAATTCCAGCGACAGGTAATAGCCCCGCTTGCTGTTGGTTTCCACATGGGCATAGCGGGTCTTCTTCCAGCGCTCCATCAGCCGGTCACGCACGGTCAGCGCCAGCGCCTTGTAATAGTAGTGGATCGAATTGCAGTACTTGTCCTGCCCCAGGTTATAGGTGAAATAATGCCTGAAATCGCTGATCAGGCTGGGAACGTCCATCGGCAGCGGCGGCAGCTCGGTCAGGCCGGGCGAATGGATTGCTTTGCGTTTCTTTTTCTGCATCATTTTTATTCCTTCCTTTGAAAACCCACACTGAAGATTTCTGTCATTTGTAACGTTGGAGAGCTAACCGGTGCGGAGTTTTTTCCTTCGACCGGTTGAGCGCGTAGTCAGGCATGTTTCCCATGTTTCGTGGATAGCTTCGCGTACTACGTCTGAAAGTCTCAACCCCTGGGCAAACTGCTTCAAGGCATCATTCATCAGTGTTTGATAGTTACCACCAATCATCTCGGCCCGTGCCTTAAATGTTGCCAGTATGTCGTTATCAACGCGCATGGTAATTCTGGATTTTCCTCCTGCTTCTTCCTGCAATTTTGCAAGGTGCGGTGTTTCACGGACAGGCTTTGCATCGGCAAAATCAAAGTCTTTGTATTTGTTGTGCATTTTGTCAGAACTGGTTTTCATAGCGCCTCCGCTGCGGTTCATTAGCCTTCCAGGCCGAAATGATCCGAATTGTTTCGTCTCTGTAGGTATAGACAATGATCAGAATTCGATTCTTGCCACCCATGCCCAACGTTATAAAGCGTTGCTCATTTTCCGAGTCACTGTCTTCACGGGTCAAAGCATAAGGATCAAGCAAAACGTGCTGGGCTTCCTCAAAAGTTACCCCATCATGATTTTTCGGGTTTGCGGTTGCCTTTTTGGAATCCCAGATGATTTTCATGGTTTAATTGTATGTACAATAGTATGCACTGTCAAGGGTGATAATATCTGACGGGAAATTATAAGGATGGAATAAACTTTCACTCAAGGCCCTTCTTTGAAGGTTTTTTAGCGGGGTTGTTAAACCCTCCGGGACGGTTATCTTCCCATTCAGCTATGAAGCCATTCACAATAATGGCTGCAGGGATTAAGATTAGGCAATCCGCAATCTTTGGATAACGGTTGTGAGGCACACCGGCTCGGCGGGGGGCTTTTCCCCCGCTGACCGGTGTTGCCGATTGTTGGGCGTCATCCTCTGCCGCAAGGTTTCTCCGGTGGCAAACTTTTTCTGCGACTACGCCCGCACCACCGTACTCCTCGGTTTGGCTGGACAGTGACTCCGAATTTCTCCGGATATTTTTCTATTTAGCAAGTTCCATGAAGCTAAAGGCATAAGCAGCAAATCCTGAAACTGCCGACATCGTAATTACAACAGATGTTATCCATTTTGTTTTTATTTCATTGTCTGCTTGTAGTTGGTGCCAATGGCCTACCGCAATAATGCTGCTAGCAATTGCACCTGGAATTGCTCCTATAATAATGAACAAAATTCTACGAGTTGAAATCGATTCTACTGGCTGGAACAAATAACTGATTTGCAACATTTTCAAAATTGAGGCTATAACGAAGTTAACTAACACGGTTGCAAGAGGCCACACTATACTTGCAATAACGTTAAATCCTACCCACTCTCCCTTTTTGCTGACTAAAGACTGGATAAATAGTAGCTGCATCAGTGAAGCGAAAAAACTTGTCATAGGCAGCACAGCTACCCAGAAAAACAGGTGTTTAGAAGCTATTGGATATATTGCGAAATACGAAACTACTGCTGCTATTGCTATGGCAATGACGTTAATAATTAGAAATTTTACTGTCGCTAATTTGGTTAGATTTAATTCCATTATTTCTCCGGCCAACGGTTGGGGAGAACAGCGGCGGTTTTTAGGCCGCTGCTTCTGCCTGGTTGGACACTCGTCCTTTACTTTTGACTCGTCCTTGATTCCGCCTTACTAGGGTCATCTGTAAAGGTAATATTGCCTTCTTTATCAACGCTCTTATAGATTCCAGTTTCAGGACGTTTTGGTTGTAAATAGTTAGTTTTTGTAGGTGGTACAACAGGTTTTGTCTCTGTCTTGTCAATAATTGGTACTGTTTTAAGATAGTAATCCGAAGAGCCATCATAAATTCCATTTTGTTTTTTATACAAGGCATCACCAGTAATCATCACACCACCACAATCAGGACAGACAAATTCAGTTGAGTTTTTCGGAGGCTTCGTAAGCAGGACTTTAGAGCATTTACTGCATCCATAATATTTGTTTGGGGTAACATACCACTCTCTGTATTTTTGGTTCATGAGAACAGAAAACGGCTCATGATGCGGGTCGTCAGTAGTGTTTATTATTCCCAACCCTTCTGGATTATCAATTTCACCCCCAGACCAGTACGGGATTTCAGCCACCTTACCATTTGCCCGTATTATTCGGTCGTTGAATCGATCTCGTATAAATATTACCGGCTTCCCCCATGGATCGATAATTTTGTCTTTTTTTACCTTGGCACCAAACTCCAGTATTTTTTTATGATTTGTGTCAACGTATTCAGCAAAGCCGTCTACGGTAATCTCGCAATCTGAACCAACGTAATGAAATTTCTCCGGTGAAATTTTATAGTATGCATCTAATGCTTTAGCCATTTCGGTTTTGAATCTGTTGTTGGCTTCAATTTTGTCCATTTTTTTAAAGAAGGATTTGTCGTAGGCATGACTGGGATTATAAAGGCTGTAGGCAATCATGGGGGTGCATAAAAAGATAGGAAATATATATTTAAAGACTTGTCTGGTCGTTATAGCCTTTGCGACCAAAACCAAAAACACAATGGCGGTTACCAGAATTGTAGGGACGTATAGAATGGATACTAAAAATTCCAGGCTGTTTGGCCAACCTGGTGAATGCCTTGTGTTGTTGGCTACCGCTACGAAAAACAAGCTGTAAATGCTTATGGCATACATCAGCGCCAACTTCAGCAATCCTCCTGAACTACTGCCCATGTTGATGTTATTGTGTACAGGAGTCAGAATTTTTTCTGTTTCTTTTTCGGGCGTAATACCTTCTTTCCAAATATCGAATTTATGCCCACATTTATGGCATGTCGCGAACTTCACCTGTAACGGAATATGTTTTATGCTGCTAACACCACAAGAGGGGCATGTGATTTTTGATAAGGACATTACTTTGTCTCTTTTCTTGGTTCAACATATTATTCACCGGTTCACGCGCACGCGCGCGTGAACCGGTGATCTTCCCAAATGGAACATTTATCCGGCGTACTTGTCAGAGCTACTTGGGATCAACTACGCCGTCCGCACTTCCAGCCGTAACCACTCAATCTTCTCAAAATCACACCGCCAGTTCCCGGAAACGCCGCACCGCCTCGGGGATGGTCTCCTCGCGGATATTGCCGAAGGCCAGCCGCAGATACCCCTCCAGGCCGGCGCCGAAGACTTCACCCGGCAGGCAGATGATGCCGGCCCAGTCCACCAGGCGTTTGGCTGCTTCGCGGCCGCTGCAGCCGTCGAAGGGATGCCTGACCCAGGCGAAGAAGGCGCCGCTGGACGAGAGGTGGAAGCGGTTGCCCGGCTTCATGAATTCGGCCCGGAACAGGTCGTGGCGGCGGGCCATCATCTCGCGGTTGGCCGCCACCCAGCCATCCAGGTTTTCGACCCCGAATTTGACGGCGTGCTGGGTGATGCGCGGCTGGCAGACCGCCATCGTGTCCTGCGCCTTGAGGGCGTGGTGGATAAAACCTTCGGAAGCGGCCAGCAGGCCGGCGCGGTAACCGGTTAGGGCGTAGGTCTTGCCGAACGAGGCGATATGCACGAGGTTTCCGCCCCAGTCCGGGTCGCTGAACAGCTCGTGCGGACGGCTGCCGCCGGGGATGAACTCGTTGTAGGTTTCATCCAGCACCAGCGCGATATCGTGACGCCGGGCCACCTCCAGAAGCTCGCCGATCACCGCCGGCGGCGTGATGGCGCCGGTCGGGTTGCTGGGGGAGACCAGCAGGATCGCCCTGGTTCTGTCCGTGATCAGCGACTCGATCGTGGCCGGGGAAGGCAGCCCGCCGTCGGCTTCGACAAAAGGTGCGCAGACGCCGCGGATGCCGAGCATGTCCAGCACCATCGGGTGGTCGAAGTAGCAGGGCGCCTGCAGCACGACCTCGTCACCGGCGCGGCAGAGGGTCACTATCGCCAGCCAGAAGGCCTGACTGGCGCCGATTGTCAGGCAGAGATTGGCAGGCGACAGCCGGGCGCCGTATTTGCGCTGGTAATAACCGCAAATTGCCTCGCGCACTTCGGGCAACCCCTCATCCGGCGAGTATTTGGAAAGGAGCGGGTCAGGCAGCAGCCCGGACAGGTGATCCGTAAGCCCGGGGGCAGGGGCGTAATCCGGCACCGCCTGACACAGGTCGATCAGTTCCGGACCGTCGGCGGGACGCGTTGCGACCCAGTTTTTTACCTCGGAAATCGGTGGAAAATGGACCGCGGTTATCAGCGGTGAAAGCACCATGCTCATATGTATCTCCAGTCGCTTTATTCGGCCCGACTATAGCAGAATTCCACAGCCCCGCACGCACAATTTTCTCCTACAAAATTCATGTTTTAACTTGACACAACCCTTGACGGCGGCTATAAGTTTCATCAATGTGGAAAAAAGTGGAACATTGTGGAAAATAATGCCAACGAGAAGGTCATGTTCAGGGGAATATTCGAAACGACCATAGACGCCAAGGGGCGTACCAGCCTGCCGGCCAGGTTTCGGGAAGTCATGCTCGAAAAGCATGGCGACGAGCGTTTCTTCCTGACCAACTCGGTCCCGGTGGATCTGGGCGGCGGCATTTACAGCTCCGGCCTGCTGATATTCCCATACAACGAGTGGTTCGTCTTCGAAGAGAATTTCCGCGTCAGCAAGGGCTTTACCTCCGAACAACGCAAGAGCATCCTGCGCACGATCATTTCGCCGGCGCAGGAGTGCAGCGCCGACAAACTGGGACGCTTTCTGATTCCGCCCACATTCCGCAAAAGCGCCGCGCTCGACCGCGAAGTCCAGTTCGTCGGCACCATGGACAAAATCGAAATCTGGAGCATGGCCGAGTGGGACAAGGTCCGCGCCCAGGATGTCAAGAACTTCCCCAGCGGCACTGAAGCCGCCGCCGAACTGGGACTGTAATGTCCGACTTCCGCCACCTGTCGGTGATGCCGGAGGAAGTGATCCGCTTCCTGGCGCCGGGTGACTCCAAAACCTACCTGGATGGGACCCTGGGGGGCGGCGGCCACAGCCTGCTGATCCTTGAAAACGCTCCCAATGCCCTGCTGGTCGGCATCGACCGCGACCAGGCCGCGCTGGCGGCAGCCGGAAAACGGCTGGCAGCATTCGGAGACCGTTTCCGGCCGGTGCATGGCGATTTTGCCGGCCTGGCCGGTCACCTGGAGGCACTGGGCATATCGGCGCTGGACGGCTTCATCCTCGATCTGGGTGTTTCCTCACACCAGCTGGACACGGGCCAGCGCGGCTTCAGCTTCCAGCAGGACGCGCCGCTGGATATGCGCATGGACACCAGTCGCGGCGAAACCGCCGCCGACCTGCTCAACGACCTGCCGGAGCAGGAACTGGAACGGATCATCGGCGAATACGGCGAGGAACGCTGGGCCAGGCGGATCGCCGCCTTCATCATCAACGCCCGGAACGAGTCGCCGATCACCACCACCTTCCAACTGGTGGACATCATCAAAGGTGCAGTGCCGAAGGCCAAGTGGGACGAGCGCATCCACCCGGCCACCCGCACTTTCCAGGGCCTTCGGATTGCGGTCAATCACGAGCTGGAAAGCCTGGAACGCGGGATGCGCGCCGCGCTGGACCTGCTCAAGCCGGGCGGACGGGGCGTGATCATATCGTTTCACTCACTGGAAGACCGCATCGTCAAGCACATCTTCCGCGAATACGCCGAAGGATGCACCTGCCCGCGTCAACTGCCGCTCTGCGTATGCGGCAAACAGCCGCGGGTAAAGGTTCTGACCGGTCGTCCGGTCACCGCCACACAGCAGGAAACGGACGAGAATCCACGGGCACGCAGCGCCAAGCTGCGGGCCATTGAAAAGTTGTAAACCAAAATCCGACCACTTCCCCCCTGACAAGTGGGGATTGAGCGGGGTTATTGATTCAAGCTGTACAAAGAGGTAATCATCATGGCACAGGCAAGAGCAGATTATGGCAAGGTAGCCGCACCGCGCGCATTCGGCGGAGCGGATCTGGCGTCCCATCGCATCGATATATTCAAATACCTGATGATCTGCATGATCCTGTTCACGATCGTGTCGGTCTTTCACGTCTGGTCGCGCTTCAGGCTGGTTGAGCTTAACCTGCAGATAACCGAGGTCAGCCGTCAGCTGAAAGACGCCGAGCAGGAGCAAAAGCGCCTGAAACTTGAAGCAGCCTCGCTGAAGACTCCGGCGCGCATCGAAACCATTGCCAAAAATGAGCTGGGCATGGCGCTGCCGAACGAGCTGCAGGTAATTCACGTCAAATGAAGGATGAACGGGAAAAATGGGCCCGCATCCGGATCATAATGATCGGGACTGTTTTCGGCCTGATGTTCCTGATGGTAGTCGGCCGCGCCTTCTACCTACAGATTCTGCAGCATGAAGAGCTCGTCAGGAAAGCTGAAAAACAGCACCAGCACCGGGTGGACCTGACCCCGGCCCGCGGCAGCATCCTTGACCGCAACGGCACTCCGCTGGCCGAATCGATCCACATGGATTCCTGCTATGCCGAACCGAAACGCATCAAGGATGTGGACGGCACCGCG
Source organism: Pelobacter sp. (assembly GCA_030824515.1). Taxonomy (GTDB): domain Bacteria; phylum Desulfobacterota; class Desulfuromonadia; order Geobacterales; family Pseudopelobacteraceae; genus JACRCG01. The sequence goes on from JAVBXN010000008.1 coordinate 67,827, forward strand.
GCAGTGCTCGCGCCGATCCTGGGAGTTCCCAAGCAGGAGCTGGTGGCAAAGCTCTCGATCAACAAGTCCTTCACCTGGGTCGAGCGCTGGCTGCCCCCCGACACCGCCATCAGAATCAAGAACATGAAGCTGCCCGGCATCGGATTCGCACCGGAGTCCAAGCGTTTCTATCCCAATGTCGAAACGGCGGCCCATGTGATCGGCTTCACCGGTCGCGACCCCAACGGCCTTGAGGGAATCGAGCTCAAGTACGACGGGACCATCCTGGGCAATACCGGCTACATGATTACCGAGCGGGACGCTTTGGGCCGGAATATCGCCATCAAAAACACCGTCATCAAGGATTCTTCTCCCGGCAACAGTGTCGTGCTGACGCTGGACAAGACCATCCAGTTCATTGCCGAGAAGGAACTGGCCAAAGCCGTGACCGAAAGCAACGCCAAGGGCGGCATGGCTCTGGTGATGGAATCGGACACCGGCAAGGTGCTGGCCATGGCCAACTATCCGACTTTCAACCCGAACGCCTACTCACGCTATTCGCTGGCACAACTGCGCAATCGGGTGGTGGCTGACAGTTTCGAACCCGGCTCGACCTTCAAGGTTTTTACGATCGCCTCGGCGCTTGAGGCGGGGGTAATCAAGCCGACCGATGTCTACAACTGCGAGAACGGCAACTACCGGATCGCCGATCGGACCATACATGACGACCATCCCCACTCACGTCTGACCGTATCGGAAATCATAAAATATTCCAGCAACATCGGCTCCGCCAAAATCGGCTTCAAACTTGGCGAGGAAAAACTGTCGGGCTATCTTCGCAACTTCGGATTCGGCGGACGCACTGGCATTGACCTGCCGGGTGAATCATCCGGTTACATCAAGCGCAACTGGTACGGAATTGACCTGGCCACGATTTCCTTCGGACAGGGTGTCTCCCTGTCGGCCATCCAGCTGGTTTCGGCAGTATCCGCTATTGCCAATGGCGGAACGCTGATGAAACCATACCTGGTCGAGCGGATTCTCGATGACAGCGGCAAGGAAGTCCAGCGCTTCGAACCGCAGATAGTGCGGAGAGTCATATCTCCAGAAACCGCCCAGAAGGTGTCCAGAATGATGGAGACCGTTACCGGCGAGGGCGGCACCGGCACCAAGGCGGCGGTGGACGGCTACCGCGTGGCCGGCAAGACCGGCACCGCACAGAAGGTTGACCCGGTCACACGCACCTATTCACCATCGAAACGCATCGGCTCCTTTGTCGGTTTCGTTCCCGCAGACAATCCGAAGCTGACGATCGCGGTGATTATAGACGAGCCGCAAGGCATCAAGTATGGCGGAGTGGTGGCGGCCCCGGCTTTCAAGTCAATAGCGCAGAACACGCTGGCATACCTGAAGATAACCCCCAACATGCCGACCGCCAAGACACAGAAGAAGGATGAAGAGACGGATGAGGGCGAAACCGAACCCGAGTCGGATGCCGACGGCTATATCGAGGACCCGGCCAACGCAGGGGCGGTCATGCCTAACTTCAGGGGTATGAGCATGCGCAACGTACTGCAGGTGATGGAAAAGCGCGGCATCAACATCCGCCTGATCGGCAGCGGCAAGGCAATCGAGCAGAGTCCACCGCCCGGGCATGCCATCGGCGGAACCGGCGAGGTGTGGATAAAGTTCACACCTTCCGCCTGAGCGAGGAACGCATGACACTGCGGCAATTATTGGAAAATCTTGCGGACATCGAAATACATGGGGACACCTCCGTCAGCATCGGCACACTGACCTGCGACTCGCGCAAAGCCGGAGCCGGCACGCTTTTTTTCGCGCTGCCGGGCACAGCGGCGGATGGCCACCATTTTATTGCAAAGGCGATAACAGCCGGAGCAACGGCGGTTGTCCTTGAAAATGACCAATACGCGCCGGCCGGAATACCCTGGATCAAGGTTACGGACGGACGAGCGGCGATGGGGCTGATGTCATCACGCTTCAATGGCGATCCCACTGCAGACAGGCCGCTGATCGGCATCACCGGCACCAACGGCAAGACCACCACCACCTACCTGATCGAAGCGATCCTGGCTGCGGCCGGGATTCCGGCAGCGGTGCTCGGCACGATCAGCTACCGCTTCGGCGACAGAACCATCGCAGCCTCCCACACCACGCCCGAATCCACGGAACTGCAAAGCGCCTTCCGCCAGTTGGCAGAAGCCGGTGCAAAGGCCTTCGTAATGGAGGTTTCATCGCATGCGCTGGAGCAGAAACGGGTGGACGGCTGCCACTTCGATGTCGGCGTTTTCAGCAACCTGACCCGCGACCACCTGGATTATCATGGCACAATGGAAAGCTACCTGGGGGCCAAGCAGCGGCTCTTCAGCGAACTGCTGCGCCCTTCCACGGCAAAACCTTTCCGGCGCGCAGCGGTAAACATGGACGATCCATACGGCTCCGCCATCGCCGCGTGCAGCAGCTGTCCTGTCATCACCTACGGCATCCGGGGGGAGTGCGATGTGCGGCCGGTCGATACGATCTCATCGGTAAACGGCATCAGCGGCACACTGGTGACGCCCAAGGGCAGTTTCCGGTTTTCGTCGAAGCTGCTGGGAAGCTTCAACCTCTCCAATATCCTGGCGGCCGCCACTGCCGGAATCGGATTGGATCTGCCGCTGGAGGCGATCAAAAACGGAATCGAAAACCACGCCACCGTTCCGGGGCGCATGGAACGGGTTGAAAACCTGCACGGCGTAACCTGCCTGGTGGATTACGCCCACACCGGCGACGCTTTGGAGAATGTTCTTTCAACCCTGAAGGAGATCGCAACCGCAAGGATCATCACCGTTTTTGGCTGCGGAGGCGACCGCGACAACGGCAAACGCCCGATCATGGGGCGCATTGCAACCAACATGTCGGACCTGGCGATCGTCACCTCCGACAACCCCCGCACCGAACAGCCGCTCAAAATTCTGGAGCAGATCAGGGCCGGAATACTTGAACTTCCCCCTCGCCCTCAGGGAGAGGGTTGGGGTGAGGGTGGGGTTCGGGAATACAGCCTGGCTGAGCTTGCCGGCGGCTTCACTGAAAAGGGATTCGTCATGCAGGAAAACCGCCGCGAGGCGATTCGCCTGGCGGTCCGCCTGGCAAAAGCCGGCGATATCATCCTGCTGGCCGGCAAGGGGCACGAAGATTACCAGATCATCGGCACGGTCAAGCAGCACTTCGATGACCGGGAAGAAGCGGCAAAAGCCTTTGCGGAGAAGACGGATTGATGTTCACCACCGCTGAAATAGCAGCCGCAACCAACGGTCGCGTGATCGGTCCCGCCACAGGCGGTGTGGATGGCGTTTCCACCGACTCCCGCACCGTTGCGCCGGGACAACTGTTTGTGCCGCTGCGCGGCGAACGCTTCGACGGACACGCCTTTCTGGCCGATGTGGCCGCCAGGGGTGTCACCGTTCTGCTGGCCGAGGAGCAGTGGCTGAAATCCCATTCGGTCCCGGAAGCGGTCACCTGTATCGCGGTAAAAAACACACTGCGAGCGCTGGGCGATCTGGCAGCTTCCTGGAGGCTGCGCTTCGAAATCCCGCTGATCGGAGTCACCGGCAGCAACGGCAAAACCACGGTCAAAGAGATGCTGGCGACAATTCTCGAACAGAACAGCGCCGGACTCAAGACATTCGGCAACCTCAACAACCTGATCGGGCTGCCGCAGATGCTGTTCCAGCTGCGTCCCGAACACCGCTGGGCGGTGCTGGAAATGGGCATGAGCGAACCTGGCGAAATCGACCGTCTGGCCGAGATCACCCGACCCCTGGTCGGGGTGGTGCTGAACGCTCTGCCGGCCCACCTGCAGAGCATGGGAACGGTGGAAGCGGTGGCCGCCGCCAAGGGAGAGCTTTTAAACCGCATCAGCGACAACGGACTGGCGGTGGTCAACGCCGACGACCCGCGCGTCGCTTCCCTGCACCAGAACCCTTCGGCGCGCAGAATCAGTTTCGGCATCAACCGGGGCGAGGTTCGGGCCAGGGACATCGAGCTGTTGGGGCTATCCGGACAACGCTTCCTGCTGGTTACGCCAAAAGGTGAAGCCACGATTCACCTGAAAGCATGTGGCCGCCACAACATCTACAACGCACTGGCCGCAGCGGCAGCGCTGCTGGACAAGGTCGATCTGAGCGTGATCGCGGCCGGCCTCGAAGTCTTCACTCCCTACAAGGGGCGCTTACAGACCGAGCAACTGGACGGGATCACAATCATAGACGACAGCTACAATGCCAATCCGGCTTCGGTCAAGGCCGCGCTGGAAACCTTGTCACAGGTTGCCGCGGCCAGCCATCGCATAGCGGTACTGGGAGACATGCTGGAGCTTGGCGAATATGAAATCGAAGCGCATCAGACCGTCGGCACGCTCGCCGCACTTAATGCCGACCGGCTCTACCTGCTGGGGGAACGCATGACAAAGCATGCCGCCGAAAGCGCCAGACTGGCCGGTATGCCGTCGGAAGCAGTATTCTGCTGCACAGATCATGAGCAGATCGCACACGAGCTGCACGGTTCGCTGCGAGAAAATGACGTAATACTGGTCAAGGGATCGCGCGGCATGACAATGGAGCGGGTCGCGACAGAACTGAAGAAACTGATGCAGCACGGCAAAGAGGAATAGCGATGCTTTACCACCTTTTTTATCCGCTGGCGGCCAACGTCAAATTATTCAACATATTCAAATATTTGACATTCCGCACGATCTACGCGATGATCACGGCGCTGCTGGTCTGCTTCGTTATCGGGCCCTGGATCATCCGCAAGCTCGAATCTTTGCAGGCCCGCCAGGTAATCCGCACCGACGGGCCGGAATCGCACCTGCAGAAGCAGGGGACCCCTACCATGGGCGGAGTCATGATCCTGGCGGCGATCATCATCCCGACCCTGCTGTGGGCAGACCTGACCAACCATTACATCTGGATCACGCTTTTCATCACCATCGGATACGGCCTGATCGGCTTCGTCGATGATTACAAAAAGGTTGTCGAGAAGAATCCCAAGGGCCTTTCTCCGCGGCAGAAGATGTTCTGGCAGGTTTTGCTGGCCGGGGCGGTGTCGGTATTCCTGTTCCTGAAACCGGGCTTCAACGAGCAGCTCTTTTTCCCGTTCTTCAAGAACTTCCATCCGGACCTCTGGATCTGGTTCATCCCCTTTGCAACGCTGGTGATCGTCGGCTCCAGCAACGCGGTCAACCTGACCGACGGACTGGATGGACTGGCGATCGGGCCGGTGGCGATCAACGCCGCCACCTACATGCTCTTCGCCTACGTTGCCGGACACGCCACACTGTCGGCCTACCTGCAGGTGCCGCGTGTCGTCGGAGCCGGGGAACTGGCGGTGCTATGTGGTGCAATGGTGGGGGCCGGGCTCGGTTTCCTCTGGTACAACTCCTATCCGGCCGAGGTTTTCATGGGAGATGTGGGATCGCTCTCGCTGGGCGGCGCACTGGGAACAATCGCGGTTCTGACCAAGCAGGAGCTGCTGCTGGTGATCGTCGGCGGGGTCTTCGTGGTCGAGGCGCTGTCGGTCATTTTCCAGGTAGGCTCGTATAAATACCGCGGCAAGCGCATCTTCCGCATGGCGCCGATCCATCACCACTTCGAGTTGAAGGGGGTGGCCGAGCCGAAAATCATAGTACGTTTCTGGATCATCACGATCATACTGGCGCTGGTTGCCATTTCGACACTTAAAATGCGATAAGGTCTGTTCATGGAATTGAAAAGCAAAAAGATCCTGGTCGTGGGCCTCGCCAAAACCGGCGTGGCCTGCGCCCGTTTTCTGGCCTCGAAAGGCGCGCAGGTCACGGTCACCGACCTGCGCAACGAAACCCAGCTGGCCGGTCCGCTGGAGGAGTTGGCCGGCTTCGAAATCGTGCGGGAACTGGAGCGCCATGACCAGGCAACCTTTCTGGCCAGCGACCTGATAGTGGTTTCCCCCGGCGTGGCCATGGATCTTCCGCAACTGCTGGCGGCGCAAAAAGCCGGGATCGAGATCATCAGCGAAATCGAACTGGCAGCACGCTTCATCGACGTGCCGCTGGCGGCAATCACCGGAACCAACGGCAAAACCACCACGACCACGCTTTTGGGGGCGATCTTCAAAAACAACGGCTACCACACCTTTGTCGGCGGCAACATCGGCAACCCGCTGATCGAGATGGCCGAGTCACATCAGATCGTCGATCAGGTGGTGGCCGAAATCAGCTCGTTCCAGCTGGAATGGATCAACTCGTTCCGACCGACCGTGGCGGCGCTGCTGAACCTGAGCGAGGATCATCTGGATCGCTATCCGAGCTACCAGGATTACATCAACGCCAAGCTGCGTATTTTCGAGAATCAGACCGAAGGCGACTTCGCGGTGCTGAACCGCGATGACGAGCTGGTCTGGGAGCAGGCCGGGAAACTGGCGGCACGGGTATTCCCCTTCAGCCGGACAGTGGAGCTGGAAGAGGGCATCTTCTATCGGGACGGGGTGATCACCTACCGCCACGACGGCCGCGAGGAATGCTTCCCGACCGCGGCGATCAGGCTGCAGGGAGTACACAACCAGGAAAACATCATGGCCGCCATGGCCTGCGCGTTGCTTTTGGGCTGCCGGCCCGACGAAACCTTCGAAACAGTGCTCTGCTTCGAGGCGCTCCACCATCGCATGGAATTCGTGCGCGAGGTGCGGGGAGTGCGCTACTACGAGGACAGCAAGGCCACCAACGTGGGCAGCGTACAGAAAGCGCTGGAGAGCTTCAAGGAAATCACGCTGATCGCCGGCGGCAAGGACAAGGGCGGTTCCTACGCCCCGCTGGCCGGCATGGTCAAGGAACGGGTCCGGCATCTGATCCTGATCGGCGAAGCCGCCGGGCGGATGCAGGCCGAACTGGGCAACCTGACCGATACGCGCCATGCAGCCTCCCTGGAAGAAGCTGTGCAGCTTGCGGCCGAAATCACGGAGGCCGGGGGAACAGTGCTGATGTCTCCGGCCTGTTCAAGCTTCGACATGTTCCGGGATTATGAAGAACGCGCCCAGCGTTTCATCGCGGCGGTAAAGTCCTTGTAGGGACAACCCTTTGTGATTGCCTAAAAGGCGGGCGAAACATTGCGGGGGCAATCCTTGTGCTTGCCCAAAAGCGGGCGAATACAAGATTCGCCCCTACGGATGCTTATGAAACTGATGTTTAAAAAACTGGAAGAGTATGATCTGGTCATAATGATGATGGCAATCGCGCTGACCTGTTTCGGCGTGGTGATGGTCTATTCGGCCTCGTCGGTGATGGCCGCCAAGCGCTTTCACGACGGCTTTTTCTTCCTCAAGCGCCAGGGGCTGTTCGCGCTGGTCGGCTTCGGAGTGATGCTGGGCGTGATGCGGATCAACTACCAGTTCTGGCGCAAACTGGCCGTCCCGATTCTGCTGGGGTGCCTGGTCCTGCTGGTGATGGTGCTGATTCCGGGCATCGGTGGCAGCGCCGGAGGTGCCTCGCGCTGGATAAGGCTGCCCGGTTTCAACCTGCAGCCCTCCGAGATCGCCAAGATCGCGCTGATCATGTACATGGCCTACTCGCTGGACCGGAAACAGGACAAGATCAAACAGCTCGGAGCCGGATTCGTTTCCTACATGCTGATCCTGCTGGTGCTTTTGGGACTCCTGCTCAAGCAGCCGGACATGGGCGCGGCGCTGACCCTGGCTGCCGTGGCGATGATCATGCTTTTTGCCGCCGGTACGCGCCTGGTGTACATCATCTCGATCTTTCTGATGTCGATGCCGTTTCTGTACTTTCTGGTGATGAACGTGGCCTACCGCAAGCGACGCATCATGGCTTTCCTGGACCCGTGGCAGGATCCCCAGAACAGCGGATTCCAGATCATCCAGTCCTGGCTGGCGCTCGGCACCGGCGGAGTTTTCGGTCAGGGGTTGGGTGAGGGCAAACAGAAACTCTTCTATCTGCCGGAAGCCCACACCGACTTCATCCTGTCGGTGGTTGGCGAAGAGCTGGGCTTTTTGGGCGTGATCGTGATCATCGGCATGTTTTTCCTGCTGGTACAACGCGCGATGCGCATAGCCGTGGCGGCGCCCGACGCCTTCGGCCGTTTTCTGGCGCTGGGTATAGCGGTGCTGTTCGGTATCGAAGCCACCGTCAACATGGGGGTCGTCACCGGCATGCTCCCCACCAAGGGACTGGCGCTGCCATTCATCAGTTACGGCGGAAGCTCATTGATCATCAGCCTGTTTGCGGTAGGCATACTCTTAAACATTTCATCGGGACTGAAGATTTCCTCCATCAGCCTGAAGGAGGAAAAATGAAACTGGTCATTGCGGGAGGCGGCACGGGTGGACACCTGTTCCCCGGCATAGCGGTAGCGGAAGAGTTTTTGGCGCGTGATCCGGGCAACGAGGTTCTTTTTGTCGGAACCGAACGGGGCATCGAGGCTCGTGCGGTGCCTGCCGCCGGCTACAGGCTGGAGTTGATTTCCGCGGCCGGTATCCGCGGCAAGCACGGCTTGACCCAGCTTGCCGGCATCGCCAAGATGATCTATGGCTATGCCCAGTCACGCAAGGTGCTGAAAGCGTTTCGCCCCGACCTGGTGCTGGGTGTCGGCGGGTATGCCTCGCTGCCGATGGTGCTGGCGGCGGGCGGCATGCGCATCCCGCGCTTTATCCACGAACAGAACGCGATACCGGGGCAAACCAATCGGCTGCTGGCCAGGTTCGCGGACCAGGTATTCATCACACTGGAAGAGTCAGCCAGATACTTCCCCAAAGATTCGACACTGCTGACCGGCAATCCGCTGCGACGGCAGATACTGGACATGGTGGGCAAATCAAATCCCCCCTTAATCCCCCCTTTACAAAAGGGGGGAAGCGAACAAAGTGAGCAGGGGGGATTTCACCTGTTCATCTTCGGCGGAAGCCAGGGCGCTCACGCGATCAACATGGCCATGGTCGAAGCGCTGCCGCTATTGAAGGAGAGCCGGGACAAACTGGTAATCACCCACCAGACCGGCGAAAAGGATTGTGAAGAGGTTGCCGGCGCCTACCGCGCGGCCGGAATTGATGCCAGGGTGACACCATTTATCAGCGACATGGCCTCGGAATACTCCAAAGCCGACCTGATCATCTGCCGGGCCGGCGCCACCACAATCGCCGAAGTAACCGCTTGCGGCAAGGCCTGCCTGTTCATACCGTTTCCCCACGCGGTGGACGACCACCAGCGCAGGAACGCCGAAGCGCTGTTGAAGAAAGATGCCTGTTTCATGCTGCTGGAGCAGGAACTGACCGGCAAACGGCTGGCGGAGACTATCACCGAACTGGCCGCAGACTCCGGCAAGGTCATACGCACAGCCGAACTGGCCTTCGGCATGGCGCGACTGGATGCGGCCAGGATTATTGTGGATCAGATGCTTGAAAGACAATCGACACCATAGCAAGTCGAAAACGGTCAGCGAACAGTAATAATTTGAACATTTACTATTCTCGATGAGTACGGCCTTCCATGGTGAAAGGACTGAATAATGTACGGAAGAATTGAGAAGATCCACTTCGTGGGTATCGGCGGCATCGGCATGAGCGGCATTGCCGAAGTGCTGCTCAACCTGGGTTACAAGGTCTCCGGCTCCGACCTGCGCGGCTCCGACACCACCGAAAGGCTGGCCGGCCTGGGCGCCGAAATCGCGGTCGGGCACGATGCCGACAACCTCAGGAATGTTGACGTGGTGGTGATTTCCTCGGCGGTGCATGACGACAACCCGGAGGTGATCGAGGCCAAGCGGCTGCACGTTCCGGTTATCCCGAGGGCCGAGATGCTGGCCGAGTTGATGCGCATGAAGTACGGGATCGCGATCGCCGGCACCCACGGCAAGACCACCACCACCTCGATGGCCGCTTCGATCCTGGGTCATGCCGGCATCGACCCGACCATCGTGATCGGCGGCAAATTGAACGCGATCGGCACCAACGCCCAACTGGGACAGGGCAAGTTCCTGGTGGCCGAGGCCGACGAATCGGACGGTTCCTTCCTGGTGCTGTCACCGACGATTGCCGTGGTCACCAATATCGACGCCGACCACCTGGACCACTACCTGGGCGGCATCGAAGAGATCAAGGACACCTTTGTAGAATTCATCAACAAGGTGCCGTTCTACGGCCTGGCGATTCTCTGCCTGGATGACAAAAACATCCGGGAAATCCTGCCGCGTATCAAGAAGCGCTACATGACCTATGGCCTCTCTTCCCAGGCCGATATCCGTGCGACCCATGTCAAACATGACGGCTTCCAGACATCATTCGTGGCCCACTACAAGGGTTACCGCCTGGGAGAGGTTACCTTCCCGATGCCCGGGCCGCATAATGTGCTGAACGCCATGGCCTGCATCGCCTTGGCGCTGGAACTGGACGTCCCGTTCAGCGCAATCCAGGAGGGGTTTGCCAAGTTCGGCGGAGTCGGCCGGCGTTTCACCGTCAAGGGTGAACCGCAGGGCATCATGGTCGTAGATGACTATGGACACCATCCGGCCGAGATCAGGGCCACACTGTCAGCGGCACGCCAGGGCTGGCCGGAGCGCCGCATAGTGGCGGCCTTTCAGCCGCACCGCTACACTCGCACCCACGAACTCTTCAACGAGTTTGTCACTGCTTTCTACGATGCCGACGTACTGGTTCTGACCGATGTCTACGCGGCCGGAGAGCAGCCGATAGCCGGGGCCACCGCCGAGCGGCTGGCAGCCGAAGTGCTGCGCCACGGTCAAAAAGACGTGACCTGTATCGCCAACCGCGAACTGATCCCGGAGCATCTGGCCGGCATCGTCAAGGAAGGCGACATCGTGATTACTCTGGGAGCCGGAAACATCTGGCAACAGGGCGAAGCACTGGTGAAGCTGCTGGAGGCACGCAACTGAAAAGGTCCGAAGGAGTGATACGTGGCCGGCTGCTGTACGACGAGCCGATGAGCCTGCACACTTCGCTCAAGGTGGGTGGTCCGGCCGACCTGTATGCCGTGCCGGAGGACTCCGCCGACCTGCAGGATCTGTTGAAATGGCTGAGCGCTGACGATATCCCCTGGCTGGCCATAGGCCGGGGCTACAACCTGCTGGTGCGGGACAAGGGTATCCGCGGCGCGGTGATATCGCTGGAACGCTTCAACCGGATCGAAGTCGTAAGCAATGAAGACTATCCGCCCATTGAAACGGCTGGGGCGTACGTCAGGGCCGGTGCGGGAGCAGACAACCTTTCTGTTGTCCGCTTCGCCCAGGAACGCGGGCTGGGAGGGATCGGATTCATCTCCGGCATTCCCGGCACGGTCGGCGGGGCGATCAGGATGAACGCCGGCGCCTACGGCAAGGGCATCCTTGAGCATACGCAGTGCCTGACACTGCTGCGCGACGGGGCGGTACGCGAGTTTTGCATCAGCGACCTGGATTACGGCTATCGCCATCTCGGCCTGGAAGCCGGTGATATCGTGCTGGAGGCCCTTTTCAGGCTGCAGGCACGCGAGGCAGATCAAACCGAAGACGAGATCCGCAAGGATCTGGAACTGCGCCGATCGAAACACAACGTGGGCCTGCCGAGCGCCGGTTCTTTCTTCAAAAACCCTTCCGGGCAGGCGGCCTGGAAGTTGATCGATGCCGCCGGAATGCGCGGAACCCGCGTGGGCGGGGCGATGGTATCCGAAGTGCACAGCAACTTCCTGGTCAATGCCGGCGGAGCCAGTGCGGATGATTTCCTGCGGCTGTCGGCTACGGTAAAAAATGCGGTTTTCCGAATATCCGGCGTGACACTACAGGAAGAAGTGCGTATAGTGGGCGATGAATAACGGGCTGGAGTAGCCATGGGCAATCAAGAACGTATCACTGAAATTAAGAAGATGAAAATCGGCGTCCTGATGGGCGGCCTCTCGGCCGAGCGCGATGTTTCGCTCAAGAGCGGCGGAGCGGTACACAAGGCGCTGGTCACGCAAGGCTTCGACGCGGTTGCGATCGATGTCGGCCGCGACCTGGCGGACGTACTCAAGCGCGAGGGGGTTGAAGCTGCCTTTATCGCGCTGCACGGCCGCTACGGCGAGGACGGCTGCGTCCAGGGCCTGCTGGAGTTATTGCAGATCCCCTACACCGGGTCCGGCGTACTGGCCAGCGCCCTGGCCATGCACAAGCTTTACAGCAAGCAGGCTTTTGCCGCCAGCGGCATCCTGACCGCGCCGTTCCGTTGTTTCAGGCGCGGCGAAACCGTCAGACTGCCCGAGCTGCCCTTCGGCATGCCGCTGGTGGTCAAACCGGTCCAGGAAGGCTCGTCGGTCGGGGTATCAATCGTCAAGGAAGAGAGTCAGCTGGAAGCGGCGCTGCAACTGGCCTTCAACCATGACGAGGAAATACTGGTTGAGCAGTACATCAAGGGGCAGGAAGTTCAGGTCGGCATCCTGAACGACCGACCGATCGGCGCGATCGAGATTGTGCCTAAAAACGAGTTCTACGATTTCGAAGCCAAATATACCGACGGCATGGCCGAGCACATCTTTCCGGCCCGACTTGAAGCGGCGTTGTACGAAAAGGCGCAGCAGGTCGGACTGGCCGCCCACCGTGCCCTGGGGTGCAAGGGCTACAGCCGGGTTGATCTGCTGGTGACGACCACCGGCGATTGCTATGTGCTGGAAGTCAACACGCTGCCTGGCATGACGGCCTTGAGCCTGCTGCCGGAAATTGCCGCCAAGGGGGCCGGCCTGCCGTTTGAAGCCCTGGTAGCAGACATAATCGCTTCGGCATCACTTTCAATCAAGGTGAACTGAACCAGTGCGGGATTTCTCCAATTCCACATACCAGCGCCGCAAGGTAGCCCCCAACAAGGTCAAGATCCAGCGCAAGCCGATTGATCTGAAGAAGTATCTGCGTCCGGTGGCAAAGATCACGGTTGGACTGTTCGGCATCATACTTTTGGGATTTATTTCATTCGGCGTCTACCGCGCCATTGGCTCGGTCACCTTTTTCAGCCTTGAAAACATCGAGGTATCCAGCGCAAAACGCCTGACCCGTGACGAGATACTGGGGCTGACCGGCATAACCCCGGGCAAGGATCTGCTGCGCATGAACCTCAAGCGCATGGGCGAGCAGCTGCTCCAGAACCCCTGGGTCGAAACCGTGCGCATCAACCGTTATCTTCCCAACGGAATCTCGATCGTCATCACCGAAAGGGAACCGCTGGCGATTGTCAACATGGGCTTCATCTACTATCTGGACAACAAGGGCACCATCTTCAAGGCGCTCAACCAGGGTGACAAACTCGATTATCCGGTTATCACCGGTTTCAGCGAGGAAGAGATCGGCAGCGACCCGAAAGGGACAAAAGCGGCGCTGCTGGCAACCTGCGATCTGCTTAAGATCCTCAAGGAAAAAGGCGCCTTCATCCTTGCGGATGTGTCGGAGATTCATTACGACAAGGGTTACGGATTCACGATGTTCACATCTTCCGGAGCGCTTCCGGTCAAGATCGGCGCCGGGGATTTCAGCGCCAAGATCGAACGGTTCGCGCGCATCTACCGCGATCTGACGGCACAGGGAACGGCGCTGCAATACATCGATCTCGACTACAACGACAAGATCATCGTAAAAAAGAGCTAAATATCATCATTTTCATAAGCAGCAGGAGGGAAGTATGTCAGCAACCAAGAGAGACAACCTGATCGTCGGCCTGGACATAGGCACGACCAAGATCTGCGCCATTGTGGGTAATGTCACCGAAGACGGCATCGATATCGTCGGCATCGGCACCAGCCCTTCCAGCGGCCTGCGCAAGGGTGTCGTCATCAACATAGAAAGCACTGTGGGTGCGATCCGCAAGGCGATCGACGAGGCCGAACTGATGGCCGGCTGCGAGATAAAATCGGTCTACGCCGGCATCGCCGGCGGCCACATCAAGGGGCTGAATTCCAACGGCGTCATCGCCATCAAGAACCGGGAAGTGTCCCAGGAGGATGTGCGGCGGGTCATAGACGCGGCCAAGGCGATCAACATTCCGATGGACCGGGAAGTGCTGCATATCCTGCCGCAGGAATTCATTATCGATGAACAGGACGGTATCCGCGAGCCGCTGGGCATGAGCGGAGTCCGGCTGGAAGCCAAGGTGCACATCGTCACCGGCGCCGTGGCCAGCGCCCAGAACATCGTCAAATCCTGCAACCGGGCCGGACTGGACGTGGCCGACATCGTGCTGGAACAGTTGGCCTCGTCGCACGCAGTGCTCTCCGACGACGAGAAGGAACTGGGAGTCTGCATGATCGATATCGGCGGCGGAACCACCGACATCGCCATCTTTTCCGAAGGAGCGATCAAGTACACCTCGGTGCTATCACTGGGCGGCAACCACCTGACCAACGACATCGCGGTCGGACTGCGCACACCAATGGCCGAGGCCGAGAGGATCAAGCAGAAGTACGGCTGCTGCCTGTCGGCGCTGGTCGGCAAGGAAGACAAGATCGAGGTGCCCAGCGTCGGCGGCCGCAAACCGCGCGAGTTGTCCCGCAACGTGTTGTGCGAGATCCTCGGACCACGAGTGGAAGAGATTTTCGCGCTGGTCAACCGCGAAATAGTCAAGTCAGGACTGGAAGATTCGATCGCATCGGGTGTGGTCATCACCGGTGGTTCCAGTATCCTGGAAGGGATGCCGGAACTGGCGGAACAGATTTTCAACCTGCCGGTGCGGCGCGGCCTGCCCCAGCATGTCGGCGGACTGTCGGACGTGGTAAAATCACCGGTGTATGCCACCGGAGTGGGCCTGGTTGTCTACGGCAGCCGCAATTCCGGATCACGTGAATTCCCCACCAGCAAATCCGAAGCCAATCTGTTCGGGTCGGTGTTCGGCAGGATGAAACACTGGTTTCGCGAGTTTTTCTAGTTTGTAAAAGGTATCTATCCGCCAACCCACAAAATAATAAGAAAAAGACCTGAACTGTGCCGCTCAGATGGATTTTGAGCGGCACATGAACATAACATTAAGCTAACACTCTGTTTTTCCAAAGCACCTTCCGGCCGGGATTTTTTTATATTTTTTTCCTTTGATTCTTAATCTAATTGGAGTTACATTCCTGTATTAATGGATCGAATCACTGCCGCTACAAAAAGGGGGAATATGCATGTTTGAATTTGATGAAACCATTGAACAGAGTGCTGTCATTAAAGTAATTGGAGTGGGCGGCGGCGGCGGAAACGCTGTCAACACGATGATCTCCAGTTCTATAAATAAAGTAGATTTTATCGTTGCAAATACAGATGCCCAGGCTCTGCGCACATCCCATGCCCCCGTAAAACTCCAGCTTGGCCGCGAACTGACCAAGGGACTCGGCGCAGGATCAAAGCCTGAAGTGGGAACCGCCGCAGCCCTTGAAAACAAGGATCAGCTGGTTGGCGCGATCAAGGGAGCCGACCTGGTATTCATCGCGGCCGGCATGGGCGGCGGCACCGGCACCGGCGCAGCCCCGGTAATCGCCGAAGCGGCCCGCGAAACCGGCGTGCTCACCGTCGGCGTGGTTACAAAACCGTTCACCTACGAAGGCAAGGCCCGTTCAGTGCTGGCCGAGCAGGGCATTGCAGAGCTGAAAAAACATGTCGATTCTCTGATCATCATCCCCAACGACCGACTGATCAGCATGGCCAGCAAAAACATGTCTCTTTTCGATGCATTCAAACCGGCTGACGACGTATTGCGCCAGGCGGTCCAGGGCATTTCCGAACTGATCACCTCCACCGGCCTGATGAATCTGGACTTTGCCGATGTGAAAACCGTCATGAGTGTCCGCGGCATGGCCATGATGGGCATCGGCATGGGCAACGGCGAGAATCGCGCCGCCGAAGCGGTCAACAATGCCATCTCCAGCCCGCTTTTGGAAGACAACGACATCTCGGGCGCCAAGGGCGTGCTGGTCAACATCACCGGTTCGGCCTCGATGACGATGGACGACTACAACACCGTCAACCGCATCGTCCACGAAAAGGTCCACGAAGACGCCAACATCAAGATCGGTGTAGTCAGGGATGACGACATGGCGGACGCCATCAAGGTGACCGTGATCGCCACCGGCTTCGGAGATCGTTTTGACACGGAAAAAGGGCGCGACTTCCGCAGGAGCAGCCTGTCGATTGCCGACAAGCACGCGGCTGCCCCGGTATCGTTCGACCGGCCGACCTTCCAGCGCGATCGCGAGAAGACAGAAAACATTTCCCGCATTCGTCCGACAGTATCTTTCATTGAAGATGACGAGGATCAATACGACATCCCGACTTTCCTGAGAAAATCGGTCGATTAGATCTAAACCGATCACTTAACAAAAAGAGGGGGCCTGCCGGAAACGGCAGACCCCCTCTTTTTGTTTTCTCGTCATCCGTTTTCAGGCGATCGTATGCCTGATATCCTTGCCCTTGACCATGAATATGACCATTTCGGCGATGTTGGTGGCGTGGTCGGCGATGCGTTCCAGCGACTTGGAGATGTAGTTGAGCTTCATCGCCCGTGAAATCGTGGACGGGTCTTCGATCATGAAGGTCAGGAGTTCACGCTGAATCTGGATGTTGAGATCATCGACGAAGCTGTCGTTCTTGCAGACCTTCACGGCCAGCTCGGCGTCTCCGCGCACAAAGGCGTCCAGCGCCTCCTTGACCATCACCTCGGACCAGTGCGCCATGCGGGGGATGTCGATGTAAGGTTTCAGCGGCGGTTCCTCATTCAGTTCGCGGGTGCGCTTGGCAATGTTGGCGCATTGATCGCCCATCCGCTCCAGGTCGGTCACGATCTTGAGCGCGATCGTGATGAAGCGCAGGTCGCGCGCGGCCGGCTGGCGCAAGGCCAGCAGTTCCATGCAGCGTTCGTCGATCGACACCTCGGCGGTATTGACCTCGTGATCCATCGCGATCGTACGTTCGGCCAGCGGCGTGTCCCGTTCCACCAGGGATTTGACCGAATTGGCGATCATCAGTTCCACCTTGCCGCCCATCACCAGGATACTCTGTTTCAAATCGTTCAGTTCCGCATCGAATACGGCGCTGATGTGTTCTCGTTGCATTATCTCTCCTCTTTTAAGGACGCGGTATTTTTCGTTCCTGCGGAAAAGAACCTTCCTTTAACCTACAAAAAGCAGTTGATCGCGCAAAGGCGCTAAGTTCGCTAAGAAAAACAAAGTATTAAAAAACGTATGGACTTAACCATTTGGGTGAGGCCTTTATGGATTGTAAGATATTGACTTTCTTTGCGTCTTTGCGCCTTTGCCTGAGTGAATTGCCGTTTTTAGGTTTAACCGAATCTTCCGGTGATGTAGTCTTCCGTCTGTTTCTTCTCCGGGTTCGTGAATATCTTGCGGGTCGCGCCGGCCTCGATCAGTTCCCCCAGGTAGAAGAAGGCGGTTACATCCGAAACCCTGGCGGCCTGCTGCATGTTATGGGTGACGATCACGATAGTATACTTGTCTTTCAGCTCTTCGATCAACTCTTCAATCTTGAGCGTCGATATCGGGTCCAGCGCCGAGCAGGGTTCGTCCATCAGGATGATCTCCGGATTGACGGCAATGGCGCGGGCGATGCAGATGCGCTGGGCCTGTCCGCCGGAAAGCCCCAGCGCCGAGTCGTTCAGGCGGTCCTTGACCTCGTTCCAGATCGCGGCGCTTTTCAGGCTGCGTTCGACCGCCTCGTCCAGAGTGGACTTGTCGTTGACCCCGGAGATCCTCAGGCCGTAGACGATGTTCTCGTAGATCGACTTGGGAAAGGGGTTGGATTGCTGGAAGACCATGCCGATCCTGCGCCGCAGGGAGATGACGTCTGTGGACGGTTCATTGACCTCGGCGCCGTTGAAGCGGATGCTGCCGGTGATGCGGGCGCTCTCCACCAGGTCGTTCATGCGGTTGAAGCAGCGCAGAAGCGTGGATTTGCCGCAGCCGGAGGGTCCGATAAAGGCGGTCACCTGGTGGCGGATCATGTCAAGATTGATCTCCTTGAGCGCCTGCGCCTCGCCGTAGTGCAGGTTCAGGCCGGAGACCGAGAGGATCGGGGTGGTATCGGTTGGTTGCTGGGTTTGTGCCATGTCAATTCCTTGAATATGCGTTTAGAACGTAGATGTCGTGTATCTCTTGCGCATTCGGTTGCGCAGGTAAATGGCGGTGCTGCTGGCCACGATCACGATTGCCAGGAGCAGCATGGTTGTCACGTAGACCATCGGTTTGGCGGCCTCCACGTTGGGGGACTGGAAGCCGACGTCATAGATATGGAACCCCAGGTGCATGAACTTGCGGTCCATGTGGAAGAAGGGGAAGTTGCCGTCAAAGGGGAGCGTCGGCGCCAGTTTGACCACGCCGACGATCATCAGCGGCGCTACTTCTCCGGCGGCGCGCGCCATGGAGAGGATCAGGCCGGTCATGATGCCGGGGGTGGCCATCGGCAGCAGGATCTTGGTCAGGGTCTGGAACTTGGTGGCTCCCAGCGCCAGTGATCCTTCGCGGATGCCGCGCGGGATCGAGGCCAGCGATTCCTCGGTGGCCACGATCACCACCGGCACGGTCAAAAGCGCCAGCGTCAGGCTGGACCAGAGGATGCCGCCGGTGCCGAAGGTCGGGGTCGGCAGCCGTTCCGGGAAGAACAGGCTGTCAAGGCTGCCGCCGATGCCGTAGACAAAGAAACCGAGGCCGAAGACGCCGTAGACGATCGAGGGGACGCCGGCCAGGTTGTTGACCGCGATGCGCACCGCACGGGTCAGCAGTCCGTCCCGGGCGTATTCGCGCAGGTAGATGGCGGCGACCACGCCGAAGGGGAGCGAGAAGACGCTCATCAGCAGCACCATCATGACCGTGCCGAAGATGGCCGGAAACAGCCCCCCTTCGGTGTTGGATTCGCGCGGGTCGTCCAGCAGCAGTTCACGCACCCGTTCAAGGTAGGCTCCGCATTTGGCGATAAACGACATGCTGTTGGGGCGTTGATGGGCAACGATTTCGATCAGGGCGATCTCCTTGCTACCCCCGCTAACATCTTCGAAACTGGCGCTGATGCGAGTGATCTCGGCCAGGCTGGCAGATGACTGTTCGTTGAGCGCGTTGAACTCGGTCATGGCCTTATCCCGCTCGGTAGTAAGTTCAGCGATGGCGGCGCTGTTCTGCTCTTTTCCGTTGTATTCCAGTTTGAGCAGTTTGAGGCGTAGACGTTCGGCCCGGTTGTTCAGGTCGGACATCTGCCCTTTGATTTTGCGGGACGCTTCGTTTTTCTCGGCCACCAGCTTCAGCGCCCGCTCCAGGGTCTCCAACGGCGCGGCCGCCGCCGGGATGTCCAGCCCTTCGGCGGTGACACTCTTCAGAAAGCCGAAGTAGTTGCCATGTTCACGGCGTTCGAGCAGCATTGCGTCAGCCGGCAGGCTGCGCTTTGTGATATCTTTTTCGTCGATCCAGCGGAAGTCCTGACCGAAGACGTCTCGATTGGCTATTTTCAGCTGCAGGCGGCGTTCTCCGCTGATCGGGTTTTTTTCGTGCTGCATGATCTGGCCCAGGGCGGCGCTGCCGTCCTTCAGTTCGAAGCGCACCAGTTGCTTCGGCCAGAAGTAGCCGAGGCCATTGGAGACCACCACTCCCACCAGCGAGAGCGTCATCACCAGCACGATCGCCAGGGCGGCGCCGGTGGCAAGTACGTACGGTTCGCCTGTTTTCCAGAATTTCTTCATACCTGTCCTCTTAGTATCTTCCGTACTTTTTCCTGAACCTTTGCCGCAGCGCTTCGGCCGCGGTGTTGATGATAAAGGTGAAGATGAACAGCAGCACCGCCGAGAGGAACAGTACCCGGTAGAGCGAGCTGAACACCGGCGCTTCCGGAATCTCCACGGCGATGTTGGCCGAGAGCGAGCGCAGTCCGTTGAACAGGCTCCAGCTCATGATCGGGGTGTTGCCGGTGGCCATCAGTACGATCATGGTTTCACCGATGGCGCGGCCGAAGCCGATCATGACAGCCGAGAAGACCCCCGGCAGCGCCGAGGGGAGCACCACACGCCAGGCGGTCTGCCAGCGGCTGGCGCCCAGCGCCAGCGAGGCGGCGGTCAGGTTGCGCGGAACGTTGGAGATGGCGTCTTCGGCAATGGTGAAGATGATCGGGATCACGGCGAAGCCGAGCGCGATGGCGATGATGATGCTGTTGCGCTGGTCGTAGCGGACGCCGAGGGCGCTGTACAGCCATTGTTTGAAGTCTCCGCCGAACAGGTGCAGTTCGGCCACCCCGCTCAGCAGGAAGGCCAGGTAGCAGCCCAAGACAACCAGCGGGATCATGGCGACGAATTCCTGGCCGCGGGTCAGGCGCTGCAGCGGAGAGTTGATTCTGATCCGTTTCCAGAAGAAGATCGTGACCAGCAGCAGTAGCGGCACCAGCACGATGCTGAAGAATACCGTCAGGATGCTTTTGTCGATCAGCGGGGCCAGCCAGAGTCCGGCCAGAAAGCCGATTACGACCGAGGGGATGGCGGCCATGATCTCTACCAGCGGTTTGATGCGCCCTTTCAGCCTGGGGGACATGAACTGGCTGGTGTAGAGTGCGGCCAGTATGGCCAGCGGCACCGCGAACAGCATTGCGAAGAGGGTGGCCTTGACCGTGCCGAACATCAGCGGGATCAGGCTCAGTTTGGGTTCGAAGTCGTCGTTGGCGGCCGAGGATTGCCAGGCAAATTCCGGTTTGTCGTAGCCTTCGTACCAGACTTTGCCGAACAGGGTGCCAAAGGAGATCTCCGGGTGCGGGATCGCCAGTTTCCAGATCCTGAGCGTGCCGGCTTCGTCCAGGGCACAGAGGCTGTTGCCCTTGGGTGACAGGGCCGCCTTGAGGAGCGGCGAGCCCAGCTCTATCGTGAGCAGTTTGCGTTCCGAGGTCATGTGGTCGGCATGGATGGCGCCGTTATCCATGGTGAACAGGGTCTTGTCGCGCGGGGAAGGCAGGATGGCCGTCGCCTGCCCCGAGGTCGGGCGCAGGGTGTGGATGCGGGTCAGACGTCTATCCTCTCCGCTGCCGGCCAGTTTGACCGGAAACCAGGTGGTCAGCCGCCCTTTGGCGTCTCCCACGGCAATCGATACGTCTCCAAGTACCATGGCCAGCGAGGTGATCGCCTGGCGGTCGGCCGAGGCCTGGATGTTGTCCAGCAGGCGCGCCTGTCCCGCTTCCGAGATATCCCAGCGCTGGAGCATGCCGTTGCCGGTGCCGGCGTAGAGGTAGTGTCCCTTGGAGTCAACCGCTATGGCCGAGAGGCGGCCCGGCAGCGGGTCGCTGATTTCAACGGTTTCGCTGCTCCGTTTTTCGTTGCCGAACAGGTCCGTTTCAAGCAGTTGACGGGTTAGCCGGATGCGGTCGCCCACCAGCCGGTCAATACGTACGCTGCCCTGCCCTTCGATCTGACGGGCAAAGGACTGCACCACTGTGCCGGCGGCGGCAAAGGCCAGCTCGTCACGGGCAGTGACATCGTGATTGACGGTAACCGTTCCGTCGGGAGATTTGGCGGAATCCAGCGCTACCGTGACCAATGAGACGGCGCCGTTGTCCCACAAAAGGTTATAGTCCGATTTGCCGATGTATTCGGCCGACAGCAGCCGCGCGGCGCCAGCCGGAACATTGGGGGCTTTGATGCTGGCGGAGGTGGAGCCGTCGGCGGCTTTCAGAAAGTGAAAGGTGCCGGTCTCGTCCAGCAGAAAGGCGCCCTGCTGGTTCTCTTCCGTCCCGACCGCAAGCACCCTGGCGGATGCCAGGGTGGGTGGCAGTTTGAGGGTGGCGGCAACCCTGGCCGAGGCTGGATAGAAGAGCGGCAGAGCAACCCGCGAGATCATCACCAGGATCCAGACCACCGAGATGATTACCAGCACTCCGCCGATACGGATCAGCAGTTCGGCGAGACGGTCGTTGCGGCGCGATTTGTCGGTAAAGTTTTTCTTCATTTATAGTCACAACCCAAATGTAGGGGCGATTCTTGTAATCGCCCCTTTTTTATAATCGAATCTGTTTAATCAGCTGAAGCAGGGCAAACACAAGGTTTGCCCCTACCGGAGCGCTTTCAGTTGATCATCAACCAGCTTGGCGGTCAGCGGGTCGTAACCGTCCTTGACCACAACTGCCTGGCCTTCCTTGGAGAGGGCATAGCGCAGGAACTCTTCCACGACCTTGGGCAGCGGTTGACCCGGTTTCTTGGCAACATAGATGTAGAGCATGCGGCTCATCGGGTAGGAGCCATTCAGTACGTTGGCATAAGTGGCTTCGGCGACCTTGCCCCCTTCCTTGGCGGAAAGCGGCACTGCGCGCACGCCGGAAGTGGTGTAACCGATGCCGGAGTAGCCGATGGCGGCGATATCCTTGGCTATGCCTTCGACAACCGAAGAGGAGCCGGGCTGTTCCTTGACGCTGTTCTTGAAATCACCCTTGTTGAGCGCATGTTCCTTGAAGTAACCATAGGTGCCGGAAGCGGAGTTGCGGCCATAGAGACTGACCGGCTTGGCGGCCAGGCTGCCGGTCACACCCAGCTGTCCCCAGGTGGTGACATCGGCACCGCCGCGTTTGTGGGTCTTGGAGAAGATCGCATCAACCTTGTCCAGCGACAAGCTCTTGATCGGGTTGTCCTTGTTGACGAAGACCGCCAGCGAATCCAGTGCGACGCCGATCCTGGTCGGCTTGAAGCCGTGTTTCTTTTGGAACGCCTCGATTTCGGAGCCCTTCATCTCGCGTGACATCGGCCCCAACTGGGCGGTGCCGGCGATCAGCGCCGGTGGTGCGGTACTGGAACCCTTGCCTTCGATCTGGATGTTGACGTTGGGGTATTTCTTCTTGAAACCTTCGGCCCAGTAGGTCATCAGGTTGTTGAGGCTGTCGGAACCGATGCTGCCCAGGTTGCCGGCCACACCGGCGGTCGCGGTGTAATTCTTGATCTTGGGGTCTACTGTTACCTTCTCGGCCTGGGCCGCCACAACGGAGACCAGCAGCAGTGCCGCGGTCAGGATTGATTTCTTGAACATTGAGTGTTCCTCCTTGTTTGTTACGTTACAATTTGAGAACACTCTAGCAGATCAATGTTACAGTAATGTTACAGGGAGGAAAAAGGTGGGTTAAATATGCGGGGATGTTTGGATTTATCTTCTCACACAATCTTGTAAAATATATATTTTGTGATAGACATTATTAATTGAATACATTTCACACACTCCGAGGAGGTAACAGCATGTTTCGACGCCTTACCGTATTGACCGCAGCAGTTCTCGTACTTTCCGCATCACTGGCAGCCGCAGATGAAATCATTATCGCAACCGGTCCGACCTTCATCAAAGCGATCTTTGATCCGATCAAAGCCCCCTTCAAAGCCAAAACCGGCCTTGACATCAAGATCACGGTAGGCGGACCGGTGCCTTCCCTGGACGTACTGGAAAAGGGCGGCGCCGATGCGGCCGGAGCCAGCCTGCCGCTGGAATCCTGGCTGGAACTGGCCAAAAAGGGCGGCGTGCCTGTAAAAGAGAAGAGCGCATATTCAACATACGTTCCCATGACGGAAAAAGCGATGCTGATGGTTAATAGCGGGAACAAGATCAATGCGCTTTCAAAAGAGCAGCTGAAAGGGATCTTCACCGGAAAAACCCAGAACTGGAAAGAGATCGGCGGTGATGATGCCCCGATACTGGTCGTCTGGCCGTCGCTCACTTCCGGCGCGCTGGCACTGTTCCAGGCCAAGGTACTTGATAACGAGCCGGTGACCAAAACCGTCTACGACGTCCCGTCCATAGATGACACCCCGGCGGCTATAGCCGGTTCGGTGGAAGCCATCGGGATTATAAACGGCCATTCCATCGAAAAGGGCATCAAGGAAGTTGCGCCGCCGCTTGAACGGCCATTGACTCTCGTGTACAAAGGTACTCCCTCCGCCAAGCTGCAGAAGCTGCTCGATTTCTTAAAGCAGGATGGCAAACAGTATTTCAAACAGTAATCAGTTACGGCGCTTTGAACCGGCAGGATGGACATCTTTCCCGTCGTCAAAGCGCCGTTTGTTTTAAACCACACAAAATCACATCAAACAGGGATAATCGGAAACTACCATCCTGCAGACTAAACATGCTCCGGCTTTATCCCGCCCGCCGGTTACAAAAGTTACGCTTTCCTCAAGGTAAACGAGAAAATCGACCCCTTGCCAGTTTCGCTTGATACGGCCACATCGCCTCCATGCAACTGCACGATATGCTTCACGATCGCCAGCCCGAGACCGGTGCCACCCTGTTCACGTGTCCTGGCTTCGTCAACCCTGTAAAAGCGCTCGAAGATGCGAGGCAGATCCTTGAAGGGAATGCCGATGCCGGTATCAGCGACCGATACCCGGACGAACTCGCCGGCGTCCTCGGTATACAGACGCACGGCACCGTTTTCCGGCGTGTACTTGATCGCGTTTTCCAGCAGGTTGACCAGCACCTGCTCAAGCCGCCCCTGATCAGCCAATACCCGTGGCAGCTTACAGCCGGCCGATTCGTTGACGATTGCTATTTTTTTCTGATCGGCGCTTTCCTGCAGCAGCATGCAGGCCTTGGAGATTGTTCCGCAGACATCCAACGGAAACAGCTCCATCAACGCCTCCTTGGTCTCCAGGTGCGACAGGGCCAGGATGTCGTTGATCAGATTGGTGAGACGTTCAGAATGGCTGGCAATGATCTCGACGAAGCGCCTGGCCCTGACAGGGTCCGATTCCAGCGCACCATCCAGCAGGGTTTCGGCGTAACCCTTGATGATCGTCACCGGGGTTCTCAGCTCATGGGATACGTTGGCGACAAAATCACGACGCATGTTCTCCACTTTTTTCAGATCGCTGATATCGTGAAATACCGCGACAATCCCCTGCCTGACACCATTTACTTTCAGCGGAACCCAGTGGGTTAAGAGGGTGCAGTCGTTCGGCTGGATCGAGATTTCCCGCAACAGTTCGTCCACATCCGGCTGGCCAAGATCTTTGAAAGCCTCCAAAAGGTCGGGATGCCGGGAGATTTCCACCAGCTTCTTGCCTTCCACGTCTCCGCTGATCGAGAAGAGTCGGCGAAAAGCCGGGTTGACCAGGGTTATCTCGCCATCGGGAGCAGTCACCATGATTCCTTCACCCATGCTGCTCAGGATGGTGTCCAGACGCTGCTTTTCCGCCGAGAGCCGCTGAACCTGATCCTCGATCCGTTCCGACATCTCGTTCATCACGCCGGCCAGTTTGCCGATTTCATCCCTGGAAGTCACCTTGATCCTGGCTCCCCTTCCCCCCTGGCCGATCCGGGCGGCGGCATCGGCCATGTCTCGAAGCGGACGTGATGTCAGGCTGGAGAGGACGCCGCTGAACAGCAGCGCGATCAGCACAGTCACCAGCGTCGCACCGCCGACCAGCCCATGCAGCGTGCTGCGGGTGGAGGCCAGGTATTCCAGCGGCATCGCCAGACGGATCACCCCTTCGGGTGCGCCGCTGCCGTAACTCATGGCACTGTAAAGCATCGACATGCGCAGTGTGTCGGAGTAGCGCAACGCACTTCCGGCCCCGTTTTTGAGGGCGTCCTGCACCTCGGGGCGCTGGAGATGGTTCTCAAGCTGGGCCAGGCGGGCCTGCCCCACGTCGGAATCACCGATGACCGTGCCGTTTGTGGCGATCAGGGTAACCCTGGACTTGATCACGGTTCCAACCGTTTCCGCCAGCTGTTGCGGAGGCTGAACTCCCTTGTTGCTAATGACCAGCAAACGCGCCAGCTGGGCCTGGTTGGCCAGGTTGGCCCGGCTCTCTTCGATCATCTCCTTCTGCAGCACATGATCTATGTAAAAATAGAAACTTCCGGTGATCAGCACGATCAGAAAGATATAGGAAAGCATCAGCTTGGTACGAAATCCCATGGAGTTACTCCTCGATCTTGTAGCCGAAGCCACGGACGGTTTTGATTATATCCCCGGGGGTTCCCAGCTTGCCGCGCAGGCGGGTCACGTGGGTATCGACGGTCCGGGTGTCACCGGCGTTGTTATAGCTCCAGACATCCTGCAGCAGCTTTTCCCTGCTGTGTACGCGCCCCTTTTTCTCGACCAGGTAGAGCAGCAGCTTGAATTCGGTGCTGGTCAGCTCGATCTCGCTTCCGGCGCTGGTTACCAGGTGACGCTGCTTGTCTATGACGATCTCGCCGATTGATAACAGCGCGGTCGGAACGGCTTCGTGCTCCATGCGCCTCATCAGCGACTTGATTCGCAACATCACCTCCCGCATCGAGAACGGCTTGACGATGTAGTCATCTGCTCCCACTTCGAAACCGACCACCCGATCGATCTCGTCACCCTTGGCGGTGATCATGATTATCGGGATCCGGGCGGTGCGCGGATCTTTCCTGAGCGCCTTGCAGACCTCCGTCCCCAACAGGCCGGGCAACATCAGGTCCAGCAGGATCAGGTCCGGAAGCTCGGAAGCGGCCAGTTCAAGCCCCTGCTTGCCGTCGTGAACACAGTGCGCGGCATAGCCCTCTTTTTCAAGATTGAAGGCCAACAGCTCGGCCAGGTCCTTTTCATCCTCAATGATCAGCACTTTTTTCACGGTACGCTCCTGCAGGTAATCTGACGCATGTCAATTTGACAAGTTGTAACATACAAATGTTACAACCATGTGACGGATTGATGACTTTTATGTAGAAATAACAGGATCAGGCAAACAGGTGGAATTTTACATAAAATTTATTCTATCTCCACAAGATTGTAACAGTGATCGCTTATAGTGACAAAAAACATGAACGGAGAAAGAATGGATATGAAGATCAGGAATAATGAGGATTTTTACTTCTGGTACTGCGACTGGTGCGACACCGAGAATCTGGTCCCCTGGGTGAAGCTGCAGGATGGAACCTACTGCGGAGCCTGCCACCGACCGATGGCGACGCCTCATATGAGCGGTGTCATCGTGAATGGCGCCATTGCGGCGGGGTTGTGTTAGCCATGCGAGAATGGCTGGCAGCCATGATCCGCTGTCTCCGGTTGCCGTTGCCAAGCGGCCTGGCAGAATTGGACCTGCAGATAGAAAAGTTGCGCAATTTGCGGGATTCCTACCGGGCTTCACTTCAGGTACAGCGGCAAGACTGCACTGTTGATTCAAATCATCAATGTCCGCGATACATCTCCAGCACGTAGAGCACGATTTCAATCGCGATCAGCACAATGATGATCCATTCCAGGCGGGCCGAACGGCGGGCATGGGAGAGGCTGCTGAAGACGTCGGTCATATCCAGCAGCGTTTCCGACTTGTGCTTGATTTCCTGGTAGCGCTGGTTCAGCTCGAACAGTCCGGCCATGGTCAGATATAGCCGGTCCGCCTCCGGATTGTCCCAGGTGATATCCGGCTTGTCCAGCACCATGATATGGGCTATCGAAGTAAACTTGAAGCTCAGGATCGATGATGCCAGCCTGGCCATGTCCCGGTCCGGCAGTTCCAGCGTCCCCTTGCCCAGATTGGCGATCAGCACCTCCACCTCGTCGAAAACCACATCGACCCGTTCCTCGATCCGCTCCAGCGCCACCGATTTGGCAATCACGAAACAGATGATGTCCATGAATGCCTGATTATAGCGCGGCATCACCGCGCAGTCGTTGGTGATGGCCGGCCCGCGGGACGGATCGATTTCCAGACGGTATTCCTCACGATACGGCAACTGGAGCTGGCCCTTCGGATACTCGGCATAGGCCGGCATGCCGTCCAGAAAGCGGGCGATGATATCGCCGGAACAATTGATGAAGACCACTCCGCCGAAGTAGTACAGGTAGACCAGTTCGACATCGTCCGCAGCCGCCAGCGAAAATGTCAGTGGACTGAGCTTCATCGGCTCTTCCCAGCGGTATTTGCGGGTGATGCCTAGCTTGCCCGCCAGGCGGTTCAAGTCCAGTTCGCCGCTGAAGGCGAATGCGTTGAACGAAAAAACTTCCATAAAGCCAACCTTGCCCTTTATCCTGCAACTCTGCTCCATACAGGTTTATTTATAGTTAGCGTACCATAAGCAGACTCGGTTACAAGAAGCGAATGGATTGTCGCTCTGCTTTGGAAGCACCTGTTTATACCGGCCAGGAGACATGTGGCTATACCGATCTGCAAGAAACAATACTGCGTCTCATTACAAAACTGGTTGACATTTTATCCGCCCTGCTTTATTGATAATAAAAATCAATTTCACAGCAAGTAGGGGCTCATGCTTTTACCAGACACGGAAAACTTTAAACACAATCCATCTTTTCAGCATTTTCCACGGAATATGCTCGAAAATTTTAAAGACCCTCTTGACTGTCTGACCGCACATCTGGTGCTTGAATGTTCCGCGGTTCTGGCAGGGGTAAAGCCTGCCAGTTTGATTTCCCTCGTCAATCGTACCCGTCCCTGCGGGCGGAATTTATACCAGCTTTGGCAACTTCATCACGAGAACCTCGAACACCGATTTGCCGATCTCACCTTGGTAATGCTGCAAAACAAACCACAAGCTGTACTGCTGTTATGCTACAGACACAATCACCTTGAGCGCCATCTGGCCCATGCCGGCATCCGCACCCTGCTGCACAAAGCCGGATACGAAGCCGGCGCATCCTGCACAACACTTGTAGACGAGTTGAGTAGGCGCATTGCCGGAAATGATTCTTTTCCCCATGAAATTGGTCTCTTTATCGGTTATCCGGCCAAGGATGTCGCAGCCTTCATGGGACTGGTCAAACTCCCCTTTTCCTGTCAGGGCCCCTGGAAGATTTACGGCAACCCGGAACGAAGCCTCGCCCTCGCGGAACAATACCGCTGCTGCCGCCAGAGGGTGAGCACCATCCTGGCAACAGGCAATCGAACAGTGCTCGAATTAGCTTGTTCAAAGCATCCTTTTTTTTGCCAGCATATTGATAATGACTATCAATATCCCGCCAGACATAGTTGACACAACGACACCCCGACAGAGGAGAGACACTCATGAAAAAAGTTTTCGCGGCCGCGGCCCTTGCCGCACTGGCATCAATCCCGGTACAAGCAGATGAAATCACCTGGAACGGCACTATCAATCCAGTATTTGAAAAACACTGTATCGCCTGCCATGGCAGCGCTGCGCCTGAATACGCAGATTTCAAGAAGGATAAGGCGGCCTGGCTTAAGAAGGGAATCGGCATGAGAATGGAAACCTACAGCCACTTGCTATCGTTCGTCGGATGGCCCAACACCGGGGCACTGATGAGAAGACTAGATGACGGCACGGGTTCAATAGATGGGAAACCTGGCAATATGTACCTGCACTTGGGTTCCGACGATCTGGAACGGCAGGCCAATCTTGCCATTTTCAAGCAGTGGGTTGGCAACTGGGATCTGAAAAGGTGGA
This sequence comes from Pelobacter sp., assembly GCA_030824515.1. Classification (GTDB taxonomy): domain Bacteria; phylum Desulfobacterota; class Desulfuromonadia; order Geobacterales; family Pseudopelobacteraceae; genus JACRCG01. The sequence continues at coordinate 97,171 of JAVBXN010000008.1, forward strand.
GCGATGTTTCCAAGAGCGAACTTAATAATCTCAAGGTTAAATACTGACAGAAGACGGGATAATTCTCCAATGGCACATAACACTTTTACAAGCACGGCTGATAAATTGAGCCCGGAGTTTGCTAATAACAGGTCCGGGCCTGGGAATCCACGGAAGGCATTCAGATATGTTTCACATCCAAATGTATTTCATGACAATCATTTTCGCGGTTTATGGCGGTTCTCGTAGAACTTGAGAATCACATAGGTGATCCAGGCAACAATGAACATTCCGACTGTAAATATGGCATATGACAACGGCCAGGGGATATTCCTGGTCATCATCGAAAACTCGGACATGCCGCCGATGCCGGCAATCACGTTGAGCGGCATGAAGATCACGCTGAGGATCGTCAGACGGTAGATGACCCGGTTCTGGTTGATGTTGATGAAACCGACCGTGGCATCCATCAGGAAGTTGATCTTGTCGAAAAGAAATGAGGTGTGGCCGTCCAGCGATTCGATGTCGCGCAGGATCTGCTGCGAATCTTCCAGCTGCAACTGAGAGAGCAGTTTTCGGCGGATCAGGAAGGTCAGTGCCCGGCGGGTATCCAGCACATTACGGCGGATACGGCCGTTCAGGTCCTCCTCCTCGGCGATGTCGGCCAGGGTCTGGGCCGCTTCTTCGTCGGTCATCTTTTCACTGAGCACCTTCTTGCCGACTTCGCCCAGCGCGGTGTAGATCTCCTCCAGCGAATCGGCCGAATACTCGGCATCGGCGGCGTAGAGATCCAGCAGCATGTCCATGCCGTCGGAAACGGAGCCGGCCTGAATCCTGGCGCGCAGACGCTGCAGACGGAAAACCGGCAGTTCTTCTTCTCGTACAGAAAAGAGAATGTCGCGGTAGAGGATGAAAGCCACCGCCACGTTGCGGGAACTCCCCTCGCGATCGAGCAGGAAGTCGGAGTGCAGGTGAATCTCGCCGTTTTCCTCCACATAGAAACGGGCACTGGTTTCGATGTCGGTCAGATCCTCCGGATCGGGCAACTCCAGTCCGAAAAATTGACCGATCTTACGTCGGTCGGCTTTTGTCGTGCCCACCAGATCGACCCAGATCGGCTTGATCCCCTCCAGGTCCTCGACCGATTCGATCGTAGTCTGGCTCAGGCGACCGTTCGACAGCTCAAAGGCGTTCACGACGCAGGCTGCGCCAAGGTAGCTGCTGCGGGTGGCCAGCGTGTCGCGGGTGGCATCGCTGACTTCGTCCAGGATGTCGTCGGCGTGGCTGTCGTCGATCTGTCCCCACACCAGAAACAGATCCTCGGGAGCCAACTCGTCCAGAATCGATGCCATTTCGGCGGGATCAAGCCGGTTCAGATAGAGATGCAGCTCCGCCAGGCACTGTTTCTGTGCAGCGGATTCCGCCTGTTCATGACGCGGCGTATCCAGCCTGTGACCGGTCTCGTCCACAAGCCTGTATCTGGACAGCATATTTTGAACGGTTTGAAGTGGCACCCTGCACCTGCTCACGATGTTTGCAATTCAATAACTTTGATCGTTTAGCACATTAATATCAGGAATGCAAAGTAATCAGCATGTTATATAACATTTCCCCTGGCCAGCCTTTTTCAGACCCTGGCCAGGACTTTCAGCAGATGTGGCACCATCTGCTTCTTGCGCGACATCACGTTCCTGAGTTCATACAGGTGCGGCTCGAGCTGCGGATATTCCATCACATGGGCGATGCGGGTATGCCCCTCCACCAGGAACAGCGTGGTTTCGGTCGTGATATCCGTCACCATCAGACCGGCGATGAAGAGATTGTCGCGGCGCTTGACTTCCGCCAGAGCCGACAGCAGGTCATCTTTCATGCCGTAAAACTCGTCAAAGCCGACCACCTCCACCTGCCCGACGCCGATCGTATGTGATTCCTGCTTGAAAAGTTTGAAATCGGCCGACACGACCCGCTCAACCGTGCCGTAGTTCTTCAGCGAGCTGCAGGCGGCAAAAATATCGCGACCGAAATCGGTTGCCATGACTCCTGCCCGTTGTTCCAGCCAGACAACCGCCTGGCGGTCGCTTTCGGTGGTGGTGGGCGACTTCAGGATGACCGTATCCGAGAGGATTCCCGCCAGAAGCAGTGCTGCGATTGTCGGGTCCGGCTCGACGCGGCAATCACGGTAGCGCCACGTAACCAGGGTACAGGTGCTGCCGACCGGCGAGGTAGTGAATGCGATCGGCATATTTGAGTGGCTGTTGCCAAGCTTGTGGTGGTCAATGACCTCGCTGATTTCAACCTGTTCCGCGCCCGGGACCGCCTGACCCAGTTCGTTGTGGTCCACCAGTATCAGGTTGTAGGGAATCGGCGACAACAACGAGGATTTGGTTGCAACGCCGGCCAGGGTGCCATCCTCCTCCAGAGCCAGTATCGCCGGTTCACTGGATGCCATCAGCTTCTGGCGCAGCGCGGCCAGTGACTCGCCGACCCCGATCGTTGAAAACGTGCACTCCGCCAGAAACGACACCGGCGTGGAAAGCCGCGCCAGCCAGGCGGCGGTGGCAGTGTCATGGGGTGTCAACAACACGTTGACACCCTTCTCAAGCGCCAGTTCATTCAGTCCCGCTTCCAGGGGGTGCCCCCCGGTGACCACCAGCACCCGCACACCCCGCTCGATTGCCGCCTGCTGGATGGTACGGCGGTTACCTGTCATGATCAGCAGTTCGCGGGGATCGTGCCCCTCGATCCGGCTGGTAAACGACTCCTCCAGCATGGCGCCGATAAAGAGCTTCAGCGTGACCGGGTCATTGCCGTTCCCGCCGGTCTCGAACCGCCCCGACAGGGTCCTGGCCAGGCTCGGCAGACTGGTCATCACCTGCCGCAGCTTTTCCTGGCAGGGAAGCATGTAGCTTTCGGAGAGCCGCCGCAGTGAAAGCGCGCCGCATGGTTTCTGGTCATCGCAGATCACCGGCAGAACCCGCACGCCGCTCTTGTTGAACAGCTCCAGCGCTTCGTAGGCCGAGGCCCGCTGGCCGATCGTGATGGCCCGCGCATTGATGATATCGCGAACCTTGGGGTGGACATCGGCCAGCAGCAGCGGCTCGGGGATTCCAAGGCGATCGAGGATATAGCGGGTCTGCGGATTGGGTGCGCCGGCCATCGCGGCAATCACGTCCGGATCGCCAAGCTTTTGTTTCAAGGCGGCATAGCCGATCGCCGAGGCGATCGAATCGGTATCGGGATTACGGTGGCCGATTACGTAGGTGGTCTTAGTCATGATAGTCGCTTTCATTTGTAAGTGTCATTGGTGTCGTTAATGATTCCGGTTTTTAAACAATGTTACTATAAAAGAGGGGCTCTATTGCCATGCGGATCTCAAGCGCAACATAGCGAAAGCTTGCTTCATCACCGGCTGCCATTAGCTTTTGATTTGATTCATGGAGTAACATTTTTCCACCAATGTTGTAGGCCGGATCAAAAGCAGCGGATCCGGCGGGGTTGGTTTGATTGCGGTTTGGGTCACCGGTTCCGCTTTGCTTGAACCGGCTTACAACTCTACATCCCATAATACTTTGCACTAAATCCAACAGATATCGGTGTAGTTGCGTGAACGGGTCTATTATTGCAACTCCCAGAGACTCCGGATCGGAACGGCATACAGTCTCTCACCAAAAGACACAGTAGATTCTCCATCGTACAGCACAACACCTGCCGCAAAGCGTTCTGCAACCGCGGCCTTCATCTTTTTCAATCCGCGAAAATCAGCCTGAGTGACGGTAGCCGAAGCTTTGACTTCTATACCCGCCAGACGCTGGCCGGTGCTTTCAATAACGATATCAACCTCCACACCGTCCTTATCGCGGAAATGATGGAATGAGACCGGTGCTTCATTCCAACTCGCCTGGCGTCGTAGTTCCTGAAAAACAAAGGTCTCCAGAAGCTGCCCCAGAAGTGGCCGATCAACAGATAGCGCCTCTGCGTCCACACCCAGCAAAGCGCACGCGACACCCGTATCCCCAAAGTGCAGTTTTGGAGTTTTGATCAGACGACTCATACGATTTGAGTGCCAGGGGGGAAGCTCTTCCAGCAGGAATACATTGGTCAGCAGTGTAAGATAATCGCGTATGGTCGGTCGACTCACCTGAAAAGGTGAAGAGAGGTCTGCAACATTGAGAAGCCGTGATGTCTGGCCGGCAGCCAGCGAGAGCAGCCGGGGCAATGCTTCCATTGCGCTGATGCGGGCGAGATGGCGGACATCCCGCTGCACCAGGGTTTCAATATAGTCGCGATACCAAATGGCCCGGCGCCGCGCTGTGGAACGAGCCAATGCCGCCGGATAACCTCCGGCAACTATCCGCTCGACCAGTTCCTTTCCCAGCCGCTCATGGGTGGCGGCCCTGAATCCACCATGGAACAGAACCTTCAAGAAAGCAGCGGGTGTACACGCGAGTTCCGTTTGCGCAAGAGGATGCAGGCGAAGAATCTCCATGCGTCCAGCAAGTGAATCAGCCAGTTTCGGCAGCAGAAGCACATTGGCCGAACCGGTCAGGATAAAGCGCCCCGGTCTGCGGTCACGATCAACCGCCGCCTTGAGGGACGTAAACAGTTCAGGAACCCGCTGAACTTCATCCAGGACAACCTTTTCACCCAGATCGCCCACGAATCCGACCGGATCGGTCTTGGCCGCAGCTCGGAGGACATCGTCATCGAAGGTTATATAGTCATAGCCGGCGGCGTCACCTATTATACGGGCCAGTGTGGTCTTGCCGCACTGACGCGGGCCATGAACCAGCACAACTGGTGTATCTGCCAGCGCCTCAATCAACCTGGTTTGTACGAAACGAGTATACAATAAGCTATCTGTCATGCGACCGATTGTAAATAAAGTATCGTCTAATTGAAAGTATTATATGCGTCCAAATGAAAAGATAAGCAACTTTGGAACAGATATGGACGATCCTCTTGGCGGACCACTTTCAGAGCCTACATCCCCTTGAGCTTCCACAACGCGGCGACCCCGAAAACCAGGAACATGAATCCTGCCGTGCGATGAATCCAGCAGATCGGAATAAAGCGCACCAGCTGTTTGCCGGCAAAGATCCCCAGCAGCGAGACGCACCACAGAGCCAGCGTGGAAGAGCAGAAGACCATGACCATCCCCATGACGCTGTCCGAATGGCGGGCCGCCTGACTGGCGGTTACCAGCTGGGTCTTGTCGCCCAGTTCGGCCATGAAGATCATGATGAAGGCGGTACGGGCCGCCGTGGCCGCCGTGGGTGGAGGGCCATCTTCATCATCTTCGCTGTCGCATGCGTGCCGCAGCGTGCTGTAGCCGAAATACAGAAAGAGCATCGCCGAGACCAGCGTCACCCAGAAGATCGGCAACAACAGGAAAAGCACTTTTCCCACCGCCACCGCCGCCAGATTCAGCACGACAAAGGCGGCCGCAATGCCCACGAAGATCCGCTGCCAGGGATAGCGCAGCGCCAGGGCCATCGCGGTCAGCTGGGTCTTATCGCCCAGTTCCGCCAGAAAGATCAATCCGAATGTGCTGAAAAATATGGCTTGTTCCATTTAGTTTCCTATGACGTTATTTTTTGAGAAGCCTTTTCTATGAAATTATTTATGAACGACTGACGGTATTTTAGTCACCATTGGTTAAGGGCGGTGACAACCGGAAGAATAACACGCGCACCCTCCACTACCGCGGACCGGGGGTTTTCCACAATGCTAACGCTGATACCGGTCTGTTCCTCCAGCCTTGCACGCATTCCGGGAATCAAGGCCCCTCCGCCGGTCAACCAGATTCCGCTTTCGATGATTTCGCACCCAAGACTGTGGGGCAGGTCCAGCAAGAAGGAATTTACCGTGTCTATAAGCTTTTCAACAGCAGGGAGTTCAGATCCGGCTGCGGAACGGGCGACGCCATCCGTCCGCAGAATTCTCTCGGCATCCTCATCAGAAATGGTGCTGTTTCTGTCACGCTCCGCGGCTTTTACCAGATCCCGGCGCATCATTGCGCAGCCGATCCTGACGGCACAGGTTGTGCGGATTTTACTGGATTGAATCACCGCGCAATCGGTAACACCTTCCCCGATATCGATTACCATCTGGGCATAGGGGGACGAAACGTCGATTCCTGAACCGATTGCAGCGGCAAGAGGTTCCGGGATGACAACCACCGATGAAGCTCCGGAACTTATTATCGAATCCACCAGCAGTTCTCGCTCCGAGCGATTCACATCGCTGGGCGCGCAGGCCAGTACACGCGGCTTGACTATACCGAACACCCGCCCCTGTGCCAGCAATGGTTTCAGGATCGCAACCAGCGCTTCGCCGTCCACCACGACACCTCCGCACAGCGCCCGTTTAGTCGCGATGGCCGCAGAATGCTCGACCATGCGGTGCATTCCCGTACCCATTCGTATGGTTGCCGTGCCGACATCCAGAGCCAGGTTCTGCCTCCAGAATGCGTGCTGCGATATTAACGACATAGCAGTTCCTTATGCGTTCCAGCCAGTCACGAGTAGAACCTCTTGACCATTCGTAAAAAGGTTAAATCAGTCAAACAGCTCTTCCAGGAATGATTTCTTCCTGTACGGTTTCTGCCCCTGGGAATGCCCATGACCGTGGCCATGCCCTGAAGCATGGCTGCTCTGGTGTGGCGCGTATTGTGGCTGCTGGGGCGCATATTGGGGCTGGGGAGGAGGCGTCAGGTCCTGCGAAGCGGAGCGCTCGATAATCTTGTCCAGCTCTCCCCGATCAAGCCAGACACCGCGGCATTCCGGACAGTAGTCTATCTCTACACCCTGACGTTCCGACATGACAAGGTTTACGGTTGGACATACGGGACATTTCATGAAATTCCTCCTGGTATGGTGTTTTGTTGTTGGTGTTTAGAATTAATTATGTTCGACCGGAACGGCATGTTGCGGGTGTTTCTTTCCGATGGTCAGTGAGGCGATTACCGCCAGGGCCAGGCTGGCAAAGATCACCGCCAGCGATATGTGGATCGGGATTTGGAATCCAATGGCGCCTGCGATCATCTTGCCCCCCACGAAGGCCAGGATGAAGGATATTCCCAGTTTCAGGTAGACGAACATCCCCATCACGCTAGCCAGCAGGAAGTAGAGCGCCCGCAACCCCATGATGGCGAAGATATTGGAGGTAAAGACGATGAACGGATCCAGGGTTACCGCAAAGATGGCCGGGATCGAATCGATCGCAAACAGTACGTCGCTGCTCTCCACCATCACCAGCGTCAGGAACAGCGGGCTGGCAACCAGCAGCCCCTTGCGGCGGGTAAAGAACCAGTCGCCCCGCACCCGTTTCGTGAACGGGAACAGACGGCGGGCCAGCCTGACCAGCAGGTTGTTGTCCGGGTGTACCTCACCCTCTTCGCCGAATGCCATTTTCCAGGCGGTAAACAGCAGCAGCGCCCCAAACAGGTAGAACATCCAGTGAAAGTTCTTCAGCAGCTCGATACCGGTGAAGATGAACAGCGCCCGCAGCACCAGCGCGCCGATGATGCCCCATTTCAGCACGCGGGCCTGATGCTCTCCGCGGATTTTGAAATAGCCGAAAATCATGATGAACACGAACAGGTTATCGACCGACAGTGATTTTTCGATGATATAGCCGGTAAAAAACTCCAGCGCCTTGGTTTGTCCCAGAAAGACATAGATGCCTGCATTGAAGGCCATTGCCAGCGAGACCCAGATTATGCTCCAGGTCAGCGCCTGGCGGAACGAGACCTCGTGGGCTTTGCGGTTCATGCCCAGGTCGATGACCAGCATGATGATCATCAGCACCCCGAAGGCGCCCCACATCATTGATTGTTCTGACATCCATTACCTTTCCTGATACTTTCTATGCGCTCTTTTACCTTGCCCAGCAGTTTCCTGGCCCAGATGAATTCGGTGGCCAGGATCGCCAGGCCAACCGGGATAACCACCACCGCCGGTCCCGGAAGCGCGATCATCGCCACCCCGGCGGCCAGGACCGTGAAACCCACCACTATTACTATCAGGCGTTTGGCCTGCCCGATCGTCTTGAGAACAATATGATGCACGTCAGATCCCCTCGCAAAAGCAGACTTCTTTCCATAAACGCATCCTGATACGGCACTATTCAACTGACGGTTCGAACAACCGGCCGGCCACCGCCAGCTGTTCGGGCGTCCCCAGCAGCAGCAGGATATCGTCAACCTGCAGTTCCCAGACCGGGTCGGGGTTCGGAACCACCTCTTCACCCCGTTTGATGACCAGCACCGAGGCGCCTGACATCTTTCTGATGGTGCCTTCCCGCAACCCCTCCCCCTCCAGCTGCGACCTGGTTTTAACCCGGTATGTGGCGATTTCGGCTCCCGACAGATACCCGCTGATGCCTACCGCATGGCTGTGTCGCCTGCTCATGGAGCGCAGCATGTCGTAGCCGTCGCTGCGCACCTCGGCAATGCAGCGCTCTATGTCGGAATGGGGCACCATGTAATTCCGCAGCACGCGCGAGAGAATCTCGATCGAAGTTTCGAACTCCTCCGGTATGACCTCGTTGACACCCAGCTTGTAAAGCGGCTCGACCTCCAGCAGATAGCGGGTTCTGACAATGATGTGCAGCGCAGGGTTCAGCTGGCGGGCAAGTGATGCCACCCTCCTGCTGGCGGCGGCATCCGAAATTGCTACAACCATGCCACGGGCCTTGGCAATCTGTGCATGTTCCAGCACTTCCAGCTTGGAGGCGTCTCCAAACATGATATGCTGTCCCTTTTTGCCCTCTTTTTTCACGGTAAAGGGATTGGTTTCAATCACGATATGCTGAATTTTCAGGTTTTTCAGTACCCGGGCCAGGTTCTTGCCGTTAATACCGTAACCCACGATGATGACATGGTCGTTCAAAAGCACCGGTTTCTCATGTTGCGACAACACCCCCCTGCCGCGGGTCAGTTTGTGCGGCAGCCAGGCAACGATCCGGTCCGCCAGTGGCGAGGCAAATTTGAGACAGACCGGAGTCAAACCCATCGTCGCAATCGAAGCCGCCAGGAATATCTGGTAATACTCCGGTGTAAGCAGCCCGAATTTGACTCCGGCCTGGGAGAGAACGAAAGAGAACTCGCCAATCTGGGCCAGGGAGAGCGCGGCGATGATCGCGATCCGCATCGGCACCCCCAGCGTCAGGGCCGCAGCGGTGGTTATCAGCGTCTTGATCAGCACGATCGTCAGCACCAGGGAAGCTGTCAAAAGCGGATACCTGACCAGGATGGCCGGGTCCAGCAGCATGCCCACCGAGATGAAGAACAGACTCATGAATGCTTCCCGGAAGGGGATGATGTCGCTCAGGGCCTGGTGGCTGTATTCGGACTCGGAGATCGCCAGACCGGCGATGAATGCGCCCAGCGCCAGCGACAAACCGGCCAGGGCGGTCAGCCAGGCCGTCCCAAGCCCGATGAAGATGATCGTCAGGATGAAGAGCTCCCTGCTCCTGGTCTTTACCACCTGCTTGAAGATCCACGGCACCAGGAAGCGCGCGCCGTAATGGGCCGCCAGAACCACTGCGGCCGCCTTGCCGCCGATGATCAGGATACCCCGCATACCATCCCCGCCTCCCGCCAGAAGCGGAATCAGCAGCATCAGCGGCACGATGCAGAGATCCTGGAAGATCAGGATGCCCATCGCCATCTTGCCGTGGGGAGCGTCGGCCTGACCGGCATCGATCAGCAGCTTCATCAGGATCGCGGTGCTGGAAAGCGCCACCAGGAAACCGAAAAAAACCGCCTGGTTGAGCGGAAAGCCGAAAGCCGCGCCAAAAGCCGCCACCGCCAGGATCGTAACCAGGACCTGCAGTCCGCCCCCCCACAGCACCAGGTGTTTTATCCGCATCAACTCCTTCAGCGACAGTTCGATGCCGATCGTGAACAGCAGCAGCACCACGCCGATCTCGGCCATCTGCTCGACCTGGTGGGTGTTCTTGATGAACGCCAGCGCATGCGGACCGGCCAGGATGCCGGTAACCAGAAAACCGATGATGGAAGGGAATTTCAAACGCCGGAACAGCACCACCGTCACCAACGCCAGGCCAAAGAGGATCTCTATGTCTTTGAGCGCTTCATACGGCATCAAGCTACTCCCTGATCTCCTGGCCGGGGCTGACGAAGGAGATACCCTGCCCTGAAGTGGCGCCGATCATCACGCACTCGATGACCGGGGTATTGACAACCCTGTCGGCGCTCCACCGGACGATGAAGTTGGCTCCAAAGCCGCCGCTGGCATCCTTTTCCTCGATATGGACGAAGGTGGAGGCCAAAGGCCCCAGGCTGAGCGGCTTGTCCAGGTAGCGCCGGATCATGCGGCCGTTGGTATCGTAATAGTCAATCGACGTGATCCTGATGGGCGCCGCCAGGTCGGTGCTGCGCAAGCTCAATGTCGTGGCCAGCTGGAAGGGGAGCTTCTTTGGCCCGGTAAATACGTTGGAATAGGCCGGCACGTAAACGGTCTGCCCCTTTGACAGGCGAATTCCGGACTCTGACGCCCAGGATTTATCCGGAAGGGTCCAGCACAGCAGAGAGAGCATCACAACCGGGATTGCACCCATGAACAAGTTTCGGTAGCACATCAGGATTTTCCCTTTCAGTCCATCTTCGACATTTGCGAGATTGTCAAAATCTATCGTGACAGTTGTTTCAGCACCTGCTCCAGCTTGCGCAACTCTTCGCCATAACCGGCCCAGTTGCCCTGGCGCTGCAGGGTCATAGCCTTCTCATAAATGCTCATCGCCTCCCTGGCCAGTGACGCCGGTGGCGTTTTCGAATCGGTTTCCACCGCCACGGTGGCGGCTGCAACCGTTTTTTTGCCACCAAAGAGTCGCTGCAGCGCCAGTTCCAGGTTTTCCTCCATCACCACCTGATCCCCGAAAGCGACAATCACCCGTTTCAGTTCCGGCAGGCCGGCCTTGTCGGCCGCAAGAAACAGCGGCTGGACGTAGAGCAGCGATTTTTCGATTGGAATTACCAACAGGCTGCCACGGATGACCTCGGAACCGCGCTGGTTCCAGAGCGTCAACTGCTGGGAGATGAAGGAGTCCTGGTTGATGCGGGCGTCGATCTGTTTCGGGCCGTAGATCAAACGGTCGCGCGGGAAAGTATAGGCCCGGATTTTACCGTAATTTTCTCCGTCGCAGCGTGCCGTCAGCCAGGCCGCCAGGTTATCCCGTTTGGAGGGGGTAAACGGCAGCAGCAGTATGTACTCCTCCACCTTTTCACCGGGCAGCTTCATGATCGTGTAGTAGGGTTCCATCGGCTTTTCGCCCAGGGCCGGAACCTGCCAGAGGTTCTCCTTGTTGTAGAAAACCTTGGGATCGGTCATGTGGTAGGCGGCAAACATGGCCGCCTGCAACTGCAGGAACTGGTGCGGGTAACGGACATGCCGGCGCAGATCTTCCGGCATGGCGCTCAGCGGCTTGAACAGGTCCGGAAAAATGCGGGCATAGACCTTCACCAGCACATCGTTCGGATCACTGATGTAAAAGCCGACCGAGCCGTCGTAGGCATCCACAACCGCCTTGACCGAATTGCGCATATAGTTGATACCGCCCGTGAGCGGCTTTGAGCAGGGTAACCGGTTCGAATAGGTGTAGGCATCTACGATCCATTTCAGGCGGCCCTTTTCGTCCACCACCATGTAGGGATCGCCGTCGAAACGGAGAAAGGGCGCGATCGCCCTGACCCGCTCGTTGATATTGCGGTTGTAGATAATCCGGCTCTTGGCGGTGATATCCGAAGAGAGCAAAATCTTTTCCGTTTTGAATTTGGCGGCAAAGAGCGCTTTTTTAAGCAGGGAATCGATCGGCACCCCGCCTTTTCCGGCGTAGGTGGTATTGATATTGCCGGTGGCGGTCGGATAGCTGAATTCCGGAACCTTGGTCCCGACGACCACATAGTCGTTGGAGAGTTCACCGAAATAGATCTCTGGCCGGGTGACCTTGATATCGGCCAGGCTGACGGCCGGGATGTCCTTGACGAAAAACTCCGGAAGCCCTTCCTTGCTGATCCTGCTGACCGGCCCGAAGGTGATGCCGTTACCATGGGTAAAGATCAGGCGTTCGTTGATCCAGTTTTTGCTGGGAAGGTCGGCGTATGACAGTTCGCGCGGCGAAAGCATCACCTGGGAATACTGGCCGTTGACCTTGTAGCGGTCATTATCAACATCGAAAAACTTGTAATAGGTCCGGATCTGCTGCAGCTGACTGTAGGTTTTGAGCAGCGGAGCATGATCCCAGAGACGGATGTTCTTGATGGTGGCATCGTTGTTGGCTATATCAACGGCGGATAACCTGGTGTCCACATCGAAAGGCACCGTTTCGATCTTGTCCAGATCATAGCCGAAACGGGTAAACTTGAGATTATTTTCGATATAGGGCATTTCCAGCGCCAACTCGTTGGGAGCAACCTTGAATTTCTGCAGCACCCCGGGATAAACCCGGATACCGATCAGGTACAAAGCAACCACGATAACCGGCGGCAGCAGCGCCAGACGCCAGGACCCCTTCCAGATTCCGGCCGCCAGCAACACGCCGGCAACAGGCGTCAGGAAGGCAAGCGCCCGGTAGGTCAAAAGTCGCGAGTTGACATCAACATAGCCCGCGCCATAAAAGGCGTTGTTGTTGGAATACAGCAGCCTGAAGCCGTCCAGGTAGAAGCCGGCGGCGATCACGCAGGCGAAGAGCCCGGCCAGAACCGCCAGGTGCCGGCGGACTTTTTCATCAACCGCAGCGCCGCGCTCGGTCAGGGTGATACCGCCCCGGACATAGTACACGACAGCGGTCATGACCGTGGTTGACAGCAGCAGGAAGCTGGCGAAAGCCTTGAGCATTTCCAGGAACGGCAGGCTGAACAGGTAGAAACCGAGATCCTTTCCGATAACCGGATCAACCGTTCCGACCGTGACTCTGTTGGTGAAAAGCAACAGTTCTTCCCAGCGCATCGCACCCCACTGGCCGGCAAACAGGGCCAGGGCGACACAGGCCAGGAGACCCAGCGGCCTGACAAATCGCTGGGCCTCGCCCCGAGGCAGCCTGATACTGCCGGCTTCGATGAACATGCCGGCGTATGGAAACGCGGCTCTGCCGGCAAGCCGCAGGTTGATCAGCGCAAAACCGAACAGCAGAACAGCAAAGAACACTCCTGCAATTGTCTGTGAATAAACCGTTGTGGTAAACACCGACGAGAAACCGGTCTCCACGAAAAAGAGCCAATCGCTGTAAAAATTCAACAGGTACGAAAGCAGTGGGAAAATCAGGGAAACAATGATCAGTATCAGAATGAACTTGTTCTTAAGCATGCTGTATCCCTCTGTTATTCACATCCAAAATCATTTGCGCTTCATGAACGCCCCCATTTAAGGGGGAGGAATTTCACAGCTCAACGGTTATAAGGGTTGGAAGAACTGTCGGCCCGTCTTTTCTTGATAAAGCGGTAAATCAGGTAGCCGAGCCCGGCCAGCAGGGCAATCTCAAACAGGCCGATTCCGCCGCCGCCTCCCATGCCGCCTGCTCCTGCGCCGGCAATACCGCTGAACAGCATGCTGCCCAGCATGCCGCCCATGATCCCGCCGGCCATGCTTCTCATGAAACCACCACCGGCCTGCTGCTGGAATGCGCCGGGCGCTGGCGTGGCCTGCCGCGGCTGGCTGGTCTGATAGGTGGGGCTGGCCGGTCTGGAATAGCTGCGCGAACCGCGGCTGCCCATGGAGCGGCTGCCGCCGGCCCGAGCGTCGGCATTGAGTTCCAGCACGCTGATGCTTAGAAACAGTACCGCCGCCATGATCGTGAATACTTTGACAACTCGATTTTTCAATTTGATCTCCTCGCTTCCATCATCTCCGGCAAGTCCGGAACCTACGGATTTGTAGTTCCTTCAACATCCGTTTCCACATACTGGTTGTGAAGCTTGACCGGTGTGCCCCTGCGCATGCGCAGGTTGAGCATCTCGACCAGCACCGAGAAGGCCATCGCGAAATAGATATACCCCTTGGGGATGTGCATGTCGAGCCCGTCACCGATCAGCGCCACACCGATCAGCAACAGGAAGCTGAGCGCCAGCATCTTGATGGTCGGGTGTTTTTCCACGAAAGCGCTGATCTTGCCCGAAAAGACCATCATGAATCCGACCGCAATCACCACCGCCGTCACCATCACGAGCAGCTGACTGGCCATTCCCAGCGCGGTGATGATCGAGTCGAGTGAAAAAACAATGTCCAGCAGCAGGATCTGGACGATTACGGCTCCGAAGGTTGCTCCGGCGCCGGCGACAACATGCCCTTCATCACCTTCCAGCTTCTCGTGGATCTCCATCGTGCTCTTCCAGATCAGGAACAGCCCGCCCGAAAGCAGGATCAGATCGCGTCCGGAAATTTCGTTGCCAAGCACGGAGAACAGCGGTGAAGTCAGCCCCATCAGCCAGGTCAGCGAGAACAGCAGCGCGATGCGGATGAACATGGCCAGCCCGAGACCGACCAGCCTGGCTTTCTCCTGCTGGTGAACAGGCAGTTTCCCGGCCTGAATCGAGATAAAAATAATGTTGTCAATTCCCAGTACAATCTCAAGCGCGGTCAGTGTTACCAGCGCCATCCAAACCTGCGGGTCCGTCAACCAATCCATTGTTACAGCCTCCCGGATTTATAAAATTAGTTCAGAATATCAATCCATGCATAAATTGCGTCTTTTGGAACACCAAAGGTCAATCGCTTCTCTCATGATTTCGGAGATGCTTTTGGATGTGGTCTTTGTCAGCTTTTCCAGCGTCTTCTTTTCATTGTCGTTGATGCGCATTGAAATAACATTCTGCATCGGTTCAATTCTGTTGCGTTTCTTTTTGGATGATTTTGATTCCCTGGAAAGATTGTTTCTTGTGTAAGGCATTGCTTCCTCCTCTGTTGTGTGCCGGAACATTGCGGTTCCGCGGTTGTGGTTGATCTGTCAGTGTTGTTGATTTGCCAGTGATTCCAGTCTCGCGATACGCTCTTCCATCGGCGGATGAGTCGAGAACAGCGACATCATGCCGCCGCCGGTCAACGGATTGACGATGAACATATGCGCCGTGGCCGGCCTGGCGTCGTGAAGTGGAATTGCCTGCGATGCGTTATGCAGCTTGCGCAGCGCGCCGGCCAGAGCCAGCGGCCGTCCGCAGATCTCGGCTCCGGAAGCATCCGCCAGGTATTCACGGGAACGGGACACAGCCATCTGAATCAGCATCGCGGCAATCGGTGCAACGATCGCCATGGCCAGCGTTCCGATCAGCCCGCCGACTCCGCCGCCGTCTTCATCATCTCCCCGGCCGGCGCCGAACATCGCGCCCCACTGCAGCATGTTGCCAATCATCGAGATGGCGCCGGCAAAGGTGGCGGCGATGGTAGAGATCAGTATATCGCGATTTTTGACATGGGCCAGTTCGTGGGCCATGACCCCTTCCAGCTCATCCGGCGTGAGAATGCGCAGGATGCCTTCGGTGGCGGCCACGGCGGCATGTTCCGGGTTACGACCGGTGGCAAAGGCGTTGGGGGAATCGTCCGGAATGATGTAAACCTTGGGCATCGGCAGCCCGGCCCGACCGGCCAAACGCTCGACCATGCCGTAGAAAGACGGATGAACCTCGCGGGTAATTTCCTGGGCGTTGTACATCTTGAGGACGATCTTGTCGGAAAACCAGTAGGAGCCGAAGTTCATCACGGCCGCCATGCCGAAGGCGATGATCATGCCTCCCTGGCCGCCGATTGCTCCACCCATCGAGACCAGTAGAATGGTAAGCAGGGAAAGAAGAATTGTTGTTTTGAAGCGGTTCATCATGACTTATATACCTCCGACGATTTATTTGCTTCGCCGGGGTAATAAAAAAGACCTTTACCCACGGCGCGATACGCATTGGATAAAGGTCTTGCTTGCGATGATTATCGTCCCAGCCCGAGTCTTTCGACTGTGTTGACGGGCATGGGGTCAGCCATTTCTCCGGCTGATAGCTACTCCCCTTTACTGATAGCTAATGTAATCAGCGTTGCCGGGTTTGTCAAGGGCATTTTATTTTCCGCCTCCATAACTGTGCAGACCGGACAGGAACAGGTTGACCCCCAGATAGCAGAAGATCGTGGCCGCGAAACCGACAATCGAGAGCCAGGCGGCCCGTTTGCCGACCCAGCCCTTGGTGATACGGGCATGCAGGAAAGCGGCATATACGAACCAGACGATCAGCGACCAGGTTTCCTTGGGGTCCCAGCTCCAGTAGGTGCCCCAGGCGTAGTTGGCCCAGGCCGCCCCGGTGATGATGCCGAGCGTCAACAGCGGAAAGCCGACCATGATCGCGCGATAGTTCAGGTCGTCCAGAACCTTGATCGGCGGGAACATGGCGATTACGCCACCGGAACTGCCGTTGCCGCCGGTTTCAAAAGCGGCCTTGATCAGGTACATGATCGATATGCCGCAGGCCACCGCAAAGGCGGCGTAACCGAGGAAGCAGGTGATGACGTGATACAGCAGCCAGTTGCTCTGCAAAGCGGGCACCAGCGGCTCGATGCCGGTGTTCAGCCCCAGCTGCGCCCAGGCCATGCCAAGCAGCGCAAACGGCATCACGAAGGCGCCGATCACCCGGTATTTGTATTTGATATCAAGCAGGGCATAGATCAGCACGATGGTCCAGGCAAAGAACACCACCGACTCGTACAGGTTGGAGAGCGGCGCATGCCCCACGCCCATGTCGTAGGACTCCTTCCAGCGCAGCGCAATTGCGACGGTCTGGGCCAAGAGCCCGACATAGGCGGCGATCATCCCGGCGGTGCCGAGAGTTTTGGCGCGGCTGGCCAGAAATGCGAAAAACAGCAGCATCGAAACCAAATAGGCAAAAGTAGTTACATTAAACAAAAGTGAACTGGTCATGGTTTTTCCTCCCCGGAAAGGTCTGATTTAAGTTTGCTCGCCAGCCGGTCAAGGCAGAGCTGGAAACCGGCCTGGTTTTTACTGGCGTTGCCTCCGATCGTGACAATGCCATTTTGAATCCGCACCCAGACACGGCGATGCGACATGAAGAAAGCGGCGTAGATGCCGATCACCATCAACAGGCATCCCAGCCAGACCACTTCGACACCAGGATCCTTGGCCACCTGCAGACCGGTGTACATCCGCTCCTGAGCGCCCTTGTAGTGGATTACCGGGCCGCCGCCATGCTGTTGCGCATGCTGGAGGTTCAACTCGGGATGGTTGGCATAAACGACGAAGCTTTCGCTTTTACCGTTGGCGGTATGCAACTCCACCTGGGCCGCCGGTCCGGACAGCCCCGGAGCGAATTCCGCAACGTCCCTGGTCGCCTCGATCACATGCAGGCTGCTGCCGTCTGGCAGAGTTACCGACGATTTGCCTTCGATTGTCACAGGCACCGGATTTTTACCGCTCAGATCGCTGACGGTGAAGAAATAGTTGCCGGCATTGCCGTAACTGGACTGGTAGAAGGTAATGCCCTTGTAGGTCAAAGGATCGTTGACGATAACACGGGCGTTGGTGTAATCCGGCACCGGCCGGCCGTTTTCCAGCACGGTCAGGATGCTTTTGAACTCCTTTGGCGCTCCGCTGGCATAATGGGCCACGCTGAACTGCTCGCATCGCAGGGAGAAGCCCAGGTCGATCTCCTCGTTGGAGCGGGACATCACCTTGGAGACCGCTTCCCCTTCCATGATGTTGACAAAGCCCTTGTAACCGAAGACCGACCCGATTATGGCTCCGATGAAAATGATGATGACGCTCAGGTGGACGCAATAGACCGCCAGACGGCACCAGGGGGTTTTCTGGGCAAACAGGTGCCAGTCACCGCCGGACTCGGTCACGACCGGTTCGGCAAATTCACTCTTCAGAAAAGCGGCGACCCTGTCCTTGACCACGGCAGCTTCACCGGTATGGGGAAACTCCGTCACTCCGGAAAGGGACTTTTCCAGGGCACTGTTGAAGATCGTCACCGGATTGGTGATCGTCTTCCAGATATGCGGAAGACGCTTGATGGAGCAGGCCACCAGGTTGACGGTCAACAGATAGAGCAGCAGAATGAACCACCAGGAGTGGTACATGTCAAAAAAGCCCAGTGTTTTATATAGTTTGAGCTTGGCCGGACTGATTGCTTGCACGTATTCCGGCGGCAGGCTGCCCTGGGGAATAATGGTGCCGATGATCGAAATCAGGGCCAATCCGATCAGCAGAGACATGGTCAGCTTGAGTGAACAGAAAAAATCCCAGAGAGATTGTAAAAAATCGCGTTTATTATCAGTCACTTTTTCAAACTCCTTTTTTAGTCGCAAGGTTCGGCTCGCAACCCATGGTTGCGAAGATCAGCCCTCTCAGCTTAAGGGACATTGAACGGATTCGGGGCATCAGGCGACAAAATTCTGCGGAGGAACAAAAATGGGAAAATAGACCTGCGTCGGTTTACTGTTTATAGTGGAGCAATGCAGTAAACCAGGCATGGGGACATAATCGGGAAACGAACTTTGAAACAGGGGCGCAAAGTTTGAACAACAGTCGCTTTCGCAGTGGTGGCCGGGAGGACACTCCGGGCACTGGCGTTCATCACCACCGTCGTCGGAGGGAATCTGTGAATGCGCGACCTTTACGGAGTCAACCATATCCGACAGTCGGGCAGCGTCGCAGGCAAGCGGCATGACTAAACTGATAATCAGCAGTATTGTGGAAGCTATGTATCGCATTGAAATTCGCATGACTGAGTAGTGTAGTTGAATGCTAAAGAATTATTGCTAAATTGTCAATGATGGAAGATACATAAGTGAATATGAATTTGACCGGAACAGGGCAGGATCTTTATTCTTCCCCATTCCAGGCAACGACCTGACGTTTAAAATACTTAATTCAAACAGGAAAAGCAATATGGGGATATCAAACTATCCATCCGTGGTTACACTACCTAAAATAGATAAACCCTATCCCTCGATCCTCTGTTTTTTGAGCAGCAGGTTTCCGGCGATTACCCCGGATGCCTGGGAAAAACGAATTGGGGAAGGAAAGGTGCATGACGATCAAATGCGCCCGATAACGCCGGACACCGGGTATGTCCCGCAAATGCGAATCTTCTATTTTCGTGAGGTTAACGACGAGCCGTACATTCCTTTCGCGGAAGAGATCCTCCATCGGGATGACCAGATCCTGGTTGCCTGCAAGCCGCACTTCCTGCCGGTAACACCAGGTGGCCGCTATGTTGACGAGTGCCTGCTGAATCGCCTGAGGGTCACCACCGGAATCTCTGAACTGGCGCCCCTGCACCGTATCGACCGTGAAACCGCCGGAATCGTCCTGTTTTCGGTCAACAGGGAGACACGCGGCCGTTACGGAGAGCTTTTCATGAATGCCCGGGTTGAAAAGAGCTATCTGGCGATTTCGGCCAACCTGCCGGTTGATGGCAAGACCTCATGGACAATTGAGGACAGAATCGTGCGGGGAGAGCCCTGGTTCCGCATGCAGAGCGTCGCGGGGGAAACCAATGCCCGCTCCACGATCAGGCTGGTGGATGTAAAAGACGGCAAAGGCCGCTTCGTTTTGCGCCCGATCACCGGTAAGACCCACCAGTTGCGGGTTCATATGAGCGGAATCGGCTGCGGAATCCTGAACGACCGCTACTATCCGCAACTGCAACCGGAAAGCGCCGACAACTTTGAGACACCATTGCAGCTTGTTGCCAAATCGGTGCGGTTCCGTGATCCGCTCAGCGGTAAAATCAGGGAATTCGTCTCGGAACGCGTACTGACGCGGTAATATCCACACGAAAAAGCCCGCGCAGGAATCCCCGGCGCGGGCCTTGAAGTCATATTATCAGTTTATTGATTCACTATTGGACAGTGCAACCGTTGCCCCCAAAAGGACCTCTTCATCTTCCGCGCACTCTTCACACTCGAACTCTTCCGCATCAACATACGGCTCAACCCTTCTGCCAAGAATTGAGATCACCTTGCCACTGACCAGCCCGGAAACCGCCGCGATTACAACAGTCACCAGTATTCCGGTCAGTTGTGCAGCGAAGTTGATACCAACGGCGACGAACAGCGCGGCGATACCACCCAGCAATCCCGGCAGTCCGTGAAGATAGAGCACTCCGCACGTATCGACTTTCCGGGTTATGTCGGTCAACCTTCCCTGGATTACGGCAAAACCGAAAGTGGAAACTATTCCGGCCAGCAGGCCAATGGCAAAGGCAGTAGCCGGGGCGGCCAGGTCACAGGTCGAGCCGATGGCCACGCCTCCGGCCAGAGTCGCGTTGGCAATATCCGCCGCCGAGATTTTCCCCCTCAGCTTGACAGACGCAAAATAGGTAGCCAGGGTCGAACCGCACAGGGCCAGTATCACGTTGACCGCTGTTGCCGGCACATCGGCCGGGGCAACAAGCGCCGCGCAGAAACTGGGCCAGAACACCCAGAGCACCATGCTGCCCAGGAGCGAGTACCTGTCGCTGGTGTCATCGCACTCGACCGGAGTTTCGTATTCCTTGAGCGTTGTCATGGAAGCGGCCACCGCAAGTCCGAAGATGGCTCCGAAAGCGTGTATGACGATCGAACCGCCGGTGTCCACCACCTTGCCGGTTATCAGCCCCAGGCCGCCATTGAGCACAATCCATTCATTTAACGCATAAAACGGCACAAAGAGAATGCCGAGGAGCAGGTACTGGTGCATCTTCAGGCGCCCCAGCACCGCGCCGGCACAGATCAGCAGGCTTGCGGCCGCAAACTCTGCCAGGATCAGCTTGTCGATCATCCCCGCGGAAGTACCGCTGGCACCGTGCAGACTCTCCTTCAGGAAGTACAGCGGGATCGAGACGCTCACCAGCAGATAGGTCGCGGTCAGTGCCGAACGGCCGTACTTTTTGACGAAGACCATCAGAAACCCGAATCCGACCAGCAACATGGCCATGATGTGTATGGCCCGTTCGTACTTCTGCACATCGCTTAAAGCGGCAAAGCCGGTGCCCGGAATTTCAGCAGCGCAGGCCACTCCGCCAACAACAAAAAGCAACATTGCCAGTTGAAAACCACAATTGAGACAGTTTTTCATGATGCCCCCCCAAACCTTTCCGAAGCTGCCTTTTTTTACGTCATGCCATGACGCATCTAGTGATCTGAATCAGAAACAAGATCCTGAACTCTTCTCGCAACAATCTGAACTCAGGACATTAGATATTTACAGCGCACCATTCTGCACGCAACAGGCCAACAGCCCTGTTAATGCCCAATTTATAACCACTGTGCTATATAATTAGTCACTTAAACGGGGTAAATGTGGAAATTGCCGGGAAACAATGTTCATATGCAGTGCGGGCACCGAATTATGAGTGCCTGCTGAGTAGAGGATTTGAGTTAAATAAGCACTCTCTTGCCGATATATAAAAATGCATTTATCTGCAGGAGCAGGTTTTTTTGCTTATTTTGCGGGCAACGATTACGGATCAGGCACTGCTCGGACATGGCGACAAAACATGAACGGCGCAGGAGACCATCAGGCAAAAAAAAGCGCGGAACCGAAGCCCCACGCCTTTTTCGTTACTGCATATTTCGAGGATTACTAGCCGAGAATCGCCTTCATATCGGCTTCGACCGTGGTTATCGGTGCGATGTTGAAGTTCTCAACCAGGAAGTTGAGCACGTTGGGGGTGATGAAAGCCGGCAGAGTCGGTCCCAGCTTGATGTTCTTGATGCCCAGATGCAGCAGGGTCAGCAGGATCACGACCGCCTTCTGCTCGTACCAGGAGAGGATCATCGAAAGCGGCAGGTCGTTGACGCCGCACTCGAAAGCACCCGCCAGGGCCACCGCGATCTGGATGGCCGAATAGGCGTCGTTGCACTGGCCGACGTCCAGCAGGCGCGGGATGCCGCCGATGTCGCCGAACTCCAGTTTGTTGAAACGGTACTTGCCGCAGGCCAGGGTCAGGATCACCGTATCCTGGGGCAGCTTCTCGGCAAACTCGGTGTAGTAGTTACGTCCCGACTTGGCACCGTCGCAGCCGCCGATCAGGAAGAAGTGCTTGATCGCGCCGGACTTGACCGCAGCTATGACCTTGTCGGCCACGCCCAGCACCGCATTGTGGCCAAACCCGGTCAGGATTTCCTGGCCCGGATTTTCCGGCAGACCGGGCAGCTCGAGAGCCTTGTTGATAACTTCGCTGAAATCCCAGCCATCGACGTGCTTGACATCCGGCCAACCCACCAGGCCCCAGGTGTAGAGGCGGTCCTTGTAGCTGTCGGCCGGTTTCTGGATGCAGTTGGTGTTGAAGATGATCGCGCCGGGGAAGTTGACGAACTCCTTGGCCTGATCCTGCCAGGCGCCGCCGAAATTGCCGACCAGGTGCGAGTACTTCTTCAGGCCGGGATAACCGTGGGCCGGCAGCATCTCGCCGTGGGTATAGATGTTGATGCCCTTGCCTTCGGTCTGCTTGAGCAGTTCCTCCAGCATCTTCAGATCATGGCCGGTCACCAGGATAGCCTTGCCGGCCTTGGTACCAAGTTGGACCGGAGTCGGAACCGGATGGCCATAGGTATCGGTATGAGCCGCATTCAAAAGACCCATCACGGTCAGGTTGTGCTTGCCGCACTCCATTGCCAGGCCGACAAAATCCATCAGCCCCAGGTTGGCATCTGTGGTTGCTGCCAGCGCTCTCTGTACAAAAGCAAGCACCTCGTCGTCGCTACGCCCCAGGATCATGGCGTGATCCATGTAGGCCGCCATCCCCTTGAGGCCGTACATCAGGATCTCGATCACGGAACGGATGTCTTCGTTGACGTGCTGGCCGTTGATGCCGTAGGCCTCGGCCTGCTTGACCATGCCATCCAGATCGTCTGCCGGTTTCCAGTCTGCCACCGGGCCGGAGAGGCTCACACCGGCCGCGGTTTTGGTCTTCTCTTTCAGTTCGTAGCAGCGCTTGATGACCCCGCCGATGTGACGCGCGTCGAAATCCACGTTGGTGACGGTGGTGAAGAGCCCCTCGATCGTGAAACGATCGATCTCGGCGTTGCGCCCCAGTTTGTCGGCATACAGCGCCAGGCTTTTCAGGCCGTACAGCAGGTGATCCTGCAACGACGCTACCTGCGGGCTTTTACCGCATACGCCGGAAATATTGCAACCGACTCCGTTTGCTGCCTGCTCGCATTGATTACAAAACATGCTCATCTGTATTTCCTCCCTTTTCTTCAGTTGTTCGAGTAAACTCGATTGGTGATTTTTTCGTTAATATGGTAGAGACACTATACCTCTTTTTCCTTAGAATACTTGACGGTTGTCAAAAAAACGCATTTCACGAAAGTTGCCCGCATGAAACCGAACCTGACGCTGATAGGCATGCCCGGAGCCGGTAAAAGCACGGTTGGAATCATCCTGGCCAAGATGCTGTCGTTCAACTTTGTCGACACTGATATCCTGATCCAGCTCAGCCAGCAAAAATCACTGCAGCGTATCATCGATGAGAGTGACCACCTGAACCTGAGAAGAATCGAGGAGCAGGAGATCCTGAACATTAACGTCGCAAGACATGTGATCGCGACCGGCGGCAGCGCGGTTTACAGTGAACCGGCCATGGCGCACCTGCGGGAGATTTCGGAGATAACCTTCCTGAAAGTGGACTACCACGAGATTCTGAAGCGGATTCGCAATTTCAAGACCAGGGGCATCGCCAGTTCCAAGGAGCAGAGTTTTCTGGATCTGTACAACGAACGACAGGTTCTCTACGAGAAATATGCCGGGATGACCATTGACTGCGCCGGCCTGGACCAGGAAGAGATTGCCGGAATAATCGCACGGGACTACATTCAAAGGCATTGCCAAGCAAGCTGATTTGTTGATAATGCAACAAGGTCAATTTCAAGAAGGTATCTGTGCTCACTGAATATCCGCTGCTGACAATACTGATCCTGCTGCCGCTGGCCGGCTGCCTGGCGCTGCTGCCGCTCTGGAACTGCCGCGTATCGGCGCGCCCGGTCGCCTTGGGCGTGGCACTGCTGGAACTGGTGCTGTCGGCCTGGCTGTATGGTTCCTGGCGGGAGTTGACGCCGCTGCAGGCAAAACTGCCCGGATATCTGCTGGTGGAGGATGCGCCCTGGATTCCGGCTTTCGGCATACGTTACACGCTGGGCCTGGACGGCATCTCGCTCCTGATGGTGTTGCTGACCTCCTTCACCTTCTGCATCGCGCTCTTGGTATCGTGGAATTCGATCAAGGAAAAAACCGCGCTGTTCCTGACGTTGATGCTTACGATGGAGGCCGGCATCATGGGGGTCTTCCTGGCCCTGGACCTGGCTCTGTTCTACCTGTTCTGGGAGGTGATGCTGATCCCGATGTTCTTCCTGATCGGGATCTGGGGACATGGCCGCAAGATTTATTCCACGATCAAATTCTTCCTGTTCACCATGTTCGGCTCACTGCTGATGCTGCTGGCGATCATCGCGCTACAGCTGTTGCACGCCAAACAGACCGGTATCACAACCTTCGGACTGCACGAACTGCTCAAGACCCAACTCCCGGCCGACACCCAACTCTGGCTGTTTGCCGCTTTCTTTTTGGCCTTTGCGATCAAGTTCCCGCTCTTCCCGCTGCACACCTGGCTGCCGGATGCCCACACCGACGCCCCCACCGCCGGCAGCGTAGTGCTGGCAGGGCTTTTGCTGAAAACCGGCAGCTACGGACTGATCCGCTTCGGTTATCCGCTCTTTCCTCTGGCGGCCCAGACCCTGACCCCACTTTTTTATACGCTGGCCCTGATCGGCATCATCTACGCATCGCTGGTGGCCTTTGCCCAGGAGGACATGAAGCGCCTGATCGCCTACTCCAGCATCGCCCACATGGGTTACGTCGCGATCGGTATCGCGGCCTGGCAGCCGGTGGCATTGTCCGGTTCGATCCTGCAGATGGCCAACCACGGAGTAACCACCGGGGCGCTGTTCTGCCTGGTAGGCATGCTGGACGAACGGGCCCACACCCGCGAGATCGCCGCCTTCGGCGGCCTGTGGGGCAAGATCCCGCAATACTCGTTCTTCTTCCTGTTCTTCTCGCTGGCCTCGCTGGGACTGCCCGGTCTGAACAACTTCGTGGGTGAATTCCTGGTGCTGGCCGGAACGATGAAGAAAGCGCCGCTGGTGGCCGCGCTGGCTTTCATCGGCATCGTCCTGACCTTGATCTACACCGTGCGCCTGGTTCAGGAGGTGATCTTCCAGGAGGAGCGCCAGCCGCTAGCTCTGGCCGACCTGACGCCGCGCGAACTCCTGATCCTTGCGGTACTGGCGGTTGTTGACGTCTGGATGGGGGTTCACCCCGCGCCGCTTCTGGACCTGATCCATGGTCCGGTTCAGTTGCTGACCGGGGGTGGTTTGTGAGTCAGGCAGATGTCTACGCTCTGATGCCGTTGCTGATTCTGGCCGGCGGCAGCGTCCTGGTCCTGCTGGCCGGAGCGCTCAAACCGGGCGGTTACCTGTACGAACTGGCCGGGGCGCTGATCACAGCGGCGCTGCTCTGGAGCCTGCTGCTTCCGGACATGGCGGTCATGCCCGGCCTGACGATCACCCCCTTCTCGCGCTTCTTCTGGGTATTTCTCGATGCGGCCGGCCTGGTGGCGCTGCTGCTGGCGACCGGCTACAACCGCCGGCGCGGCATCACCGGCGAGGAATACCCCGCCACACTGCTCTTCGCGTTGGCCGGAATGGGCGCGGCCTGCGCCGCGAGCGACCTGCTGATGCTTTTTCTGGGGCTGGAAGCCTTCACCTTCGCTTTTTACATCCTGGTGGCGATCAAACGCGATTCAGTCAAGGGGGGCGAAGCCGGACTGAAATACCTGCTGAACGGCACCCTCTCGGCCGCCATTATGGGAATGGGCATGGCGCTGCTCTACGCTGCCACCGGCACGCTCAAGCTGTCCGGACTGGCTTTGGCGGCAAACCATCCCGAAGCGCTCTTTCTGGCTGGCACCTGCCTGGTCCTGCTGGGGATGGCCTTCAAGCTTTCGCTGGCGCCGGCCCACCTCTGGACCGCCGATGTTTACCAGGGCGCTCCGGCGCCGGTCACGGCGCTGCTCTCCACCGCTTCCAAAGGGGCCTCACTGGCGGCGCTGCTGCTCGTGCTGCCGCTCTTCGGCGCCTGGCACGGCCTGCGCGACCTGCTCTGGGCACTGGCGCTGTTTTCAATGCTGGCCGGCAATTTCGCGGCGCTGCGACAGAGCAGCCTCAAGCGCATGCTGGCCTGGTCATCGGTCGGGCAGATGGGCTACGTGGCGCTGGCGCTGGTGGCGGCCCCGTCCGGCGGCCTGCGGGCGGCACTCTTTTACATCGTGGTCTACGCGACGGCCGGGCTGGCTGCCTTCGGCGCGCTGTCGGCGCTGTCGGACCGCTTTGAACCGGACCGGCTGGATGACTACCGCGGATTGGGCTATCGCTGCCCGCTGGCGGGCATTTCACTGGCGGTGGCGATGTTCTCGCTGGCCGGCATACCGCCGACGGCAGGATTTATCGGCAAATTCGGCGTATTCAACGCGGCGCTGCGGCAGGGGGAGACAACCCTGGCGATCATCGGCATACTGGCGGCGCTGGTGGCGGTTTTTTTCTACCTGCGGGTGGTGGTGATGCTGTACATGAAACCGGCCGTGGATAGCGGAGAGCTTCGTTCGCCGGGCTTTTCCGAAATCATCGCGCTGGCCGTGGCGACCGCCGCCACGCTGCTGCTGGGTATTTATCCCCAACCTTTGCTTGACCTGCTGGCAAAGATTCTGATCTAAGAGGAGGCCTTTCATGTTCCGTTACATAACCCTGTCGATCTGCCTGTTTCTCCTGGGCGCCTGCAGCACCGTCCCGATTACCGGCCGCTCGCAGCTCAACCTGATACCCGGTTCGTCGATGCTGTCGATGAGCAACCAGCAGTACGGAACTTTCCTGAAGGAGAACAAGGTCAGCCGGAACCAGCAGCAGATTGCCATGGTCAAGCGGGTCGGCCTGCGCGTGCAGAACGCGGTGGAACGCTACTTCATCAGCAGCGGCCTGAAAGAGCATCTGGCGGATTACAAGTGGGAATTCAATCTGGTGGAAGACAAGCAGGTCAACGCCTGGTGCATGCCGGGCGGCAAGGTGGTGGTCTATACCGGCATACTGCCGATAGCCGTAGACGACACCGGGCTGGCGGTGGTGATGGGGCACGAGATCGCCCACGCCATCGCCGAGCATGGCAACGAGCGCATGAGCCAGGGACTGCTGGCGCAGCTGGGCGGCGTGGCGCTCTCCACCGCACTGTCCACCAAACCGGCGGCCACCCAGCAGCTCTGGATGTCGGTCTACGGCATGGGCGCCCAGTACGGAGCGATCATGCCCTATGGCCGCATGCAGGAAAGCGAGGCCGACCACCTGGGGCTGGTATTCATGGCCATGGCCGGATACGACCCCAAAGCGGCAATTTCCTTCTGGGAGCGCATGGCGGCCCAGAAGGGAGGGCAGGCGCCGCCCGAATTCCTCAGCACGCACCCGTCGGATGTGAACCGGATTGCCAATATCAAGCGGCTGATACCGGAAGTGCTCCGGCAATACCCGCAGTAGCGATTCTTATCGGCAAACCAGTGTTGTAGTTTGGCGGTAAACAGGAAAGATGGCCTATTGGCCGCCTTTTGAGTTGTGTTGAAAATATATCTGTCCGTATTCGTGTCAGAGGCTGGTTTTTGACCGTAAAATCGAGGCTCCAAGGCTGAAAACGGGGGCAACAATTTCTATTTAATTGCTATATTTAAAGCAGTTAGCCTGGTCCGGCCCCGGAATTCTATCCCAATGAATGCTCTTCAACGACTACCTTGCGGCCATCGAAGATCCATTCGGCTGTATGACAATTGACATCTATTTTCATTTATTCCTATTTGCGACCAACGGTTCCAGCACTAACCGGCGCGAAGTTTTTTAGCGCGTCCGGTTGAGTGCGTTGTTCGCTGCTCTGTCTGCACATCCGCATAGGAATCCAACAATTGCCGGATCATTCGCTGATATTGCGTATGATATTTTGATGCCTCAGCTTTGAAGAACTCAACGCTCTTCTTGCTGAGGGATATCGTCACCTTGACCGATTCCTCGCTGAAAGCCAGTTCGGCAGGAGAAGGGAGAAAATCTCGTATAATCTTGATCTCACCCAATGGTTCATCGGTGTATTTTATTTTCGTGCTCATAAATTGCCTTTCCTTTCCGCCAGTATCCGGCACCAAATATACGGATTACGTTATTTCGATAAGTAAATCGTACGGTGAGAATTCCGTCACCGGACTTGCCAAAACAATAGTAACGCATTTCATCATTGCTGTGGTTCACGTCTTCAGCGATGATACGGTGGGGATCAGCAAAGGCGTATTGAGCCGATGCAAATGAGACCCCATGCTTTTGCTGGTTTTCATGATCCTTTTTCGAATCCCATTCAAAATGCGCTTTTGTCATGTGATTACCTTATCAGGAATCAAAGTAATAAACCATATTATTGTATGGTTAATAATATGGTTAAAATCAGCTTTTGGTTTGTTCAGCGAACGGCTGAGAGCACAGCGGGTTCACCGCTGTTGTGCTTGGTTATACATTTGTGCAGTAATTTACAATAAAATCATGTGGATTGATCACTACAGCATTCGCTCCTATGTATTCATAACATGCTCTTGCTTTCATACAAAATGCAGCATCCTTGGAAATAAGAAAGTGAAAATCATAAGCCATTGTTGCATGTAACATGTCGTTGTTAGATGCATTAAATCGATCTTTACCTTTTTTTACCTTATTAAAATCATCAGCATAGTAACCTGCCCAATTCATCAGGCTATAAGCTCTTGCAATATTATTTTGCGGATTATTTTCAAAGTAATCAGACCATTTATATTCACTATTTTCAGCTTGAAATAATTCATCTAATTTAATAATTACCTCATTGCTTGGCAAATTAAGGATTCCAAGTTCTTTAAGTTTACCCAATTCTCTAAATGGACGAGGACCAAGCGGTTGATCACCGTCAATATTGATTGTTTTCATCTCATTGCATTGAGTTCTAAGAGAGGTCAGTTGACTACTAAGAAACTCAAACTGCTTACTCGAAACTTCATCCAACCCAGCTAAGTCGATAGCTTTAATGTGCTGTTCGCAATTATCAAACAGTTCGTGCAAAGTTTCTTTCAGATTATTTCCAAGTTCTTCAAAACTATTATTTATTGGTAATCCTGAAAGTTTTTTCGATGTTAGCTCGCTAGCTTTGATCGTCTTATTGATTCCCATTGATTCGTTTTGCTTTTCATTTTCTAAGAAATCTTTCCACACCTCTGTAGCGCATCTATGATCAAGCTCATTAGTCATTGGTTTTATATATAAGGCTCTCAATTCATCAAGCATTTCAATATGTTCATACCTATACTGTTCGACCGAAATCTGTGAAGTTTCTTTGAGATGCACATGAGAGTAAACAAGATGGATATTGTCAGTTGACAGAATATTGCGAATAATGTCGAGTTCTTCATCGCAGGTTTCTTTGATTTTGCGTAGCCTCAAATCAGATAAGGTGTTTTGATCAAGATAAATGAAAATGTCCATATGTCACCACTTGTATAACGGGGTGCCCGATTCACCCGCTTCGCCCGGTCGGTTTTCCGGGCGGGGCGGCGTGCAACCGGTTGGTTGGCAACTTATTGTAATAGCAGTATTTTATAAAATAGACGCCTATTTGGTTCCTGTCCCCTTATTCTCCTTCTGTTTTTTCATTTTATTCTGTCGTTCAACGGTGCCGAGGCGCACCAGCGCGACAGCGCCTGCGTGCCGCCGAGTGGTTAAGCGTTTGCTCTTGGCTGATTGTTGATGAATAGTACGAAGTCGCCAACCGTTTCAATTTTTCCGAAAAACGGATTTCTTTCAGTATGTTCCAAGCTACGCTCTGTCCGTTGAGCCACTACCGGAATTAAGTCTTCAATATCGTCGGGGTCAATTTTTAGATCCTTTTCAAGCCTGTCTGAAGCTCTTAGCGGGCATGTCCCTTCTGGAAATTTCATGTAATGTTGAAACTCTTCATGGACGGCACGAAGTATCCATGTGTCTACTTGATTTCTTTCAAATGATCTCGCGAATGTGCAAATTCCCTCATTTTCTCTTTCTTCTGTCATTTCTCTCAGTTTTTGATTCTGTTTTTTGTTCGAGTATAAAGTGGTAGCTACCAATGCGACCACTACTGCTAACACCCAATGATGATTGATGATTGCTGTCAGAAGAATGCAGACCAGAAGAGCGAGAAAACAATAAGCCAGAGCCTTTTTCCACCAGCTCACATGCTCAGGTATGTAGAGTGGCATTAGTCGTGATGGTGTTTTCATTATTTTTTCGCTTAACGGTAGCGTTGCGCACCGGCGAAGCGCAGCGAAGACCGTGTGCCGCCGCGTGGTTGAAAGTTATTTCAGAGCTTCCCGCCAAGTGATATGTGCAATTGAGCAACTGCTATGAAGCAGAATATGAACCAAGCTACGGCAATTGCACCACCCAAGACGACAGCCTGTTTTATTGATTTCCTCTTTTTTCCAGCAATTATGACATTTGCGAACACAAGAATCATTAAGGCTATGAGGAAGTATGCGTAGTCAAATGGCTCGTAACAAAGCACCTTAAATCCAGTTCCTGGGACACTTACAGGTCTAGCAGTCACATATTCAGCTACAAGCGGGATCGATGATAATATGGCTAAGATTCCTGCATTTATTGAAGTTTCTGCTTTTATCATTTCTTGTTTCGCTCTTGGCTCTTTGGTTTTGTCAACGTCCCCAGTAATGCGCAGATGACCTTTCCCACGTCTCAAAAATCTGATCTTCTTTTATTCCCTTTAATTTTTCAACTGTTATTCCCCGGAATCCGGAGTCCACAATACGGCTTCAGGGTGCCATGAAACTGTCCAGTCAGTAAAACAACAGCCAGGCGTCCAGGAAGAAGAACAGCCAGCCGATGTTGCAGACCAGTGCGATGTACCATAGATATTTACGCTTGGTCAGGCTGGAAATGGATGCCAGCATCAGCGCAATCTGCAGGAAGATCAGCGCGTAGGCAAAGTTGCCACCCATCTCCTGGGCCTTGAGCTTGGCCTTGGCGATTCCCTCCGCCTTCTGTTTGATATCCTTCTTCTCGCCGTCATAACGTTTGATTTCTTCCGCATACTTGTCCATCGTCTTGCGGTATTCCCCGGAAACCTCCGGCGGCACCCCTCTCTGAGTCAGTAGCTGCAGCTCCAGCACCCTGTGGTTGACCTCGAAGGTGTGACCCTTGATGCTCTTGGCCTGGTAGTAGGCCCACTGATCGCTCTCCTGCCCCTGGGCCATGATCGCCCGCGAGGAGTATTTTCCCATGTAGAGCGTGGTCAGCGCCGCCAGTACCGCCATGATTGCGGTTGAAAGCGCCAGCCACCCCTGCCATTTCTCTTTCAGTTCCGACATTGTTGCAGATCTCCTTTTTGTATGATCGTAAATACGGCAGCCGACGTGTTTACTCCCTCATCAATCCGGACAGGCAAACAGCGGCATTGCCGATTCAGGAATGATCCCGGCTGCTTCAGCCCTCTTCAGCAGATACGATATGGCCTGAACGCCTTCATCGCCCAGATCGGACGAGAAGTCGTTGACGTACAGCCCGATGTGGGCCGCGCAGACCTCGGCGCTCATCTCCTGGGCATGTTCGCCAATGTAGTGGGCGGCCTGGTCCGGGTGGCTGCGGGCATATTCAACACCCAAGCGCAGCGCGCGTTCGACCGCGGCAATAGTTCCGGCCCCCAGCGAACGACGAGCCACGATGCCTCCCAGCGGGATCGGCAGGCCAGTTTCCGCCTCCCACCACTCTCCCAGGTCCAACAGTTTGTGCAGGCCATAGCCCTGGTAGGTGAAGCGCGACTCGTGGATGATCAGCCCGGCGTCGGCGTTCCCCTTCAACACCGCGTCCATGACCTCGTTGAACGGCATCACGATGAAGTTGTCCAGCGATGGATCGAACAGGCGCAGCAGCAGCAGCGCGGTGGTGTAGCGACCCGGCACGGCAATGGTCCGGCCGCGCAGGTCGGACAGGTCAATATTATCGGCGGCCACCAGCAGCGGTCCGCAACCGCGTCCCAGCGCGCTGCCGGAACGAAGCAGCGCATACTCTTCGCGGATGTGCCCCAGGGCATGGTAGGAAACCTTGCTGACATCCAGCTCGCCCGCAAGCGCCAGCCGGTTGAGGGTTTCCACGTCCTCCAGGCGCTCCCGGCAGGTGATGCCGCCGGTATCGACCAGATTGTGCACCAGGGGATA
Organism: Pelobacter sp.; assembly: GCA_030824515.1. Classification (GTDB taxonomy): domain Bacteria; phylum Desulfobacterota; class Desulfuromonadia; order Geobacterales; family Pseudopelobacteraceae; genus JACRCG01. Next base: position 129,452 of record JAVBXN010000008.1, read on the forward strand.
GAACATGAAGGTATCGTTGGGACAGGGGGAAAAACCGAGGGTCAACTGTTTGCTCATGACTGCTCCTTAAAATCAAACTACCACAGCGTGGCATCGGACCGGATCTTCTCATCCTCCCAGTCGCGCCAGACCACCTGGTGCTTGATCAGGTAGTGATCGACCGCCTGGCCGATGGTGGGGAAAAAATTCTCCATGCCCAGCCTGGCGAACAGGCCGTAACGTTTGAGGTGATCCTTGACCGGTCCCTTCATCTGCGCGAAACACAATTCAATCCCGGCCTGCTGCAGCTCCGCGACCAGTTCCGCCAGCACGTCGGCGGCCGTGATATCCACGTCAGTGACCGGATCGGCGGCGACCACAATCCACCTGGTCGGCGTCGGCGCGCTGGTCACCGCCCGCAGCGCCTGCTCCCGGAAATATTCGGCATTGGCGAAGAACAGCGGCGCATCCCACCTGAACAGCACCAGTCCCGGAATCCGCCGCGCCTCGGGGTGACGGGTGATATCGTGGTAGCCCTTCATGCCGTCAACCCGTCCCAGAACGGCACAGTGCGGACGCCAGGCGCGCCAGATGAAAGCCAGCAGCGCCAGGCCGACGGCAATGAAGATGCCCTGGATCACGCCCAGCAGGGCAACCCCCAGCAGACAGACTAAGGACAGAAAAAACTCACCCCGGCGATGATAGTACAAGCGCCGCACCGCGGAAAACTCCACGATGGAGCTGCAGGCGGAAATTACCACCGCGCCCAGGGCGGCAGTGGGGAGATGGATCATCAGACGGGGCGCGAAGATCAGCAGCAACGCGATGCAGGTCGCGCCAACCACGCCGGTCATTTGCGTTTTTGCGCCGGCGGACTCGGCCACCGGAGTACGCGAAGAGCTGCTGCTGATAGGATATCCCTGAAAGAGCCCGGTGGTCAGATTGGCGATGCCCAGGGCGACCAGTTCCTGGTTGTCGTCCACGTAATAACCACCCCGTAGCGCATAGATTCGCGACAGCACACTCATGTCGGTGATCGAGACCAGTGCGATCGCCACCGCGCCGGCGCATAGCGCCTTGAATTCTTCCATGGTAACCAGCGGAAAACTGAAACTGGGCAGCCCCTGCGGCAGCGCCCCGACGGTGGCAATTCGCGCCTGGGTTGCCGGATCTGACAACCCGACCGCCAGCGTGGCTCCCACCACGGCGAACAACACGCCGGGCCAGCGCGGCGCCCAGCGTTTTGTGCCGAAAATGACCGCCAGGCACGAAACGCCGATGGCACAGGTGCTCCAGTTGATGCGACCATTCAGAACGCCATGCGCGAGTCCCACCGATGACTGGATAAAGCTGGCGCTCTCCACCGAAAAGCCGAAGACCTTGGGCAGCTGCCCGATCAGCAGCGTCAGCGCGATTCCGTTCATGTACCCGTAGCGGATCGGCTTGGAGAGCAGGTCGGTCACGAATCCGAAACGGGCCAGACCGGCCAGGATGCAGAGCACACCGGTTATAACCGCCAGCATTGCGGCCAGCGCCGCGGCATGCACGGGACCGCCGGCGGCCAGCGGCAGGATGGTGGCGGCGATCAGTGCCGTCAGCGCCGAATCCGGCCCCAGCACCAGGATACGGCTCGGCCCGAACAGCGCATAGGCCAACAGCGGAATGATCGTGGCATACAATCCGTAGATCGGGGACAGGCCGGCCGCCTCGGCATAACCCATACCGACCGGGGCCAGGAGCGCAGTCAGCGCCAGGCCGGCCACCAGGTCCTGCGAGAACAGGGCACGATCGTAACGGGCCAGCAAAGCCATACCGGGCAGCCAGCGGCGCAGGCCGTGTGTGCGGGCATGGCGGATCAATGTAGCGGCAGTTTCAGGCGCCATCAGTGGTGTACCTCGCGGGTTCTGTCGCTGTTCCTGGCATGTCGCGGCGGATTATATCATCTTGATTGCAGGCCTACAATCCCGCAGTTCCGCAAATCTTTACGCCAGAAAGAAGAGGGGGCTCCCTTTCGGGGGCCCCCTCATTATATGCAATGTCTCCAAATGGATTGATCGGAAAGGATTACAGTTTGAACTGCCTGACCAGACGCTGAAGCTCTTCGGCGTTGCCGCTCAATTGCGCGGCGGCGGTGGCGGACTGGTGAGCACCGGCGGCGGTGTCGTGCACCACCTGGGTGATCTGCTGCATGTTGTTGGAGATCTCGCTGGTGGTAGCGGTCTGCTCTTCGGCGGCGGTGGCAATCTGGTGCACCTGCGTAGCCACATCGTTAACCTGTTCCAGGATATCCCGCAGCGCGTGGCCCGATCTGGCCGCTTCGGTCGTACCGGCTTCCACCTGCTGTACGCCCTGCTCCATTGCTGCCACGGCCCCTTTGGTCTCTTTCTGGATCGCCTTGATCATCTCGCCGATTTCCTTGGTGGCGCGCGTTGTACGCTCCGCCAGGGCACGGACTTCATCGGCAACGACCGCGAAGCCGCGCCCCTGCTCACCGGCACGGGCAGCCTCGATGGCGGCATTCAGCGCCAAAAGATTGGTCTGGTCGGCAATATCCTCGATCGTGCCGATGATGGCCCCGATCTGGTCCGAACGTTCCCCCAGGCTCTCGACCGTTTTGGCCGATTCCTGTACCCGCTCGGCGATCTGCCCCATCACGGCAACCGTTCTCTCCACTACCTCGGCTCCGTTGCTGGCCGACTGGGAGGCCCGCTGGGCCCCTTCGGCGGCCATCTGGCAGTTCTGGGCGATGTCCCCGGAGGTGGCCGACATCTCTTCTCCAGCGGTGGCAACGGTGCCGGCCTGCGCAGCAACCTCCTCGGCTCCGGTGGCAATCCGCTCGGCGGTTGAATTCAGCTGGCAGGAGGCGGCCGCCACCTGGGTCGAGGTATTGGAAATCATGCTGATTATTCCATGCAGCTTATCCAGGAAGCGGTTGAACATGCGGCTGATTTCGGCAATTTCGTCCTGTCCGGAAGCATCCATGCGCTTGGTCAGGTCCCCTTCGCCCTGGGCGATGTCGGAAACGCGAGTATAGAGGTCGTTAAGCGGCTTCCTGATCGAAGCGATGATGACGACACTGATGATGGCCGCCAGAATCAGCGCCAGCAGCGACAGGCCGATCAGCACCGAAATGATCCGTTTCTCAAAGACAACCGACTCCTTGAGCCCCTCTTCCATCATCTTGTCGATCGACTCGGAGAATTCCTGGACCTTGGTTTCCAGCTTGTGGATCGGCTCCTTGTAGACCGCCAGCGCAGCATTGGCATCCCGGGAGGTTTTCAGCTCACCGGCCTTGATACTGTCGTACACCTTGCCGAAGCCGCCGGTATAGGCAGCCAGTTCATTCCGGATTTCCACGATGGAGGCCTTGCCCTTGCCGGCAACCGCCTGGTCATGCAGTTCACCCAGAAGTTTATCAATGGCATCCAGGCGCTTGTTGCTGCGTTCCAGCTGCTCATCAAATTTCTTGCGATATTCCGCCACTTTTTCAGGTGAATCGATATTCAGGAAGATATCCTTCTCATAGCGGCGTAGCCCCAGGATATTGGCTCTTGTGCGCTGGGCATTTTCCACCAGCTTGGACTCCTTGACAGCAAGGACATCAAGTTCACTCTGCATGCTGTTGATACCCCAGTAGCCAACTCCGGCCAGAGCGGCAATGAACAGGCAGAGCAGGGTGAAGCTGATAATGAGGCGCGTTCCGATCTTCATATTCGATAGCATATACTGCTCCTCCCAAGCTTGATGTAAACATTAAAAAACACAACAAACACGGTTTTGTCAAGAATTTAAACCGGCTAAAGCCCCAACATATCAGGCAATTGCCCATCATTGACGCAGCATTAATGTTAAGAACCCGTTATCATTAAACATTATTTTTAATTAGAAAGACAACAGTTTCGAATAAGGACCGGGACCAGCATTTTAACTCTGAAACGGTACCAAAAGCAGCGACAGTGCCGAACCAGCAAGCAGGGTTTGAGTTGCGGGACTAATCCAGCGCCCCCCACCCCTGTCGAAATACTTTACAAACCCTATACGGCTGATTTAGCAGTAAAAAAACATGCCATGATTCCAATTTATTACAAGACTAGCATGCATTTTGCATCAGTCAAGACACCACTATTTGTTAGAAGGGGGTAATATGAAATCGATACTGTCGAGAATCATGCTGACTACAGCATTGCTGTCGATTTTTCCCGTAGTTGCCTTCGGTTACACCTATAATCTCGGCACCTCCTTCAGCAATTCGGTGATTCCGGATGGCTCGGGCCCATGGCTGACCATCAGCATCAATGACGCCGGGACCGACACCGTTACGCTGGATATCCAGGGCAACATGGTTGACATGCCCACTACCGACCCCCAGAAGATCAATGATATCTACCTGAACTTTTCCAATACCAGTCTCCTGTCGAACCTGAATTTCACATTCGTGTCCGGGCAGTTTGGCGCTGAGAGCATTTCGCTGTCCACCAACGCCTATAAGGCCGACGGGGTCGGCGGCTACTTCGACATACTGATGCAATGGAAACCAAACAAACCGATCGACGGCACCGACCATATCGTCTACTCGATCACCGCCGCCGGTTTGACCGCGGCCATGTTCAACGACACCTGCGTCAACTACGGAACGCCTCCCGGCCCGCTGTATGCCGCGGCCCATCTCCAGAACGCGGGTTTCGACTCATTCGGCAACTTTGACAGCACCTGGATCGGCGACATTCCCGACGATCCGCCTCCTGCCGTACCGGAACCCGGAACCCTGGTCCTTCTGGGAGCGGGCCTCCTGGGCCTCGCCGCTTACGGCCGCAAGAGGATCAGCAGGTAAGGAGTCCTTGGTCGAAATAACTTACACATGCAAAAAGGGCCGCCCAATCGGGCGACCCTTTCGCTTATCCGGATACGGAACGTTCGATCATCGCTCCAGAACGAACGTGACCGGTCCGTCGTTGACCAGCTCCACCTGCATGTCGGCCTGGAAGATGCCGGTTTCAACCGGCAGACCGAGCCGCTTGGCCGCGCCGACGAAATATTCATAGAGCCGCTGCCCTTCGTCCGGTGGAGCAGCGCTATCGAAGGAGGGGCGCTTGCCCTTGGAGCAGTTGCCGGCCAAAGTGAACTGTGAAACCACCAGCAGCGCGCCGCCGATGTCCCGCACCGAAAGGTTCATCTTGCCCTGCTGATCGCTGAAGATCCGCAAGCCGGCGATCTTCTCCGCCAGCCAGTCGGCCCGTGCCTCGGAATCGCCCTTTTCAACCCCCAACAGCACCATGATGCCCTGCCCGATCCGGCCGGCAACCACGTCCTCAACGGTTACGCTGGCCGATTTTACCCTCTGAATGACCGCTTTCATCGCAAGCCTCGCCTGTAATGTGTGATTGAACATCAACGTGTCAAATTGAACAATTCGATTTTTCTGTAAAGCGTGTTCCTGCCGACACCCAGAATCCGGGCTGCTTCGGTGATATTCCACTTGCAAAGCTCCAGGGCATTTCTGACAGTCTCTTCTTCCGATTCCCTGAGACCGAGGTGGGCAGACTCGGCCCATCCCTTTTCACGCATCACCGCAAGCAATACGCCCTCGATGTCGCGCAACGCGCGGAGCGTACGTTCAATCTCTTCAGGAGCGGAACTGTCAAATACATCGTTACCAGCCAACTGATCCCGGAACTTTTCAAGCAACTGCAGAAACCCGGCCGCCCCGTTGATCACCTGGGACGATGAAATCAACGTCGCCGGGGATACGGCTTGAAAGCGGTTGTTCAAGTGGCCGGGCAGAATGGTTTCGTCGGGGCACATCACCACGGCCCGCCGCATGACGTTGGCCAGTTCGCGGATGTTGCCCGGCCAGCTGTGGTTTTGCAGCAAACGCATGGCCGCCGCAGACACTCTTGCCCGGGGATTGAACAGCCGTGCAAAGTGTTCCACCAGCATCGGTACATCTTCACTGCGCTGCTGCAGGGAGGGGATCTCCAGGCGGACCACATTGAGCCGGTAGAACAGATCCTCACGGAAGGTCTTCTCTCGAATGGCCTCTTCCAGGTTCACGTTGGTAGCGGCAATCACCCTTACATCCGTTTTTATAGGCCGTTCGCCGCCGACCCGCATGAACTCGCCGGTCTCCAGCACCCGCAACAGCTTCACCTGGATCATCGGACTGGCGTCGCCGATCTCATCCAGCAGCAGGGTACCATGGTTGGCCAGCTCGAAAATGCCGCGCCGGGTCTGGTTTGCGCCGGTAAAGGCGCCCCGTTCATGGCCGAACAGTTCACTCTCCAGCAGATTTTCCGGCAGCGCGCCGCAATTGACCGGGATGAAGGCCGCCTCGGCCCGGTTCGAGGCGGCATGGATGAAGCGGGCCAGCACCTCCTTGCCGGTGCCGGTTTTTCCCTGGATCAGTACATTGATGTTTTTGCCGGCCACCTTGTAGGCCAGCGACACCAGGCGTCGCATCAGTGGCGAACCGCCCACCTGGAAGCCAACCGCGCTGGCAACGTCGGCCCATTCCTCCCGGGCCTGTTCCCCCTTTGGCCCGGGTTCGCCGCTGGCAACAGCCCTGGCAATCAATGCCTCGATTTCGCCAATATCGTCGAACGGCTTCTCCAGATATTCGTAGGCCCCCCGCTGCATGGCCGTCACTGCGGTTTTGACCGTGCTGTAGCCGGTCATGATGATCACTTCGCAGTCGGGCTGCCGGGATTTGATCGCCTGCAGCAGCGTCAGACCGTCGGTGTCCGGCAGTTTCAGATCCACCATGGCCACGCTGAAAACGGTCCCGGACAGCGCTTTCAACGCATCCGCTTCATTGGTTGCGGTGGTTACCTGATAACCTTTTCTGGTCAGCATCCGGCGGAAAAAACCGCAGACATCCGCTTCGTCGTCGATGATCAATATCTGTTTGCGCGACATGATTCCCTTCTTTCCCCCGACATCATCACTGGTCAATCGGCAGCACCAGCGAAAAGGTGCTCCCCTGGTCCGGTGCGCTGATTACCTCGATGGTTCCGTTATGGGAATCGGCGATCCCCAGGCTGACCGACAGCCCCAGCCCGGTCCCCTTGGTGGCTTCCTTGCTGGTATAGAACGGAGTGAAGATCCTGGGCCGGTTTTCCGGGGGAATGCCGATCCCGTTATCGGCCACGCTCAAAACCGCCCAGCGTTTCCCTCCCGTCACCCGCACCTCGGTTGCGACCTCTATCTGTTTTTCACGCCCTTTCACCTCGTTCAGGGCGTCCCTGGCGTTGATCAGGAGATTGGTCAGGACCTGCTGAATCTGGGGGCCATTGGCGGTCAGACAAGGCAGGTCCGCCGCCAGGCGCTCCACAATTGTGATCTGGCTGCGGTTGATCTGGTACTTGATCATGCCCAGCACCCTGCGGGCCTCTTCATTCAGGTCGATTACCGTTGCCGGCTGCTGGTCCTGGCGGGAAAAGGTCAGCAGGTTCTGGATGATCCGCTTGCAGCGCAGCCCCGAATTGACGATGTCGTCAACCTCGGCGGCCCGTTCGGACTGGCCATCATCCTGCAGTTCCCTGGCCACCAGCTGGGCGGTGCCGATGATCACGGTCATCGGGCTGTTCAGCTCATGGGCCACACCGGCCGCCATTTCCCCCAGCGCCGCCAGTTTGGCCGACTGGATCAGCTGCCCCTCCATTTTTATCTTCTCGGTGACATCCTTGAGGATGATCGTTACCGCCGAAAGCTCCCGCTTCTCGTTCAACACCGGATAATAGGACAAATCCAGAACCAGCCCGGACTCGGTCTGCCAGCGCTGGTAGAACGGCTTGCGGCTCCGCTGCACCTCGCGGATCGGGCAATCCTGGCAGGGTTCCTTGCGGCCGTGCAGTTTGGCAAAGCATTTCCGGCTAAGCGACTGATCCCAGAAGAACTGCATCTCGGCCGGCAGCCGGCCGTTATGCAAAAGCACATTGTAGTCGGTATCCACCAGGAAAATCGGGTCGGTCACCGCCATGAAGGTCGATTCCCACTCCTCCTTGGCCCGCGAGACCTGCTTGTACAGCCTGGCGTTCTGGATGCTGATCGATAGCTGATCTCCCAGATGCTCGACGAAGTTGAGATCGTTTTTATCATAGGCTTCAACAGTTCCACTGGCAACAATCAGGGCGCCGATCACCTCGTCGCGCTTGAACATCGGGGCGATTGCCAATGAACGGAGCGGCCCCGGATAGGCCGGGTTGATGCGGATATGCCTGAGCTCATCCGGAGAAAAGTTGAAAATCTCGGCGCGTTTCTGCTGTATCACCTTGAGAGAGGGGGAGTGGGCCGGAAAGTCGTCGATGCGGCAGAAGTCCGACGGCTGCAGTGCCTTGAGGAGCAAGCCGCTGCTCTTGATCGCCACCAGTCCCATGAAATCGCACGGCAGGGTCTGGGGAAGTTTGGAGAAAGCCCTTTCGACGATGTCGGCGATCGACATGTCGATATTGATATCGCGGGAGAGCTGGCGCAGGATCTCCAGGCGGCTGTTCTGCTTCAGCACCTCCTGGTTGCGCTTTTTAAGCTCGACGTAATAGTTGAGCTTGGACGAATCGACTCCGGTCAGCTGTTCCAGCAGTTTTTCCCGATTATCCACAGGTAGTTCCTCGCAAGTACAAGTCCCCCTTTGAGAAAGGGGGATTTAGGGGGATTTGCCTTTGCCTCAAAAATTCCCCCTTTCACAAAGGGGGGTAACTACCCGATGCAAACCGGCGCTCACAGGCATTTCCTGAAAATATCCGCAAGATCCTCCCGGCTGGCCCGGCGCGGGTTGGTTACCAGGCAGGCGTCCTTGAGCGCATTTTCGCTCAAAAGCGGGATGAACTCCTCGGTCAGGCCGATTTCACCCAGACCCTTGGCCAGGCCGATGTCGCTGATCAGCTGCCGTACCGCAACCACCGACCGTTCCGCTGCCGCAACCGTGGAAAGGCCGGACACATCTTCACCCATGGCCTCGGCAATGTCCCGGAACCGTTCGGGACAGGCGCTCAGGTTGAACTCCATCACATGCGGCAGAATCGAGGCGTTGGTTTCGCCGTGATGCTGGTCGATCAGGCCGTCCACCTGATGGGTCATGGCGTGGGTAGCGCCCAGGATCGCGTTGGAAAACGCCAGCCCGGCCGTCAGACTGGCCATGGACATGTTGGTATTGGCATCCATATCCTGCCGGTCGGCCACGGCCCGCCGAAGGTTGCGCGAAATCAGCTGAATCGCCTTGAGGGCATGGATATCGGTCAGCGGTGTCGCCGCCAGCGACACATAGGATTCGATGCCGTGGGTAAAGGCATCCAATCCGGTGGCCGCCGCCAGCTTGGTATCCATGGTCTTGACCACCTCCGGGTCCACGATGGCGATATCCGGCACCAGCGACTTGGAGATGATCGACATCTTCAGCTTGCGTACCGTATCGACGATGATCGCGAACTGGCTGACCTCCGACCCGGCGCCGGCGGTGCTGGGGGCAATCAGCATCGGCGGCAGGGGCCGGCTGATCCTGTTGATGCCCTCGTAGTCCTGCAGAATCCCGCCATTGGTGGCCAGGATGGCAATGGCCTTGGCCACGTCGGTGGGGCTGCCGCCACCAACTGCCACGATGCCGTCGCAGCCCGAAGCCAGGTAGCGCTGCACCCCCTCGGTTACCTCGCAATCCTTGGGATTGGTGGTCAGCGCGGAGAAGATCTCCGTTTCCAGTCCGGCGGCCCGCAGGTAGTGCACGGCCAGATCGACCCAGCCTGCCTTGATCACGTCCTGGTCACTCACCAGAAACACCTTGGAAGCACCGATACGCAGCACACTCTCGCCAATCTGGCTCAGGGAGCCCCGGCCGAAGATGATTTCCGGGGCGACAAACTTGCTGATGTTCATGGTGACTCCTCAAGGCCCTGCCGATTCAGGGGGTGTTTAAACCTGGAAAAAACCGTTACCCGGCCAGATATTTGTTGATCGCTGCGGCAGCCTGCTTGCCGTCACCCATGGCCAGGATCACCGTGGCGCCGCCGCGAACGATGTCGCCACCGGCAAAGGTGCCCGGAATGCTGGTGGCGCCGCTCTCATCCACCGCGATATTGCCCCATTTGTTCAGTTTCAGATCGGGAGCGGTGGCGGTCAGGAGCGGGTTAGCCCCGGTGCCGACCGCATTGACCACCACATCCGCCGGAATATCGTACTCCGATCCGGCCACGGCCAGCGGCTTGCGGCGCCCCGATTCATCCGGCGGCCCCAGTTCCATGCGTTGGCAACGCAGCGTGGCCGCCCACCCCTCCGCGCTGCCGAGGATCTCCAGCGGTGCGGTCAGCATCACGAACTCGACCCCCTCCTCCTTGGCGTGCTTGATCTCCTCGATCCGGGCCGGCATCTCCGCCTCGCCGCGACGGTAGATGATCATGGCCCGCTCGGCGCCCAGGCGGCGGGCGGTGCGAACACAGTCCATGGCGGTGTTACCGCCGCCGATGACCGCCACGTTGCGACCGGCGATGATAGGAGTGCAGGAGTCGGGGTTGCGGCCGGCCTCCATCAGGTTGACCCTGGTCAGCAGCTCGTTGGCGGAATAAACGCCTTTCAGGTTCTCGCCGGGGATGTTGAGCATGGTCGGCAGGCCGGCGCCGTTGGCGATGAAGATCGCGTCGAATTCCTGATTGAGCTGGTCCAGGGTCAGGGTCTTGCCGATGATCACGTTGCACTCGATTGTCACCCCCAGCTCGACCAGTCGTGCCACCTCGGCATCGATGATCTCCTTGGGCAGCCGAAACTCGGGGATACCGTAGCGCAATACGCCGCCGGTGTCATGCAGAGCTTCGAAAAGAGTAACGCCGTGTCCATGCCGGGCCAGTTCACCGGCCGCGGTCAGTCCGGCCGGCCCGCAGCCGACGATGGCGACCCGCTTGCCGCTGGCCGGCGGCTGCTTCTCTTTGGGAAGCTCGGAAACATTGGCCATGGCCCAGTCGGCCACGAAACGTTCCAGATAGCCGATCGCCACCGGCTCCCCCTTGACACCGCATACGCAGCGGGCTTCACACTGGCTCTCCTGCGGGCAGACCCGGCCGCAGACCGCCGGCAATGCGTTGTCCCCCCGCAGGATCAGCGCGGCTTTGACCAGTTCCTCGGCGGCCAGCGCATCAATGAATTCCGGGATTGACACTCCCACCGGGCAACCCTCCACGCAGGGACGGTTCTTGCAATGGATGCAGCGCTGCGCCTCACGTACCGCCTGATCGTAATCCAGCCCCAGGTTGACTTCCTCGAAGTTGCGGCTCCTGGTCTCGGCATCGAGTTCGGGCATGTGCACCCGCGGTATGGCCAACCGCTCCTTGACGCTCAGCTTGTCAAGCGTCACATCCAGCGCCAGCTTGCACTCGCTGGCGGCATGGCGGGCCTGCTCCTCGAAGCTGCGATAGGTGGTGAGCCGGTCCGAGAGGCCGTCGAAATCCACCAGGTGACCATCGAACTCCGGGCCATCCACGCAGGCAAATTTCGCTACCCCGCCGACAACAACACGACAACCGCCGCACATGCCGGTGCCGTCGATCATGACCGGATTCAGGCTGACAATGGTCTCGATGTGGTCAGGCCGGGTCAATTCGGCCACAGCGCGCATCATCGGCACCGGCCCGACCGCCAGCACCACCCGGGGCGACCGTTCGGGAGAGGCGATCAGGTCGGTCAGCTCGGCGGTAACAAATCCCTTGCGGCCCAGGCTGCCATCCTCGGTGGTGATCAGCAGCTTTTCCGAAAGCGCCGCCAGTTCATCGGCCAGGATGATGTACTGGCTGGAACGCCCGCCGATGATGGTGGTAACCCGGTTGCCGGCGGCAGCCAGGGCCTTGACCAGAGGGTAGAGCACCGCTGTGCCGACTCCGCCGCCGACGCAGGCGACCCGGCCCCAGTTCTCGATATGGGTCGGTTGCCCCAGCGGGCCGGCCACGTCACGGATGAAGCCCCCCGCCGGTATGGCTACAATTCTGCTGGTTGAAGCGCCGATGGCCTGGATGAAGAGCGTGATGGTGCCGGCGGCCGGGTCGGCATCGCCGATGGTCAGGGGAATCCGCTCCTGACCCTTGTCCGCCCGTACGATGACAAACTGCCCGGCCTTGCGCGCCAGGGCCACCCGTGGTGCATGAACCACCATTTTGTGGAGGTTCGGCGCAAGAATATCGTTACTGATTACTTTGAACATGTCTGAATCCGCCTTTATGTTTGCTGTCTGATCGAAACGACCGGAAGCAACCGCGCTTCAAAAGCAGCAGCCGCACGGCGCCCGGTTTGACCACTTTACTACATTCATAGTGTTTATCGGAAGTATTTAGGCGGCTGAAGCCGTCTGATTGAAAATCACTTCGGACTTGAACAGCTGGAAGGCTGCGCGCATCAGCTCGGAAGCGCCCTTGTTGGTAGCCCGCATCATCTCCTGTATTCGCAGCATTTCGTCGTCGGAAATACGCATGGAAACCACGTAGGGTTTTTGCGGATCACTGTACTTGCCCCTGGGCCGGCCCACTTTTCCCCGGACCACCGGGATTTCCGCTTCCAACAGGCTGACCTGTCGCTGCCCGCTTCCGGCGTGGGCATCCCCGGTCACGCCATGTTCCTGTTGCAATACTACCCGGGGTGCCGGCTGTTTGCTTTCTCCTTTGGTCTCACCGATACGGACGCCAATAACCTTCTCTCCCATTTTGCTCTCCTCTCCTGTCGGTTCCATTGTCCACCCATGCAAGCACGAATGAACGCCTGGAACAACTGCAAGGCAATTTCAATACCACTTTTCCTCATTAGTTTACGGAACAGATGGCCGGGAACATGCCAGACCGCCCAGGAACAGTGATTACAGGAAAATGAGATGCCATTTGAGGCCGGCTGCAGGCTTGCTTCCAATTCCGAAAACAGTGCCGGAGCACTGTTCACAAACGTAACGCCTGTTACGTATCGATACGATTGCACTGTTCTACATTAGAACAGTGCCTGTGGAGCACCTGACACTCAGCCAACCATGCCAGCGGATAACATGCTGAATACAAAAGACAAAGCACAGGGTGACTTTTCCGGACGCCTCTCATGAAACAGTTGGTACAGGGCTTGCGATGACCTGAAAAAACGTTCTACGAAACCGTATGCACACAACCGGTTCATGTCGGTTACGAAAACAGGGGCAGAACACCCAATCAAACCAAGAGGAGGAAGTACACATGGCTTTGGCAGATCAGACATTCGGTTTTTACATCCCCACCGTTTCATTGATGGGCGTAGGTTGTTCGAAGGAAGCAGGAGAGCAGGCCAAGGCGCTGGGCGCCACCAACCTGCTGATCGTCACCGATGCCGGATTGGCCAGGATGGGCGTGGCCGACACGATCAAGGGCTACATCGAGGCAGCCGGCCTCAAGGCTGTCATCTTTGACGGCGCCGAACCGAACCCGACCGACAAGAACGTGCATGACGGCGTCAAGGTCTACCAGGATAACCACTGCGACGGCATCGTTTCCCTGGGCGGCGGCAGCTCCCATGACTGCGGCAAGGGCGTCGGCATGGTGATCGGCAACGGCGGCAACATTCGCGATTTCGAAGGGGTCAACAAATCCACCAAGGCCATGCCACCATTCCTGGCCATCAACACCACCGCCGGCACCGCTTCCGAGATGACCCGCTTCTGCATCATCACCAACACCGATACCCACGTCAAGATGGCCATCGTCGATTGGCGCTGCACACCCAACATCGCCGTCAACGACCCGGTCCTGATGGTCGGCAAGCCGCCGGCGCTGACCGCCGCCACCGGCATGGACGCCCTGACCCACGCGGTCGAGGCCTATGTTTCCACCATCGCCACCCCGATCACCGACGCCTGCGCCATCAAGGCCATCGAGCTGGTTGCCCGGTATCTGAGCCCGGCCGTGGCCAACGGCGAGAACCTGGAAGCCCGTGACAAGATGGCCTATGCCGAGTACCTGGCCGGCATGGCCTTCAACAACGCCAGCCTCGGTTATGTCCACTCCATGGCCCATCAGCTGGGCGGTTTCTATAACCTGCCCCACGGCGTCTGCAACGCGATCCTGCTCCCGGCCGTCAGCCAGTACAACCTGATCGCCTGCCCGCAGCGTTTCGCCGACATAGCCGTCGCCATGGGCGAAAACATCAGCGGTCTTTCGGTGATGGAAGCGGCCGAGAAGGCCATCGGCGCGATCCGCAGGCTCTCGGCCTCGATCGGCATCCCCACCGGGCTCAAGGCGCTGAATGTGAAGGAAGAGGATCTGAAGGTGATGGCAGAAAACGCCAAGAAGGACGCCTGCCAGTTCACCAACCCGCGCAAGGCGACCCTGGAGCAGGTGGTGGAAATATTCAAGGCAGCCATGTAGAAACACAACTCCCCTGCCCCCTCTTACCTTAAGAGGGGGTTTAACCTCCTCCCCTTAATTTAAGGGGAGGTCGGGAGGGGTTACGATTTCAATTATCTCCGAGCCATGCCGCCTAAAAGGGAAAACCCTCATGGGGCCAGGCCAGCGGGTTTCGCGGGAAACGGCGGAGCCTCCCTTTCGGAAAGGAGCTGCTCCGCACAGCGGAGATAAACACATACCTGATTCGTTCTAATCTGCCGCTAATCCCTTCTCCCTGAGGGAGAAGGTGGCCGGAGGCCGGATGAGGGGGAAACAGTGCAATATATTGCAACATTCCCCCTCACCCTGGCCCTCTCCCTCAGGGAGAGGGGACTGCTTATCAGACTTTGCGGCTGATTAGAACGAATCAGCAACACATATGATCGGGAGAAGATAAAATGAACAAAATAATCCGCATCAACATGAACGACCTGAGCACCAGGATTGAAGACGTACCCGCAGCCTGGGCCGGCCTGGGCGGGCGCGGTCTGACCTCAACCATCGTCGCGGCGGAAGTGCCGCCCACCTGCCATGCGCTGGGGCCCAACAACAAACTGGTCTTTGCTCCAGGCCTGCTGACCGGCACTCCGGCCGCCAACTCGGGCCGCCTATCGGCCGGCGCCAAGAGCCCGCTGACCGGCACCATCAAGGAGAGCAACGCCGGCGGCACCGCCGCCCAGATGCTGGCACGCCTTGGCATCAAAGCCTTGATCATCGAAGGCATTCCTGCTGAAGACAAGTGGTACAGCCTGCACGTCTCGATGGACGGTGTCGCAATCCGGGAAGAGAGCGAACTGGTCGGCAAATGGAATTTCGCCGTGATCGAAGCCATCGAAGCGCGGCTTGGCAAGAAAACCGGCATCCTGACCATCGGTCCGGCCGGCGAAATGAAGATGACCGCGGCCAACATCTCGGTCAAGGACCCGGACAGCAAGATCCGCAGCCATGGCCGCGGCGGCCTGGGCGCCGTGATGGGCTCCAAGAAGATCAAGTTCATCTCCATCGACGACCAGGGCGCTCCCAAGGTGCCGATCGCCGATCCGGAAAAGTTCAAGACAGCCGCGCGGGTCTTTGCCAAGGCCCTGATGGATCATCCGGTCAGCGGCGAAGGCCTGCCGACCTACGGCACCAACGTGCTGGTCAACATCCTCAACGAGGCCGGCGGCCTGCCGACCCGCAACTTCACGTCCGGACGCTTCGACGGGGCCGACAAGATCTCCGGCGAGACCATGAACGAAACCATCACGGCCCGCGGCGGCAAGGTCAAACACGGCTGCCACGCCGGCTGCATCATCCAGTGCTCGCAGGTCTACCACGACCAGCAGGGCAAATACGTAACCTCCGGCTTTGAATACGAAACCATCTGGGGGCTGGGGGCGGACTGCTGCATCGACAACCTGGACGACATCGCCCGCGCCGACAGCCTGATGGACGACATCGGCATCGATTCGATCGAAACCGCGGTCATGTTCGGAGTAGCCATGGAAGCCGGAATCCTGCAGTGGGGAGACAGCAGGGAGATGCTGCGTATTCTGGCCGAGGAAATCGGCCGGGGCACTCCGCTCGGCCGCATCCTGGGAGGCGGCGCCGGCTCGGTCGGCAAGACCTATGGCGTCACCCGCGTACCGGTTGTAAAAAACCAGGGCATCCCGGCCTACGACCCCCGTTCGGTCAAGGGCATCGGCATCACCTACGCAACCAGCACCATGGGCGCCGACCACACCGCCGGCTACACCATCGCCACCAACATCCTCAACGTCGGCGGCTATGTGGATCCGCTCAAGAAAGACGGCCAGGTCGAGCTTTCCCGCAACCTGCAGATCGCAACCGCGGCGGTGGACTCCACCGGCATGTGCATCTTCATCGCCTTCCCGGCGTTGGATATCCCCGAATGCCTGCCGGCGCTGATCGACATGATCAATGCCCGTTTCGGCATCAGCCTGACCGGCGACGACGTCACCAACCTGGGCAAGCATATCCTCAAGGTCGAGCGCCAGTTCAACATCGAGGCCGGTTTCAGCAACATCCACGACCGCCTGCCCGAGTTTTTCACTACCGAAAAAGTGGCGCCGCACAACGCCATCTGGGATTTCAGCGGTGACGAAATCGACGAGTTCTGGAATTTTTAAATCTGGAAAAGCATCCGGCCACAGAGGACACAGAGTTCTCAGAGGAAACCGAAGTCATCTGTGGCCTCTGTGGCTAAGAGTTTCAGGCTTATTGCTGATGGAGCGTGTATGCAGGTAACCGTCAAACTATTCGCCACCTTCAGAAACGGGCGCTTCAAGGTCACTTCGCAAGAGCTTACCGAGGGCACTGCCTGCCGTACGATCATGCTCGGCCTGGAGCTGACCGAAGAGCAGATCGGGGTCGTGCTGGTCAATGGCCGGCATGCGGCCCTCGATCAGGGATTGCATGAAGGAGACACCCTGGCGCTGTTTCCCCTGGTCGGTGGAGGTTGATATGTTGAATGTGCTGGAATATCTACAGAAGTGTTCCGTCGACGGGCTGTTGCCCTGGTCCGCTCAGCTGGAGGCGGTCGAGCGTTTGAGCCTGAGCCATGCGGCCGTGGAAGAGATCGCTCTGGTAAGCGGACTGTTGCCGGCCCGCTATCAGCGCAACCGCAACATGATCTCCGTGGCCGAGCAGTTGCAGCTCTTCCGGAGCAGGATCGCCGTGATCGGCTGCGGCGGGTTGGGCGGGTACATCATCGAGGAACTGGCCCGGCTGGGGATTGGCCAGATTGTCGCTGTTGATCCGGATAAATTTGAAGAGCACAACCTCAACCGGCAGTTGTTCTCCACCATCGGCAACCTGGGCAGAGCCAAGGTTGCGGCGGCGCTGGACCGGGTCAACGAGGTCAACCCGGCCGTGAAGCTGATCCCGGTCCGGACCTTTTTCCGCGCCGCCAACGGCCGGGAGCTGCTGCAAGGGGTGACGGTGGCGGTGGATGCACTGGACAGCATTGCCTGCAGACTGGAACTGGCAGAAACCTGCGCCGGCATGGATATTCCGATGGTGCATGGCGCAATCGGCGGCTGGTACGGGCATGTGGCCACCCAGCTACCCGGTGACACCACGGTACAGAGCATCTATCGCAATTGGGTGCAAGGAAAAGGTATCGAAAAGGATCTGGGTAACCCGGCCTTTACTCCGGCGGTGGTGGCAGGACTGCAGGTGGCTGAGGTATGCAAACTTGTTCTGGGCAGGGGCGAGTTGCTGCGGCGGCGCAAGCTGAGTATCGATCTGCTGGACATGGAGATGCATGAGATCCCCTACCATGCCTCGGCCGAGGTTATCCACTTTCCCACACGCGAAATTGAACAGGAAAGGGCCGCAGGATAAACCAGTTTAAGCTGTTGACCACTAAAATCACGAACATTACCAGTGAAGCATGCAGTGTATTCATGCTCATAGCCGGCCAGCCCCACTGACCGTCCCATCAGCCGATACGTTGCGCCATAACAACCTCTCCGGCCTGTGGATCGGTATCATTCATGATTTCCCTCAGCTTTTCGTTCAAAGTGTTCATATCAAATGGCTTCATCAGAAAATTCGTCCCCTCTTCCAGCACCCCTTTCTGGGCAATGATGTCAGAGGTGTAGCCGGACACGTAGAGCACCCTGATGCCGGGTCTCAAGCAGGAAACCTGTTCCACCAGTTCCTTGCCGTTCATGGTCGGCATGATGACGTCGGTAATGATCAGGTCTATTTTTGTGGTCATATCATGACACTGCCTGAGGGCCGAGTCCGGGTCGCTAAAGGAGATGACCGTATAGCCGATCTGCTCAAGCATGTCGGTGGTCATTTCAAGCAGTGAAAGTTCATCCTCAACGACCATTACCGTTCCTGAACCGGTGAGTGGCGTACTCTTTCGCGGGACGGCTTCATGGTCCGCATCCATCGAACATGGCAGGTAAACCGTAAAAGTGCTCCCAAGCCCAGGCTCGCTATAGACATTTATGAAACCGTTGTTCTGGGTAACTATCCCGAAAATAGTTGCCAATCCCAGTCCCGTCCCCTTGCCAACCTCCTTGGTGGTAAAAAACGGCTCGAAAATATGATTGCGGGTCTCGCTGTCCATACCGACACCGGTATCGCTGACCGAAATCCTGACGAAGTCACCGGGACGGGCATTAATGTTGTAGTGACAATAGGCCTCGTCAAGCCGCGAGTTCCCTGTTTCGATGGTCAAAGTTCCCCCGTCCGGCATCGCATCCCGGGCGTTGACTGCCAGGTTGATCAGAATCTGGTCGATTTGCGAAGGATCAACCTTGACTGACCATAGATCGGAGGCCGGCCGGAAGCAGAGATTGATGTCCTCTCCGATCAAGCGCCCCAGAGTCTTCTCAGTCTCAAGGATCAATGAATTCAGATTTACCGTGCGCGGAGCAATGACCTCCTTGCGCGAAAATGCCAGCAGTTGCCGTGTTATGTCACTTGAGCGGTGTGCGGCCTTGGCTATCTCGTTAAGCCGGTGCCAGAGCTTGTCATCACGAGACAGGTTGCGCATGGACAGTTCCGCATAACCGATAATGACACCGAGCATATTATTAAAATCATGGGCCACGCCGCCAGCCAGCCGCCCGATAGCCTCCATTTTTTGCGATTGGCGGAGTTGTTCCTCCACAGCACGGTGATCAGTTACATCAACACCGATGCTGGCCACTCCGGTTACCGATCTGTCCGGATTGTGCAGGATGGTATTGTCCCAGACAATGTGACGGGACTTCCCGTCCCGGGTCAGGATTGCGTTTTCAAAATGCCCCTGGATATCGCCGTTCTCGATCCCCCTGATAAAAACATCCTTGATCACCGGGGAAAGTTCCTTCGGGATGAACCGTTCAAACCAGTTGAATCCAAACACCTCTTCCCGCCGCCATCCGGTGAGGTTGAGCAGATAGTCGTTACAAAATATAATATTGCCGCACTTGTCCAGAGTAAGGGCTACCAGCTGTATATTTTCCAGCAGCTCACGAAATTGCGTCTCGCTTTGCAACAGGGCGCCAACGGCGCGCTTCCTCTCTTCCATTTCCTCAATCAGAAGGCGATTGCTTGCCGCCAGCTGCTCGGTACGGCTGCTGACCTTTGCTTCCAGCTCTTCGTGCCAGCCCTGGATCTGGGCGACCATTCCGTTGAAGGACGCTGCCAGAGCGCCAACTTCGTCGTTTGTACGGATCTCAGTCCGCACCGTCAGATCGCCTGCTTCGACTCTTTTTGCCGCCTGATGCAACAGGTCGAGTGGACGCGCCAGCCGGCCCGAGAGGACGCCGGTCAGCAGCATTACCAGCATGCAGCCGCTTATGCCCAATAATAAAATGAAGTAGTTGGACTGCCGAAGTTGTGCAAAGGCCTCCTCCTGATCAATCTTGACCACCATTCCCCAGACGACATCGGAGGATATCCGCAGGTGGCGATAGGCTGCCAGTACCTGTGTGCCGCGATAATCTTTTGCTGCCGTGATTCCTTCACCTCCGGCAATCGCCAGGTCAACCGGATGCATCTGTACCCTGTCCAAGAGCGGCCTGACAGGAGCCCCGGCAGAACCGGGATGCCTGAGCGAGGTCAGTGACCGCCCTTCGCTGTTAACAAGCAGAACTTCCCCAGTGCGGCCATAGTCCAGACCGCTATTCACCATTGGCCTGAGGATTGAATCAAGGTCGGTATTGATCGTGATCACGGCAATGACTTCATCCGTGCGTGAACCGGTTCCGTATATGGAGCGCGAGATGTAGAGACGATAAGAACCATCCTTGTCGATGGCTGTCCGGATAACCTCGTCGTACAGAGGATCGACGGCATCACGGTAGCCATGATCATCAAGGCGGCTCTCACCTACATGCAGATCACGGGAGCAGCCAACCACGATACCGTTTTTGGCAGAGATGATATCGATTGCATTTTCAGGATTGGCCTCCATTATTTCCCTGAGGCGACGGTTCAGCCAGCGCCAGTCACCGGAGGTGGAAAGCCTGTTTCGGAAGGCATCCTGGCTGATGGCGTCACCTCCATTTCTGGAGAGCTTCAGGTTGATCCGCTCCAACGCCTGACGAAAAGATTCATCCTGGGCAAAAAGCTGGACATCGTTTCTTCGTTCCTTCAACCAGAACTGCAGCGTATCTTTTTTGGCATCGGCGGCACGCTCAAGATCCTTGTAGACTTCGGCTTTCTGGACACTGTACCTCCCCTGGTAACCTGTAAAAGGTATTCCGTAGATCACCAGCAGCTCAATCATAACCAGCGAGACGGCAAACAGGGCTCCAAAAGAGAAGAGCAGCTTTCGTCGCAGTGAGATGAAACCGCTTTTTGTTCCTGTCGATGCAGGCCTGTATACCATGAGCTTCTCGGTTACCTGGTGTAATCGTACTTTTTGAGCTTGTATCTGGATGGATTGGACAAGACTTCGGTGAGGAGCCGGTTGTCGAAATTCTTGAGCGTTTTGTCCCACTGGGCGTTGGCAGGAAGTTGTCCCTGCGTCTTCAGGAACTCAAAGGCTTTTGCCAGGTAACCCTGTTTTTTGAGATCAGCGGCCGGAATTGCGGCTGTGGACGGGATGGCAAGTATGTCACTGGTCGTCAGAGCAGCCGCCTGTTGCAGCGAGAGCGGCAGACCCTTGCCGGTCAGGGCACGGTTGGCCTCCATGGCCCAACTGGTTGCAGCAAGCAGATTCTTCTTGTCCTGCTTCAGCCAGGAGATGGCGCGTACCAGCGCCGCAACTATCTGGCGCGCTGCATCCGGATTTTGATCAATGAAAGATTTTGAAAAATACAGAAAACTCATGCTGATGAAGCGGTTGATAACCCTGGCCTCCGGATTGTTGCCAAGGGCGATAGCCGGAGCCGGCTCCCAGGCTGCAAAAGCGTCTATTCTGCCATCGGCCAGAGCGGCAGGCATTTCACCGGCTTCCATCGGAACGATTCGGACATCACTCTCTTTCAAACCTGCTGATGCCAGCGTCTGCATCAAGGCATAGTGGGAGGTCGAGCCGGGCACATTGCCGATCCGTTTACCTTTCAGATCGCCCAGCTGAGTGTGCACCGTGGTTACTATGGAGGAAAAACCCTGCTTGGCCAGCGCAACCACCCTGGTATCATAGGTTGCCGCCTGGGTAAGCGCCGGAATGTCGGCAAATATAGCCGCCTCAACATCGCCACGGCCCATGAAGAAATTGGCATCCTTGCCCTTCTTGAAGGAGTGGAAGCGCAGCTCGCCCCCCTTACTCTGCAGGGACTGGCGCAGAACATTGTCCCGCTTGATGGTTTCTGAAAGCACTCCCGCCGGGATTGCCACAGGAGCAATGGCAAAATCGATGACTTTTCTGTCGCTACCGAACTTATACGTGGAATAAACGGGATGACTGCCAGGATCAGAAGGTGCGGGGGAAGGCGCAGCAAATACAGTTGCCGCTGCAAATGCCATAAGGATTGCCTGTGTTATGAAGAGATGCCGTAATGTTCTCATCACAATGCCCTTGTTTGCAATGTTAGGCATGTAAATTCCTTGATTGATGCTTGAGATTGCAAGAGAAAAAAACTGCTGTCCCAGCCAGTTACGGTCGTCTCGGGTTCTCATGATAGAGCAAGTGCTTACCGAAATCAAGGGCGGCTACACGACAAAGGAATTGAGTAAGCCGTTGTAAACGTCCAGACCGTGAATAAAAGCAGAAACCGCCGGAGTATACCGACTGATATTATTCATTATTATCCACGGCGACATGTCGGCACGAATTACCGATTGAACACATGATCAGATACAATTCTTCATTTGCTTAAATCACGAAGCAGAACCGGGCAAATCACCATCCATGGAACAATGCTGCTTGCGACATTTATGGTCGTGTCTGACTCTCTCTGCTTGTCCACAGACTAAACGGAATCCCGGGCACAACGTTACCGGCATTATATATCAGACAATGGCAATCAAAGCAGCAGGTGGCCGAAAGCTGCGAATATTCCGATCATCACGCCGGAAAACAGCTGGGCATGCACCATGTAGCCGTAGCGTTTCAGGGATGACGGCGGGAAGCGGATCACCAGGAACAGGCCGAAAAGCCCCTGCCAGACCAGCAGGACCAGCAGCAACACCAGAAAAGGATTCCACCTGGCCGTGCCCACGAGCAGCGCATGGCCGAGCAAAAGTCCGACGGCGGCAGCCCCGACTAATTTGTGGGTCCGGTTGAGGAAGTTGAGAACCCGCCTGGATGCTGATACGGAAATATCCTGGTAATAATCCGGAATAAACCGTTGCAGAAGGGTGCCTTGATTGAGGATCATCTTCAGCATGCTGCGCCCGTAGATCAATACCAGCGCATAAATCCCCACACCTCCCAGCCCCTCTCCCAGTTCCGCGAGAAAACCCTCCTCTTCCTCGGGAACCGGCACACGCCCCAGGTACAGGTAGACAAAAAGCAGCAGCGACAGGATGGTAACAACTATCGCAAAGGGAACCAGTCCCCGCTTCGTGTCGGACTTCTCAGACATCATTGTACCTCGCTCATTCGCTCATCTTTTGCAGCACAATCATAGATCTATTGCGACATATCATGTCGTGCAACTTTGTCGCATGTTCGCTGACAGCCTGTAACCGGGCTAGTCAAATACCTGCATCTCATTTTTGATCCGGGCATCAATCACAGCGACTGGGGCAGATCCAGCCACAAATCGCTCATGCTCTTGTACATTTTCAGCCGTTTTACCACACTCTCCACCGGCGCCGCGAAGATCGCCTCGTAGATGAATTCATCGGCCGCAGGATCCATGGCAAAGGCCAGTTGCTCTTTCCTTATACTGAACTGGGCGTTGATCCCGTTGGTATTGCCGCGCGCATCGACCCGGATCCATTTGCCAAGGGTCGCGAGATAGATCGCGTTAAACCCGTGCAGCACCGGTTCATCATCAACCGGCGGATCAATGCGTAAAACCTGGTAGCAGAAACCGGCCGGGATATTGACCGCGCGCAGCAGGGCGGCCAGCAGGTGGCTTTTTGCGAAACAGATCCCGGTGCCGCGCCGGAGCACTTCGCCGGCCGTGCAGGTCACAACGTCGAGGCCGGCATCGTGGGAGTGGGGAATGGCATCCCTCACCCACTCGTACAGGCAACGCGCCTTTTCAACTTCACCCGGCAACGACTCCGTAAGTTCCAGGGCCTTCTGCCGGACGGCCGGAGTCTGCCAGTCGATAATCTCGTCGGAAACCAGGTATTCGTTCAGATCGTCGGATTCAGGATACATGCGCTCCTCGTTTGATATATTGTATTTGCCGGGCGGATCTAACGGGCTGTTTGAATTGCAAACTTGCTTACAGATATAATATGGAGTCAACTAACTTGACTACCACTGGCACCTCTCCACAAACATCTCTACTTGTTATGCCCTTTTCCCCTGCCTTTTGACTTGCCGGGCCTTTCACCCTGCTCGCTGGCAGGCTGGCCGCTAAACGTCAGATCTCCGCGTTTCAGGGCATGGAACTCAGCGGAACCGGGCTTGATTCCCATGCTTTTGGCAATCACTCCCCACCCTTTTCCCTGGTTGGCCTTATAGACACTTACAACCTGCTCGGGCGGCCGTTGTGTCCATTGCCCCAACTGGAGGCACATGAAAGCATCGGAAGGTTCGCGGACGGTGCCGATAACGGTACGGACCTGAACCTCAGGAACGCCGAACTGGGCGCTAAGCCTGGCGGAGAAGCCGTTCATGTCAGCCTGTGCCTGGATATTGAGGTTCTTGAGGAAACCGTCAAGCCCTCCTCCAGCAATTGCGGTCCCGCAGAAAATGAACAGCGCCAGTAATGCAATAACGATTTTTTTCATGATTGATTCTCCTTTTACTAACTGGAATGTCTTTGACCGGCCAGGTATTCGGGCACGTAGTAAGCTTTGTTGAGTCGTCGAGCCTTTCCCGCTTTTGAAATTTGGAGCTTTCCCCCTTCTATTACTATCAGCGATAAATTCGGGCTTTAATTAAAACAATCGCTGTGGTAAAAATGGATTATATATTCCACTGTTACTTAAACAGGGAAAATACTTGTATTCAGGTTCTGATAGCCATGCAAACCAAAATAAAATTATATTATTTCTTGTTTTCATCCCTGTTAATTGGAGTAGGTTGGTGTACCCACGTTTTGTATGATCATTACTTCACGCAAAAGGAAAGCCGACGAGTACGCATTGGAGGGTATGAATTCATCAGCCCTTTAATTGATGTTGAGCTCCCTGAAGGATATGGTGTTCGACATGAACCAATCCCGTTCAAGTACAAGATAGTAGAATTAGTCAATCAACAGATTAAATCCGGAAATTCCTTTGACGTTTCGTTATATTTCAGGGACTTATCTGACGGCCCATGGTTTAGCATTAACGACAATGTAAAATACAACCCCGCCAGCATGATGAAAGTGCCTGTTATGATCGGGTGGCTTAAGCGTGCTGAAAAAGATCCGACAGTTCTCCAGCTCAAGTTTACATTTGATGAAAAAAAATACCACACTCCTGTTTTTAAAATAGCCCCGGAAAAAAGCCTGAAAAATGGTTTCAGCTATTCAGTCGATGAACTCCTCAGTTACATGATGCGCTTTTCCGATAACAATGCAATGGCGGTGCTATATAGTGAGTTAAGTGACGCTGAGTGCAAATATATTCTTGACAGTATGGACGTAGCCAGCAATCCAAATAGTGATCAGGATTCCATTACGGTTCATGGCTATTCCGGCTTTCTGCGCATCTTATATAATGCTTCGTTTCTGAACAGAGCAATGTCGGAAAAAGCTCTGAAACTCATGAGTCACCAGGATTTCTCACATGGAATAGCCGCAGGGTTACCAACAGGGGTTAAACTTGCATCAAAATATGGCGTCGTTTCTACAAAAGAGAATCCAGACACAATTCAGTTACACGAGTTTGGAATCGTATATCACCCCAAAGGACCATACATACTGGGTATTATGACTCGAGGAAACAACCTGAATAAACAGTCGGAAGTAATCAAATCACTTTCTGCATCAGTCTACAACTCCTATGATTTCGCTCTCAGCACATCAACCCTTAAGAATGCAGGAAAGAAGTGAGACTTTCAGGATGCTCCACCCTGCCCTAAACGCTCAGCGCATGCTCGGCCGCGCCGATCTCCATCAAGTACAGGCGGACGTCAACCGAATGCTGCTCACCACACTTTGAATTCAATGCTACAATCTTTTCCAGTATCGCGTTGGCCCGGTCTATTTCCGTTGATTTGCGCGGAGCGTTGCTCTTGGCGAAGGCCATTACCCTTATGTCCGAACCCACATCACGGCTGCTTGCCTGGGCGAAGATCATCGAAACCTGTTCCGGGCTGAGCCTGGCCAGATTCCCGCCGGGCACATCCATCACTTCGGAGATGATGGCCGGCAGTTCCCTGGCCAGTTCATCCAGTACGTTGTCTTTGACATTGGCTTTGTAAACGATAGATGCGTTCATGTTTTCATTCTCCTTTTGATTTTGTTCGCGCTTTTCGCGCTTTTCGTGGACCACTGCTGTTTAACTGTTCGAGCGTCACACCCTGACCAGTTCGTATTTCCTGCTCCCCAACCCGATCTTCTCGCCATGCTCCAGTTGCACTTCCCAGGGGATCTCCGGCCAGACCCCGCGGAACTTGTCGCCGCCCGGTTCGAAGCCGCTCTGCAGCGCCGAGCCCTCGTTGCCGCGCGCCCCGTTGACAAGGTCGGCGCAGGCCTGGTCGATCGCGACCGGATCGGTCGAGACGCAGATGCCGATGTCGTTGACGATCGGCGCGTCGGAATGACCGTAGCAATCGCAGGCCGGCGAGACCTGGGTGATGAAGTTGATGTAGATCGCCTTGCCGCTCTTGCCGGTCAGCGCGCCCAGCGCGTATTCGGCCATCTTGCGCATGACCAGGTCGGCGGCTTCGTTCCACTGGATGTTGATCGCCTTGACCGGGCAGACCGTGATGCAGCGCGAACAGCCGGTGCACTTTTTCGGGTCGATGACCGCCTTGCCGCCGCTGATCAGGATCGCGTCATGGGCGCAGGAACGGGGGCAAATGCCGCAGCCGATGCAGTATTTCTCGGCCACCACCGGCGCCACGGTCGAATGCTGAACCAGTTTTCCCTTGCGGCTGGCGCAGCCCATGCCCAGGTTCTTGATCGCACCGCCGAAACCGGTCAGTTCGTGGCATTTGAAGTGGGTCATGGCCACCAGCGAATCGGCCTCGATGATCTCTGTGCCGATATAGGTCTTTTTCAACAGCTCCCCTTCCACTGGCACCTCGGTTTCGGTGACACCGCGCAGGCCGTCGCTGATGACCAGCGGCGCACCGACGCAGGCGTAACCGAAACCGTTTTCGATGGCGCAGGTCAGCGCCGAGACCGCTTCCTTGCGCTGGCCGGGATAGAGCGTCGAAGAGTCGGTCAAAAAGGGCAGCGCCCCCAGCTTCTTGATTTCCTCCACCACCTTCCTGGCAAAGACCGGACGGATATAGGTGTGGTTGCCTTTCTCGCCGAAATGGATCTTGACAGCGGTCAGGTCGCCTTCCGAAACCTGCTGGGCCAGCCCGGCCAGGGCCAGCAGCTTGGCGATCTTGTCGAACAGGTTTTCCTTCTGGTTGGCGCGCATGTCGCTGAAATAGACCTTGCTCATGTCTTCCCCCTAACGGTAATAATTGGCTACAAGATACCCGCTTGATGCACAGCTTGCAAGCAACAGTTGACGCCCGGCCGGCTGAAGCTGGAGCGCGGGGACCACTGACAATGCCCTTGACGACGGTCTGGGACGGGTGCTATGGTTTCTAATCTGCAGCGGCTAAACGACTGCAAATCAGATGGTTAGGCAGGGCACGGCGTGGAGTCCAGAGAGTTCGCACTTTATAATTATCAAGCCGGCGGCAACGCCAAAAACCTGCTGATCGTTGCCGCGATAGCCGGCGTGATACTGGCCATTTTTTCAGCTGCCACGTTCTCCCGCTGGGGCCTGCTGTTCCTGCTGCTGCCGGCCGGAATCATCATCCACCTGCTGCGGGCCGGGTACGACAAGGCACTGCTGATCGGGAACCGCTACCTGATCCTGGGAAGCAGCATCCTCTATTTCTCCAATGTGGCCAGCGCCCGCCTCGACAAGGCCGCCCAGACCCTGACGCTGGTTTCGGTCCGGGGCAGGAGGCTGGTGATAGCCGCCGAAAAGTTCCCCACCAACGCCCGCAAGACCGACAAGATCAGGATCAACAGAACCGCCAAGTTCGAGAAGGTTACCGAAAAGATCATCGCCCGCCTGAAAGCGGTCTCCCCCGGAATCGAAATTTCATGACAGCGGACACCGCCCCGGAAAACGGCTTCCATAGCCATATCCACCTGCTGTATGTGCCGACACTGGCCTGCAACCTGGGCTGCCGCTACTGCTACCTGGGGGACCAGACCAACGGCGCGGATCTGCGCCGGGACTCCCGTCGGGCGGCGGACACTCTGCGCACGGCACTGGATGCCTTCCTGGGAGCCGGGGTGCTGCCGTTCAACGTGTCGCTGCACGGCGGCGAGCCGACCATGCTGCCGCCTGCTGTGCTGGATCAGCTGTTCGGCATCATCCGCCGCCACTATCTTGATCATTTCGACGAGCTGACTGCCCTGGGGTTCAGGAAGTCCGCGCCCCATATCAAGACCAACCTCTATAATTTCGACCGGCTGTACGAGCTGTTCGAGCGCCACAAGGTCTCGATCAGCGCCAGCATCGATCTGCCGCTGGCGCTGCACGAGCGCTACCGCACCACCCGCCGCGGCGCTTCCTCGCTGAAGCGGACCCTCGCCAACCTGCGGCTCCTGGCCGGCTATCCGCACAGCGCCAAGATCTCCTCGACCCTCTACCGCCGGCACCTGGAAGACATCCCGGCCCTGATCGCCGATATCAGGAGAATCCAGCGCGAAACCGGTTTCGACATGAATAACTTCAATTTCATGTTCGGTTTCGATTCGGCCCTCAACCGGGAAAAGTCCGCCGGCTGCCTGACCGATGAGCTGCAGACGGTGCCGGAAGAGCTGCAACTGAGGTTCTATGAGGCGCTCAAGGCCGAGTTCACCGGGAGCGAACTGGAGGAGGGCTTCCGGCGCAACTGGTTCGACGAATTCAAACCGACCTACTGCACCAACGCCTTCAACTGCGGGGAGCGTTTCTTCCTGCTGCAGGGGGATGGCGCGGTCTATTCCTGCGTGCGCGGCCAGGGGCTGGAGGAGTGCTACTACGGCAACATCCTGCATGATCCGGTGCAGGAGATCCTTTCCTCCGGACGCCGCCGGATCGCGCTGCTGCACCAGCGCGCCGGCCTCGACCAACAGTGCCGCGACTGCGAATACCTGCAGATCTGTCATACCGGCTGCCCGGTGGTCAAGCTGCACAGTGGCAGCGCCAGGTCCTACACCTGCGCGCTGCAGAAGGCCATCTACCGTGACAATCCCCGTTCCTGGCCCGCGGCGGCCGATGCCGGACAGCAGCAGGCCAACGCCCGCGAGTACATCAGAGGCATGCATCCGGCACTGGCGCTGGCCGAACCGTTGCCAGCAACGGCCGCACCACTGATCATGTTGCCGGTCGACCTGTACCAGCCCGGCAATACGCTGGCGGAGCTGATCGAGGCCGACCCGCTGCTGCGCGAGCTCTACAGCGACCGGGCGGTACTGATCGAGATCAACGGCGAGCCGCAGCCGCTCCGTTCCCAGATCATGAAAAGCGGGCGCGAGCTGTTCTCGATCAACAGTGGCGACAGCATCCGGCTGCATCTGCGGCGCAGCCTGTTCGAGGCCGGCTGTGACGAAACCGTCCGCAACACGCTCCATCTGCAGATGCTGCGCGACACCAGGGTGGTCTACGGCGACGAGCAGCGCAGCAAGCAGGAGCACCTCTTCAACCACCAGCTCTTCTACAACCTGCTCAAGCCGAGCCAGCTTTTTGATGATTTCGTTGTGGCCGACCTGTCCGGCCTGCTGGAACTGCACCGCGATCTGTTCATCAAGGGGGTGCTGAACAACCTGTTCGTGACCAGCTCGTATCTGCGGGATTATCATTACCAGAAACAGAAGGCCAACGCCTTCTACCATATCCAGGCCATCAACCTGCCGTTCCAGAATTTCGAGTTTTATTGGGACGAGTGAAGGGAACCAGGGATGCTTACCAAAGAACTGCACCGAACGGCGGCCAACGTCGAAAGATTCCTGACCATGATCGGCATTCCCGACGACGCCAAACGGGCCGCGATGGAAGAGGAACTGGTCAGCCGCATGTCCGCCGACGGCGCGAAAAAGCCGTTCCTGGTCCATTCACGGAAGAGTATCTTCCTGTACAACAACAATATCGTCGTGAAGAGTTTTGCCGCGGATTCGTCCCAAACCGATCAGGTGCTGCAATGCGACTGCCGCAAGATCTCGATCCTCGACCGGCAGGCATACCAGCAGGGGGGCAACATTCTGATCATCGGAGCGGCGGCCGCTGCGCTGGGTGCGGGGGGTATCATGGCGGGTGATGCGGAGGCGAGAAGAAGAGCGCAATCCTCGGGCGGGTCGGATATTTCCTGCAACAACAATAATAATAACAATAATAACAATAACAACAATAACGGCTAAAAGCATCTCAGAGCAACCGCATCAGGATGAAGGTCCCCACCATGGCTATGCCGATGGCCAGTTTGCCCGCCACCCCGATGGCCATCCCCACCACGGTGCCGAACCCGGCACGACCGGCCTGGTCCAGGCTGCGCTGCAGCGACAGTTCCCCGATCACCGCCCCGATGAACGGCCCCAGCAGAATCCCCGGCACCCCCAGAAAAATCCCGACGATGCCACCGATCACAGCCCCGGCCATGGCCCGCTTCGAGCCGCCGTACTTCTTCACTCCAAAGACCGAGGCCGCGAATTCCACCAGGTAGGTCAGTGCGGCCATGCCCCCCAGAAACAGCAGCGTCCAGAGTCCGACATGGCGGAAGTCCTCCGCCCAGGCGGCGCAGACCAGGCCGGCCAGCAGCAACGGCGCTCCCGGCAGCACCGGCAGCAGCAGACCGGCCAGACCTGAAACCGTCAGGATGCCGCCAATAATCCAGAGAATCAGTGATTGATCAGCCATCCCTCACCCCGCCAGCGTTTGCCAGGCCACATATCCCAACACCGCCGCCACACCGCCGGCCAACGCGATCAGCGCCGTCGCCACCCGTCCGTTGCTCCAGGCGGCCGGCAGTTCACCCAGCCTGAGCGTAAAACGCGCCAATCCATCCAGCGTGCCGTCGATGCCGCCCTGGTCGATCCCCTTCCAGAAAAAGCGCGCCAGCCAGACGAAGGGACGGATCAGGATCAGCCGGTAGAGGTCATCCAGCATCCAGCCGGAGTGCAGGAAGCGAATATGGAAGGGCGCCGATCCGCTTTCGGTTGCCAGCGAAGCGGCCCGCCGCTCGCCGGTATAACGCGACCAGGCCAGCCCCAGCCCCAGCAGGCAGGCGGTGGCCGCCATAATCTGCAGGATGACCTCGTTGGCGTGCGCGGCATGCCCCGCGACGGCAAAGCCGGGAAGCGTACCCAGAAAACCGGACAGCAGGCCATGCTCCGCCAGATAGGCCGGCAGGTTGAGGAGGCCTCCCAGCAGGCCGAACAACGCCAGCGGAATCAAGGTCAGGGTCATGACGGCTGGAAGATGTAAGGTTTTAGCCTCCCCCTTTACCAAAGGGGGATTGAGGGGGATTTGCTGGTGCCCGGAAACTGAAGAAATCCCCCACAGCCCCCCTTTCATAAAGGGGGGAGCAGACTCCCCGTGAAACACCACAAACAGCATGCGGAAGGTGTAAAAGGAGGTCAAGAGCGCCGTCAGCAGGCCCAGGGCGAACAGCGTCCCGTAGAGCGGGCCGCCCTGCTCGAAAACTGCCGCCAGGATGGCGTCCTTGCTGAAAAAGCCGCCGCTGCCCGGAAATCCGGCCAGGCAGAGCGCGCCGGCCAGAAACGGCCAGTAGACCGCCGGAAGCCGCCGTTTAAGCCCCCCCATGCCGAAGATGTCCTGCTGGTGGTGCAGCGCGGTGATCACGCAGCCGGCCCCCAGGAACAGCAGCGCCTTGAAGAAGGCGTGGGTCAGCAGGTGGAAGGTGGAGGCGGTCAAAGCACCGGCGCCGACCCCCAGCACCATGTAGCCGATCTGGCTGATGGTGGAATAGGCCAGGATCCGCTTCAGGTCGCGCTGCACGCAGGCACAGGTGGCGGCATATAGCGCGGTCAGGCCGCCGGTGAGCGCGATGGCGGCCAGTGTCAGCGGCGACGAGCCGATCAGCGGGAACATGCGCGCCAGCAGGTAGACCCCGGCCGTCACCATCGTGGCGGCGTGGATCTGGGCCGAAACCGGCGTGGGACCGGCCATGGCGTCCGGCAGCCAGACCGACAGCGGCAGCTGGGCAGACTTGCCGGCCGCGCCAATCAGAAGCAGGATCCCCAGCGCCGTGATCACGCCGGCCGGCATCAGGAAGCCCATGCCGTTCAGCTCGCTGATCGAGACCGTCCCGAACAGCTGGAACATCCAGACCATGGCGATGCCGAAGGCGGTGTCGCCGATGCGGGTGACGATGAAGGCCTTGCGGCCGGCGGTGGCGTTCTTCTCCTCGGTTGACCAGAAGCCGATCAGCGCATAGGAGCAGAAACCGACCCCCTCCCACCCCAGGTACAACAGCGGCAGGTTCTCGGCCAGCACCAGGGTCAGCATGGCGAAGACAAAGATGTTCAGCAGCGCGAAGTAGCGGGCAAAGGCTGGGTCGTCCTGCATGTAGCCGACCGAGTGCAGGTGGATCAGGCCGCAGACAAAGGTGATCATCAGGGCCAGGGATAGCGAGAGCTGATCGAGGTAGAGCGCGATGGGGGCCTTGAAGTCGAAGTCGGACAGCCAGGAGGCGTATTCGATTTTCACCGGGGCCGTAAAGTCAAGAAAGGCCATTACGGAGCAGGCAAACGAACCCCAGATGGCGGCACAGGCAACCGTCTCACCAACTCGGCGTGGCAGTTTGCTACCGACCAGGGCATTGAAGAGGCCGCCCAGGAGCGGCAGCAGGAGTATCAGGACAAGGTAGAGTTTCATGGTCAGGTGCATCGTATCTCAGTCCTTCGTTTCTTGTTCTGATCGGATTTCATATCCGGGCTTGACTCCATTTGCTCTGTATTTCAGCTGGCATACATAAGAACGTCAGCGACACACTGGTTCAGGCTCTTCCCAGCTTTTCGCATGTTGCCAGATAGTCGTCTACAGCCTCAACAAAAGCTGCTCGCAGTTCTTTTACTGAATCGGCGTGAAAGCCTACGACGTCTTTGATTCCTGCAATGTGACCAATTATATAGTCGTGTAAAAAACATTTGGAACTAAGACTTCATAACCCTCTCCGCAAGAATTGCGTGAAATAACGCATTTAAATGTGGGAGGGGTGTTGATTTTACTGATCGTTGCGGATTCAAAGTTTCCAACCGTTCCAACTCGGCGATGATGAAAGAGTTGATACTTGATATTGGCTCTGAAAGCCCCATTTCTGGCGTTGCGCGTTTTTTGTCGAGAAGCTGCTCAATGTCGGATAACAATCGCGGTTGATCATCAATCAAGTGCAGGAGCTTGCCGAATTCAATTGGAGCCGCTACACCGTAACGCTCAATCCATCGAACAGACAATAGAGGCCGGAGCACATAAAAGTACTTCTTCAAGGGAACCATTTCTGCGCGAAGGTAGCCACGATAGTTTGTCTTGGCCATACTCCGATAATGATATATACCGCTCTCGTTTGAATACACATATGAAAGCAAGTCACGTGCTCCAGATGCAAAACACCCAGACTCGATGTATTTAATCGGTGATTGGATCCATTCAACAAATGCCGGGTTTGATTTCCAAAAGAGCC
Source organism: Pelobacter sp. (assembly GCA_030824515.1). Taxonomy (GTDB): domain Bacteria; phylum Desulfobacterota; class Desulfuromonadia; order Geobacterales; family Pseudopelobacteraceae; genus JACRCG01. The sequence goes on from JAVBXN010000008.1 coordinate 162,659, forward strand.
GTAAAGCTTTGCGAATATCCCAGCCGTTAAGATCAATATCATCGGTAATGCCGTATTCTATGACATCCCGGTGTTCCTCCAGGTCAACTGAGAGATACCAGTCAGCCGAGCGAGCATAGATAAAGCGAACATCGAAATCACTGTTTGGAGAAGCAAAACCCCACGCCCGGCTTCCAGACTCAATAGCAAGCAGTATGCGAACATCCTGTTCACGTTCTGTGAGAGCAAGTCTATGCATAATATCTTGATGTATGTCGTTTGGTATCATTGTGCATTTTCTCATAGTTCTACGGCGTGGGAGAACAGCGGCGGTTTTAGGCCGCTGTTTCTGCCTGGTTGGACCCTCGCCTTTATCCAATTACCGCTCTACGCTCCAAATTTGTTTCATGTTTTGATATATCATCACATTCGGAGACTGCTTGTTCTTATACTCGGTTTCGGCTTCGACTTCTTCCCGGTACTTTTTCTGCCAGTAGTAATTCTTTGTGACCCAAGCGGCAGCTCCACCAAATCTCTCAATCTCAATGATGACCCATGGCGGCGTATTTGGAGGGATGCAGCTCGGAAGGTTAATTTTGTGGTCTACACACCTTTTGATATCCCAGTAATATGGGGCTCTCTGACTGTTTGCAGCTTTAGCTGAAGCATCTCGGGGGACACTCTTTTCGGCGTATGTTGGCTCTCTCCGGGGTGCCTGCCTGTTCCTACTCGTGGTTTTGTACATGATGTCCCTTTCCGGCAGTCAGTTGAATCTTTTGAGAGATGTCAATTTGATAAGGCATTGTCCCATTCTGTTGCCTCTTAACACACTGGGAAATTCGATTCACTTAGGAATTTCCCAAATGACCAAAGCGCTTTGTCTACTTCACGATGGTCAATTCCATGAAATTCCGCATAAAATGGCAAATACCTATTAATGTAGGAATCAATCTTTCTTGGATCATATGCTGGAATCTCTTCTTTCCTTCCAGTTTTAATGAATGTCATCGCTCGATGAACGTGCTGATCGTAGATTGGAAACTTATTTGGTTGCCAGCAGTGAAGCCAGAATACCCGCCATATTGCTCCGCCTGCTGAGAAGCGTTCAAGAAAATCCCGTGCATTTTCTTCGATGGGAATACTTTTTAATTCATCAATCCTTTGTACAAAATTCTGCCTAACTGACTGTAACTTCAAAGCTGAAAGTGGAGTTCCATTTTTCCAGATGAATAGTGCGAGAATGCTTTCAATGGTGGGCGGTTGCCCTATGTTGTCATAATAAAGGTGCTCTTGTGCATACCGGTAACGTTGACTCCAAAACTCTACGAATGCCTCCCTGTTAACTCTTTTTGGTTCGTAAATGATCATTTCTATATCCTTGTGACCAACGGCTGGCCGATGACCGGCTTGACCGGTCAAATGGCATGTTGGAGCATCACTTTAACCATTTGCCATATCTGAAATAATAAATGCGGTGTCCCCATATCCCTGTAAAGATGCGGACTGACAGGAAGCCTGCTATCGCAACATATAAGCCAATCCCTTTCGGTTCTATTATCTGAACTGCCATGTTCTCTGCAAAAAATGCCAAGATGCTAGCACCCCAAATCTCATGCCACAGGAACCAAACCTCCGGTATTATGAAGGCACCCCAGCACCATTTTGGACCTCTTTCGGACGGAATAAACACTGGTTTTGGTGATCTGAAACTTTCGAGCGGATATAAAAGAAAGCGCCAAAATGCATCTTTCGCAAATGGCTTAATGTCGAGTTTTGTAAACTCCGAAGGGACTTCTCGTCCGATTGAATTGAAGATATTTTGAACAACGCGAAGGAGTTTCAGCGAAGCAAAATACTCATCTGTTGCCTTTTCATCAACAGACTGGGAAAGAGGCATAAACTCCTCCCAATTCAACAGTTCCATGTAAGGAGTTATGCCAAGATTTACGACGACAGCATTTTCCTGTTTAGAGATGCTTGCCTCAAGGAATAATCGCTTTCCGGCAGGAAAATGCTTGCCAATATATGGTACGAGACCAATCAAAATCGCTGTGAACCTTGAACCATACATTGCTTCAATGTTCAGATTCGTTTCAGTTGAGGTTTCTTTACGAATTTTGAAACCATGGTTATCACATGCCTTCTTAAGGCTTGTTGAAGCCGAGGTGAAACCAATTCCGTCAAGAGTCAGTTGGTGTTTAAACCATCCCGTTGTATCTATTGCCATGGTACGTCCTTATTGCTCCAACTCGTTGTTGACCGGTTCACGCGCGCGCGTGAACCGGTGATCTACCCGAATGGAACATTTATCCCGCCACGTTTTGGCGAATCAGAAAAAATGGACATCCATATTAAATAGAGTCAATCCGGCTCACGTGGATCAAGAACCAGTTTTATTCACCACCCACCCTCTACGATGCGCCGATGCTGATGACGTGATTTGCGACGCAGGGCCAGCTCGGTTGCATCAGGCTCATCGGCGTAGGCTGCGTTGATCTGATCAAGCATTTCCTTGTTTTTCCGATGCTCAATAAAGTCCTGTAAAGCAATCACAAACAATTTGCTGCGCGATACATTCATCGTACGCGCAATATCCTCGGCTTGCTCAAATAGCGGTCTATCGATGGAAATAGCGGTCTTTACGCTTTGCATTGCCATACTCCATTCTGCCTTTAGTAGAACCGGCGGTCATAGCAGCGTCAATACCGAAGAGTGTGCCACACTTGATCAACAAAATTCCTGACTGCGGTGACATCTCACCCTCACCCCTTCAACCCGCTGAAGGCGTCCGTATCGACCGTCTTGCGCCGGCGGTGCAGATAGACCACCATCGCCAGAGCCAGCGAGACCTCGGCCGAGGTCAGCGCCATGATGAAGATCGCGAACAGCTGGCCGTCGGCATTGCCCCAACGGGCCGAGCCCCCCACGAAGACCAGCATGACCGCATTCAGCATGACCTCGATGCAGACCAGCATCATGATCAGGTTGGCGCGCCAGGCCAACAGCCCCCCCATGCCGATGAAGAACAGCAACCCGGCCAGGATCAGGATATGTTCCAGCGGCACGATCATGACTCCTCACCTCCAGTCCCTCTCCCTGAGGGAGAGGGTGGCCGAAGGCCGGGTGAGGGGGTACGCTGCCGCCCCAGGTACAAAGCCCCCACCAGCGCAAACAGCAGCTGCAGCGAGACCAGCTCCACCGCCAGGCCGTGCTCCCGGAACAGCCTCAGCGCCACTTCACGGATCGGCAGCGCCACCGGATACGCTCCCGCCGTTGCGTGACGGGAAACGACCGCCACCGCCAGCGAGGCGATGCTGATGCCGGACAGCGCCAGCGCCGGCAGCCATTCGCGCCAGCCGGGCGACAATCCTTTTTCCGGGTGCCCCAGGTCGAGCATCATGATCACGAACAGGAACAGCACCATGATCGCGCCGGCGTAGAGGATCACCTCGAAGGCCGCCACCAGCGGCGCCATCAGCAGGTAGAAGATCACCGCCATGGAAAACAGCGAAGTCACCAGGTAGAGGATCGCATGCACCGGATGCTTTTCGGTGATGGCCAGGAGCGTGGCTATGACCGCCGTGGCGGCCAATATGTAGAAGATGGTTTGTTCGATCATGGCATCAGTGTCCTGACATCCACCGGCATGCTTTCCTCCAGCCCCGCCCCGCGCGGCTGGGTCACGCCGATCCCGGCATGCCTGTAGAAGTTGTAACGGTCATCCTTGCCGCAGCCGTCGATCAGCAGGTCTTCCTTCTCGTAGACCAGGTCCATGATGTCGCGCTTGCAGATCTCGTAATCCGGGGTCATCTGGATCGCCAGGGTCGGGCAGGCCTCGGCGCACAGGCCGCAGAAGATGCAGCGCGAGAAGTTGATCCGGAACCATTCGGCATAGCGCCGGCCATCCTCGCGCTCGGCCGACTGCATCGAGATGCAGTCCACCGGGCAGGCGGCCGAGCAGAGGTAGCAGGCCACACAGCGCTCGCCACCGTCCGGGTCGCGGGTCAGCACGATCCGGGCGCGGAAACGGGGGTACGGCGTCCGCTTCTGCTCGGGGTACTGGATCGTGACCGGCCGGCGCAGCATATGGCGCAGGGTAACGCCGAATCCGCCAAAAATCGCTTTAGTATCAGAAAATATGCTCATTTTTATCCTATAAACGGCTGTTAACCGCCGAGAAAAACGGATGCACGCCGAGAAAACCAGGACATACATCAAAAAAGTTGATCAACTTATGAGTTAAATCAGTATGTTGTTCAAGCTTTTGATTTCTCGCTTAGAAGCGCCTACTTCTGGCGGCGTGTATCGGCGTTCATCGGCGGTTAATAGCTTTTTCTAGACATAAAGAAGGAACGCGGAATCAGCCGGATATGAACGGATAAACGCGGATACTGGCAAAGAGACAAGTATCTTTAAAATCCGCGTAAAATCAGTCCCACCCACGTAAATCCGCGTTCCGTTACCTTTCTACAATGAAATTATCAAGCGTTGCCGTGCTTGGCCCGCTCTGCCTTTTTTAAGAGCGCCGACGCCAGCGGATGGCTGTTGTTCTCGGCATACAGGCTGGCGGTATTGCCGGCCGGAGTCTTGATGGACGGGTTGGCGCCGCCGTCGAGCAGCGCCTGGACCGTCTTGTTGCAGCCGTAGATCGCGGCAAACATCAGCGGGGTGTGTCCTTCGCGATCCGTGGCATCGACATCGGCGCCCTTTGTGATCAGCATGTTGACGATATCGGTGTGTCCGTTGGCCGCGGCATAGTGGAGGGCCGTCTTGCCCTTGTCACTGCAGGCGGTGATGTCGGCGCCACGATGCAAAAGGTCGTGGACAAAATCCTTGAGGCCCTCTTTGGATGCATTGATCAGCGGCGTGTGACCATGACGGTTCTTCGCATTCACGCTTTCCATGTTCGACTCCTCTCTTTTTTAGGTTACATGATAGGACAGCACTGTCCGTGGATTAGCGGGTTAAAACCAGCCACCAGCCGGTGGCAAGTATGTTTACCAGAGCAAGCGGCGTCAACAGTTTCCACCCCAGGTGCATCAGCTGGTCGTAGCGCAGCCGGGGCAGGGTGCCGCGCATCCAGATAAAGAAAAAGGCGAAGGCCAGCGTTTTCAGCGAAAACCAGATCACCGGCGGCAGCAGCGGCCCGTGCCAGCCACCCAGGAAGAAGGTGGTCGCCAGCCCCCCCAGCACGATGATGTTGATATATTCGCCGACGAAAAAAAGGCCGAAACGCATCCCGGAGTATTCGCTGTGGAAACCGGCCACCAGCTCTCCTTCCGCCTCGGGCAGATCAAAGGGAATCCGCTTGCATTCGGCGGTGATGCTGATCAGGAAGATGATGAAGGCCAGCGGCTGGTAGACGATGAAAGGCATCGAAGCCTGGGCGGCGACGATATCGGTCAGGCTGAAGGAACGGGACAGCATGACCACCGGAACCAGCGACAGCCCCATCGACAGTTCGTAGGAGATCAGCTGGGCCAGGCCGCGGATGCCGCCCAGCAGCGAATATTTGGAGTTTGAGGCCCAGCCGCCGATGGCCACGCCATAGACTGCGATTGAGGAGAGCGCCAGGAAGAACAGCAGCCCCACATTCAGGTCGGCCACCACCAGCGGCAGCTGGCGTCCGGCAATTGTCAGCGGTGCTCCGAAAGGGATTACGGCAAAGATCAGAATGGCGGGGATGGCGGCCATGGCCGGCGCCAGGTAGAACAGCCACCGGTCGGCGGCGGCCGGCACGAAGTCTTCCTTGGTGAGGAGTTTGATCAGGTCCGCCAGCGGCTGCAGCAGACCGAAGGGGCCGACGCGGTTCGGCCCTTTTCGATCCTGGACCCAGGCCAGGATCTTTCGCTCGGCAAACACCAGATAGGCGGCCAGGGTCAGGATAACGAAAAAAACCATCCCCAGCTTGGCCGCGAACAGCGCTATGTCCAGAGAGAATGCCGTCATTTCCACCTATAAGTGCTGCTGTGGGAGGGATACCGGCGTGACGTAAACCGTATACCACAAAAGCGGGGCAAACGCTACCGGCTAAAACGACCGGATCAAAAGATTGAAAGATTGTTTTGGGATGTGGCCGAAGATTATCAGGAGGGGCATTAATGTTAAAGTTATTTTATCAGCTGATTCATCTCGAAGATCGGCAGTAGCACCGCCAGCACGACAATCCCGACCGCCAGACCCATGGCCAACACCAGCAGCGGCTCCATCAGCCCCATCAGCCGCTGCAGGCGGGCGCCGAACTCGCGTTCGTAGGCGACACCGGCCTTGACCAGCATCTCCTCCAGGTTGCCCCCCTTTTCTCCGACACCGGCCAGGTGCACCAGCAGCGGTGGGAACAGCGGACTCTTTTTCAGGCTGGCGGAGAGGCTGCCACCCTGGGCCACCTCTTCCATCACCTCCCGCAGGAAGGAGCGGTAGACCCGGTTGACCAGCACTTCGCCGGTTATCTCCAGCGCGCGCATGATCGGTACACCGCTGGAGAGCAGCAACCCCAGCACACGGGCGAAACGGGACAGTATCAGCCGTTGCAGCATACCACCCGCCACCGGCAGCCTGAGCAACATTGCATCGCGTTTCATACGCAGGTTGTCGCGCAGCATCGCCTTGCGGTAGAGTGGCACCGAGGCGATCATCAGGCCGGCCGGAATCCACCACCAGCCGCGCAGGAAATGGCTGACCTTGATCAGCATGATCGTGATCAGCGGCAGGGCGGCCTTGCTGTCTTCGAAGATGACCACGATCTTGGGGATCACGACCGTCAACAGGAAGATCATCACGCCGCCCCCCACCAGCACCATCAGGATCGGGTAGGCCATGGCTGATGTGACCTTGCTGCGCACCTGCTCCTGCTCTTCCAGGAAATCGGCCAGACGCTCCAGCACCGCATCCAGGGCTCCGCCGGCCTCGCCGGCCGCAACCATGCTGACATAGCTCTCGCCGAAGATGGACGGCTCGGCCGCCAGCGCCCGCGAGAGAGAAGCCCCCTCGGCGATTCTCTCCTTGACCCGCACCAGCGCCTTGCGCAAGGGGCCGTTTTCCTCCTGCTCGCAGAGCGAGCCCATCGCTTCGAACAGCGGAACCGAGGAAACCGTCAGCGTTGCCAGGCGGCGCGTGAGCAGCGACAGGTCGGCGGCGGAAACACCTCGCCGGAACGAGAAACTTCTGGGAGTGTCTTTGAGGCCGCCCTCTTCCACCACCTCGCGGGCCATGAGCCCCTTGAGTTTCAGCTGCTGCATCGCCTGGCGCTCGGAATCGGCCTCGATACTTCCGGAGACCGAAGAGCCGGCTGAGTTGTAGGCCTTATAACGGAACGTCGGCATAATCGTCCTGGGTTACGCGCAGCACCTCTTCGATGGTGGTAATCCCGGCCGCCGCCCTGGCCAGTCCGTCATCGCGCAGGGTCTTCATGCCTCGGGCAACGGCGTATTCCTTGATCTCGCCGGAATGGCAGCGCCGGATGATCATCGAGCAGAGTTCCTGGTCGATCGGCAGAATTTCATAGATGGCGGTACGCCCCAGCGTCCCCAGGCCGAAGCAGCGGTCGCAGCCCTTACCGCGGTACAGTTTCTCCGGCAGCGTCACACCGGCAAACTCCTCAAGCGGTCGGTACTCCTCGCGGCAGTGGGGGCAGATCACCCGCACCAGCCGCTGGGCCACCACGGCGGACAGAGAGGAAGCGATCATGAACGGCTCGATGCCCATGTCCACCAGGCGGGTCACGGCGGTGGCGGCATCGTTGGTGTGCAGCGTGGAGAGCACCAGGTGCCCGGTCAGACTGGCCTGGATCGCGATCTCGGCCGTCTCGGCGTCGCGAATCTCGCCGACCATGATGATATCCGGGTCCTGGCGCAGGATCGATCTCAGGCCGCTGGCAAAGGTCAGGTCGATCTTGGGGTTGACCTGGATCTGGCCGATGCCCCTGATCTGGTATTCGATCGGATCCTCGATGGTGATGATGTTCTTCTCGCTGGAGTTGACCCGGTTCAGCGCGGCGTACAGCGTGGTGGACTTGCCGCTGCCGGTCGGGCCGGTCACCAGGATGATGCCGCTGGTGCGGGTCAGCATCCGCTCCAGGGTACGCACGCCAAGCTCTCCCAGGCCGATGTCGGCCAGCGACAGGATGCCCTTCTTCTTGTCCAGAAGACGCAAAACAGCCCGTTCGCCGTAGAAGGTCGGGATGATCGAGACACGGATGTCCACATCGCGGCCGGCCACGATCACGCGGATGCGTCCATCCTGCGGCAGCCGCTTTTCGGCGATGTTGAGACCGGCCATGATCTTGACGCGGGAGACCAGCGCGTCCTGGATGATCTTGGGGGGTGAAAGCTTTTCGTAGAGGATGCCGTCAATGCGGAAACGCACCAGCAGGTCGCGCTCGTACGGTTCGATATGGACGTCGCTGACCCGTTCCTTGACCGCCTCGGACAGGATCGAGTTGAGCAGCCTGATCACCGGCGCTTCGTCGGTCAGGTCCAGCAGGTCCTGCGGTTGCCCCAGTTCGGTGGCGATGGTGGAGAGGTCCTCCCCCTCCAGCTCCTGCAGCACCTCGCGGGCCGTACCGGAGACGCCGGAATAGACATGGTTGATCAGGTCGGCCAATACGGAAGACGGCATCAGCACTGCCTCGACCGGCTTGCCGAACAGCATGCGCAGTTCGTCCAGCAGCAGCAGTCCGCCGGCGCCGGAGATGGCAATCCTTACGGTTCCGTCCAGTTCACTCAGAGGCAGGATCGAGTTGGAACGGGCGAATGTCAGCGGGACACGGCTCAGCAGCGCGGAATCGACCTGGTCATGGCGTATCTCGCCCTGAACGGCTATTCCCAGCTTTGCCGCCAACGCCTCCAGCTCTTCCGGGGTGGAAACGGCGCTCATTTGCCGGAAATCTCCTTTTGCACATCCACCGGTTCTGTTTTTTTGGCAGAGTCGCCAAATTTGGAACGCTGCTCATCGGAAACAGTCATCAGGTCAGCCGCGTCCCGGACGATACGAGGCGTCAGCAGGATCATCAGATTGGTCTTCTTGCGGGTCTTGGTCTTGGTCTTGAACAGCCACCCCAGGCCGGGTATGTCCCCCAGAAAGGGCACCTTCTGGATGGTTTCGTCCTCGGTGTCCTGGATCAGACCGCCGATCACGACCGTTTCCTTGTCCTTGACCACAACGCTGGTCTTGGCCGAGCGTTTGGTGGTGATCAGGTCGATGGCCTGCCCCTTGCTGTCCTTGACCGCTGAAATCTCCTGGTTGATATCCAGGCGGATGTAGTCCCCCTCGCTGACCTGGGGCTTGATCTTGAGGTTGATGCCGATATCCTTGCGCTCGACCGAGGTGGTGGTTCCGATCGAACTCTGGGTAGCCGAACCCTGGAAAGGAACGTTCTCACCCACGTTAATCTCGGCCTCCTTGTTATCAGAAGTCAGGATATTGGGGGTCGAGAGGATGTTCACCAGTCCGTTCTTATCGAGCGCCTTCAGCACCGAGGTCAGATTGACGGGACTGGCGGTAACATCGGGAGTCAGCGTCCCGCCCTGGGTGAGGATGCTGCCGATGGTTCCCAGGGTTCCAAGCGGATCGTACAGTCCGGCCACGGTCAGGTACTTGTTGAGCACACCGCCGCCAAGCACTCCGGTCTGCATGCCCAGTTCCCTGGACTTGTCCAGTGACACCTCGGCGATCAGCACCTGCACGAAAACCTGCTTGCTGCGCCGGTCCAGCTTCTTGATCACCTGGGCCAGGTTATTGTAATCGTTGGGAGAAGCCATGATCACCAGGGAATTGGAGGCTTTATCGGCGGTGATGGTGATCTTGCCGCTTTCAAAGGGCGATATTTGGGGAGCGGCGGCGCCGGGCTGGCCGGGCGCCGTGGTTGCCTGGGCGCTGATGCCCTTGACCACGCCGTCCAGCACCTTGGCCATCTCGGTGGCATCGGTATTTTCCAGGTAATAGACGTTGACCTTGCTGCTGGCCTCGGGCGGGGCCACATCCAGTTTGGACGCCAGCTCGCGAACCGCCTTCTTGGTGCTCTCGTTGCCGAACACCAGCAGCGCGTTCAGTCGCTGGTCCGCCAGCACACTACCCGTGCCACCGCCGCCGGTGGTGGCCGGCTGCCCGGCCGGTTTGCCATCGGAACCGCTCAGCCACTGGCGAACGGTGGTGGCGACGCTTTCGGCAGAGGCGTTTTTCAGATAGATGATCTCCAGCCCTTCCCGGGTGCGCTCGGTATCGATGGTCTGCAATATGCCGTGCAGTTTGCGGATGTTGAGCGAGGAATCCACCATCAGGATCAGATTGCCGGGGCCGAAGGCCGAGATGTGGCCGTCCTTGGAAACCATCGGCTGCAGGAAAGTCAGCGCCTCCTGGGCCGAGATGTTCTCCAGCTTGGTCACCTGGGCCACGTAACTCTCGTTGACCGGCAGAGCCTGGCCTGACGGAAGCAGGGTAAACCCGGATTGCCTGGCGCTGGCGGAAGGCACTATCTTGGCGACCTTGCCGCTCTGCACCACGGTGAAACCCTTCAGTTCCAGCACCGAGACAAAAACGTTATAGGCTTCTTCGATCGAGAGCTTGGAAGGGGAATAGACCGAAATCTTGCCCTTGACCCGGTCATCCAGAATGAAGTTCTTGCCGGTCAGGTCGCTGATGAATTTCACCATGGTGGAGATGTCCACCTCGTTGAAATTCAGCACGACCCCTTTGCCGGCCGCCAGAGCCGGAGAAGCACAGAGAGTCACCACCAGCAGCAGGGAACAGAGGTTACGTATCAGGTATCGTATCAAACCAGCCTCCGAATCAGCGTATATCGTAGTTGAAAGTCACCGGCTGCCCGTCCCTGACCAGATCCAGCTTGAGCCGGCTTTGCCCCTTGAGGGCGATAAATGATTGCAGCGCCTTGTCGGGAGAGTCCATCGGCAGGTCATTCAGCCGGAGGATCACATCCCCGTTCTTGATGCCGATCATCGAGAACACGCCGTTCGGCTTGACCTCCGTAGCACGGAAGCCCTCGACCTTGCCGTCCTTCTGGCTGGGAAGCAGCCTGGCATCGGTCATGGCCTGGGCCGGGTTGTCCAGCGCGGCGTTGAGCGCCCGCTGATCGATCATGTAGCTGCCCGCCCCCTGCTGCGACACCGCTGTCACACCGCTCGCCGCGCCAGGCTGCGCCTGGGGAGCGGCCGCGGGCGGCGGAGTCATGGGCGTCAGCAGCTCGACCTTCCTGTTATTGATTATGATATGGGCCTTTTCCCTGCTCACGTCAGCCAACCGTCCGGCGTCGAAGACCATGTCTCCCAGACGGAACACCCGTTCCTCCTGCTTGGTCATATGCCGCACCAGCGCAAATGTCTCGCGGAAGGAACCGACCGCCGTTCCCAGCAGCATCAGCTCGGCCGGGGCCGTAACCGGAGCTGCCTGTGCTGCCGAGGTAGCGTTGGTAACCGGCGTCAGTTGCCCCTGGGACATGCGGCCGAACAGACCGCTCGTCAGAATCGGCGCATAGTAGGACAGGTCCTCGGTGCGGGACACCACCGGGTGGGGAGCAACAGCCTCTTTCCCGGACTTGCCTAGGAACGAGTTTCCAAGACGCGAAGAAAGACGCTCGGATGTGATTCCGGCCGCCAGTGCGATTAAGGCGATACCTAAAAGGCAGTTTATGATGTTCAGGGCACGTGACATGGAACCTGCTGATGACAGAATTGAGTTTGTAGCTTACAGCCTTATTTCTCCATTGAAAACCTCGACCGCCGGACCGGTCATATAGATGTTGCCATCCTCGGCCCACTCCATTTCGAGGTCGCCACCGGAGAGGTGGTTGAGGATTTTCTTCTCGGTCAGACCATTCAGCACGCAGGCGGCGGTAACCGCGCTGGAACCGGTGCCGCAGGCCAGGGTTTCGCCGGCGCCGCGCTCCCAGGTGCGCTGACGGATCTCGGTGCGGGAAATGATCTGGATGAACTCGACATTGGTACGACGCGGGAACAGCGGGTTGTTCTCGATCAGCGGACCATAGGTGGCTACAGGGAAATTTTCAACATCATCGACAAAGATGACGCAGTGCGGGTTGCCCATCGAGGCGCAGGTGATCTTGAAAGTGCGATCCAGCACGGCAAGTTCTTCAGATACCACCTGAGCGGCGGGATCACCGGTCATTGGAATTTCACCACGGGTAAGCCTGGGCGGTCCCATGTTGACGCGCACTTTTTCGACTTTGCCATCGTCGCCGGTGAAGAGCTGCAGAGTCAGGATGCCGGCGCCGGTTTCGGCGGTGATTTCATTTTTTGAAACGATGCCATGGTCAAAGGCGTATTTTGCAACGCAGCGGATGCCGTTGCCGCACATCTCCGATTCGGAACCGTCCGAGTTGAACATCCGCATGCGTACATCGGCAACAGCCGAAGGCATGATCAGAATCAGCCCGTCCGAACCGATGCCGAAGTTGCGATTTGAAACCTGTATCGCGGTCTGTTGCGGATTTTCGACGGTTTCATCAAAACAGTTCACGTAGACGTAGTCGTTGCCGGCACCCTGCATCTTGGTAAATTTCATCGTTAACTATCCCCTTGTTCGATAATAATTAATTCTGCAACATAGCAAAATTGACACGTATCAACAAGCAGATAAATCGTGCAACACTGTTCACGATAGCGGCGTAATTGCTATCTTGCCCCGGAGCGGATATACTCTCCGGAATTTCATCCATCCTTTCACGGAAAACAAAGCATGAACTGGCTCTCCCACATCGGCAAACAGGCCTCGCGCCTGGCATCACTGGAGCTGTTCCGCTACATCGGCCCCGGTTTCTTCGTCACTGTAGGCTTTATTGATCCGGGCAACTGGGTCACCAACGTGGCAGCCGGCTCGCAGTTCGGCTACAAGCTGCTGTGGGTGGTGACGCTCTCTACGATCATCCTGATCATCGTCCAGCATAACGCCGCCCACCTCGGCATCGTCACCGGCCTGTGCCTGTCCGAAGCCGCCTCCAAATTCTTCAGGCCCTGGCTGCGCTTCCTGATGCTGGGGAGCGCAATGATGGCCTGCGTCTCGACCGCGCTGGCCGAGCTGTTGGGGGCCGCCATCGGCCTCAACATGCTGACCGGGCTCCCGCTGATCGCCGGAGCCATCCTGTCGGCCGTCTTCTCGGCCTGGATGCTCTTTTCAAAAAACTACCAACGTCTCGAAAAGTGGATCATGGGTTTTGTCTCGCTGATCGGATTGGCCTTCATGTTTGAAATCTGGCTGGCCGACGTTTCCTGGACACAGACCCTGGCCGGCTGGGTGACGCCCGCTTTTCCGGTCGGGGCGCTACCGGTGATCATGGGCGTGCTGGGCGCGGTGGTGATGCCGCACAACATCTTCCTGCATTCGGAAGTGATCCAGAGCCGCCAGTGGAACGCACAGGGGGACGATGTTATCCGCAAGCAGCTCAAATACGAGTTTCTGGACACCTTGACCGGAATGGGCGCTGGATGGGCCATCAACAGCGCGATGATTATCATGGCCGCGGCGGTTTTCTTCAAAAACGGCGTCGTGGTGACCGAACTGCCCCAGGTCACGCTTACGCTTGCGCCGATCTTCGGCAAGCTGTCCGCCACGGTCTTCGCGCTGGGACTGCTCTTCGCCGGGCTTTCGTCGTCCGTAACCGCCGCCATGGCCGGCGGCAGCGTCTTCGCCGGTATTTTCATAGAACCGTTCGACATCAACGATCCCCATTCCCGTGTCGGCCTCACAATCACGCTGGTGGGGGCACTGGCCGTGATCATGATGCTCTCCAACCCCTTTAACGGCATCCTCTGGAGCCAGATCGTGCTCTCGCTCCAACTCCCCCTGACCATCATCCCGCTGATCCTTCTGACTTCGTCGAAAAAGGTAATGGGCGACTACGCCAACAGGCGTTTCGGCGCAACCATACTCTGGATCGTGGGACTGATCGTCATATTCCTGAACCTGGCCCTGCTGAAGGACATCCTGCTGGGTTGAACCGGCGCGGCTACGGATAACCCGAACCATCCCAAAATAAAACACCGTATAATTTCTGCTGCACTTTGCCTATCGTTCTGCTAGTATACACAGCAACAACAGGATATAGCAGGTCTTTAACCACCTCTTTATTAATTAATCACCAAAAAGCGGACAAACCGGAAAAGCCAGCGGGGTACCAGCATGCACACCAGGATCATATCCGTCGTACTGTCACTTATTGTTTTATTTGTCACCGTTTCCGCATCAGCAGCGCCAGGCCAACTCGACCCGGCTTTTAACGGCTCCGGTATAGCGTCGTCGCCACCGTCCAGCGGCAGGGCCAACGCGATAGCCAGGCAGACGGCCGACGGCATGCTGGTGATTGCCGGCAGCCGTTTCAACGGGACCAGCAATGAGTTTGTCGTGGCCCGCTACAGTTCCGCAGGCACGCTGGACCCCCTGTTCGGCAGCAACGGCATGGTTTCGACAGCCATGGACTGGTCTTCGGAAGCGTTGACGGTTGCACTCCAGACTGACGGCAAAATATTGGCGGCGGGATTCGCCAACGACAGCATGCGCGACAACATCGCCCTGGTGCGCTACACGGCAGGGGGCGCGCCGGATATGAGATTTGGAACCAACGGCGTGGTCAAAACCTCCATATCCGGAGCAAACAGCAAGGCGCAGTCTGTTGCCGTTGACGCCAGCGGCAGGATCCTGGTCGCGGGCTATGTCGAAAACAGCGGTTTTGCACTGTTGCGCTATACCGACGCCGGAATTCTCGATACGACCTTCGGCAACAACGGGATCGTGACCACCATCTTCAGGAGCGGAAGCGACCTGGCGTCATGCCTGGCGATCCAGGGAGACGGAAAGATCGTCGTCGCCGGCAACAGCTCCGACGGCTACTTTCTGCTGGCCCGCTACAGCGCGGACGGTAATCCGGACAGTCAGTTCGGCTTTGGCGGATCGGTCCAGACATCTGCCGGCAGCCTGTCCGCAAGCATCCAAGGGATAGCGCTTCAGCCGGACGGAAAGATCGTTGTCGCCGGACATGCCAGCAGCTTTTTCACCAGGGATATTGCCGTGGCCCGTTATACGGACAGTGGCACCCTTGACAACACCTTCAACAATTCCGGGATGGTGACAACAGACATCAATAACGGCGATGACACCGCCTACGACGTTGCGATCCAGGCGAACGGCAGGATTGTGGTTGCGGGCAGCAACAAAGATAACTTCAACTTAGAACAGTTTGCACTGCTGCGCTACGAGAACGACGGCAGGGCGGACTATTCCTTCGGCGCAAGCGGCAGGGTACTGACCAACGTCAACTCGTCGGGAACAAACCGGGCGCAGGGTCTCCTGATCCAGCCCGACGGCAGAATCGTCGCGGCCGGTTATTACAACAACGGCAACGACAACCTTGCCGTCGCCCGCTACCTGGGTGACATAACTGTCACATTTGCGGCCGGCGCCCATGGCACAGTCAGCGGAGAGCTGCTCCAGACCGCCGACCTCAACGGCAACACTACTTCGGTGACCGCGGTCGCGGACAGCGGCTATCATTTTGTGAACTGGACCGGGACCGGCGGCTTTGCCGCAACCAGCTCCAACCCGCTGGCATTATTCAATGTGACCGACAACATGACCATCACCGCCAACTTCGCGGCGAACCCGCTGGTCACATTCGTGGCCGGCGCCCATGGCACGGTCACCGGCGCGCTGTCGCAGACCATCGTGCCCAATGGGCAGACCTCCCAGGTGACCGCGGTAGCCGCTGCGAATTACCATTTCGTCAACTGGACCGGAACCGGCGGCTTCCCGACTGACACGGCAAATCCGCTGACGGTCATGAATGTGACCAACGACATGACCATCACCGCCAATTTCGCCATCGACACCCGCAACATCCAGTTTATTGCCGGGACCGGCGGGAGCATCAGCGGCTCGACGCTGCAGACGGTGAATTACGGCGGCTCGACCAACGCGGTCACCGCCGTGCCTGAATCCGGATACGCGCTTTTGAACTGGACCGGCCCGGCCGGATTCGCAACCACATCCGTAAACCCGCTGACGGTGGCGAATATCACCGGCGACATGACCATCACCGCCAATTTCAGGGAATTCGTTCCGCCGCTGATCTCCTCCTTCACCCTTCCGGCCACCTCCTCCACACAGTATGCGGGTCCGATTGCGGTTACAGCAACTGACAACGTGGGCGTCACCGGCTACTGTTTCTCCGAGGACAACAGCACTCCTGCACAAAACAGCGCCTGCTGGATACCGGCGGTCCCGGCCGGGTTCGGCTTTGCGGGGGGCGGGACGCGGACGCTCTACCTCTGGGCGCGTGATGCGGCCGGTAACATCTCGGCATCGCGCTACGCATCCATATCGATCCAGGACACGGCCGCCCCGTACACCGAGGCCTATCCCGCCGAGACCTTCTTCACCGCGCCCTTTAACGTGACACTGCTCTCCAGCAAACCCGCTACGATCCACTATACAACCGACGGCAGCACACCGACCGCATCCTCGGCGGTCTACGCCGGACCGCTTCCGGTAAGCGGATCGTTCACGCTCAGATTTTTTGCCAGGGGTGACAACGGCGCCTCCGAAAGCGTCAAGACGATTATCTACAAACGCCTTTCCGCTCCCCTGCCGGCAACCCCGGTCAACGGACCTTTCGGAAACAGCGGGATCGGGCGGGTGGTTACCTCACCGGCTTTTGCGAGCGACCGAACCCTGATCGCCGACCAGTGGGGCACGTGGTACATCAGCGCTGACAGCGGAGCAAACTGGCAGCGCTTTGGAAACAGATACAGGGACATGGAGTTTTCCCCCGCCTTCGCTTCAGACCGGACCATGTTTGCCGTCGGCGCCGGCAATGCCGGATATCAGCTGCTGCTCAAATCGACCGACACCGGGGCCAACTGGCGCGCAATCAGCACGATGCCGGTCAATTCGCAGCTGATACGCGTTTCACCCGCCTATGCCGCGGATGCGACACTGTTCTCCTTTGGCTTCGGTTCTTTCAGCAGATCCACAAACGGCGGCCTCAGCTGGGCTCAGCTGACCGGCCTGCCGGTAACGGCCACTGTTTCAAGCGTGGCTTTTTCCCCATCCTACGCAACCGACCACACCATCCTGATCGGAACCTCCGGGGGGGTGTACCGGAGCAGGGACGCCGGTCTGACCTGGAACCGCATCAACGATTCCATCGCCGGATCGAATGTTGCCCAGTCGGTCACAATCGCTCCCGACGGCGCCTACTTTGTCTCTTTCAACGACGGCTACCAGACGGCCACCGATAACAAAATCTATAAAAGCATTGATGGCGGAGCACTCTGGACTTCGGCAACCGCGGCAGCGACCATGTCCACCGTATATGACATCAAAGCCTCTCCCAACTATGCCAATGACTCCACGCTCTTTGCCACAACCTACTCGAACAGCATTTTCAAGTCCACGGACAAGGGCAGCAGCTGGTCATGCATAAAGTCGGAACCGTTCGATGTAAGCCCGGGGAATTCAATCGCAATATCGCCGGCATATTCAAGTGACAAGCAACTGTTTGTGGGAACCTACGACAGGGGCGTTGTCAGATCCATCAACGGCGGGAGCAGCTGGAGCGCCTCCAGTCACGGGATTATAAGACAGGGGGGCAGTTTTATCCTCTCGCCGACCTATCAGAGCGACCGCACCATCTTCGCCCCGGTCGGCGGAATCGACAAGATCGCAAAAAGCAGCGACGGCGGCGGCAGCTGGAGCGCTCTTCCGAACCTGGCGGTCACATCTCCGATCTTCTCGTTTGCCGTCTCTCCAGCCTACAGCTCGGACAGCACGATCTGGGCCGGCAGCTACGTCAACATCTACAAGAGCAGCGATGGCGGAAGCAGCTGGATCGAGCAACCGGCAGGATACATGAATACAAAGATCGTAGTGTCTCCCGGCTATGCCACGGACCAGACGCTGTTCACCATTTCAGGCTATGGGGCATTGGGAATATTCAAATCAACCAACGGCGGCGGCAGCTGGGCGGTAATGAATACCGGCTTGAGTGACCCGACGGCAAACGACTTTGCCGTATCGCCGGGTTATGTGACAGACCAGACCGCGTTTTCCGTTGCGGGCGGGGTACTCTACAGGACAACCAACGGCGGGGCAAACTGGATTGCTGTGACGACACCCGCAGCGGTCTCCTCGGTTTTGCTCTCGCCCTCCTACCCCGGCGACCAGACCATCCTGCTGGCGCTTTCAACAGGCGCGGCCTGTATTTCAACCAACAACGGAAGCAGCTGGAGTACGCTGCCTACGCTCATTGTTTCCGGATATGCCGACGCACTGTCGGCACTGGCCTTCTCTCCCGCATATGCACAGGATGGAACCATCTTTGCCGGCGGCAATCTGGGGTTATACAGGATTTCCACCGGCCAACCGGAGTGGCTGCATGTTCCGCTCGACAACTACCGCTGGGCCAGCGTCGGCAACTATGTCCACTCGATCGTCCCATCCCCGGCATTTGCAAGCGACAGGACGCTGTTCCTGCAGTCGACGGACGGCCCGCTTAAAGTGGTGATACCAATTCCCACCGCTCCTGGGATCACCCGTTTCGAGGTTCCGGCCACATCGGCCACCCTGACCGCGACACCGATAACTCTTACCGCCACGGACAACCTGGGGGTTAACGGTTTCTGCCTGCGGGAGGTCAACAGCAGCAGCGGCTGCAGCTGGAGCGCGACCGCCCCGACCAGCTACACCTTTGCCTCGTTCGGACAAAAAACCCTGTACGCCTGGGTCAGGGATGCTTCCGGAAATATCTCGGCAACGGCCTTCGCCAACCTGGCAGTCGGCAATCCGCTAACCCTGACCATTGCCGGGAGCGGTACCGGCTCGACCAGTGGCGGAATTGCTTGCACCTCGGGAACATGCAAGGCCGCCTATAGCACCGGGACAGCCGTCAATATCTCGGCGACGGCTACTCCCGGCTCGTTCTTCGCCGGCTGGAGCGGCGCCTGCGGCGGGACCGGCAGCTGCGCCACGACCGTCAACTCACCCGGATACCTGATTGCGACCTTCATGCTGACGCTCAACGCCCGCAACCTGAACAGCGGCGACACTTTCCTGCCGCTGCAGGCCGCCTACAATGCGGCGGAGAGCGGTGATGTGATCCAGTCCCGCGCAGTCACATTCATCGAGGACCTGCTTTTCAACCGGCCGGTTGAAATCACCATCAAGGGAGGCTATGACGCAGGTTATCAGTCTGCCGGTGGTACAAGCACGGTACAGGGGAAAGTGGTGATACAAAGTGGCAGCTTAATTGCGGATGGTATTCAGATACGTTGAGAGGTTATCAGGAAGCGGTTTTCTGGTCCACGAAAGACACGAATAATCAGTTTCATATTTCGCTGATCCAGTTCGTATTTTTCGTGCTTTTCGTGGACACTGTTTTTTCGGGGTTATTGATCCAGGTCTGGTTCAGAATTCCACGAATATGGCCACACCACCGCCGAAATCGGGACTGCCGTCGCTGAGTCCCTTCAACAGGTACGCCTCGCTGTTGAACCGCTCCGCGAAGCGCCAGACGCTCTTCAGCCTGATGTCAAGCGGCGCCTCCATCCCGTCGAAAACCGTCGAGCCGACGCGGGCAAAAGCAGAAGTGTAGAAGCGCTCGTTCCAGCTGTAGCCGATTCCGGTGTCGGCAAGGAAGTAATCCCTTGCGCCGGTATCCTCGTTCGAAGCGCCCTGAAAGATGTAACGGCTGTCCACGAACGGCTGCCAGCTACCCAGCCACTTGGATACGGCCACTCCCGGTCCCACATCGAACTTGCCGGTGCCAAGCCCTTTGGTGTCATCGGCGGTCGGAAATTTAAGGTACAGCGTCGGACGAACGAGCGGAGTAGAATCACTGTCCTGCAAAAGTGCGTAACCGCCTACCAGCGTGATGTCCCCAAGCCCGAACTCACTGTCACCGGCGGTGGTTCCGCCACCCGCCAGCGAGGCACTGCCGCCGGTATAACCCATGTTTCTTCGTGCCGTACTCTTGGGATTGGCCCCCAAAGCGGCCACGCCGGTGTTCTCCGATTTCTGGTACAAAAGCGGTATCGTCAATTCCAGGTCGATACGTTCCGTCGGAAACCAGTCAAGAATGAATGGAACGGAAACGTAGGTACTGGTTGAATCGGTGCCGAATTTACCGCTGGACGCGTCCACTCCCAGACCAACGGCGAACTGCGGGGGAACTGACCCGGCCAGGGCCGGAAGCGACGTTGCCTGCAGGATTAAGACTGATAAGACAAATAAAATTGATTTCATGACGGCTCCTCGTTTCAAGTTTTCAACGTCCCATTCTTCCGCCGCCCAAACGACCGGGAGACTGCTGACGCATTTGGGACGGGCGACCGGCATTTCCGGCAGCGCCTCTTCCGGTTCCGCCGCCAGACCATGCCGGACGGCCGGACTCGTTACGGAGCGTAATCTCCGTATTGCGTGTCGTGTTGTTGATCTTCTGAGCCAGGATATAGACGACACCATCCTTGCCCTGGGCCTTTGAACCGCGGACCGTTATGTTATCCCCGACCTTCAGCTCGATGCCGTTATCTGCCCAGAAACGCTGCGGACCAAGCACCACTACAAACTTCGCCCCACCGCTATCCAGCTCCAGTTGGGCATGGTGCTGATCGTCGCCGCTCTGCACGGAAACTATCCGCCCGGTAACGGTGGTAACGGTGTTGGCATCGTAGCCGGATTCCAGGTTCAGGCCGCTGCGATTGTCGCCATCACTCCACCAGAAGGCCTGGGCCGTCAGCGGAAATGACAGGGTGAGCAGCAGCAGAAGAGACAGGGTGGTTATATTTATCGGCATGGTTTCAGTCCAGAGAGGGGGACGCGTCCGCCCCCCGTGTTGTTGGCTGTTTCTGCTGCGTTACATCAATTTACGGCGCGGTAGTGGTAGTGGTGGTCAGTCCGCTGCCATCCTGCAGCCCCTTGCCGTTGCCCGGACGGGTGGTGGATCCGTTGGCGGTCGTGCCGGTGGTCAGGAAAGTGCCGTCCCGGCGCTGCGATCCGACCGGACGGGTTGCGGAAGTTCCTGACACTGCCTGTGTATTGGCCTGGATCTGGCTGTGTGTCTGAGTGCGGACCATCATACCGCTCCCGCCGCCACTGCCGTTACCGGAACCATTTCCGCCGCCGTTGCCTCCACGCGCCGAAGCTTCACCCGCCAGCGCAATGGCGCTAAGCGCCAACAGTGACAACACCATCATTTTTCTCGTTTGCATAACTCGTTTCCTCCTCGTGATTTTTTACTTCATACAGTTGAATATTCCACGAGGCGTGCCAAAGGCATGTTTTAAATCAAGCATTCGTTATTGTTGGTGTATTTTCAAGGCCGGACCTCGCACCGCCAGAAGAGTGGTGCAGATTCTGCACCACCCAACAAAGTTCTGCACCGCTAAGGCTGGGTTTCATCCAGCATCCCGTATTCTTTGAGACGGTACTGCAGGGTCCGGCGTGAAATCCCCAGACGGTCGGCGGCCAGCCGACGATTACCGGCGGTGGACTTGAGCGCGGCGGTAATCGCGTCACGTTCAGCCTCTTTGAGTATGCCGTTTTCTTCAGCGTTGGCTCCGTTGCGGGACGAGGTCACGGTTTCCGGCAGCTCGGTGCAGGTAACTTCTCCCCTGGCCAGGATCACCGCCCGTTCGATAACGTTCTGCAGTTCGCGGATATTGCCGGGCCAGTGGTAGTCACGCAGCACTTTCAGCGCCGGGGTGGCGATCCCCGCTACTTTTTTGCCCATGCCACGGGCATGCTGACGGACAAAAAAAAGCGCCAGGTCATCCAGTGCATCACGCCGGTCACGCAGCGGCGGCAGGGTGACCGGAAAAACATTCAAGCGGTAATAGAGATCCTCGCGAAAACGGCCGGCAGCCGACTCCCTGGCCAGATCGCGGTTGCTGGCGGCCAGCACCCTGACATCGGCACGTATCTCGCGGCTGCCCCCCACCCGCTGGAAACTGCGCTCCTGCAGCACCCGCAACAGCTTGGCCTGCATCGCCAGCGGCATCTCGCCGATCTCGTCCAGCATGATCGATCCGCCGGAAGCCAGCTCGAACTTGCCCTGTCGTGTGCTGGAAGCACCGGTGAAGGCACCCCGTTCATGGCCGAACAGCTCGTTCTCCAGCAGGTTCTCCGGGATGGCGGCGCAGTTCACCGCAACAAAAGGCCCGCTCCGGCGCGGGCTGGAAAGATGGATATAGCGGGCCAGCAGCTCCTTGCCGGTGCCGCTTTCCCCGCCGATCAGCACGGTCGAGCCGGTTGCGGCCACATCTGCCACCTGACGGCGGATATTCTGCATGGCTGCGCCGGCAAACAGTATCTCAAGCGGCGGCAACCCGGCCAGTTCGGCCTGGTCCATGGCCACCAGTCGCCTTTCCCGGCGGCGTTCCTCCAGAAGCCGCGCAACCAGCGCTCTCAACGTGGCAGGATCCTTGAGCGGCTTGGTAAGAAAGTCGCTGACCCCCTCCTTGATCGCCGTGACCGCCTCCTCAACCGTACCGTAAGCGGTTATCAGCACGAACGGCGGCGCGGACGGGTCGTCGCGACTGGCCCTGAACAGTTCCACGCCACCCATGTTGGGCATCTTCAGGTCGGACAGCACCAGGTCGAAGGTCGTACGTTTCAGGTTCAGCAGCCCGGCCGCCCCGTCCGCGGCCACGGTCACATCGTGGCCGTCATCCTCCAGTATGGTGGTCAAAAGGCCACGGAAGGTGGCGTCATCTTCAACAATCAGTATCCTGCCGTTCATCATCTCTCCCCGCTGGCGGCCGGCAATCGCACTGAGAAGAGCGCTCCACCCTCCGGCGCGTCTCCGGCTGATATGCTGCCGCCGCAATCGTCAATAATCTTTTTGCAGACCGCCAGTCCCAACCCGGCGCCACGGGCCTTGCTGGTACGGAAAGGCTCGAACAGCACCGGCCTCATCTCCTGTGAAATTCCGTCGCCATGGTCCGCCACGTAGATCTCGATCAATTCCGACACCCGACGGCCCGTAATCGTGACAATCCCCTCGCGGGGCGATGCCTGCAGCGCGTTAGTGACAAGGTTCAGCAGAACGCGGCGCAACCCTTCCTCCGGGCAGAAGACCGACAGGTCGGCCGACAGGTCGCAACTGACCTTCACTCCGCACTCATCAAGCTGCGGCGCCAACAGTTCCAGCACCGATGTGGCAACGACAGCGACGCGGCATGGCTCGGCTGCAGCCGGTGTGGAACGGGTGTAGAGCAGGATGCCGCCCACCAGTTCCTCCAAGCGCTTGGCCTCACTTACGATCAGCGCTGCAAAGCCGCGCTCCCTGCCTTCCGGCAGACGTTCCTCCAGCAGCTGTCCGTAGCCCTTGATCCCGGCCAACGGATTGCGCACCTCGTGGGCCAGCACCGCCCCGACCTCGCCCAGGCGCGCCAACTCGTTACGATGCGCCAGCAGGCGATTCTGCGCCTCCTGGCGGCGCAAAAGCCAGAACACGGTCAATCCCAGGCCCCAGCCCACAACCAGCAGTGAAAACAGGATTGCCGCCCCCTGCCCGGCCCGGCGCATAACCGCCTCCGAACGCCAGGTGTGCAGCGCCAGGCGCAGCACGCAGGTGCCGCCCGACAGGTGGAAAGGGGTCTGGAACTCGTAGACCGACTCTCCGGTACCGAGCCGTATCCGTTCCTCGCGCAGATTGCCGGCCGTCAGCACGGCCTGATAGCGCCGGTCAACGGCATCGGAACCGATCAGGTCAGGGTTGCTGTGAAAGAGGATGTTACCCCGGGGAGAGATCAGCGCCGCATAAGCGACTTCACTGGTCTGGAACGAGGCCAGTGATTTCAGCGACGGATCACGGGAGGCAACCCCCTCCATCGCCGCCGCCATCGTCAGCGCCAGGCCCCGCAAGTTCTCTTCGGCGATCGGCCCGGCGGTCCGGTAGTTCCTTACGGCAAACCAGGAAAGCGCACTGGTCAACAACAGGGCAACAACCAGGATCGGCAGGGCGACGCTTCGAGCAGGCATAGCGATCAACTTTTACCGCAGCTGCAACTGCACGAACAGTCCAGCCCGCTGGCCTTTTCAAACGATTCGCGCCCTTCCCGGAAGGCCAGCCAGGCGATCAGCAGTGCGCCAATCGCATCCAGGCTGCCGATGCCGGTAAGTTCATAACCGACACTGGACACCATCAGCACCAGCGACAGGTAGAGACAGGCCCTGGAGCAGGCCGCATCGGCCAGGATGGCATTGGAGCCGAGCTGCTTTCCGACCCGGGTCTTCTGTCGGATCAGGTACCACATGAAAGAGACGGAGCCCAGCGACACCGCGATGCCCCACAGCGTGGTCTCCGGCTTGTGCTGCTGGTAGAGGCTGATCATCGCAGTCAGGGTCAGGCCGGCCGTCAAGAGGTAAAAGGACGCGCCGGTGATACGCAGCGCCCGCCGCTCGAATTCGTCGCGCGTCTCGCCGCCGTTGGCGCTGATCCTGCGCAGCATGTGCCAGACACCGACCGCCGAGATCACCTCGATAAAAGAGTCCACGCCGAAACCGAACAGCGACAGGGTTTCATCGGCCGCGCCGGCCCAGACCGAGACCAGCCCCTCGATGATGTTGTAAAAAATCGTGAACAACGCCAGATACCTGGCGCGGGCAAACAGTTGCGCAGTGCTTTGCTGTTCCATCACAGGTCAGATCCGGTCATATTATTTTTCCAGCGAGCGGCCGGCCTGGCGCCAGCCTGACATGTGACCATCCAGCAGATCCACGTTAGTGTAACCGAACATGCTCAGCACTGCCTTTGCCAGCTGGGCCCGGGGACCGTGCTCGCAGGTGACGACCAGCTCGGCGTCCCTGGCCGACGGGAGCTGTGCCATCCTGAACAGGATTTTCCAGGTCGGGGCATGGAGCGCGCCCGATATGTGCCCGTGACGGAACTCCATGCCGCTGCGGACATCCACAACGGTGGGAGGTTGTTTCGATTTCATTCGTTTTGCCAACTCGGCTGACTGCATCTTAACCCCTTAAATTAGTTTAAAGAATCCTGTCATTCGCCCAGACTCCTCATGGCGTCACGCAACGCCGACAGTTTATACGGTTTGGATATAAACCCGTCCAAACCTTTTCCGGCAAACTTCCGCGTAACTTCGTATTCGCTGTAGCCACTGGAAATGATTACCCTGGCATCGTGTTTCAGCATCCGCAACTCATTGAAAGCCTGCTCGCCGTCAATGTGCGGCATGGTAAGATCCAGAATCACGGCATGGATGTCGCTACGGCTCTTGAAGACATCCAGCGCCTCCCGGCCATCGGAGGCGGTTACCACATCAAAGCCCAACTCCATAAGCATTTCCCGGCCTATGTTGCGGACGGTTTCCTCGTCATCCGCCAGAAGCACCAACCCGCTCCCTTTCCATATTTCAGAGCGATTTTCCTGCCTTGACAGTTCAAAGGCTTTACCACTGGCGGGAAGCAATATCTTGAAGCTGCTCCCCTTGCCGGATTCGCTGTAAACACTGATTGCTCCTTTATGGCCCCGCACGATTCCCTGCACCGCCGCCATTCCCAGTCCCCGACCTGTAAATTTGGTTGTGAAGAAGGGATCGAAGATCCTTGCCATGGTTTCCTTGTCCATGCCGCAACCGGTGTCGGAGATTTCAATACAGACGTAGATCCCTTCGGCAATTCCATCGCATTGCCATACATCTTTCAGATATTTTTGATCACAAACCATGCTGCCGGTCGTTACTGCAATAACACCACTCCTGTCGCCGATGGCCTCGGAGGCATTGATCACCAGATTCATGACAATCTGGCGAATCTGGGTTGCATCAGCTTCCACCGATGGCAGTGGGCGTGTCAGGTTAAAATGCAATACCGCCTTTTTCGAAATGGATACCTCCAGCATGTGCCCCATCTCTTCAATCAGGCGATTCAGATCAATGTTTTCTACCACGAATTTCCCCTTGCCGGAATAGGCCAGCATCTGTTTGGCAAGGTCGGTGGCTCTGACAGCCGACTTTTCGATCCGCTGCAGGTTGTCCAGAACCGGCGATTCGGGATTGAGCCGCATCAGCGCCAACTCGGTGTTGCCCAGGATTGCCGTCAGGATATTGTTGAAGTCATGGGCGATGCCGCCGGCCAGCACCCCCAGGCTCTCCAGTTTCTGCGTGTGCAGCAGCTGTCTCTCTATCCGTTCATTCTCTGCCTCGATGCGCTTTTCCTCGGTTATATCACGTCCCATGATCAACAGATAAGGCTTATCGTTGGCGACGAAACGGGAGAGAAAGTAGACCACTGCCACCTGTTTGCCGAACGAGGTACACATCTCCGTTTCGAACATCCTGGCAATACCGTCGGCAATCACCTCTTCGGCAGTAGCCAACAGGTTGGCAGCCCGCCATGAGTCCAGATTGCGGAAGTTCTGCCGCTGCATCACGGCAACAGCTCCTCCCGCGATGTCGGCGGCGGCCTGATTAACCATGACGCAGTCCGCGCTTTCCGCATCAAACACCCTGATTCCCATGGGTGAGTTCTGCATCAGGGTTTCGATGAAAACCAGGTCCTTGTGGCGCTGTTCTTCCGCCTGGCGACGTTCGGTTATGTCGCGAACGCATTCAATCACCGAAGCAATCTGACCATGTTCATCACGGATCGGAGAGACACTTATCTCGAAATAGCGGAGACCGGACGGGGTCGTCAGAATTCTGGTTTCCATGGCACTGGTTCCATCCAGAAAAGTGGCATGAACCAGACAACCCTCGCAAATGGAATCCCGTTCGTAGTAGGCCTGGTAACATAGCTCCCCGATATGGGCGCCCAGCATCTCGATATGCCTGGCATTCTGATAAATCACCCTCATACCGCTGTCCTGAATACTGATGCCGTCATTGATCGATTCAAGAATGGAATCGGATTTCATCCGCTCCCGATCGGCCCGCTCAAACGCCTGGCGCAGTTCCTGATTGAGCCTGGAGGTCGACTTGCAGCGCCAGACCGTCATAGCAATCGTCACCCCGCCGACCAGCAGAGCCATCAGCAGCAGCAGTCTGGTGGTGTTCCAGAACGGCTTCGGCCGGCCCCACCAACGGTCGTACACCTCCCGGTAACCCTCGCTCCTGATATAATCATCGATGGCACGGTCCAACCGTTGTCTCAAGGCCACGTCGGCCGGACGCAGCGCCATCCCCCTGGTCAATTCCAGCAGCGGAGGCTGCAGAACCCTGACCCGCTCTTCCACACCGGCATCAAAAGCAATTTTCATGATATTAGGAGTGGAGGCCAGTACCATGTCAACCTGTCCGGACAGGAGATTGAACAGCAGATGCTGCATACTCTGCTCGGGCACGATGGTCATATCCGCACGTGATGTCAGGTAGGTGTGGGCGACACTGCCGTTGATCACGCCTATGCGCATGCCTGCGGCGGGGGCAGCCACATTCCGCTCGCTGCGAACCACATAGGAGACATGCACACTTTCAACCGGCCTGGTGAATGCAAACCGCTTCCTCCGTGAGTCTTCGATGGTCAGATTGGGGATTACATCGGCCTTGCCGCTTTCCAGCATGTTGAAGATTTCCATCCAGGGCTGGCCAAAAACATATTCCACCTGAAAACCGGCTCTGCGGGCCACTTCGTTCATCACGTCTATCGCGAAACCGGCCGGTTTACCGCTGGCCGGGTCACGGTAATATGTGGGTGGGAAATCGGGGGGAACAACCGCGACAATCTTCTGCAGCGACTGGACACCAACCGCCTCGGCATGAATGGTTGGCAGCAGCAGCACACAGAGCACCGGCAAAAGATACATCAGGCTGTTGCCGACAATTATGCGGGCTGCTTGCTGAATATCGTGCAACATAGGGTGGCTCCCAGGTGAACAGGCGCTGGGCCGGCAAACCGACGTGCTTGATTATGCCGGCAATTCTAATAAATATTTACAGAAGCGTTCATTAACGGCAGACTTGGCCGATGGCTGAATTGCTGCGACTTCAAAGGCCTGCTCTTCGCATTACAATCAACTTTCGTTCGGCATCAAGCATGATCCCGTCCCCGCTCCGATGCAGAGCAAGAAAATTCCTGACGTCTGTAATAAATGATTCCGGTTGCTGCCCATATCCCGGAAGCATGCTGTTGAAAAAATCCTCTTCGTCGTCAAACTGGAACAGAACGCGGAAGCATACCGTGTCTCCCGCAACCCAGCCGTCAAGTTCCTGCAGCGCACGAATGGCCGCTTCCCTGGCGGGGCGTTCGTCACCGCTACCGGCCCCGAAACGCTCTTTTGCCTCGCTGAAGGAGCCGCCATCTCCCGGTTCAACAACTACAATAATCCCGCCACCACGCATCATTTCACCGGCCTTGCGCAGACTGGACTGCATCTCCATTATCGGGACGTGATGGAAGGAAAGTGTATAGATTACCAGATCAAAGCTTGCAGGTGGGTAATCCGGAAACCCATCGGGCGCATGCACAAACGTGACATTGTCGGCTGGAAGTGTGGCCCGAGCGACTCCCAGCGCCGCCGCGTCCGGGTCGCCGGCCACCACATGTGCGGCATGCTTCGCCAGATCCCGCGTGATCCTCCCCTTGCCGCAGCCTATTTCAAGCACTTCCATTCCCCGGAGGTCGCATCGGGATAAAATGGTAGCGATATACTGATTACCCGGGTCCTGCCTCATATCTAACTCCCCTCTGCAGCCAGCGCCCGCTCGTATTCGCGGCGCAGCATTTCGGTATCCGCGGTGTCGATGACACTCCACGGCAGACATTCGTCACCGGCAATCGTGCGCAGTACGTAGCGATCGGTATCAATCCCGCAATGCCTGGCCGCTTTCTTGAGATTGGAGCCTTCGGCCATTTCCGCCAACAGTGGCGCCAAACGCCGGTCGCCACGCGACAACAGCGCCTGCAGATATGATTCCCGCAGGCTCTCGACCTTGAGACGCACGTTGGATAACGGCCGCAGGCGGTTCTCAAGCAGCTTGACCTTGCGTTCCAGCGAAGCGGGCGCCTCCATGCCGCACCACTGAAAAGGTGTAAATGGCTTGGGGATGAAGGGATTGACCGAGAGCGTGATTTCTCCCAGCCTCTTGTTGATACGGGCCCGCTCGATCACGCGAGCACGTATCTCGCCCACCAGTCGGATCAGTTCGCCCAGATCGTCCTCTGTCTCGCCCGGCAGGCCGATGATCACGTACAGTTTCAGGTTGAGTATATCGCGGGATATCAGCATCTCGCATGCATCCAGGATCTGGGCTTCGCTCAGGTTCTTGCGGATCAGGTCGCGCAGCCGCTGGGAGCCCCCCTCCGGAGCCAGCGAAATGGTTTTGTGGCCGCTGACCAGCAGCGCATCCAGCATATCGCCATCAATCCGGTCGAGGCGCAGCGAAGAGACCGAGACCTTGGCGCCACGGTCAACAATGTAGCGGCAGAGTTTGCCGATATCGGCATAATCGGATACGGCCGCTCCGACCAGGCCGACCTTACTGCGATATTCAAGACCCTTGTCCACCATCGCCACCAGATTTTCGTAGGGCTGCTGCCGGAAGGTTCCGTAGATGAAACCCGAGCTGCAGAAGCGACAGCCGCGCGGGCAGCCACGGCTGACCTCGATCAGGAACATGTCTCCGAACTCGGTGTCTTCGGTCAGAATCCTCGAAGCTGAGGGAGGGTGCTGTTCCAGACAGGCCGAGATTCGCGAGACCGGCAGCGGCGCGCCGGAGACAGATTCGTACTTCAACAGCTTATCTCCGTCGTAGCATGGCCGGTACAATGCGGGAATGTAGATGCCCGGAATACGGCTCATCTCGGCCAGCAACCCGGTCCGTCCCGCCGGAATCGGTGACAGCAGCGCCGAGACCAGTAGGGGGATAATATCCTCACCTTCACCGACGCAGATCACGTCGATAAAATCGGCCACCGGTTCGGGATTGATGAAAAAAGCCGCGCCACCGGCGATCACCAGCGGATCGGATTCGTTCCGTTCGGCGGAGTAGAGCGGCAGGCGCGCCAGTTTGAGAATGGTCGGGATGTTCAGGTAATCCGGTTCAAACGAGGTTGAAAAGGCAATCACGTCGAAGTCGGCCAGCGGCCGCTGGGATTCCAGCGAGAGCAACGCCGTGCCGCTGCGGCGGTATTCCTCCAGTTCGTCGCGATCCGGCAGGAAGGCCCGTTCACAGCGTATGCCTTCCGCTTCGGACAGGAGCGCATAGACGGTCTGGAACCCGAGGCT
Source organism: Pelobacter sp. (assembly GCA_030824515.1). Taxonomy (GTDB): domain Bacteria; phylum Desulfobacterota; class Desulfuromonadia; order Geobacterales; family Pseudopelobacteraceae; genus JACRCG01. Next base: position 192,840 of record JAVBXN010000008.1, read on the forward strand.
GCTCATGCCGGTACGATAGCGGCTGGGGGAAACCAGGCAGACCGAAAGCTGCCCGCCATGTCCGGCACCGGGCCGCCCCAGGTTAATCTCGGTTGCCAGACGGCTGCGTTGCTTCTGCTTGAGGGCCTGGCTCATGTAATCGTCCTTTTGTTGATAGCGGATATGTGATGCTCGAACTGTTATTTCAGTTTTTCGAACGTTCCGGCTGGAATGATTATCTTAGCTTCGGATATCACGACCGGTTCAAACGCCTGTACACCCAGCCATCCGGTAAATGACGCAGGAGCTGCGAGATAGCGCAGCGTGGCCTGCAGCGTCACCTCACCCGCGTATGAAGCTGGCAGTTTCAGCGAGTACTCCTCGATCCTTTTTTCTCCCGGCCCGAGCCGGTTGTCAAATAGTTTCTCCACTGAATCGTAGTTCAAGAGCGACTGTTTGCCTGCGCCATCAACGAATACGGCCCGATAAAGACGGCTTCCCGTAGGCACGCTACTGCCGAGTATTGCCGCATCATCCGTGCTGCCCCCCGCAAGCGAATAATCGGCCGTAGCTGGCGGCGGTATTGCCTGAACCGGCGATACCGGCAAGGCCGTGCCATCCTTAGCAATGGCCCATATCTCCAGCCACATGATACGGAGATCCGAACTTCCGGACGGCATCCTGTGACCCACCCTTGAATTATCGACAACCACCTTGAACAGGGTCGAACTGCTGTCACCGTTGTTGCGACACGCCTGGATATCGAGCTGGAGCGCTCCTTTCAGCTGTTGGTTATTGTGCGCACCGGGAAAGGAGTGGTTGTAGAGCTTGTCGGTTTTAGAAACCTTTGCCTCGCCCGTGATCATGTTCATATGCACATACTCGCCCCGCTCGAATTCGGCGCGACCCTTGTCCAGATAACCGAGTCTGTTCATATGGCAATCCTGGCATAGAATCCCGGCCTTGACAAAACCGCTCTGCTGCCACTCGCTGAAGGTTGACTTTACTTCCAGTCCCCGGTGGTTGCGGTCATTATGACACTGTTCACAGAACTCGCTCAGCTGGAAATAGCCTGAATATTCGGCATGCCAGCTGTTGGCGAGCTGCAAGGGGCCGAGTTTCTTGCGCGACGGGTTCTGTTTGTAGTCACCATTGGAAGCAGAGCCGGTAAGAGTGTGACAGAAATCGCAGGTCACCCCGGTTTCATAGGCTTCCGCCTGTTGCCGGCTGGTGATCAGCCCGGTATAGTTCATATAGACCACCGGAGCGTGACACCGTACACAGTCACGGGCTTCCGGAACGAAAGACCTGTCGCGCAGCGCGCGCGGTACCGCATCCTTGAAGTACTGGGCATCGAACAGCGGATTATCGAAAGCACTTGCGTGCATCGAATTCTCGTACTGCAGATATATCGAGGCGTGGCACCCCTTGCAAGACCGGGAGGATTCGTAGGGATACAGCAATCGTGCTGTTGATGTGTCATCGGCAGGATAGTCGGTCTGTCCTGTGTTCGCCGCACAGGCAGCAGTACACAGAAACATCAGCAGCAGGATAAGCTTTATCATCGGCGCCCCCCTTAATTAAGCTTAAATTATAGCAGGGGTCCGCTTTTGCACAAGGAGCATCCAACAAAAAACGCCGCTGTCAGCGGCGTTTTTTGATCTGGTTCCGGGGATGGTTCCGGTTAGTACATGTACTCTTATTCTTTCGCACCAAACCCCTCTAAATCTCCCCTTGTCATGGGAGACTTCAAGGCTTCCCCCCTGATAAGGGGGGACTGAGGGGGGTTAGTATCAGATGTTACGTAGCACTAGGCTTTAGCCAGCGTTACGGCCAGCGGAGAGGATTTCTGTCCCGAAAGCAGATTGACCTGCGGATCCCTGTAATGGGACGGGACGAACAGGTCACCGCGCTGCTGGTTGGCAGAGGGGCGCGCCTTGAGCGTGATGCTGGCGCTGTCGGAGGTAACTTTCAGCATATCACCGGCAGCAACGCCCAATGCTGCTGCATCTTCCAGCGATAATTCCAGACAGGCTTCGCCGGCCACCAGCATGTTGTTCTCCGACCAGGTGGTCATGGTTCCGTTGTGGTGCTGCAGCGAGCCGATCTTCAACGTGAAGGGGCGTGACAACTGCGGCAGCGCAACCGGGTTCAGCGGAGCAAACACAGCTTTTTCGGTCCGGTTCTTGACACGACCCATCCGGCAGCCGTCATGGTCGCAGGTTTCGCTGTAAAGCCCGGTCAAGGATGTTATTTCATGGTGCAGTTCATCGGATGTCATCGGTGTCATCGCAACCACCGGAGCAATCAGCGCGTGCAGTTTCATCAGGATTTCGGCATCGGTGCGTGATTCGCCGGCCGGTTTGACGGCTGCGCTGAAACACTGCACCCGGTTATCCGCCGAAGTGAACGAGCCGGCCTTCTCCGCACCGGTTGCCGCCGGCAGTATGATATGCGCCAAGCGGGCGGTATCGGTCAGGAAGATATCCTGGACCACCAGCAGTTCAAGCTTCTGCAGCGCCTTCAGGGTGCGATTGCGATCCGGGAGGATATGCAGCGGATCGCTTCCCATCACATATAGAGCCTTGATCTGGCCGGACTCGATCGCCTCGATAATCTGAAACAGGTCTTTACCGGGCGTTGCGGGAATGGCGCAATTCCAGGCTGCGCCGAATTTGGCGGCTGCATGTTCATATGTGTGGTAGCCGGGCAGGTATTCGGGACAAATCCCCATATCCAGCATGCCCTGGGTGTTGTTCTTTTCGTCCAGCGGATAGATTCCGGCTCCATCGGCGCTGGTAGCTCCGGTCAGCAGCGCCAGGTTGACAGCAGCCGTCACAGCGTTCTTCATGTCGGCGGAACGGATCACGTCAAAGCCGTACAGTACCGCTGTGCTGCCGCCATTGCAGATCAGACCGGCGGCCTCGCGCAGCTGCGCTTCGGAGACTCCGCAGGCCGCGGTGATCTTTTCGAAGGAGAGCGCCTCAAGCGATGACTTCAGGCTGTCAAAGCCCTGAACATTTGCTGACTTGCCCTCCAGTCCCTCAGCCAGGATGGCCTTGTTGAGGCCGGCCACCAGCCAGGCTTCACTCCCCGGGCGACACTGCAGAAATGAGTTGGCAAACTTGTTCAGCGAAGTGCCGCGGCTGTTGGCAAGCACCAGCCTGGCATCGTTCTTGGTTACGGCCTGGATCACGCGATAGGCAAATCCGGCCGATTCACCCTTCAGATCAGCGCCGATCACCACCACCGCGCTGGCCTTCTCGATGGCGTTCATATCGAAGGTGCCGCCGCTGTAACCCAGCAGTTCCCATTGCAGGATCTGGGACGGCAGATAGCCGAGACGCGCCTCGGAGTCGATGTTGTTGCTGCCCAGCGCTCCACGGAATAATTTCTGGAACAGGTAGTTTTCTTCGTTGGTGACGCGCGGCGAACCGATACCGGCAACGGCGCCGCCGCCAAGTTCCTTCAGTCTGGCCGCTACGCTGCCCAGCGCCTGCTCCCAGGTGACCTTTCTCTGGTCGCTGCTTCCCTCACGCATCATCGGCGATGTCACGCGCCCCGGCGAGTTGAAGGCGGCATAGCCGAAACGGCCGTTTGCACACAGGTTGCCACGGTTGTAGGTTTCATCGGAGCTGGTCACGCGATCGATACGCCCGTTTTTGGCGTGGTATTCGATCTGGCAACCGGATGAGCAGAAGGCGCAGATGCCCGGAGTAACATCAAAGGCCCAGGGGCGGCCGCGGAACTTGAACGGCTTGCTGATCAGCGTGCCGGTCGGGCAGGCGTTGATACAGTTGCCACAGAAGTCGCAATCCAGCGGTTCGCCGCTGATCGTATCGATAATGGTGCGGTCGCCGCGATCGACTATTTCGATCGCCTCCCGCCCGACTATCTCGCGGCAGACCTTGACGCATTTTTCGCAAAGGATGCAGCGGTTCGGGTCACTCTCCAGCAGTTTCCAGTCATAACGGATCGGCAGACGTTCCAGTTCGGCCCCGAACTTGTTCTTGTCAACCTGAAGACCGTAACAGTTGTCCTGCAGGTCGCATTCGCCGGCCGCATCGCAAACCGGGCAGTCCAGCGGATGATTGACCAGCATCAGCTCCAGCGTGTTCCTGCGAATCTGTTCAAGCGCAGGTGTGGAGGTCGTCACGTTGATGCCGTCCTTGACCGGGGTATTGCAGGCGGTCATGGGGCGTTCCACACCCTCGACCTCGACCACGCATATGCGGCAGGCGCCGGTGGTGGAGATCTTCTTCAGCCAGCAGAGGGTCGGGATCTTGATCCCCAGTTCCGTTGCAGCGTCCAGGATGGTGGTGCCCGTGGGCACCGTTACCTGTTTTCCGTTGATAGTCACTGTTGCCGTTTTTTTCTCGCAGGACTCTATATGTGCCATGCCGTTATATCTCCATTACCGCATCGTTATTTTTGTTATGCCGGGTAAAAACAACCGCAAACGCCGAACTATACAGCCACCATTGCCATGCGGTAGCATCTCAGACAACGGTCGGCTTCGGTCTGGGCGGTGCTGTCGCTGAAACCGAGCTCGACCTCACGATAATTGCCCTTCGCTGCCCGCTCGCGACCATGAATTTCTTTCTGGCCGGCACGATTGACGGAATCCAGCCAGGCCACTTTTTCATTCTTGTCGTAGACACCCAGATAGGTCAACAGGTCGTCGAAGATATCCTGCTCGCTGAGATAGGCCTTGCCCTCTTCCAGCCAGCGCTGTATCACCAGTGCTGCACGGTGGGCGTTGCCGACACAGGCAACCACGGTCAGAGGCCCGATCTCGGCATCGCCTCCGGCAAACACGCCGTCACAGTCGGTGATCAGCGAACGGGAAAGCATGTTGCCCATACCGTCCTTGAGATCTTTTCCGGCTGCATCCTTGAGCGGCAGAAACTTGGTAACGACCGTGTTCCACTTGGTGATGTCGATACCCATGTCCGGCGGAATAAAGCCCAGGTCCGGATCCTGGCCGATGGCCGGGATAACCGTGTCGCACTCGACCACGAATTCGCTGCCCGCCACCGGTTCCGGTCTGCGGCGACCGGAGGCATCAGGCTCGCCCATTGCCATGCGAACGCATTCGACGCCGGTTACCTGTTCCTTGTCATCGACGATGATCCTGGTCGGAAGCACCTGGAATTCAAATCTGACACCTTCTTCGTCGGCGCCGTCAACTTCCCAGGAATCGGCCGGCATCTCCTTGCGGGAGCGGCGATAGAGCAGGATCGACTCTTCGGCGCCTTCACGCAGCGCCACACGCACACAGTCGATAGCGGTGTTACCGCCGCCGACCACGCAAACCTTCTTGCCCATGCCGGTCGGGCGCCCCATGTAGGCCTCACGCAGGAAGTCGATACCACCCGAGAGGAAACCCTTGTAGCCCTTGTCCTCTCCCTCGACACCCATCGGCTTGGAACGGTGCGCGCCTGGAGCCAGGAACACGGCGTTGTATTTCTGCTTCAGTTCCGGCAGCGAGATATCCTTGCCAACCCGGCAATCGTAGATGATTTCAACACCCAGCGACTGGATGATGTCGATGTCACGCTGCAGGATCGTGCGCGGCATGCGGTAAGCCGGTATGCCGACGGCAATCATGCCCCCGCCGAACCCTTCCGGCAGCGCCTCGTATATGGTGCACTGATAACCTTCCAGCGCCAGGTAGTAGGCGGCGGCCAGGCCGGCCGGACCTGCGCCGACGATTGCCACAGTCTTGTTCTTTTTGGCCTTGGGCACCATCGGCGGAGTCAGATTGTGCAGACGCTCGTAATCCGATGCGGTGCGCTTCAGCACCATGATATTGATCGCGTCATCGACGTTCTTGCGACGACAGGCGGTTTCGCAGGGATGCGGACAAACCCGGCCGCAGACGGACGGCAGGGGCATGTTTTCGCGGATCGTCGCCAAAGCCTCGCCATACTGGTAATTGCGAAGCTCTTCGACATATTTGGGGATGTCGATGTGGGCCGGGCACTTGTCCATGCAGGGAGCGGTAATCTTGTGGATGTATTTTGCCGGCTCGGCATTCGGACCGCAGGCGCTGTTGATATAGGCCATGAAATCGGAACGGTAATGCTTGACCGCATCGAAAACCGGCACAGTGGCACTCTGACAGAGGGTGCACTTGCAGTTTTTCAGCAGCTCGGCCAGGTCTCCGACCGTATCCAGGTCAGCCTCGCTCGCCTTGCGCTCCAGCACTTTCCGGAACAGGTCCATCAGTACCTTGGTGCCCTTCTTGCCCGGCGTACAACGGCCGCAACAGTACAGGGTCTGAACACGCTTCATGTACTCGGCGGTCATTGCCGGCACATCAACGTACTTGTCGAACAGGATGATTCCGTCCCATCCCATGAACGCCCGCAGCGGACGCTCACCGTCAAAGGCAACCGGCAGACGATAGCTGACCGCTTTCGGTTCTCCGGAAACATTTCTGTTGTCTACTACATCACCGCCCCACGTGGAAAAGATGACCTGTGCCACATAAACCTCCGAAACCAACCCCTGAAACACTGGGTTAAGTACCTGCTTTTATTAAACAATACTACTACTTGTAATTGTATACAGTATGCATGATTATCACAATAACATCCCAAAAATCAAGGAAAAAACTGTTGATATTCCAAAGTACTCACAACTAATTTTATCTTTTCAGCCGGAGCCTGTATGTTTAAGAACACATTAAATATTTTTTTTATTACGCCGGGGCACAGAAAATAGCTTCTAGCTTACTAATGTGATGTGTATAATCGTCAATTCATATTCATAGCCACAGATATGGAGACCACAGACCCATGACTACCAATACTTCCCTGGATACGGCATTCAGCTCGCTTTTCGAAACCAATATGGGAATTCGCGCCGGAGAAAAGGTGCTGATATTCAGCGATTCGATCCGCGCCGACGAGAACGTGTCGCCATCGGATCTTGATCGCCGCACCAGACTGAACGCGACCGCACACGCCGCGGCCGTATACGCCGCAGAGAAGTACGGCTGCGGAACCTTCGTGGAGTTCCCCTCCACGTCGGCATCCGGTGTCGAACCACCACTGAGCCTCTGGAACGCGACCTTCGGGGGCGAAACTGTTACGGCGCTGGAAACGGCCGGACTGCTGGCGAAGCTGCTGTGCAAATCCGCCTCGCCGGAAGAAATTGCCATCGCCAGGGAGATTGTCCTTTCCCGCAAGGATTCCGTCGTTGACATCATCGTCGCGCTCTCGAACAATTCCACCAGCCACACCCGCTACCGCGCCCTGGCCTGTGCCGCCGGTTGCCGCTTCGCCAGCCTGCCGCATTTCGACCCGGACATGTTCCACACTTCCATGACCGTGGACTGGAACCGGCTGGCCGATCGCACCGCACGACTGGTGGAGGCGGTCAACCGCGCCGAATGGATCAGGGTCACCACCCCCAACGGCACCAATATGAATATATGTAAACAGGGGCGCCTGGCCAAGGGAGATGATGGACTGCTGACCGCTGACGGAAGTTTCGGAAACCTGCCGGCCGGCGAAGCCTATCTGGCTCCGCTGGAGTGCAGGAGCCACGGCGTGATGGTCATCGAATGGGGGCCGACCCGCAAACTGGACGATCCGCTGCGGTTGACGGTCGAGAGCGGTGTGGTAGTCGAAATCGAGGGCAATGACAGCCACCGCGAAAAGCTGGAAACGAGGTTTGCCGAAAACCCGAACTGCCGCAACATCGCCGAACTGGGCATCGGCACCAATGACAAGGCCAGCCGACCCGACAACGTCCTGGAAGCGGAGAAGATCCTGGGCACGATTCACATCGCGCTGGGAGACAACACCGGTTTTGGCGGAACGGTCAGCGCCCCCTTCCACGAGGACTATGTATTCTATCAGCCGACGCTGACGGCAATCATGGCAAACGGTGAAGAGAGAATCATCATAGACGGGGGCAGCTTGCTGATATAGAGATGCTCTCCTGAAAGCGGAAGAGGACACACCGGCGCCGTAGCGCTTCACATTAAACCCGGTCTTCAACAGAACCACGGGACACCCCATGCGAAAATTCAACGGTAATCTGAGCCTGATGCCACTTGCGGACCTGATCCAGTGGGCCGACAACAGCAAGCGCTCGGGTACGCTTGTCATCAGCCAGCATGGGCGGCAGAAAAAGTTCTATATACAGGAAGGCAAGATCATCTTTATCTGGTCCAACTGCGAAGGGGAACATTTCGGCGGTTTTTTCAAGGACCGCGCCGATGTCAGCCAGGAAGAACTCGACAACGCCTTTACCGATTCCGAATCCCTCGGCCTGCCGTTTATCGGATACCTGCTCTCCAGGAATATTTACACCAAAGCGCAATTGGAAGAGATTCTCAAGCGAGCCGCCGAAGTCGTCCTGACCAGCGCCCTCAAATGGGATACGGGCATATTCGAATTCACCGACGATCTGCCCAGGTTCGTGCTGAACAGTCCGGTCAGGCTCAACTCGATCCAGGTGCTGCTGGAATCGGTGCGCCACTTTGATGAAGACCGCCTGGGCGATCAGGTTGATGCCGACAAGGTTCTGGACGAGATCGAGGAACACATTCAGGAGGGGAATTTCGACCTGCCCCCCATTCCGGATGTGATGCTGCAGATCGCCGAAAAGATCGACAACCCGACCATCTCGATCGATGAAATCATCGAATGCATCACCGACCAGATCCTGGTCTCAAAAATCCTCAGAATCTGCAATTCGGCCTACTACGGACACCGTGTCCATATTTCCGGGTTGAAGGAGGCGGTGGTCTTCATCGGCTTCAAATCGTTGATGAGCATTGTCACCGTGCATGCGATGAGCAGCTTCAGCCCGCGCAACGACAAGGAGATCAGGAAGGTTCTGCAGCACTGCCTGGTGTGCGGCATGATCGCCCGCCAGGTCACCAGGGACATGGGCGGCAACTACGAACTGGCCTTTATCTGCGGCCTGCTGCACGACATCGGCAAGACGATCCTGCTGGATATGCTGGGAGATTACATGTTGCTGCCGGAAGCCAGGGAGAAGCTGATCGAGCAGCACCATGCCGAGGTAGGTTATCTGCTGGCCGACAAGTGGAACTTCGGCGATGACATCAAGGAAATCATCCGCCACCACCACAATCCGGAGCGCGCCATCCGCAACCCGAGACTGGCGGAGGTGATCAGCCTCTCCAACGCCATGTCCGACCTGAACTGCCAGCCCGAAGAGATCACGGACATGACCTTCACCAGCCTGGAGTTGAGCCAGATCAGCATCGAAGACCTGTTGCAGCAGGTTGACAAGCTCGACCAGGAAGCCTGCGAGATAGTGAGTTTATAAGTTTACTTCTGCACCCATTTGCCGTTCTGCAACTGCATCCACCAACCCGGCTTCGCGGCTTCGCGTTTTGTTTCGGCATAGGTCGCCGCGGCTTTGCCCATGGTCTGGTCAAGCGCGGCCTTGGTCGCTTCCTGTTTGGTGATTTTCAGTATCGCCTTTGCCATGCTGCTGATGACGGTCTTGCGGCTCCTGTTTTCCGCGCTGACCAGCGCTTCATCCGTAGCGCCGGCTTTCGCCTTGTCCCGCACCGTCACCAGACCCTGGCTGGTCAATCCGACCACACCGCTGTCAAACAGAGCACCCAGGGCGGACTGCCTCCGGCTCATCTCAGCGTAGGCAGCGGCGACTTCCGGCATGCTCCCCAATTCTATTGCCAGATCATCACCACTCTCGGCCGCATGGGCAACGGAGGTGAAAGAGAAGTCAGGCAACACCAAAGGCAGGCTGGTCTGCGGACCGGGCTGGGACAGCCTGGGCTCCACAACCGGCTGCTTTTCGCCATTGGGCAAAGACTCTCCCTCCTTTTTCAGGAGCATTTCATCGAGCGATTTATACGCTTCCTTGACCGCCTTTTCAGGAAAATACACATTAACGGTGATAATAGCGCAGGAAACCAGCGCTCCACAGCCTATTGCCAATAACCATTTCAAAAGTTTCATCTTGATATCCTCCTTCCTGATTAACTCTGACTATAACTTATTCAGCCCATATGTAAAGTCATTCTGCCCACTTGAATTCAGCTGCTGGAGGAGCTGCAACGGGGGCATCCTTTCCTGCGTCACCAGTGCCGGCCTTACCGCGCACCGTGGCTTCCTTGATGGAATTCAGCAGATGATCAATGGCAATCCGGTTCTGGCCGGGCGCTATGGTGACACTCAGGTCGCGGACCCCCAGAAAATTCGTATGGGATATATCCAGGGCATCAAAGGACAGAAACCCTTTTTCGAGAGCCGCTGTTATACCGGCATGGTCATAGGCCCGGTCGGAACTGAAAAAGAATCCGCTCAGTTTCTTGCCTGACAGGCGCTGGAGGAATTCCTTGCTGACAAGCATTTTTTCGCCGGGGGTCTCCCTTGCCCAAAATTCGGCAAAGCCTGAAATATCCGACAGCTTTTTGCCCTCACCCCGAACACTCAGTATTCCGTCAATTTTACCGGACATGTAGCCCGTAATCGCCGGAAAAGCCTTGCACAACCGCACCAGGCTGAGATCGTTGAAAAGCAGGTCTCCCCGGTAGAGTATTCCGTTTTGTGCGGCAATGAAACCTTTTCCCAGCAGGACTCCGTCATAGAGCAAGGATTCAAGCGATATGATTTCAGTGACGCCCCTGGCCGCCCTTAGCCTGAGTTTCGTGGAATCCACGCTCAGACCACCGAAACTGCTGCTGCCGATGGTGATGCTGTCGCCTTTTTCCGTAGTCCGGCGCAGCTGATCCTTGAGAGCGGCGTAGTTCTGCCTGCTGAAACTTGTAGAAACCGGAGGGGTGACGACCTCCTTGCCGGCAAGATCAAGAGACAGGGGCAGCACACCGTTTATTCCCGATACTTTTATATTTTCCGTGGGCGCCTCAATACTTATATTTTCCAGAGTGACGGCGCCATCGACAAGAATCCTGCCCCCCTGCAAATTGGCAGCGCCAGCCGCCGCGACATTTCCCGCAACCGTTGCCTCCTGTATCGATCTTGGCAACACATTGATAAATGAATCCGCAACAGCGGCCAGAGACGTAACCGGAACAGTGAAGGCGATCCGGCCCTGGCGGTCCGGCAGTAAAACATTCTCCAGCGTGCCGGCGGCTCTGACTGAAACGTCCTTTCCGGCCGTCAGCAGCGCCTCATTGACAACCAGGCGTTTGCCGGACAGATCAGCGTTGATCCTGATTCCAGCGGCAGAGAGAAGAGTTTTGCCCCCACGGCCGGTCAGGGCCATATTCTGCCCGTTCGCCTCGACATGGCAGACAAGACCGGCGGAGTTTGAGTAGACTCCATTGCAGCCGGCATCCAGAGCACCTGCCGACAAAGCCGTATCGCCTCCCAGGCCGGCATATTTTTTTACTTCGGCCAGCTGGATTCCTTTTGCGCTGATGTTGAACGCCACTTTCTCCTGCAGGGCAAACGGGTTGAACAACGCATTTCCCGTCACCGAGCCCCCCAGAACAGATGCTTTAAAATCCGCCTGCCCCCCCGATTCCGAAAACAGGGCCTTGACCGCCGGAGCAGCAGACGCTTTCCCCTGCCAGGCCGCCTTTTCAGCGGACAGCTCCACCGTTCCTTCCAGCCACTTTCCGTTCGGATTCCAGGCATACGCGCCACGGATGCTTCCGGAAAGCTTATTGACAGAAGCATCGCCACGGCGGATATCACAGCCGGAAAAATCCGCATCGAGCGGATAGCGCACGGTTTTGGAAAAAACCTGCTTCTGCGGGATCCGGGCCGAGAAACGCCCGAGCGATGCCGAGAAATCCCTGGCCTTCACTTTTGCATTCTCAATCATGCCGCTTCCACCGGCATAGGAGAGACTGCCGCTGACAGCCATACCCAGCGCCCTTGCGCTTAATGCCGGCAACTGAACCTTGAGATTTGCAAAATGCCTGTTGGCTGACACCTTGAAAGGCGCATCCAGGCTTTCCAGGAGCGGCTCCCCTGCCGATTTTGCCTGGGTTGCTTTTCCGGTGACCGTCAGTGATTTGCCGGTGGCGGAAAGCGCGGCAGTAACGTTCAGGTCATCAAAATAAAGCCGTTTATCCTGCCTCAAGATAACGTGTGAAAAACCCAGCTTTCCACTTCCGGCGGCAATTCCGACAGCAGCATTGCCGGACAGATGCACAAAACCTTTCTCCAGCTTGCCTCCGATGCTTAACTTTCTGCGTTCAAGCTCCGGAATCAGCGGCGCAAGCGAAGCGATATCAATTTCACCCGTCACCACATCAATCAAGAAATGCCTTGCCCGCTTCAGCTCCCTGACATTCCCGGAGGCACGTACTGCAAGCAGCTTGTCAAGATGCAGCGTGAGATGATCGAGCGCGAGGCTGTCTTTCTGCAGATCATAGCTGCAGGCGAGTGAAAGATTGCCGCTGAAGATCCCGCCCCGTCCTGCCGCGGGCATGACCGCGGAGCTGAAATTCAGTTTCCCTCCACCGCGAACAACCCCTTTCCGCAGTTCCACCGACAGGAGCAGGTCCGCCTTTCCCCGTTCCGGCAGATAAGCGCTTTCTACCTTCAATACCTGTGAGATGCTCTTCAGGGATATGGACGGAGAAGACAGGGACATTTCCAGCTCGGGGTCACTGCCGAGGCGCATTTTGCCGGTCAGCGCATAATGATTGCGTCCGGGATCGTCAAATTCCAGCTTGAACCCTGATCGGTCGGAACCTTTTGTAGCAAGGTTTGAAATATTCAGGGCCAGCCCCGCAAGCCCCTGTCCGTTCACCTGGACAGCCGCTTTGGTGATTGTGAGTTGGCGGATTAAAACTTCGGCTGATGATGGTTTTGAGGACGAGAAACGGCGCTGCAGGCCATCAAAATTCCAGGCGCCGGAGCTGTTGCGGCTCAGCTCTACAGTAATCCCCGCCACCGCAATGCTATCAAAGATCCTGTTGCCGGACAGCAGCTTGATCCATAGCGGCTTGATGGCAATTGAATCTGCTGCCAGCAGTTTCGATGACGGAAAGCCTGCGGGGTTTGCAAGAGAAAATCCCTTCAAGTGCAGGGTGCCGTCCGAGATGTCGATAGAATTAATAACAACCGCCTGGCCCAGATTGCCGGAAAGCATCCGGGATATCTGCGATGCCGCATGGGGAGTGGCCAGATATTTTTGCAGGGCAAGGGGGAAAAGCAGCAACAGGGTAATAACGGCCAAAACGGTATAGAGCAGAATTTTCTTATATGTTCCGGCATTTGAAGTTTTCATGCGGAAATCGGCCCTGGGAGATTGATTGGGAGTTTGATTCACAGCTGGCCGGCGATCACTCAGGCCGGAGTCAACTATGGAAATTCAGTAAACATAAGGGAGCCTCCGGACTAACACGCCTGGAAGAGATACAGGTATAGCTACGAAACCATGGTAAAAAAAAACGTTTATCATCAGCTACTTTATCTATTTTTTCTTCTCATCCTTTTTGATCTTCTTGTCGGCCTTTTTTTCCTTCGGGGTTTTTGCGGGGTCTTTTTTGGTTGCTTTCTTGCTGTCCTGGCCTTTGCTCATGACTTTGCTCCTTGTGATTGAAGTTGCAATGCGCTGTGATGCGGATTAATTATAGCACTGATTGCTGTCGGGTGTGGTTTTAATACTTCATAAAAGCACTTAATCTGTTTTCTGGGTTAGGAATAATAATTCATGTTGTGCTAGATTGAAATTTTCGTGGTCTCGGGTTCGATCCTCCCGAAGCGGCATAGCCGCCTGCCAGGATTGACGGCACCTTAATAAAGAGGAGCTATTTCCGGATGGAACATCATTCCGCACAACTCATCGCCTGTCACGACTGCGATCTGCTGCAGCGCGAGATCCCGCTCAAAAAGGGGTGCGCCGCCAGCTGCAGGCGTTGCGGAGCGGTGCTGTACCGGAACGCCACTGACAGCATCGACCGCACGCTGGCCTACACCCTGGCCGCCGCCGTGCTGTTCGTGATCGCCAACCTGTTTCCGATCTTCGCGATCGAGGTTCAGGAGGCCGGCAGCGAGATCAACCTGTTCGGCGCGGTTCAGTCGCTGTGGGACAAGCAGATGCATTCCGTTTCGCTGCTTGTTTTCCTGACCACCATCCTCATCCCGGCCCTGGAGCTGATCACGATGACCTATCTCCTGCTGCCGCTTAAATTCCGCCACATACCCGCCGGCTCTTACATCCTGCTCGGCATGTTGAAGATCGTCAAGCCATGGGGCATGATCGAGGTGCTGATGCTGGGCGTACTGGTTTCGCTGGTGAAGCTCACCAGCTCGTTCAAGGTCATCCCCGGCATCGCCCTGTGGTCCTTTGCGGCTCTGACCCTGTTGCTGGCGGCGGCCGCGGCAACGTTCAGCGCCCGTGATGTCTGGGAGCGGTTGGACAGCAAAGGGGATAAGGAGGTGGCGGCATGACCGGGATGAACAGCGCGGCCGAACAGGGACTTTGCTCCTGCCACGTCTGCAACCTGGTGTCCCGACTTGAGCAGGGCACAGGTCAGGCACACTGCCCCCGCTGCGGCGCCTCCCTGCATTACCGCAAACCGGGCAGCGTGGCGCGTTGCTGGGCGCTGCTGATCTCCGCCTATATCCTGTATATCCCCGCCAACCTGCTGACGATCATGGAAACCGGCTCGCTATTAAAATACCGCAAGGACACCATCGTAAGCGGCGTGGTAGAACTCTGGAAGACCGGTTCCTGGGGGATTGCCATTGTGGTATTCATCGCCAGTGTCACGATTCCGCTGCTCAAGCTGATCTCGCTCACCCTGCTGCTGGTTTCGGTCCAGCGCCGCTCCAGATGGCGCCCCAGGCAACGCACGCGCCTCTACCGACTGGTGGAACTGGTCGGACGCTGGTCGATGCTGGACATCTACGTGGTGGCGCTCCTGGCAGCCCTGGTGCAACTCGGAAACATGGCAACGGTAAAGGCCGGACCGGCAGCGCTGGCCTTTGGCGCCGTAGTGGTGCTGACCATGTTCGCATCCATGCAATTTGATCCGCGCCTGATCTGGGATCCCATTCAAAAAGAGAGCACATAATGAACGACACCAACCACCAACCCGATTTTTCCGACATCCCCACCGCAATCAGCGAACCGAAGCGGCGCTTCTCGATCCAGCTGGTCTGGATCATCCCGATCGTCGCGGCGCTGATCGGCCTTTCACTGGCGGTCAAATCCTACATGGATCGCGGCGAGACCATCACCATCACTTTCAAGACCGGAGAAGGGATGGAAGCGGGCAAGACCAAGCTGAAGTACAAGGACGTGCAGATCGGCGAGGTCAAGGGGCTTGCCATCGCCAAGGACCGCTCCCATGTGGTGGTGACCGCCGAGCTGTCGAAGGATGCCAGGGGGCTGCTGGTGAAGGATACCCGTTTCTGGGTGGTGCGCGCCCGGATCTCGGGCGGCAATATTTCCGGGCTCGGCACGCTGATCGGAGGCTCATACATCGGAGTTGACGCCGGCACATCAACGGAAAGCCAGGATGAATTCATCGGGCTGGAAACACCCCCCGCCGTCTCCCTGGACGTGCCCGGACGCCAGTTTGTGCTGCATGCCGCCGACGTCGGCTCGCTCGACACCTCCTCGCCGATCTTCTTCCGGCGCATGCAGGTGGGACAGGTGATTGCCACCGAACTGGACAGGGACGGCAAAGGGGTTACCATAAAAGCTTTCATAAGGGCTCCCTTTGACCAGTATGTCAAAACCAATACCATCTTCTGGCATGCCAGCGGCATTGACCTGACCCTGAACACCAGCGGTGTCAAGATCAACACCGAATCCATGGTTTCAATCCTTCTGGGAGGAATCTCCTTCCAGACCCCGCAAGACCAGCTTGAAGCGCCATCCGCCGCTTCCAACAACGTCTTCACCCTGTTCCAGACCAAGGACGAGGCCTTGAAACACGCCGAAACTATCGAGACCTACCAGCTGGTATTCAAGGAATCCGTACGGGGTCTTCCTGTCGGAGCCCCCGTGGACTTGCGGGGCGTTACCGTGGGGGAAGTGACCAAGATCGACGTGGCGCTGGATTCCGGAAATTCGGAGATTTCGATCCCGGTCGAGATACAGTTCTATCCGGAGCGCCTGCGGGCACGGTACGGCAACCGATCGAAACAGGTCAAACCACTGGATTCGCGGACATTCCTCAACGATCTTGTCGCGCACGGTTTCCGTGCAGAGCTTAAAAGCGGGAGCCTGCTGACCGGACAACTGTTTGTAGCGCTGGACTTCTTTCCGAAGACACCGGCGGCCAGAATCGACTGGAGTAAGACCCCGCCCAGGTTCCCCACCGTCCCCGGTTCCATGGACCAGATGCAGAAGCAGCTGATGCAGATCGCCCGCAAGATCGAGAAGATACCGTTCGAGGAGCTGGCCGGAGATGCCGGAAAGACGATCCGGTCGCTGGACACCACCCTGAAGAGCGCCGAGAAGCTGCTCAAAAATCTGGACAGTGCGGTTATTCCGGAAGCACGCTCGGTACTGCTGGAAACCCGTCAATCACTGGAGGATGTGCGCAAGACGCTGGGAGAGGCCCGCAAGACACTGGGCGGAGCGAATCAGGTTCTGGCGGCGGATGCGCCGGTGCAGCTCGACCTGCGCGAGACGCTGCGGGAGGTGTCGCGTGCGGCGCAGTCGCTGCGGGTACTCGGTGATTACCTGGAACAGCATCCGGAATCACTGATTCGCGGCAAACGGGAGGACAAACCATGAGGCAATATTACAAGTTTTCAGTTATCCGGTATATAAAGTCCGGCCTGCCGGCCGTCTGCCTGCTGCTTGCGTTGGCCGGTTGCAGCAGATCGCCGCGTGTGACCTTCTACACCCTGGAGCCCGCGGCGCCGGTCGAGGCCAGGACCGCAAGCGCTGCCGACCCGGCGATTGCCGTCGGACCGGTTACGCTCCCCGAAGTGGTGGACCGCCCGCAGCTCGTGGTGCGCGTTGCCGCCAACCGTGTGGAGATCCTGGAATCACAGCGCTGGGCCGAACCGCTCAAGAGCGAGATCCCCCGGCTCGTCGCCGAGAATCTGGGGCGCCTGCTCGGATCAAGCCGGGTATCGTCCTTTTTTCAGCATGCCGGCGGCGATGCCGACTACCGGGTACTGCTGGACATCCGCCGCTTCGAAGCGACGCCGGGGGAGAGCGTCACCGTCGAAGCCGCCTGGTCCTTGCGCCGTACTGTCGGTGGCACTCCGAAAACTGGCCGTTCGCTGGTTCGCGAGCCGGTGAGAACCAATGACTACGATGCGCTGGTGGCCGCCTACGGCCGGGCGCTGCTTGCCGTCAGCGCCGACCTGGCAAAGGCCGTCAGGGCTGAAGCGGCCGTGGGGCACTGATACCTAAAGCGACCAGTTTAAGTTGTATAATTTTTGATTTAGTTCGTGTATTTCGTGCTTTTCGTGGATAATCCTATAAAAAGCAGTTGACCTTTTGATTTTGCTTCAACCTCCTGATATCATGTTGCAATCACAGATCAGGAGGTTCACCAAATGGGTGAGTGTAATAATCGCGCTTCGCGGGTTCCT
>JAVBXN010000052.1 GCA_030824515.1 Pelobacter sp.
CGTTGGAAAGAAAAATGAAGAATTCAGAAAAAGGCGATTACAAGGTCTGCTTTAGTGGGGCGACAATAACCAAAAGGGAATCCAATAAGGCTGGAGTGGCTTTACTCTTTGGATTCATAGGAATCGTTGTAATTGGTCTTGCCTTTGAGATTCAGAACAAACTGGTGCTATTCGTAATTGCATTGATTTTTGTGTTCATTGGATATTTCGGTATTGCCAATCGGCTCTTCAAAAATGACAGGAAACGACCATGATTTTATAAATTCTAATAATGATCACGACACTGTGCAATCAAGAGAGTATCACCTTCAACTGCATATACCAAGCGGTGGCAGCTATCAATCCTTCGAGACCAGAAACCGGCAAGCTGGTGCTTGAGCGGCTCGGGTTTACCGATACCGGCAAACGGTTCACGCTGAATATCCCGAATAAGAATATTTATGCGCTTGAGCATTACCTTGTCGGTCGTCTGCCAGTAGAGGTAGTCTTCCCATGCTGCAGTTGAGAACTTGATCATCATTCCATCAGCTCTCTAACTTGACCGCCTCCCGCACGTAGCTCCTCGACCGAATCGAGCAGCCGCTTGGCCCCTTGCGGATTCCGAAGCAAGTATGCGGTTTCTTCAAAGGCTTGGTAATCGTCAAGAGAAAGGATGACAACCGGCTTGCCACGCTGGCTGGTTACTACCACAGGATTATGGTCATCATTGACTGATCGCATAACATCTGCCAAGTGCTGTCGTGTGTAAGAATATGTTAGTGCATTCATAGCTATCATCTCCTACGCGAATTAAGTATGTACATAACTTAGTACAATGAAGTTCAAAAATCAAGAGTTGAAAAATGGAATGGGTTTTCCTGGGTGCGAGTAAGAGATAATTCTATTTCCAATCGGGTAGCCGGGGGTTTTTCTCCCCCAGCCCCCACACCACCCGGCATGCAGGTCCGCACCGGGCGGTTCGATAGAATTACCGGGCCGTAGCCGGGTAATGAAGCTTCACCCACCGTTCTTTGACAGATAGTAACCCTTGTTCCTTCAGGCATTGGTTGGTCAAACCAGAGCGCACATGAACGATGGACCGATTCGTATTTATGCAGGCTGCAGATGGTTGCAAAGCTGACAAGGATATAGTAGATAAAGGGGTGCTCTTTTGGGACACCCCTTTTTGATTGGATACCCATGAAATTTCAGCCGATAAAACCGAAAAAAGTTTCCAGCCAGATTGCCGACCAGATCCGTTCCTCGATTCTGGCCGGTGAATTTTCACCCGGCGACAAACTTCCCCCGGAGCGCGAACTGGCGGAGATGTTCGGCGTATCGCGCCCTTCGGTGCGCGAGGCGCTGAATTTACTGGCTTCCTCCGGCCTGGTAATGTCCTACCAAGGGGGCGGCACGGTTGTGATGTCGCTGGTGGAGACCACGGCTGCAAACCCGCTCAGCGAGTTGATCCGTGTCCAACAGGACCGGGCGCTGGATGTGATCGAGGTGCGTAAATGCATGGAATCGTGGACCGCCTACTATGCGGCCCAGCGGGCGTTGCCGGAAGATATCAGGCGCATGGAGGAGATCATAACCGCCATGGAGCGCAACCTGAACGGGCTGCAACCGTCCGAGGACCTGGACGCGAACCTGCATATAGTTATCGCCAGGGCAACCCATAACATCGTCTGGCTGCACCTGATGCAGAGCCTGTTCGACGCGATGAAAGAATTTCAACAGGGGGTCTGGCGCGCTGTCTATCTGACCAGCGAGGATCACCACCTGCTGTACCGGCATCACCTGGGCATCTTCGAGGCGATCCGCGACAAAAAGGCCGAAGCGGCGCGCGAGGCGATGATGGAGCACCTGACTTTTGCCGAGCAGCGCAGCACCGCCTACGTTTCAAAGAACCATCCCTGAGTTCACTATTACAAACCTGATGGAGAAATGAATGCAGATCGTTCCAACAACAATCCCCGATGTACTTATTATTGAACCCAGGGTTTTCGGCGATGAGCGCGGTTTCTTTTTTGAAAGCTTCAACCAGCTTACCTGGCAAAAGCTGACCGGACTGGATTCACAGTTCGTGCAGCACAACCACTCCCGCTCGGCCGGCGGTGTGCTGCGCGGGCTGCATTACCAGATCCGCCAGCCCCAGGGCAAACTGGTGCGGGTCGTGTCCGGTGAGGTCTTCGATGTGGCCGTGGATATCCGCAGGAGTTCGGCCACCTTCGGCCAGTGGTTCGGAACACTGCTTTCGGCTGAAAACAAGCGCCAGATGTGGGTGCCGTCAGGCTTCGCCCATGGTTTCTGCGTCACCTCGGAGGTCGCCGAATTTCTTTACCTGACCACCGACTACTGGGCGCCGGAGCATGAGCGTTGCATCGCCTGGAACGATCCGGACCTGAACATAGCCTGGCCTCTCACAACCGCCCCGAATGTATCAGCCAAGGATCGTGAAGGTTCAGCATTCAAGGATGCCGACCTGTTCCCATGATCCGCTCCAATTCACGCTGGCTGTTCCTGCTCTGCTGTTGCCAGCTGTTCATCATGCTGGTATTCATCAACTATTCCGCGATACTCCCCATTCTGCGCCAGGAATGGGGCATGAACAACACCCAGGCCGGCATGATCTTTTCGGTCTACCAGCTCGGCTACATCGCTTCCGGCGTCCTTCTTAGCACCCTCACCGACCGCATCAACACCAAGCACATCTTCATCTCGGCCGCTTTCTGTTCCGCCGCAGGAAATCTGCTGTTCGCGCTGTACGCCAATGACTTCACCAGCGGCATGCTGTTCCGGGCACTGACCGGAATCGGCATGGGCGGCACCTACATGCCCGGCCTGAAACTGGTGGCTGAGCGATTCGACCCAGTCCGCCGCGGCCGGGCGATCGGAATTTACGTGGGTTCCCTGGTCCTGGGAGGATCCCTGTCCCTGGCCGTGACCGGCTGGCTGACCGGACTGTACGGCTGGAGAATCGCCTTCATGGCCTGTTCGGCCGGTGTGGCCATTGGCGCACTGCTCTCGTTTCCGTTGTTCAGCGGCTACCGCCCTTCACCTCGTAACCACAGCGAGGCCGGCTACTCCGGCGAAGTAATCAGAAACCGCCCGGCGCTGTTGATGATTCTGGGTTACGCCGCCCACATGTGGGAGATGTACGGCATGCGCAGCTGGTTGGCGCCCTTCTTTTCGGCGGCCCTGATCGGCTGGGGCATGGAGGCGACCGCCGCAACCGGTTTCGCATCGACCATAGCAGCGCTACTGATCGGAATCGGCGCGTTTTCAACCGCGATCACCGGCACCCTTTCAGACCGTTTCGGCCGCACCGCCACCATCACGCTGGTGATGTTCTCAAGCGCCGCGCTTTCATTCACCTTCGGCTGGCTGATAAACACCAACCTCTGGCTGACACTCTTGATCGGAACCGCCTACGGCTACCTGATCGTAGCCGAATCACCGGTATTTTCGACAGGTCTGACCGAGCTGGTCGCGCCGGGTTACCTGGGCGCGGCGATGGGGATGCAATCGTTGATCGGTTATTCGATGGGCATGATTTCGCCAACCGTGTTCGGCTGGGCTCTGGACACATTTCGCGGCTGGCAGCCGTTTCCGGGTATCAACGGCGAATGGGGCATTGCCTTTGCCACGGTCGGGATCGGCGGCCTGGCCGGACCGCTGTTCATGTGGCTGCTGCGAAGATCGCCGGAGAGTACAAAAATGGCGGGCGGCAATCGCTAATGGCAAGCATAATCTAAAACGGCATTCAACCGCCGAGAAAAACGGATGCACGCCGATAAAACCTGGATTCATCAAAAAGTTAATCACCTTATGGGTTTAACCCGTATTTTGTTCAAGGTTTTGATTTCTCGGCGTGTATCTGCGTTCATCGGCGGTTAACTTATTTTTAGTTAATAGCTTGATTTTTTAATGTATTCCGTTAATATCTCCGTATCCTGACTTAACTGGAGGAAAACATGTCAAAGGTTCTGATCCCGTTAGCGGACGGTTTTGAAGAAATCGAAGCGTTGGCGGTTGTGGACATATTGAGGAGGGCCGAGATCGAAGTTGTCCTGGCCGGACTCCATGAAGGGGCGGTCAGGAGCGCGCGCAATATCAACATCATCCCCGATGCCACGCTGGATTCGATCAATGCGGCCGCATTCGACATGATCGTCCTGCCCGGCGGGCAGCCCGGCACGGACAACCTCAACTCGGACCCCCGCATCCATGAACTTCTCAAGGAATTTGACGCAAGGGAAAAACTGATCGGCGCCATCTGCGCCGCGCCAATCATCCTCGCCTCTGCCGGCCTGCTTGCCGGTAAACATGCGACATCATATCCCAGCTATGTCGACAGACTTGAGGGAGCCTGCTACGAAGACCGGCAGGTGGTTTGCGACGACAGAATAATCACCAGCCAGGGGGCCGGCACCGCCATCAGTTTCGGGCTTGAAATCGTCGGAAGATTGGTGGACCGTAAAAAAGCGGCGGAAGTTGCCGCGGCGATGCTGGTTCATGACCAGAGCCACGCCGTCTGGAACCATCGGCTGTTCAACAGCACTATCCAGGCGCTGGTCGGCGCTTTGGAGATGAAAGACACCTATACCCAGGGACATGCCAAACGGGTAACCGAGTTTTCTCTCTGTATCGGCTCAAAACTCAACCTGCCCGAAGACGAATTGCGCGATCTCTACCTGGGCGCGGTGCTGCACGACATCGGCAAGATCGGCACCAACGAGGACGTACTCAACAAGCCTGACAGCTTGAGCCGCCACGAAGAGACCCTGGTCCGCGAGCACCCGCTCAAGGGCACGCTGTTCATTGTAGGCATCGAGAACCTGAGTCATATCGTGCCGACCATCCTCCATCACCACGAACGTTGGGACGGAAGCGGCTACCCCGGGCGTCTCAAGGGGGAACAGATACCGCTGCATGCCCGCATTGTCAGCGTCACCGATGCGTTTGACGCGATGATCTCGAACCGTTCATACCGTGACGGACTGGAAAAGGATATCGCCATCCGTGAACTTCAAAAGCAGAAAGGCACCCAGTTTGATCCGTTCATCGTGGATGTCTTCATCGAATGCCTGAACGATTCGCCTTTTGAAATGAAGGACTTCAGTTACTACTTTTAAGTTAAAGCGCTATGCAGGGTTTGTGTAGATGGTACGTCGAACCAGGTAGGAAATCAGGAAGAGGGTCAGGTTTACCACTACAATCGTGGCGCTGGCCGGCAGGTTGGTCAGGATTGAAATAATGATGCCGATTATCACCGAACCGCACCCCTGAATAGCCGCAAGCACGATACACACCCTGAATCCGCGGGCCAGCTGCAGGGCAGAGGCCGCCGGCACTATCAGCATCGAAGAGATCAGCATGATTCCGACCAGCTTCATTGCCAGCACCACCGAAAGCGCAGTCAAAAGGACCAGGACGGAGTTGATGAAAGAGGTGCGGATGCCGGACACCTTTGCCAGCTCCTCGCTGAATGCAATTGCAAACAGCTCCTGGTAATACAGCGTCAAAAGCAGCAGCACCCCCACGCACAACAGGGCCGCAATCATTACCTCTTCCCGGCTGATGGATAGAATGTTGCCGAACAGGTAGCTGAGCAGGTCAACATTGTAGCCCCCACCAACACTGGCCAGTATTATACCCACTGATATACCGAGCGCTGAAACGATGCCGATGGCAGCATCTCCACTCAGGCGGTTTTTTTCGGTCAGTTTCAGAATGCCGAGCGATGCCAGCAGAACCACCGGCATCGAAACCAGCAGAGACATGGCCGAATACAGCTTGAGAGCCAGCGCGATCGCGGTGCTGCCGAAGGTTACATGCGCCAGGCCGTCACCGATCAGCGACATGCGCCGCAGCACCAGGAACACGCCCAGCACGGAACAGAGCAGCGCGATCAGCGTACCGGCCAGGAGTGCGCGCTGAATGAAGCCGTATGACAGGATTTCAAGCAGGTTCATGTTATTCATCAGTGTCTGTGGCACATCAGGTGCTGGGAATGTTCCCCGAACATGGACGACATCTCCGGGGAATGACAGAATTCTTCGAAGCTTCCGTAAAACAGTATCTTCTTGTCCAGGTAGAGCATCTTTGAAGCATGCTGTCCAATGGCCCCGCTGTCATGGGTGACCAGCATCACTGTCACGCCGCGGGTACGGTTGAGAGTGCCGATCATCGTGTAGAATCGTTCGCGGGTTTCAGGGTCAAGCGCGGCGGTCGGTTCGTCCAGAACCAGCAATTCCGGGTTGTTGACGATCGCCCTGGCCAACAGAACCCTCTGCAGCTGGCCGCCGGACAGTTCACCAATCAGTTTAAGCCTGAGATCGTATATACCCAATTCTTCAAGGGTATCATCTATCTTTATGCGGTCATTATTATTCAGGCTCTTGGGAAAGCGCTTCAGCGACAGCAGCCCCAGACCGACCGTTTCATGCACGGTCGCGGGGAAAACCGGGTTGACCAGGTGCAGGCTTTGCGGCAGATAGCCCACCCGCCGCCAATCACGAAACCCGGCCAGCGGACTTCCGAACAGCGCTGCTCCACCGGAGCTGATATCGACCAGACCCAGCAGCGCCTTGACCAGCGTGCTCTTGCCGGAACCGTTCGGGCCGACTATACCGACATAGTCGCCACGCTGGACCCGGAAGCTGATATCCTCCAGCACCCGCCCCTCGCGGTAGCAACAGGCCAGTTGTTCGGTTCTGACTATTTCGTCGTGCATCCGAGGCCTTTCCGCAAGCGTTCCAGGTTGCGCTCCATCAGATCAAAAAACGATGTTCCCTTTGTCAGCTCGTCGCGCGAAAGATTATGGGCGCCGTGCAGCATCAGCACTCCGACTCCGGCTTCTTTTGCCAGCGTCTCGGTCAACCGTGGTGATAAAAGCTCTTCCGCAAACAGATAACGTGCGCCGCTCGACCGTATCTCGCCCACCAGCGCCACCATCCGCGAAGCAGAAGGCTCCGAATCGGAAGAGACACCGCTCAGCGCATGATACTCCAGATTATAGCGATTGGCCAGATAGCCGAAGGTATAGTGACCGCCGTGCAACAGTTTTCTGGTTGTGCAGTTCGCCAGGGAATCCCGGTAGCTTTGATCGAGACTCGCCAATTTTGATTTCAAAATCTCCGCATTGCTCCGGTAAAAACCGGCATTGGCGGAATCCGCGGCAACAAATCCATCGAGGATCGTATCAACCATGATGGCGGCATTGGCAAAATCCAGCCAGATATGGGGATCCTGGCCCTTATGGCCATGTTGATCATGTCCCTTTTCCCGGTTGTGGTCTCCCTGACCGGAGGAAACGGCCGCACGATACCGGACCCGCTGCCCGGCGTTGACAACCTTGAGCCCTTTGTTGTCCACTCCTCTGACCACGGTTTCCGCCCACGGCTCCATATAAGGGTTGGTATAGATGAACAGGCCGGCCCGGTTGATCCTGATCATGTCCTCCGGCTTGGGCTCGAAGGTGTGCGGCTCGACGCCCGGCGGCAGGAGCATGGTCACCTGGGCCTTCTCACCGGCGATCGACCTGGCAAAATCATACAGTGGAAACAGGGTGGTAACCACCTGCAAACCTGCAGCCGGTTTCCGCTCGGTTTTCTGGCAGCCCCAGAGCGTGAACATGCCCAGGCTGAAGATTGTCAGTGTAAAAATCAGATTCCTGATTCGCAAATTCGTTACCTCTCGTGGTTACTGGTACCTTGCAACTCTTATATTTCAGGCTCTTTCGTAAATAACCCCTCTAAATCTCCCCTTATCTAAGGGGAGACTTCAAGGCTTCCCCCCTTAGGTAAGGGGGGACTGAGGGGGGTTAGATTTTGATGTTACAGCGTACTTGAGCCTCAGTTGGTTTTGCCCGTCCCCTCGTAGCGCCACTTGAAACTGACCGCCTTGCAGCCGGGCATGACCCGCCGGAAAAGGTTGAGTCCGTCTTCTGTGATGGAGGTACCGCTGCAGGTCAACCATTTCAGTCCTGTTATCAGCGCCAGGTTCAATAGCCCCTGATCACCGATGTCGGTGTGATAGATCGAGATGCGCTGCAACTCTTTCAGTGGACGCAGCAGGGCCAGTCCCTGGTTGCTGATCCTGGCATCAGAAATATAGAGTTCCTGCAGGCCGGTCAGATGCATGAGATTTGGCAGAATATCGTCGTTAACATTGTAGAGAAACAGCGACTGCAGGTCGTTTGGCTGAAGTCCGGCCAGAAAGTTGATATCGGTGCCGTTGCCACCTTTGACATCCAGCCGCAGTGACTTGTCCAGATAGACCTCTTTTGCGCCGCGGGCGCTCCCCAGCTGCTGCCAGTCACGATAATCTAGCGACTCCCGCTTGCGGACATAGAGCGTGCCGCACGACTGATCAACAGGAAAGCGTATGATCCGGGTTTCAAACGGCAGGTCAGCAGGTCCGGATGTGGCGTCCCCCTCCCCCCTCAACGTCATCAGACGCCTGCGGATGCGGGCTATGTCCATGTCCACCTTGGCGGCCATTTCAGCCATCAGGTCAATGCCATCGGCCAGTGATTCGTCCACCCGCAACTTGAAGAGATAGATGTCGGTCTGTTTGAGCTCTTCGGTCTGGCGAATCATCGCATGGATATTCTGATCGACCAGTGCAATCTGGCGGATCACACGCACCAGCTCCATTGCGATATCAAGCTCCGAATTGAAAACCGGAGTCTGCTCCCACTCGCTCAGAAGATCCGCCAGCACCTGGCGGTTGCCTGTCTGATAAGCTTCGTTGGCAAGCGCCATCAGTTCCTGTCTTCGCCTGCGGTCCGCTTCATCCGCCGCCAAGTCTGGATGCACGGCCTTGGCAACACCGCGATACAGCGATTTCAGGCTGAGCTCGGCGGTATTAGGAGCGCTTTCTTCATCATCCAGCAGATCGGTTGTATGATGAAAGTGGGAAAAAGACGGTTCATGCTTGATCGATTCTACCGCCTCTGCCAGGGCCTCTTCGCCGAGCAGTCCCTGCAGTTGCCACTCCAGATCTTCCAGCACTTCGATACGCGTTCCGAGAATATCCTCGTAGACCTGCTCAAACATCCTGATTTCGGACTTCAACGAGTTATACAACTGTTCATGGCGCTGCAGTTCAGCCTTTGAGAGGGCCAGTTTCTGATACTTGTGTTCCAGCTCGATCTCTTCGGGAGTCTTGAGGCGGTTTTTGAAGGGAGTCATAGCGACCTGCCGGACTGAACCAATTCGCGGACCTCACGGGCAAGCGGCAGCGTGATACGGCGTTTTTCGGCCATGGAATAGCGGTAGAGCCGGTTGAAACTTTCAATCAGCGCCCCGACCTCCCGGCTGGTTGTGGCCAGGATATAATCGACAACATCATCCGGCACACGGATCTGACGATCATCGGACACTTTTTTTATGATCATGCTGCGCGAATGGTCATCCGAGGTATCCAGGCGCGCCACCAAACCCCACAACAGGCGTGACGTCAGATGGTCGTCCAGGTTGGTAAGCTCACGCGGGGGATGCAGTCCGGCCATGGCAATAGTGCGCCCGGAGGTGTGGAAATCGTTGAACAGCTGCCACAATGCTCCACGGAGGGCGGCATCTTCCGGCATCTCCTGCAGATCATCGACCACCAGGCCGGAGGCGCCGTTGAAAAGCGCCACCATCCTTTCCGGATCATGATCTTCTCCAAGCGATAGATAGGGGATATCACCGACGGCAATCGATCTGAGCAGATGGGTTTTTCCGGAACCGGATGGTCCGTGCAGATACAACAGCTTCTCGGGATCGGCCGGATCGGCGATTCTCCGGGCAAAGCGCAGAGCGGCTGAATTCCCCTCGCAGGGCACGAAACTGTCGAAACTGAAGGACGGAGTTATGGGAAAATCGAAGAATTGTTGCATTGTCAGAACAGTCTGGCCTGGGGCGCTTCCGGGGCGATACGGTTGAAATGCTGATAAGCCGCCCTGGTGGCAACCCTTCCGCGCGGTGTACGGTTGATGAAACCGTTCTGGATCAGGAACGGCTCGTAGACGTCCTCGATCGTGTCGCTCTCCTCGCTGATCGCTGCCGCGATCGTGTCAAGCCCGACCGGACCTCCACCGAATTTGTCGATAATAGTGAGCAGAATCATGCGGTCCATCTGGTCAAAGCCCATCTCGTCTATCTCCAGCAGCTTCAGGGTTTCACGAACCACATGGCAGGTAATGACGCCGTCGGCCCTGACCTGGGCATAATCACGCACCCGCCGCAGCAGACGATTGGCAATACGTGGGGTTCCGCGACTGCGACGGGCCAACTCCATCGCCCCCAGCGGATCGATCTCCATGCCGAGGATACGGGATGAGCGGCGGATGATCGTGGCCAGTTCGTCATCGGTATAGAACTCCAGTCGGGAGATGACCCCGAAGCGGTCACGCAAGGGGGATGAGAGCAGTCCGGCGCGGGTGGTGGCCCCCACCAGCGTGAAGCGGGGCAGGTCCAGCTTGATCGAACGGGCACTGGGCCCCTGTCCGATGATGATATCGAGCTGATAGTCCTCCATGGCCGGGTAGAGAATTTCCTCCACCACATGGGAGAGACGGTGAATTTCATCGATGAACAGCACATCGTGCGGTTCCAGGTTGGTCAGGATCGCCGCCAGGTCACCGGGGCGCTCGATCACCGGACCCGAAGTGGACTTGATGTTGACCCCCATCTCGCAGGCCACGATATTGGCCAGGGTGGTCTTGCCCAGGCCGGGCGGGCCGTACAGGAGGACATGATCCAGCGCCTCCTCCCTCCCCTTGGCAGCATCGATGAACAGGCGCAGGTTGCCCTTGATCTTCTCCTGGCCGATATAGTCATCCAGGGCCCGCGGACGCAGGGTAGCGTCGTACTGATGGTCATCGTCACGTTTTTCAGGGGTTATGCTGCGGGATTGCATCGCTGCTCCGGTGGTCAAGTGCTGGTCTGCGTACGATCGGGAACTATGCCCCAATTTGGATTGATTGTCAAAGTCTAGTAGGTGAAACCGGTCCGGACGGGCGGTCAGCGGAAAGAGCGAGGGCTCCTTGATCGGTTCAAAGAGCCCTCGAATTTAAAAACGAATGTCAGTTTTATTACCGGCAGGCCTCTTCATGCAGGCAGCTGCCCAACTCCGCCGTCGGCTTGTCAACCTCCACCTGAATCCGGTGATTCTCCGCATAGGGATCCTGGCGAATACCGGTCACCTGCCATGACACTTTCAGGCCGGGCCTGCCTCCGGCAATTTTGAAGCGGTTGCCCGCAATCTCTTCGGCGATATACACCGGTGCAAAACCGCCGATGCAGGTCAACTGGTAGCGGAAGTCGCGGTTCAGAGTCTCGAACCACTGCGGCAGCTCGATCATGGCTTCGCCGTTTTGGTCCAGCTGCGCATTGCCGTTGTAGACGTTCATCATATCCGGCGATTCGACAAAAGAGTGTTGCAGATATTTGTTCTTCGGGTCGAGCGGATGGTCGATGCGGAAGCTGCCGCTCCCCTTGCTGAGGTTTCCAGCAACATTGACATTGCCGTTGTAATCCCATTTGAGGGCGATCTTGCCGACGTCATAACTGGTTCCGAGTCCTCCGCCGGCGTAACCGTACAATACCGGGCCGTCATCGAAAGTGGTAGATTTGAAATTCTTTGTTCCGTAAGCGTACCACCCCAGGCCATGCGCGGTGTCGCCGCCGTTGGCCCGCAGATAGATGTCATTGTCATTCGTTCGCAGGGAGCCAAGGATGTCCACCTGAGAATCCTTGTTCCAGGTCAGCACCAGTTTCTGGGCCGGGTTGGTGGTGCCGAGACCGCCGCCGCTCCAGCCATACAGCACCGGTCCGTCAACATTGACGTCATTGAAGGTTTTTCCCGCTCCATACCACCCCAGACCATGAAATGTATCATTTTTAACGTATACATCACGTTTGCTGAGCGTAATATTCGCCAGGGGACCCAAATACATTTGCCCGCCAAAATCCATATCGCCGCTCACGCCGTTCAGAGTAAAGCCGGCTCCCACTGTCAAGCCGAGTCCCACGGACAAACTGCCCGCCAGCGTCAGATTCCCGGATGCGGCTATGTTCTTGTTGTTGTCCCAGACCAGGGATATCTTTTGCCCACCCATGGTGGTCCCGAGCGCGCCGGAAGCATTACCGTAAAGCACAGGACCATCGAGCGAGGTTAAACCGGCAAAGGTTTTGGTACTTCCGTACCAGCCCAGGCCATGGTTGACGTTCGAGCCGCTTCGCAGCAACATGTTCTTGTCGTTAAGACGGAAATCGGCGTCAATATTCAATTTTGAACTGGTAACCGCGCTGTCCATAACTCCCGCCGCTCCGGCGGCATAGGTCGCTTCGGTACCCACTGGAATTCTGGTTACGGTATTACCGTAATAGTTGCTTACCCAGACACTGCTGCCGTCATAGACCGCTCCCCAGGGAGAATTTCCGACAGTGTAGCTGCCGATCAGCGAACCATCGATCATGCGCAATCGGGATAACGAATTGCTGCCGTAATTGACAACCCAGATGCTGGTGCCGTCAAAGGCCATGAAACGGGGAGCGGTACCACCGGAACTGTAGGTTCCGATAACCGCGCCGGTAGCGGGATTCAGTTTTGTCACGCTACTTGAACCAAAATTGGCAACCCAGATGCTTGATCCGTCAAACACGACGCCCATGGGATTTGTGCCGACCGTATATGTGCCGACCGATACTCCGTCACTGGAGCGGACTTTTGTGACGGTATGGTCGCTGTAGTTGGTTACCCAGATATTTGCGCCGTCAAAAGCGACTCCCGCCGGTGTGGTTCCGACTCCGGTGGCGCCCAGGAAGGCCCCGTCACTGGCGCGGAGCTTGGTGACGGTCTTACTGCCGGAGTTTGCCACCCAGATATTGGTTCCGTCGAAGCAGATACCCCAGGGATTTGTTC
Source organism: Pelobacter sp. (assembly GCA_030824515.1). Classification (GTDB taxonomy): domain Bacteria; phylum Desulfobacterota; class Desulfuromonadia; order Geobacterales; family Pseudopelobacteraceae; genus JACRCG01. The sequence goes on from JAVBXN010000052.1 coordinate 12,898, forward strand.
CCACTGTGTACTCACCAATGTATCCGCCGTTATCAGCTGACAGCTTGGAAACATTTCCGCTGCCGTAATTGACCACCCAGACATACATACCATCAAAAGCCACGGCCATCGGGCCGCTGCCGACAGTGAAGAAGTCTTGATTGCCGCCGTCACTGGCCCTGATCTTGCTGATGGTATTACTCCCGTAATTGGGAACCCATATATTGGTTCCGTCAAAAGCCGGCGCTCTGGGATAAGAACCTACGGCAAAGGTCGCTCCTGGCCTGGCCTGATCCCAGCGCAACGTGGCGATCTGGCCGGAAGTGGCCTGTGAAAAGCTGGCCGGGGCATAGCGGTTGTCAAAGTCGGCCTGGGCGGCCGGGGCCAACGCAGCGGTCGTGATGCTGCCGGCGGCGACACTATCGGCCACGGCAGCCCGCAAGGACGTGCCAACGCTGGTCAGCAACTGCCGGGGCGTCATCTCCGGATCAGTTCCCACAGCCACTCCCAGGTAGTAGGGCTGATCGAAGGGCAGGTTCAACGTGGTCACGGAACCGAGATTCACCTGATAGATTCCGTTGGTCAATGCAACGGTGGGCTGGGTCTCGGTCCAGAGAGCCGTTCCGCCACTGGAAACATTGTAAAGAGCAAAGACCATCGAACGGCTGCCGCTGATCGAAACACCCACCGCATCGGTCAGATAGCCCTGGTAACTCATGGTTTTGGGAACCGCGGCACCAGCGTCGCAAGCAAAGGCTCCCAAAACGGAAGCCACGATGAACATCAGGATAATTGTTCTGCAGATGAAGTTCATGACAATCCTCCCCGGAATTATTTAACGATCAGACGATCGACGGTCAACACACCTCTTCCGATCGTCAGGACACCGTCCAGTGTGGTATAACCGGTCTGGCTGGTGTACTCCTGGTCATAGCCCCCCTTGAGGAGAATACTCTTATCCATGCCGCAGGTCAGGTTTTCAAGGTAGCTGATGGCCCAGGCGCTGACCGTGGAACCGGGATCAGCGCCATCATAGGCAGCCTGCAGCGTTGTGTAGTACGTCCCGCTCCCGGGAACCGCGCCCGGGACGTAGACCATATGAGCGCTATCATTGTCGAAAGTGGCGTTTACCGTGGTGTTGCCGGTCAGGGTGATGGTGCAGGGAGCGGTTCCGCTGCAGCCCCCTCCGTTCCAGCCGCTGAAAATCATGTACTGGTCAGCGGCTGGGGTCAGGGTAACCGGAAAATAGGAGTTGAAGGGCGCGCTGCAATCCAGGTTGCACTGGATTCCGGCCGGAAAGCTTGTGACCCATCCGCTGCCGCTGCCGGCAAAGGAGAGTGAAACGGTATAGTCGGGCAACAGGTTGCCTTCGGCCGCCACACTATGCAGGAAACCTGGGTAGTTGCGATAACCGCTGCTGGCGGCGGCTCCGAGCGGGGACGACTGACCGACTACCGACAGATTGCGGTATCCGGTGGATGCGGTCAAACCTCCGGCAGCGTCAAACACCCAGCGTTTCAGGTAATAGGATTGCGTGCCGGCCGAGGCCTGCTCAACCGGCAGGAGCAAGGCCAGCAGACAGATCATGGTTCCGACAAATGGTTTAAGTTGATTCATGGCAGATCTCCTTGCAGTATCGTCAAGGCAACGGATGGCGGTTATGGCCTGAAAACCACGAAGTTGAACATATTTTGTTGTCTGTTGCCGCTTAAATCGAAAATCGACACGATAAGACGGCCGCTCACCGAACTGGTTGTGGCGAAACGGGGCACGGTTCCGCCTATGGTGTTTGCCGTGGTTGAATATGATGTATAGTGGTACGTCTCGGCCGTGATGGTGATTTCATACCACTTGTTTGTGGAATCATAGACAGCTGTAAAGTTGCCCGAACCGCCGGAGACGGAGGCGTCGGAGTTGATTGTGCCGTAAGCGACCGGGACAGCGTTTTTCGGTGATCCGGTAACGTATTCGCGATTGATGTTCCCCTTTACCCGTATATCAGAGGAGAAATCTCCAGCATAAGTGCCGGTGGCCAGATAGGCGTTAATTGCCGGATTCGTCGAATTGTACGCATACACGCCATTGGTTCCGGATCCTTGGACTCCGGCTGTTGCTCCGCCCAATCCGCCATAATTGTGGGATGAATTGTTATAGCCGTAAGCGCCATAGCCGTTGGTGCCCAGATAGCCGTAATTGCTCGTGGTGCCATGATTTCCGTAAACCCCATAGCTGGTGCTACCGGCGCAGGTACCCATCACACCGTATGTTGTGCCCGTTGTGTTATTGGCCCGGCCATAGACACCGGCGATTCCGGAGGTGGCGGCGGTGTTTACTCCATAGACTCCGTGTGAAGAGGCGCTGCTGCCGTAAACACCACTTGAGGTGCTGCTGCTGCCGTGGACTCCGCTTGAAGAGTCGCTGGATCCATATACACCATAAGCTGAAGTGCTGCTGCCATAGACACCGTATGAAGAACTGCTCTGGCCTCTGACCCCGGCCATACTTCCCGCATTGCCAAAAACGCCGTATTCCTTGCCCAGATAGCCGTAGGCTCCGGTGGCCCAGTTGACTCCATAGACTCCATAACCGGCGGCGTTATCGGCCCGACCGGTTACTCCGGTCACCCCGTTGCTGGTAATGCCGAAGATACCGTTGCTGGTCGTACTGGAGCCATAAACGCCGATCCCGGAAGCGCTGCCGGCCCAGACGCCGTAACCGCCGCCGCTGGTGGTGGTGTAGATAGTGTGGTTGGTGCTGGAGGGATTATTTATCAGAAAGCGGCCGGCATTGCCGGTGCCAGATGTCTGGGCCAGCAGGGCCGGTTTCGGGTTGGCCGCGCTGCCGATATCAAACTGGCCGGCGGAAGCGCCGGTTGTTGCGACACCGAAGATTGCGGCGCCGGTTCCCTGGGTATAACCGTAGACAGCGCCGTGATTATTTGTTGCCTCATTGATCACAAATGACCCTCCATTACCGTTCAGGCCGGTTTTGGTGACGCTGAAGGCATTGGCATTGGCGCTGTTGCTGGATACGGAAAGCGCAGAAGCATTGCTGCCGGAATCACTGAGGGTAACGCTGCTGCCGGGAGCCAGACCCAAAGCATAGGGTGTGCCGGTAAAGGGCTGACGCGGGGTCATCTCCGGGTCCGCCCCTACCGCAACGCCCAGATAATAGGGTTGGTCAAAGGAGAGATTGAAAGGGGTCACCGATCCCAGGTTTACCTGGTAGATGCCGTTTGTTACCGTTACGGCCGGCTGAGCTTCGCTCCAGAGCAACGCACCTCCGACGCTGGAATTATAGAGGTTGAACACCATCGAGTTGGCGCCGCTGACAGGAGTCCCGACGGCATCGGTCAGATAGCCCTGGTAATTCACGATTTTTGGCGCATCGGCAAAGGCATTGCCGATCAGCAAGGCGCTGCAGAGTATGATTCCCATCATTACGCGTCTAAATAATCCTGCCATGCCACACCTCTCTTTCTGAATTTGTTGAATATAAATACATCCACCTCCGGCACTTCAAAACAGTGGTTACATGCAACAGATTTCATGAGTCTTATGATCTAAAACAAATTAGAATTATATTAATTTGTAACGCCCAAGGCGCTTTCAAGTCAAGTCTTCTAATGTAGATCCAAGGGTTAACAGCTCCGCTGTAAAACCAGGCATCGTCGTCCACGACAGGCTGTTGATATCACTTATGAAATGGCGAAACAGGAGAAGGGCCGCCCTCACCAGATCTGGGAGGGCGGCAATGGAGGAAGGATCATTTTATGGCAAGTTTTTCAACTGTGACCGGACCGCCTTTAAAAACCAGCGGCCCTTGAATGGTAGTAATGCCGGTATTGGCCGGATTAAAGTATGAATCATAACCACCTTTGACGGTAACGCTATTGGGAAGATCGAATTCCATCAACAGGTCTGAAAGGAGGAGCGATCTGGCCTGTATTGTGCTGGAAGGTGATATGGCCGCAACGTCATAGGCCAGACGCAAGGTTGCGAACCCGGCAGCCGACCCGCCCAGTATTTTAACCGGAGGCGCTGCAGTAAAATTGACCGTGACATTCTTGTCAGCATCCATGGTCAGGTTACAGGTCGCCCCGGTAACTGTTGTGCACCCGCTCCAGCTCGCGAAGGTCGAATCGGTGTCGGCGGATGCTGTAAGAGTCAGGCTGGAACCGTAAGGAAACATCAACGGGTTGCAGGTTACTCCGGAAACGCAGGCCATATCGCCATTCACCTGACCGCCGCCGCTTCCGGCAAAGGCCAGGCCGAGCTGTCTGATTCTGGACTGGATTGGCGAGGAGGCGAAGCTCTCCTTGAACATCAACACGCCGTCGTTGCCGCGACCGGTAATATCCCGCGTTGTGTCGCTGAAGGTGTAATATGCGATTAGTCCGGACTCCGCGCCGGTAAGGGTGCGATTCATATCGGCCAGGATTTCGCCGGCGCTGCGGGCCCGGTTCCAGATTCTGAAATCACTGAACTGAAGCGTTCCGTTATAGCTGCTGGAGTCCGGCCCCAGCACCAACGGCATGTAATCCATGACAATATTGCCGGTAAGGGTCGCGCTGCCGGCAGGATTTCCATTTACATAAAATTTCCAGTTGTCGGTGCCGGCGCCGGCGTCATAGGTCATGGCAACATGGTACCAGGTCAGGTCCTGGGGCACTGTGTTGGTCCCGAGAAAATCTCCGTAGTATTGATTTGCAGAATTCTCCGTAACCAGACGGCCATAGAAGCCGGTAAAACCGTTCCAGTAGCCGAGTTCAAAAGTTCCGGCCCCTGACACCCGTTTTTTGGCCACCGATACCTGAAAATGGGGCCAGTTGTTCGGATCTCCTTGAATATCCATCCTGACCCAGAATTCAACGGTCATGGCACTGCTGAGATTGATGTCGGGAGAAGCGGCAATCTGCATGTTGTCACGTCGTTTGGAGCTGTCGGTGACCAGATTCAGGACTTTGGTGGATGTGCCCGGTGCAGCAGCGGGCGGCAGCCTGCGGTAGAAAACGTCCCAGGCTCCGGTGGCATCGTAATGCGACTGGGCCAGATAATGAATCACTCCGGAGCCATCAATAGTGAGTGACGGATAGTTCCATCCGGAAAGGGTGTTTGGTGATGGGGTGACCACTCCATTGAAGGAGGCCCCGGAGTCGGTCGACTTTGCGAAGTAGTAATTTGCCACATATATGTCACCTGCCGCGGGATCGATACCGATCAACGGCCACCAGCCGCCGTCGCTGATCTTCACCGGAACGGAGCCAAACGAAGCGCCGCTGTCGGTGGAGCGCCAGAACATGGTGCTGCCATTGAAGATTGTTGTCACATAGACGTTACTGCCGCTGGCAGCAATCGTTTCCTGACCGGATGGAAGTGCGGAGCCGACTACCGGCGTACCGGACAGTGACAAAGGATCACCCAGGGTTTTTCCGCCGTCGGTTGACCTGCGGAAACGGAGAGTGTAGATGGAACTGCCGTCGAAGTTGTTCTGTTCGCAATTGGACCAGACGACATAAACGTTGTTGCCGACAGCAGCCAGATTCGCAGAGTAGTTGGCATCCTGAACCCTGGTAGCGTAATAGTTGGTGTCGGTAGAGGCCAGGTTGACCCTGTTTGGGGTATTGAAAGTCACACCGCCATCGTTGGATGAGACCAGGTAGAGATTCCCGGTTGAAGTATAGTAGTTTATATCCGTTACCGTATAGAGGATGTAGATATTTGAGCCATTACTGATCATATCCACGACATTGTAACGAAAGATTGTTGTGGACGCGGCAACGCCGGTGGTGTTGAAGGTGGATCCGTTGTCATTGGAGTAGACACAGGTTACAGATTTTGGATAGGGCATGTTGTCGTCATTAGCCGAAACAGCGATGACCACCTTGCCGTTTGCGGCAGTCAGGTAAACTCCATTTATGCTCGGATATCGATCTGTGGAAAAAACGGTTTTGGGCGTTTCAAAGCTCTGTCCGCTATCGGTTGATCTTAGATATTTAAGGCAATCACCGCCGGGATTTCCGGGAGCGATATACAGCACATGCACGGCGTTTCCATCGGCGGCCAGCATCACGTTGGTTGTACTGAAAATCCCGCTGGATGAACTGGTCACCAGCGTCTGTACACTTCCAAAAGACTGGCCCCCATCCGTAGATCTACGGTAAAACAGATTGTATCCACCCACATCACCGTAGCCTCCCGCCAACCAGACAACATGCACATTTTGACCTGACACAGCCAGTTTAGGCGTTTCGTAATTATAGTAACCGGTATCCGTGTCGGTGATGCCCGACAGGTTCACAGTCCAGCTGGAGTAATCAATGACTGCCCCCCAACAGTAAACTGTCGTCATGAGGCAGTAGACAATCGCCAGAATACAACCTGATATTGATGTTTTTCTCATGGCAACAGCCTCCCTTTTTGTTTGCATCATTGCGGTTATACAACACTGTTTTTTAATATACCGTCATGGCCTGATATGTCAATTCATGAAAAACACACCTGCACGCAGCATATTACATTTGAACACTTTTTATTGTGACGTCCCCCTTGAAAATCCGGCTCCGGATGATTATGTTGCCACAGTTACAAATAATCACATCAAGGAGACGCACCGTTTATGTCAAAGACAACCAAACAGTTCCAGACCGAAGTACAGCAACTACTCGATCTGGTAATCCACTCGCTCTATTCCAACAAGGACATCTTTCTGCGCGAACTGATCTCCAACGCCTCGGATGCTATCGACAAGGTCAGTTTTGAATCGCACTCCAACGAGGCGCTGCTGGAGAACGACAGCGACTGGAAGATAAAACTGATTCCCAATAAAGAGGCCGGAACGTTGACCATCCGCGACAACGGCATCGGCATGACCATGGCTGAAGTGGAAGAGAACATCGGCACCATCGCCCGCTCCGGCACCAAAGCCTTCATGCAGAACCTGAAAGACAAAGCCGCCAGTGACAGCCCGGAACTGATCGGCCAGTTCGGCGTCGGTTTCTACGCTTCATTCATGGTGTCGGACAAGGTAACGCTGGAAACCCGCAAAGGCGGAACCGCCGCCGATTCCGGCTGCCGCTGGGAATCCACCGGCGACGGCAGCTATACAATCGAAGAGTGCAGTCTCGAAAAACGCGGCACCGAGATCACGCTGCAGCTGAAGGAAGAGTTCAAGCAGTACCTGGACGAGTGGAAGATCCGTTCGATCGTCAAGAAGTACTCCGACTACATCCAGTATCCGGTCGTGATGGACGTTACCCGCACCGAGACTCCCAAGGGCGTGAACGGCGAGGAGATCGAGGGCGCCGGCACGATCGAGAAAACCGAGGAGCAGACCCTCAACTCGATGAAGGCGATCTGGGCCCGTCCCAAGAGCGAAGTGACCGAAGAAGAGTACACCGAGTTCTACAAGCACGTTTCCCACGACTACGACGCCCCCTTCCGCACGATCCACTTCTCGGCCGAGGGAACCAGCGAGTTCAAGGCCCTGCTCTACCTGCCGGCCAAAAAGCCGTTCGACATGTTCATGAACGATCGCAAAAAGGGTCTGCAGCTGTACGTACGCCGCGTCTTCATCAGCGACAAGTGTGAAGAGCTGATTCCGGATTACCTGCGTTTCGTCAAGGGGGTGGTTGATTCGGCCGACCTGCCGTTGAACGTCTCCCGTGAAATCCTGCAGGAGGATGTGCAGATCAAGCGCATCCAGAAGAGCCTGGTCGGCAAGGTTCTTTCGACACTGGCTGAAGTCAAGGACAAATCCTTCGACGAGTACGTGACTTTCTGGAAGGAATTCGGCCAGGTGATCAAGGAAGGGATGCATTTCGACTACGCCAACAAGGAAAAGCTTCAGGAATTGATGCTGTTTGAAAGCACATCCACTGAAGCCGGTTCGTTTGCTTCACTGAAGAACTATGTCGAGCGCATGCCGGAAGACCAGAAGGAAATCTACTACATCACCGGCAGCAGCCGTGAAACCCTGGAGCAGTCGCCCCATCTGGAGATGTTCCGCGCCAAGGGCTACGAAGTGCTGTTCCTGACCGACCCGGTCGATGAGTGGGTGGTGCAGTCGCTGACCGAGTACAACGAAAAGCCGCTCAAGGCCGTGGATCGCGGCGACATCAGCCTGGACAGCGAAGAAGAGAAGAAAGAGAAGGAAAAGAAGCGCGAAGAGGCCCAGAAGGAGTTCAGCGACCTGATTTCCATGATCAGCGATCGACTGAAGGACAAGGTCAAGGAGGTGCGTTTCTCCAACCGCCTGACCGACAGTGCCTGCTGCCTGGTGGCCGACGAGTACGGCATGAACGCCAACATGGAGCGCATCATGAAGGCCATGAACCAGGCCGTGCCCGATTCCAAGCGCATCCTGGAACTGAACCCGGATCACGCCATCCTGAAGGCGATGGCGTCCATCCACCAGAAAGACGCTTCAGCCGCCGCTCTGGCCGACTATGCCGACCTGCTCTACGACCAGGCGCTCCTGACCGAGGGATCGACCATCAAGGATCCGCTGCGTTTCACAAAGCTGGTCAGCGACCTGATGGTTAAAGCAGTGCAGTAATTATACGAAGCGATAAGCACAAAAAAAACGGCCTGTGAGAATTGATCTCACGGGCCGTTTCATGTCCGGATTTAGAAATTTGTTCAATACAGCTTGATCAGGAACTTGGCCAGGTTCTCGCCGATGCCCTTGGCCTGATGCGGAAACAGTTCATGGTATGACATCATGGTCATCGAACCAAGATAACCGGTTTCACGGTCTTCAAATGTTGCCAGTTCCTTTCCGCTTGCATCGACAAACCGCCCCTTGAACTTCAGGTATGCCTTGCCAGCGCCAAAACCAACAAAGAATTTCAAAGCCTTGCTGCCGGCATTGAATTCACTGAATTTGCCTTCAAGTATGATCTGTTTTCCGCCGGTGGCTGAATTCCTGGCGATCTCCTTGAACACACCCTTGGCCTTCAGATCAGCGGTCAGCGCATCGGCAATATTGTTCATCAGCATCGGCATCATCTTGACAATGCCGGCCTTTTCTTCATCATCCACCCGTGAATACTCGGCGCCTTCGGCTGTAAAATCCTTGATTACCAGCGTGTCGTAGTTGGCAGAAATCTTTTCCGTCAGGAAGATAGTTTCCTCACTCAGAGCTTCCGGTTTCGGCAGGGTGTCGGCCGACATCGCGATTACGGATGTTGCAAACACAAAAAACAGGGCCAATAGAGTTTTCTTCATAATTCCTCCTTGAATGTGTTTAATGACGCGACAATAACCAAACGTAAGCCCAATTGTCAATTAATCAGTAGTTCCAAATATCTTCAGCTTATTTTTCATTGTTTTTAACATTATCAGCAGGTTCCGCAACACCAGTATCCGCCACGTATTCCAGGCCTTTTTCGGCAATTCCGCCAAAATGATCCATGCGTCTGCCGGTAGCCAGAATTTCTCCAACAAACGGATCAGGGTCTGTGATGTCCTTACGGCAAAATGAATGTGGCTCTATGCGCAGATCAACATGACGGGTCAACTTCATCAGGCGAAGGTCCGACTCAAATCTATCAATGGAATCCTCATCCAAAAAAACCGCGAGATCAATATCACTATCTTTCCGCTGGGTGCCTTTTGCAAAGGAACCAAACAGATAGAGTCGTGAGACGGGAATATTGTTTTCAGCCAGGGCATTCAAATAGCGCTGAACTGTGCCTTCTATCAGGCTGTCATCTTCGTTGTAAGCCATTGTGCAAACTCCCTGATAACATTGATGCGTTTAGAGGATTTTCAAGTTATGGCTTGCAGTAACAAATCCCCCATTATCAATAAAGTCGTGCTTAAAGCTTAGAACCGCGGGCTACTTCAACTGCCTTCTTGGCAGCCAATATGATGGATGCCGTTTCTGGTGCATTACCGCTAACACAACAACTTCATTGGAATCAATACGATAGAGAATAGAATAGGGAAAGCGTCTAACCAGGCGTCGGCGTATATCATCCTCAATCACCGGCCACTGTTCAGGCGAACGAACGAGGTCATTAAGCGCCGCCTCCACTTTACCAAGAAAATTCTGCCCCAGCCCAGGTGCTTGCATTTCATAATATAGGGCGGCATCAAACATTTCTTGCTCCGCCGGAAGAAGCAGACGAACTGTTTTAATCACAACTGACCACGCATATCGGCAATTGCCTCAAAAGCATCCCGCGATGAAATAGTGCCTTTCTTGTAAGCTTTGAATCGTCGTTGCGCTTCCTCCAGCCACAACAGCTCGTTTTCCTGCTCATCTACATCGTCGAGGCTGGCCAAAAGATGTTGCACTAATACAGCGCGCTGAGAAACAGGTAAATTTAATGCCTCAATTTCAACAGTTTTTAGATCAGCTAACATAATTTACCTCCATTATTTTTGCATGCTAGCAACAATGTCGTAGTTCGTCCAGTACTCCGAACAGTCAATAAAAAGAAAATGGAAAAAGAATTTCACTCATCATCCAGCATGCGGTGCTTGGGCTTTTCCACATCCTCGAACTGCCCCTTTTTAACCGCCCAGATGAACACCAGCCAGCAGGCCGCACCCAGGCAGAGAGACAGGATAATAAGGATAATCAGGGTTTCATCCATGTTACTTGAACCTCATCAAACGCAGCGAATTGAGCGAGACCAGCAGGGAGCTGGCGGTCATGGCCACGGCCGCGTAGACCGGCGTCAGATGCCCCGACATCGCGATCGGGATGCCGATCAGATTGTACAGAAAAGCCCAGGCCAGGTTCTGCTTGATGATTCGTACTGTAGCACGGCTGATCCGCCAGGCGGTGACGATTCTTGTCAGGTCATCACCGGTGATGATCACATCGGCGTTTTCCAGCGCGATGTCGCTGGAACCGGTCAAGGAACAGCTGACCGTGGCGGCGGCCAGGGCCGGCGCGTCATTGACTCCGTCGCCGGCCATCAGCACCCGGCACCCCTGCCCCTGTAAACTCTTGACATAGAGCAGTTTTTGATCCGGCGTCATGCCGCCGCTGGCCGATCCGACACCGATTTCGGCGGCGATGCGCTCCACGGTGGCCTGGTGGTCGCCGCTGACCAGACGGACCTCGATCCTGGCGGCCGCTAACCCGGCTACCATTTCCACCGCGCCGTTTCTGACCCCGTCCACCAGCAGGTATCGCCCCGCCAACCGGCCGCCGATCGCGACCAGAACCGCAGTAGCGGCAGCGTTGTCCGGATCAGGCAGTTCTTCCAGAACTATGCCGCTTTCGCTCAGGAACAGTTCGCTGCCGCACAGCACCAACCGGCCATCCGGCAGATATCCGGAGATTCCCCGTCCGGGGATGTTGCGGAACTCGCGGCAGGTTTCTGGAAGAGACCCCTGTCCGGCGGCATGCCGCACAATCGCCCCGGCCAGTGGGTGGGCGGCCGGTTGCTCGACCGTGGCGGCAGCCTGGATCAGTTCCGCTTCGCTATACCCTCCGCAGGTTTCAATTCCCATAACCTGGGGCTGTCCCCTGGTAAGGGTGCCGGTCTTATCCAGCAGCGCGATCCTGATCGTGGCCAGGCGCTCGATCACATCACCGCTTCGCAGGATGATGCCCAGTGACGCAGCCCGGCTGCAGGCCGCCAGCACCGCCGCCGGCACGGCCAGCCCCATGGCGCAGGGGCAGGCGATCAATATCACGGCCAAAGCCGACATCACGGCAGCGCCGGCCCCCTCCCCCGCCAGCAGAAAGCGGCCAAACCCGACCATAAGCGCCAGCAGGATCACCGCCGGCACAAACCATCCCGAAATCTTGTCGGCCAGCAGTTGCAGACGCGGTTTTCCGGCCTGGGCCATCCGCACCAGCGACGCGACCCGCATCAGGTAACTCTGCCCGGCCGGCCTCAAGGCCTGAACAGTCACCGGCGCGGCCACATTGATGCAGCCTGAGCGGGCTTGATCGCCGACTTGCAGCAGCACCGGCAGGCTCTCGCCGGTGGCCAGCGACTGGTCCACCTCGGTTTCGCCTTCCACGACCAGGCAATCCACCGGGAAGCACTCCCCCTGCCTGACCAGCAACAGGTCGCCGGGACGCACGCTATCCACATCCACCTGTCGGCTGCCCCCCTCTCCCACGACGGTTGCCCGCCGGGGCGCGGAGGCATACAGCGCGCCGATGCCGGACATGGCTTGGCGGCGCACCGAAAGCTCCAGCAGCCGCCCGATCAGCACAAATGTCACGATCATGGCAGCGCTTTCGAAATAGGTTTCCAGTCCGGCAAAGAGCGCCCACAGGCTGTAGATCCAGGCCGAGAGAGATCCCACCGTGATCAACAGGTCCATTCCCGGCGCCCGGGTTTTCAGCGAGCGCCAGGCGCCGGACAGGAAGGGCCAGCCGGAGTAGAAGACCACCGGTGTGGTCACCGCCAGCGATACGTACTGCAGGAACTGTTTCATGCCGGGTGCCATGCCCTGGAAGTAGCCGGCGTAGAGGGCATAGGAGTAGGCCATCAGCTGCATCGTCAGGAAGAGCGCGGTGCCGAAACGGATCAGCAGGTCGTCCCGCTCCCGGCGGGCATCCAGATCGGACTGCTCAGGAGAGAACGGACGGGGAGTATAGCCCAGCCGGGAAATTACATGGAAGATCTCCAGCGGCGCCACCAGCCGCGGATCGAAACGGAGCGAGGCGATGCCGCCGCTGTAGGACAGGCTGACATGCTCGACACCGGGAACGCCGGCAATGATCCTTTCCAGCAGCCAGACGCAGGAGGGGCAGGTGATGCCGGCGACCAGGATGTCCAGGCGGCAGAGATCCCCTTCCGGAACCAGGTGCCGCGCCAGGTCGGCTTCGTTGAAAACTGTCTGCTCCAGCGATTCGGCCACTGTCGGAGATTGACGGTCACCGCGCTGATAGAAGCTATCCAGGCCCGCGCCGCAGATCAGCTGCCAGGCGCCCTGGCAGCCGCGACAACAGAAACGGACACAACTGCCGTCATCAGTCGGCGATTCGATCGCCTTCCAGCGAAAGCTGATGCCGCAATGGCTGCAGATCGATTCGGTTTGAATGCTCACGGGGTGATTGTCACCGAAGCGACCTGTTTATCGGCACTGAAGAGTTGCAGCTCGACCGGTCCGACCGGGATTGCGCCCGGTTTATGGCGGATCATGAAGGTGATTTCGCGATGCTGATTGGGAGATATCGAAATGTCATCGACCGGTCCCAGCAGCGTGACGCTTCCGGAGGCGGCCGGAGCTACACGGATGGCGTAGCTGGCAGCCGATTGGGAGCGGTTGCCGATCACAGCCCGCCAGGGCTGGACCTGATAGCCGTCGGGCATCGTGCGCGGTGCGACCGTCGCGATGCGCTGCAGCGCAAAGGCGCTCTGATTCCTGTCGATCAGCCCCCATACCAGCATCACACCCAGCAGCAGGGTCAGGGCCAGCAGGATGACGGTCTTGCCGCCCAGTTTGAATCCGGTCCCCTTGACAGCCCCGAATTGGTAATCGATCAGACCGAAACCGTCCGGACGGCGTTCCATCACGCCCCGGCAGGCATCGATACAGCGGCCGCAATTGATGCATTCGATCTGGAAACCGTCGCGGATATCGATACCCATCGGGCAACTACGCAGACAGGCGCCGCAGCGCAGGCAGAGGTGGCGGTTTTCCTCGGGAAAGGCCAGGTTGAGGGTGCTCTGGTCGGTCAGAGCGGTCTGCAACCGGCCATAGGGGCAGTAGCCGCGGCAGAAGCTGCGTTTGACCAGGATCAGGTTGATGTAACCGAACAGGGTCACCAGCAGGAAACAGCTCAAAAGCAGCGGATGGGAATTGAAGTCCAGAAGGCGGAACACAACCTGAGCGGGTGCCATGAACCAGCACAACAGGTTGAAGGCGATCAGCTTGGCGATGACCAGCGCCGTGAAGTGTTCAATCAGGGCGGCGGCAAAAGGGGGAAGTTTTTTTTGAAAGCGGCCGGCGGCCAGTTCAGCCAGATCGTTGAATACGGTTTGGGGACAGAGCCAGCCGCACCAGACCCGCCCCAGGACGACCGTGACCAGCAGAAACAGGGACAATCCCAGCAGCGTCGCCAGCAGCACCAGGTAGAACTGGTCGATCCTGACCGGAATACCGGCCAGAAACAGTGTGCGCAGGCCGATATCCATACGCAGCATGGGGTTGCCGGCAAAGGTCAGAAAGGGGACAAGCAGCGCGGCCGCGATCAGCACCGCCTGGACCAGACGGCGTTTATCGGTTATGCGTGGAAGCGGCATGGGCGTTACTCCGCCATCTTGCGCCGGAATATCCCGACCGCCACGGCAAACAGGACCACCGCCGAAACCGACACCTGCAGCACATGCAGCGTTGACATGTCACCTGAAACCAGCGCCCGCCTGGCGCCCTCGAACAGTGCCGTGGTCGGAATCGCCCGCACCCAGGGAAGCACATCGGGCGGATAGGAGGAGAGCGGAAAGAACAGCCCGGACATGAAGATCAGCGGCATCACCAGCACCGCCTCAACCTTGCCGATCGTCTCAGGTTTGTCCATGACCGTGCCGCTGATGACCCCGGCGCAGGAAAACAGCGCCGAACCCGGGATCAGGAAAACCAGGTAGTTGAAAAGGTGTTCAAGAGGAAAACGGAAGGGGGTGATGGCAAAGATCACCAGTCCGACCGCGCACCCCTTGATGATGCCGTGGGTGAAGCCAGTGCAGATCTTGGCGATGATGATTTCGGAAACCGAAATGGGCGTCACGCGGTACGATTCGACCGTGAACTGTACCCGGCGGTGGAACCAGAGGCTCCAGACGCTCTCGTTGTAAGCGGCGTTGACCGCGGTCATCGTGATCAGGCCGGGTGCGATGAACAGGCTGTAAGGCGATCCCTCCACCGCTCCGATGTAACTCTGCATGCCGATGCCGAAGGCCAGGTAGATCGTCAGCGGATAGGCCACCACCGCCACCAGTTCGGAGAATATGGCGCGGCGCAGCACCTGCATGTCCCGCATCCAGATCGCCAGGGAACCGCGCATGATCATTCGCGCACCTCCGCTCCGGTCAGGCTGATGAACACATCTTCCAGCGTACGTTCCTTGAGAGAGATACTACGAACCGGCGCACCGTTCAGGGCGGTGACGATCTCCGACAAGCATTCCCAGCATTCAAGCGTCACTTGAATCCTGCTGCTTAACACCTCGATATTGCTGACACACTGCATCGATCTGAGCAGTGTTGCATATTGGTCCACGTCCCGTTCCAGCTCGATCTCGTAGACGGTGGCGCCGCTCAGGCGATCCTTCAGCTCCCGGGTGCTCCCCAGAGCTACCAGGCGGCCGTGGTCCATGATCGCGATCCGGTCGCAGAGCTGCTCGGCCTCTTCCAGATAATGTGTGGTCAGGAAAATCGTCATGCTGCCGGCCAGCGAACGGATATAATCCCACACCGCCCGCCGCGACTGGGGGTCCAGGCCGGTGGTCGGTTCGTCCAGGAACAGCAGTTGCGGCTGGTGCAGCAATGCCCTGGCCACCACCAGGCGCCGCTGCATGCCGCCGGAAAAGGTATCTGGGAAATCCTTCTGGCGGGCGGAAAGTCCCATCAGCTCCAGCAGTTCATCGATGCGCCGGTTATAGGTTTTCCTGTCCATGCCGTGCAGACGGGCATGCAGCACCAGGTTTTCACGGGCTGTCAGATAGCGGTCGAGGCTGTTCTCCTGCGAAACCACACCGATCATGCTGCGAATACGGCGCCCTTCGGTGCGAATGTCCAGACCGTCGATGAAAACCTCGCCGGAACTCTGGCGCATCAGCGTGGTCAGGATGCGGATCAGGGTCGTCTTGCCGGCTCCGTTCGGCCCCAGCAAGCCGAATATGGAACCCCGGGAGACCTCCAGATCGAATGAATTCAGCGCGGTCAGGTTGGCATACTGTTTTGTCAGGGAACGGGTGAGAATCGCAGGAACCGGCATGTCAGATGATCCCGTGCAGCGGGCCGCCCTTGGCGCCCAGTGCATCGACGCGGCGTTCCACTTCCGGATCAACTTCCAGGCCGGGGGCGTGAAAAGGCTTGACCCGGGCATCGATCACCAGCGGTCCGCGGCAGCCCCAGTGACGGCCGCGGCTCTCGGCCTTGATGCCATAGACGTCGGTGGCAGGGTTGGAACGGGTGAAGGTAACCCACAGGAAGTTGTTCAGCGTGGCGGCGGTGAACTGGCTGTCGTCGCAGATCACGATCAGCGGGACTCCGTCATAAACGTCCCTCTGGTCGTAGAAACGGCAGAATTCCTCGATCAACGGGTCGCTCTCCCCCCTCTCCTGCCCGGACGGAGGTCCCTTGATTGCCAGCACTCCCGGCAGACAGAGCGTCGCCGGACCAAAACCACCCGGCAGTTCCAGGCCGGCCGGAAGCTCCGCCACCAATTGGCGACGAACCGGACCGGCGGCGGCGATCACCAGCTTCGATCCTTCGTTCAATCCCGAGCCGCTGTAATCCAGGGTGTCGATAGTCGTGGCGGTCTGGAAATGCAGGTTGGAGCGCCAGTCGGCCCGTTCCAGCACGTGCCCGAGAAAAGCCGCGATGTCGTGGGTGTGCAGCTGCGGGGCATCCTCATCGGCGGCGATCAGGAGATATTTGGCCAGCGACAGCTGCCCCTGTCCGAGGATGGCGTTGGCAACAGTCAGCAGTTCCTGGGGTTGGCGCACCGCGGCATAGGGGACATAGCGTTCCCTGGCGATCGCCAGCAGCAACGGATGCACGCCGGCTGCGTCCACGGCGTGCACCTCCTTGACACCGCTGACTACGGTCGGTATCAGCGGACCGCTCAACTCGTGGATGAAAGCGCCGAAACTGGTATCTTCCTGGGGCGGGCGCCCGACGGTGGTGAACGGGAAAATGGCGTCGCGGCGGTGGTAGACCGCTTCGACTTCGATATAGGGAAACTCGTGGGCCAGGCTGTAATAACCAAGATGGTCGCCGAAGGGGCCCTCCGGCAGCGTGTTGCCGGGATGAACCACTCCGCAAATGCAAAAATCGGCTTCGGCCGAGAGCGGCGCCTGCCCCGGCACGCGGGTCATCGGAATGCGCTGGCCCGCCAGCAATCCGGCGAAGGAAAGTTCCGGCATCCCTTCCGGCAGCGGCATCACCGCCGCAACGGTCATGGACGGCGCGCCGCCGATAAAGACGTTCACGCGCAGCAGGTCGCCCCGGGCGATGGCCTCGGCATGGTGCGCTCCGATGCCGCGATGGATCTGGTAGTGCAGGCCGGCCTGCCGGTCCGGCTGATAACGGTTGCCTGAGATTTGAACCCGGTACATCCCCAGGTTGGATTTGCCGAAGCCGGGTTGCGAGGGGCTCTCGGAATAGACCTGCGGCAGCGTGATGAAGGCGCCGCCATCCCGGGGCCAGGACACGACCTGGGGCAGCCCGGAAAGCGTTGTGCGGCACTCCAGCACCGGCGCGTTCGAGGTCACGCGCGGCAACAGGTTATAGGCGGCAAATGGGGCCTTGACGGCATCCAGCGGGTGTTTAAGCAGCGACAGGGGATTTATCTTCAGGTCCACCAGCCGGCGGATGTCTTCCAGCGTGTCGCGGAATATGAAGCGGGTGCGCTCCAGCGTGCCGAACAGGTTGCCCAAAAGCGGGAATCTGCAGCCGGCGGCATTGGTGAAGAGCAGCGCCGGGCCGCCGGCCTGGTAAACGCGGCGCTGGATCACGCCCACCTCCAGACAGGGATCACAAGGTACATCGATTCGCCGAAGCATACTGTGCCGCTCCAGATCGGCGACACATTGCTGAAGATTGCCGTAACCCATCCTATTCACCATTTCCGCGAATTTTTTTTAGCATCATTTCCGTAAGTCGCAGCTTTTCACGCGCCGCGTTGAGCTCCACACGGGACGGCTCATCCTTGAAACGATCAAGCGCCTTTTTCAGGATAGCGTCCGCCTCCGGGTAGTTGCCGGCCTTGTGACGCCAGCGGGCCTGCACGATCAGGTATTGCACCGTCTCCGGATCCAGCTTGATCGCCTTAAGCAGTGAAGCCTCGGCTTCCGCCGGCCGACCGGCCTTGTCGTCCTTTCTGGCTTTCTGGTAATGCACCAACGCTGTGGCGCCGCGCACATCGCGCCGTGCCGGCTCCGATTCCAGCCTTTTCTCCGTCTGTTCAAGAAACGCAATCGCCTCGTCATGCTGTCCACTTCTCACATAAACCGACATGATCGCAGCTATCGCATCCCTGCTTTTATTGTTGATAGCCAGCGCTTTCCTGAAGTGATCAAGGGCAGTGGGATATTCTTCTCGGTTCATTGCCGAACGGCCAAGATGGAGATGGGATCTGTGCAGGTGCTCGTTGAATGTTCTCCGCACCGCTTCATCGGTTATTGACGGATAGCGCTCGGCATGCAGGCTGATCAGGTCCGCAAACCGTCCGAGACGCATATAACTGTTAGCCAGTCCCGCCAGGTAGGACGCAAGCTTGGGGGAGTCCGGCGGAAAGACCTTGTCGGCATAGGACAACGCTTTTTCGTAATTCTGTGCCGCTTCGGCGTATTTCCCGGTACGCAGCAGCGAGATGGCTATGGAACGGAACAATTGCGCGTCAAATTGGGCTGAAAGTTTTTGGTAAGCGGTCACAACGGCGTCATCCTGTTCCGACAGTGTCATCGTCAGGCGGGCAAGATCGAAATTACAGTCATCCGTCGAAGCTTCGATATGTTTGTCGCGCAGTTCACCGCTGAGCTTGTTGCCGGTTATGACAAATTTGAGAGAATGCCCTTCGGCGAGAGAGGCCTCCGAAAACGGATAGCGCAACGACAGAAGCTCGGGAGATGCCCCCGCCAGCCTGCCGACCGCAATGCTGTCACCTCCCAACAGGCCGGAATAGGATCTCTCATCTTCATCAACATTGAGAACCATGTAAATCTGGTGTCTGCCCCGCATGCCTTCACATGCCTTACCCGAAGTAGTGACAACATCAAGGGTTCCGACGTAGAGGCGCAGATCAGCCATTACGGGAGCCGGTATCAATAAGGCAAGCAACATCGATACGGAGATTATCAGGGGGTATGGGCGCAAGGATTTCTCTCGGAGTGGAATTACCGGCTTTTCAGGATACCATTCCGGACAAACATTTACAATCAGGTTTCAAAATAGAAAATCATCAGCATTAGTGATATTGTAAATTAAAATTATAGTCGAAGAGATTACAGTCAAAGGGAGTTTGGCATGACTACAAACATTCAGGATACGGCCGCACATATCGCCGAACTGATGGCGATCGACAAAAACGCGCTCCCCGCCGATGGCGGCCAGCGCTTCAACCGGCTGATCTTCGCCCGCAGTCCATACCTGCTGCAACATGCCGAAAACCCTGTGGATTGGTACGAATGGGGACCGGCGGCTTTTGAAAGGGCCAAGGCGGAGAACCTGCCGATACTGCTCTCCATCGGCTACGCCACCTGCCACTGGTGCCATGTCATGGCCCACGAATCGTTCGAGGACGATCAAGTGGCGGCACTGCTGAATCGCCATTTCGTCTGCATCAAGGTCGATCGCGAAGAGCGTCCCGACATCGATGACTTTTACATGACCGTTTCCCAGTTGATGACCGGCAGCGGCGGCTGGCCGCTGAACATCTTCATGGCCCCCGACCGGCGACCTTTCATGGCCATCACTTATCTGCCGAAACAGGGGCGCTCGGGCATGAGCGGCCTGATGGAACTGCTGGCCAACATCGCCACGCTCTGGCGACAGCGACCGGACAAGATCGAGAATAACTGCCGCGGCATCATGGAAGAGCTGACCCGACTGCGGCAGACAGATCGTTCAACTAAAAACATCGAGTTTACAAAAACTTCCACCGAAGCCTTCAACCAGCTGAGCAAGATCTACGATCCAAAACACGGCGGATTCGGAAGTGCCCCCAAGTTCCCGATGCCGATCTATCTCGGCTGGCTGATCGCACAGGGACGCCTGGGTAATGCCGAAGCGCTTGAAATGGCGCTGCTCACGCTGCACCGGATCAGACACGGCGGCATCTGGGACCAGCTGGCCGGCGGAGTGCACCGTTATTCTGTCGATCAGCGCTGGTTTGCCCCGCATTTTGAAAAGATGCTCTACGACCAGGCCATGCTGGCGCTGGTGGCGATCGATGCGTTCCAGGCCACCGGCGATCCGTTCTTCAGCGGCATGGCGGCCGACATATTCGCATTTGCCTCGCGCGAACTTAATTCCGTGGATGGCGGTTACTGCTCGGCGCTGGATGCCGATTCGGAGGGTGTGGAGGGCAGGTTCTACGTCTGGGACAAACAGGAGATCGACCAATGCCTCGGTCCGGACAGTGAACTATTCTGCCGTTATTTCGACATATCCTCCGGGGGAAACTTCGAGGGAAAGAACATCCCCAACATACCGCTGGAAATGGAGGAGTTTTGCCGGACCAACGGGACGGACCCGGCGCAAACCGGACGGTTGCTGGAGCGCTGCATTACGCACCTGATGCAACGTAGAGCGGAACGCATCCGGCCGCTACGCGACGACAAGATCATCGCATCATGGAACGGACTCATGATCGCGGCGCTGTCCAGGGGTGGCATTGTCTGCGGCAAGCCGGATTATCTGGATCAGGCCGCCGGCGCGGCACGCTTTGTCATGAAGTCCCTGCGGCGCCAGGACGAAAGATTGCTGCGCTGCTGGCTGAACGGGGCGTCAGAAACCCCGGCTTTCCTTGAAGACTACGCTTTCATGGCCTTCGGCCTGCTGGAACTGTACGAAGCGACCCTGGAAACGAGCTGGCTGGACCAGGCCTCCTCGCTGGCCGGACAGATTCTGGCGCTGTTTTGCGATCCGCATACGGGTGAATTCGTGCTGACCGGACTGGATGCCGAGCAGATGCCGGCACGCGCGTCATCCGACCACGACGGCGTGACCCCTTCTGCGCTGGCTGTAACCGCCAGGGTGCTGCTGCGGCTGGCCTGGACCTGCGACAGGCCGGAGCTGATCGAACACGCCCGCAAAGCCCTGTCCGGTATTGCAGCTGAACTGGGACGCAACCCGCTGGGACATTTGGGAGCGCTGCAGGTTATTTCCGACCTGGACTCCCCTCCGGTCATCGCTACCCTGTCCGGACCGGTGGAAAACACGGAGTGTGCCGCCCTCCTGCGAGTGCTCAAAAAATATCCGCTTCCGCGGCTGGCCATTCGGCTGGAAAGCTCCCCGGCGGCGCCGGGGGTATCAATCTGTACCGATCATACCTGTTTCGCAAAAGCAGCAACTCCCGATCAGCTCAAAGATGTTCTCAGCCAAATCGGCTGCGTGTTTGAACCACGAACGGTTTTGTGGGCTGAAAAAAAATAATATTGTGATATAGTCGGCGACGCAGGCTCAGTCAATCTGACGGAAACAGACGGGGTTACCGAAAGTTATGGCATCACTAAACCGTTACATTCTAATATGCGCGGCAATTGCGGCTTGTCTGGCCGTCCTGTTGCCCCACCCCGCCGACGCGGTGCAATGGCGAGCCCTGGCAGAGACAGCGCGTTACAAGGTCGCCATTGACGAAGAGTCCATCAGATTGACTCCCCTGGGCAGACTGTCGGTCTGGCTGCGCTTTGTTCCGAAAGGTGAATCCCAGCGGAGGGCCGCTGCCGTCGATTATGGCGAAAACAGCTACCGCTCACACCTTGAATTCTATGAAATCGACTGCAGCGAAAAGAACGCCGTGCTGACGCTGATCGATATTTTCGGCGCGTCCAAGACACGGCTGAAGCGCTTGCGAGGAGGACTCCAGCCCGACGCGATTATCCCCGGTTCGGCGCTTGACAGGGCCGCCGAAAGAATCTGTCCTGTAATGGATGAAGATGCTTTGGACGAAAAAGATGAAACTCCCGATCCTGAAGCGGATAAAGTGTCGGGAGACATGCCTGAAAGGCAGTTGAGCGAGGAAATGAAACAGAATATACAGGAGTTGACAAAAAGAGCCGGTGCGGAACCGGCCAGCCTCGAAGCGTGGCGCTTGCTGGGCAATGCCTATTTTGACGCAGACCTTCCGGAACAGGCGATCGAAGCCTATGGCCGTGCCCTGGCCATCAACCCGAATGACACCGACATCCTTAATGACCAGGGTGCGATGTATAGACAGAAGGGGGAGTTCCACAAAGCATTGTCAAACTTTGAAAAGGCTTTCAGGCTCGACCCCAAAAACCTTGAAAGCCTGTATAACAGCGGCTACGTGCATGCCTTTGACCTGAACGACATCCCCAGTGCGCTGAAATTGTGGCGGCAATACCTGGAACTGGACAGGAGCAGCGACACCGCCCGCCAGGTCCGGAGTTTCGTGGAGCGCTATCAGGATGAGCAGAAGCAGCCCTGAGAGCATAAAGCGGCAGGCACATCATCAACCAGCTGTAGCCTGCTCCGAACTTCCTTCCTTCCTGAACTCTCCCAGGCGTTTATTAAGCGTCTGCCGGGTAATCCCAAGCAGAGCGGCGGCGGCCCCCTGGTTTCCCTTCACCTCTTTCAATGCTTCCACAATCAGGTAATCCTCCATTCGGCTGATACTTGGAAAACCGCCGAATATGGACCTGATCATCTCAAAGTCCGGTTCCGGATCGTTTTTGTACTGGCTGAAGTCGCAATTATCCGCACCCTGCATGACCAGACTGCTCCCGTTAAGGGACAGCGTCCCCGATGCCTGCCGTACCACGGCATCAAAAACGATTGCCTCCAGCTCCCGGATATTGCCGGGGAAAGGATAGGCTTTCAACTGATCCGCAAAAACGGGATCGATCGCCAGAGGTTCCCGCCCCAAAGCAACACACGCCTTGGAGATAAAATGCTCCATCAAAAGCGGAATGTCGTCGGGACGATCCCTGAGAGGTGGTATTTCGATCTGATGGGTGCAAAGCCGGTAGTAGAGATCATGCCTGAAAGAGCCGGCCGCCATTAATGACCTTAGCGGTTTGTTGGTTGCCAGAACAACACGCGCGGTGCTTTTGCGGGTGACGTCGGAGCCCACCGGATAATACTCCTGTTCCTGCAATAACCTGAGCAGCTTGATCTGGGACAGATCGCTCAGGTCGCCGATTTCATCCAGGAAGATGGTGCCGCCGGCCGCCCGGGCCAGCAGTCCGTCGCGTGCCTGATCGGCCCCGGTGAACGCGCCCCGCTTGTGGCCGAAGAGCGTATCGGAAAACATGTTGTCATCGAGACCGGCCACGTTGACCGCGACAAACTGCCCCTTGCTGCGGCAAACATTATGTATGGACTTTGCCAGCATATCCTTGCCAACACCGGTTTCACCGGTGATCAGAACCGGAAGCTGCGACGGCGCAATCACCTCCACGTACTGGAATATGGATCGCATCCGCTTGTCGCAAGTGATAATGGAACTGAACGCATCCGGATATTTGAGACTGTCGGTCAGCAGGTAATCCTTCAGGGATGACATTTCACGGGACAGGGTGCTGGCCTCCAGCGCTTTCGACACCGTTGCTTCCAGGCGGTCCGACTCGACCGGCTTGACAAGATAATCAAAGGCGCCGGCCCTCATGCATTCAACCGCCGATTGAGTTTCGTCCAGCGCGGTCATTATGATTACCGAGATGTGCGGATAAGTAGCTATTATACGCGGAAGCAGTTCCTGGCCGGAGATCTGCGGCATGTACAGATCGAGAACAACCACCGAAACCGGCTCCTCGGCAAGAATCTTCATCACATCCCGACTGTCGAGCGCGGTCAGAACCTTACTGAAACCCCGGCCCTGAAGCATCAGGCTGCTAGTCTTGAGAATGGCAGGTTCATCGTCAACCAGAAGGATTGTGCGGTTAAATTCATTCGACATGTTTCTGCACCTCATTGATCTTGTGTGTACGGTTGGCCGGAATGCGGATGACAAAGGTAGTGCCGGAGGGGGATGAACTGAAAGTCAGTGTGCCATCATGATCATTTATGATGGAATTGGAGATCGAAAGTCCCAATCCGGTGCCCCCCTTATCCAGACGTGTTGTAAAGAAAGGCTCCAGAACCCTGCCGGAGATGTTGTCAGGTATCCCGATCCCCTGGTCTGAAACTTCAATGCAGACCATGGAAGTCAACGCATCATAGCGGGAGGCTACCCGCACCTGCCGTTCCGGGTCGGGAAGCGATTGCAGTGCGTTCAGAATCAGATTGATCAGCACCTGCTCGATCTGCTGCGAGTTTCCAAACACGGTGGGCAGGGCTGGATCGATATCAACCTGGAACCTATGGGTATTGCGTCTGATCTGATGACTGATTATTGTTGTAGCCTGTTGAATGACCTCGTTGACATTCAGATCGTCACGCATCCCTTTTTTGCCTTCACGGGCAAAGTTTTTCAAACCGTTGACGATGTCCCGGATTCGCCTCGATCCATCCGTTATGCTTTCTAGAAGATTGGGGATCTCGTGCCGCATCACATCGAACGACACTCCGCCTATCTCGAAATCCCCGTACTGTTGCTGATGTTCAACCAGAATCGGACAGGCATCCTTCCATGATTTTGACAACAGTTCCGAACTGACCAAGATGTAGTTATTCGGGTTATTTATCTCGTGCGCGATACCAGCCACCAGCACACCCAGCGAAGTCATTTTGTTAGCCTGGATCAGCTTGGCTTCAATAGCCCGATTCTCCTCCTCCGCCCGTACCCTGCTGCTGATATCCCTGATCGTGCAGAGCAGCACCTGCTGGTCGGCCAGATCGATCCTGCGGCAGCGGACGGAAACATACATTTCCGTGCCATCCTTGCCATGAGCATGCAGGATATCCACCCAGTACCCGGTCTCATTGCCCGATTCCGAGGTCTGGTTGTGTATTATGCGGCACTCTTCCGGAGAGAAAAGAAAATCCGGCGGATGGCCGATAAGTTCATGCTTCTCGTAGTTGAACAATTTCAATGCCACCTGGTTAAGGTCTATCACCAATGTGCAAGTCAGGTTGAAAAGGAAAATGGCGTCGGCGCTCTGTTCGAATATCTGGCGGAAGCGGGATTCGCTCTCCTGGATCGCCTTCTGGGCCATCACCCGCTCGGTTACATCACGATAACTTAGTACTCGTCCTGTTATCCGTCCCTCAACATTTTGCGGCGTACAGACCCGTTCGATAACCCGTCCGTCTTTCAGATGCAGCACATCATGGTAGACTGAATCGGGGCATTCATACAGATGACACATGTGACCGTCAAACTCATCCGGATCGACCAGCTGACTTCGGATAGTTTCATTGATGCAAGTCACTGGTCCTTGCGCGGCCATGGTTTCCGATATTCCCCACATATTACAGTACTGCCTGTTGTGAATTGTAATCTTCTTATCCATGTCGAACACAACAATACCGTCCGTAGTGGACTCGACTGTCGATTCCATCAGCGACAACAACTTATTTCTCTCAAGTTCGGCACTCTTCTGTTGTTCGGCGGACTGCTTCAACGGCCGGGCGATGGTCAGCCAGAGAATCGGGCCACTGACCGCAACCAGCATGAGACTCTCAAGCAGGTGATAGATACCGGAGCGGGTCGGCCCCAAAAGAGCAAACAACTCGTTGACCGACTCCACCAGAAAAACAACCAGCAACACACGGAACAGAATCTTGCGGGTAGTCAATCTGTTATTGTTTTGAATACTATGCATGCCTTTTCTCCATAACTTCCGGCAATGGCACAAGGATGCGCAATTAATTAGATTGTAAAAAAATTTGACAAAAAGGCAACTGAATTCGCTTTGGCACGAAATTGTATATTATTGAGGTGATTTTGTGGTATTGTTCAAGGCCTTAATGCGCCCGTAGCTCAGCTGGATAGAGTCCCTGGCTTCGAACCAGGTTGTCGGCCGTTCGAATCGGTCCGGGCGCGCCACTTTTATGAATCCGATAACTTGAATTACAGTTATCGGATTCTTCAATTCAGCCGCAAATATATCTGTCCAACCAGGAGCATTGCGGATGACGCAAGAGACCAAAACTCTCAACAGTATCGAAACAAATCCAACCATGAAAGCTCTGCGCCACAGCATCCGCACCCAATGGCTGATACTGATTCTTGCGCTGACTGTATTTGCCGCCGGAATTGCCTACCAGAGTTTTACCACATACCGTGATATCACGGAACAGGAGCACCAACGGCTACAAACCCAGGCTAGGGTTATAGCTTTAAATATAGAAAGGCAACTTGAAGCTACAGACCTGGCGCTCAAGTCGGTCATAAACGACATTGCCTACCTGAATGCACATGAAAACCTGGAATTGACCAATCGCCGTTTGCAAGCCATGACTGATGCCCTGCCCGGAATCCGCACCATGTTAGTCCTCGATTCAGAAGGAACCGTGGTCGCCTCCAACCGGAACGAACTGATCGGCAGAAAATTCCCTACCCGCGATTACTTCGCGACACCTGCAAAAGAAAAGAATCCTTCGGCACTGTATATTTCACCTCCTTTCAAAACTGTGCTGGGATCATTCCTGATCAATGTGTCAAGAGTCATTCCGGCGCCAAACGGCGGCATGCGTGGAGTCATAACAGCCGCACTCGACCCCGAATACTTTGAGGTTTTGCTTAGTTCGGTACTTTATGCGCCGGATATGTTCAGTGCCATCAACCATGGTGACGGTATCCGCTTCATGGTGGTACCGGAGCAGGATGGACAATCCGGCAGGAATATCAAGCTGCCGGGCACCTTCTATACACGCCACCGGGAGAGCGGCCATAACGAGAGCGTATTGACAGGAAAATCACCCAGTTACAATTCAAAACGTGTAATGGCACTGCGCACCGTACAACCGCAAAAGCTCGGGATGGACAAACCTCTCTATGTTGCGTGCAGCAGAAAATATTCAGCGATATATGAACACTGGCGCAGCGCCACTTTGAACCAAACTCTTGCCCTCGCACTGGTCGCCATCGCAGCCGGGGCGGGACTGGCACTTCTTCAAAAACGCCAGCGACGGTTGTCGTTACAGGCAGCCAGGGCCCAGGTACTGATTAACCTGCGCCTTGAACTGATGGAACATGCGGCAACCCACACCATGAAAGAGCTGCTACAACATACGCTGGACGAAGTCTGCAGGCTGAGTGACAGCCCGATAGGTTTTTATCACTTTGTAGAACCGGATCAGCAATCATTATCACTGCAGGCCTGGTCAACGCGGACGCTCAATGAGTTCTGCACCGCAAAAGGGGTGGACTTGCATTACCCGATTGAATATGCCGGCATCTGGGCCGACTGTGTCCGCCAACGGCAACCTGTAATCCATAACGACTATGCTTCGCTGCCCAACCGCAAGGGCCTTCCGGAAGGGCATGCACCAGTGATCCGCGAGCTGGTAGTACCGATTATGCGCGCAGGTCAAGTGGTGGCAATACTGGGAATCGGTAATAAAGCAGAAGACTATACCAGTGGCGACACAGACCTTGTCAGTTATCTGGCTGACGTAGTCTGGGAAATTATCGGGCGCAAACGGAGTGAGGAAGAACAGCACAAACTGGGCGTCCGCTACCAAACGCTGCAGTCCGTGTCCCGCGACGGCATTCATATCCTTGATCAGTCGGGCAACCTGGTTGAATCTAATGAATCCTTTCGCCAAATGCTGGGATATACATATGAAGATAGCCTGCAGCTCAATTTAACAGACTGGGATCCAGGGTTTTCCTCGGAAAAAATAGCTGAAAAGATTATGGAGCTGATTCATACTCCGGCAATTTTTGAAACCAGACACCGCCGGTACGACGGAACTTTTTTCGAAGCCGAGGTAAATGTTTGCGGCGTGCAGCTGGACGGGACCTGGTTTCTCTATGCCTCTTCACGCGATATTTCCACACGCAAGGAGATGGAGGCTTCGCTGAGAGAATCAAGACAGTTACAGGCTGATATTTTCGACTTTCTACCCGATGCAACCTTTGTTGTAGACCGGGAAATGAAGGTTATCGCCTGGAACCGTGCAATGGAGGTTATGAGCGGTGTGCCCAAAGAGGAAATGCTGGGGCAAGGCGATCACGCCTACACCATTCCATTCTACGGTGAACGCCGGAACCAGTTGCTTGACCTCATTGATGTCGACGATGACGAACTAGCATCCAAATATCAAGGTGTTACCAAAATTGGTGATTGCCTCTATGCAGAAACTTTCTGTTCGGCACTTAACAAGGGAAAAGGCGCTCATGTATGGGCGGTTGTCGCACCATTATGCGACTGTCACGGCGAGAGAATCGGCGCCATCGAATCAATTCGTGATATAACTGCAATTAAACTTACAGAGAATAATCTGGCCCGTTCCAATCAGGAACTGGAACAGTTCGCCTACGTCGCATCCCACGACCTGCAAGAACCTCTGCGAAAAATTGCCGGATTCACCGAGTTGCTTGCAAACCGCTACAAAGGGCAACTTGATGAAAAAGCCGAATCATATATGGCATACATTGTTGATGGCGCCACACGGATGCGGGGCCTGATCAACGATCTTTTGAGCTATTCGCGTGTAATGCGCAGCAACAGGGAACTTGCAGAGACCGACTGTTCTGCGGTAGCCTCCCGAGTGTTGCGGGACATGGAGCCGTCCATCAGGGAAAGTAACGCAGAAATCGTCTGCGACCCACTGCCGGTCATCATGGCAGACCAGACCCAGCTTGGACAGCTGTTTCAAAATCTGATCGGCAACGCCATCAAATACCGTGGCAAGGCCACCCCCAGAATCGCCATCAGTGCCGTTAGGCAGAACAACTGCTGGCTATTCTCGGTTGCCGATAACGGAATAGGCATCGCACCGGAGTATTACGAACGCATATTCGCCATCTTTCAGCGGCTGCATACCAGGACTGAATACCCCGGAACTGGCATTGGCCTGGCGGTCTGCCAGAAGATCGTTGAAAGACACGGTGGCAATATCCGTGTTGAATCCAAGGTAGGTATCGGCTCAACCTTCTATTTCACGATACCCTTTACATCATAAACAAGTGAGAATTGTATGAACGAGAATCAGATGAGAACCGTACTTTTGATTGAGGACGACCCGGGTGATGCGCTGCTTATTGCTGAGATGCTTGAACTTCAGCAGTGCAGGGCATCTCTGGTAAGAGTCGAACGTCTTTCCGAAGGTATCAGCTACCTGCAACAGAACTGTTGCGATGTTGTACTCTTGGACATGAATCTGCCGGACAGCAGTGGACTGCCGACCATGACACGCCTGATGGATGCGGCGCCAACTACGCCTATCATTGTCCTCACCGGACTCTCAGATGAATCATTCGGAGTAGAGGCGGTCAAATCAGGGGCGCAGGATTACCTGGTAAAAGGAGATATTGACGGCAGGGTGCTGAAACGCGCCATGTTCTATGCCGTTGAACGCAAGAAACTGGAGATTTCACTGAAACAGACCAGGGATCTGTTTGAGCGACAGTCACGAATTGACTACCTGACCGGTATCTATAACCGGCTTATGTTCAACGAACTGCTGGAGGCGGAACTGCAGCGGGCCAGGAGATACGGTACCAGCCTTTCGCTCATAATGTTTGACCTGGACCACTTCAAGCAGATCAATGACAACTACAGCCACATCATGGGCGATCATGTACTTAAAGAGCTTGCCCAACTTATATCCGACAACATACGAGCCCATGATATTTTTTCCAGATGGGGTGGTGAAGAATTCATGGTGCTTGTTCCTAAATGCGACCAGGCCGGCACTTCCATGCTGGCTGAAAAACTGCGCAGTTTGTGCGAAATCCATGATTTTGGAAACGGGCTGCAGGTCACCGCCAGTTTTGGAATAGCCCATTTCTGCGCTGAAGATTCTGCAGAGTCTTTTACGGCCAGAGCGGATGAAGCCATGTACCTGTCCAAGAAAAATGGCAGAAACCGGATTGAATCACTGTAACACGATGATTATTCACAAATTGATTTTGAGAGGCAACTCACATGAATGGTAAAAAAGTAGTGGATATTCTGTTGGTTGAAGATGATGCCGGTGACGTTGAACTGACGCGTGAAGGGCTAGCGGCAGGCAAGATGTTTGTCAACCTTCACACAGTTGATGACGGCATCAAGGCGCTGCGCTTTTTGAGACGAGAGGATCCTTATCCGGATGCCGTCAGGCCCGACATAATTCTTCTTGACCTGAACTTGCCGAGAATGGACGGCAGGGAAACCCTGAAGACAATCAAGGCTGACGAGAGTTTGAGAAGCATTCCGGTGGTCGTACTGACAACCTCGGAGGCAGATACCGATATTCTGAAATGTTACGACTTGGGTGCCAGCTGTTACATCTCCAAACCGGTCGGATTTGACGAATTTCTGAAAGTGGTTAGATCGCTGGAAGACTTCTGGTTTACCGTTGTCAAGATGCCGCCCAAGGATTAGGCTTCTTTTTTTGAAAGCAAAACTGACGTGTCTGCCGATACCTTCAATTTGATGCAGGTTTATTTAACTGCCTGACATCACGGTTTTTCATCCGCAGTGATGCTGTAATTTATAATTTCCAAAGAAAAGCCAGGCGATGAACCGACTTCCCGGACAGGACGTTTCGGTCTATAAGTCACACATCATGTAACGCGGGACGCCAGAACAAAAACCAGACAACAACCTGAAATAGCTTGGTTATTTTCACTGGTTTTTCGAAAAGCTCCATATTTTGTGATATGAGTCAGATTGCACTCGCTGGTTTCCGGAGCAGTAACGAATTATATCCCATTTAAATCAATTACTCATTTCCCAGCACTGACAATCAATTGTTTAGGCACGACACTTTTTTATGAGTCCGTTAACTGTTTTATCAGTTGTCGGATTTTTTTATCCGCAGAAAAAAGTATTGCTCCAACTAGTGCCCGGCCACCTCACGATACGGCTTGCAAGATTCTCTATCTACCCCTCACTTGGCTTGTTCGCCGCATTACTTAACGACTCCGACACAAGTGCAAGACTCAATACGGGCGTATGGCTAATCCTTCTCCGACATGGACTTGAAGTTCTGCTATTTCATTTATTCCAACTGCTGCTTGATAATATTCCTGTATGCGATCCTTTACGGAGCGTAGTTTTTCGCTTTTTGAGACACTCACATCACTCTGACACATGATTGTCATAGTGATGTGGTATAATAAAACAACAATCAATAGTGAGATACATATGCCGCGTAATACAACGAAACTGAACTCTTTAATGTTTATCTTAAATCAGCTTGACTCGCATAAGCGGGTTATCGCTTCACAGTTGGCTGAAAGACTTGGTGTTAGTGACCGCACCATTTATCGTTATATAATTTCACTACAGGACGCAGGTTATCCAATCTATTTTGATCGAACTGACATCACATATCGGTTTGCTGATGGATATTCATTTAGCAAAGTCGACTCCAAATCAGAATTAAGGAAAGCAATAGATCTCCAGAGCCGCATATTTGGGGCAACTAAAATAGGCCTATTAACTTATGACTCTTCAGGAGGATGCGTTGAAGCTAACGATGCTGCTGCATCTCTCCTAAGCACATCTAGAGAGAAACTCCTAAAACAGAATTATTTTGAATTGGAGTCATGGAAATCATCGGGCTTATTGCTTATGGCTCTTGAAGTAATGTCTACGGGAAATGAGCGAACTAGTGAGTTCAATGTATTGACCACTTTTGATAAAAACGTCTGGATTAAATGTGGGATGTCCCAATTCAAATTGAACGCAGGAAATTACTTATTGCTTTCGGTGCAAGACATTAGTGAGCGCAAAAAATTGGAGTTTGCGCTTAAAGAAAGTGAAGAGCGATTTAAGCAAATATTAGAAAATGCACCGATAGGTATGGCCGTGGTATCTCTTAATGGCAAATTCATGCTGGTCAACCAAGCTCTCTGCGAGATCGTAGGATATGAAAAGTCTGAACTTGAAAAACTGACTTTTCAAGATATCACCCATCCCGATGACCTTTCAGCTGACCTTGAAAATGTAAGAAAAATGCTTGAAGGCAGCATTAAAACCTATTCTATGAAAAAACGATATATTCGCAAAGACAGGCAAATGGTTTGTATTCAACTTTCAGTATCAATGGCAAGAAACAGTTTTGAGATACCACAATATTTTATTTCTCAAATTCAGGAACTAGTTATCCACCGGATCAATTGAACTGATAAGGAGAACACATAATGGCACTTCAATGGGATGAAACACTTGTTCTAGGAATTGAAGAGATCGATAATCAACATAAAGCCATTGTTGAACACTTCGGAAAACTTTCTGAAGCTGCTCAACAGGGAAAATCAAAAGAGATCGTAGAAGAACTGGCGGTTTTCCTTTTTGACTACGCCCACATGCATTTTACAACTGAAGATAAAATAATGGTTGAATATCGATATCCAAAAATTGATATCCAGCGACACGAACATAGTGAATTCACTCGAGATGCAAATGAGCTAAAAAGAAAGATTGAATTAGAAGGAGCCTCCAAGCAGGTTGCATTGGAGGCGACTGGCAAACTTTTGCGGTGGATAATTAATCATATTCGTAAACATGATAAAGAAATGGCTGAGTATGTAAAAGAATGTATTGTACTCAGGCAAAAGTATACAAACTAACTTTTGTCCTTGCAATTAAATTGAAAGTTCCCTAATCAGCTGCATTTATGAGGAGATGAATGGATTATATACTTAAGGATCTTTTAGACATACCTCGCTTAAGAGAGTTATTGGATTCACTGGATCAATTGCATGGTATGCCATCAGCAATTCTCGATACTGAAGGCAATATACTCACCGCCACAGCATGGCAGGATATCTGTACAAAATTTCACCGCATACATCCCGTTACTTCATCAAAATGTACTGAAAGTGATCGGCACATTAAAGCAAGACTTGGAGAACTAGCTCCATATACAATTTATCGGTGCCCTATGGGGTTGATAGATGCAGCCATGCCAATAATCATTGAAGATCAGCATTTGGGTAATGTGTTTACCGGGCAGCTCTTTCTTGAATCTCCAGACAAAGTTTTATTTATCGAACAGGCTCATAAATATGGTTTTGATGAACAAGAATATATATCAGCCATAAATAAGGTGCCTTTGTATTCTGAGGAAAAACTTCTTAAAAACCTGAACATCATACATGATCTTACTCAGATGTTGGCAGAGCAAGGTCTTAAAAATCTGCGATTGAAAGAGGCACAAGAAAAACAAAAATATCGAAACAAGACTCTTGAAATGATTGCAACCGATCAACCCTTATCAAGCATTCTTGAAGCAATTGTTACTGGTGTAGAACACATCATGCCATCAATTGTGTGCAGTGTTCTTTTGCTTGACCAAAATGGCACATTTCTGAAATTGGTTGCGGCTCCAAGTATTCCTGAATTTTACAACTCGGCGATTGATGGATTAAAAATAGGCGCAGAGGTAGGTTCATGCGGAACAGCCGCATATACGGGTAGACGTATTATTGTTGACGACATCATGACCCATCCATATTGGTCGTTTTATAAAGATTTGGCAGCAAAAGCTGGCTTGGCTGCTTGTTGGTCTGATCCTATTCGCTCCTCAACCGGCCAAATTCTAGGAACTTTTGCTGTCTATCATCCTACGCCGCATAAGCCCTCAGACTCGGAAATTTTCATTATTGAACAGTCAACCCATCTTGCCAGTATTGCAATTGAAAAAAAACTTACTACTGAAAGACTACGTGCCAGCGAAGAACAACATCGCAGTCTCATCAAAACTGCATTGGATGGAATTTGGCTGACAAATACACAGGGAAGTCTGCTTGAAGTAAATGATGCATACTGCCGTATGAGTGGTTATAACGAACAAGAACTTCTTAAGATGAACATCTCTGGTCTAGACATCAACGAGACACTGGAAGATACGGTAAATCGGATTGCAAGTATAAGTGAAAATGGACACGATCGCTTCGAATCACAGCATCGTCGAAAAGATGGAAGTATTTACAACGTAGAAGTAAATGTCCAATTCCGCCCGGTAAATGGTGGCCAATGCGTAGCATTTCTTCGGGATATTACTGAGCGAAAACATGCAGA
Organism: Pelobacter sp.; assembly: GCA_030824515.1. Lineage (GTDB taxonomy): Bacteria > Desulfobacterota > Desulfuromonadia > Geobacterales > Pseudopelobacteraceae > JACRCG01. Next base: position 46,834 of record JAVBXN010000052.1, read on the forward strand.
GGCAGCTCTTGCTGAACAGGCGGATTTCGCTTTACGAGTATTTAATTCGACTGATGCTAATATGGCTGTAGTTGATCACAACGGGATCATAATCGGTGTTAATGAAGCATGGCGGCGTTTTGCCATGGAAAATATTGGTGATGATGAACAGATCTGGGGTACTGGATTCAATTATTTTGTTCAATATGATGACAAATGGGGTGATGCTGCGCTGGCAAAAGAATCTTTTGAAGGTGTGCGTAACGTTCAAAATGGACAGCTTCCATTTTTTAGTCTCGAATATCCTTGTCATAGTAAAGACACTCAAAAACGCTGGTTCCGATTAAAGGTTACGCCATTGCAAGGTAAGGAAGGTTCTGTCCTCATTGCGCACATTGACATAACTAAACGCAAGCTAGCAGAGATTGCATTAATTGAGAGCCGTCGTTTACTAGCTGAAACAGAGAAAATTGGCAAGGTGGGTGGATGGGAGTTTAATGTTGATTCAAAAGTTCAAACTTGGACAAGAGAAATATATCGTATCCATGAAGTTGATAAATCTTTCATTCCGACTTTGGAAAATGGAATAAATTTCTATACATCAGAATCCCGCCCGATTATTGAGAGGTCAGTACAGAGAGCAATTGAATTCGGAGAACCATTTGACGAGCAACTGGAAATTATCACAGCCAAGGGTAACCATCGGTATGTTCATGCGATTGGTAATGCTGACCTAATTAGCAGAAGAGTATTTGGTTTCTTTCAGGATATTTCAGAGCGTAAGCAATCTGAAAGGTATCGTGAAATTACACGAGAAGTATTGAAAGTATTAAACGAGCAAGGTGATACGGAGAAAATAATCCACAATGTTATTAAACTACTTAAGCAAAAAACTGGATTTAGCGCCGTAGGAATTAGATTGCAGGTTGGCGATGATTTCCCCTACCGTTCGCAGGACGGTTTTTCTGAAGACTTCTTGCTGAGAGAAGGCTCTATACTCGAACGTACTGAAAGCAGTGTTTGTCTGAACAGTGAAGGTAAAGTAAGCCTTGAATGTACATGCGGTCTGGTTATATCAGGTAAAACCGACTCTTCAAGCCCTTTCTTCACCAAGGGAGGAAGTTTTTTTACTAGTCAATCAGATACACTTTTGGACATTCCACCCAATGAGGACCCTCGATTGCATCCGCGCAATAGCTGTATCCACGCAGGGTACTCATCTGTTGCACTTGTCCCGATTAGAAATGAAGAACATATTATTGGTTTGATCCAGTTCAATGACCATCGCAAAGGATGTTTTAACCGAGATACTATTGAACAGCTTGAAGAGATAGCTGCACATCTTGGAGCCGCGCTGATGCGTAAACAGGCCGAAGAAGAAAAGCTTACCATGGAAAAGCAGTTCCTGCAGGCTCAGAAGATGGAAAGCCTGGGGGTTTTGGCAGGCGGCATTGCACATGACTTTAACAACATTCTTGCAGTTATTGTTGGAAATTGTTCGCTGGCAACAAGAAATCCTCAATCCTGCGGAAAGTATATACAGATAATTGAACAGGCCTCAGAACGTGCCGCAGAACTCTGCCGTCAAATGTTGTCTTATGCCGGAAAAGCCAAGATTGTTCACTCTAGTATTGACTTTAATCTATTAATCAATGAGATGGTAAAGATGTTGAAGTCAACTATCAACAAAAATATTCTTGTTACTTATGAAGGAGTTCTCGATCTTCCCTCAATTATTGGCGATGCCAGCCAACTCAGACAAATAGTTATGAACCTGATTATAAATGCGGCTGATGCCATTGGTGAATCACATGGAGAAATAAGATTAGCATTACAAAAAGTGCAATTCAAAGGCGATTCGGTGGAAAAGGATTATCAGGGAATAACAATTAAACCGGGATGGTACGCGTTTCTGGAAGTAAAAGATAATGGCTGTGGTATGACCGATGAAATAAAACAGCGAATATTTGAACCATTTTTTACCACAAAGTTTGCAGGTCGTGGCCTAGGAATGTCAGCAGTACTTGGAATAATCAAGGCACATAGCGGTGCACTTCAGCTATTGAGCAAACCAGAACAAGGAACAACTTTCAATGTTTACTTGCCAATCAAAGCTGATAATAAAATTTTTGAAAACTCGCTATCTCAATGTCTGCTTGAAAAATGTTGGCGTGGTGAGGGTACTATTTTATTGGTAGAGGATGAAGCGCTAATTTTACAGGTAGCCAGAGCGTTACTTGAGGAGCTTGGATTTAGAATCATTGAAGCATCAAATGGCAGGGAAGCAATTGAGCTGTATCAAAAGAACTCTTCCGATATAACTTTGGTTATAACGGATCTTGGAATGCCGGTAATGGATGGATATGAGCTGATTCGTGAGATTAAGAAACTTAACCCGAAAATACCAATTGTAGTTACCAGCGGTTTTGGTGATTTTGATATTAATACCCGAGTTAAAGAGGACTCTGTTGCTGCAGTAATAAGCAAGCCATATAATATAAGACTCATGCAAGATGTATTGAGAAAAATACTAGAAATTTGACTTCTCAGTATCATTAATGACAAGTTTTTCCAGGTGCTTTTGAAGGACATGACTAATTTCATCAGCTGCAATATCGGAGGCAAAATGAAGCCGGAGCCTAACGGTCGGAAGACCAGCATCAAAACCAAGGTGACCATAACCACCTTCATCACGGTCTCCCTGCTGGTCATCGGCGTCTCCTCAACCCTGTTCTCATATTTTCACACACTTCTCAAGGAAAGCATCTTCAAACAGCAATTCGTTCTGGTTTCGGAAATTGCCGGGCAACTGAACGGACGTATCGAATTCGCACAACGGCAGCTGTTACTGGAAGCCGCCGATATTGACAGAAACTCCATTGCCGCCCCCCGCAAGCTGCAACATTTACTTACCCATGCCAGCCCCGCCAGAATGATATTTGACGCAGGTTTCATGGTAATAGGCAGCAATGGACTGGTCATTGCCGAAAGCATGGGATTTCCGGAACTGGTCGGAAAGAACCTGAGCTCACGCGATTACGTTCGCAACCCCATGCGCACCGGCAATCCGTCCATATCAACTCCGTTCCGCCTGAACGAGGCGCCCCGCTCCCCGATGATAGCCATGTCAGTTCCGGTTCGCGACAGTAGCAACCGGATAATCTGCATTTTGGCGGGGCACCATTCACTTGGTACCGGCGGGTTCCTAACCAGCCTGACAGCCGAGAGAATCGGGGCGGCGGGATACCTGTATCTCATTCAGGATCGAACCATCCTGGTGCATCCGGATGCCCGGCGGATTCTCGAACCAATTCCCGAAGGAATAAACCGGGGGATAGATCAGGCTTTGCGCGGATTTGAAGGATCGCTGGATAATATGAATTCCAGCGGTCAACATATGTTGAGCTCGTTCAAGAAAGTTGGCCGGACCGGCTGGATACTGGGCAGCAATATTCCTTACGAGGAAGCCTTCAATCCCCTGAGGAGACTGGCGTTGACAGCCACGCTGATATCAGTCGGCGGCACCATGCTGTCACTGGTTGTCGTCTGGCTTGTAACCCGCCGGTTGACGCATCCGATAAGCCAGCTCACGGCCCACATGGACGCTACCGACGCCACAGCACATGAGTGGAAACAGATCGAACTGCGCACCGGAGACGAGATCGAACACTTGGGCAATACCTTCAACAGCTTAATGAAGGAAGTGCACGACACGAAACAGCTGCTCAAGGAAGAGAAGGATTTTTTCAGCGGCATCATCCAGCATGCGGCGGCGCCGATGTTTGTCATTGACAGCAATCACAAGATTATCTTCTGGAACGGGGCGCTGGCAAAACTGACCGGTAAAAGTTCATTTCAGATGACCGGAACCAAACAGCAATGGACTCCATTTTATCCTTCAAAACGCCCCGTCCTGGCCGACCTGGTAATGGACCACTCGCTGAACCGCGCTGATGAACTATATTCCAGCCATTCAACCTCCCTGTTCAACGAAGGTTCTCTGCGGGCCGAGGGGTGGTACGAAAACCTGGGCGGGAAACGCCGCTACATCTTCTTTGAAGCGGCGCCGATCAAGAACAGCAATAATGAAATAATTGCCGCGGTCGAAACATTGGAGGATATAACCGAAAGAAAACTGGCCGAGGAAGCAACGATCGCCCACAATCTCTTTCTGCAGGAGATCATGGACGCCATCCCCAACCCGGTCTACTACAAGGACACCAAAGGCGTCTACCTGGGATGTAACGCGGCTTTCAAGAGTTTTTTCCGCAAAACGGCCCAGGAGATCATCGGACATACCCTGCAGGACATCATGCCGGAAAGCTACGGCGATGTAAGCAGTCAAAAAGAGCAGTCAATTCTAGATTCAGGCATAAGCGATCGCTATGAGACACGATTGGTGCGAGCGGATGGAATGGTCCGGAACATTCTTGTCAGCAAGGCGCCGTTTTCAAACACCGATGGAACACTGGCCGGCGTTGTAGGCGCTTTCGTTGATATCACCGAACAGCGCCGGATGGACTCACAGATCCGCAAGATGTCCCGCGCGATTGAACAGAGTCCGGCCACCATTGTGATAACGGATGTCAATGGTTTAATCGAATACGTGAACCCCAAGTTCTGCCAGACCACCGGCTACTCCGCCGAAGAGGCCATCGGCAAGAACCCGCGAGTGCTCAAGTCCGGAGAAATGCCGGCGGACGGCTATGCAAATCTATGGGAAACAATTACCGCCGGAAAGGAATGGCGGGGCGAGTTTCACAACAAGCGCAAGGATGGTTCACTGTATTGGGAATTTGCTTCCATTTCACCACTGTTTGACAAAAACGGCAATATTAGCGGTTACCTGGCTGTCAAGGAGGATATTACCGACCGGAAAGCGGATGAGGCCGAACTTGCCAAAAGCCGCATGGAGTTGGAGAAAGCCTATACCGAACTGAAGGAGGCCCAGCTGCAGATATTCCAGCAGGAGAAAATGGCTTCCATCGGTCAACTGGCGGCCGGTGTTGCCCACGAGATCAACAATCCGATGGGGTTCATATCCAGCAATCTCACAACCCTGACCAAGTACATCGAGCGCCTGTCGGAATTCATAACTGCCGGCGATCGGGCGCTGGCGGAGTCCCCCGTCGCCGATCTTCTCAAGGAGACCCGCAAACGGCTCAAGATCGACTACATCATGGAAGACGCCCGGCAGCTGATCATTGAGAGTCTGGACGGCGCGGGTCGGGTACGGCGCATCGTACAGGATTTGAAGAGTTTCTCGCGGGTTGACAATGCCGAACAGGCGTTGATCAATCTGAACGAGGCCCTGGAAACAACCATCAATATCGCCTGGAACGAAATCAAGTACGTTGCAGCCCTCAACCGGGAATTCGGCGACATTCCTGAAATTCGCTGCTACCCGCAACAGCTGAACCAGGTTTTTCTGAATCTGCTGGTAAATGCCGCTCATGCCATGGAAGGAAAGCAGGGCAGTATTACTGTCCGGACCTGGAGCGACGGCGCCGACATACTTGTCTCGGTGGCCGATACCGGCTGCGGCATACCCGAAGATATCAGGCAGCGCATTTTCGAACCTTTCTTCACAACAAAGGAAGTTGGAAAAGGAACCGGTCTGGGACTTTCCATCAGCTATGACATCATCCGCAAGCATGGTGGCGAGATCAGCTTGGAGAGTGAGACGGGACACGGGACCACCTTTATAGTAAGACTGCCGGTGAGCGGACCGCCAAAAAAGGACGATGCGGCTGAACTACGGTAAGCAGTATAAAACAATCAACGGAGATCAATATCGGCATGAGTTTTACATAAATCATGATATATTAAAAACAGCGTTGTAAAATCAGACTTGAGGTTACTATCAAATGATTCAGATATCCGCTGAGAAACTGTTGGACAGCATGTTTGACGGTGTATATTTTGTTGATCTCAACAGGCGTATTACCTACTGGAACAACGCGGCTGAACGTATTACCGGCTACAACAGGTCGGAAACCATCGGAAAATGCTGTTCTGACAACCTGCTGAGACATATAGACACGAATGGGCGAGCGCTGTGCCTGGAAGGCTGTCCGCTAATGTCCACGATGCAGGACGGCAAGACACGCGAGTCAAGCGTGTACCTGCACCATGCCTTTGGCCATCGTGTCCCGGTTTCCGTCAGAACATCACCGGTGCGCGATGACAATGGCCAAATCCTGGGGGCGGTGGAGATATTCAGCGACAATTCCAGCTCGCTGCAGATATTGCACGAATATGAACAGCTGAAACAGGACGCTTACCTGGATCAGCTCACCGCTGTCGGCAATCGCAGATACGGAGAGATGACCCTTTCCACACGAATCTACGACCTGCAGACCCATGACATTCCATTTGGCGTTTTGTTCATCGACATCGATCATTTCAAAAATTTCAACGATCAATACGGCCATAAGACAGGAGATGATGTGCTGGTAATGGTGGCCAAGTCCATTTCGTTTTCGTTAAGAAAAATGGATTCGGTCGCAAGGTGGGGTGGCGAAGAGTTTATCGTCATACTTCCCGGTGCAAGCCAGGTAATAGTCAAATCCGTATCGGAACGCATACGCATCCTGATTGAAAACAGCTTTATCATGGCAGGAGAAGACAAACTGAATGTCACGGTTTCCATCGGAGCGACCATGTCCATACAAGGTGAAACAGTTGAAACCATAATTGATCGCGCGGACAGGCACATGTACCTGAGCAAGAATAGAGGTCGCAACCGGGTTACGGAAGACGAGGATAATGAGTGACCTGAGCAAGGACATACCGTTGCCGGGGCATGAGTCACAGCTTACAAAACCGGCATCTCCCCTGAAGCGACTGGTTCTCGGACTGGTTCTGATTACTATCGTCGTCGGAGCACTGGGGATGTTTCAGCTGTTGCATACACGGGATCAGGCTTTGCGACAAGCCGAATCCAATAGCAAGGTACTGGCTGATATTCTGCAGCAGACAATCGGAGCAATTTTTCAAAAAACCGATCTTACGATCAGGCATGTCGCGGATGAGGTTGTGCGCCAGTCTAGCGCCGACGGAATCCAGCCGGGTGTTCTGGATAAATTCATAGAGCGCAACTTCAAACTGATGCCAGAGCTTGATAGCCTGCGCATCACCAATGCTCAAGGTCTGGTGACTCTCGGAAGCGGACTCCTGCCCACTGTGCCGGTCAGCATAAGCGATCGTGACTATTTCATCTACCTGCGCGATCATGCCGATGCCGGGATGGTCATCTCGAAACCGATAATCGGCAAGATCAGTAAAAAACGGGTCATCACCTGCGCACGTAGAATCACCCTGGCAGACGACAGCTTTGGTGGTATAGCATTTGCGGTGCTTCCGCTGCACCGGTTCAACGACCTCTTCAAGACGGTTCCGGTCGGAGCCCATGGCTCCATAAGCCTTCGCCGGGACGATCTCACACTTATTATCCGCAATTCACCGACACATAATGAAATCAATGAACAGGCCAACGGTTTCACACGCATTTCGGAAACATGGCGGACGCTTCTCGATCGGGGGAAAGTACAGAGCGGTTCCTATACTTCAGACAGCGTCACTGACGGAATCAACCGCATCCATTCATACAGCCGGATAGCCCCCTACCCTTTATATGTCAACGTCGGCCTTGCGCTGGATGACATCCTGACGGAATCACGCCAGGAACTGATCGTGGTGGCAAGCCTCTTCGGAATTTTTCTGTGCATGTCGATTTTGCTGGCATGGCAGGTATATCGTAACTGGCAGAAGACCATCGCGGCTGAAAACGAACTTAAACGTAATGTTGAACGCTTGGAACTTATGCAGGAGGTTAGCCAGTATCATGCGGTGAATGTTCAGGATCTGCTCGATTTTGCTCTTGGCAAAGTGGTTGCGCTGACCGAAAGCAGTATCGGTTACATCTATCATTACAACGAGACGGACCAGTTGTTCGTTCTGAACACCTGGTCAAAGGAAGTCATGGCGGCTTGCAAGGTTGCCGAACCGCAGTCGGTCTATCAACTGGACAAGACCGGTCTCTGGGGTGAAGTGGTTAGACAGAGGCGGGCAATCATGGTCAATGACTATCCCGCACCGTCGAAACTGAACAGGGGATACCCGGAAGGTCATGTGCCTCTTTCACGCTTCCTGAGCATCCCGGTGTTCGACAACGACAATATTGTAGCCGTGGTTGGCGTGGCCAACAAGACGCTACCCTATGATCAATCCGACGTGCTCCAGTTGACTCTGATGATGGAAGGGCTCTGGAAGATTGCGACCCGGCTCAAGCTGGAAGAGCAGATCTCACACGCCGGCCATGAATGGCAGAGCACCTTTGACGCAATCAGCGACAGCATCTCTTTGATCGATGCCGACCAGCGGGTCCTGCGCTGCAACCTGGCCACAAGTAATCTTCTGGGCCGAAATTTTGCCGGGATCATAAATCAACCCTGCTGGAAACTGTTTCACGGTACCGATGCTCCAATCGCCGACTGCCCGATGAATAAAGCGAAACTTTCACTTCATTCGGAATCTTCGACTATCCGACACGATGAACGCTGGCTTGAAGTTTCCGTAGATCCCATCGTTTCAGAGAATGGATTGCTGACAGGAGCGGTGCACATCGTTCGTGATGTCACGGAACGAAAACGCCTTGAGAATGCGTTGTTTCAGGAAAAAGCACTGTACAAGGACCTAGTTGACACACAACCGACGGGTATGTACCGGCTGCGTGTCAGTCCATTGTCGGGCGCCGACTCCAGTTGGCGGGATTCGGTCGATTCCAATTACTCAGTTGATATGGTAAGCGACCGTTTCGGCGAAATTTTGGGGATTGACGCCCGGTTGTTCAAGGAGAACCCCGGTATCGTGCCTGACATGGTTTATCCGGAAGACCGGGCTGATTTTATAGAGAATAACGTGCATGCGCTTGCCAATCGCACTCCTTTCAAATGGGAAGGGCGCTTCAACAAGGGTCAGAGCGTAACCTGGATCCGCTTTGAATCTGTGCCGCGAACTCTCGGAAACGAAGAGGTTCTCTGGACAGGTGTGGTATCCGATATCACCGATTACAAGCTGGCCGAAAATTCACTTCGCGAGATGCAGGCCCAGCTGATGCAACAGGACAAGCTGGCCACCATAGGCCAGTTGGCAGCCGGAGTCGCGCATGAAATCAATAACCCGATGGGGTTTGTCGGCAGCAACATGATTACGCTCGGAAAGTACATTGAAAAATATAATCGCTATATCGAAGAGCTGGAGCGTGAACTGTGCGACTCTTCGAACGGTGTACTGCCGGAACAGGCGCGAACTCTACGCGGATCGCTCAAGCTGGACTATGTGATCCATGACATCAGTGTGCTTATCGATGAGAGCAACGAGGGTATCGAGCGTGTCAAGCGCATCGTCCAGGACTTGCGGATATTCTCCCGCGCCGACTCGGCCGCGATCGGTGTGGCCAATCTGAATAGTTGCATGGACAGCACCATCAATATCGTCATCAACGAGATCAAATATGCGGCTGAGCTGAAACGCGAATACGGCGAACTGCCCAAGGTGTCCTGCAATGTTCAGCAAATCAACCAGGTTTTCATGAACCTGCTGATCAACGCTACCCATGCCATCCAGTCCAAGGGTGAAGAAACAGGAGAAATCGTGGTTCGCACCTGGTGCGATGACAGCAATGCTTTCATATCCGTATCCGACACCGGCTGCGGCATAGCCCCGGAAAATTACAACAAGATCTTCGACGCTTTTTTCACCACCAAGGAAGTCGGCAAAGGGACCGGACTGGGGCTTTCCATCTCGGCCGAGATAGTCCGTAAGCATGGTGGTGAAATTCTGGTCGCCAGTGAAGTCGGAGCCGGATCGACCTTCACCGTCCGGCTGCCGTTGAGACCTCCTCAGTCTGGAACTGATTCGCAATAGGCAACAAGAGACTCCCCCATCCTGCTCAAGAAAGGGATTTCCATGTATTTGAAAACGTCCGGAACGGCAGTGTGCCTTGTTACGTTTTTTTACGCATGCGGAGCTGCCCGGGCACTGGATCGAAACATCTACGATCTGAGCCTGGACAAACTGTCCGACCTGGTGATCACCGATACCAAGATTGGCCAGTCCCAGGAGACTGTGACACAAAAAGTGGAGCTGTATTATCCGGAAGAATTCGATCAACAGACCAACAGCAACGGAAATATAGCCGAGCTGCTCAAATACAGCTCCGGACAGTTTGTAAATCCCCTCTCCCGCAACGATGCCAACTGGGGCTCATTCGGCGGCCTGGGGCCGAAGTATAACGGCTATCTTCTGGATGGCCTGCCGATTGATTCCTTTGCCGACGCCATGAGCCTTGATCCCTGGGCCTTCGGTCAGGTTGAGATTCATAAGGGGCCGGCCTCGGTCATGTATTCCAACTACCTGACCATGGATTTTGCCGGCAACGAAACCCCGCTGGCCGGCATTACCAACTTCATACTCAAGGACAAAATTGATTCTCCCGCCACCCGAGCCATGGTGGGAGGGGGAAGTTACAACACCCTTACCGGGCGCCTGTACCACCAGGACAGAAAAGAAAATCTCAACTATTTCATCGGCGCAAGCTATGAGCAATCCGACTACACCAACTACGGCACAACCAACTCCTGGCTTAACATCATCAATAACCCCGAGTACCAAAAAACCAAGCTGTATGCGAAACTTACCTATCTTTTTGACCGCGATGACCACAAGCTGTCACTCTTTGCTCACCATACCCAACACAGCGGGGATGCCGGCCGGCCCAATCGCGATTTCATCCACAAATACGACACCATCAACGCCTCCTACTCCAATCAGTTTACCCGCTCAGTCAACCTTCAGCTGAAAAGCGGCTATCGCAACTATGACCGCCGCTGGGCAGAAGACAATTTTCCGGCGGATCTCGGACTGCGCGAGCATGACGGAGTGGAACAGAGCATCTTTCCGTCCGACCTGACCATCAACTTCAGCCATGCCGGTAGCAGTATGTTGACGTTCGGAGCCGATTCCCAGGTTGCAACATACAAGACTTTTGCAGAGATTGACGGCATCAGGAAGACCGGAACTGAAGTAAGCGCCTACTCTACCGGCCTTTTCCTGCAGGAGAAATATGTGCTGGACAAATGGGTATTCAGGGTCGGAGGCCGTTTCAATTACACGAACCACTCCTATGATCAATTTAACGGTGTTTCACCGACAAAGCGTGGTAATTCATGGGATTCGTTCCTTTGGAGCACCGGTCTCCGTTACAACGTAACACCCGGAATGGCACTCTACGGAAATGCCGCCTCGAGTTTTGTGGCTCCTTCGGCAAAGCAACTTGGCGGAACCCTGAGCGCCGCCAGCGCCGGAGTAATCGGCCAGAACGGACAGCTGCCAAGCCTTGACCTGAAACCGGAAAAAGGGATCGGAACTGATATCGGGCTGGATCTGCGTCCGCTGGATACGATGATCATCGGCATCAGGGGATTTTTCAATCAGGTCGATGACGCAATCGTGGAAAATGTGATCAGCACTACCCCGTCCCAGAGCAGGTCAATGAATGCCGGAAATGCACTTTCCTATGGTTTTGAACTGAACATTGATCACAAGTTTGCCGAAGCGATACGTTGGTTTGCAAATCTGACCTACACGGCCAGCAGGGTTGAAAACCCGCTGGACAGCGACCAGAACAACGCCGACATACCTTTTGTTCCCGATTACATTGCCAATGTGGGTATAACCGCACGGCTGCCGCTGGATGTTTCAATATCCCCATATCTGCATCTGGTGGGTGACTATTACGACAGCACATCCTTGAGCAATCGCAGAAAATTCGGGTCGTATCAGCTGTTGAACATCAGGGCTCAAAAAAAGGTCTTCAAAAACGCAGACTACACGCTGAATGCCACGGTTGATCTGAACAACCTGTTCGATCAGCGTTATGAGATGCCCTGGCAGTTCAGGGACCCCGGTTTTAACGCCTTCGGCAGTCTGGAGCTGACGTTTTGAAGAGGATCCTCACGGCAACAGCCTCGATCAGGTTGACAGTAATCAGGACGGCTTTTATGCTCTTGGCCGTCTGCTCTGCTCTGGCAATCCATCAGGTACGACCGGCCCGGGCCGGCGACCTGGAAACCAAGGTAAAAGTTGCCTATATCTACAATTTCACCAAATTTATCGAGTGGCCCGATGACGACAGCGAACCGATCAGGATCTGCGTGATCGGGAACGACCCGATACGCACCATGCTGGGAGAACTCTCCAACCGTGAAGTCAAGGGGCGACCGCTCATGATCATGCGGGTGAAAGACCCGAGCTCGATGCCTTCCTGCCACCTGCTGTTCATCAGCCGCTCCGAGGAGTCCCAGGTTCCCAATATTCTGCAGCGTCTTCAGGGCACAAGGGTTCTGACGGTCAGCGACATCCCCCAGTTTGCAAAACGGGGAGGCATGATCAGCTTTACTACTGAAAAGGAGCGGGTCAAAATCGAGATAAACCAGCGGACTGTTCGCCAGGCCGGCCTGAAGGTAAGCGCCAAGCTGCTGGAAATAGCGAGGATTGTTCAATGAAAGGACAACTGTTCAATCTTACGGCTATAAAAAAACTGCCGATCAAAAAGAAGCTGGTGGTTATCTCGATGGCAGCAACGATCATCGGCCTGCTGGTGGCCGGCACCGCCTTCACTGTGTTTGATCGCTACCGGGTCAAACAGAACATGGTGCAGGATCTTTCGGCGCTGTCGATGCTAATCGCGGAAAGAACAAATGCCGCGCTGCTGTTCGACGACCCGGATCTTGCCAGGGAAAACCTTGCATCACTGCGGGTCAAACCATCGGTCACCGGCGCCCGCATCTACACGGAAAACGGTTCCGTTTTTGCAACCTATAAGGCGACTGGCAAAGAGACAGAGACGTTTCCCACGCCTGTGTATGAAAAACTGCATCGATTTGAACCCCGGCGCCTGGTTGTCTTCGAGCCGATGATTTTTGAAGGTAAGCTGATCGGCACCGTATGTGTGCAAGCCAGCCTCACGGAACTTGACACGGTCTGGAAGAACTATCTTGTATCAACTGTCCTGATCATGCTGGGTTCATGCCTGGCAGCATTCATACTGTCATCGCGGCTACAGCAGATCGTATCGACACCGATTACAAACCTTACAAATACGGCCCAGCAGATCGGCGAACAGAAAGATTATTCAGTACGGGCGGACCAGGAGAGCGATGACGATATCGGGGTGCTCGTCAAGGCCTTCAACGCGATGCTGGAAACCATAGAATTCCAGAATGCCGAGCTTATCGATAACAACCGGCGCCTGGAGCAACGCGTTGCCGAAAGAACTCTGGAACTTCAGGAAGCCAAGGAGCGTGCTGAAACAGCCGACCAGCTCAAATCGGCCTTTCTGGCCACCATGTCCCATGAACTGCGTACGCCGCTCAACTCGATCATTGGTTTTACCGGCATCCTGCTGCAGGGCCTGGGGGGGACGATCAACGAAGAGCAGGCCAAGCAGCTCGGCATGGTTCGCAAAAGCGCCAATCACCTGCTTTCCCTGATCAGCGATATTCTTGATATCTCCAAGATCGAGGCCGGACAGTTGAAAGTGTCAATGGAGCCGTTCAACCTGCAGGAGTCGATCGCCAAGGTAGTGCAGAGCGTGCGCCCGCTGGCCGAACAAAAAGGGCTGGACCTGACCGTCGAGGTGGCATCCGACGTGGGAACGATTACAAGCGATGTTCGCCGGATGGAACAGGTCCTCCTCAACCTGCTCAGCAATGCGGTGAAGTTCACGGATCAAGGCAGCATCTCGGTTCGCTGCGCTCGTGAAGCGGAGTATTATGTAACCACGGTAACCGACACCGGCATCGGCATCAAGGAAGGCGATCTTGCCCGACTGTTCAAACCGTTCCAACAGGTTGACACCGGCCTGAGCCGAAAATACGAAGGCACCGGACTGGGGCTCTCGATCTGCAAGAAACTGGTGGAGTTGATGGGCGGCAGCATTCAGGCCGAAAGCAGCCCCGGCAGAGGCAGCATATTCTGTTTTTCACTTCCGGTATCCGGGAAAGCGGCATGAATTCTTTAATTGTAAATATTCAAAAGAAATATTTTCAGAATATTGCTGTTGCATGTTATTCAGCTCTGTTCGCCTTATTGACTTTTTCATGCTTTGCTGAAACCCGCCCTGCAAACGCCGATGCCCGGACCGTATCAGTTGGAGTCTATCAAAATGCACCTAAGGTGTTCACCGACGAATTCGGCAAACCCTCCGGCATCTTCATTGAAATCATCGAGCACATAGCTAAAATCGAAGGTTGGAATCTGCGGTATGTATCCGGCACCTGGGCGGAGGGATTGGATCGCTTGGTGAAAGGTGAAATTGATCTCATGCCGGATGTGGCTTACACATCGGATCGTGAGAAGACTTATTCCTTTCACAAGATTCCGGTTATGTCAGTCTGGTCCCAGGTATACGCCCCAAGAGGCAGTGGGATACAGTCTATCCTGGACCTGAACGGGAAACGTATTGCCGCAATGGAAAATACAATTCAACTCGAAACCTTTACAAGGCTCACTAACAGCTTTGGGTTAAAAATCACCCTAATCCCCGTGCCGGATTACAAAACCGAGTTCGAGATGATCGCTGCCGGAAAGGCAGACGCCGGACTCACCAACCGGTTGTACGGGTTGATGCACGCCAGAAAATCGGGACTTGAAGATACTCCTGTCATGTTCGATCCGGCCCCATTCTTTTTTGCAGCTGCAAAGAACGCATCCGGACAACTACCGGAGATCATCGACCGTCATCTTTCGGAACTGAAAAAAGATCCTAAATCCGCATACTATGCGGCGATGAAACGATGGACATCCGAAGATGTGCAATTCAAAATACCGGCATGGCTTCAGATTTCCGGTATTGTTCTGGGTATTGCTTTATTCATCAGCCTGGTGGGAGGAGGAGTTTTGAAGCACCAGGTCAATGCACGTACCAGAGAGCTGAAACTGATTAATCAGGAGATGGAACAGCGTATCGATGAGCGAACACTTACGCTGAAGGAAACAAACCTGAAATTGCACGCTGCGCTGGAAGACCTCGCCGTCGCCAAGGAGCGCGCCGAGGCTGCAGACCAGATTAAATCAGCATTCCTCGCAACCATGTCCCATGAACTGCGCACGCCGCTCAACTCGATCATCGGCTTTACCGGTATTTTAATTCAACAACTGGGTGGACCGATCAATGAGGAACAATCAAAACAGCTGGGCATGGTGCGCAACAGCGCAAATCACCTGCTTTCACTGATAAGCGATATTCTGGACTTATCCAAGATCGAAGCGGGGCAACTCTCCCTGATCTCTGAACCATTCGAGCTCAAGAAGTCCATTCTCAGAGTTGTCCAGAGTGTGCGCCCCCTGGCCGAGAAAAAGGGTCTCGACCTTACACTCGAAGTAGCTGATGATATTGGCACTGCCTGTGTTGATGAGCGCCGGATGGAGCAGGTCTTACTCAACCTTCTCAGTAATGCGGTCAAATTTACGGAGCAGGGAGGTATTCGCGTCAGCTGTGTATGTGAAGAAAAAAACTACCTGATCTGTGTAACCGACACCGGCATCGGCATAAAAGATGTTGATCTGGAACGTTTGTTCATGCCTTTTCATCAAATTGACACCGGACTTAGCCGCAAGTACGAAGGCACCGGCCTGGGCCTCTCCATCTGCAAGAAACTAGTTGAATTAATGGGGGGCAAGGTTGGAGTCAAGAGCGAATACGGCAAGGGAAGCACTTTCTGGTTCACCGTCAGAGGTGACATAGGTGATGAACATGAGTATTTTCAGGAGTCGCCGATGCATCAATATGGCAAGCAGAAAAACCAATCAGATCCGGGATCGCAATAATAATCATAACCATTCCACCTGAAAGGAATCCGGCATGAAAAAAAAGATATTGTATATAGAGGATAACGAGCAGAACCTCTATCTGGTTACCTTCATCCTGGAGAAGCACGGTTACCAGGTTTTTGCCGCGATGGATGGCCAGCAGGGAATCGACAGCGCTGCCACGGTAAATCCAGACCTGATCCTGCTTGATATCCAGCTGCCACTCATGGATGGCTATGCCGTCGCCAGACAGCTCCGCACCAACCCTGACCTTGCCGACATTCCGATTGTGGCGGTCACCTCCTACGCTATGGCGGGAGACAGGGAAAAGGCTATCGCGGCGGGATGCAACGGCTATATCGAAAAACCGATCAACCCAGACACCTTCATGCAGCAGGTCGAGCAGCACCTGCCCTGCCGGGAAGAGTAAGGACAAAAACCATGCAACGTGTACTGATAGTCGACGATATAGCCGAAAATCTGTATTTCCTTGAGGTGCTCCTCAAGGGAAACGGGTTTGAGGTGCAATCAGCCAT
Organism: Pelobacter sp.; assembly: GCA_030824515.1. Lineage (GTDB taxonomy): Bacteria > Desulfobacterota > Desulfuromonadia > Geobacterales > Pseudopelobacteraceae > JACRCG01. The sequence continues at coordinate 63,225 of JAVBXN010000052.1, forward strand.
CAATGGCGCCGAAGCGCTTCAACTGGCCCGGGAGACCCCGCCCGACCTGATACTTTCAGACATCCTGATGCCGGTAATGGACGGCTATGCCCTCTGCCGGGAGTGGCGGGGAGACGAACGCCTGAAACAGATACCTTTCATATTCTATACCGCCACCTTTACCGAGAAAAAAGACGAGGAACTGGCCCTGAGCCTGGGGGCTGACCGCTTTGTCATCAAGCCCCAGGAGCCGGATACCCTGATGGACATCATCCGTTCTGTTCTTGCCGCTACCCGCACCGGAGACGCGGACCTCTGCTTCGCCCCCCCTGGTAACGGGGGAGAACTTCTAAGGGAGTATAACGAGGCTCTGTTCCGCAAGCTGGAAAAGAAGATGGCCGATCTGGAACGCACCAACAGGGAACTTGAACTTAACATCGCCGAGCAGAAACGTCTGGAGGAGCAGCTGCGGCAGGTGCAGAAAATGGAGGCGATCGGACGCTTTTCGGCCGGTATCGCCCATGATTTCAACAACCTGCTGACCGTGATCATCGGCTTCGGCACCGTTATGCAGATGAAAATGTCCGGAGATGATCCGCAACGGGACAAAATCGACAATATCCTTGCCGCTGCCGACAGGGCCGCGAATCTGACCCGCTGCCTCTTGACCTTCAGCAGAAAGCAGGAGATGCATCTGCGAGCGATCAATCTCAACGACTGCATCAGGCATGTGGATATTTTTCTCCGCAGAATCATAGGAGAAGACATCAAGCTTTCAATCTCCCTCAAACAAGAGAATCTCCAGGTATTTGCCGATTGCGGACACATTGAGCAGGTACTCATGAACCTGGCCACAAATGCACGGGATGCCATGCCGGATGGCGGTATTCTCACAATCGATACCGACCAGATCGAAATTGATCAGGCATTTATTCAGATGCACGGCTATGGCACGCCGGGGCGCCATGCAATCATCACGGTAGCTGACAACGGCATCGGCATGGATGAAGCCACCCGGCAGCAGATCTTCGAACCGTTTTTTACCACCAAGGAATCCGGCCGCGGCACGGGATTGGGACTCTCGATCATCTACGGGATAGTAAGTCAGCATAAAGGTCACATCAGCGTCTACAGCGAGCCGCAACAAGGCACTACCTTCAGAATATTGCTGCCGCTAATGGAAGAGAAGGCATCACCTAACGCGTCAAAAATTTGCCATGAACCGCTGCCGGGAGGAAACGAAACCATTCTGATCGTGGATGACGAAGCCGCCATCAGGCAATATCTCGAGATGTTTCTTACCAGCCTGGGTTATTCTGTACTGTTTGCCAGAGATGGGCAGGAGGCAATCGACATCTTCTCCGATCATGAACATGACGTGAGCCTGGTGCTGATGGATATCATCATGCCCAACAAAAATGGCAGGGAAGCTGCTCGTGAAATCAATAATATCAACCCGGACACAAGAATTGTTTATACAAGCGGCTACCCGTCCGATCTTATCAGAGACAGAAACCTGCTGGAAGATGAGGCGGAACTTTTGATGAAACCGTTGATGCCCACCGAACTTGCCTTGCGATTGAGGGTTGCCTTGAATGGTAAAAGCAGTAATTGATGTGTGCCGGAGAGGATCATCTAATGGAACGCACAACTGAACCCGTAAGAATTTTATGTGTTGATGACGAGCGCAATGTGCTAAGGGCTCTGGAGCGGATATTTCTTGATGACGATTATGAAATAGTAATCGCCGGTTCAGGGAATGAGGGTCTGGACAAAATGGAAGAGACGGGCCCTTTTCAGGTGGTAATCTCGGATTACCGCATGCCGGTGATGAACGGTGTCGAATTTCTCAAGGCCGTCTACGACCGCTGGCCGGAAACCGTCCGCATCGTGCTGTCCGGCTATGCCGATGCCGGAGCAATCGTAGCGGCAATCAATGAAGGGCATATATACAAATTCATCCCCAAGCCCTGGAATGACGAAGAGTTACGGGTGACTATCCAGAACTGCCTGGAACGCTATTTTCTTTTGCAGCGAAACCGGGAACTGCTGTCCGAACTGGAAACAGCAAATCATGCCCTGGAAGAAAAGGTGCTGCAGCGCACCGAACAGCTGGAACTGCGCAACCGGGTGCTGGAATTCTCCCAGGGGATTCTCGGGACCCTGCCGGTAGGAGTTGTCGGCATAGATGATGCGGGCATGATTGCGCTATGCAATACCAAGGGGATGTCAATACTCGGTGGAATCTGTAACACAATCCTGGGTGGAGATATAAAACACAACTGTTCATCGGAATTTTCGGCTCTGGTCAGCCGCATCCGCGAAGAGAAAATACTGGACACGACTATTCAACTGAACGATAAATCATGGCGGGTGATGGGATCTCTGGTTACCATAAATGACTGTGAAGCCGCTGTGGCGGTTTTTCTGGAGGTTTGAACGTGCGAACAGTACTTTTTGTAGACGACGAGCAGCCTATCCGCAACGCACTGGAGCGCATGTATCTGGAACGGGATGACGTGCGCTGCCTGTTTGCCGCATCCGGTCAGGAAGGGCTGGAGATTTTGGAGAAGGAAGATGTATGGGTGGTAGTGTCGGACTACTTGATGCCGGGCATGCGCGGAATCGAGTTTCTTTCGAAGGTCAAAGGAAAACGCCCGGATACGGTACGAATCATGATGACCGCCTATGCCGACCTTTCCATAGCCATAGACGCAATCAACAAAAGCGAGGCTTATCGTTTCGTCACCAAGCCCTGGAACAATCAGGATCTGATGAATGTGATCGACGAGGCGCTGATGCGTTATCAGCTGGTTCAGTCACTGGTTAGTGATGACGAGACGCTCTATCTCTCGCTGGCCCAGACTGTGGAACTTAAAGATCCATACACAAAGGGACACTGCGACCGGGTGGCTCTCTATGCAACCAGCCTGGCACGCGCCGCCGGGCTTTCGAATGACTTCATCAACGACATCAAGCACGGCAGCTGGCTTCACGATTGCGGCAAGATAGGAGTGCCTGAGGAAGTTCTTAATTATCCGGGACGCTTGTCCGAAGAAAATCTTGAAACCGTGATGCAGCATCCCCGCTGGGGCTCGGAAGTGGCGCGCCAGGCAAGAATGTCCGAGACGGTTATCAACGTGATCCTCTATCACCACGAACGCTATGACGGCGACGGATACCCTTCCGGTCTCAAGGGTGAACAGATTCCGATAGAGGCACGGGTTGTAGCAATCGCGGACGTCTTCGACGCGCTCTACTCCGATCGTCCCTACCGCAAGGCATTTGAATTTTCACGTGTAATCGAAATAATGGGTGAGATGACTGCAACCCATTTCGATCCGCGGCTGATGGATCTTTTTCTGCCGATATCCGAGGAGGTCCGTACCAATGGCTGATGAACAACCCTTAACCGTGCTGTTTGTAGATGACGAGGAGAATATCCTGCGTGCGCTGAAGCGCCTGATGATGGATGAGGACTTCATTGTCGAGACCGCCACATCAGGAGAAGAAGGTCTGCAAAAGCTCCGCGGTCTTGAAAATGTCGGGCTGATCGTATCGGACCAGCGCATGCCCGGTATGAATGGAGCCGAGTTTTTGGGGCGTTCGCAGGAATTCGCTCCCTTCGCCCAGAGAATCCTGCTGACCGGTTACTCGGACGTCAATGCCACGATAGATGCAATCAATAAGGGGGGCGCCGGACGCTACATCTCGAAACCATGGGATGACCAGGAACTGGTTGACACAATCCGCACGGCTCTTGAGCTGTATGCGCAAGGAAACGAGAAGAGGCGCCTGAACGAGATCATCAGCAGCCAGAAGCAGGAGTTGGAAGAATGGAACGATAATCTGAAGAAGCGGTTACTGCAGAGCACCGCCACCATCAGGGAACAGAGCCAGGCCATAAAGAGCCTGGATGAACGATCTCCACTGAACGTTCTCAGCAAGACCTTCGACAATTTCTTCGAGATAATGGGCGATCGCAACGCGGTCCATGCCCGGACTGTAAGCACACTGGTGACCGACGTCGCCCGCAAGATGGGCCTGGATTCCGAAACGGTTGCAACCTTCCGCCTGGCGGCGCTGTTGCACGACGCGGGAAAGTTCGGCAGTCTGGCATCCGGACTGCACAAGCATCAGGAGGAGATGTCCGAGAGCGAAGCGATCGAATACAGAAAACATCCGCTGCGTGGTGAAGAGATGTTCAGCCAGGTTGAAGATCTGTCGGATATCCGGCCGCTGATACGCCACCACCACGAGGCGTTCGACGGCAGCGGTTTTCCCGACCGGTTGCAGGGCGACGAGATACCTCTGGGGGCGCGCCTGATAACAATTGCAGACCATATCGAAAAATCTGCCCGATCGGTTGAACATAACCGCGCCGACTACGCGCTGATGAGCGCCCGTTTCCGTGGCGGAACCCTGCTCGACCCGCAGCTGGTCACTCGCTTTCAGGGTATCACCAGGGTTGTGTACTTTGAAGGCAAGAAATCAGGGTCGCATTTCGAGGTCGAGGTCGGTCCGCTTGAACTTACGCCGGGCATGACCATTGCCCGCGATGTGGAAAGCGGATCAGGCGTGCTGCTGATGCAGCGCGGATGCGTGCTGGATCAGGCAAGCGTGATCCTGATCCGGAGTCATTATCGCAAAAACCCGCCACCGCACGGTATTTTTGTACAGGTTGTCGAGGACTGAGTCAAACTATCTTGCAGATCGTCAAGATTGTTGATTAAACTCGAAGGGAGGTTATATGAGCATTGAATGGAACGATACGTTTGTAGTTGGAATTGACGAAATAGATCAGCAGCACCGTTCCATCGTGGAGCATTTCACCCGTTTTTCCCAAGCGGTTCAAGATGGCAGCGGCAGGGAAGTTCTGGCGGAGATGGCGGCTTTTCTGGCCGATTATGCTCAGTTGCATTTTGTTACCGAAGAGCGCTACATGCAGATGTATGATTATCCTCGCATTGAAGAGCAGAGACGTGAGCATGAGGACTTCACACGTGATGCTCGCGAACTCCGGAACAGAATCGATGAAGAGGGCGCATCCAGGGAACTTGCCGTGGCTTTGACCGGCAAGATGGTGCGCTGGGTGATTCAGCACATACGCAATCATGATCGCGATATGGCAAATTTCGTCAAGGAGCGCATGGCGGCATCCAAGTAGCAAACTATATTACGGGCGATTATTGTAATCACTCAACTTCCCGTAAGCACAAGGTTTGCCACTATATTTATGCATGCCGAAATTATTTCAATGTTAAATAATATGACAAAAGGGCCAGCAGGTTTTAACCTGCTGGCCCTCTATTTATGGTCGGTGCGACTGGATTCGAACCAGCGACCACTAGACCCCCAGTCTAGTGCGCTACCAGGCTGCGCTACGCACCGGTAATACTAAAGCATCTTTCTCAGTTCCTGAAGACCTCGTCGTAATTCCTGTAACAGGCTGGAAACTTCGCCATCCGTGCTAGCAGGAATCTGATCTTCGGAGTTAATTAATTTCCCTTTTGGGGAAATCCTTTTTTTGACACCTTCAATAGTAAATTTCTCTTCATAGAGCAGGTGTCGGACCTGAAGAATAAGATCAACTTCCCGTTTTGAATAAAGACGTTGCCCGGTCGCACTTTTTTCAGGCTTCAGGAAGGTAAACTCGGACTCCCAGAATCTAAGAACCGAGGTTCTTACCCTGGCAGCCTCAGCGACCTCGCCGATCTTGTAATACAGCTTGTCAGGTAAGGTCGTGGCCATCTGAACCAACCTGTGCTGCGATTATTTTTCTTCTGTATTAATTGCGTTTTTCAGAACCTGGCTTGGCTTGAAAGTCAGGATACGGCGGGCATTGATTGTAATGGTCTCACCTGTTTGGGGGTTTCTCCCCCTACGGTCAGCCTTTTGTTTGACTACAAAATTTCCGAAACCGGCAATTTTTATCTTTTCACCGGATTCCAGGGTGTTTTTTAGGAGTCCAAAGACAGTTTCGACCATTTCAGCCGATTCTTTCTTGGAGAAACCAATCTTCTGATGAATTCTTTCTACGATGTCGGCTTTGGTCATGACTACCTCAAACTAAACATAGTTAATACTCTGAAACAAAAGGAAAAATTTTATACCACAGGGTTCGGCATTTCGCAACAGATTTTATCGCAAAGTGACCTGTAATTTATTTATCAGGCTGTCGGTTATCTTTTTGTGAATGGAATTGATCTCGTCATCCGTCAAGGTTCGCTCATAAGAACGATAGCGGATTCTGATCGCAATACTGGCGTGTCCATCAGGAATCCCCTTGCCGCGGTAAACATCAAATATCTGTATTTGCTCGATTTCCTTGGCCTTGACACCTTTAATACATTCCACGACCTTGTCGGACTGAAGACTGTCAGGCACCAGCATGGCAATATCGCGAGTGCTGTCCGGAAAACGCGATGGCGCCGTGATCGAAGTTCCTGTCTTGGAGTTTTTCAATAACTTTTCAAAATCAAGTTCAAAACAAAAGACCTGTTTTTCGATACCGAAGTTTTCCTGCACGGTGGGATGGATTTCACCAACGGAACCGATCTGGTCGCGACCGGCCATGATGCGACAGGATTTGCCCGGATGATAGTAAGGCTCGACAGAATCGGACAGCCATGAAGCCCCTTTGACACCGATGAGCTCAAGAAGCGCCTCAACGACACCTTTGGCATCATAAAAATCAACCGACTCATTGGGACGACTCCAGCCGTCACCGTCGCGGGAACCGGTCATGGCCCCTACGATGAAGATCGGCTCAGTCGGCATGTCGTCTCCTGCAGACGGCATATAGACACGGCGCATTTCAAACAGACTCAGATCAAGCGAGCGGAAGTTGATATTACGGGCGACCGTCTCCAGCAGACCGGGCAAAAGCGTGGTACGCATGACCGACTGTTCATCAACCAACGGGTTCGATAAACGGATGGCATTGCGCCGCGGGTCATCCTCGCACAGCATCAGTTTTCCCGCAGACCCGGGATCGGTAAAGCTGAAATTGATGATCTCGTTCATGCCGTGATCGACAAGTATGTTCCGAACCCGCTTTTCAAGCTGCTGGTGCCGGGAAGGACGATCCGATGTAATCCTGGCGATCGGCATGCTGGCGGGAATCCTGTCGAAACCGTTGAGCCTGGCCACCTCTTCTATCAGGTCTATCTCGCGCTCTATATCGATACGATAACTGGGCGGCTCCACCTGTACTATACCAGCAGCACCCTCAATAATCCGGCATTCAAGACGAGTCAGGATATCAAGGATTTCTTCCCTGGCAAGGTCAACACCGATCAGGCTGTTTGCCCGTTCCGGACGGAAAGGGATCGAGACCGGTTCGCACTTGCCCGGATAAACATCCAGCGCTCCCCTGGCCATGGTCCCGCCGGCCAACTCCACGATCAGCGCGGCGGCGCGGTCAAGCGCCCGCGCAACTCCGCCGATATCGATACCACGCTCGAAACGATGGGACGACTCGGTATGCAGGCCAAGCCGCTTGCTGGTCTTGCGGACGGCCGCCGGCTTGAAGCAGGCACTCTCCAGCAGGATACAGGTGGTTGTATTCTCGATTTCCGAATTCAGACCGCCCATGACACCGGCCAGAGCAACCGGACGCTCGGCATCACAGATAACCAGGTCATCCGAAACAAGCGCGCGCTGTTGCCCGTCAAGGGTTATAAACGGCTCCCCCTCTCCCGCCCGACGCACAACTATCCGTTTTCCGGAAAGTCGATCGCAGTCAAAAGCATGCAGCGGCTGGCCCAACTCCATCATCACCAGATTGGTGATATCCACGACATTGTTGATTGAGCGGATGCCGATTGCATTCAGACGTTTCACCAGCCAATCCGGTGAAGGCAATATTTTGCAACCTGAAATGAAGCGGGCAGCGTAACGGGGACAGAGATCGGCAGCTTCAACGACCACTCCGATCACTGATTCAACCGGCTCTCCGCCTTCAACCACTGCCGAGTCTGGATACCTGACCTGTAATCCGAGTTTGGCGGCTATTTCACGAGCTATACCCACGGCACTGAGACAGTCCGCACGATTTGGTGTAAGGCCGATTTCGAAGAGCGTGTCCTTCAATCCCAACGCCGAAAACAGCGGTGTACCCAAAACCATCCCACTGCCGGGAAGGATCATGATTCCGGCGCTTTCGTCGGCCAGACCCAACTCCTTCTCCGAGCAGAGCATTCCGCAGGACTCTTCGCCGCGTATCTTCGACTTTTTGATTTTGAAGTCTCCCGGCAATACGGCGCCGATCTGGGCCAGGGCGACCATGTCGCCCTGCTTGAAGTTCTGGGCGCCACAGACGACGTCCAGCACTTCGCTGCCATTATTGACCCGGCAGAGTGACAGCTTGTCGGCATTGGGATGCTGGCGTTTTTCCTCGACCAGCGCGACCACTACATCGTCAAATCCTTCACCCAGACGATCCATAGCTTCGACCTCAAGGCCGAGCATTGTCAACAGGTCCGCAAGCTGATCCGGAGACAGATCGAAATCAACATATTCCTTAAGCCAATTGTAGGTAACTTTCATATCAGGACACCATCTGTGTTATAGGATTAGAACTGCCGGAGAAAACGCACGTCATTTTCGAAGAGTAGCCGCATGTCATTAATGCCGTACTTTAACATTGCAATGCGCTCGATCCCCATTCCGAATGCGAACCCGGAAATATTTTCCGCATCATAATTGACATGCCGGTATACTTCGGGATCAACCATTCCGGCGCCGAGTATTTCAAGCCAGCCGCTGTTTTTGCAGACCCGGCACCCTTTGCCGCCACAAATCACGCAGGCGATGTCAACCTCGGCCGACGGCTCGGTAAAGGGGAAGAAGCTGGGACGCAGGCGTACTCCTGTCTTCTGGCCGAACAGCTGATTGGTGAATACCGTCAAAATCCCCTTGAGATCACCGAATGTGATACCGGAATCAACCATCAGCCCCTCAATCTGGTGAAACATGGGAGAGTGGGTAGCATCGGAGTCGCAGCGGTAAACCGTTCCGGGTGCGATGATTCGCAGTGGGGGTTTCTGCTTGAGCATGGTACGAATCTGCACCGGCGAGGTATGGGTACGCAACAGCATGTTATTTTCTACAAAAAACGTATCCTGCATATCTCGGGCAGGATGTTCCGGGGGAAAATTCAAAGCCTCGAAGTTATACCAGTCATGCTCGATTTCCGGCCCTTCGGCCACCGCAAAACCGAGACCGGCAAATATTTCGCAGACCTCTTCGATAATCAGGGAGACAGGATGTTTGGAACCGCTGGAAGCATGTCTTCCAGGCAGAGTGACGTCGATCCTCTCCGACTTGAGACGTTCGGCCTTGGCCTGCTCTCTGGCCGCGGCAAGCGCGGCTTCCAAAGCGGATTCGATCTCGTCACGAACATTGTTGACCAACTGCCCGACTATCGGGCGCTCATCCGCGGAAAGAGCACCAAGTCCTTTCATCAGAGCGGTCAGTTCGCCTTTACGGCCAAGCATTCTGACGCGTATATCCTGCAGTAACTCAACATTTCCTGCTGATTTTATCGAAGTCAGAGTCTCGTTTTTTAATTTTTCTAGCTGTTCCCGCATAGTTTGATTACCTTTGCGACAGAGTTTAATGGTGAATAATCAACTTACAAAAAAGGGAATGGGATTTAGTCCCATTCCCTTTTTTCGGTTCGACACGATAATATCTTAGATGCTTGCCTTGGCTACATCCGCGATCTGCGCAAATCCCTTTGGATCAGTCACGGCGATGTCGGCCAGAACTTTACGATCGATCTGTACGTCGGCTTTTTTAAGCCCAAAGATGAACTTGCTGTATGACAGTCCGTTGAGACGGGAAGCCGCATTGATACGGACGATCCAGAGACTGCGGAAATCACGTTTTTTGACGCGACGGTCACGGAAGGCATAATTCAGAGCCCGGTCAACCGCTTCAGTGGCACTGCGGAACAGTTTGCTCCGTGCGCCGCGATAACCTTTGGCAAGCTTTAAAACCTTGTTACGTCTGCGTCTCGCTTTAAATCCTCTTTTTACGCGTGGCATACTTACTACTCCTTCATCGGTAAAATGGCCAGATCCATAAGGGGAGACAATTTCCTCATGGTTCTTGGCATGTGTACCCCCTCACCACTGGTGGAGGGATATCGTTATTTATTTGTATGGGATCAGGCGTGCAATGTTTTTCTGGTCAACAGCAGCCACCATGGAACCACCACGCAGATTACGTTTGCGCTTGGTTGACTTGGGGGTCAGGATATGACTTGTGTATGCGCTGCCTCGCTTGATCCGTCCTGTAGCGGATTTTTTGAAGCGCTTGGCGGCGCCGCGGTTAGTTTTAATCTTTGGCATGAATTAGCTCCTTCTTGTTATGTACTGAATTATGGATTTAAAATTCGCTATTTTTTTACTTTGGGAGCGACAATCATATACATGTTGCGCCCCTCTACACGCGGCTGGTTCTCAATAATCGCCACATCCTGCAACTCTTTTGCGACCCGCTCGATAACAGCACGACCAACATCCATGTGCGTAATTTCCCGGCCCCGGAACACCAGAGTTATCTTTGCCTTATTGCCCTCTTCAAGAAAACGTTTGACGTTCTTGATCTTGAAATCAAGGTCGTGGTCATCTGTTTTCGGACGGAGCTTGACTTCCTTGAGCAATACATGGACCTGCTTCTTCTTGGCTTCCTGCAGCTTCTTGCTCTGCTGGTACTTGAATTTGCCGTAATCCATGATCCGGCAGACAGGGGGAACTGCCGTGGGTGATACCTCCACAAGGTCAAGCTGCTGCTGCTCGGCAAGCTCAAGCGCCCTGGAGACAGGAATGATACCCAAAGCTTCTCCATCCGCGCCAATGACGCGTACTTCGGAAACCCGGATAGCCTGGTTGATATTCACGGTCGGTTTTGCTATGGCGACACCTCCTGATGGCAGCTTAGATTGCTGTCACCTGCTCATACGATCTATTTATATTCTTTACATTCCTGTAATACAAAATCAATAAACTCTTCAGGCTTCATCGGTTGCAGATTCTTGCCATCGCGATAGCGGGGAGTCACGGTACCCTGTTCAACTTCCTTATCGCCTATCACCAGCATGTAAGGCGTCTTCTGCAGCTGGGCCTCGCGGATCTTGAAGCTCAGTTTTTCATTGCGAAGATCGCTCTGTACCCTGATACCCGCATCGCGCAGACGCTTGTAAACATCCTTGGCAAAAGGAACCTGGTTTTCAGTGACCGTAACAATAACCGCCTGCACCGGAGATATCCAGAGAGGAAAACTACCGGCAAAGTGCTCGATGAGAACACCGATAAAGCGTTCTATGGAACCAAGAATTACACGATGAACCATAACCGGCCGCTTGCGTTCGCCATCAGAAGCGACGTAGGTCAGGTCAAAGCGCTCGGGCAGGGTAAAATCGCACTGGATAGTAGCACACTGCCAGCGCCTGTCAAGACAATCGCGCAGCTTGATGTCGATCTTGGGGCCATAGAATGCGCCGTCACCCTCGTTAATCTCATAGGGTCGCCCGGAATCCTTCAATGCTCCCAACAGGGCATCGGTGGCCTGTTTCCAGTCGGCATCAGAGCCGATGGATTTGTCAGGACGCGTAGACAACTCCATCTCGTACTCGAAGCCGAAGATATTCATCACATCGTTCACAAAGGAGATAACGCCCTTGATCTCGGCGTCAAGCTGTTCCGGTGTACAGAGGATATGGGCGTCATCCTGGGTAAAACAGCGTACCCGCATCAACCCGTGCAACACTCCGGCACGCTCATGGCGATGCACCGTCCCCAGCTCGAAGAAACGCAGGGGCAGATCGCGGTAGCTACGCAACTGGGACTTGTATATCATCATGTGCGAGAGACAGTTCATCGGCTTGATGCCGTAACTCTGCTCATCAACCTCGGTGAAATACATATTCTCGCGATAGTTATCGTAATGACCGGAGCGCTGCCAGAGCTCACTCTTCAGGATCTGGGGGCCGACAACTATATCGTAATCACGGCGCAGATGCTCCTTGCGCTCGAAATCCTCGAGAACAGTGCGCAACATGGCGCCTTTCGGATGCCAGATCGGAAAGCCCGCTCCGACTTCGTCCGAAAAGGAGAACAGGTCCAACTCCCGACCAAGCTTGCGGTGGTCGCGACGTTTGGCCTCTTCCAGACGGTTCAGGTATGCTTCCAGCTCTTTCTTGTCTATAAAGGCGGTGCCGTAAATACGCTGCAGCATGCGGTTCTTCTCATCGCCGCGCCAGTAGGCTCCGGCGATGGAAAGCAGCTTGAAAGCCTTGATGCGCGATGTGGACGGCAGATGGGGACCGCGGCAGAGGTCGGCAAAGCCACCCTGGGTATAGACAGAAACCTGCTCCGCGCCCAGATCGTTGATCAACTCGGCCTTGTAGGATTCGCCCATCGCTTCAAACATGCTGACAGCGTCGGCGCTGGAAAGCTCACTGCGCACAATTTTCTGGTCGGCTGCGGCAAGCTCGGCCATCCTGGCTTCAATTCGCTCCAGATCTTCAGGAGTGAACGGCCTCTCCATGTCGAAATCATAATAAAAACCGGTTTCGATTGCCGGCCCGATCGTAACCTTGGCCTGCGGGAAAAGTTCCTTGACAGCCTGGGCCATCAGGTGCGAGGCCGAGTGCCGGATTATTTCCAGGGCTTCGGGGCTCTTTTCGGTGATTATTTCAACGCGGGCGCCATCAGGCAACGGCGACGAAAGGTCAACCAGCTGTCCGTTGATCTTGCCGGCCAGGGCCGCCTTGGCCAAACCCGCTCCAATTGAGGCGGCCAGGTCGTAAACGGTGGCTCCCGTCTGGAGTTCACGGGCGGAATTATCCGGTAGCGTTATCGTGATGGTAGACATTGTGTATTCCTTTTTAAAAGAAACAGAAAAGGCATCGAAACATCGATGCCCGCATCCTGCCCGCCTAGCACTGCTTTAATGGTAGGCGCGGGCGGTCTCGAACCGCCGACTTCTACCGTGTCAAGGTAGCGCTCTCCCCCTGAGCTACGCGCCTGCATCAAAAGCTGCAAAGTAATAGCAAGTTGAAGGTAGTATGTCAAGCTGATTTTATTACTTTTTCCAATCTGGCCACGTTCTCCACATGCACGGTCTGTGGAAACATGTCAACCGGCTGGATTTCGCGGCAGACATAGCCGAGTCCCTTCAGCACCATCAGGTCGCGCGCCAGACTGGCCGGTGAGCAGGAAACGTAGATTATCGCCCTGGGACCAAGCGCTGCGACACGCTCCAGCACCTTTTGTTCACAACCTTTACGAGGCGGGTTAAGCACTGCCACATCAAGCCGCTGTTTGTCTTCATACATTTCATCCAGAAGTTCGGCTGCGTCACCCGCTTCGAACCGGCAGTTACGGATATTGTTTACCTTTGCGTTCAATGCGGCATCCGCCACAGCATCCTCAACCACTTCCACACCGATCACCTGCCCGGCCTGTGCGGACAAAAACATACCGATTCCGCCGATTCCGCAATACATATCCAGCACGGTCTCGGTCCCGGTCAGGGCGGCCCACTCACGAACCTGCGAGTAAATCAGTTCCGCGCCGCTGTTATTGACTTGAAAAAATGAGCGCGGCGAAATCCTGAAGGATATATCGCCGATTTTTTCTACCAGATGATGCTGGGTAGTCAGAAAATAATCTTTCTGTCCCATAATGACATTGCCTTCGGAACTGTTCACATTCTGGGCCATCACCTGAATTTCCGGGACCTGTTGCTGCACATAGCGGCTCAAGTGATGAATTTCATTGTAGGAGCGCTTGGCGGTAACAAATACCACCATAGCTTTTTTTTCACTTACCGACACCCGTACGACCAGGTAACGCAAAAGCCCCATCTTGCTCTGCGGATTATAGACCGGCACCTTGCACTTGCTAATTCCCTTCCTGACCGCATCCACCACCTTGTTGATCAGCGGATGATGGAGCGGGCACTGTTCCAGGTCATATACATCATGGCTGGCCCGGCGATAGATACCGATAAACGGATCGGAAAACTTTCCGGCCACGGTCAGTTTGGCAGTGCTGCGATAATGGATCAGGTTGATTGGCGAAAGCATCGTATGGACGGTGATTCCCGCCAGATCAGGGTATTTTGACAATTCCGAAAGGACCATGCCCCGTTTCCATGTTTTCTGTTCGGCATACTTCATCGCTATCAGGGGGCATCCGCAACATTCCGCGCTTTCATTGCAGGGCGGACGCCTGCTGCGCAACGCTGACGGCTGCAGCAGCTTTTTTACATGGCAAAACGCGCTGCCGCCGGCAACATGGTCGATGCCGACCAGGGCAACATCGCCAGGAATAGCGCCGGAAACTTTCAGGGTCATGCCCTCTTCGCTACGGGCAGTACCGTAACCATCCTCATCCAGGGCCGCAATTTTCAACTCCATCACTGAATTACGAACCAACCGGGTGAAAGATCGTTCCTTTAAGGTCGCACGGTCAGACTTGCCGGCCTCAGGTTTGCCTTTTTTAAAATCCTTCTGTTCCGCTTTTACATAATTTTTCAATGTTTTAACTTCCTCTTTTTGTTATTGCCTGTCAGATCTGTTCCAGATATTCCCGAAATTGCCGAAAAGCCTGCCCGCGATGGCTGATGCCGTTCTTCTGCTCCAGTTCCAGCTCGGCCATGCTGCAGTCAAAACCGTCCACCAGAAAGAGCGGGTCGTAACCGAAACCACCATCGCCCCTGGGCAATTCCAGAATCCGCCCACCTACCCTGCCGGTAAATGTTTTTTCAAAACCATCCGGAGTCACAAATGCCAGCACGCATACGAATGCCGCCCGTCTCTCGCCTGCTGAAACGTCCCGCAGTTCCTCAAGCAGGCGCAGATTGTTGGCGGCGTCACCAGCGCCTTCGCCGGCAAAACGGGCCGAGTAAACACCGGGACGGCCGTCAAGCGCGTCCACCACAAGACCAGAATCATCGGCCAGTGCCGGCAACCCTGTGAACAGTGATGCTTCGCGGGCTTTTTTAAGGGCATTGTCCTCGAACGTGACGCCATCCTCAACAGTATCCGGAAAGCCTGCCAGGTCGGCAGCACAGCGGAACTCATCCACCAGATCCCCGAGCATAGCTTCCAGCTCGCGTATCTTGCCACGATTGCGCGTGGCAACCACCAACTTCTTCATCGTGCCAAAACCTCGCGCTGAATATCGAACAGCCTGCTAATGCCGCTCATGGCAAGTTCGCGCATTTCATCCATCTGGGCGATTGTGAACGGTTCTGCCTCGGCAGTGCCTTGCACCTCTACAAAACGGTCGCTGGAAGTCATCACATAGTTCATGTCAACCTCGGCGGAAGAATCCTCGGGATAATTCAGGTCCAGCAAAGCCTCACCGTCCACAATTCCGACGCTGACCGCGGCAACGGCCTCGCGGATCGGCATCTCTGCCAGCAATCCCCTGTTCCGCAGAGTATTCAAGGCATCTACCAGCGCCACATAGGCCCCCGTTATGGAAGCGGTGCGGGTTCCGCCGTCGGCCTGGATCACGTCACAATCGATATGTATGGAGCGTTCGCCCAGTCTGGCAAGATCGACCACGGCACGCAAGGAACGCCCGATCAAGCGCTGGATCTCGAGAGTGCGGCCGCTCTGCTTTCCCTTGGAAGCCTCGCGCGCCGAACGTGTGTGGGTGGCACGCGGCAGCATCGAGTATTCGGCTGTTACCCAACCGGTGCCTTTACCCCTCAGAAATGGCGGAACCGACTCTTCCACCGATGCGGTACAGATGACCCTGGTATCTCCGAATTCAATCAGTACGGAACCTTCGGCATGTTTGATAAAGTTGCGTGTGATAGTAATAGGGCGCAATTCCCTGGCTGCACGCCCGTCATTCCTTGTCATGAAGATCTCCCGAAGCAATTTGATTATACATATTTCGAACGTGTTCCTTATCCTGAAGCCGATGCGCTGTCAAACAAAAAGGGAACCCGTAAACAGGTTCCCTCTGTGCTGCCGCCATTCGTGGCGTAATTTATCCAAGTTGGGTGTTGTTGTTCTTGGTGCGGTTTGAAAGAATGGTCGAATCGATCATCTCTCCGCAACAAGTGCATTTCCAGGCATCAAAAGAGCGAACAAAATCGTAGAACTTTTCTGTGAACATGCGACCTTTGCAGCGTGGACAATGCATATAGCCCTCCCCGGATGCGAATATTGCAAACAATGCGGGAGAATGAGCAACTTATATGCCAAACACAAATCATGTTTTAAAAGACATTTAACCCTATCAATACAATCAATATTATCTAATAGTTAGAAATACCTGACCAAGCTCTTGAATTTCTTCTCACCTATTCCCTCAACAGCCTGAAGCTCTTCAAACCCCATTTTACCGCCATTTTTTTGACGATACTCAACGATCCGTTGAGCTGTGACCGGGCCAATACCTGGCAGATTCTCAAAATCAGCGGCACTCATGGCATTGATATCAAGCGGAATCCCAAGGACCATTCGTTCTTTTGCTGACATTGATCCGCACGAAATCATTCCTGTTCCGTCACTTCCAAGTTCCAAATGCAAATGATCACCATGGGTGACATTGCGCTTGTCGCAACTGCCAGTTGCAAAGCCCTTTACTTGCCGGACAGGCTCCGCCATTTCAATGGCGGTCAGCGTCAACAAATTGGCGCCAAGCGAATAAACTCCGCCGTGGCGTACATCTCCGCTGATCAGAACCATGACTGTGGCGGACGAAACAATGGAAAAAGCCGTGTGAACAGAAGTTTTTCTGTTCACACGGCTTTTAACAATAACCGGCAGAGCTACCAGGATCGCAAGGACAACAATGATGATCCTCTGCTGCATAAAACTCGCTCCGGGTCTATTCCTCCGACTTGTGCAGCTTGTAATCGATACTGTCGATCAAAGCCTGATAAGAGGCATCGATAATATTATCGGAAACGCCAACCGTACCCCAGCGGGCATGTTTGTCTCCGGATTCAATCAGGACTCGGGTCGCGGAGGCCGTTCCCTGACCGGCAGGCAGAACGCGGACTTTATAATCCAGCAACTTGACTTCTTTCAGCTTGGGATAAAACTTTTCCAGCGCCTTGCGGATGGCGTTGTCAAGTGCGTTTACCGGACCATTCCCCTCCGCGGCGGTATGCTCGATCTTGCCGCCGACCTTGACCATGATTGTCGCTTCCGCAATGGGTTTCTGCTCTTCACCGCGTTTTTCGTCAATAACGCGAAAACCCATGACTGTAAAAAACTTCTTGTGAGATCCGAGCGCCTTTTTCATCAACAGCTCAAAAGAAGCCTCGGCGCCTTCAAACTGATAGCCACGATTTTCCATCTCCTTGATATTATCCAGAATTTCAAGCGTGACCGGATCCTTGCTGTCCAGGTTGATATTGAACTCCTCGGCCTTGGCCAGAATATTGGAACGACCGGACAGGTCCGAGATCAGGACACGGGTACAGTTGCCCACCAATTCGGGACGCATATGCTCGTATGTCTCCGGGTGACGCTGGATGGCGCTGACATGTACCCCACCCTTGTGGGCGAATGCCGAATTGCCGACATAGGCCTGATGCTTGTTGGGAGAAATGTTGGCCAGTTCGTAGACAAATCGCGAGAGATCGCGCAGATGGCGCATCTGCTCATCGGAAATGCAGTCGTGTTTCATCTTGGCTTTCAGTGCCGGAATAATCGAACAGAGGTTGGCATTACCGCAACGCTCGCCGAAACCGTTGATCGTACCCTGCACCTGGACAATACCCTGATCCACGGCATGCAGCGAGTTGGCCACGGCACACTCGGAATCGTTATGGGTATGTATGCCCAACGGAGTCTTGATATGCTCTTTGACGGTTCTGATGATTTCGGATACTTCGAACGGCATGCTGCCGCCGTTGGTGTCACAGAGAATGATGCAGTCCACTCCGGCCTGCTCGGCAGCCTTGAGCGTCTTGATGGCGTAATCCGGATTGGCCTTGTAACCGTCGAAGAAATGCTCTGCGTCATAGAACACTTCCGGAGCATTTTTCTTGAGATACTCCAGCGAGTCGAAGATCAGCTCCAGGTTCTCTTCCAGCGAGATACGCAGAGCCTCACGGACATGGAAGTCCCAGGTCTTGCCGAAAATAGTGATTGCGTCCGGTTCAGCTTTTACCAGCGTAATTATGTTACTGTCCTTATCGGGTGTCACCTTGGCGCGGCGGGTCGAGCCGAAAGCGGCTATTTTGGCCTGCTGAAGCTTTTCCTTCTTGATCTCCTTGAAAAAAGCAACGTCCTTGGGGTTACTGCCGGGCCAGCCGCCCTCGATGTAATGAATACCGAGTTCATCCAACTTATGGGCAATACGGATTTTGTCTTCCAGCAGAAAGGAGATATCCTCCGCCTGGGTCCCATCCCTCAGCGTTGTATCGTAAAGCTTGATAAGACTCATACCTAAACCTCCACTTGTATTGAATATTTTTCACGGATTTCCATAAAACCGTATTTTGCTGAACGGTTTTCCCTTGTACCGGTTTAGATGAAAAAAATCAACTGATTTGCTAGGCTTCAGATCTTGCTCCGGACACGCTCAAATGCAATTTGTCTTTATTTAAAGCAGCTGTTCTGCTATATGGAGCCATTGTATTATGTGCCAAAGAAGCTCTGGAAACATCAAAAACAATGTAACCGCCGATTCACTCAGAGAGAACAAAGGATTTGGGTTTACCCAGAAAAGTCTTTTGACTTACTCGGCGTGCATCCGCTTTTCTCGGCGGTTAATAAAAGCCTTAAAAGCATTGGAACCGCCGATTAACGCAGAACACGCAAAGAAGGCCAAAAACATAAATGAATTGAAGATTCTGGTTTACCAATAGAAGACTTTCGACTTACTCGGCGTGCATCCGCCTTTCTCGGCGGTTAATTATCTATTTCTGACGATATATTCACAACAGGAGAACATATGAAGTTAAAGAGTATCGTTTCACTGCTGTCAATGCTGCTTGCCGCACAGATAGCCCTGAGCCAACCCGTCTGCGCTGAAGGCGGAGCGCCGGCCGCACTGTCCGCCGCCCCGGCGGCTTCCATTTCGGCATCTGCTCCAGCCACGCTGAGCATACCAGCCGCCAATGGTCTCACATCCTCTCCGGCATCCGCAACCGGCGGCATTACGGCGCCGTTGGCACCCTCAGCAGGCCCGGCCACCATGCAACCTGGAATACCGGCACAGTCAACATCGACCCTACAACCGCCACAGCCGACTACCTCCCAGCTTACCGCACCATTCCAGAGAGTAGCCGACCCGGCCCTTCAGGCAACTCAACCACAGAGCGCGCCTCCTCAAATGACGTCTACACCCGCTGCGGTTGTGGAAATGTCCAACGCAGAACGCGCCATGCTGGACTCCGGCAGCGGCGCCGACAAATCATCCCCGCAGGAATTCAAGGTCAAGAGCCTGAAACAGTTTGGCTACAGTTTTTTTCGACCGGAGATGCAGGGTTTTGCAGCACTTTCCGACGTTCCAGTAGGGCCTGATTATCAGCTTGGCACAGGTGACCGCATCGTCATGACCGTCTGGGGCAGCCTGGAAGGTTCCTATGAACTGGAGGTAAACCGCAGCGGCGAACTGGTACTGCCAAAAGTAGGATCTGTAAAAGTTGCCGGCACAACCTTCGGTCAGCTGCCCAAACTGCTGACAGGCCACCTGGCGAAAGTGTTCCGCGATTTCAACCTGAACATCACCATGGGCAAGCTGCGCATGATCAAGGTCTACGTGGTCGGCGAAGTAAAGTCGCCGGGTGATTATTCCATCTCGTCACTGTCAACCCTAATCAACGCCCTCTCGGCGGCCGGTGGGCCAACCACCAACGGCAGTCTGCGCTCGATCTCGATAGTCAGAGACGGCAAACAGGTAGATGAAGTGGACCTGTATTCATTTTTCCTGAAAGGTGACAAAAACCGTGACATACGCTTGCAGCCGGGCGACACGATCTTCGTACCGCAGGTCGGCCCGGTTGCCGGTATCGCCGGCAATGTACGCCGTCCGGCAATATACGAGCTGAAAGATGAAAAAAACCTGAAAGAGCTGCTGGAACTGGCCAACGGCATCGTGCCGACCGGCTATCTGCAGCGTATGCAAATTTCCAGGGTAGAGGCAAACGACAAGAAGATCATCACCGACATCAACCTTGACCCCACCAAAAGCGGCAAGGCGCTGGACCAGCTCACCGCCACCATCGCCATCAAGGATATGGATCTGGTGAAGATATTCCCGATTGACGGCACGCTGCGGGGCTACGCGCGCCTGGAGGGTTATGTACTGCGCCCCGGCGACTACGCGCTTCAGCCGGGCATGCGCATCGATCAACTGCTGGGACAGGACAACCTGCTGCCTGAATACCATACGGAATCGGGCCAGGTCATAAGGCTGATGCCGCCTGACTTCCACCCGGAGCTTATCTTCTTCAATGTCAGCCGCGCCATGGCAAAAGACCCGGAAAACAACCTGGAACTGAAGGAATTCGACATAGTTCGCATCTTCTCACGCTGGGAAATGGAAGAGATGCCGCGTATCAAAATCAGCGGGGAGATTCAGAAACCGGGAGAATACCGCTATTTCAGCAACATGCGCGTTCGCGACCTGCTGATCTTTGCCGGCAATCCCAAACTTACCGCTTATTTAAACGATGCCGAGTTGACCAGGCTCAAACTTTCGACTTCATCGGTCAGCAGTTATCCTATTTCGATCAACCTGGCGGAAGCACTCAAGGGAAATCCGCAACACAACATCCCCCTGGAACCCCATGATGAGCTGACCGTCCGCAAAATCCCCAACTGGGCCGACGAAAACGACCGTTACATAACTCTCAAGGGAGAATTTGTCTTCCCCGGCACCTACCCCATTTTCAAGGGTGAAAAGCTCAGCTCGGTGATCCACCGGGCAGGCGGATTCAGCCCGAAAGCACACCTGAAAGGCGCAAAATTCACCAGGACATCGGTGCGTGAACTGCAGCAAAAGCGCATGGACGAGTTCCTTGCCTCGACCGAAATGGACATCAACAGCAAAATGAGTGAAATGGCCTCGGCCGCCTCCTCTGCGGAGGAACTGGCCGCCAACAAGGCTTCCATCGAAGGTGTCCGCCGCAGCCTGCAACTTCTAAAGTCCACCAAGGCCGAAGGAAGGATGGTTTTACAACTTTCCCAACCGGACACGTTCTCCGGTTCTCCCTACGACATTGAAGTCCTGGGAGGCGACACGCTTGAAGTCCCCCAGCGCACCAATTCGGTTTCCGTGTTGGGAAGGGTCACCAATCCGACCAACTTCGTATTTACCGAGGGAAGAAGCGTCGGCGATTACCTGGACCTGGCG
This sequence comes from Pelobacter sp., assembly GCA_030824515.1. Taxonomy (GTDB): domain Bacteria; phylum Desulfobacterota; class Desulfuromonadia; order Geobacterales; family Pseudopelobacteraceae; genus JACRCG01. The sequence continues at coordinate 84,557 of JAVBXN010000052.1, forward strand.
GGCGGTATCACCCAGGACAGCAATGACGATGAAATGTATGTGATCAGGGCCGACGGCTCGGTCTTCAGCCACCAGCAATACTCGGCATTCGGATCTCTTGTGGGGGGAGGTTTTATGGGAGAAAGAATCGACTCCGGCGATGCCATCATAGTGCCGCAGAAGTTCGAGAAAACCGCCTGGATGAGAAACCTGAAGGACATCACCACCATCATCTCTCAGATAGCGATCAGCGCCGGAACTGTGTTCCTGGGATTGAGGTAGAACCCAAATACAAAGAATCAAACTTTGAATATTTATTTGACCGCCGAAAAAAGCGGATGCACGCAGATAAATCCGAGATTTCAAAAGACTACACCAACTCAGGTTAAATCTTTTTACAATCCTTTGATTTATCTGCGTGTATCGCTTTGGATCGTCTGCTTTTAGCTGCGTTCATCGGCGGTTATCTTTTTTACAAGCTCCAACATGGAAAAAGCAGTTAACCGCCGAGGAACGCAGATACACGCAGAGAAAACCAGAAACAGAAAAGATGAAAAGATTTTGGTTTACCTAATAAAAAATTTTGATTTACTCGGCGTACATCCGACCTTCTCGGCGGTTAACAAAAGCTTTAAGCCAGTGGAACCGCCGAGGAACGCCGATACACACCGCCAGAAGTAGGCGCTTCTAAGCTAGAAATAAAAAAACTTGAACAGAATACCGGTTTAACCCATATGGTGATCAACTTTTTTGATGTAAGTCCTGGTTTTCTCGTCGTGTATCAGTTTTTATCGGCGGTTAACTGCCGTTTATAGGTTAAATGTTTATTGCATTTGAGAAAGGCCCATGATGTTGCATCTGTGATCGGTACGTTATTTGCTAGTAACAAGATATACAATTAATCGTGGCTACGGATCACGTGCTTTAATTTGTTGATATTTCGAAATTAATTCTGTTTTGCAATTTTCAAAAAAGTTCTTTAGAATGGTTTTTCAGGCGGTTATATGTAAGTTTTTTTTACATAATCATGGAACGCCTAAATATCCGGGAGAGCTTGGTGAAAAAATGTTCAGACAAAATAGAAAAATAATCGGCGGTTTTTTCGCAACGCTTGGAATCATGGGATCGGCATCTGTATCCCTGGCCAGCACTACATGCACTACTCCCGATCCGTTGGCAACCAATTGGGCATGTGTCGATGTGTACCTGACACCATCGCCTTCAGAGCTTTTTACTAATATCAGTGGCCTCCAGTTTCAAATCAATAATGCGCCACTGGCCACAATATATTCGGCGACCAACATCAATGAAGCTGCAGCAATGGAATTATTTGCGACACTCCCCGACCCTGTAATTGTTACTGATTATGAGAGAATTATTGGGGGGACAACCACTCCGTTTTCATCGGGAACCAACCCACTGTTCAACTTGAAATACGGATTTTCGGCAGGCGTGTTCCCGGCATTCACCATTGATACAGCCACCTATCCGCCAATTTTCGATCCGATGACGGTAACCGCCGGTAATATACTTCTCAAAACCGAATACGTGTTGAATAGCGGGGCGGTGTCCATAGTCAACGGCTTCCCGCTTGACCTGACCGTTGGAGGCAGCGGAACGGGAACCGTTACCAGCACGCCAACCGGCATTTCATGCAACAGCGGCACCTGTCGCTATCCGTTCACAATTGCGACACCGGTAACATTGACTGCAGCGACCGGCAAGGAATCCTGCTTCTCCGGCTGGAGTTGTCCCGGAGGTACGATCAGCTCTAACGTCTGCAGCTTCAGTTCATATAACCCGGCCAACACATCTGGCGCCACGGCACTATTCAACCTGATGGCGGCCGCGATAGCAGGCCAGTTAATGACCCAACACTGCACACTACAGGAAGCCGTCAACATTGCTGCAAACGGATCAAGCATATTGGCCCGCGCCGACATATTGTTGGAAAATCTGGTAATGAACAGAAATAATACGACTCTGACTCTCAAAGGCGGATACACAGATTTCGCATTAGCCAGTACAGGGATCACCACCCTGTCAGGGTCTTTGACACTCCAACAAGGCTCCTTGATAGTTGAAAAACTTGCGGTATTTTAAATAAATGAACTGCCGATGAATGTAGATACACGCAGAGAAAGACAAAAACAGAAAAGGATATAAATATTGTGGTTTACCCATAAAAGACTTTGACTTACTCGGCGTGCATCCGCCTTTCTCGGCGGTTAATAAAAGCTTTTATAGACAAATGAGGGCCACCACGGTACGTAAAAAGGATTTCAAATGCCCGAGATTAGCCGTTTTCTTGGTATAGTCATCAGTATGTACTTTGATGAGCACAATCCGCCTCATTTTCACATAATGTATAATGAGTATAAAGCGGTAATGGCAATAAATACTCTTAATACCTTGGATGGTAAGTTACCGGCACGTGTACGAGGTTTGGTTGAAGAATGGGCAGAAATCAATCAAGCAGAATTGCTGGAAATGTGGGAATCTAAAGATTTTCATAAAATCAAGCCACTTGTTTAGGAGGCATTATGATTGCTGTCAGTGATGCCAGATATGATTCAGAATACAAGATCTGGATAGAGTTCAACACTGGTGAGAGCGGAGTAGCAGATTTATCAGATTTACCGCAAAAATTTAAAGCCGCTATTCCACTGAAATGCATTGATGAATTTAGACAATTCTATCTAGATGAATGGCCGACATTGGCATGGAAGTGCGGTTTTGATCTTTCACCTGAAAGTCTGTATGAACGCGTTACAGGCAAACGCCAGGACTGGATGAATAATTCGCAATAGTTTTTCTCAAAAGATAAAAAAGCTTTACAACCTATGGAACCGCCGATGAACGCAGATACACGCAGAGAAGGCCAAGAACATAAAAGATGAAAAGATTTTGGGTTTACCTATAAAAGATTTTGAATTACTCGGCGTGCATCCGCCTTTCTCGGC
>JAVBXN010000046.1 GCA_030824515.1 Pelobacter sp.
TCAGAACTGTTTCTGAAGAACAGAGCAATGTGTTCAGTACCAACAGGGCCAGCAGGACAAGTGTCAGCCAGAGCCACCAGGAGACACCGAGCGGAACCTCGCGCAGCCAGACCAGGAGCGGCACGGAGTTGATTGCCGCCGCGTATTCACCTGAGAGCCTGAAAGAACCGTCCGCCATCACAATGCAGACCAGCGCCAGAAGCGCAACGCAAAACTCGATCGACATCAGGAAACGCCACAGCTTCATAAGCGGATCAAATCCTCGTGTTCCTCTTCATGGGGATTGATATGAATCATCACATCGCCGACTCCCGGATAATGATCGAAGATCAGTTTCTTGACCTCCGTGGCGATGTCATGGGACTGCTTAACCGTCATTTCCGGGTCCATCTCCAGTTTCAGATCAACGATCATGTATTGACCGGAACGGCGGGCGCGAATCTCATGAACATGTTCAACGCGCTCCACACTTTCGGCAAGCTGCTGCAGCGCGTCGATAAAGTCGGCCGGAGCGCTGCCGTCCATCAGGTCGTGGGACGCTTCCAGGAAAGTCTGGTAGCCGATGTGCAGGATGAAGAAAGAGGTCAGTCCGGCCGCCAGCGGATCCATGATTCCCAATCCGAAAAAAGCGCCGACAACGCCGATCAGTGTCGCGACTGAGGTAATAGCATCCTTGCGATGGTCCTTGGCAATGGCCAGCAGCGCCGGGCTTTCAAGCTTCTCGCCGGTTTTGCGGGAGATGCGGTGCAACCATTCCTTGATGATGATCGTAACAAATGCAGCACCGACGGCAATCCAGCCGGGCGTTTTGAACTCCCCGGCCAAAATGGTGACGACAGACTGAAACAGGATCCAGCCACCGGTGACAAAGATCACCAGTGAGATCAGAAGGGCGGCCAGGCTTTCCGCACGACCATGGCCGTAGGGATGGTTGGCGTCAAACGGCTGCCTTCCCAGCTTGAGGGCCATCATGGTCGAGAATATCGCAACAAAGTCGCAGGCGCTCTCGATACCGTCGGCAAAGACCGCATCCGACCGTCCCCAGTAACCGGCCGACAATTTGAAGACCATCAGTATGGCATTGACCCAGAAACCGATCTTGATAATCCGGTCGGCACTGTCGAAGCGTTCATTGCGTTGCATCATCCCTCCGCCGCACGGAATTCCTTGATTCTCAGTTGAACAGACGTAACATTGTTCCAGACATTCAACTCCGGGAAAAAAGCCACATCTATCAGGCCATCCGTGGCGCACCCGGCCTGTCTGAAGGCAATTGCGCCGAAGGTCATGCCGTCGGCCGCCAGGCGCAGCTTCAGATGACCATCTCCGACCACCCGCCGATCCAGGACCTCAACACCCCGCATCATGAACGTCGGCTCGGGGTTACCCGCTCCGAACGGCTCCAGACGCTTCAGCTCATCGATCAACCCGGCAGTGACATCAACGGGAGCTAGCAGCGCATCGACGGTCATGGTCGGGACAAGCTGGTCTTCACTCAACATGCTGGCCGAAACCGATTCGAAGGCGGCGGAAAAGGATTCCAGTTTATCTGCCTTCAGGGAGATTCCGGCTGCGAACTGATGCCCGCCGAAACGTTCGAGATTATCCGCACAGGCTTTCAGGGCCTGCAACAGGTGGAATCCCGAAATGCTCCGTCCGGAGCCCTTACCGTTACCGTCCTGATCAAGCGCTATCAGGATGGTCGGCCGGTGATAGCGTTCCACCATCCTGGAAGCCACGATCCCTACCACCCCCTGGTGCCACGAACCGGAAGCCAGCACGATGCTGCGACATGCAGGATAGTTGCCCGCAGTTTCAACCATGGCGATCGCCTCCTGCAGCATGGAACGCTCTATGGCCTGTCGTTCGGCATTGGCGGCATCCAGCTCTTCGGCAATGGCAGCTGCCCGTTGCGGCTCGTCTCCCAACAGCAGTTCGACACCCGGCACTGCGCACTCCATCCGGCCGGCCGCATTCAGACGCGGCGCCAGCCGGAATCCGACCTGGCCACAGTTAACGCTGCCATTGATACCGGCTACTTTTTTCAGAGCGCCAATCCCGACTCTTGTGCCATCACTCAGCAACTTTAACCCATAGTAAGCATACACCCGGTTCTGGCCGACCAACGGCACAACGTCGGCAATTGTTCCCAATGCCACAAGATCCAGCCAGTCCCGCAAGTCCGGTTCTCTGCCTCCTGCAAAGACACCATCAGCCCTTAAACGGCTGCGTAAAGCGACAATCAGGTTGAAGGCCACCCCGACGCCGGCCAAAGATTTGAATGGATAGAGACAGTCGGGCTGCAACGGGTTGACCACCGCGCAGGCATCAGGTAGCGAGTCTTTGGGAGAGTGGTGGTCAGTGATGATTAGATCAGATCCGTGCCGGCGGCAGAATTCCGCTTCGGCTAGCGAGGTAATCCCGCAGTCAACCGACACTATCAGCGTTACGCCGGTGTCGATCACGCGCTTCAGCGCATCCTCGTTCAATCCGTAACCGTCATCAAAGCGATTGGGAATGAAATAGCCGCAGTTGAATCCGGTGCGGCGCAGAAAAGAGACCAGCAGAGCGGCCCCTGTGATTCCGTCCACATCATAGTCGCCGTAGACACATATCTTCTCTCCTTTGCCGCGAGCATCGCAAAGGCGGCTCACCGCAGCTTCGATGCCCTTCAACAAAAACGGGTCCGGCATCGATGACAATGACGGATTCAGAAAAGCCTGCCCCTCTTCCCGGGAAGATATGCCGCGACCGGCCAGGACCTTGGCTACCACGAGACTCAAATCCAGGGAATCCGCCAATCCGGATACCACTGCAGCATCCACGTCCTTTATGATCCATTTTTTCCGCATGCGTTTCTGAATCCTGTTAAAAAAAATCCCCCGTCAGGCGGGGGATTCGATCGGTTTATTTCATCGTGGCCGGCGGCATCCCGTTGGCGGGTTGCGACATCATGCTCTTTATCTGCATCGCAGTGGAGCTGGTGGAATCCATCTTCAGATACCTGTTCCAATATTCAGCGGCTTTATCGGGCTGCTTCAGATCCATGGAATAGACAATACCGATGTTGAAGAGACTCTGCAGATGGTTGGGATCAATCTTGTTTGCCTTCTCGAAATTGGTAATTGCCTTGTCATACCAGCCGACTTTTCGAAACATCACACCCTGGTCAGTCAGCACATTCGGGTTGTTTGGTTCTATCTCAAGGGCCTTGCCATAGGCATTGATCGATTTTTGAGACTGTTCGGTGTCAAAGTAATCGTTGCCGAGAGAAATCCAGGCATTCAGATTTTTAGGATCCTGAGCCACAATTTTCTCTGCCTGGGCTATGCGCTGGGTATAGTCGGTGGGAGAACCGGAGCCAGTCGGGATCGGAGTAGTTGCCTGTTGACTTTTACCTGAATTGCTGATGCTGAAAACCAGATATCCGCCCAGAAGGCCTACAATCAAGGCGACTACAGCAATAAGTATGGATTCTTTTTTCAATTATTACCTCCTTGTGTAAGTTTGAATCGAATCAGGCTTTTTCAACCTGTTTCGCCAAAGCCCGATTTTCAAGCAACACTACGATCGGGCTGGCAACAAACACCGATGAATATGTGGCGACTCCGATTCCTATCAATAGCGCAAGCGAGAAATCATGGATAACTTCTCCGCCGAACACAAACAGCGCCGCCGCGGCCAGAAAGGTTGTCAGAGAGGTTACAATGGTACGAGACAAAACTTCGTTGATGCTGCCGTTAAAGATGTTGTGCATCGCGCCCTTGAGGTTTTTGTGCAGGTTTTCCCGGATACGGTCGAATATGACCACGGTATCTGTCAGCGAATATCCTGCGATTGTCAGTACAGCGGTGATAAAGAGCAGGTTGATCTCTTTGTTCAGAATGTAGAAAACCGCAACCATCGCCAGGACATCATGCATGGTGGCAATCGTAGCGCCGATGCCGAATTTGAAATCAAAGCGCCAGGCAATATACAGGATTATGCCCAGAAGTGAAAGAGCGACTGCAATCATCGTATCTTTTCGCAGTTTGTCTCCGATTGAAGGTCCGATTTCTGTTGAACTCTCAACCGTGAAGGGGTTGTCTGCGAACTCGGTCTTGAAAGATGTCTGAACCAGTTCCGATTGTTTGCCGACTGCGGCTCCCGCCATCTTGACCAAAAGCATGTTGCCGTTTTTGATCTCCTGCAGGTCGGCCTTGGCAATCCCGTGCTTGTGCAGCGCGGTCCTGGCATCGGCTATCGAGAACGGTTTGCTGAATTTCAGCTGCATCGCCGTGCCGCCGGAAAAATCAATTCCCATGTTGGCGGCTCCGCGACCGATCTGGATGATGCCGATAATTCCGATGATTGCGATAATCGACGAGATTACAAACGCGATATTGCGCTTGCCGATAAAGTCTATATTGGTCTTGCCCAAAAGTTCCATATCTGCGTTCTCCCCTTAAATGCTCAGTTTCTTGATGTTTCCTTTTTGCAGGAACAGGTCGAAAATCACCTTGGTACCGATCAGCGATGTGAACAGGTTGATGAGTACCCCCAGACTGAGGGACACCGCAAACCCCTTGACCGGACCGGTGCCGAACTGGAACAGAACTGCGGCGGTAATCAGGGTTGTGACATGCGAGTCCATGATCGTCAGAAAAGCTTTATCGTAACCGGCATCCAGAGCAGCCTTGGGCGTTTTGCCCAGTTTGAGTTCTTCACGGATACGCTCGAAGATGATCACGTTCGAGTCAACCGACATACCCACCAGCAGTACGATCGCGGCAATACCCGGCAGTGTCAGGGTGGCGCCCAGTGCTGCCAGCGCCCCCATCAGGTAGAGTATGTTCAGGATCATGCCGAGGTCCGCAATCAGTCCTGAAAGTTTGTAATAGATCGCCATGAAGACAACTACCAGCAAAACGCCGATCAATCCGGCATAGAGACCCTTGCTGATCGAATCCTGCCCCAGGGAAGGACCGACGGTAACGTTCTGGATGATCTTGACCGGAGCCGGCAGTGCACCGGCGCGCAGAACTATCGCCAGGTCGGCGGCGGTTTTTTCGGTAAAGTTACCCGAAATCTGTGCACTGCCACCCGAGATGCGCTCACGAATCACCGGAGCGGAGTGAATATTGCTGTCCAGAACGATCGCAAAGCGCTTGCCGACGTTGGCGGCGGTAACCTGATCGAACAGCTTGGCTCCCAGGTTGTTGAACTCGATGGCCACGTAGGGCTGGTTGAACTGGGAATCGATCCGCACCTGTGCATCGGTGAGAAGGTCGCCGGTGATCATCGACTTTTTCTGCACCACGATCGGGATTTCAGTCACAGCGCCGGTTGTCGAATCTACCATTTTTTCCTTCAGCAGTTCGGCATCGTCAGGAATGGTTGCCGCGGTAGGGGAGATATCCTCGCGCACCATTTTAAACTCGAGACGTGCGGTACGGCCGATCAGCTCTATAGCGCGTTGCGGATCCTTGATGCCCGGCAGCTGAACCACGATGTGATTGATGCCTTCGCGCTGAATGGTCGGTTCTGATACACCGAACTGGTCAATCCTGTTGCGGATGGTTTCCAGAGCCTGCTGAACAGCCTTGTCCTTGCGGTCCTGTGCGTCCTTCTCATTCATCCGGAGCGTAATGGCTGCAAAACCGCCTTCATCAAAGATCGGGCTCTGTTCATAAGAGGGGTATTTGTCCTTGAGGAGCTTTTGAACGTCCGCGGCGGTCCCTTTTTCATACACCACCAGCGAAACTTTGTCGGATCCGGTTCTGCTGATACGTTTAAAACGGAGGTTTTTAGAATTAAGCGTGTCTTCCAGATCGGTGGCAACAAGATCCAGTGACCCTTCAACCGCTTTCTGGGTATCAACCTCCATTACCAGATGTGTACCTCCCTGCAGGTCAAGTCCCAGATGAATCTTGTCCTTTGGAAGCAACCCTCCCCACCATGTCGGGAGTTGTGCAACCAGTGTCGGGGTCAGATACAGAAAAGACAGCAGTACAAAAATGCCTATCAGGCTAATACGCCAGCCAGTTCCTTTTGGCATATGGATCGGTTCTCCCTTCGGGAATAATTTTACTAGTCTTTCTTGATTGAAGCAATATAGCTCTTAGTAATCTTGATGTTGACATTGTTGGCAATTTCGAGAGTCACAATCGAATCGTCAACGGAAAGAACCTTTCCATGCACACCACCGGCGGTGATGACATTATCACCCTTTTTCATCGCGTCCAACAGTGCCTTGTGCTCCTTGGCCTTCTTCTGCTGAGGACGGATCAGTAAAAAATAGAATATTGCAAACATGAATACCAGCGGAATAATCTGCTGAAAAGCGGCCATACCGCCACCAGCCTGACCGGCCGCCCCACCGGCGGGCCCTGACATCGCAAAAGCTAATCCAAACATTTAATTACCCTCCTTCAATCGGTTGTTTATTCGCATTGACTCCAAAAACCGCTTACGAAAATCATCAAAACTATTATCCTTGATCGCACTCCTTGCCTGTTGCATAAGATCCAGAAAATAATGCAGATTATGATAGGTGTTCAGCTGGGATGCCAGAATTTCACCAGCGCGGTACAGATGCCGCAGATAAGCCCGAGAATAGTTCCTGCATACCAGACAATTGCAGGCCGGGTCAAGCGGGCCGGCGTCTTCTTCATAAATTTTTGACTTTATGTTGATCCGGCCCTGGCTGGTAAACAGCATGCCGTTTCTGGCGTTTCTGGTCGGCATGACGCAATCGAACATGTCATAGCCGTGCCAGACCGCTTCAATCAGGTCTTCCGGTGCGCCGATTCCCATGATATATCGCGGCGACTCCTTAGGCAACAGCGGAGAACAACACTCCATCACTCCATACATCTGTTCCTTTTCCTCACCGACCGACAGCCCACCCAAGGCATAGCCGTCAAAGCCGATCGAACAGATGTCATCAACACTGCGGGCACGCAAATCGTAATGCATCCCCCCCTGAATAATACCAAACAGCTGCTGCCCCTCGCGATGGTGCGCATCCTTGCAGCGCCTGGCCCAACGGGAAGTCAGCTCCAGCGAACGACTGACATAGTCGTATTCGGCTGTTGCTGGTGGGCACTCATCAAAACACATGATGATGTCGGCGCCCAGGGCTTCCTGGATGCCAATGGCCAACTCCGGAGTCAACATGTGACGTGAGCCGTCTATGTGCGACTGGAACCTGACCCCTTCTTCGCTGATCTTGCGCAGTTCACCAAGACTGAACACCTGAAATCCGCCGCTGTCGGTCAGGATCGGCCGATCCCAGTTCATGAAGCGGTGCAGGCCGCCCATTTTCTCCACCAGGAGGTGCCCGGGCCGCAGATAGAGGTGGTAGGTGTTGGCCAATATGATCTGCGCCTGGACAGCCAGCAGATTCTCCGGTGTCATCGCCTTGACAGTGGCATTGGTGCCAACCGGCATGAAGATCGGTGTTTCAATCACCCCGTGCGGAGTATTCAGAGAGCCGAGTCGCGCCCTGCAGGAAGTATCGCTATGAATTATGGTGAACTTTCCTGACACGGAACCTCTCAATCAACATATGAACATCGCGTCGCCGTAGCTGTAGAATCTGAAGCCGCGCGCAACCGCATTCCTGTATGCGTCAAGCACGAATTCTCTTCCGGCAAAGGCGGATACCAGCATCAGCAGAGTCGATTCAGGCAGATGGAAATTAGTAATCAGGGCATCCACTACCTTGAAACGATATCCGGGGTAGATGAATATATCCGCTTCTCCAGCACCGGCGGTCAACCCTCCGGTAAGACCGGCAGAATATTCCAGGGTTCTGGCGGTTGTGGTTCCGACCGCTATTACCCTGCCACCGGTTGCTTTGGTCCGCCTGATTGCAGCCAGGGTTTCAGGTGTTATCGAATACCGCTCTCTGTGAATCTGATGTTCCTGAACCCGTTCCACACGCACAGGCTGAAAAGTTCCCAACCCGGTGTGCAGAGTAAGGAAAGCGGTTCCGATCCCTCTGGCAGCCAGCTGTTCAAGAAGCCCGGCAGTAAAGTGAAGACCGGCCGTGGGAGCTGCCACTGCGCCGGGATTCCTTGCCACCACGGTCTGGTAGCGTTCCCGGTCGCTGGCGCAATCCTCTCGCTGAAGATACGGAGGCAAGGGAATATGTCCCTCCCGATCAAGCCAGACATCGAAGGGCTCGCAACCGGTAAATTGAATCAGCCAGTTTTCTGTGCCGCAACGGGAATCAACGACTGCGGTCATTCCTGATCCGAAAAGGATCTGCTGGCCGGGACGAATTTTTTTGGATCCGCGCAACATGCATTCCCATTGATCAGAATCACCCAATCGACGCAGAAGAAAGACTTCGACCTTGCCTCCGGTCAGCTTCGAGCCAAACAGTCGGGCGGGAATTACCCTGGTATCGTTCATCACCAGCAGATCGCCGGAATCAAGGAATTGCCCGATATCCCGAAATACAGTTTCAGCGATTGTCCCGGAACCGCGATTCAGCAACATCAATCGCGAGCCATCACGCTCCGTAGCCGGGTAGCGCGCAATCAACTCCGCGGGGAGATCGAACGTAAAATCTTTAACAAGCATATAAATTATGTTTCTATCTGTTGCCGGACATTTTCTTCAATTCTGTGCCCGGATAATAGTATGAGAGGATTTCGCTGTAGTTGAATCCGTCAAGTGCGCGCTGTTTTGCGCCCCACTGGCACAATCCGACACCATGCCCGTTGCCGCTGCCTGTAAAACGGGCCTCTCCATCCGCGACCTTTACCGTGAAGCGGGTACTCTTGATCACACTATACCCGACAGCTTTCCGGAACTGGTCACCGGTCAACGAAAAACCGCCTTTTGCAGCAACAATCACGACCTGTTTCAGCCGGCCTCGTGAATTCGACGGTCCGCTTTTAATGCCGGTCAAACCGGATATTTTATAACCGGCCGTCCTCAACCGTTCTTCAATTTCAGCCAGAGAAAGTTTTTGCTCCCAGAGGGTAGCTGTCGGTGATGTCTGGCAATACTGGCACTCGACACCTTTCAGATACGGCAGTGCAGAACCCCAGACATTTTCCGAAGCCTCGGTTTTACCACCGCAGGACGAATGATAAAACGCCTGGATAATCGAACCACCAAACGTAAGAACCTCCCGGTCGGTTTCGGAAACAGCGCGGCGCGCACGACTATCTTCGATCTGGCACCCTTCATATACCTGGTCGATCACCGATGACTCCAGATGGTAAGGGGCGTTTGCCCGGGCTGCCTTCCTGCTGAGCGCATACGTCCTGGCTATCACCGCCTGGGCCTTGACCGCTTCTATCGGCCATGCGGAAGATATTTCACAATTGATCAGGCCAACCAGATAATCCTCAAGCGACAGCTGATTTACGACCTGAATCCCGTTCACCGTGCGCGACAACTCGGCAAGGCCGCGATAAGGCTTGTTATTGATATACACAGCCGAAGTAGCGGAAAAAACAAGACTACGCATTTGCTTACCATCCGCAGTCAACCCATCTTTCGTGGGTCTGACCGTGACAGGAAGATTGAGCACAACAGCTTCATCTTTGTCACCTGTTATGAGCAATCCCTCTCCGCTCACCGTAACTTCCTGGGCGGATTTGACGATTGCTATCCGAATGGTTTCATCCAGAAGAGCTGCGTCGGTAGATCCCACACCGGCCCATGGCCAGAGCACGGCAATCGGCATGAGAAACAATATGATAAGTATATTAACTGAGCGCAAAACCTGATGATAGAACCACATAAAGAACCATTGTGTCAATTTTTTTGATTTATTATATATTTCTTGATATATATAGAATCCATGCCATCAATTAAGTATTGGCACACATACTGAATATTTCAATTACAGAGCAAAATAAACAATAAAACTGACCACATACAGATTGGCCCTGTCTCATGGTTTCATTAGACAGCAGAAAGCCACTACGCCATAACTATCCGTACCTGTGAGTTTTTGTCTTATCTTGCCTTTTTTGCAACCCGCCAACAATAAGTGTTTTATAACATTGGGTTTTTGGCTAAATCGCTTTATGGATGCGGTAAATGACGTTATTGGGTATCTTATACATCGCTACAGAGATGGGAATATGTTTCTGAACTCTCTAAAAATAAAGATAGTCAGCATGGTCGCGCTGATCGTGATTGCGGTGGTTTCTTTCGCATCATGGAAGCATTACCATGAGCAAAAATCCATGATTTTAAACCTAACCGAAAAAAGTTCGGTAGCACTGATAGAGAGCATAGTTGCTAATATCCAGGCAGCGATGAAAACCGGCCACACCTCGGCGGTCAATGACATTCTAAAAAAAGTAAAGCGCCAGGAACATGTAAAAGTCCTGCGTATAGTTGATGACAACGGCCGTATTCTTCATTCCGCGGAAAGCAAGGAGATCGGACGGTTTATTTCGGTCGACGAACGCTCGCGCCTGACTAATACCGCACAGGATCATTATTATTTTTCCAACGACAGAAATGAATTCGATTCTTATACCAGGATAGTCAACTCTCCCGACTGTCATGGATGCCACAACCCAAGCAAGCCGTTCATAGCGGTAATAGAAACAGAGATTTCACTCGATGAACTGACCAAATACATCAAACTTGAGAAAATAAATGCGGTACTCTCATCATCCGTGATGATCCTGTTGATTATCGGCGCCCTGTTCCTGTTTCTGATGATTTATGTCGATAAACCAGTTCAAACACTAATCCGCTCGATGCAACAGATAGAGCGCGGCAACTTCGACGTCAGCGTTTCTATCAACAGCTCCAAGGAGATGAACCTGCTGTCGATTAATTTCAATCTGATGGCTGCACAGCTTAAAGAATTGATGAACACAACCATCATAAACGAACGTGAACTGGCCAAGGCGGAAGAAAAGCTTTCACACCATCACGACACCCATCTGATGAATCTCAAGCTCGAAGAGCAACTGCGGGAAATCGAAAACCTGAACGTTTCGCTCGAAGAGCGAATCGAAGAGGTTGAAACCGCCAGCTACACCATTGCCGACCTGGCCGGAGAACTTGAGCAAAAAAACACCAATCTGGAACATGCGGTTGAAAGGCTTTCATCGATATACAAGATCGGACTGGCCATCAACTCGACCATGGACATCGACCGCCTGTTTAATCTGGTCGTGCGCACCACTACAACCACCCTGAATGCCCAGATCGGCTATATTATTCTGTACGACAAAAACGAGAAGCTACTCAATGTTACAAATCTTATCGGTGGCGGCAAGCTGATAGCACCCCAAAAAGCCATTGCAATGAAAGACACCAGTGTTTCAACCTGGGTAATCAATAACCGTAAACCACTTCTAATTGCAGATATAGACAAGACCCCCCAGTTTGATCGCTTCAGTGATTTGGGATACGAGCGAAAATCACTGATCTGTGTGCCTTTGATAATTAAAGACGAAATCATCGGCACCATAAGCGTTGTCAACAAGATCGACAACTCCCAGTTTTATTCAGACGAACTGGAGATGTTGACAACGATTGCGGCTCAGGCGGCCATTGCCATCAAGAATGCCACTCTCTATGAAGAGCAGCAGCAGACCTACCTGAATACCATTCAGGCACTGGTGTCGGCCATTGAAGCCAGCGATAGCTATACCAAGGGGCACTCCGAGCGTGTAACCCGTTACAGTATAGAGATCGGCAGAAAATTCAACCTTCCCAATGATCGATTGCAGATTCTCGAGCGTGCGGCTATTCTTCATGACATAGGCAAGATCGGCATCGACCTGAGCCTTCTGCATAAACAGGGCAAGCTATCGTCACACGATATCAACGAGCTCCAGCAACACCCCTTGATCGGAATGAAGATTCTCGAACCGATTGAATTTCTGCTTGACGTTCGCACCTGCATAGGTCAGCATCATGAACGTTATGACGGCTTGGGCTATCCGCATCGCATAAAAAACAGCGAACAATTGCTTGAAGCGCGTATCCTCTCGGTAGCAGACGCCTTTGACGCAATGACTTCCGACCGTCCCTATCGCAAGGCGCTGCCGTTGGATGTTGCGATTGCTGAATTAAACGATAATGCCGGAACTCAATTTGACCCGGAAATTGTTGATGTATTCATATCGATACTGGAAGAAGGTTCTTTTTTCCACTCCCGATTTGCCGCAGCGCCGCGATAGATCTCAATGCCGACCGCATAACACGAATAACATTCCCTTTTGTGAGTAATCCGTGTCCAACCTGCTGACCATCAAAGATCTGCATGTATCTTTTCCGTCCGCCCATGGTGTTGTCGAAGCTGTCAGCGGTGTCAGCCTGGCATTGGACAAAGGATCGGTGCTAGCTCTCGTAGGTGAATCCGGTTCAGGCAAATCGATGACGGCATTCTCGATCATGCGTCTTGTCCCCCCCCCGGGTATGGTAAGCGCGGGCGAGATTCTTTTTGAAGGACAGGATCTGGCCGGTCTGTCGGAAGAAGCCATGCGCTCGGTCCGTGGTCGCCGCATTTCCATGATCTTCCAGGAACCGATGACATCGCTGAATCCGGTTCTGCGAATTGGCGACCAGATTACGGAACCGCTGCTTCTGCACAACAGAATCTCCAGAAATGAAGCCGATCAACAGGGCGTGGAATTGCTGAAAAAGGTCGGCATTACTTCCGCCGGCGATCGGATGCGGGACTATCCACATCAATTGAGTGGCGGCATGCGCCAGAGAGTGATGATTGCAATGTCGCTGGCATGTCATCCGGCATTGCTGATTGCGGATGAACCGACCACTGCACTGGATGTAACCATTCAGGCCCAGATACTGGAACTCCTGGACAGCCTGAGAGTGGACACCGGGCTCGGCATGTTGTTGATCACGCATGACCTTGGGATTGTTGCCGAACGTTCAGATCATACCGCGGTGATGTATTCCGGCCAGATAGTCGAGTCCGCACCAACAGACCTGCTGCTGTCTACGCCACGTCATCCCTATACCAGGGCACTTCTGGCCTCACTCCCCCAGTATGCCGAACCGGGAAAACCACTGAATATAATCACGGTCCGCTCAGACCTGGACTCATCGCAGCGTTCGGGATGCGCCTATGCGACGCGCTGCCAGTTTGCCGATGGAGACTGCCTGTCCGGACCACAGGAACTATGCGAAATATCACCGTCACATCTGGTACGCTGCCGGAAACCTCTATGAATGAGCCCTTGATTCTGACCGGCACAGGACTGTCGAAGACATTCAGGCTATCGACACATCGCAACCAGGCCAAGATCCTGACCGCCCTGGACGACGTCACCCTGCAGTTGGCAAGTGGTGAATCGCTGGGAATCGCCGGAGAATCTGGGTGTGGAAAGTCAACTCTCGCCAAGATCATGGCAGGGCTGATGAAACCGGACCTTGGAGACGTGGCTTACAAAGGTACGTCACTAAACGAATTGCCGAGAGACAAACAGTTGCTCTACCGGCGCTCCGTCCAGATGATATTCCAGGACCCGTTCTCATCTCTGAATCCTCGCATGAGAATCGGGGATAGTATTTCCGAACCGCTCAGCATCGCCGGAATGCCTCCGGATCGTCGGCATCAGGAGCTGATCCGTATCATGAGCGCAGTCGGACTTGATACAGATTTCAGGAATCGGTTTCCGGACGAGTTTTCAGGCGGACAGCGCCAGCGAATCGGCATCGCCCGCGCTTTGGCCGCAAATCCGGAAATCCTGATAGCAGATGAGCCGGTTTCCTCACTCGACATTTCCATTCAAGCCCAGATCATCAATCTCCTGTTGCAGATGAAGAATGATTACAACCTGACTTTGATGATCATTTCTCACAACCTGATGGTTTTGAGG
Source organism: Pelobacter sp. (assembly GCA_030824515.1). Taxonomy (GTDB): domain Bacteria; phylum Desulfobacterota; class Desulfuromonadia; order Geobacterales; family Pseudopelobacteraceae; genus JACRCG01. The sequence continues at coordinate 13,824 of JAVBXN010000046.1, forward strand.
CACATCTGCAGCAGAATCATCATCATGTACCTGGGAAGCGTGGTTGAGAACGCTCCCGCCGCCGACCTGTTCCTGCGCTGTCGTCATCCCTACACTGAAGCTTTGCTGGCCGCCATTCCCGGGCTTGGCAACAGACAGAAACCCGGCGCCAGACTGCTGAACGACGATCTGCCATCACCGGTGGCCATTCCATCAGGATGCCGCTTCCACCCGCGCTGCCGATATGCAATCGAGATCTGCCGACAGGAAGTGCCTCCGCTGTCCGAACACGCCACCAATCACACTGCTGCCTGCCATCTGAGCAAACAATTATACGGCTGAGGCTGTTGTACGCAATTTTATAACATTGTTAGTTAATCTGATTTTATCATTGACTAAACATAATTCCATATATATGATATTAAAAAACAAACTTGGAGTCTGGCGAATGGAATTCGATAAAAGCAAGCAGTTCAAAGCAGAATCAGAGATACTCAAGGTACTGGGCCATCCGGTTCGCCTCAAGATTGTGGCCGGTCTCTGCACACATGAGTGTAATGTAAAACATATCTGGGAATGTCTCGGACTTCCCCAAGCTACTGTCTCGCAGCACCTCGCGCTTCTGAAACACAAGGGTATCATCGAAGGCAAGCGGGAGGGCGTTGAGGTTCACTACAGTGTAATCGATCCTCTGGCCAAAAAAATCATTGACTCTCTATAGCAGCGCAAGATCAGCCTTCAGATACAACACTTTGTAGGTAACAGGAATTCTGCCGTTTTCGCCGTAATAATCCCGGTATAGCCGGGATGTTTCTTTTATGATGCCCCGCCATGCCAATCCTCCCGCCGTACCTCCCGAAACCGTTCCGGCGCCTATGTTCCTGATGGATCGCAACAGCGACTGAAGATCATCATACCAGTCGATCTCGGTTTCACAGTTGATGACAACTCTCTCAAAATCCATTCCGGAAAGAATCGCCTCGACTTCCTCGACACTTCTGAATTTATGTAGTCGTTCAGCATGATTCCTGCTGTTGCAAACAGTTCCCACCGCCTCACGAATGCATCTTTGCAACTCGCACAGAGTTCCTTCGCAGAAAAAAGCAAGGGATAGTGATGCGCCCGGTTTCATCACCCGCCGCAATTCGTGCAGGGCAAGCGACAGGTCGGCTGTCCACTGCAAGGCCGATGTGGATACAACCAGATCGAATGTACCGGATTTCAAAGGCAGCTGTTCGGCATTACCATTCAACACCAGACAAGTATCTCCCAATCTGGCGGCCAAACGCAGGCACATGTTATGGGCCAGGTCCACACCGCACAATGACGCTTCCGGCCAGGTCGAGCTCAATCGGCTCAACAGTGAACCGGTGCCTGAACCAACGTCGAGGATGTTCCCTGGCAACAAGTCCTTATGGGAACGCAGGTCTCTGACAAGATTCTCAACAACCCTCTTCTGAACCGCTATGTGCTTGTCATAATCAGCCGCACTCTGATGAAATGCAGCTGCAATTTTCTTTGATTCAGGCATTACGATCACAGACTCTCCCTGCATACTCGATGATTTCATTATTGAATTGTTCGGTCCTGGTAAGAAAAAAAGCATGACCGCAGCCAGCAAAAACCCTCCGGCTGGATGATTTGATATGCTCTGCCAGGTAGTCGGAAGCCTGTGGCAAACAGATAATATCCCTGTCTCCATTCAGGATCAGAACCGGCACCGAAATATCCTTCAGAAACGGTCGCATGTCTGCTCCAGCAAGAGAGTCCAGTGCGCCAACGGCCGCAGCGGTATCAGGCGGGACCACCGAATCAAGCAGCACCCTGATTTGCAGCGCCTCCTGCTGATCCTCAATCTCGCCATCGGCAAACATGCGGCCGTGAAAACCATCCAGCGCCCGCTGGATATTCCGCTCGACTTTAAGGTGCATTCCTGCTGCTTCCTTGCGGGGCAGACCGAACGAAAAATCTTCCGTGGCCGTGAAGCACGGCGTAGCGGAAACCAGCACCAGTCCGGCCAGCCTGTCATGTAACTGCCGATATGACTGCAGAGCGATCTGGGCTCCCATCGACCAGCCAACCAGCACTACCTCTGCCAGGTCCAGATGATGAACCAGATCTTCCAGGTCAGCAGCAAAACGACCGAAATCCAGTTGCCCGGATGCTCCACGCGACTTTCCATGCCCCCGCAGATCCGGAGCCACAAGCCTGAATGTACCGCAAAGCCCGCTGAACTGTCGTTGCCAGATAACCGACGACATGCACCAGCCGTGCATAAATAGCAGCGGAATCCCGCAACCGGCATCTTCATACCACAACTTTTCTCCCAAACGGTTCTCAAACCATGGCATCAGACGACTCCCAGCCTGATGCCGATTTCCTTGATACAGTCGACCGCCCATGCCAGATCTTCAAGAGCGTGTGTTGCCATAACGGTAAAGCGGATCCGCCCGGACCCGGCAGGCACCGTGGGAGGACGGATGCCCTGGGCAAAGATTCCCTCGGCGAGCAGCGCCTCAGAAAAACGCATTGTGGTTTCGGAATCTCCGGTTATCAACGGAATGATCTGGGTCGATCCGCCCGGAATGTTAAATCCGGCTTCGATCAGGCCGCACCGGAAATATTCGGCGTTGGCATGGATTCTCTGACGAAGCAGATCACCCTCCGCGGACTGCACCAGTTCCAGAGCCGCCAGCGATGCCGCCAGTACAGCAGGCGGAAGCGAGGTTGAAAATATGAAACTGCGGCAGCGGTTTACAAGCAACTCCCTCATCTCGGACGTGACGGCAGCATAGGCTCCGAAACTGCCCAACGCCTTGCCGAACGTGCCCATCTTTATATCGACTTCATCTGCAACCCCCAGAAGCTCGGCACATCCCCTACCCTGGCTGCCGATAACTCCGCTGCCGTGCGCATCGTCAACCATCAACAGGGCATGATGCTCCTTCTTGAGTACAACCAGTTCGACCAGAGGCGCCATGTCGCCATCCATGCTGAAGACACCATCGGTCACGATCAGGGCGCGACCCTTGCCGCGATGTTTGTCCAGTAACCGTGACAACTGCTGATGGTCGTTATGCGGATACCGGACTAATCGAGCCCCGGACAACAGAATGCCATCCACAATGCTGGCATGGTTGAGACGGTCTGAATAGACAACGTCACCACTCCTGACAATAGCCGGAATTATGCCGGTATTGGCGGCGTGCCCGCTATTGAACACCAAGGCGGCTTCGCTCCGTTTGAATCCTGCCACCGCACTTTCCAGCAGCTCATGGAGTTCCATGGTACCGGAAACGAGCCGCGAAGCGCCACTGGAGGTTCCATAAATTTCGACCGCATTTATGGCGGCCTTGGCAAGCGCCGGATGATCCGCCAGACCCAGGTAGTTGTTTGAACAGAGCATCAACAGCTCACGTCCACCATGACTGATCCTGGCCGATTGCCGGCCGCTAATCAGACGGGTTGACCTTAAAAGACCGTTACTCCTGATTTCCTGCAATTCATCCTGTATTGTTCTACTCACATTTCCCTCAAAGTAGTCAACCATGCAAAGGCACGGAGGTTGACAACCTGCCTAAAAAAATATCAGAGATTACAGGGCATCTCTATCGTAAAAACAGTTCCTTCGTCTGCAGTGCTTCTGTAGTAGACCTTACCGTTCAGATAGCGTTCACAAAACAATTTCATGCTATACGTGCCGATACCGCGGCCGACATTGGACTTGGTGCTGAAGGAACGCAAAAATAACTGCAGCTGAACCTCGCGCGGCATTACTCCAGCGTTGTGCACGTTAATGGTAATAACTGAGGATGATTTAGTGGCATAAATGGTTACCGTACCCCCGATGGGCGTCGCCTCCAGGGCGTTGATCACCATGTTGCCAATACTCCGACGCAGCACCAGGCGGTCGGTCAACAGGGTACAGTCCGGCACATCCGCCAGTACCAGCTCACGCCCGGGTGTCCTGTCGTGGTTCCGATACAGCTTGTGTACCTCCTCCAGCAAGTCACGAACCGCAACCGGCACGATCTGCGGCTGGAACTCACCCCGCTCCGCCATCATCAGCTTGCGTTGATGGTGAATTTCCTCCACCAGATTTCCTGACATCTCCACCAGCCAGTTCTTGTATTCATCCTCGACATGTGACGGAACGTTCTTGTGTTCGACAAGCAGTGTAGCCAGTCCGTGAATCCCGCCCGCAGTATTCAGCACATCGTGAAAAAAGGTTCGTTCCAGCACGTCCCGACGTTTTTCGCCGCTGATATCCTGAAGGGCAAGAACGGTGAATTGTTCCCCTCTGATGACAATTGTCGTGGCATAGACCTTCAGGTCGATTACACGTTGTTCGTTTCCCTTGAAAGCAATATGGCATTCATGACTGGCCTGACCGGAAGTCTGCTGACTCTCCAGTATCGCCAGCACGGCTCCGCATACCGAGCAATGTTCACTGGTCCCGCAGCCGTTCGGAGCATCGTCGGAGTGGATGCAGTTTAGCGCCTCGCCCGGTCGCAGACCGACCAGTTCGACCGTATCAGCAACCCCGGTTACGCAGAGCATGGCCGGGTTGACCGCCACAATCTGCCGCTCTTTGTTGATCAGCATCACATAACCGGGCAAGGCCTGCATCAGGGCATCCAGCAACTCTTCCAACCGGATGGAATCCCTCTGGCTTTGCAGTTCAACCGCGGAAGCACGCGCAGCCGGAGCAAACTCCGTATAAGACATATCGCCCAAAGATTCCATCAATTTTTTTCCCATTACAGACAGGCGGCCTGTCCGTTTGCTTCCAGTAACTCAACCACTTTCTTGACATCCTGGCAGCGGTTTCGATCACAAACCAGCAGGGCATCCGGGGTCGAGACGATAACCACGTTGTGCATGCCCACCGTGGCAACCATCCTGCCGTCAGCATAGATCAGACAGTCGGATGAATCCACCGGGATATGGCCGGCAGCGTTGATGCAGATCGTTCCGTCAGCGTCGGGCTCCACGACTTCCGGCAGTGCGCTCCAGCTCCCCACATCGCTCCATCCCATTTCAACCGGGATCACCTGAACATTGGAAGACTTTTCCATGACTCCGTAGTCAATGGAAACACTCTCAATCTCCTGATATATATCCCCAATCTGCTCTTCGAGGTCGGAAAGCGCCCAGACATCGTCGTTGAACGATATCCGCATCAGTGAGGCGTGCAGCGAGGGCAGACAGGTATCAATTTCGCGAAGAATTACATCGGCTCGCCAGATAAACATGCCGCTGTTCCAGAAGTAATTACCCTCTTCCAGATAACGGAGCGCCTCAACTAGCGGCGGTTTCTCCACAAAACGCCGGACCGGGAAGGGACCTTCGCCACGCAGGTCCATATCCGCCTCGATATAGCCGTATCCGGTCTCGGGGCGTGAAGGCATGATGCCGAGCGTCACCAGGTATCCATTCCGGGCGGCGTGCATGCCGGCCAGAAGGGTGTCACGCAATGCTTCTTCGTCCTTGATAAAGTGGTCGGCCGGCAGCACAGTCATTACCCCCGACGGATCATGGGCCGCGATGATTGCGGCGGCCAGTCCGATGGCCGGAGCGGTATTACGGGAGGCCGACTCGGCGATGACGTCAATCGGAACAGAGCGATAGCTCTGCAGCTGATGCTTGGTCTCCTCTGCCTGTAGATGATTGGTAATCACCAGAATCCGTTTGGGCTTGAGCAGCAGAACGCGCTCGACGGTCCGCTGCAGCATGCTCCTGTCACCGGTAATCGAAATCAGCTGTTTTGGACGACTCTTGCGTGAAAGAGGCCAGAAGCGGGTACCGGAACCACCGGCTAAAATAACTATGTACACAAAACCCCCTTCAATTTCCCGACTTGGGACTATTTGTATTGAATGCGGTCGATGAAATCGGCCACTTCCCGGCCCAGATTATTGATCGTCTCGGTGGTATCGATCACATCCCATAAGGTCTGGCGGAAATAGGCCACCTCCTGATCGCTGTCACCGTCGTGAAGGCTTACTACAACCGAGATTTTGAAACGGCCCACTCGGGTAAAACGTCCCGTTACAACCAGGGTTGACGCATTTACCTGCCCGTCCCTGGACACTTCCCGATAGGTACGACGGGCCTTGACATAGCGTTCAATATGTTCGGACAACTCGGCCGGTATCTTTGAATACCTGCTTTCTCGCCCGCTCATATCAGCAACGGATGAATCGGTGTACATTTCCCGTTTCAGCTCGAAATCACGTATTATAAGCGATTTGTAAGTGTACATCGGCTTGGGGTTGGTAACCACCTCTTCATCAATAATCGTTGTAGAAGTGGTTGTACAGGCGGACAACAGCACCATAAGCAGAATGCAGCACAACAAAAGCGGTTTCAAAGCGGACAAGCTGAAGCTACTCCTCATCCGGTTGACCACAACGCTGGTAGTCATCGTCAAATCGGACTATATCGTCTTCTCCCAGATATTCACCGCTCTGCACCTCGATGATAACCAACGGAATCTTGCCCGGATTTTCCAGGCGGTGATTCTGACCGATAGGTATAAAGGTGGATTCATTGACATTAATCACCTGCTGCTGGACGCCGCAGGTTACCAGAGCAGTTCCGGACACGACGATCCAATGCTCGCTGCGGTGATGATGCTTTTGCAGCGACAGTCTCTGGCCGGGTTGCACCTCGATCCGTTTGATTTTATAACTGGTGTTCTCGTCAAGAACAGTATAGGTGCCCCAGGGGCGCTCACCGCGTTCCATTAGTACTTCCCTTCTCGTTTTGATTTGCAGCACGCAGCTTAAGATATTCCTTCAACGCCTGCCGCCACGATTGCGGCTCAAATCCACTGTCGGCAACCAGCCTGCCACAGTCCAGAGTCGAATAGAGCGGCCGCCGGGCCGGACGATTCAACTCCGCGGTGGTCATTGGAACCACCGAAACCTTCAGGCCGGACTCTTCAAAGATAGCCTTGGCAAAACCGTTCCAGGAGCAGAAATCGCTGTTGGCGGCATGATAGATGCCACGGCAGCCTTTATCCACTAAAGCGATGATGGCTTCGGCAAGATCAACCGTCCATGTCGGCGAACCGATCTGGTCGTCCACCACGCTCAACTGATCCTTTTCGGCGGCCAGGCGCAGCATGGTCTCCACGAAATTTTTGCCATGCAGACCGTAGAGCCACTGGGTTCTAACGATCAGATGCTCGGGAGAGAAGGCGGCGTTCATCTCGCCGGCCAGCTTGGACTCGCCATATATGCTGAGCGGATGAGGAGCGTCATACTCCTGATAAGGAGAGCCCTTGCCGCCGTCGAAAACATAATCGGTGCTGATCTGCACCAGCAGCGCACCGATTTCACGGCAGGCCATCGCAAGGTAGCCCACCCCCTCGCCGTTGACCTCCATCGCTTTTTCACTGTTGGTTTCACAGCCGTCAACATCTGTGTAGGCGGCGCAATTAATTACAGTACCGGGCTTAAACTCCGAAACAACCTTTAAGACAGACTCAATCGAAGTGATATCGATTTCGTCGATATCAACTCCCCGTGCCCGATCGCCCAGGAGCTCCATCAGATCCCGCCCCAGCATGCCGTTGGCTCCGACAACCAGAATCATCGGGCACCCCCGCCATACTGCTTCTGGTAGTACTCGCGGTAGGCCCCGGAAGTCACCTCGGCAACCCACTCCTGGTTATCCAGATACCAGTCGATCGTCTCGGCAATGCCCTGTTCGAAAGTGTAGGCCGGTTCCCAGCCCAGATCGTTCTTGAGACGCGAGGCGTCGATCGCATAGCGCCGGTCGTGACCGGGGCGGTCCTTGACAAAGCTGATCAAGCGGCGGTTCTCGCCCGACTCGCGCCCCAGGCGGCTGTCCAGCAGATCGCAGACCAGGTTGACGATATCGATGTTTTTCCACTCATTGTTTCCGCCGATGTTATAGACCGAACCGGGGACTGCCGTTTTGAGCACGACTTCGATCGCCGTGGCATGGTCGCGCACATGCAGCCAGTCCCGTACGTTGAGGCCATCGCCGTAGACCGGCAGCGCCTTGTTGTTGATGATGTTGTGGATCAGCAGCGGGATCAGTTTTTCCGGGAAGTGGTATGGACCGTAGTTATTGGAGCAGCGCGTATTGAGGGTTGGCAGACCGAACGTCTCGTGATAGGCCCGCACCAGCAGATCAGCTCCGGCCTTGCTGGCCGAATAGGGCGAATTGGCTGCCAGCGGCGTCTCTTCGGTGAAGAAGCCGGTATCGCCCAGGCTTCCGTAGACTTCATCGGTGGATATCTGCAGGAAACGGAACCCTTCCACGGCGCCGGACTGCCAGTGCCTGCGGCTCTCCTCCAGCAGCACCTGTGTTCCAAGTACGTTGGTGCGCACGAAAATCTCCGGGCCGGTAATGGAGCGGTCCACGTGCGATTCGGCGGCAAAATGCACCACCGCATCGATTCTGCGTTCCGTCAGAATCTGTGCAACCAGCGGCGCATCAGTGATGTCCCCCTTGACGAAACTGTAGTCGGGATTGTTCTCGATTGCGGTCAGATTCTTCAGGTTTCCGGCATAGGTCAGGCAATCCAGATTGGTGACGCGACACCCTGGATTTCCGGAAATAAATGAATGGATAAAGTTGGAGCCGATAAAACCGGCCCCTCCGGTAACAAGGACAGACGTGGGAGCGAATTTCACGTTGCGGACTTCCTCTCGAAGTTAATTAATACCGATTCCAGATCAAGGATGATCTCAAGGCGGCGAGGAATGAGGCAGCGAGGCGTACAGATAAGTACGTTGAGCTGACGAAGACGAGCCAACGAAGAGAGGGCCTTGATATGGAATTGGGATACAAGCGTTCTTTTTTAGCATATTTCCTGCTATGATTGGAACACTTTACTGCATCTGATTTTCATTTCAGGGGAGATACGACCATGGAAAACACAACGAAATGCCGTTGCGGAGCTGACCATCACGGACACCTGTGCATGCTGCGCAGCAATGGACTGCACGATGAGATTCAGAAAGCAACCAGCGATCCGAAGTTTTACTGTTTCACCTGCGGCGGCGAGGCCAACTGCGCCGAAAGCCTGTGCGAACCGGCGCCAATAGAATAACCGGACCTATCCGACTTCAATCCAATCCCGCTTGCAACAGCGGGAAGGTGTCACACCCTCTGCGGTGAGCAGCATGGTTACCGCATTGGCAACCTCGTCAGGCGTGATGGTTCGCATACACTCGGCATCACGCGGACATACAGCGGTTGTCCCGAATGTTGTACAGGGCGAGCAGGGTAATTTCCGGTTAATGACGATATGGCGGTCACCCTGCGGAGCCCACTTCTTCGCCCTGCCCGGACCGAACAGCGACACAGTCGGCTTGCCCAGGCCGATCGCGATATGCAGCACCCCGGAATCACCGCTCACCAGCAGCGCGCTCCGGTCCATGATTGCAGCGGAAACCTGCAGACTTGTCTGCCCGGCCAGATTTAACCCCAAGCCGCCGGCAACGATTGTTTCCCCCGCTTGACGATCTTCGCTTCCTCCGACAATAACCACGCGCACTCCAAAAACCGACAGCAGTTCCGCTACGCGCCGAAAACGATCGGCTCCCCAGCGGCGTTCCGGAATGCTGGCCCCTGGAAAAACTGTCACAAACGGCACCGGTTCGTAATCACACAGCAGTTTCGAGGCGGTGACGGCAGCTTCTTCCGGAACGGACAGGTAACGTTCGGCTGCACACCCGGTCTGAACTCCCAAAGGCTCCATCAAATTAAAAAAACTGACCGCCTCATAATCATCATGAGAATAACCGATCTGATGAGAAAACAGGCGGGAGCGTTCGTTGGTGGCGAAACCGGTCATAACCGGCGCACCGGTCATTCGAGCCACTACAGCCGAGAGCCGGTGCCACTGTTCGCTGTCGATTACCACATCATACCGCCCACGCACTGCATTCAACAGGTCCAGGGGGCTATCGTAAAGCAGAACCTTGTCCACCGCAGGGCAGAGCCGGAACACGGCGCAGTTGCGCCGTTCAGCAAGTATGGTGATTTTGGCGGAGGGGAATTTTTCTTTGAAAGCCTGAAGGGCCGGAACCAGCAGCACCGCGTCGCCGATGCCGCCGGGACGGATGACGAGGACAGAGCGGATGTCGGCGGAAATGACAGACCTGGCGGGACGCGGAAGCAGGGAGACCGCCATTCGTCCCAGGAGGTTATCCACTGTTTTCATAAGCCTGATATTCATCCGGCCAGACCGTTTAACGTTGATTCCGGCTTTCCCGTCAGCAACCGGTCAACAAGTTCGACCCCCTGCATGAAGGAATGATCCATGTTACCGACCTCATACTTCCAGGCTCCGAAACGCCCCCTGGAATAAACCGATCTGGATTCCAGGTAGGGCTGAATCATTGCCAACGCCCTGTCACGCCCCAAAGTAGGCACGGGATAGGAGTACGGGATATCTATCAGATAGCGGCTGGCAACCCGCTGTTTTTGTTTTTCATCAATCATGCCGCTGTCAGCAAGTCCCTGAAGCGTAGTTTCGAGTATTTTGGATTTATCTACCGACTTATGACTGGAGTAGGTAGTCTCACACATCAGCGAAAAATGCCGTTCTGTATCGCCACCAGGAACATTAAAGGGAGAGTAGTTGTGAAAATTGGTTACACGGTAAAAGGGAGAATTGTTTTCGGGAAAATACATCCAGCACCTGGAGTCGTCACGCTTGCCCTCAAATCCGATCCCGGCTATCAATCCGCCATTGTGCACCAGATCACCAGCAGCTTTTGCCACCTGTTCTGGAACCGTACGGCAGCGTGAAACCAGCAGATCCAGCGGGGAGGTATTGATCAGGACATCATACTGTTCGGTCCTGCCATTGGAAAATGTAACACACTTCCGCTCCAGATCAATTTCCGTCAGCTCGTGACACAGATGAATCCTGTCGTGCAGTGGTCTGGCAATGCCTTCGTAAATGGCGCCGGTTCCACCGTATTTTGGAAACTTGAAAACATTGTTGGGCCCCCAGCTCAGATCGTCGCGCCGCTCACGAATATTCCGTTCAATACGGGCCAGGTCAACCACGCTGACCCGTTCGGCGATCCAGTCCTTGCTCATCGCTTCCAGCGGCACCCCCCACACCTTGCGGTTATATGGTTCCATGAAATACCTGACGATACCATGACCAAAAACCGTGTCCATCCATTCCCGGAAATTCCGGCTATCCGCAGGACTTCCCGAGAGGGTGCGCAAACCGTCCACACACTCCTGAAGCGCATCGTCAGGCAGGTACCTGACGTTATTCTGGAACGGGTACGGCACCCAGCGTTGCAGGATGCGAACCCAGCTTTCACGCTGATGCTCATAATACGATTCGCCAAGCGCCCCGGCCACAGCCCGGTCGAAATAGTCGTAGTGGGAGAACAGCACATGACCGCCCACATCCCAGGTAAAACCGTTGCCGTCAACAAATGAGGCTGAAAGGCCGCCGACATGGGCGTTACGTTCGAACAGTTGCCAGTCATTATGGCCAAGTCTGTTCAGGTGACAGGCGGCGCCCAGCCCGCAGGGACCGGCGCCGATGATGAGGATTTTCATAAAGAAAATTCTTTCTGGTTTAGTTTGGCAAAGATTGTAATATTATCACTCTTACCGATCAGATAGCCAAGACCTATCAACGGGGCAAAAAGTAGCATGAAAAGCGGATTTGTGCCGAGGAGAGCACCCAGGCGCGGAAATTTACGGGCAAAGCTTTCCGGGTACCAGAGCGGCGATGGTGTTTGGTACATAGAAGCGGATTTATAACCGCAGTTTCCAAGCAAAGTACGCATAGATTTGGGGTTGAAGAAATTGCAGTGCCAGAGCAGAACCCAGGTCCAGTCCGTATCAAATACTTTCCTTCCAATGCAATCGATATTGGGAACGATGATCAGCAACAAACCTCCAGGCGTCAAACGTGACTGCAGATTTTTCAGTATATCAGCCGGATTTTCAAGGTGTTCGATCACATGTCTGATGACTATCAGGTCGAATTTCTCATCAAGATCCATTTCCTCAGCATAACATGACAACACCCGGATTCCACGCTCACGGGCAATGGCCGCTCGAGTCTGCGAAGGTTCTAGGCCGGTGACTCGTGCGCCAGACTCAGCCCAAATACGTGAAATCCAGCCGGTACCGCAACCGATATCAAGCATGTTGAAGTCATTCCTGCCCAACATTGAGCGGACCCTTTTGATTTCCGGCCCTATAATCAGGCGTTCATGAAGTGTGCGCAGAAGTTTGCTGTTGAACATTTCCGCATCATCAACAGAATCCATCTGGCGTTCATTTATTTCTGCAAGGGGAAGCGGGCGGAGGAATTCAAGAGAGCAGGTTTTGCAGCGATAAATAAAGAATTCACCACTGTCATGGATGTAACGGAAACTGGTAGTTTCTGTCCTCGTATAGCAACATGGACAGCAGGACAAATTCCCATTGAGTTCATATTTTTCCAAGGCTGACATAACGTCCTTATAACACTGGAAAAGGTATAGTAATGAATGCCTTGCTATACAATTACTGATACATTTCCAAAAATATTTTTACAATTTCCAATACATATCCCATCTCTTCTACTCCAACATCCTGATGCACCCCGATATGAATTCCATTGTGCCCCAGGTACTCCGCATTTGGAAACTGTCCCAGTTTGTAACCCAAGTATGCAAAGCCGGGACACTGAGTCGGCATGGAGGCGAACAGGGTTCGGGTTTCGATGCCGTTTTTCTCCAGGTGCTGCGTCAACTGTGCCCTGGTGAACGGGGCCCCTTCATTGATGATGATCGGGATCGCATGCGGCCCGATCTGCTCGTGCGCTTCTTCCTTGATGGTGGAGAGGAACGGTGCAAAACGGTCGAAGCGGCTGAGAACGTGGATCAGATTGTCGTGACGCTTTTTGAGGATTTCATGGTAGACCTCCATCGCTCCGATGCCGATGGCCGCCTCCAGTTCGTTCATCTTGCAGGAGTAGCCGATGCGGTCGAAGGTGAAGCGGACATCCTCGCCTCCTTCGCCCCGAAAACGCTTGGAACAATAGGTGACCTCATCCGTGTTCATGATGCAGTGCTTGCAGGTGCAGTTTCGACCGTGGGAGCGGAGAGAACGAAGTATCTCTCCGTACTCTTCGTTGTTGGTGGTGATAACGCCACCTTCGCCGGTAGTAATGATGTGGGCCACGTAGGTGCTGAAAGCGGCCAGGTCGGCCAGACTGCCGGCCGGTTTCCCCTTGTAGAGAGCACCGTGGGCCTCGGCAGCATCTTCCACAACTATCAGGCGGTGTTTTTTGGCGATGGCATTGATGGTATCCATCTCGGCCGGCTTGCCCATCAGGTGTACCGGCATGATGGCCCTGGTTTTGGAGGTGATGGCGGCCTCGATTTTGCTGGGATCGATGTTAAGGGTCTCTCTCTCGATATCGACAAATACCGGGGTAAAGCCGGCATGGAGCACGGCATTACCGGTGGCTACGAAAGAAAGAGCCGGAACGATGACCTCGTCCCCACGCTTAGCGCCGAAATCGTGCAGCACGGCCAGTGCCAGGGTGTCGGCATCGGTGCCGGTGCTGACGGCGACCGCTTCCCTGACGCCGACGAGGGCGGCAAAACGATCTTCAAATTCCCGCACCAACTTGCCGCAGGAGATGCGCTTGCTCTCCAGCGATTCTGCGATCAGGCGCTTGGCGGTTTCGGTAATGGTTATGGTGCCGAAGGGGATGGTTCGTTTTTGCATGGTTTCAATCTCCAAGCCTGAAAATCAGGATACGTGCGTTAATAAAATCATTACTGCAAAAGAAATGATTTCTAACTTTCCAAGAGTTTTCGTTTAAGTCGGGTGCCACTCATTTCGACCAGGTGCTCTCTGACCCTGCTGCCAAACTTTTTGCCGATCATGTCGAGGTAGGCCGGATTGGCAAAGTAGCGGTGGAAGGCGTCATCCCTGAATTGCACGACCTCTGCCGCAGTTAATGTCCGGGTCGGCAGCGGGAGCATGTCGTAGCTGTGCTGTGAAAAACCATGCCAGGCGGCCGGCAGATCCCATCCCTCTGCAAGGGCAATGTCGTACAGCTTGGAACCGGGATACGCCATGGCGCAGTAGAAGTTGATAAACTCGCAGTTGAGATCCATTGCCAGCTGCAGGGTTTCTTCCATCGTCTCGCGGGTGTCATCCGGAAGTCCGAAGATGAAGTTGCCGATGATCCTGATTCCGGCATCCTGGATAGAACGTACCACACCCAATATGTCGCGGGACTGCATCCGCTTATCGGCGCCATCGCGGACATCCGGATTGGCCGACTCGATCCCCAGCGCCAGCCAGTTGATGCCGGCCTGTTTCATCTTAGCCAGATTTTCGGGCTTGACCGTGTCGACCCGGGCGTAGGCCCAGATGTTCAGGTCAAGCTTCCGGGCGATGATCCCCTCGACGATTGTCATGTAATGGTCTTCTTTTAAAACGAACAGTTCATCGACGATCTTGAGGTTTTTCACACCGTATGTTTCTGCCAGCAGGGCGATCTCGTCCACGACCCGTTCAGGAGAGCGATAGCGGATCCCCGGCTTGCCGAAGGGGGCGTTGATGCAGCAGAAGACGCAGTTGTACGGGCAGCCGAGGCTGGTATAGATCGCTCCGTAGGGGGAGCGATGCTCCAGGTCGTCGAAACAGTGCCAGTTGTGTGCCCGGTAGACGCCCATCGGGAGCAGATCCCAGGCGGCGATCGGGAGGTAACTGTCCAGATCACTGATCAGTTCTGCGCGTGGGTTGGAGCGTATGCCGGCGCTGTCCCGGTACCAGAGTCCCGGCACGTTGGCGAGATCGGGGTGTGCTGCTGCCAGTTCTTCCAATAATACCTTGAGGCTGTCGGGACCTTCGCCTTCGATGACGAAATCAACCGCTTCTTCACGCAGGGTCCGCTCGGGAAGTGCCGAGGGATGCAGGCCGGCCATGGCAACCCGCCCGGCCCCCTGTTCGCTGAGTGCCCGGCAGATGGCCCCGGAAACCGTCATGTTCTGGGTAGAAGCGGACGGCTGTGAACCGTAGACAACCACACAGGAGAGCAGAGGTTTCAGCGCTGCGGCACGGCGTGCCGTTTCGTCAGGAGTTATGTTCTCGGCATTGGCATCGATGATCGCAACGCGGGCCCCTTGCTGTCGCAGGTAGGCCGCCAGAACCGCCACCCAGAAGGGAGGTTCAATGGCGGCCAGTTCGGCTCCCAGCCCCTGATAAATCTGGCGCCGGTCACCCGGATTGATCAGGACGATGTCAATACCGTGCGTCATGCCGCCCTCAAGCGATCTGTCAGTGCGATCACTGCCGCTTCATCCATGTCGTTGATGGCATGCAGGTGATCCCTGCTTCCCAGTTCGAAGACATAACGGTCATTGAAACCGACCGGGTGCTGGCGGCAGCGGAGTTCGTGTTCACGGACGACCTTGGTCACCAGGCTGTCGAGTCCGCCGTTGTTGATGAAGCCTTCTTCCATGGTGATCACATGGCTATAGGAGGCGAGTGCCGCGGCAAGGGCCGATTCATCGCATGGCTTGAGGGAGAAGATGTCTATCACCCCCACTCCGGGGCGCTCCTGGGCAACTTTGAAGGCACGATGGCTCATGAAGCCGGTGCTGACCAGGCAGATATCACTGCCGGGAGCAAGCCGGGCAAACCCCTTTTGCAGGTCAACTGCGGCAGGATCGGCGTAAAGGGCGGGAAGCGCTTTACCGTCAAAACGGATGTATTTCGGTCCTCTGGTCGTACGGGTATAATCAACCAGTTGCGCGGCAACAACCCAGTCGGACGGACAATAGACCGACATGTTGGGCAGCAGCCGCATGATCGCCAGGTCTTCCAGGCAGTGATGGGTCGGGCCGGAAACCACGTAACTCACCCCGCCTCCAAGCCCGAGCATGGTAACGTTGACCGGTCGTATCTGGGACGAGACCGCCAGGTTAACCCTGGCCTGCTCATAGGCACGCATGGTAATAAAGGGGGCAATGGCGTAGGTATAAACGG
Source organism: Pelobacter sp. (assembly GCA_030824515.1). GTDB lineage: Bacteria > Desulfobacterota > Desulfuromonadia > Geobacterales > Pseudopelobacteraceae > JACRCG01. The sequence continues at coordinate 29,823 of JAVBXN010000046.1, forward strand.
AAAAACCTTCCAGGGCCAGTCCGGTGGCGACATTGATCAGATTCTGCTCGGCAATGCCGACGTTGATGAAGCGCTGTGGGTATTCATTCCGTATTCGGTCGAGGGCCGGGGCCCCAAGGTCGGCTACCAGAAAGAATATGGCTTCATCAGTTGCCATCCGGTCACAGAGGGTACCGATAAATGAGTCCCGCATGGTCATAGTTGTGGGTCTGCTCATCGTTCACCTCCAGTGGCGCGGTCGATTTCTGCAGCGGTGAGGGTGCTAATGTGGCAGAGCGTATCCTGCTCCAGTTCCGGCACCCCTTTGCCCTTGACCGTATCGGCGATCAGGACGGCGGGACGACCGGTTGCTCCGCGCTGTTTCAAAGCGGTCAGCGCCTGGTGGAGCGCCGGGACGTCATGCCCATCGACCCGGCGCGCTTCCCACCCGAACGCCTCGAAACGCCGGTCGAACGGCTCAACGGTCATGATATTCTCGCAGCGGTCCAGCATACAGAGCTTGTTGTTGTCGATGATGACGGTCAGGTTGTCGAGACGATGATGAGCGGCAAACATGACCCCTTCCCACATGGAGCCTTCGCAGAACTCACCATCGCCGGCGACCACGAAGATGTGATTCGATGACCTTTTGCGTTTGAGCCCCAGGGCCATGCCGCAGGCTACGCCGATGCCGTGTCCCAGGGAGCCGTTGATGGTTTCGTAACCGGGGATAATGGTGTCGGGAATTCCACCCAGAAATGAGCCTTCCTGGCAGACCCGATCCAGTTCGGCTTTATCGAAAAAACCGCGGTCGGCCAGGATCGGAAACAGTGAGATGGAGCCGTGACCTTTGCTGACGATCAGGCGGTCGCGCCCTTCCCAGCGGGGATCACCACCGTTGTGTGCCAGCAAGTCGCCATAATAGAGGGTGGTGAAAATTTCAACCGCCGAAAGTGACGAAGCGACACGGGTCTCCGGTGCAAGCCGGTGCATCCGCAATGTTTCCGCCCAGACCCAGCGGGCCTTTGAAGCTAACGCCTCCAAGTTCACTGTCATTTAACGTCCTCCTCAACTTCGGATAGTTCCTTGAATCCGTTCAGAACGCGGCCGTTACGGTCGTTTTCCTGCTTGGAATAATCCTCTTCGTGTTGAAAATAGATGATTTGGCTACCGGTATTATCGATACGGAACGGCACATGGAGTTGCCCCTTCAGGGCCTCACGTACTTTTTTCTGTCGCTCGGGCGGGACAAAGAGCAGCATGAAACCGCCGCCGCCGGCACCGGTTATCTTCCCCCCCAGTGCGCCCGCGCTGAGCGCCGCCGCGTACATTTCATCCACCTGGGTGTTGCTTACCCGGGCACTGAGCGAACGTTTAGCCTGCCAGGCTTCATGGAGCAATGTGCCGAATTCGTTGAAATCACCACCTTTGCCAAGCACAGACAGCGCTTCCTCCACCAGATCCTTCATGATGCGCAACTGGCGCTTCTTGTCTTCGATGTTGGGCACATAACTGTCGGCCACATCTGCCGCAGTCCTCTTGATTCCGGTATAAAACAGCATCAGGTGATCATTGAAGTGATGCATGGCATCGGCGTTCATGATCACCGGCCGAACCGAGACATCGCCGTTCTGCATGAAATTGACATGGTTAAAGCCGCCATAGGCAGCAAGGGTCTGGTCCTGGGAACCAACGGTTTCCTTGATCATGTTCTGTTCGATATGGAGACTCTCTGTGAGAAGCTGATGTTTGCTGGGCATGATCCCCTTCAGCGCATACAGTGAGTTCAGCAGACCGACGGTAAAGGATGAGCTGGAGCCCATGCCGCTGCGGGCCGGCAGGTCGCCGTCGTGGTGAATTTCGATGCCGCGCTCGATATTCAAAAATCTGAGGGTTTCACGGACGGAGGGGTGCTGGATTTCATCAATGGTCGAGACGCTTTCTATCTTGGAGTATACGATGCGATTGCGATGTTCAAAAAACGGCGGCAGATAGCGGCAGGTGATATAGCAGTATTTATCGATGGCAGTGGCCAGCACCGCACCACCATGCTTGAGATACCAGCCGGGGTAATCGGTACCACCGCCGAAGAAGGAGATGCGATAGGGGGTTCTGCTGATGATCATGGTTTCCCTTTCTGTGGTTCTGAAAAGAATCTTTGGGAACGCTGGTACTCCTCAGGAATACCGATATCAATGAACGACCCCGTGCAATGATAACCGTACAGACCTTTTGTCATAAGCTCTGGGAACAGCTCACGTTCCAGGGAAACCGGACGGTCCGGGGCGATTTCCTGGAGCAAGTCAAGCGGCATCAGGTAGATGCCTGCATTGATCCAGCCGGGGCCGGTTTGCCCCCCTTTTTCAATGAAGCTCTCCACACGGGATGCCGCATTTGTCTGCACTGCTCCAAACCGGGCAACATCCTCAACCCTGGCCAAAACCATTCCTGCTACGGCTCCGTTTGCAGCATGCCCGGAGATGAAGTCCGCAAGATTGCAATCACAGTAGGAATCTCCGTTCAGAACCAGAACAGTGTCCCCCGACAGCAACCCGGCGGCATTGCGTAATGCACCCCCAGTACCAAGCGGGGTCTCTTCAATGGAATAGAGAAGTTCCATGCCCAGGTATCCGTCACCCAACACGTTCCGGATCATATCTGCCATGTACCCGGTGCAGAGCACGACTTTTTGTATTTCGGACTCTGCCAACTGGTCAAGCAGGTGGGTTAAAAACGGGCGGCCTGCCACCATGGCCATGACCTTGGGGCGGTCACTTACGACAGAACGAAGGCGTGTTCCCAGTCCACCCGCTAATAATGCGGCACACTGTACCATGGATTAAATATTCTTCCCCGGCATACGACCGAGCAGCCGATACCCTTTGACCAGTTCTCGGATGCCGTCATCCAGCGAACGCTTCGCCTCGAAACCTGCTTCGCGCAGACGCTGATTGGAGACAACGTAGTTACGTTTATCTGGGTCACTTCCAACTTCTGAGAAGTGGAGGTAGAACTTCGGAAGATGCTCCTTGATCTTGAGGGCCAGCTCTTCCTTGGACAGGTTCGCGGAATCGAGTCCCACGTTGAACGGCCTGCCGATCATCCCTGCCGGGTTCCTGATGCAATGGATGAAACAGTCGGCAACATCACGGATATGTACGTAATTACGTTTGAAATCTTTTTCAAAAATGACCAGGTAACCGTCGAAGAAGGCGGCATAGGTGAAATGGTTGACCAGCAGATCAAGCCGGGGGCGGGGTGACATGCCGAAGACCGTGGCGAGACGCAGGGTGATGGAGTTACCTGCCGCGAGGACGATCTCCTCCGCCTCGACCTTGGTACGGCCGTAGAGCGAAATCGGATCAAGCGAAGACTCTTCCGTACAGAAAACGTCGCCGGTCTTGGTGCCGTAACCGCTGTTGGTTGTCGGGTAGACGATCAATTGATCCTTACTGCGCAGCCTGCAGAGCAGCGAGATGGCATCGCGGTTGGTTGAGGTGGCCACATACGGATCAAGATCGCAGGCCGGGGCGCCGACAATGGCCGCAAGAGGGATAATAATATCAGCATTTTTCAGCAGTGGTTTCAGCAGCGCTTCATCACGGGCATCCCCCCTGATGAAATCAAAATCAGGATTGGCGCAAAGGTGGTTCAAGTTTTGTTCACCGTAGATCAGAGAATCAACGGCAGTGACAAGATAGCCTGCATTCAGCAGATGTTCGCAAAGGATAGAGCCAAGATAACCGGCAGCGCCGGTGATGAGAACTTTATAACGCATTAAATATCCTTTCAGAGATTTTTGTTATGGAACTTGATGGTATACTCAAGTTCCCAGCCAAACATAAGCTTCTTAATGTTTCGTGGAATCAACGCAAGGTCTCGGCTATCAACACCTTTGTTTAGGCGGATATATTCGTACACGGCATACATCAAAGCCATTGCACTTAACATGCAAGATGGCATCTTCCATGCCTTGGCTTTCAGCCTGTAAAGACAACATGGATACACGCGGTTAGCAGGAGCCCAGTTGTAATACTTCATGGTGAGAAAAATATATTCTTCAAATTTTACACAAGGATCATGAAAGCCCAATGTCTTGGCGGCATAATGAAGACGGTAAGATGACAAAAATTCAGGGAGATAAATTGCTTCTTGATTTTTTGTCAAACGAATCCACAGATCATAATCAGATGCCTGCCTCAATTCCAATGAAATACCACCAACAGATTCATATACGGAGCGACGGAAAAACGCCGACGGTTGGGCAACTATATTATAAACAGCCAGATAATCATAATTGAATGGTTCAGTTGGGCATTCTCCGATGACAGCCCCATTTCTATCAACGTACTGACAACGGCCATAAACCATTGCTACCTCTGGGGCTTGATTAAATTTATCCATAACCTTCTGGATTGCGTCAGGTTCATACTTATCATCAGAGGCAATCCATCCGAATATTTCACCGGTAGCCATACTGAAACCTTTTGCTATCGCATCTTCAGGCCCATGATCTTTTTCAGATATCCATTTCAGCCTACCTTCATATTTCTTAAGTATTTCAACTGTTCCATCCGTTGAGCCACCGTCAACTACTATGTATTCAATATTTGGATAGTTCTGATTTAGAACACTTTCTATTGTTGTTTCAATATAACTTCCCTGGTTGTAAGAAGGTGTAACTATGGATATCCATGACAACAGGTTATTATGCATATGCTTTTTAGAATATACGCAATAGTCGTTGTCTTGCAAAACGAGCGGCAAGAAACATTCTGGGATGTATTTGTAATATTTCCGCAACACATTCAAGCAACTCATTCAATTTATCTCCAAAAGTTGCCTTTTTAGAAGTAAAAACTCGCAGAATATATCGGAAATAAAAGGAAAAACCTTTCATACGCCGCCCTGACAGTAACAATCTGTTGGCAATAATCCTGATTGATTCTTTTCGATTCAAAGAAACAAGTCCATTGGTTATACCGTATAAGAGCAAATTCAACATCTCCGCTTGTCTTGCCAAAACAACTACCACCTCTTCAGCCAATTCATCAACAATACCGTTTAGTTCACCCGTTTGAGTAAAACCTGTTACTAACTGAAATACTTTCTCTGCACGCTCAGGCAACAATTCTTTATGCTTCATTAACTTATTAATAAATGTAAGATCTATTTGAAGCAACTCACCGTTTCTTCTCACACGGGAATAGAAACAAAACCATGCGTTCAATGCTGATTTTGCTGATGAAACAGATCCCATATTGATAAGCAGATCTATGTACTCCGGGAAACCACTGTGTAAATTTAGCACATATGCAGACACACCCTTTTCAAAGTCATTTACCAGAGATCGACATAAATTCTCTGGGGGATTGAGTGGAAGGGTACTAATAAGCAAAGTAGTTAGACCTTTGATAGCGAGGTAATTTTCCGGATAGATTTCCAGAGCCCGCCTTCCGTACTGGATAGCAGCTGGAAAATCATTTCTGCTTTCCTTATCAAGAGCAAGATACCAAGCAGAAGCACTGGCGATAATTATTTTCAGTTCTAATTTCATTGATTCATCACCTGGCACCCTAATGATCGTATCGATGTATTCACGATAAGGGAAAAAATCCTCATAAAAGAACAGGGCCGACATAATATCATCCTGCAATGGCTCAATTTCGGCTTCATGGTAAATATCAAGAATCTCCTGAAATAAAATTGCCGCGTTATCACAGTCACCATAATGAAAACAGGTTCTGGCAAGATTAAACCTGATAACCAGATGCGCCGGAAATAATTCGCAGGCTTTTCTCCAGAGGCCGATAGCCTGTTCCAATAAACGCTCCTTTGTCCCGGTGCGATACCATGTCAAGCCACGTTCAAGGTGCAACAACCAATATACAGATAATATGGCCGATGAATTGAGAGTTTGCGGGGTCTTCGGTAACTGCAGGTTGTGCTCAATCATGCGTTCAAAGTTTCGGCAATGTTCTTCGCCGGTTAACCCCTTTGCAATACCTCCATGAAGGTCATCAATACCGACAACGCAAAGATCTTGGCGATGCATAACAGGCTGAGCAGTAGTTGTTTTTTGGCCAATCAGGCCGGAAATAATTATGCAGGTTTTGAGGAACATTGGCACAGACCGGGAAGCATTAAAAGCATCAAGTTCGGCAGTCCCGGAGTCACATTTGGTTTTTTCTTCCAAAGCATTTTCAACAATCTGCTGTAGCTTACCCACAACACAGTACTCCGGAAAAGGGTAAATACCTTCATAAGTTGGAGGAATAAATGATTCCAGTACACCGCCCTCCTGATAAAGAATTGATGCCCCCTGAACCAGGGCTTCAACTCCCCTTGTCGGGAAGCATCCATAGAACCTCACGAAAGTCGGGACCAGACGCGTGTTGTTTAATGTCTGCTTATATCGAGACGGAGAGACAAAGCCGTCGTCAATCCGAATCTCAAGTTCACTGTCAAGTTGGGTTAATTGGTATAATAGTGCCGACTTATCGGCAAAAAATCTCCTAAATGATGAGCCAGTCACATGTATATCAAATTGCCTCTCATTTGCTGGTACATTATTGTTGGAAGTATCTGCCGATATTGAATGAGATAGTACATGGGTAAACACCGGCTTTCCGGTCAGTTTTGTCAATTCATAGTGATCTATCCCAGAATAAACCACAAATGCGTCAAACCGCATGAAATCAGCGTATTTTTGATAGACATGCAGATCATAATCGGTGACGAACGCAATTTTCGGGCAGGTAAATTCTTCGAACCAAACTGGAAGCAACATATATTCGGGGCGATATACGATGATAAGGTCAGGGTGAAACGAGCACTCTTCCAGACGTGCCATAATCGATGATTTATTATCAGAAAGTTTGATCCTGATGTCGTCTGAAGGTGAATACCCCATGGTCAACAGATTAATCTGTGAGTTGCCAGTAAACGTCTTCACATTGAATTCGCGATTAAGCAAAAGAACATTTACCTTTTCTCCTCTCACAAGGTTCAGGCAACTGCAATGGGCGACAGAAAGGGGTACACCTTCCAGACTTGCCAAATCCGTCAAAAGTTCTGATCTCTTTTCAAGAAACCAGTTTCCTATGGCACGATAATACATTAGTTCCGGTGTCAGAGGTAATTTCCTCATCAACTCCAGTCCCTTTTCAGGGTTACCGAGCATAATCAGAGAAATTGCCTTGATTGCCAGATCCTCTTCGGAGATATGAGCCGCATAGGCATAGTTTCCTTCCTCGAATGCAGCGCGAGCCGACCCTTCATAGTATTGAGATAGTTCCTCAAAAGTTGTTCTGTATTTGTGGGTTACTGCAAACAACTGGCTCTCCTTACCGCCGAGACAATACGGATTTTATCTCTCAAAGCTCACTTCTCTGATTCAACTTTCATAAGATTGTTTACTACATCCAGGGCAAAAGACCCGACTTTTACTTTTTGGGACAAAAGGCATGAGCAAATCCGGGTCAAACGTCCAATGCGCACGGAGTGGTCTATGTAAGGATTTTCACTGTACCAATCGTCAACCGGTATGAAATATGGATTTGTCCGATAAATTTCTTCTTTATTGTATTTGAAATGAATGTCATATTTTTCTGGATTTTTATAGTATTCACTTCCAGCAGCTAGAATAAGAGTGTTGATGCCCTCCACCAAGTCGATATAATGGCGAGCAGCAACAATATTATCAATCATTTCATCAACGTCCTGTTCCGTTTCTCCTGGCACCCCGACAACCATATTGACAGTTGCACGGATATTTGAATCATGGCAATCCTTCAGATTCTGGTGCACCATATCCATCGTATATCCTTTATTTTGGAGTAGTAGAGTATGGGCAGACCAACCGTCAACTCCAAAACGCAGGTGTACAAATCCGGCTTTGTTAAGATGGACAAAATATTCTTTGGTATTATTTCGATCAACTCTCAACTGCCCCATCATGGTGATGTGTAGTCGACGACGAATTACTTCTGAACAAATATCGTAAAGATTTTTTGAATCACCGTTTACATCACTATCATTGAAATGAAACAGGAAAAAACCTTTTGAAACCAAAAACTCGATTTCGTCAACAACCGATTCGGGACTACGCTTCCTAAATGCAAAACATTCTGCACAAAATGTGCATCTCCCCCATTTGCATCCTCTGCTCGTTACAATTGGCACGAAGTGTTTACCATCAAATGTCCTGTAGAGCGAAACATCTATCCATTCATAACGAGGGAAATCGAACAAATCAAGGTTATTTGGAAACGCTCCTGATCGCCAGATTATATTAGTAGAATCAAACCTTGAGATAATTCCTGGTAAGTCAACGGGTCGCTCTCCTTTTGCCAACGACTCAATAAGTTTAGGTAGAGTCAACTCTGCCTCACCAATAACCATATAATCAAAATCAGGAAATAAATGAGGGGCTGTTTCATAATATACACAATCGTACCCACCAACAATTATCACTATGTCAGGAAAACGCTGACGTACTTCAACTACAAACATTAAAGCAAAACTTCTATTATTGCCATGAACCGAAATACCTATTGATTTAGGCTTGTGTATTTCCAATTCATCAAATAGTGGTTTCAAGTATCCAAAAAAGTATTCCTGCAGTTCAGGCTTGTCCCACTCCTGAATGGAAACATTATCCCAAGGATCACGAGGCAATACATATCCGTCAAGCTCAATCCACCCCTTGTTTTTCATTATCCTTGTTTGATGGTACTGATGATATATGAGGATGTTGATATCAATAATCTGGTGCTTTACTGCGCAACTTTTGAGACAATTATGCACACTAGATAGTCCATAAGGCATCATTGGTATATATCGGGGAGGAAGTTCAAGCAGAAGAATATCCAAGCTTTCCTCAATTACAATTTCAGGAAGCTTGATTGGATAAATCGAACCTTTAAACTTGTAGTAAAAATGCTGAATAGACCTTACAAAAAAATGCCGCAAGCCCAGCTTTTGCGCAAGCATGACAATGGAAATAATACGCTTCAATGGCACTCTCACAATCGTTTAAGATAGGTATTTGAAGAGCAAAAGGGTACCCGCTCTCCATTTTTCCGAAAAAATTTACCGTTGGGCCCATTACCCGCGTGGGATAACAAAAAGAGAATAATGCTAACAACCGAATAAGGGCTGACACTGCTACTCTGATTCATTTCCGTCAGAGCTTCACCCGGTTCAACCACATTTATTTGAATATCTGAATCCGGATAATGATTCGAATATTCGTCTGCCAGTGAACATGCAAGACTATTTAAAGCTGCCTTAGATACATTGTACATCCCAAAACCGGGAGTTGAGGCCCATCCTGCACCAGAAGACATAAAAACGACCCTCGCCCTATTGGCAGAAAGCATCTGAGGTAAGACCGAACGAGCAAATAGCCACTGAGCCTTTACATTCGTATTCATAACGTTATCCCATAGCAACTCATCTCCATCCTGCAGGGGATATTCGTTAAAATGTTTTCCTGAAACCGCAGCACAGATTACAAGCCCATGAAGCGAAGGCGTGCAATCTTGTATTTTCGAAACAAGAATTTTCAATTCATCGGAATTTGTAATATCTGAAGGAAGGAGAGTGAAATTACTTTTTGCGACACCGAACAAGCGACATGCTTCATCAACAGTTTCCTCCAGTTTCTCGATTCGTCTTCCCGTAAGAAACACTCTGGAATCTGCAGCAGCAAGCACGGCAGCAACACTGCGACCATAGCCAGTTCCTGCACCTACGACTAAAAATGATTTTCCGGCAAGAGTGCTCCAACGTTCTTTTGTGAGCCCAAAAAGATGTTTGTTCCATTCCATAAAATTTGCGGTATCTAGTATGTGGTCAAATACTGATACTATTTTGGAAGTTAATGCAAAGCTCATATCTATGCCTCACTACTCTGTGGTCGAAATGTATTGTTGACAACACAAATCCCTTCTCTGTTTGCAGGAATGTTCCAAGAGGTCTCAAATGGAAGACACTCAATTATAGTAAACTCTTGAGCGTTATCCCAAGTATCTACTCTAGACAAACCTTCAGCAGCGCTTAATTTGATTGAATACATACCGCTAGTCAATGTCAAAGGCCCAATTTCTATATTAACAGAATGTATGTCGGGATTGAAATATTGCCCATGATGCGGACCAGAAGCACCTACAAAAACAAGTATTCCTTGCTCATTATAAATGTAGAATTCGAGACTGTATCGTGTTGTAGGGCACCCAGACAAATCAACCCTTATTGATATAGAGTCGCCAAAGCGTATCTCTTTGTATTCCTGACAATCCAATCGACTGATAACTGCCCGAGCAATATAAAATGATTTTCCAGCCACAGCTGATTGAGGTCTTTCAGATATTATTCTGTCACTTTTTAACCCGATACCTGGATTATTATAATAGGCATTAATTATCTGCTCTGTAGATCCTGAAATATGTAAACGTCCGTCAGATATAAGTATCGAAAAGTTACACAAAGTGCGTATTGCCCCCATATTATGACTAACAAACAGCACCGTCCGCCCTTCCTTTGCCGACACATCCTCCATTTTCCCCAAACACTTCTTTTGAAACTGGGCATCCCCAACCGCCAGCACCTCATCGACTATCAATATTTCCGGTTCCAGATGCGCGGCGACCGCAAAAGCCAGCCGGACATACATCCCTGAGGAATAGCGCTTTACCGGCGTATCCAAAAACTTTTCGATCTCGGCAAAATCCACGATCTCGTCAAATTTTTTCCTGATTTCCGCCCGTCCCATACCGAGAATGGCGCCATTCAAAAATATATTCTCTCGCCCGGTCAGCTCCGGATGAAAACCGGTCCCCACCTCTAACAAACTGGCAACCCTGCCTTTTATCCGAACACGCCCGGTAGTAGGTTCAGTAATTCTGCTCAGGATTTTGAGGAGCGTGGATTTACCGGCACCGTTGCGTCCGATTATACCGATCCGGTCGCCCTGCTTAACGTCAAAAGTGACATCTTTCAGAGCCCAGAAATCTTCTGACGAGGGACCTGATTCAGTGGGAAATTGAAACGGATGGATCAGTCTTCGGGCGAAAGACTTAAAGCCATCAGCAATAACATCACGCATAGCGGTGTACTGTTCACGCTGCTGATGCCGCAAGGTGTACTTCTTGCCCAGATTTTCAACCCTGATGACTGAACTCATCCGGCAAGCAGTACATGCAGCAACATGCGAAAAGAATTTGGCAATCTTATCACGGCTGTAATCCTCATTAAACAGACTATATCACATCAGCAAAGCTACGTTCCATGTTTCTGAAATAGAGCAGGCCACCTATAAACATCAACAAGGTAAAACAGGCAGACAGTGCCAATCCGGGCCAGTAAACCGGGAATGCGTCTCCCAGGATAGCCCAGCGAAACCCGTCAATCACACCAACCATTGGATTAAGGAAATAAAGCATGCGCCACTTTTCAGGCACTATTGCACTGGAAAAACCAACCGGCGATATGTAAAGTCCGAACTGGACCAGAAAAGGCACCACGTAACGGAAATCACGATACTTTACGTTCAGAGCCGACAGCCACAATCCTGCGCCAAACGATGCCAGGAAAGCAAGGACAAGAAAGAATGGAAGCAATAGCATGCGTACATCGGGCAGATAGCGATACCAGGCCATGACCCCGAACAGAATCACCAGCGAAATGAAGAAGTCCACCAGGCTGACAATAACCGATCCTGCCGGCACGATCAGTCTCGGGAAATAAACCTTTGTCAGCAGGTTGGCGTTATCTATCAGAGAATTGCTGCTCTCTGACAGGGAATTGGCAAAGAACTGCCAAGGCAGCATCGCGGCATAGACCATGATCGGATAGGGAACACCATTTGAAGGCAGGCCGGCCAATGCTCCGAAAACTATGCTGAACACAATCATGGTCAAAAGCGGCCTGATAACACTCCAGGCAATACCAATGACAGTCTGCTTGTAGCGCACCAGTATGTCACGCCAGGCCAGGAAAAAAAACAGTTCGCGGTATTTCCAGAGATCACGCCAGTAGCGCCGGATACCGCCACCAGGTTCTATGATCAGATCGAAATCATCATTCATCAGCCGTACCTGACTTCTCTGCCACCCAGCAGACCTTTGATTACACCAAGAAAGAAACCGATTCCAAACCTGCCCATTTCACGGTTATAGCGCCCTGGTAATAGATACAGCGGAGCATGCCGCATGCAGTTCAAAATCACAAGAATCCACAAAGCCATCGAGTAACGTTTTTGCAAACCTGAAAACGACATCCCAACCGCCATTGGTTTATTGAAGTTGCCTACCAGTAATGGAGGGTGAAAGTAGTTCAGTTCGGGAATGTTCAGGCTCTTTTTGCCGGAAAGCAGAAATCTGATCACAAACTCCACATCTTCCTGGCCGATGAAACTGCTGACAAACCCACCAAGTTCCGCCAGCACCGTGCGACGATAGGCGGTGCATCTGCTGGTCATAAAAAAGGGGTCATGATAGTCATAATGCCCTTCAATTATCGAATATGAAGCGCTTCCATGCGGTACTAGCGCATCTGCCGACGGAGCAGCTTCAAATCGTGAAACCATACTTGAGAGGAAATTTCCCTGGAGAAGCACGGTGTCGTCATCCAGAAAAAGGACGTAACGGCCGCGGGAATGAGCCAGCCCATAATTACGTGAATAGCCCATCCTGCCATAGTTCGCATCAAGCGGCAAATAACGAACCGGAAGATATTCCGAGAACCGATCGGCGACCTCCCGGCCTTCGGCTGTCCCGCCCCTGTCCTCCACCAGTACTATTTCGAACAATTCACGTGGGAAGTCCTGTTGCTTAATTGAATACAGAATGCCTTCCAGAAGCTTGATCCGTCCATAAAAATTGATCACGCATGAGACAACGATCCCGTCGGCTTCCCCCGATACGGAGCAATCGCCCCTCACATCAAACGGGAACCTGCGGTAGAGTGATTTCAGAATGGTTTCACGCATGAATAATCGCCGTCCGATTCTCAACCATATATCCCCCACCCCACCAATACCACCCACGCAAGCCCAACAATCAGTAATGGTAAATCGCGCGTCAACGATTCCGTCGGATCACCGCCCTTGCCGGTCTGAACCCTCAGAATGTAACGCAGCAAACCAAAGCAGGACAGCGGCACTGAATAAATCAAGACTGAAGAGTTCCTGGAAAGGACATACATTGTGTAAGTTACAAGAACGGCTCCACCGGTCATATAGATGGTGCCCTCCAGGAATTCCTTCGGATAGGCAGCAAGCGCCTTGCGATGATGTTTTGCAGAATCCCCCAGGCGCTGTTTTTCGCTCAGGCGTTTACCGGTGCTAAGGAAAATAGACAGCAGGAATACACTCAGGAACAGCCATTCCGATATCTGAATGCCAAAAGCCGCTCCCCCGGCCTGGAGTCGAAGCAGAAAACCGGCTGAGATACAGAATATATCCAATAGAACAACCGATTTAAACCTGGTGCTGTAACCGATCGACAATAACAGGTAGGCGACCAGATACGACAGGAAGGGTAATGAAACAGCCCATGCCATGGCACAGGCACAAAATGCCAGTAAAGCTGCAAGCAGAGACGCAGACCGTATCGGAATCCGCCCGCTGGCGATCGGCCGGTGACGCTTGTCAGGGTGATGGCGGTCGTTAGCTCTGTCGAGCAGATCGTTGAGGACATAGGAGGCGCTGGAAGCAAAACAGAAGGAAATAAAAGGAAAAATAGCATGGTAAATAAAGCCGGTAGCCAGAATTTCCCCTCCCAGAAACGGCGGAAAAAACAGCATCAGGTTTTTCAGCCACTGAAGCGGGCGTAGCAACATCAACCATGCTTTCACAGGCAACTAGACCACGACGATATTATTTTAGTAAAGCTGTTTACGGTGCTGTACATTATCCTTCCAACGCCGCGTCTCTGGATTCTTCCAGCATGGCCTCAAGTTCGACAATCTGGGTAGCTGTTATGTCAAGCACTTCTGCTTCCCTGGTGGAGATCAGAACAAGATCCGGATGATGTATCAGTCCAAGTCCGATACGGTTGCAAGCCAGATTCACGAACCTTACTATAGTCAGCATCTTGTTGACAGTATCCCATTCATCGGCATGGTGATCACGTATCACATCGCAATACATGGAAGGAAAGTTCCAGTGTTGCATCAGTCGATACCCCTGTTCAACATGCATGACTTCAAAAATCTCCAGAATCAGTTCATCATCAAACATCGAATTTATAACACCGGCCCCAACCAGCCGCTCAATCGACTTCAGCAGATAGAGCTTACCCACATCGTGCAGAAGTGCAGCCAGATAGGTTTCATCGGCAACGCCTCTCATTCCGCACGAATGGGCAAGCCATTTGGCGCCAAGTGCGCAGCCGTGGCTGTGAAGCCAGAGTTCCTTCATATAATGGTCAAGGGCCGGATTGGCGGATGAGTGAACCGAAGCCTGGGATGCCGCAATAACCAGGTTGATAACTTGCTGTGCTCCGAGCCGGATGACCGCCTCTTTGATTGTGGCTACCTTGGAACGCCCCATGTACATGGGAGAGTTGGCAATCTTCAGCATCTGGCTGGCCAGTGACATATCTTCGTTGGCCACCTGTGCGACTTCGTCAACTGTAAAATCATAATCAGAAAGCATTTTCTGGAGTTTCAGGGCAACCGGATGAAATATGGGCAACTCGATCGGCTGAGACGCAAGCAATCTTCTGACCGTTTCAGGGATTGTGGTTGATGTCATAAAAACTCCTTAGCACAAAATGTAGGCGTAAACACTATATTAATCCACCAACTCTGCGATTTTTGAAAACAAGATCATGCCTGTACAGTTGAACGTTCGGGGTGTCAGCATCCGCAACCGCAGTTATGGCAGACCTTGCGAAACTCGTCAGCTGGCGCTATCGTTTCCGGGGCAAAGGCAATGCGACGCACAGCAATCCTGATATCTTCCTGAATATCCAGGTTCTGGCTCTTGCCTATAATATGCCCGATACAATGGTTATTATGACCTTCATCGAGAACAGAAAGCTTTACGACATTCAGTAAATCAGCATAACTGTTGATCGTGATGGTCGCATTACGGTTCCTGACAAGTTCAAGCTCAACACCCATCTTATTCATATCTTTGGTCAAGGTTTCATAAAAGTTCTGAAATCCGCAACCTTCAAAATCATACATCCAGTCATTTCTGGCATAATTTCTTTCAAGTATTGTCAACCTGATCTGTTTTGTAGTTTTGCATTCCATTGATGAATCCTCCCGGATGATCGTCAGAATCTGGCCGGACATTCCTGATCCCAGAGTACAAAGCCATCACCCGTAATTCCCAAAAAAGTATCAATTCTGTTTTTATAGTAATCGTTCTGATCCGCTTCCTGAACCAGAAAGGCCAGTTCGTCTGCCGATATCATATGTTGACTGTGCAGATAGCTGTAAAACGAAACTATTGCCGACAAATGGCGATCAAGCATCTCCATTTCAGGATCAAGCGTATGCGTTATGAACCAGGAACCGGCAAATTTCCTGATGATGCCGGGTTGCGGGCGGACCACGTTCTGACGACCGAAATCGAGCAGGTAGTCGCGCAGGTACAGATCCGCACTGAAAGCCATATCCGAAGCAAGCTCGACTGCCACACCGCGCTGCTGAAGATAGAGGTAGAAACGGTTGAGAAGCTGCTGACAACGCTGATCCACCAGCAATTCTTCATCAATGGTGTCAAATTCGAAATCATCATATTCAAACTGTATGTCGGTAGTCTGTAACTCTGTCATCAAGGCCTCTCTCAGGCTGGATTAAGTTCAAGAAGATTCCGGTGTACAAACCGGCCGTTTTTCTGGATCAAAACATCATCAAACCAGATTTCACCGTCGGAAAGGATCCGAACCAGATCCCAATGCACCGCCGAGCGGTTGCCGTTGTCGCACTCGTCATAGGCCTGGCCGGGCGTAAAATGTATCGAGCCAAAGATTTTTTCGTCAAAGAGGATATTGCGCATCGGCCGGCGTATTCCAGGATTGACGCCGATGGCAAATTCGCCGATATAGCGAGCCCCCTCGTCGGTATCCAGAATCCTGTTGAGCGAAGCGGTCATATCTGACCCGGCGCTGGCCTTGACAATTCTGCCGTCCTTGAACTCAAAGCGGACGCCGTTATACTCCTTGCCCTGGTAGATGCTGGGACAGTTGTAGGTAATATACCCCTGAACGGAATTCCTGACCGGAGCGCTGAACACCTCGCCATCCGGCATGTTCAGACGGCCGTCGCACTTGATGCCCGGCAACCCCTCGATACTGAAACGGAGATCGGTATCGGGAGCCACTATTCTCACCTGTTTGGCAGCGTCCATCAGCTTTTTCAGCTTGTCCTGTTTCCTCGATTCAGCCTTCCAGTCAATGCAACAGGCCGAGAAGAGGTAATCCTCATACTCGTCCAGGCTCATACGGGCCTCCTGGGCGGCCGCATGGGTCGGATAGCGGGTCACGACCCAGCGGGTGTGCTTGACACGCTGATCTACAAGGGGCCTGGTGAGCTTCTGGTAGGCAACCATGGCATCCTGACGGGTGTTGGCCATAACCATCGAGTTGTTGCCGGCCGAGATGCCGATGTAGACCGTAAGGGTCTTGTAAAAATCGAGCTTGTGCTGCGGAAAATAATTCAACTGCTGTTTATTGGCGCAGTCGTAGAAGTTGCGATCGATCTCCGGCACTGAAAAAGAGTATTCGACGTACTTGGCGCCGCGGGCAAGACACAGAGCATACAGTTCTTTGACCAGCGGCATCGCTTCCAGACCGGCGGCGCTTATCAGCACGACATCGCTTTTCTTCACCCTGGTCGAATAATCGACAAGAACTTCCGCAAATAGCCCTATTCTGGGATCATTCATTGACTAATCCTTTTGTAGCGAGTCCATACTCAGTGCATCATCAGACGTGTGACACCAAGAACCAAGCCACTCTGGGGACCGGCCAGCAGGTGCACGCCCAAATTCAGAACCGGTGAAATCACATATGAGAAAAGATTCGTAAAAAATACCAGCACGATGATGATAATCATTCCGTACGGCTCAATGCGACTAACATATGCGGCCTGACGGTACGGTAAAAGTCCCATCAACACGCGCCCCCCATCCAGTGGCGGTACCGGGATCATATTGAAAATCGCCAGAAGCAGATTAATATAAACCGAAAAGGAGAGCATCATCACCAGCGGTTCAACCAGCATTGAAACCGGTGATGCGGATGCGGCCGGGTTACCGATGGCAACTATGCCACGCAGAAGAAAAGCAGAAACAGTCGCCAGCAGAATATTGGTGATAGGACCGGCGGCGGCAACCCAGATCATGTCCCTTTTAGGATTCCTGAGATTCTCATACGTGACCGGCACCGGTTTGGCCCATCCAATGCCTATGAAGAATATCATCAGGGTTCCAATAATATCGATGTGTTTGATGGGGTTGAGCGTCAGTCGGCCAAGCATGCGTGCGGTCGGATCACCAAAACGCCAGGCAATGTATCCGTGTGAAACCTCATGACAGACGATAGCAAGCATACCTGGTACAAGCATTACTGAAAGTTTTAGGAAGAAATCTTCCATGCAGATCCTCTTTTTTTTACAAAATACGATCTATCTATCTACCATGAGTAAACCGGCAAAGTCAATCAAGGCCACAAATACAAAGAGGGCGGGATATCTCCCGCCCTCCTCTTTAAAACATGTCAAAACAGTTTAGATATCGTAGTACAGCTCAAACTCCAGTGGCACCGGACGCATACGGACCGGATTTACCTCTGCTTCAGTTTTGTACTCGATCCACTTCTCGATGACGTCCGGTGTGAAAACATCACCTTTGAGCAGGAACTCGTGGTCTTCCCTGAGAGCCTGGAGAGCCTCTTCGAGGCTGCCTGGAGCAGACGGGATATCCTTGAGTTCTTCCGGTGACAAACCGTAGATATCCTTGTCCAGTGGCTGGCCCGGATCGATCTTGTTCTCGACACCGTCGAGACCGGCCATCAGCATGGCAGCAAAAGCCAGGTAACCATTGCAGGATGGGTCCGGAGTACGATACTCAACGCGTTTGGCCTTGGGATTGGTAGACATCATCGGAATGCGCAGTGAAGCTGAGCGATTGCGACTTGAGTAAGCCATATTTACCGGTGCTTCGAAACCTGGCACCAGACGCTTGTAGGAGTTGGTAGTCGGGTTGGTAATGGCACAGAGGGCTTTGGCGTGCTTGATGATGCCGCCGATGTACCAGAGCGCCATCTGTGAGAGTCCGCCGTATTTGTCGCCGGCAAAAAGGTTCTGACCGTCCTTCCAGATTGACTGATGGCAGTGCATGCCGGAACCGTTGTCGCCGTAAAGCGGCTTGGGCATGAATGTTACGGTTTTACCGTTGCGGTAGGCAACATTCTTGATTACGTACTTGAACCACTGCAGCTGGTCAGCCATGTCGACCAGCGAGGAGAAACGCATATCGATTTCAGCCTGTCCACCGGTGGCTACCTCGTGGTGCTGGCACTCAACACGAATGCCAACCTTCTGCAGCTCAAGCACCATCTCGTTACGCAGGTCATTCTGTGAATCAACCGGCGAACAGGGGAAATACCCCTCCTTGTGGCGCGGTTTGTATCCCAGGTTGGGGAATTCTTCACGGCCCGTATTCCAGGCGCCTTCAGACGAGTCAACAGCGTAGAAGGACTGATTTGCACTTGAATCGTAACGCACGTCGTCAAAAATAAAGAACTCTGCTTCCGGCCCGAAATAAGCGGTATCGCCAATACCGGTGGATTTCAGGTACATTTCAGCTTTTTTCGCAATATTGCGAGGATCGCGTGTGTAATCTTCCTTGGTGATCGGATCAAAGATATCGCAGATCAGGGACAGCGTCGGGACCGCAACAAATGGATCCATTTTTGCCGAGGTCGGATCGGGAAGAAGGATCATGTCGGAAGCGTGGATTGGCTGCCAGCCACGGATTGAAGAGCCGTCAAAACCCTGGCCTTCTTCAAAGGTATCTTCACTGAACTCGGTCATAGGAACTGATACGTGCTGCCATGTTCCAACAAAATCCATAAATTTGTAATCAACCATCAGGGCGCCATTTTCTTTGGCAAATTCTACTACTTGCTTCGGGGTCATCAGTTGCTCCTTTCAGGGTATGTTATACAATAATTACTATAGTGCATCTTCGCCGGCTTCACCCGTTCTGATGCGAATTACTTCTTCTACATTGGTAACAAATATCTTACCATCGCCAATTCGACCGGTCTTCGCTGATTTCTCAATAGCTTCAACCACTTGTGGCAGAATCGAATCGGATACAATTATTTCAATTTTAATCTTAGGGATAAAATCGACCACATACTCGGCACCGCGATACAGCTCAGTATGACCTTTCTGCCGTCCAAATCCCTTGACTTCACTGATTGTAATACCCTGAATACCTATTTCATTCAGAGCTTCCTTGACTTCGTCCAGCTTGAACGGCTTTATGATGGCATCGACTTTTTTCACGACTTTACCCTCCCGATACATAAATTGTGAGAGCAGGAATTATATGAATTATAAAACAAAAAGCAAGCGCAATACGCATACGTTTTACAACTTTATTTGCAAACCCCTTGCCAACTAAATTTACAAAATCATGCTATTAATTCTAAATAGATACATGACATTATCAACCTCATTCAACACCGACTGCCAGAAGCAATGCACAACAATTAATCACGCAAAGCCACAGATGCCTAACAAACAGTCACGAAATCATGCTTTCAAGAATTGATATCTTTCAACTCCCTGATGATCTCTACCTGACGCTGATTGATATAGTGTGCGATCTGCTGCTGTGAATGCTTGTCAGAATGGACTTCAATAATGCAGGTAAATGGCGCACTTTCTCCGGTTACCTTGACAATGGTGGCCTCGACCTCTACCACTACAACTGAATTACTGAGCGAATCCGGCAAGTTGAGAACCAGCCCCACATTTCTGCCGGGTACCAGCAGGTCCGAAGACATGGCGCTCATGGCGACCCCCCCCAGCGAAATGTCCTTTACATTACCCTTAAGAACATTGTCTTCAAATACGATATCAACTTCGACCGGTCGGTCAAGCTGAACCCTGACAAAACGACGCATATCGGAGCGGATGCGGGCATAGGCAAAATTACACAGAATGGCGCGCTTTCTAGTGGAATTCACATAAAAAGCCTCACCAATCATGTCTTCACTAAAAGGGCTTTTGGCATGGGAATAAATCAACGCCTTGCGTTCAAGACTGATCACCTTGGCCTGATACTCATGTATTGCGAATTCGGCCATTTCATTCTCTACACTTAACAGAGTCGCATCGTAGGAAACCGGCATTTCCTTGTAATAATTCAGAAAAGAAAAAGTTTGCCCTATCATCCCGGAAAGGAACTGGAGAATGACCATTTTGTCTTCATTCTCGGTGCCTCTGACAGCTTTGTCGTAGTATTGAAACACTCCGTATACCCCAGGATATGATTAATTGAATTATTTGTTCAAATACAGTATATTGTAAAAATGATTAACTATCAGAAATTCTCTCGGACGACAAGCACAATGAGATCTTCTTCCAAGTCATCCCGTTTATATGTTCAAGCTTTCATACGGGTAACATCACTGACAGCCGGATTAATTGTCTTATTAAGTTTTTCCTTGGCACAGGCCGATATCTACCGCTTTGTCACCATCGACGGAGTTGAGACTTTTACGGATACTCCGAACACTAAAGAAGCCAAGGTGGTCATAAAGGATCATTCCGTTTCTTCTTCAAAACACCGTAAAGGTTCCAAACGACAGAAAACACACGATATATCCCTCAATGAAGTAGTTGAAAGAGCAGTTACTGCCACTCTTGTTCCCAGTGAAACCACCAATAATTCCTTCGAAGCGCGTCTGCCGGATGTGGGCGGAAGTATCACATCCAAAGTCGGAATGCGTATCGATCCGATCGACGGCTTATGGCGTCAGCACAACGGAATCGACATTGCCATTCCAACTGGTACTCCAGTCAAACCGATAGCCGCTGGAGTGGTCGTATATTCCGGAAGTCGGTCAGGTTACGGCAATACGGTTCTAGTCGAGCATGACAACGGTGTTGTAACGCTCTATGCACACAACAGCAATTTGATGGTCACCCAGGGACAAGCGGTTACACCGGCATCTGTTCTGGCCTTATCCGGCTCAACCGGAAGATCGACCGGTCCGCACCTGCACTTTGAAGCCTGGCAGTCGGGAAACAACATCACTGCGGCTTTTCTACCAGGTAGCAACATGACAATCCCCAAATCCACCCTGGTTGCAAAAAACCAGCGTGCGCCCCGTTTCCGCAGCGAGACCCTGTCGGACGGTTCTATCCTGTTCACCAACATCCCCTGATGCTTGACCAGATCAACAAGTACACTGACAAGTTGATTGCCGACCGCGCTGCAGTTTCCGGTCTGATTGCATTTGCTGCACAGGATGATGTCATGATATCCAGCGGAGAAAACTCTTTTGCATCACTGGCCTCCGACATCCTCTCCCACCTGAATTGTCTGGCTTTGGCAATAGCCCGCCCTTCCCTGCCATTTGCGGAATTTCTGGTGAGAAGGGCAACGGCGGACCAGCAGATGATTGTTCCCCGTGACACTGAGACAAGAACATTTCTGCATGACATTCCGATCCTGAGAAAATCCGATCTTGGCATTGATCCGGCCGACACCATTGCTGAAAAACTAGGCAGCCGCAAGGGAGTAATTGTTGAAGGGATCGGAATCATTGCGAACGGAGCACTAACGGTAGAGCAGGCCTACATAAACTGGTCTTCGGTTTTCCACTCAACCTATATCAAGTACCTGGAAGATGTCCTTGAATCCGGCTTCATACTGCCGGAAGAGGAAAATGCTTTTGAAAAGTTTCGCAGTGAATGGCTTACCACTCTTTCGGCGCAGGGCCTTGTTTTCAGGAAAGGGCCATTCAGCGACAAAGCCGTCATACTGGACGAGATTGCTGCGGTTGGTCGCTATACCGTTCAGAGAGGTCTGGTGGACTCTTTCTTCGGAAACATATCTTATTCGGATAATGACCTGATCTACATATCACAAACCGCTTCCAGCCTGGACGAGCTCCCGGGCTGTATTGATCCGGTTCCCTTCAAAAACAGCTCAACCGTCGGCATCACGGCCTCCAGTGAACTTGTGGCACACCGTGGCATCTTTGAGACAACCGGTTGCCGCGCCATACTGCACGGACATCCCAGATTTGCCGTTGTCATGAGCATGCTATGTGATGACAGGGAAAGTTGCACAATCGAAAATTGCTGGAAAGATTGTGGCAAGGTCCGTTTCCTGGGTAACACGCCGGTCGTTGCCGGTGAAATCGGGGCAGGCGGCATTGCCAAAAACGTTCCGCCGGTGATCGGTCAATCAGGGCGGGCAATCGTCTATGGTCATGGAGTATTCAGTATCGGAATGAGTGATTTCAGCGATGCGTTCCACGCACTGGTTGATGTGGAAAACTGGTGCCGACGTGAATATTTCAGAAAATTCGACGAACAATGGACATCCAGCACCTATCCATCTTGATCTGCTCCATGTAATACTTTTCTAATACACCTAAACATCCCGCTTACTTGCCACTGCACCCACTCATTTTATCTCCCACTCAATCAAACACCGATTCTTCACGTCTATAAATATTTGACAACCCGCCGAATAATCTGTATTTTAAGTCAAATCTAATTGTATTATATTTATGTTTATCGGCCGGATACCTTAGTCTGTCCGATGCATAAATTACGTTTATATGTGCGGTTATTCAGTCTTGGCAACGGAAGGAATTAAAATATGAGGATATTCCCACTGATTATAGTAATTTTGCTTATGTCGCTTACTTTCGGCGCGGTCCTTTGCCTGGCAAACGTTCCGGCACCTCCCGCCGACCAGAACCTGGGACTGTGGGACAGAACCATCAACAACATGAGTGAGGCTGACTGTAGAGACTGTCACGGAAATGTTGTAAATGAACTGCACCATAAGTTAATCACCACCAAGAACCTCTCCTGCTTCACTTGTCACAAATTGGATTACATCTCCGGATCCTGGCAGTTTGAACCGTTTCGGGACTGTTTCCAGTGTCACAGCCAGATAGCCGGACAGGCATCGGTTCACCATATTGGCCAGACAGCACAGAATGGCAACTGCGCCGCATGTCACGGCAGTCTGGTTCAAAACAGGGATGACGGGCACTATATCCCGACTTACGGCGAATCCATGGTAACGCCCAGGCCTTCGGAAGGGACTGGAACAAATGGGAAGGGGGCCTGCGACTACTGTCATTCATGGGGCAATGATCTGGGTACCAGCAAACTGGTTTATGCCAACAAGGAAACCCACCATGGTACCGGCTTGGGTCAGGATACCAACAAGTGCTCATGGTGTCATGATTTGCAAGCCATCGCCGGGCTCAAGATACGATCCTGTGAACAGTGTCATGCACCACAATCACTGCACAATATCCAGCCAGACACAAACAGCGACGGCAATATCATTCCGGGTGCTGAGTTGCCATACAAGGGGCATATCGGAAACAATGAAGACTGCCTCGGCTGTCACGGTGGCGCCTCCAGCCAGATAAGCATTGGCGGTGGCAGTGGCGGTTGGTCGTTGTATAATCCCACCAGGCATCACCTTCTAGTTCAACAGAGAGGCAAAAAATGCCTCGAC
The DNA here is from genome assembly GCA_030824515.1 of Pelobacter sp. Classification (GTDB taxonomy): domain Bacteria; phylum Desulfobacterota; class Desulfuromonadia; order Geobacterales; family Pseudopelobacteraceae; genus JACRCG01. The sequence goes on from JAVBXN010000046.1 coordinate 53,554, forward strand.
TGTCATACTCTGTATCGCAATGTCCAAGGTATTTTCGTATTCAAGGATTTCAGAACGTGCTCTGTCTGCCATAGAAGCGGCGGAAGAAGGCCTTAACGACCGTGAACGTCTATTATCAGCGCCGGCCGGAGTAGTTGTAAAACCAGACCACGCAGACAAGATTGGCACATTCAATCAATAGTCACATGCTCTGCAATCGTCATCGCGATCTTTTCCGGTGTATTGCGATCATTATTGAACAGTAGATCGTAATGGCAGGAAGCGTGGTCGTCCTGACCGAGAAAGTCCCTGGTAAAACGATCGCGCAGTCGCTGCTGCTTTTCGACTATTTTCTCGGCATCTTCGACCGGAATTCCCAATCTGCGGGCAATAGCGCCGACTTTGAAGGCTTGAGATCCATACAGCCTGAAATGATAGGCATTTTCAAAATGGCGGGTAATGATGGCACCACCCAGTTCCACAATGATTGCATTACCCTGCTCCGCCAGGGAGACCACATGCCGGCACAACATCCGGAAATAATCCTGGTCACTGGTCCAACGCGGCGAAAATGTGGCAAGGACCTCATTAAGTATCCGGTTTTTTTCCCCCAACCGCATCAAAATCTCTTCGGAAATGTTATGCCGGCGGGCAAGCTCTTCGAGGACGGCCCTGTCGATCAGTACCCATTCCTCTCCGGTCTTTCGCATCAACAACTCGCGTAGCAACTCCGCAACAGGATACCCCTCGCAGCCGTACTCCCGCGAAACTGTCACACAGGGGCGAGGCTTGGGCTTGTGTCGATTCTGACCGGCCTTCTGCTTCTGCTGGCGATTGTACTCCTCCAAAGACCCTATTCTCAAATCAACCGATGGTATCAACAGATTTTCCGGCATGGGTGAACGTCTCCTTCCAATGTCCATATTCATTCATCAAAACTGGAAATCCGCTGAACCGGTTTGAATGGTCAGCGGATTTCTTTCAGATTACATGATTCCTATTCATCAGGTCATGTTCCAGATCATCATTTCCAGAATATCCTTCCAGCTCTTGCCGATTTCATTGACGACCGTCGGCTCGAAACCGCAGTGCATCATGCACTGGGCGCAACGAGGGTCTTTGCCTACCCCGTACTTGTCCCAATCGGTTTTTTCCATCATCTCCCTGAAGGACGAGTAATGTTCGTCGGTGATCAGATAACAGGGCGCCTTCCATCCACGTGGGTTACGGGTCGGATTGCCCCAGGGTGTGCACTCCAGTTTCTTTTCACCCTTGAGAAATCTCAGGTACATGGGAGTCGAAAAGAAACGGTGCTTCTTGCTCATCTCGTAGACATCGGCAAATTTGCGCTCAATATCGCGGCGCTCCAGAAACAGCTTCTCTCCGACGGCCTCATAACCGAATCCGGGAGCGACCAGCAAACCGTCGACACCGATCTCTTCCAAATGCGTGAACAGCATTTCAATTTCAACCAGATCGGTTTCATTGAAAATAGTGGTATTCGTACAGACCCTGAAACCCAGTTTTTTTGCCTTCTTAATAGCCTCCATACCGATTTTGAAAGCGCCCTTGCGCTCCAGAATGCGATCATGGGTTTCTTCAAGTCCGTCCATATGGACATTGATAGTGAAATTGGGATGCGGTTTCATCGAGTCAAGCGCTTTTTCAAGCAGGATACCATTGGTACAGAGATAGATATGCTTGCCCCGGTCCAGAACCTCTTCAATAAGCTGGTAAATGTGCGGATACAGGAAAGGCTCGCCACCGGTGATTGTAACCACCGGCGCCGGACATTCATCCACCGATTTGAGGCAATCCTCCAGGCTCATCATCTCCTGGATGGTATCGGCATACTCACGGATCCGGCCGCAACCGGAGCAGGCCAGATTGCATAGATGGGTAGGTTCCAGCATCAATACCAACGGGTACTTTTCAACCTTGTTCAGCTTGTTACTGACGATGTATTTGGTCAGATCATAATTGAGACGCATCGGAAAACGCATTTGATTTACTTCCTTTCGATTGTTACTGCCTGATCATGTTTATGTTGAAGAGTGCATACCGTGACGCGATATTTATCGTTCCCACATTTCCTTTTTATCCTTGCCCAGATAGGCGCGTTTGACTTCGGCATTCTCCAGTAATTCGTCCGCCGCTCCTTCCAGGATAACCTTGCCGGTTTCCAGCACATAGCCGCGGTCAGCCAGCTTGAGAGCAGCCTTGGCGTTCTGCTCGACCAGCAGGATGGTTGTGCCGTTTTCCTGACGCAACCGCTGCAGCACCCGGAATATCTCCTGAACAACCAGTGGCGCCAGCCCCATGGAGGGTTCATCCAGCAACAGCAGTTTCGGGTTGGCCATCAGAGCACGACCGATAGCCAGCATCTGCTGTTCGCCGCCCGACATGGTGCCGGCCAGCTGTTTACGCCGTTCCTCCAGACGTGGGAACAGCGCAAATACCTTTTCCATATCCTTGTGAATAGCGGCCTTCCCCTCGCGCCCTCGGTAGCGAAGATAGGCGCCCAACTGCAGATTGTCTTCAACCGAAAGCGGCTTGAAAACCTGCCGTCCTTCCGGCACCTGTGAAATACCGAGCTTGACTATCCTGTCCGGCTGCAGCGCCATAACCGGCTCCTTGCGAAACAGGATTTCACCATTCGAAGCGGGTGTGACGGCGGAAATGGAGTTGAGTATGGTAGTCTTACCCGCGCCGTTAGCGCCGATCAGGGTAACAATCTCCCCTTCGCCCAGATGCAGTGAAACGTTTTTCAGCGCATGCACCTTACCGTAATAGGTATTGATGTTTTTAAGTCGCAGCATCAGTCATCATCCCCCAGATAGGCTGCAATAACCTCCGGATTTTCCTGAATCTCGCGCGGAGTCCCTTCGGCCAGCTTCCGACCCAGATTGAGCACCACTATCCGGTCGCAGATATCCATTACCAGCTCCATGTCGTGCTCCACCAGCACAACAGTTATGCCCAGGTCGCGGATCCGTTTGATGAGATGGGCCAGGCCCAGGGTTTCCTGGCTGTTCAGTCCGGCGGCCGGTTCGTCCATCAGGATGATGCGTGGCTCAACCGCCAATGCCCGGGCGATTTCCAGCAGGCGCCCCTTGCCGAATGGAAGGTTGCCGGCTTCAACTTCCGCCAGTTCGGTGATACCGGTAAATTCGAGCCATTTCATCGAATCGTTGCGGATTCGGCGTTCTTCCGAAATGCTCCAGGGCATCTTGAGCGCACAGGACAACATACCGCTTGAACTTTTGGTATGCATCCCGACCATCACATTCTCATGTACGGTCATACCGCCGAAGAGTTCGATATTCTGGAATGTACGTACCATTGCGAGCCGTGCCAGCTTCTCCGGTGGCAGTCCCGAAATATCCTTGTCCTCAAAAACCACCTTACCGGAAGTCTGAGTGTAGATACCGGTGATAATATTGAAAAGCGTGGTCTTGCCGGCGCCGTTGGGACCGATCACCCCGGTAATATCACCACGGTTAACCCGGAAAGACACATCTTCCAGAGCCGTCACTCCGCCGAATATCTGGGTAATGCCGGAGACCTCAAGCATGGTCGGCGCCTCCTCGGGACTTGAATATCCTCCTGAAAAGGTCAGGGACTCCACGTACCAGCCCCCCCGGCATGAACATCACCATTAACACCAGCAGGCCGCCGTAGATGATGATGTCGTAATCCTGGGCAGCCCGCAGGAATTCAGGCAGCAGCGTCAACAGTGCCGCTCCCAGGAACGAGCCATAAACGCTGCCCAGACCGCCGATCACCACCATGGTCAGCAGCTCCACGGAGAAGTTGAAGCCGAATGAGGCCGGTGATATGAAGGTCATCGTGTGTGCATAGAGACTGCCGGCCAGCGACGAAATAACCGCGGACAGGGCAAATATCTGCACCTTGAGCAGGCGGGCATTGACTCCGACCACCTGGGCCGCCACCTCGGAATCATGCACTGCGCGCAGCGCCCGCCCGACTCGGGAATTGGCCAGGTTGATCGAAAACAGGACCACCGCCAGCGTGATGCCCCAAATCAGGTAATAGTTTTTCACGTCGGAATCGAAAACGATCCCACCCGCTTCCAGATAGGGTATTCCGGAGAGACCGGACGGACCACCGGTCAGGTCAACGGTTTCGTTGAACACGATATAGATTATGATTCCGAGGCCGAGCGTGGCCATGGCCAGATAATGCCCTTTAAGCTTCAGGACGGGAAATCCGATCAGGTAGGCCATGCAGCCGACAATAATCGCCGCCACCGGCATGGCCTGCCAGGGGTTCCAGGCATATGTGGTAGTCAGGATACCGGACAGATAGGCCCCCAACCCGAAGAAGCCGGCATGACCGAGTGAGATCTGGCCGGCGTAACCCAAAAGCAGATTGAGTGCAATTGCCAGCATGGTGTTGATGCCGACAAAAACCAGTACATTCATCAGATAGCCGCCCTTGAACTGCAGGGGCAGCAACAGCACAAAAACGGAGAAAGCAACAAATTTCAGCAGTTCTCTTTTCATGGTATCAGACCCGCTCCGAATCGGCTTTGCCGAACAGTCCCTGCGGGCGGATGAAGAGGATCAGCAGCAGTATGATGAAAGCGATGGCATCCTTGTACCCTGACGAAATCAGGCCGGCGCCCAGTGATTCCAACACTCCCAGCAACAAACCACCCACCACCGTGGCTATGCCGCTGCTCATGCCGCCGATGATCGCGGCGCAGAATCCTTTCAAGCCAAGCATGACACCGACATCATAGGCGATCATCGTCAGCGGGGCGACTATGATGCCGGCCACGGCGCCCATGGCGGAGCTGATCATGAATGAGAAAAGGACCATGCGGCGAACGTCTATACCAACCAGACCGGCGGCACGGCGGTTATAGGCGCAGGCCCGCATGGCCTTGCCGCTGATGGTATGGTAAAAGTAAAACTTGTTGATCACGATTATCACCACCGTGATGGCAAGTATCCAAAGGTGCTGCGGCAGAATAGTGGCGCCGCCGATCGCGATCGGATCATCGCCACTGAAAGAGGGTATCGCATGGGTGTCCTTGCCCCAGATCAGCATCGCCATACCACGGATCAGGATACTGCCTCCGATGGTAATGATAACCAGGTTGATCGGGGTCGGTTGCCTGAGCGGCCTGATTGCCAATCGCTCGAACAGCAGACCTGCCAAAGTTGATACAGCCACAGCACATGGAATCGCAGCCCAGATCGGCAGTTTCAGCAGATCCAGACAGGACAGTGTCAGCAATCCGCCCAGCATGACAAACTCGCCCTGGGCGAAGTTGATGATACCGGTTGCATTGTAGATGATAGAGAAGCCGATGCCGATCAGCGCGTAGATTGCGCCGGTCGACAGACCGGACAGGGTATATTGAAGTATCTGATCGAACTGCATTTGGTCCCGTTTCTGAAATAAAAACTCCCTCACCATCGAGGTGAGGGTTGGAGCTTGGGTAGGGATCAAAATCACGCCCCACCCTGACTCCGACCCTCTCCCCAAGGGAGAGGGAGCATATTTTATTTGTATTTTACTATTTGACTATAACCCAGTCCTTGTTCTTGATCTCCACCAGCACAAAAGCATCCTTGCCCAATCCGGCATGATCCTGAGCGCTATAGTTAAACGTGCCGCCAATTCCAAAGAAGTTCCTGGTTTTTTCCAGTTGATCCCTAATCGATGAAGGTGTTTCTGCACCGCGCTCAATGGCATTCTTCAAAAGCATGACTGCGTCCCAGGCATGCCCGCCGAAATGGTCCCCTTCGGCCTTGTAGTGATTCTGATAATCCTTCACAAAAGATACGAGTGCTTTTTTCTGGGACTCGGATTTCGGCAGCAGGTCACTCACCAACACCTTTCCGGAAGGAAGCTTGACGCCTTCCGCCGCATCACCGGCCAGCTCAATGAACTTCTTGGATGAAACACCATGGCTCATGAACAGAGGCGTCTTGACGCCTAGTTGACGGGCATTTTTAGCGACCACTGCCGGTCCGGGATTGGTACCCCAGCAGATGATGGCCTGGGCGTTGGAGCCGCGGATTTTGGTCAATTGGGCGGTCATGTCCGTATCCTTGGGGCCGTAGGTATCATCAGAAACGATCTTGATGCCGTATTTGGCCGCCTGGGCCTTCAACTGCTCGCGACCCGAAGCGCCGAAACCGTCGGAAACGGTCAGGATCGCAACGTTGGTCTGCTTATGTTTCTGCAGGTATTCGTAAATTCTGCCAACCGCCAGCGAGTCGTTCTGGGCCGTTTTGAACACCCATTTCTTGACCGGATCGGTGATTTTACTGCCGGCGGAGCAGGAGATCAGAGGGATCTGTTCCTTCTCGGCCACGGGAATTACCGCCATCGTTTCGCCGGTCGTGCTGGGACCGATGATGGCAACGACCTTGTCGTCCTTGATCAGCTTGGTGGCAAGCTGCACCGCCTTGGTGGCATCACCGGCGGTGTCGTATGAAACCAGTTCCAACTTGCGCCCCTTGACCCCGCCGGCCTTGTTGATCTCGTCCACGATCATCTTGGCGGTGTTACGCTCTGGTTCGCCCAGAAAGGCAGCCGGGCCGGTCACGGCAAACAGCGCGCCGATCTTGATCGGGGCTGCAGCAAATACGTTTGTGGAAAGCAGCATGGTAACGGCTGCAAACAAAAATGAAAGAAGGCGGAAATTCATTGAGTGTCCTCCGTTAAAATTGGAATTTAAATTACTTGATCAATGCCCAGTCGCCCTTGCTGACTTTGACCATCTCGAAAGCCGACAGGTCGAGCCCGTTGTGATCTTTCGGCGACATATTGAAAACGCCTGAAATGCTGATCAGCTTCTTGGTCTGTTCGATACCGCTGCGGATTTTATCGGGAGTTGTTCCTGCTTTCTTGATGGCAGTGGTAGCCAGCAACCAGGCATCGTAGGCGTAACCTCCGAAAGTGGAAGCCTCGACACCATACGCCTTTCTATAGGCCTGATCATAATCCTTGAGCAGCTTGTATTGCGTATCGCTTTTCGGCAGCACGTCGTAGATGGCCAGCTTGCCGGCCGGAAGCATCACGCCTTCAGCCGCATCTGGACCGGCCAGTTCGATGAACTTTTTGGATGCCACGCCATGGCTCATGTAAAGCGGAATCTTGATGCCAAGCTGCTTGACGTTCTTGGTGACTACGGCCGGTCCCGGATTGGTGCCCCAGCAGATGATCACGTCCGGCTTGATGCCGCGGATCTTGGTCAATTGTGCGGTCATATCGGTATCTTTGGGACCATAGACTTCATCGGCTACGATTGAAAAACCTTTCTGTTTGGCCAGGGCCTTGATCTGCTCGCGACCGGAAGAACCGAAGCCGTCGGTGACAGTCAGCAGTGCAATGTTTTTCTGCTTCTGCTTTGCCATGTAGTTCAGGATTTTCTCGGCGGCAACATGGTCGTTAGCCGGAGTCTTGAACACCCAATGCTTGGCCGGTTCGGTAATCTTGATGCCTGCAGCACAGGAAATCAGCGGGATCTTTTCTTTTTCGGCAACCGGGATAACCGCCATCGATTCACCAGTGGTGCTGGGTCCGATGATCACGGAAACCTTGTCGTCCTTGATCAGCTTGGTGGCAAGCTGTACAGCCTTGGTGGCGTCGCCGGTGGTGTCGTAGATAACCGCCTCAACCTTCATGCCGTTGATGCCGCCCTTGTCATTGGCCTCCTTGACCAGCATTTCCAGCGTCTTCTTTTCAGGTTCGCCCAGAAATGAGGCCGGGCCCGTCACCGCAAAAAGACCACCGATCTTGATGGTGCCGGCTGCGAACGACATGGTTGCGAACATGAGACTGAAACAGAGCACACCGCCTACCGCAAAAATCTTTTTCATTGTAACCTCCGCTTGAATGTAACTTACATGCTGTACAGACGTTCACCTTCCAGAATGTTGAAGTTCTCGGATTTCAAAACAGATATGGCTTTGTCGGTTTCATCGAAACGGAAAATTATCACGGCATTACCGGCGCAGCGCTCGACAAAGGCATACATGTACTCGACATTGATCTGTTGCCGGTCCAGCACCTGCAGTATCGACGAAAGGCCGCCGGGGGTGTCCGGCACTTCGACCGCGACTACTTCGGTCATATTGACTGTAAAACCTTTTTCCTTGAGAACGGTTTTGGCAAGATTGCCGTCATTTACAATCAGCCGCAGGATTCCGAAATCGGTGGTATCGGCCAGCGAAAGGGCACGGATATTGATGCCGGCATCGCCCAGGATGCGGGTGATTTCGGCCAGCCGCCCGGACTTGTTTTCGATAAAGATGGATATTTGTTCGACTTTCACAATAAACCTCCTGTGGGGGCAGGGCTTGCCCTGCCCGATTTGGGCGCGGCAAGCAGCGCCCCTACAACGTTCTGTTGTCGGTAACCCTCTTGGCCTTGCCTTCACTGCGCTGGATGGTTTTCGGCTCCACCAGTTTCGCGCTGCAGGTGACACCCAGCATATCCTTGATCTCTTTTTCAACTCGACGGGATAACGCCTGCAACACCTTGATCTCGTCCGAGAAGAGCTCTTCACTGACCTCAACCTGCACCGTCAAGGTATCCAGGGTGCCCTGACGGTCTATAATCAGCATGTAGTGCGGCTCAATCCCCTCGATTCCGACCAGGATCGCTTCGATCTGCGACGGGAAGACATTTACGCCGCGAATGATCAGCATATCGTCCGAACGGCCGCTCATACGTGCTATGCGGGCGTGAGTGCGGCCACAGATGCAGGGTTCGTAGGTCAGGCTGGTGATGTCGCGGGTACGGTAACGGATCAGCGGAATCCCCTGCTTGGTGATGGTGGTGATCACCAGTTCACCCAGCTCGCCTTCCGGCAGACGCTGCCCGGTGACCGGATCAATAATCTCCGGGATGAAATGGTCTTCCCAGATATGCAGCCCCTTCTTGGCTTCGATGCACTCGATCGCGACGCCCGGCCCCATGATTTCAGACAGGCCGTAGATGTCGATTGCCGACAGGTTCAGTTTCTGCTCGATTTCATCACGCATCGCCTCGGACCAGGGTTCGGCGCCGAAGATTCCGACCCTCAGCTTGAGCCCCTTGAAGTCCACTCCCTCGGCCTTGGCCTCCTCGGCCATGAACAGCGAATAGGACGGTGTACAGGTCAGCACCGTTGAGCCGAAGTCCTGCATGATCATGATCTGACGTTTGGTATTGCCGCCGGAGATTGGAATAACCGACGCGCCCAACCGCTCGGCGCCGTAGTGGGCGCCCAGACCGCCGGTAAACAGGCCGTATCCGTAGGCATTGTGGATGATGTCGCCCTTGTGGGCTCCGGCAGCCACGAATGAGCGGGCCATAAGGTCGGTCCATGTCGCGATATCCTTCTGGGTATAACCGACCACGGTCGGCTTGCCGGTGGTGCCACTGGAGGCGTGAATACGGACAATGTCCTCCATCGGGGCGGCAAACAGGTCATACGGATATGAATCACGCATATCCTGCTTGGTGGTAAACGGAAATCTCTGCAGGTCGTCGAGGCATTTCAGGTCAGACGGAGAGATACCGGCCTTGGCAAAGGATGTCTTGTAAAACGGTACATTGGCATTTACCCGCTCAAGCACGTTTTGAAGCCGCTTGAACTGCAATGCCTCCAGTGCCGGACGGGGCAGCGTCTCGAATTCCTCATCAAAAAACATACGATTGTTACCTCGGAAAATATCAATCGCGGCACATGCCGCCAAAACCGAACCAAATTACTTCTGATTTACTAAAAGCAGCAGCTTCCCAAACCGGTATTGCTGGAAGGTTCCGCAACCAATCCGGCGGCAAAGCTCTCCAGGGTATAACCGTTCACCACCACGTCAAGGTGTCCATCATTCGGGCAGAACAGTAGTCCATGGATCGGCACATCCTTGGGTATCAACGGGTTATGCCTGATTATCTTCACCACTCGTTCCACGTTTTCCACCGGGTGCGCAAAAATACCCAGCCACTGTTTCAGGTCCGGAATATGGATATCGATGATATCGGGGGAAATGCCGCGACTGACCATATCCCTTTTGACCGATTCCGCGTCAATCTCGGCCATACCGCAATCACGGTGACCGATCACGAAGACTTCATCGACGCCCAGCATGAATATTCCGGCCACCAGACTGCGGATAACCGCGCCGGACATCGGATCCACAATGGTATTGCCGGCGTTCTTGATTACCTTGGCCTCGCCCCGCTTGAGTCCCATGGCCGGCTCCAGAAAATCGACCAGCCTGGTATCCATACAGGTAAAAATGGCCAACTGTTTTTGCGGTGCCTTGGGAAGCGGCGGAAAAGCCTCCGGCTTCACGAAGCTTTTATTGGCGGCAAGGATCAGGTCGAGTTGTGTCACTTGTAATCCCTGCCCAGCTGGAATGCCTTCCTGTTCACGTCCAGCGCCTTGGACGGAACCATCTTTTCCAGTGCCTTCATCCAGTGCTGTTCCGCAATATCCAGTTTCCTTGAAACGGCCCCCAGCAGGACCGTGTTGGCTGCTCGGACGTTACCGGCGCTGCCGGCCATCTGCTGACCGTCCAGAAGCAGAAAATCGGGGAAACGCGCCTTGATGCGTTCCACAAGACCTTCGGGATAAAGCTCCTGCCCCATCAAAACCGACGGAGGAGAAATTTTAAGGTCGTTGGCCACCACGGTGCCGCCCGGCTTCAAAAGCGGCAGCGAACGGCAGGTCTCCATCAGCTCGAAACCGAATAGAATGTCCCCCTCCCCCTCCGGCACAATCGGCGAAAAGACCTGTTTGCCGTATCGCACATGTGAGACGACACTTCCGCCACGCTGTGACATGCCGTGGATCTCGCTCTTCTTTACGTCATAACCGGCCAGCATCGCCGCTTCGGAAAGGATTTCGGATGCCAGCAGGATACCCTGCCCGCCGACCCCTACCAAAAGTACGTTCGTAATCTGCTCGTTCATTATCTGCTCCCGATCGCATCAAACTTGCACAACTGGCGGCATACATCACAACCGGTACAGAGCAGCGGATCAATGTAGGCTTTGCCCTTTTTGCTGCCGTCACCGGCCGGCCGCCATTCAATGGCCGGACAGCCGATCTTCAGGCAGGCACGGCAACCGGTGCATTTTTCGGAGTCAACCGCATAGACCGGCCCCTTCTGGAACACGTCATCCCGCTTGATCAGCACGCAGGGCTTGTTGGTGATGATCACCGATGTCTCGGGACGCTCCATCTCCTCCGCAAGCACACGCCTGGTTTCTTCCAGGTCGAGCGGATTCACAATCCGTATATTCTTAACACCCAGCGACTTGCAGAGCAGCGGAATATTGATTGCGTTGGCCGGGTCGTCCATCAGTGTAAAGCCCGAAGCGGGATTGTCCTGGCGTCCGGTCATCGCGGTAATACTGTTGTCGAGAATCACCACCGTGGCCGGCGAGTTGTTATAGACCATATCCATCAGGCCGTTGATGCCGGTATGCAGGAAGGTGGAATCGCCGATTACCGCCACGACCTTTTTCTTCTCTTCCGCAGAGACAACCTTGGTGACTCCGGTGGCCATGCCGATCGAGGCCCCCATGCAGACGCAGGTGTCCATCGCGGAGAGCGGCGGCATGAAACCGAGCGTATAGCAGCCGATGTCGCCGGTGACGTAGGCCTTGAGCTGATTGAGCGCAAAAAATACTCCACGGTGCGGACAGCCTGGGCACATGTTTGGCGGACGGCCAGGCAGTTTCTCGGCCGGAGCAGCCTCCGGTTGCGGCAAGCCGAAAGCGCTGCGGAGACGACCGGGAGTCAGCTCGCCGCAGAGTGAAATTAATTCCTTGCCGATGGCGTTGATTCCCATGGCCCTGACCTGCTGTTCGATAAAAGGGTCCAGCTCCTCGACAATGTAGAGCTTGTCAACCTGTGAGGCAAATTCACGGATTAATTCATACGGCAGGGGATTTACCATGCCCAGCTTGAGAGTTGAGGCGTTGGGCATGACTTCCCGTACATACTGGTAGCAGACACCGGAAGTAATGATGCCGATGGAACTGTCGCGCAGTTCCGAACGGTTGATGACCATGGATGAAGCATCGGCGGAGAGTTTTTGCAGCGAAGCCTCGACCAGCGGGTGGCGAACGCGGGCATTGCCCGGCAACATCACCAGCTTGGCTGGGTTTTTCTCAAGCTTCGGCAGAGGCAGACCGGTGACGCGCTCCCCAAGATCCACGATCGACTTGCCGTGGGAAATGCGGGTGCAGCTTCTGAGCATGACCGGCATGTCGTACTGCTCCGACAGTTCAAAAGCCAGCCGGGTAAACTCCTTGCACTCCTGCGAATCGGACGGCTCAAGCATCGGGACTTTAGCAAATCGGGCGTAGTTGCGGCTATCCTGTTCATTCTGGGACGAATGCATTTCCGGGTCATCGGCCACCACCAGCACCAACCCTCCCCTGACCCCGGTATAGGCAAGTGTAAAAAGCGGGTCGGCGGCTACGTTGACACCAACATGTTTCATGGTGCAAAGGGCGCGACCGCCACCAAAGGAAGCTCCGATGGCAACCTCCAGAGCAACTTTTTCGTTGGGAGCCCAGGAAGAATTAATTTCCTTATACCTGATCGTGTTTTCGAGAATCTCGGTGGAAGGGGTGCCGGGATAAGCGCAGGCCACGAGACAACCCGCTTCAAATGCGCCGCGGGCTATGGCCTCGTTGCCGGAGAGGATTTCTTTCATCAGTATTATCCTTGCAGATTACGGTGTAATGAAATTTAACAGGCTGGACACTATACTAAAAGTACCCTGAGAATGCAATTTGTTTGAGAAAGCCTATTGCAGACCGTCATTTTTTATATTCACATCAGAAATGCGTTTACACCGAGCTTCATACACTTGCCAATCAGGCCCATGAATATTGATAAAGATTTAGTATTACACCCCTCTCCACTTGACAAAATGGTCGCAGGGGAGAATAATCCGCCAATCCTGTATACACAACCACGAAGGGAAGCTCATCCATGCGTATCGAAAGTGATTTCCTGGTCATCGGCAGCGGCATCGCCGGTCTCTCATTCGCCCTCCAGGCAGCCAACCACGGCAGCGTCGCCGTCGTTACCAAACGTGATATTTCTGAATCGGCAACCAAGTACGCCCAGGGCGGTATCGCCTCGGTTTTTTCTACAGAAGACTCCTTTGATGCCCATGTTGAGGACACCCTGGTAGCAGGAGCCGGCATCTGCCATGAAGACGTGGTCAGAATGGTGGTTGAAGAGGGACCGCAAACAATTCGCAACCTGATTGAATGGGGTGTAAAATTCACCACCAGCGGGGAAAAATACGACCTGACCCGCGAAGGCGGACATAGCGCCAGAAGGATCCTGCACGCCGAGGACATCACCGGCCGCGAAATCGAACGCGCCCTGGTGGAAGCGGTGCTCCAACACCCCAATATTCAGGTTTACGAGCACCATATCGCCATCGACCTGATCACCTCCGCCAAGGTTGAGCGTCGCAAATCGGAACGGTGCCAAGCCGAGACCAATCGCTGCCTGGGCGCCTATGCGCTTGATATAAACAAGGACAGGGTCATCACGTTCTCTTCCAAGATCACACTGATAGCCAGCGGCGGAGCCGGCAAGGTCTACCTCTACACCTGCAACCCGGACGTTGCGTCCGGCGACGGGGTGGCAATGGCCTACCGGGCCGGCGCCACGGTTGCCAACATGGAATTCATGCAGTTCCACCCCACCACCCTCTTCCATCCATCGGCCAAGTCATTCCTGATCTCCGAGGCGGTGCGCGGGGAAGGAGCCATTTTGCGACGGCGTGATGGCACCGCCTTCATGGAGAAATACCACAAGTTGAGGGACCTGGCCCCGCGCGACATAGTTGCCAGAGCCATCGATAACGAGATGAAAATCAGCGGAGACGACTGCGTCTTCCTGGACATCACCCATGAACCGGCCGATGTGGTGCGTAACCGCTTTCCGAATATCTACCAGACCTGCCTGGAGTTTGGACTGGACATGACCAAGGAAGGGCTGCCGGTTGTGCCGGCCGCCCATTATCTCTGCGGAGGCGTCGCGGTCAACGGCAACGCCGAAACCGATATTCCCGGACTGTATGCCATAGGTGAAGCAGCCTTCACCGGCCTGCACGGCGCCAATCGCCTGGCCAGCAATTCGCTTCTGGAAGCTGCGGTGTACGCCGGGCGCGCCTTCCGCCATTCCTGCGAAGCGGTAAAATCAATGCAACAGGACCGGCGTGACATTCCGGCCTGGGATTCCAGCACCGCCACCAACAGTGACGAGATGGTGGTTGTGTCCCAGAACTGGGATGAAATCCGCCGCACGATGTGGAACTATGTCGGCATCGTCCGCTCGGACAAGCGTTTGGCCAGGGCCATGAACCGCATCAAAATGATTCAGGGCGAGATCGAGGAATACTACTGGAACTTCAACATCACCTCGGACCTGATAGAACTGCGCAACATATCCACGGTGGCCGAACTGATCGTATCCTGCGCCCAGATGAGGAAAGAATCGCGAGGTCTGCATTATAATATCGATTACCCTGAGCGGGATGACGTCAATGGCAAGAAGGACAGCTTTATCAAGAAAGAATTCTGAACATTTTTCGATCCGGCAGACAAACAATTGTTTTTTAGGAGAATATTAATATATAATTCCAATCTAAATTATTAATCCTCACTTCAATCAAGGGGGTGCAGCATGAGAATCCTGCTCTGTTGTCTTATTTCAATCGGGTTGACCTTTTTGCTGCCTCCCTCACACGGCAGCTGCGCCGTGATCGCCGGAACATCCCATTTCCCCGCCAGCGTGGGCAGCTCCTGGAATTTCAATACCCAAGCCCTGACACCAACTGCAACCGGACAAACCATGTTGTGGGGAACCGAGGCCGTCCAGGTAATGCCGGGCGGAAGCTTCCATTCCGTGATCACCCTGTCAAACGGCAACTCGGTAACATCCGACAACAACTATGTCAACCTGGGGCAGGCCATATATGTCACCGACACACTGATAAAAATCATCACGGTAGACACGGCACCTTTACCATATATTGGTTCTTATTGGACTGAGACCACAACGGTCAACACATATAGCCCCAACCAGATATCTTTTCCTTCCAGCATAGTTTCCGGAACCCATGAGACTTCGACCAGTACCGGCACCACACACCTAACCGGAATAACCCACTACACCGGTATACCTGATGTACAAATGCTGCCTACTGACACTGTCACCACTCAAGTAGTCGACGTGACCGTCGGCCCGACGGAAAGCGTGACTGTCCCGGCTGGAACATTCCAGGCGATCAAGATCACAAAAGTATTCACTATTACAGAGGGAAGTACCACCAATCCACCCTTTACGGTCTACGAGTGGTATGCTGCCGGTGTCGGTATGGTCAAAATGGACGCTCCCACTCTTAAACGTGAGCTAACTTCATATAATATTATCCCGGTCACAACCCAGCTGCTCACCGTGACCTTCCAGGGAACCGGCGGCGGCAGCGTGCATAGCTCGCCCCCCGGCATAAGCTGCAGCAGCGGGACAACCTGCCCGGCGGCGCCCTTCAACAGTGGTGAAATTGTGACGCTGTCAGCCGCCGCAGACACCAGCTCGACCTTTACCGGCTGGAGTGGCTCCGGCTGTTCCGGCACCGCTACTTGTGTCGTCACAATGGACTCCGCGAAAAGTGTCATTGCCGGCTTTGACCCGCTGCCGGCAAGAGTTTTCATCCTTGGCAGCCCGACCCCTTATCAACTGCTGCAGCAGGCCTATGACGCCTCGATCGACAACGACACCCTGCAACCTCTGGCGGAAGTATTCGCCGAAGATCCGCTCACATTCAGACATGCTGTCAACATTGTCCTGGCAGGCGGTTATGATGCCGGCTTCCTGAACCAGACCGGTTTCACCACGATCCAGGGACAGGTAATTTTCCAACTCGGAAGCGTGGTGGTGGACAGGCTGGCCATCAGATAAGAACCTGATACCGCCCCAACATAGGCCTCGCAGGCCCGATCTAATTAAAAGCCCTCTGCATCAGAAGAGGGCTTTTAATTATTGCCGGATGTGGTAGTATTACCCACGTCATTCCATATCCGTATTTTATCTATAAACAGCAGGGTTTCAGAGGGGGTACAAGCATGAAGAGTGCAATAATTGCGGTTAGGGTTTTATTGACCAGCATGATCCTGGTCGTATGCATGGCTGGCATTTCGTGGAGCGCCACACTGTCCGGAAGCATTACCAATGCTACTAGCAAAAGCGGACGACTGTATGTGATGTTGATCGACCAGAACAGCGGGCAGGCATCCGGATATGGCACAAGCGTCGCCAATGTGGCAGCCAACGCCGTGAACGTCCCTTATACAATCAAAGGGGTCCGTCAGGGAACTTTCAGTCAGGTAAAAGCCTTTCTTGACACGCGTAACACTGGATTTCCGTATGCCGCATCACCAGTCGGCTCCACCAGTCCCGCCACTCCGATAAATGTCAGCACAAGCGACATCCCGGGACTCAATTTCAGCGTCCAGGACCAGGCATTCCAAACTCCGGTCGCCCCCATCAACCTTAAAGTAGCCCCAATGAACGGCGGCGCACTGATCCTCTGGGATATCCCTAAAAACGCCGCCGGCATCGAAATAGCCAACACATACAATGTCTACTGGAGCACAAGCGCCAATCCTGGCCCGGGCCAGATTGCGGGGGGCGGAAACCTGCTCGGCATTTCCTCCAGGGATGACGGGCACGTCTTCATTCCGCTCACTAACGGCGTCAGCTACTACTTTGCAGTGCAGGCTGTTCTGGACGCTTCAACCGCGATCGCCACAACAGCATCACCAACGATGATCGGTTCTCCCGCCGGCGGAAACACCGTGACGGTTCACATCAATTTCACATCGACGCCTCCGGTTGCTCCGCTAATGGCGGTACTGATCGGCGACCAGGGACCTGGTGGCGGCGCTCTGATCACATCGCCGGTTCAGAACCAGACCATCAATATCGCCGGAGTACCGGACGGCAGCTACCAACTGTATGTGATCTTAGACAAGAACAATAACAAACACTTCGATACCGGTGATGTAAATTATACCGATATCGAGTTGGCTACTCCGAGAGTTACGGTTCAGGGTGCGCCGGTGGACATGGCTCCACTGAGCATGTCTGTAAGTCGCAATCTTGAGGCATCCGTGATGACGGACGTCCAGACCAACAGTCCGACACCTTATCAACTGGATTTCGAATTCAACGGCCAGGTCAAACGTCCGGCCCATATAGTCATCAACAGCGGCCAGCAGATAACCGAGACCAGTATCGGACAGAACTCGTGGGGCAGCTTCTCTCTGAATGCGCAAGTGGAAGCCGCTCCGCAGGTCGGCGACAGCTACAATCTGACCGTCACCTACACCGACAACACCACCGAGTCGATAATTCTGACGGTTGCCAACGTAATGAACAAGTCGCCCAACCAGACCTATCCGATCGGCAACACAGCCCCAAGCAGCACCAATCCACGTTTTGCCTGGAATACACTTTCCGGCGCCCCCAATTCGCCCTACATGTACCATCTGGCGCTTATGGAAGCCAACACCTCCGGAGACTATCTCTGGGAAAAATACCTGACGCCTGACCAGGTATCGGTTCAATATGACGGACCTGCCCTCTCGACCGGAAAGACGTACAACTGGGGCATCAATATGTACGACAAATACGGCAACCGTTCGACAAACTGGCAACAGTTCACGCCGCAAGCCAGCGGGCCCAGCATCACGTCCCTGGGAACCACGACCCTGCCCTGCGGTTCAGGGACACCTATCACCATCAACGGCAGCGGTTTCAACAGCATTGCCGCCAACAACACAGTATACTTCAACAACTCATTTGCGGTAACTCCGACCGCTGCCAGCAGTTCCCAGCTGACGGTGAATCTGCCGGCATGCTCCAATGCACCCTCCACCGGGCCGATCATCGTTGCCACCAATGGCCAGAAGGTCGCTTCAGCGGTCGAATTCACCCCGACATTCACCTATAACTATTATGTAACCGATTTCACTCCAACCGTGATGTCGGGGGTACGGGTGGAGGTTGCCGACAAACCGTCCGTTCCGGCCGTGCTCAGTAACGCCAGCGGTTTCTTCAGCCTGGCCGGCATCCCCACCGGTGTCCCCTACCGACTTAAATTCAGCAAGATCGGTTACATGCCGGTATACTCTGCCTTCTTCGTAAATTATTCAAATGTTCCGATTCCGGTTGATTCAACTTATAACTTTGCCCTCGCCCAACAGTCCCATTTCACGACCTGGGGCATCCAGGCCGGCAAGGGAGTCCTCAGGGCCAGGACAAGAGACGGCAGCATTGCCAGCAGCACCAACTACCTGGGAGGGGTGACGGTTTCCGCCTACAGTAACAATCACGATTCCTACAATTATTACACGGTCGCCTACACCAACCCGGCTGACACGACACAACTGATCAGCGGCACCAGCACATATACTGACGGAAAATATTATGTGCTGAATGTTGAAGAGGGCGATATTATTACCGTCAGCGGTTCAAAGACCGGTTACAGCTTCCCGAACAACCGCATTTTCATCGGTAAAGCCGACGCCATGGGACAGACCAGTATCTACGGCGTTCCGGCGGTCAGCATCTCCGGTTTCTCGCCGTCAAGCGCCATTTCCGGCGGCACCATCACTATCACCGGTTCCAATTTCAATACCAACGCCACCTCCAACCAGGTCTGCTTCGGCGCGCAGTGCACCAACCCTTACAGCGCCACGTCAACCCAGCTGCTGGTTACGGTGCCGTGTGGCGCGCAGAATGGCCCGATCAGCGTTTCAACAGGCAGCCAAGCTGCATTCAGCAGCACCAGCTTCACTGTCCCTGCTCCCACCATCACCAGCATTTTCCCGACCCAGGGGCCGCTTAACGCCAACGTGGTGATATATGGGACCAATTTCAGCAATTGCCAGAGTAACCAGGTCAGCTTCAACTACCAGAATTCATTTAATGTGAGTTGGTTCTCTTCCAGCCAGATTTCGGCCTATGTACCCTTCGGGGCTACAACCGGGCTGGTCAGAGTCACCACTGAGGGCGGCACGGCCACCGGCCCCACTTACACGGTGTTGCCGACCCCGGCCATCACGTCCACGTCACCTGAATCTGGACCAGCAGGCACTGTAGTGACCGTAACCGGCAGTTTCTACGAGATGAACCCAGCCATGTACCAGATCCTGGTGGACGGAATCACCGCAACGGTCAACAGCGTAACAGCCAACGCCCTGACATTCACGATTCCGGGCGGGACCACCAACAGCATGACCCTGTATTACATCGAGTATTTCGGTATTCAGTACTGGAATGCATCCTTTACCGTTACTCCCAAGCTGACCGTATCCATCACCGGAGCGGGCGACGTCAACGTAACCAGCCTTCCCACAGGCACCGTCTGCACCGGAGCCTGGTGCAGGATTTTCGATTTCAATACCCCGGTGACATTAACCGCCTCGCCAAGTGTCGGATCTGATTACGGCGTATGGGGCGGTAACTGCGGCGGCGCGGCCTCGACTCCCTGCACGCTCACCATGGATGCAAACAAGGCGGTCACGGTAACCTTCCCGATTCAGGACAATGCCCGTCTGAATAACGACCCCACGCCTTACGGAACTGTCCTGAGCGCCTACAACGCCGCCACGGTCAACGGCACGATCATAAAATTGCGCGACAAGGCATTCACTGAAGCCCTGGATGCCGACAACGGAACCACGGTAATACTGTCGGGTGGCTATGCCGCCGATTTCGGCACAACCCACACCGGCGTCACCTCGATTACAAGCCTGATCATCAGCCTTGGCAGCTTGACAATTGACAACCTGACAATCAAATAGCGTCTGTTTTAAAGTAGCCTCAACAGAACAAAGAGAAGGGCCGCCCGATCCGGAGCGGCCCTTCTCTTTGTTAAAGCGTACACAAAAGAATAGATTAAGTTTCAAGATTGACGCGCCCGGAAAACACTGTTAAACTTTTTCCGTCAGTAACGCCGCAAATTCAAACCTTTCCGGTCGCAATCAGCAAAGCAGTTCACAATATTTGTTTCCAACTCAGGGGGTATTTTATGAAGACACGATTTTTCCCGGCAGTTCTGTTTTCACTGAGCATTCTGTGCCCCCTCTCTTCACAGGCATCAACCATACAGCTTCCCAAAACCGGCATGACAACCTGCTACGACGCCGCCGGGGGTGTAATAACCTGTGCCGGCACCAGACAGGATGGAGAGCTGCAACTGGGAGTAGCCTGGCCGGCCCAGCGCTTCAACAATCATGGCGATGGGACCATCACCGACAACCTGACCGGCCTGACCTGGACCAGGGACGCCCGTACACCGGGACCGCCCCAATGCAATCCCGGTGGCAACAAGACCTGGTCGTCAGCGCTCAGCCACGTAGCCTGCCTGAACTCCTACGTCTACCTTGGTTCAGCAGCCTGGCGCATGCCGAATATCAACGAGATCAGGAGCCTTGTGGATGTGACCCGCAGCTATCCGTCACTTACATCCGGGCATCCGTTCACCAATGTCAATGTGATGGATTCGTCATCCAACCATTTCTGGTCATCAACCACGTTGACCGGATCACCCGGCTACGCATTCGATATCTACATGGAAAGTGGGACATTAGGCTATACAAACAAGGATGACGCCCTTCCGGTGTGGCCGGTCAGGGACGGCAGCACGCCAGGAACGGTACAACTCGCCCGCACCGGACAGACCACCTGTTATGACACTACATCATTGTTGGAAACCGCTTGTACAGGCACCGGTCAGGATGGAGAGCTGTTAAAAGGTGCGGTCTGGCAAAATCCGCGTTTTACCAACAACGGAACAACCATGACCGACAACCTGACCGGGCTGATGTGGCCTTCTGCGGACACGATCAGTTCCGCTCCCCCGGCATGTCCGGTCTATATGAAACTGAGCTGGGATGACACCTTCAGCAAAATTGCCTGCTTCAACAGCCAGAATTACCTGGGTCACAATGACTGGCGCCTGCCCAACTTCAACGAGTTGTCGAGCCTGTTCAACCGGGGAGAGTCCAGCCCGGCAAGCTGGCTGACCACAAGTCAGGGCTTCCAGTCCTTTTTTGCCGTCGGCTACTGGACTTCCACCACCCACGTCAATGACCCGCTCCTGTCCAATGCCCGGGCAGTATCCATGTACGACGGCACCGACTTCGCCTTGCCGAAATATTCACCACCACCCGTTCCGTCTGGACTTAATTTCGTACCGGTAAGGGCAGGAAACTATGTCCCCTCCAGCCTGCTGACACTGGCCTTCAGCGGAACCGGCAGCGGCGACGTCAACAGCAATCCGGCCGGCATCAACTGCAGCAGCAGCGATCTTTCCTGCCAACCGGCCATCTTCCCCACCGGATCGGCGGTAATATTGACCGCCACTCCCAGTCTGTCCGGTTTCGGTGGCTGGAACGGTTGTGACAGCGTCAACGGTACGGCATGCACAGTGAATTTGAATTCGCCCAGAACTGTCACCGCCACCTTCACAACCCTGCCGCCACGCGTCATCAATCCACGCATATCGACGACACAGGGGTATCAGACCCTGCAATCCGCCTTCAATGCGGCGCTCAGTGCGGATACGCTGAAGGCGTTGGGCACAACCTCGCAAACCGAGTTTATCGAGAGCCTCACGGTCAACGGCGGTGTTCAGAACCCCTTCAATCTAACCCTTGGGGGTGGTTACGAATCCACATTTAACACCATCACAGGAACAACGACTATACAGGGACAGGTTACCATTCAGACCGGCTCTCTGACAGTTGATAAAATAGCAATTCGATAATCTGGGGGAAATGTGGATATTACTGAAATACGAAAACGGATTGACCTGTTGGACGATGTTCTGCTACGCATCTTCAACGAACGTGCACGCTTGGCACTGGAAATCGGACATGCGAAAAAAGAGTTGAATCTGCCGGTTTTCGACCCGGCCCGTGAAAAACGTATCTTCAACCGAATGAAAGAAGATAATCCGGGACCGCTGGATGACGACGCGATTATCAGAATGTTCGAACGCGTTGTTGATGAATCACGCCGATTGGAAAGAATCATGTCACACAAAGAAGACGATTAAGGGAGAAATCTAAAAATGCTGATAATAATGAGAAAACATGCCGAAGAAGATGCGCTTGATTCAATAAAGGAGTATCTTATCAACCATGATTTTGATATTCATCAATCAACCGGTGCCAACCGCACCATCATTGGCGTCATTGGAAACACTGATACCCTCAACGACCACGAAATCGAAGCAATGCCAGGTGTAAGCCAGGTAGTCAGAATAAAAAAAGATGATTAGAAGAGGAGGTATGATGCAGGATATTTTGTTACTGGTTGGTATCGTCGTAATCTGGTTTGTGGTTAACAAGTACATTCTGCCCAAAATGGGCGTCCAGACCTGAATGTCTAACACCTGCACTCCCGCGGAGCGGGAGCAAAAGAAGGACGAAGATAAGAAATAATTCGAACCGGGTTTATTGCCCGGTTTTTTTTCTGGACGCCACCATCTCGTCCAACACAATCAGGTATCCGTCCGGATCGAAACACCACATTTCCTTGATACCATAAGGTTTTATCTCAAGAGGATAGAGTATTTCCAATCCCTCTTCCATGATGGCGTCGCTTATTTCCTCGATGTCATTAACCTCGAAATGCAGCGTCACTCCGATACCGCGCGGAAACATGCTGAATCGCGTTCCCAGCATCGGATGGGATCTGATCACATCGGTCTCTTCCACAAAGACGATCGCAATTCCGTCCATGTCGATCACCAGATGATCGGGAGCACCCTGCGCCGTCAGCGAACGCCTGACCGGCAAATCAAGTATACCTGCGTAAAAGGCTTCTGTAACGACTAACTGCGAAACTACCAGCTGGATTGAGTGACGGGAGTCATGGGGCTTCATTCAAATCCTTTGAAGAGAATTCCGGCATAACCGGAAAGACGAGACAGCCAGTTGGTATAGATCAATACCCCAACCAGTACCAGGAAAACTCCTGTAATTATCTCAAACAGACGGATAAATTTTTTGAACCGGTTAAACACCGACAAGAATTGGTGCATGGCCAGAGCGGAGATGAAAAACGGAACACCAAGTCCCAACGAATAAAGCAGCAACAGAATTATTCCCTGGTAAACACTTTCCTTGGTAGCGGCCACGGCCAGAATTGCAGCCAGGATAGGGCCGATGCACGGTGTCCAGCCTGCGGCAAACGCGATGCCGACCAGAAAACTGCCCACATAACCTGACGGTTTGTGTTTGATGGAAACCCTTTTTTCTCCAAGCAGAAAATTCAGCGAGATCAATCCGGTAACATGAATTCCCAGCACCACCAGCAGGACACCGCCGATTTTTCTGATAATGGTGGCATTATGACTGAGGAACGAGCCGATGTAAGTTGCGGAGGCGCCAAGCAGAACAAATACGATTGTAAATCCGCAAATAAAAAAGAATGAATGCAGAATGGTTTTCTGGCGAATGATGTGGGACGGATGCTCCGCCTGCAGGTCGGCGAATGAAAGGCCGGTGATATAGGTGATATACGACGGGATCAGCGGCAGGACACATGGAGAGAGAAAAGATAGCAGTCCGGCGATGAACGCGCCTATGTATGTTACTTCCTGAGTATGCACTTGGAACGCCTACTTCATCAGACCTTCGAGAAATGATGCAACTTCAGGTGAATCCCAGGCAAGCCCGCCAATGATTTTTTTGACGATTACACCTTGCTTGTCAATAATAAATGATTCCGGAACACCTGTAACACCGTACAGTTTTGATGCGCTTCCATCAGGATCAAGATATACCGGAAGCTTATGTCCGCTTTCCTTCAGGTAGGATTCAACATCCTGCTTGCCCCCCTCATCAATCGATACCGCCACCATCTGAAACGGCTTGCCGTTCATGGCGTTATTGAGTTTGACCATCGAAGGCATTTCCTCACGGCAGGGAGGGCACCAGGTAGCCCAGAAGTTCAGCAGAACCACTTTGCCCTTCAACGCGGAGAGCTTGGTTGCGGAACCATCAGCAAGCGAAACTACCGTAATATCCGGCGCCTGGCTTTTTTCCTGAGCTACGGAAACCTTTTTAGCGGTATCTGTTTTGGTACAGGCGGTGATGGTAAAAAGCATGCAAGCTGCTGCAAAAAATAATATCCGTAGCATAAGACCTCCGGTTTTGTTCACTTTACTGACAAGCTAAAACTACTTACTGCGAGTGACCACATAATCGGCCAGACGCAACATCGCATCACGCACGATGCCGGCTTCAAATGGCTCCAGATGAGAAACACAGTTCGATATGTAACGTCGCGCGGAGTCGATTGTGTACTCAATACCGCCGTAGCGCTTGACTAAACCGGAAACGTGACGGAATTCATCCAGAGACATCTCGTCTTTATCTATAACCGCTTCAATTGCATATTTCTCATCTTCATTGCATTGTCTCAGTGTATGTATCAGCGGCAGAGTGATCTTGCCCTCTTCCAGGTCATGCCCGATGCTTTTGCCGAATTCTTCTTCAGTGGCTATATAGTCCAGCGTATCGTCCATCAGTTGAAACGCGATCCCCAGATCCATGCCGAAATTAGCAAGCGCCTGCTGTTTCTCAGGTGACACGCCCCCCAAAACTGCACCGGCCTCACAGGCGGCAGACATGAGAATCGCAGTTTTGGAACGTACTACACCGATATAACGGTCCTCAGCCAGGTCGAGTTCCCCGGTGCAGAGCAACTGCATCACTTCGCCCTCGGCGATGATTGTGGTTGCCTCTGAAAAAATGCGCAGAATGTCCAGACTGCCGACCCCTACCATCAGGGAGAACGACTTGGAAAAGAGGAAATCACCGACCAGCACCGAAGCTTCGTTGCCCCACAGGGTATTGGCGGAAGCGATGCCACGGCGCAAGGTGGCGCTATCGACAACATCGTCATGCAGCAAAGTCGCCGTGTGTATGAATTCGACCACGCTGGCCAGCGGAACAGCCTTGTCTCCACTGTAACCGCACAGGCGGGCGGACAGAAGCAGAAGAGCCGGTCGCACACGTTTTCCGCCGCTGGAGAGCACATACTCGCCAACCTTGCGGATCAAGGGGACGTCTGATTCCAGGTCTTTACGGAATTGTTGTTCAACGAGAATCAATTCTTCGCCGATGATGTTGAGTGCGGACTGCATCGTTATAGTATCCTTAATGTAAATTCGAGCCATACTAATGGAATGGGTTCCATTTTGTCAAAGTAATTCTGGCATTTCCAAAGTTGGCAATGCTGTTGACCCACCACAACCTGCATTTTTTAAAATTAAATGCTTGCGTTTTATGCTCAACACCTGTATAAGTTTGGATTCTTGGCGCGTCACTGTCGCATCGTGCGAATCAAGTCACATATTTGGTAATCAGGGGGTTGTAGCTCAGTTGGTTAGAGTGCCAGCCTGTCACGCTGGAAGTCGCGGGTTCGAGCCCCGTCAACCCCGCCATTAATAACAAAAGGCACCGGATTTTTCCGGTGCCTTTTATCTTTTATTTATTCACACAGATCCAAAAAGCAGTGGTAACAGTCAATCGTCAGGATTCGAGCTTGAGTCGCTTGATCTTTTCCACCATGGTGGTACGGTTGATGCCCAGCAATGTTGACGCCTTGGCTCTATTGCCACCGGTCAGCTTCAAAGCCTGGGAGATCAGGGTCCGTTCTATTTCGCCAAGAGTCGCCACCAAATCGACCCCTTTTTCATTCAAGTCAATTCTGACGCCGACACTGCTCCGCTTATCCCTTATAAATCCTGCCGGCAGATCATCACTGGTAATTACCGTTCCATCTGTCAATGCAATGATCCGCTCGATCAAGTTCTCCAACTCCCGGACATTACCGGGCCAGGAATATCGTTCCAGAATCTCAAGTGCCTGTTTATTGACCGTCATCATCGACCGCCCCATCAGCTTGCAATACTTCTCCAGAAAATAACTGACGAGCGGCATTATGTCCTGCTGTCGTTCTCGCAGCGGCGGAAGATGCAGCGGAATGACATTGAGGCGATAAAAAAGATCCTCACGAAACTCGGCCTGACTTACCTTCATTTCAAGATCGATATTTGTGGCAGATATGACCCTGACATGTAGTTTGACCGGCTTGTTTGAGCCGACCCGTTCGACCTCCTGTTCCTGCAGCACCCGCAACAGCTTGGTCTGCAGATGCAGCGGCATGGTGCCTATCTCATCAAGAAAGATCGTTCCATGATTAGCCGCCTCGAACTTTCCGGCTTTATCGGAGATGGCACCGGTGAAAGCCCCTTTCACGTGGCCGAAAAGTTCGCTTTCCAGCAGCGCCTCTGGAATTGCTCCACAGTTCACCGCTATGAACGGCTTGTCCTTGCGGCTCCCGTTATAATGAAGGGCGCGAGCGACCAGCTCCTTGCCAGTTCCCGATTCACCGGTAATCAGAACGGTTGAATCCGTTTTGACGATTCGCCGCATGCGTTCAAAAACGAACTCCATCGCGGGTGAACTGCCGATGATGTTGCTGAAGTCGAAACGCCCCTGGAGCTGCTTGCGAAGGTAGACGTTTTCGGAAAGCAGCTTCTGCTTTTCCAGCGCTTTGGCAACAACTATTTTCAACTCATCGAAATCTATCGGCTTGGTTATATAATCGAAAGCCCCTTCCTTCATGGCCCTGACAGCAGTCTGGGCGGAAGCATGTCCTGTGACCACTATCACTTCCGTGGCAGACGATACCTTTCGCACGCTCTGCATGATATCAAACCCGCTCTTATCCGGCAGAAACAGGTCTGAAACGATAATCTGGAATTGTTCCTGGGCAATAATATCAAGCGCATCTTCGCCATTGGCTGCCGAAACCACCGTGTAGCCGACAGATTGCAAAAGGAGCGAGAGCGCCTCCCGACCGGAGTTGTCGTCATCTATTACGAGAATTCTTGTATCATCTGACATCGGATCAACCCCAGGACAAGTATTGATCGGCATTAAATCGACAATTGAATTGAAAAGCAACGAGAAAAAGGCAAATAAAAACCCCGCCGGTTAGCGAGGTTTTGCCCGGACCAGATACGTGACAAGTGCGTTAACCGATTAACAACCGGTAACCTCCCGAATTGAGCGGTATAGACCATCCAGAAGCAGGTCCAGTTCATCATTGGAAATCACCAGGGGCGGAAAGATCACCACGGTATTTCCTAAAGGCCTGGAAAAGATTCCATGCTTACGAGCTTCAAGACATACACGAACGCCGGTCTTCAGCTCCCAGTCGTAAGCCCGGCGGGATTCTTTATCCTCTACCAGTTCGATACCGGCAGCCAGACCGCACTGGCGGATATCGCCCACGTGGGAGAGCAACCTGAACCGGTCCAGGCGCTCGTTCAGCCGGGATATTTTGAACTGCAACTCTTCCAGCAGGTTATCACCCTCAAACAGTTCCAGACTCTTCAGCGCTACGGCACATGCCAGCGGATTACCGGTAAACGTATGGCCGTGGAAGAACGTCTTCAGCTCGGAATACTCTCCCAGAAAGGCCTGATATACCCTGGAAGTTGTGAGCGTGGCCGCGATCGGCAGATATCCGGCCGCGATCCCCTTTGAAACGGCCATGATATCCGGCACCACATCCTCGTGCTGGCAGGCGAACATGGCACCGGTCCGGCCAAAACCCGTGGCCACCTCGTCGGCGATCATCAGCAGGTCGTAGCGGTCGCACAGGGCGCGAACCCCCTTCAGGAATCCGGGAGGCTGAACGATCATGCCACCGGCGCCCTGGAGGAGCGGCTCTATAACCAGTCCCGCCGCATGGCCGGCCTGTTCCTGAATGATCCGTTCGAGCGCCTCCAGGCATTTCATGCCGCAAGTACGATTGTCTCCGCAGCCAAGTTCGCAACGATAGCAATATGGTGACGGCGCCTGGACCGTTTCGAACATCAACGGCTTGAACGTGGCATGGTAGATATCTATGCCGCCCACGCTGACAGCGCCAAGGGTATCGCCATGATAGGCATGCCTGAAGGTGATGAAGCGGCTGCGTTCGGGCCGGCCGCGATGGGCCTGGTACTGATAGGCCATCTTGACAGCCACCTCCATCGCGGTCGAACCGTTATCGGAGTAAAAAACCCGGTCCAGTCCGGGCGGAGTGATTTCAGCCAGCCGGGCTGCCAGTATGATGCTCTGCTCACTGGCAAGCCCCAGCAACGTGGAATGCTCCAGCCGTTCAACCTGATCCTTTAGCGCCTGATTCAACTCGGGCCGGCAATGGCCATGGACATTTGTCCACATGGAGGCCACTCCATCCAGATAGCGCTTGCCGTCCGTATCGATCAGCCAGCATCCTTCGCCCTTCTCGATGACGATCTGATCGTCTCGCTCCCAATCCTGCATCTGGGTAAAAGGATGCCAGACATGGTCCCGGTCCCACTGGCGCAGCTGTGCAGTCGAATACCGGCTCATAATCCCAGTTCACGCAGCACGATGGCGGTTTCCGGCTGGCCGTCCAGCCAGGCCGCCAACTCATCGACGATTTCCATCTGATCGGCTTCATCGCGAAGCGGCCAAATCCCAAGCACCGGCGCGCCACAGAGGGAGCCGATATGATGAGAAGCGCTCTTTTCAGCGGCTCCCGGATTATCCGGCATACCGTTAACGACTACCCCGGCCACGTGCAGCCCCATCTGCTGAGCGGCAAAACAGGTCAGCACAGTGTGGTTGATAGTCCCAAGACCAGGCCGCGCCACAACCAGCAGCGGCAGCCCGAGTTCCCGCGCGAGATCGGCAACCAGCAACCCTCCCGACAACGGCACCATCAGTCCTCCGGCGCCTTCTACGATCACGTAATCGTGGATTGCAACCAGGCGAAGATAGCACTCCTTGATACGCGCAAAGTCAACCCGCACGCCATCGATCTTGGCCGCCTCGGCCGGGGCCAAGGCTTCACGGAGACAGTAGGGAGCGACATCCTCACTACAGGTGATTCCGGCAGCCTCGCATAGCAAAAGTGCGTCATCCGATACCAAAACACCATCGACTTCACTGCAGCCACTGGTGACAGGCTTCATCACGCCGACATTTATGCCGTTCACACGCAACAAACGGGCAAGCGTTGCCGCCGTTATGGTTTTTCCAACCCCGGTATCGGTTCCGGTAATAAAAATCCCCCGCCCGGCCATCAGCTACACCCACATTTGGCAACGGCCAATCCCAGATCGATCAACATCCGGCGGTCGTCTTCAGGATTACGACCGGGTTTGGTCAGATAGTTGCCGGTCATCATGCCGCTGGCGCCGGCCATGAAGATCCAGGACTGCAGTTCTCGCAGATTCCGCTCGCGCCCGCCGCAAACCTTGATCTGCCGGTCAGGCAGCAGGAAACGGTAGATGGCGATGGTTTTAAGACACTCCAGCGGAGTCAGATAATCTGCATTAGCCAGACGGGTGCCATCCACCGGGTCGAGAAAATTGATCGGCACCGAGTCCACATCCAGCTCACGCAGGGTAAGGGCCATTTCGATACGCTGCTCCATGGATTCACCCAGGCCGAAAATGCCGCCCGAGCAGACTTTCAAGCCGGCTCGCCTGGCCACACGCACCGTTTCCACATCCTCTTCGTAGTCATGGGTGCTGCAGATCATGGGAAAATAGCTGCGGGCGGTTTCCAGGTTGTGGTGATAGGTCACCATGCCGGCCTCACGCAGAAGACAGGCGGTCTCGTCGTTCAGGATACCGAGAGAGCAGGAGGGATTTATATTGGTTTCATTTCTGATACGTCGCAATGTGGAGCAGATTTGATCCAGCTCCTTACCCTTACTGACGGTGGTGCCGCTGGTGATGATGCCATAGCAAGAGGATCCGATGGATTCCGCCAGCTTGGCGCAGTGTACCAGTTCATCCTCATCCACCAGCGGATATACGGCCACACCGGTCTGGTGATGAATCGACTGTGAACAGAAGGCGCAGTTCTCCGGGCAACGACCCGATTTGGCGTTGATGATCGAACAGAGCGTAACCTCGCTCCCGATGAAATGCTCCCGAATGCGGCCGGCTTCCGCCAGCAGCAGACAAAGATCGTTCCCCTCGGCCGAAGCCAGTTGCATTGCTTCAGAAGCCTCGATTTGCCGGCCTTCCAGAATGGCTGACGATAATTTGCGCAGATAATTAAACATGGGCGGAATATCTCCTTTTGTATAGCTTTGCATACCACGGACACGGCCAGATTGTCAACCAAAGCACAACTACAATGGTTTACAATCTATTGAAGCAATCGGCTGTAACTTTTATTTACAACAACCATACAAAGTAAATTTGCGCATAGATCATAAATGCTCACTAATAGCTGATTTTGCGACGTTTTTCGCATGCAAAACAGTTGGCTCATATTTTGCTTTCACTAAAATCCAAACAGTTTTATATGACTTCACGGCACAGCCGGCACTGGCAAAACTCATACATCTGAACTTATATATCGGGAGATTGGCAATGAAACCAACAAGGAATCCGTCACAAAGCCTGTTTATCGGACTGGTGATATCGCTACTGCTGACAATCGCATCGGCGGGAATTGTCTTGGCTGCAGGCACCGCCGTATTGCCTGACTATCGCAAGCCGGTTTTGCTGCCCTCCTCCCAGACCAACGCCTGGACCAACGTCGTTCCCAACGCGCTGGCGGACTATTTCACCTACATTCCCT
>JAVBXN010000016.1 GCA_030824515.1 Pelobacter sp.
GGTAGCTGATGCTGTTGGCGGTGGTGGAGTGTTGGGCGGCGGTTACGTTGCTGACGCCGATGGTCAGACCCAGGGTGGATTCCGTGCCGGTGATGGTGACGTTCTCGGAGAAGTTGACCACAAAGTCAAGATGCTGGCCGGTGGCGTAGGTGGCGTTACCGGGAACTGTTACCGAGGTTACGGTGGGGATGATGTTGTCGGTAATGGTAATGGTGAAACTTGCCGGCCCCAGAGGAGCGACGATACCGTCGCTATAGGTGAAAGCGAAGGAGTCAGCGCCGTTCTGGCTGCCGTCGGGAGTGAAGGAGAGCAGGCTTCCGCTCACATCGGCCTGGCTGAAGCTGTCACCAATCCCGAGCGCCACGCCGCTTTTTTTGAGAGTCCCCTTGGCCGGAACAGCCGTCAGGGAATAGACCAGTGTGCTTGCCGCCGGCACATCTACATCGGATATCATCAGCCTTGAACTGCTGATCACGGTCTGCGCTGCATCCTGATTGAGTGTCAGACCGCCGTTAATAACCAACGCAGGCGCTTCGTTGACATTGGTGACGGTGATTTCCAGATTGGCGCTGTCGCTGTCGCTGCCGTCACTAACCTGGATGGTCAGCTTGTAGACGTTGTTAAAATCGCTGTCGCCGGGGAATTCATAATTGGGGGCGCTTTTGAAAGTAATCGCTCCGCTGCCGGCACCAATCGAGAATTTAGACTGGTCCAGACCACCGGTGATGCTGTAAGTCAGGCTGTCGGATTCCACATCAGTGGAAGTTATCACGCCGGCCGCGGTCTGGTTCTCGGCAGCGTTCCAGACGATCGGACCGGCGGTAAGAGCCTTTACCGAGGCTTTGTTGGCGCTGACGCCATCCTGATACGCCACATGGGGAGTGCCCCTGCCGTTGATCGCCAGACTGGTATAGGAGGCCTGTCCGGGCGAGAAACCAGCGCTACCCACAGTCACCCAGTTGCTCCCGTCATACTTCATCACCGTGGCCTTGCCGGCGATACCGGCATCTCGATAAGCCACGTACTGTTCGCCGCTGCCATTTACAGCCAGGCTGGTATAAAGGGCCTGACCGGACGAGAAACCGGCGTTACCGACAGTTACCCAGCCGGCTCCGTTAAATTTCATCACCGTGGCTTTGTTGCTGCTGACGCCATCCATGAACGCCACGTAAGGAGCGCCGCTTTCGTCGATCGCCAGACTGGTATACCCGGCCGGCCCGGCCGAGAAACCGGCACTTCCCACAGCAACCCAGCTGGCTCCGTCAAACTTCATCACCGTGGCCTTATTGCTGTTGGCGCCATCCATGAATGCCACATAGGGGGTGCCGCTGCCGTCAATTGCCAGGCTGGTGTAGTCGGACTGACCGGACGAGAAACCGGCGCTCCCCAATGTCACCCAATTGATGCCGTCATGTTTCATCACCGTGGCCCTGTAGCTGTTGGCGCCATCCATGAACGCCAGGTACGGGGCGTTGCCGCCGCCGACTGCCAGGCTGGTATATAAGACCGAGCCGGCCGAGAAGCCGGCATTGCCCACCGGCACCCAGTTACTGCCGTCATATTTCATCAGCGTGGCCTTGTTGGCGTTAGCGCCATCCCTGTAAGCCACGTAAGGTGTTCCGCTGCCATCGATGGCCAAAGTGGTGTACTCGGCCGGCCCGGAGGAAAAACCGGCGTTGCCCACCGGTAACCAGCTGCTGCCGTTATAGCTCATCAGCGTGGCTCTGTTGCCGTTGCCTCCATCCATGTAAGCCAGATAGGGAGTTCCGCTGCCGTTGATTGCCAGACTGGTGTAGGAAGCCTGCCCGGCCGAAAAACCGGCGCTCCCCACCTGGGTGAAGCTGCTGGCGCTGCGGACATTGGTGATCTGTGGCGCATCATTAACCGCGGTAACCAGGAGCGTCGTGGTGGCGCTGGCGGTTTTGGCGCCGCCGCTGCCGCTGTTGCCGCCATCGTTGACCATGATGTTCAGTAGCACATCCGCGATGGCATTGGCTGCGGTGGTAAAATGCACATTGCCCGCCGCGATGAAAGCGTTGATGTCGCTTATCGCGCCAACCAGAACCAGGGAGAGCGACCCGCTGCCGCCGACGGTGACACCGCCGCCGCTTACAGCCGACAGCGTGCCCGAGTCCACGCCCAATGTGGCGGAAACGCCGCCGGTAGCGGCATCCACGTCACTGAAACCGATGCCGGTGATCGCTGCGGCCACATCTTCGCTGACAGTGATACTGACCGGCGCACTGACCGCCGGCGGGTCGTTGACGGCTGCCACCGCCAGGGTCACCGTCGTACCGGCCGATTTGGCGCCACCGCTGCCGGTATTGCCGCCGTCTTCAATATCCAGGGTCAGCGTGACATTACCGTCGGCGTTGCCGGCGGTGGTGAAGCTCACATAACCGGCGGCGATAAAGGTGTTGATATCGGCAATGCTGCCGCTGAGAGTCATAAAGCCGGAACCGGAACCGGTGACCGACACCCCGCCACCGGTTGCCACCAGCACGCCGCTGCCCACCGACAGCGTGGCGGTCACCAGACTGTTCCCCGCATCCACATCGGCAAAACTGATACCGGTCAGCGCACCGGCCACATCTTCGGTCACGCCGATAGAAGCCGGCGCCGTGATGGTCGGGGCGTCGTTGACCGCCATGACGGTTACCGTGGCAACAACGGACAACGAAGTGCTGTCCAAGCCGCCATTTCCGGTGCCGCCGTTGTCAGTGATGCTCGTCAACGTAATGACCCGGCTGGTGGTATTCGGATTCTCACTGCTGTTGAGATAACTGATGCCATCTATGAAAGTCTGGGCATTAGCCGCGCTCAGTCCTCCGGCCTTGGACAGCGTGACTGTGGCGCTGCTGCCGCTGACGCTTATGCTGTAGTTAACAGCGTTGCCGCCGATGGTGGTACCGCTGGCGCCGTTGACAAGCGCAATGTCGGTGCCGTCGATACGCAGAATTTCATTGATGCCATCGGCCAGGTTGCCGACCGTCAGCGTCAGCCCGGCAATGGTCTGGCCGGCTTCAATGGTACTGATGCTCACCAGGCTGAACAGGTCCACCGCCAGGCCATCCTCGGTGTAGGTCGGCGTACCGCCGGTTGCAGAGAGTGTGGGTGGGTCGTTAACTCCGACCACCGCCACACTCACGCTGGCAACGCTGCTGCTGCCGCCATCGCCATCATTGACTGTCACAGCCATGGTCCGTGTCGCTGTGTTCGGGGCTGTACTGTTGCTGTTGCCATATGTGAGCGTATTCAGCAGCGAGGTGACCCGGGCAGGAGTGGCATTGCTGTTGAAATCGACGACAAGACTACTGCCGCTGCTGCCGTTAGCGCTGATAGCGCCGATGTCCACACCGCCGACCGAGACATGGCTACCTACGGTGATTCCGGCGCTCAGAGACACCACACCGCTGCTATCGATACCCAGCACGTCTTCACCAGCCACACCGTTGGCTGTTATCGCAACGATGATATTGCCCCCATTGAAATCGGCCGAATCGCCATCACTGACCGCTGACGCGCTGCCGCTATCCAGGTTAACGGCTGAAGCTCCTTCGACGTAACTGGCAATGTCACCGTTGAGGTTGCTGATGACAGGGGCTGCGTTGGGGAGTACGGGGTTGTCGATCACGATATCGTTGATACCGAACCACGACCCGCTGCCGTCGGTTTTGTATATCCGAACTTCATCGATGTTGTAGAAATTTTGGTCCAGAACGCCGCCTTGCGCCAAGGGAACGTTGGCGCCGACAAGGCTTCCGTTAAAGGTGCGCGTGCCTTTAGAATCGCCATTTTCCAAAGCTTCTATCGTCCATTCGTCCCCAAACCATTCTCCCCAATCATTGAAATTGAGCGATGTCAGCTTGAAATCAACCCCGCCGGACGATTTTATCGCCATTCCATAAGTAGCGCCACTGCCACCACTCCAGGTTACTATTGGCGGGACGGACCAGTCGGTGCTATGGAATTCCAGAGCCCCGTCAGTCGTTATTTTTACGATGCTGCTGTCAATTGCGTACACCTCGATGGTTATATCCGCTATGTCCGTGGAACCACCCTGCCCATCGGCAGCCGTATTCGGCGGCGCACCGGTAAACCCCGCACCGCTTGTGAAGGAGATGGTGCCGGCCGCCAGGACGCCCTTGTACGTGTCTCTGGCATTGTTACTAAGGATCGTCTTTGCCTCTGATTTTCCGTCAGACGCCTCCAGAATCCAGTTGCCTCCTAACTGGACCGAACCGGTGGCATCAACGGATGCGGATATGTTAGCTCTCGTGAATGATGCTATTTTTTGTACAAAACTACTCCCGGCAGCGCCTTTCGCAATATCACAACCGTAAAACAGGATCTCCCCATCCCTGCCGAGCGAATTGGCGATCACCTTCATTTGTCGCTCATATTTCTCCAGGCTCTCCGCCGATAACACACCGCTGCCCAGATAAACCTTGCCAGGCTCACCATGGGAAATCAGATGAATGGCCTGCAAACCTCGCTTGTCCGCCAGTATTTCACTGATCTGCTCCACTCCGTCGCGACCTGCATCGAGCCGCACAACATCCACCCCCGGTCTGACGCCATCCGCAAGCATCTGCGCGTCCCGCACCGCGGAATCGATGAAAACGATCTCGGGCCGGCTCGAAGATGCCACGGCGGGCAGTATGAAGATAAACATACAAATCGCGGCATGAATCAAAATCACGATCAAGTTTTTTTGCTGAGCAATCATGAATATACCCCCTGAGTTTTCCAACAGTTGTTTAATATCATCAAAATCAAAAAGATCAATGATTACAAAGTAATTATTTTTCAAAATGTTACACCAACATAGACCGGAATTACCCGCAAAAAAAAGCCCCTGTCCAACAGGGGCTTTTTAATAGCTTGGTATTATTGAATCAATGAACTACTCGCGGACATAGGTATCGATGTCCGTCTCGTGCACCATGCCCATCAGGCGGGCGTATTCGGATTCGA
Source organism: Pelobacter sp. (assembly GCA_030824515.1). Taxonomy (GTDB): domain Bacteria; phylum Desulfobacterota; class Desulfuromonadia; order Geobacterales; family Pseudopelobacteraceae; genus JACRCG01. The sequence continues at coordinate 4,978 of JAVBXN010000016.1, forward strand.
TCATCGCGTAGTGGTTACGGGTTTCCCTGGCATTCAATTCGTAGACCGCCCTGATTTGGGCATCTTCAACCGCCGCAGCCATCTCCAGCAGGGCCGCCTCAAGCTTCTGCTCACGTTCCATCGCTGCTTCCATCGCCTTCTGTTCGTTGAAGTCCTCGGAAATCAGGCGCGAAATCGAGGAAATCCAGCTCGATTCGTTATCTGGAGGCAGATCCATAAACGCATCGAGTGAAGGGATGTCGGTTCCGGTATAAATTTTGTAAAAATGTCCGGCATGCTCGCGTTCCTCTTTGGCCAGGACTTCGAAAACGCGGCGTGCATCGGGATCGCTCATCTTTTCTGCACCCATCTGGTAAAAATTCATTGCATTTTTTTCGGTTTGAATGGAGCGTTTGACAGCTTCTTGAATGTTAATACCCATCGTATGCCTCCTCCCAGAAATAATGTTATTCAAAGAATACCTTTTTAGTCCTCTTTGTCAAGTCATTACTGTCAAAAAAATCCGGCTCCAAAGCGGTTGACAGCGTTGCATGGCGGCGTGTAAAAGAACCGGTATGTTTTTATGAATCAACGGGAGGATGAAAAATGGCAGTGGAACCGAACAAGATTATCTACTCGATGATGCGGGTAAGTAAATTTTACGATAAGAAACCGGTCATCAAGGACATATCCCTGTCCTATTTTTATGGCGCCAAGATCGGTGTACTGGGCCTTAACGGCTCCGGTAAATCTTCACTGCTGCGCATAATGGCCGGTGTGGACAAGGAGTTCAACGGCCAGGCGGTTCTGTCACAGGGCTATACGGTCGGCTACCTCGAACAGGAGCCGCGCCTGGATGAAGCCAAGACCGTACGCCAGATCGTCGAGGAGGGGGTCCAGGAAACAGTTGATCTTCTGGCCGAGTTCAACGGCATCACCGACAAGTTCTCGGAACCGGACGCGGATTTCGAAAAACTGTGCGACCGTCAGGCCGAATTGCAGGAGAAACTAGACCATCTGGACGCCTGGGACCTGGACAGCCGCCTGGAAATGGCCATGGACGCGCTACGCTGCCCGGATGGCGACACCGAGATCAAGGTGCTGTCCGGCGGTGAAAAGCGGCGTGTGGCGCTCTGCCGCCTGCTGTTGAAGAAACCGGACATCCTGCTGCTGGACGAACCGACCAACCATCTGGACGCCGAAACTATTGCCTGGCTGGAGCATCACCTGCACAGTTATCCCGGCACGGTCATCGCGGTGACCCATGACCGTTATTTCCTGGACAACGTGGCCGGCTGGATTCTGGAACTGGACCGCGGCGAGGGCATCCCCTGGAAGGGCAATTATACCTCCTGGCTGGAACAGAAGCAGAACCGTCTGGCAACCGAGGAAAAGCAGGAAAGCGAGCGCCAGAAGACACTGCAGCGCGAGCTGGAATGGATCAAAATGTCGCCCAAGGGGCGGCACACCAAATCCCAGGCCCGCATCAGCGCCTACGAGGAACTGGCGTCCGACACAGGCGAGAAAAGAGCAAAAGAGCTGGAGATCTATATCCCGGCGGGGCCAAGGCTGGGCGATATTGTCATCGAAGCCAGCGACGTGGCCAAGGGCTACGGCGAACGACTGCTGTTCGAGGGGATGAACTTCCGTTTGCCTCGCGGCGGCATAGTCGGCATCATCGGCCCCAACGGCGCCGGCAAGACGACCCTGTTCAGGATGATAACCGGACAGGAACAGGCCGATGCCGGTTCTTTCCGCATCGGCGATACGGTGCAACTGACCTATGTCGACCAGAGCCGAGATGCGCTCAATCCGGACAAGTCGATCTGGGAAGAGATCTCCGAGGGGCAGGAGATGATCCAGCTGGGCAAGGTGGCGGTTAACTCCCGTGCCTATGTGTCACGTTTCAACTTCTCCGGCAGCGACCAGCAGAAGAAGGTGGGCATGCTCTCGGGCGGAGAACGCAACAGAGTGCATCTGGCCAGGATGCTGAAGAGCGGCGCCAACGTGATCCTGCTGGACGAGCCGACCAACGACCTGGATGTCAACACGATGCGGGCGCTGGAGGAAGCTTTGGAGAACTTCGGCGGCTGCGCCGTGGTCATTTCCCACGACCGCTGGTTCCTGGACCGCATTGCTACACATATCCTTGCATTCGAGGGGGATTCGAAGGCCGTCTGGTTTGAAGGGAACTATTCGGAGTACGAAGAGGATCGCCGGAAACGCCTGGGAGCGGCAGCGGATATACCGCACCGCATCAAATACCGCCAGCTCACCAGGGCCTGACGGAACAGAGACAAACATCAAACAATAACAGCTCCGGGTTGCAGATATAAATCATGCAGCCGGAGCTGTTATCTTATGAGAAGTACAACTTACGGACGTAATCCAGGCCGGAGGCCACCCTACCGGATCTCAATCTTCTCCACCACCACTGTCCCCTGCCCTATCGTCAGCGGCGCAGTCAGAGTTGTTGCGCCGTTGTTGGCATTGTAGGCGCTGTCATACCCCCCCTTCAGAGTCACGTAGACATTGCGGCCGGCATTCAGGACTCCGGCCTGGCTGCCATCCAGCAACTGAATCACCGCGCCTGCTGACGCCGCGTCGTAGGCAGCCTGCAGGCTTCCGTATTCGGTTCCGCCGATATGCAGCAGTGTGGCCTGGTTGAAGGTGGCGGTAACGCTCCTGTTGCCGGTCATGCTGACGCTGCAGGGACCGGCCGCCGGGCAATCGCCCCCCCACCCTCCGAAGGTTGCCAGTGCCGAGGGGGTGGCATAGAGATTGACAGTGCCGGAGAAGTCATAGCCGCAATCCGCTACTGTCCCCTTGACGCTGTTGGAGCAGGAGATGCCGGCCGGAACGCTGGTGACTGTGCCCCCCAGTCCGTTGGCCAGCGTGCCGTTGACCGCCACATGCACCGCAAGGGTCGGAATGGAAACCGTTACGGCGACCGGTCCGAAGGCGGGCGAGATGTTGCCGGCCGCATCCCTCGCAAAGGCGTACAGCTGCTTGCTCCCTTCGCTGCCGAAGGTGAAACTGCCGCTGGCGGAAGCGCTCCAACTGCAGCCGCTGCCGCCGGCCGATTCGCTGACGCAGTAGCCGCTGACCGCCAGGTTGTCTGTGGCAGTAATGACGGTATCAACTGTCAGGGAGTTGGCGCGCGGTTGGGCCGTAAAGGCATTGACCTCCGGATTGCCCTGGTCGCTGATGGTAAGGGTGGCGCTGGCACTACCCTGATAGTTGGGATCGCTGATAGTGGCCGCCACAGCATAGCTGCCGATGGCTGATGGCGCGCCGGCGCTGCCGTTGTAGGTGATCAGCACCGATTTGCCGGCCGGACTGGTGGTGGCGGTTGCCGCTTTCGGTGTGCCGTCCCAGGCCTGGAGCAGGCTGCCTAAGGTGACTGTGGCGGTTGCTTTGTTGATAACCAACGTGCCGGCCGAGAGCCCGGTCAGAATGTTGTAATTAGCACTGTCGGCCGGCACAAAGTCGGCGGTGACTGCATAGCTGCCGGCGGCTGTCTTATCGGCTGATCCGCCGGTAATGATGTTGGCGACCGCACCGGGAACTGAACTGGCGGAGATTGTGACGGTTGCTGCCTGTGGCGATCCGCTGTAAACCAGCGGCGAGTTGCCGACTGCAAGGGTTGCGGTCGGCGTAGCCTTGTTCACGGTAAGCGTGAAACTCTGATCTACCGTACCGGCGCTGTTGGTGGCGGTGATGGTGAGCGGGAACGAACCGGATTGTGCAGGTGTGCCGCTCAGGGTGCCGTTGCTGTTCAGCGTGACTCCGCCCGGCAGCGTACTGGCTGTCGTAAAGGCCGGAGCGGGAATGCCGCTGGCGGTGACGACAAAGCTGCCAGGACTGTTATAGGTAAATGAGGTTGCCGATGCGCTGCCGAACGCGGGAGCAAGCCAGGTGGTAAAGGTCTGATCCGTACCGTTGTTCGTCCCGCCGCTGTTAACGGCGTTTATCCGGTAATGATAGATCGTCCCCGGCAAGAGTCCGCTGAGCGGTGCGCTGACGGAAGTATCGGAAGTGCCGGTAACCGTGGCCTGGGTTGAGGCGACAGTGGCGCCGTAAGCGACGGTCAGGCCGTACTCGAAGCCGACCGTCGCATCGGCGTTGTTGGCGTTGACCGTGCCGTTCAGGGTTGCGCCGGTGGCAGATAAGCCGCTTGCCGCGCCGGTGGTCACGGTCGGCGGGGTGTAGGCATAGCTGAAGACCGTACCGCTGCCGCTACCGGCATACACGGTTTTACCATCGCTGCTCACCGCCAGGGCGGTGATGACACGGTTCCCCAGCCCGGTGGCAAAGGGGCCGCTGCCGCTCCACTGGTTGTCGGCGGCGAGCATGGTTGTCGGCAGTAGCAACAACGCCAATAGCATCATGCAAAACAATCTGTTCATTTCGGTATCCTCCGTATTGTTACAACTGGCTAAAAATGACGTCATTCCGTAGGGGCGCATTGCATGCGCCCGCCGTTGCCGTTTGCCCTGCATTCGGTGCAATATCCACCTTCATTGCCATTTGCCACGGTGTCGGGCGCACGTCGGTGCGCCACTACGATGGTCATCAATTTGGCAACCCGCCATTCATCGCCGTCCACAACCCGCAGCCATCCGCACTCGCAAACACCCCGTCCTCTGTCCCGGCGTAGAGCTTGCCGCTGGCATCAATGGCCAGCGAGACCACGTTCAGGTTGGTCAGGCCGCTGTTGGTGCAAACTTCCCAGGTTGTGCCGCTGTCACCGCTTTTGTACACACCACTGCCAGATGTCGCGACATACAGCGTGGCAGAGTTCTTCAGAGTCACTGCGGTAATCTGCGTGTTGTCCGGCTGAGTGGTGGCGGCTGTCCAGGTTGCGCCGCTGTCAATCGTTTTGTAGATGCCGCTGCCGCTGATGCCGGCATACAGTGTGGTCGATGTGACAGGGTCAACAACCAGTTCACTCTGGCGGTAAACTCCTCCGCTGACGGGGAGACCACTGTTTTTAGCTGTCCAGGTCGCGCAGTCGGGGCTGCTGAAGATGCCGCCTTTGGTTCCGGCATAGAGCATACCGCTATCGATAACCAGCGAATAGACGTTGGCGTTGAGCCTGCTGTTGGCACAGGCGCTCCAGTCCGTGCCACCGTTGATGCTTGTGAAGACCCCGCTGCCGTGGGTGGCGGCAAAGAGGGTGGTTGCTGTAGCCGGGTGGGCAACGATTGCTTTCAGACGCAGATCGGTTGGCTGTGTCGTGGCGGCACTCCAGTTTGCGCCGCCGTTGCTGCTCAGATGGATGCCGGAGCCGTTGACTGCGGCCCGGACGCTCATCGGACTGCCGGAGTCAACCGACAGAGCGCCGACCCATTGGTCTGGCACAAAGGTGACCGTATAGGCGGGGGAGACCCCCTTGAAGTGAATCCATCCCAGGTTCTCTCCCCAGGCCCAGCCGTCAAAGCCCCCCGTAGCCGGATTGATGCTGACGCCGCCACCGGTTGGGGAAAAGTTGACCCAACCGGCCGCTTCAGACCAGCCGTAACCGGAGAGCGCCGCGCCGTTCAGGTTGACACCCCAATCGCTGCTGGTGCTGTTGGCGTAGGTGAAATAGCCGCCACCGCTGTGGCTGCCGAGCTTTATCCAGCCGATATTTTCGTTCCAGGCAAAACCCTCCAGGTGGTCGTCATAAACGCTGACGCCGGCACTGACGGCGGCGAGGTTGCTCCAGCCGACCGTTTCTGACCAGGCATATTTGTCGGTGGCGGAGATGTTGCCGCTGCTGACGAGCGGCGCCTGCGCTGCTGCGGCAACCGGCAGTGCCAGGATGCAGAGGAGGGTCAGGGGTTTGAGAAATATTTTAATGTTCATGAATGTGTCCACCTTTCAGCACAAAAATCCCTACGATGAGTCACTGGAATTATTGCTAACGAAAGAGCTTAAGGTCGCTTCCGATTAAGGCCCGATCAGGGCAACAAGGCGCTTCGAACCGGCCAGAGAAGACCCCTAAATGCGGTAGGGCCAGTAGCTGCCTTTTTTCTGGGATTCAAAACTCCGTTCACGATATTGATGGTTAAAGCCATGTCAGGATCTACCGTATCTTGACTGACCGTCCAGTAGTTATCTGTGGTTGAACCCGAAAAACCCTGCAAATTGCCGCCACCTATCGCTTCCGGGCCGGTCATGAGAGACTGCATTTCTCTGACAGACGGAACCCGCCAGTCATTGAGCCTTGAACCATCAGTCAGCCCGTTGCTGCCATTTTGTAATTCGCCACAATATCTGAAGATATCTATCTGTGACGGAACACCAATGATCATGATCGTTGTGCAATCAAACTGAGACACACAATTGTTCAAACCGATCGTTACAAAGACTCGGTTGTCAGTTGGCAAGGTTTTTTTCCATACCAGCCCGGTAGTCGTATCGGTGATCGTGCCGTCTGCGTTGTCATACCAGCGTCCTCCCGGGCTGAAAGAGCCGCCGGCCTTGAGAATAACGCCGCCGAGACGGGTGCCGATTTGCAGGCCCCACTTTCCTGATTGAAGGCCCCAGTAGGTTTTTCCAGACAGTACATGCTCGGGGCCGGCACCGGCAGTGTCGTCTATAACCGGCGCTTTATTCATGATCTCGTTGAGGTTATGCATGGTGCTGCCGGGTGATGCCGCAGGTTCTGTAAACGGCCCGCTGCGTTTCAAGACGGTAGCGCCGGTGTCGAGCCGATTGTAAAGATCTCCAAGCGTGAACATGGCGCTGCCGGACTCGGTCGGGCCGGCGGGAGCATTGAGGTCGCCCGCCCGGGTCAACGAAGCGGCTGACAAAATGATGACCGACAGAAACAGACTGACTCTGATGGCTATTTTCTTCATGGTTTCTTCCCCTTAGCTATTTTTCATCAGTACGGCATTTGCTTTAATTCGGCAGCCCGTTATTCATCGCCGTCCACGACCCGCAGCCATCCTCACTGACAAACACCCCGTCCTCTGTCCCGGCGTAGAGATAGCCGCTGCCATCAATCTGCAATGACAGGATGTTCAGGTTCGCCGGCTGGCCGCTGCAACTGATCCAGCTTGCGCCGCTGTCACTGCTCCTGTAGACGCCGCTGCCATAGATGGCGGCGTAGAGATTTGTCGCACCCTTCACAATCCCCTTTACCCGGCTGTTGGCCGGAAGACCGCTACTTTTGTCTTCCCAGTTGCCCGTATCTACCTTTTTCCAGACCCCAAGGCCGTCCAGCCCGGCATAAAGGCTGCTGCCATCAACAGTAATCACCACTGGCGGTTTTGCAGCATCCACTGTCAGCCCGCTGTTGACGGCGCTCCAGGATGTGCAGCCGTTTGTGCTTGTAAAGATTCCACCCTCGGTTCCTGCATAGAGAATTCCTGCCGGATCAATTGCCAGCGAGAATGCATAGAAGCTCGCGGCAGCTCCGTTTGTGCAGGCGCTCCAGCTTGCGCCGCTGTCGCTGCTCTTCCAGATACCGCTGCCGTAGGTGACTGTATAGAGGGATCCCGGAGTCGTCGGATTGAATAGAAGTGCCTTGACACGGAGGTTGCCCGGCTGTACTGCCAGTTTTGTCCAGCTTGCGCCGCTGTCTGTGCTTTTATGGATGCCTTCACCGTCGATGGCCGCATATAGGGTTGCAGGGGCTGCCGTATCGAAAACAATGGAAGTGACATTGCTGCTCTGATCCTTGTTGATACTGAAACTCTGCGTCACCTGTGGCGCAGCGCCGTAGGAGCTGTTGCCAGCCTGATTGGCGGCGATGGTGCAGGTTCCGGCGGCAATGGCGGTGACTGTGGAGCCGCTGATGGTGCAGATTGAGGGGGTAAGGGAGCTGAAGATGACCGGATTGCCGGACGGGCCGCCAGTGGCGCTGACCGTGCCGGTTGTGCCGGTGATGATATCCGGCGCCGGGCCGAAGCTGATGCTCTGGCATGGCAGGGTGCTGAAGTTCTGATCCCCGCTGACGCTTGTACCGACAGCATTTGTGGCCTTAAGCCGGTAGTGGTAGGTGGTGGCGCAGGCCTGTAGTCCGGTGAGAGTTGCCGTGACCGGAGTCATGCCGCTTCCCGCGGTTATGGTTGCCGGTGTGGCCGTAGTGCTCATGCCGTATCCGCTGGTCAGGCCGTATTCGACGCTGACAGTAGTATCAGCCATGTTGTCGTTGACCGAGCCGGAGATGACTGCCCCTGTGGCGCCGGGTACAGCACTGGCTGCCAGGGTGAAGCCGGTTGCACTGTTAGTGAAGATGCTGCTGACTTCGCTGGCGCTCAAAACCCTGTTAAAGAGCCCCACCTCGTCAATCCCCCCTTTGAAGTAGTAGCTGGCATCGCTGCGCCCGCCAAAGACAAGGGGTGCTGTGGCAGTGGTCAGATCGGCTGCTCCGCTGATACTGCTGCGGCTGGCCACAAGGGCGCCGTTCATGTAGATCTTTGCCTCGCCGCTGCCGTAGGTGACAGCGATATGGTTCCACCCCGTCTGGATGGCATTGGCAGGCGAGTCAACATAGCTGGACGGATATCCGGCCGGGATGAAGCGGATGGAATTATTGCTGCCGGTATGTATCTCGAAGCGCTCAACCCCTTTTCCCATCAGAAACTGGATATTGCCTGTGCCGATATCTCCCCAGTTGAACCAGGCGCTGGCGCTATACTGCGCCGGATGGAGGGAGGATGAGTCGGGGATGCTGACATAGCCGCCAGCAGTGCCATCGAAACTGAACCCCTGCCCGGCGTAACCGGCGGCATAGGTTGCGCTTCCCTGCAGAGCGCCGTTGTTGCCGCTAATGCTGTCAACTGCGTTGCCACCTCCCGCCCACATGGAGATCAGTCCGGGGAAGTTGGTATAGGCAAAAGCCGGCTTGCCGCTGACCGGAAAGCTTTGGCTCACCTGTAAAGCCGGGGCATAGCTGCCGTTCCCCGTCTGGTCGGCGGCGATGGTGCAGGTTCCGGCAGTAACAGCAGTAACTGTCGCGCCGCTGACAGTGCAGACTGACGGGGTCAGGGAGCTGAAGGTGACCGCCAGGCCGGAAGTGGCCGTGGCGCTCACCGTGCCGTTCGCGCCACCCACTGCCATAGCTGGCGCCGCGCCAAAGCTGATGGTCTGCGGGATCAGCCCCGGATTCAGCGACGCCACCTTGACATGATCTCCCACCATTGCCGGCCCCACCATGTCCGGCACGACCAGGTAAAGATCCCAGTTGCCGTACTCCACCGTAACCGTTTGGCTGCCGTAGGGAGGCAGGGTGTAGCGGTGCTCAGTGCCGGCCCCGTTCCTCAGCACCGCCGTGTGGGCCGCATCGTCGTTGTTTCGCAGCAGGAAATCGCTCGTGGCAACGGTGGAAGAGACAGGCGCGGCGGTGACCAGATAACGGTCGGCCCAGAAGACGCCACCAAGGGGAGAAAGGATCATGAACGGCGCGCTGTTGTAGGAAAACTGCGCCTCGGCCAGGGCGGTGGCGATCAACTTGCGGGATCTGGCCGGGATGGTAACGCTGAAAATGTCGCTCCCCGCCATAACGTCAAGAGTAATCGGCGCGGAGTTGTCGTTGTAGAGGGTATAAATCTGGCCGACGCCACCGGGATTGCCAAGGGCGTAGCCTCGAACCAATGAGGACGGGGACTGGGGTTCGGAGCAGAGCCGGTCGTTGGTGAGAATCTGCTCGAACAACGTGTAGTTGTAATAGAAGGCAGCGATGCTCCCCTTGCCGACAAAGACCTGCTGAACCTGAAAGCTGCCGATGACGACGCTGCCGTGATCGGTTCCGGCAGTGTAGTCAAGGGTGACGTCGTAATTGTTCCAATTCTTCATGTCAAAAGTGGCCAGGGTCGCGCTGTCGGAACAGGTGGGCACGTTATGGATGTTGGCGGTGGGAAAGCTGGCATTATCGGGTTCGAGATTATAGTTGGATCTGACCGTGGAGGTGAACGGGACAAAGGTGACGTCATTGCCGTACCAGGTGGTGCCGCTACAGACCACCTTGGTGCGGTAATGGAGCGACTGGTCGCTGCCGTCGGTCACCCAGGTGAAGTACATCTGGCTGCTGACCGCCACGCTACTCGTGCCGGACACCGTGCCGTATGACGCGCTGCTGCCGTAGGCGGTGGTGGGGCCGTAGTCGAAGCTGACCGTGCAGCTGTCGCCGTTGGGGTTCACCAGGCCGTTCAGCATCCCCTTGGTGGGAAGGGTCAATACGCTGCTCGCTGAGGCGCGGTACGGCGCGCCGTTGGCCACCAGACCGCTCGGCTTGAGGGTGCCGACGGTTGGCGCAGCAGCATAGGCATGGAAGGGGGCAAGGAGTAGAAGCAGGAATAGCAAAAGTATTCGATTGGTTTTCATGGAGAGTATCCCCGCTCAGTAGCTGGATAAATTCATAGCGATTAATGGCGACTGTCAGTTTCTATAGGTCTTGCCGCGAACGGATAAACTAGCACATGGCTATATAGCTGCCATTCTTAATTAAATTCAATGACAATTTCCACACGGATTTGCACCCTGTACCATTCAAACCTCAGAGGTTTCCAAACTTCTGAGGTTTCTGTTGAAATAAATGTTTAAACCTAGCTCGGCAGTTGGCAGCTTCCTTAATTCGCGTGACTGCTCTCTACGGTAACCCGTCATTCATCCCTGTCCACGTACCGCAGCCATCCCCGCTGGCATAAATCCCGTTCTCCGTCCCGGCATAAATCTTGCCAGCCCCATCAATCTCAAGCGACAGAACGTTCAGATTGCCGGGCTGGGTGGCACAGACGCTCCAGCTGACGGCATTGTCACTGCTCTTGAAGACACCGTCGCCGTAGGTGGCGGCAAAGAGCACCCCTGCACTGCTGCGCGCCAGCACCTTTACCCGCAGGTTGGTGAGATTGTTCGGGGCAGTGCCGTTGGCAACCGTCCATGAAGCGCCGTCATCCGGGCTTTTATAGACCCCTTCCGTGTCAATGGCCGCAAAAAGGGTGGCCGGGTTTGTTGACTGGTCGATAACCATGCTGGCGGCTGCCTTGGGTATGGCTACGCAGGCCGACTGGCCTGATGCTGACTGCACTGTTCCGGCCGGGCAGGCTGTGCAGCTGAATGCGCCGGTGTTGGACTGGTAGGTTCCGGAAGAGCAGGCTGTCAGAGTCGTTGCCCCCGTATCAGGAACAAAATATCCGACCGGAGCCGCGATACACGATGCCTGGCCCGGCGTACTCTGGTATTGGCCGGGAAGGCATTGATTGCACTCTATCTGTGAGGGTAGACTCTGATATGTGCCTGCTGAGCAGAGGGTTGGCGTGGTGGCTCCCGTTATGTTGACATAGGTTCCGGCTGGTGCCTGGATGCAGGAGGATTGCCCGGTGGCATTTTGATAGGTGGCCAGATCGCAGCTTTTGCAGGTGCTCTGGCCGGTAAGATCCTGATAGCTGCCGGCAGCGCAGGCTGTCGGCGCGGCGGCACCTGCCGGGGCAAAAAAGCCAACCGGTGCCGGGATGCAGGACGTTTGCGACCCGCCAGGCTGGTAGCTACCGGCGGCGCAGGGGGCGCAGGCGGAGCCGTTGTCATAGTTCCCCGGGGTGCAGTTCCTGATATAGACATCATTCCGGGAAAAGAGCCGCAGCAGCGGATAGGTGATGCCATCGACGATGCGCCAGTCCGAACTGGAGCCAGCGGCTTCAGAGATATCCCAGCCGCTGAAGGTGGCGAGGCTCTTCATCTGCGACGTCGTCTTGCCGGTGCCGCCCGAGCTTGTGGCAGCTCCAGAACTCTGGGTATCCCAGAAGCTGTCGGTTATGCTGCCGCTGTTTGCACAGATCAAACCGCAAGGGGTTGCCCCTGAAACCGGGCTGGTGCTGTAGCTGTAGCTGATGCTGCCGCCGGTATTTCTCCCCACCAGACCACCGGAATACGGGTAAAGTATCACCGAAGAGGTTGACATGGTTTTGGTCGTCACCGGGCCGCTGCTGTAGCTATTGGTGATGCCGCCATTGATAAAATCACCCACCAGTCCGCCGGAAGCCGCTGCAGCGTTGCCTGCTGAAGCAGAGAATGCCGTGGATGAACCGCTGCTGTAACAGTTGCTGATGCTGCCGTTCGAGGAAACACCAACCAGACCACCTGAATAGGCAAAGGGAGGGATCACACCGGTTGCGTATGAAAAAGCGGTGACCGCTGCACTGCTGTAGCTGCCGCTAATGCTGCCGCCGTCCAGATACCCCACCAGACCGCCGACGTAAACAGCATAGGTTGAAGTACCAGTAACTGTGCCGCTGCTGTAGCAGTTGTTGATGCTGCCGCCGGACATGGCTCCCACCAGTCCGCCGATATTGTAACCATCGTACATGGAGGAAAAAATCGAGATATTCACCCCAACATTACGCAACAGAGCGCCAGAGGTATCGCCGAAAAGACCGCCAGCGCCATAGGCGCTGTGTCTGGTGACATGCAACCGGTTGATACTGTGCCCAAGGCCATCGAATACTCCACTGAAACCGGTCGGCGATTTCCCGAGCGGAGTGAAACCGGCACCAAAGTTCCACCCCCAGGTTGTTGCTGCATCGATATTGGCGCCCAGAGCGTATTTGCCCGAAAGTGCACCTTTGATCCCCTGGAGAGTGCCATCATTACTGCTTGTGGCACTGCCAAGGGAGGTGATGACGGTGTAGGGAGAGCCGTTGATGGTGAGTGCGCCGCTGGCGCTGTAGTCAACCCTGCCGCCAAAGCCGCCGCCAGGTGCGAAGCCGCAGAGCGGCGTGCCGGTCATGTTCAGGCTGGCGCTGCCGGTAGCGGTCATGACGCCATTAATCTGGATATTACGGCTGGCGGTAAAGGTCAGGGTGTTGCCGATCCAGCTGATCGGCGCGGCAATGGTGATGTCGCCGTTTTCCGTGCCGCTGCTGCCGACATCAACCGTTGCGCCGCCGCCCGACAGCCTGCTCTGCAGCTCTGCTACGCTGACGGTTGCACCGCTGGCGCTGGCTGTCCAGACATCCGGGGTTGCACCGGACCAGGAACCGCCACTGCTTGCCCCGCTGGAGATGGTGACGTTGAAGCCTGCCACCACCGGCACCGCCGAAAACATCAGAAACAATAAAGCTGTTACGGATACCGCTGTAAAGCTTTTCCACGGATTCATGTTAATCCTCCTGCATCTTTCTTTGACATTCCTTCAGCCTTAAGCCTTAAGCCTGCCTCACGGCAACCCGCCATTCATCGCCGTCCACGACCCGCAGCCATCCGCACTGACAAACACCCCGCCTTCCGTCCCCGCGTAGAGCTTGCCGGTTCCGTCGATCACCAGCGAAATCAGGTTCAGATTGGTCAGGCCGGTGACAGCGCACGCAGCCCAGCTATCACCGCTGTTCACGCTCTTGAAAACACCATTGCCGTAGCTGGCGGCATAGAGGGTTGTACTGTCCCCCGCCTTGAAGGCCAGCGCCTTGATGCGCAGGTTTGTCGGCTGAACGGTGGCGGCTGTCCAGTTGGCTCCGCTGTCAACGCTGCGAAACACCCCTGCCCCATCCAGTCCGGCAAAAAGGGTAGTGGCGCTGTTAGGATCAATGACAATGCTGTTGGCTGAAACCGTTCCGTTGCCGGACAAGGTGACGGTATGGGGGCTTCCTGAGGCGTTGGAGGTGACACTGATAGCGGCGCTTTTCGTACCTGCGGACGTGGGGTTGAAGGAAATCGCCATGGTGCAACTGGCACCGGCGCTGATTGTGGCGACGTTGGCGCAGGTTCCGGTCAGACTGAAGTTGTCCTGGTCGGTCCCGGTTTTGGTGATGGTGTCGATGGTCACCGCTCCGTTGCTGGTGTTGGTAAAGACCGCTTCGCGGGTATCACTGCCTGTCCCCGTGGTGATGCCGCCGAAGTTGATGGCTGTGGTGCTCAAGGCCGCTGTCGGTTGGACCATGGTGGCAAGGGGGGTGACGGTATTGCTGTTGCCGGTGCTGTCATTGACACCGGTCACGGAGATGACCACCGGCTGCCCCGGCCGGCCGGTGGGGGTAATCAGCACGGTCCAGACGAGGTTCGGCGTGACATTTGCCAAGCTGGAAGCGGTACCATTGCTGACTGTAATGTTAGCCAGGCTCAGCCCGGTCACCGCCTTGTCGAAGCTGATGGTAACGGTGAAGGGGGCGTTGACCGTTGTCCCTCCGCCGGTGATGGTGGCGTTGGGGCTGGTGTTGTCGTAGCTTATGACAAGGGGCGTGGCAGCGGTGTTGTCGTTCCCTGCCGCATCCTTACCGGCGCCGGCTGCCACTTTGACCGTTACCGACGCTCCGGTCGGGGTGACGCTGAAACTGTAGTCGGTGTCGCTACCGGAGAAGCTGCCGATTGTGCCGTTTGTGACGGAAACCTTGCTGCTGTCAAATCCGGTCACCGGTTCGCTGAAAGTGGCGGTGACAGTAAACGGCTGATTGGTTGGACTTATTGCCGTCGTGGCAAGCGTTACCGTGGGGGAGGTACTGTCCTGTCCCACCAGAAACCAGTAGGCGGTCATGTTGCCGATCAGCGGGCTGCTGCCAAAGCCGGTATTGATCGAGGTGGCGGCCTGGCCGTCGGCGGCAAAGGCGTAGAGGATATGCTCGCCGGGGGTAAGCGCCGGAGTGCGGTTAATTCCGGCAGAATTAAATGACTGCCACTGCCCCTGCCAGGTGTCGGCCTGGTAGTAGGTCGCTACGGTATAACCGTAAAAGGTTGACAACATGGTGAAGGTTGGCGTCAAGTCGCTGCTCTGATTACCCGCAAGCGGGGTTATCGCTGTGATAAGGCTGTTGCCCATGACTTGCTGTTCGGTTGCCACCGTGACGCTGCTGCTGCCGCTATTAGCTACGTAGATCTTGCCGGTCACAGGGTTCACGACAACGGCCTGTGGTCCGACTCCCGATGTCGTTACAGTGGAGATCGTATTGGTGGCGCCGTCGATCATACTGACGCGGTCGTCGCTGAAAGAGGCAACATAGATCTTGTTGGTCGCAGGGTTCACGGCGAGTGACAGCGCTCCGGATGCCGTAGTTGTTACTATGGCGGCTACATTGGTGGCGCCGTCGATCACCCTGACAGAGTTGTCGGTGAAACAGGCCACATAGATCCTGTTAGTCACCGGGTTCACGGCTATTGCCTGGGGGCCGCTCCCCACTGTCACGGTTGTGGTGGCATTGCTGGTACCGTCGATGACCGTTACGGTGTTGTCGCCGGAATTGGCCACATAGACCTTGTTGGTCACCGGGTTCACCGCCACGGCATAGGGGTTTGTCCCGGCGGTAACAAAGGCGGTCGAGTTGGTGGCGCCGTCGATCACCGTAACGTTGTTGCCGTTATAATTCGCCACATAGATCCTGTTGGTGACCGGGTTCACGGCGATTGCCCTGGCACCGGACCCACTGGTTGTCACTGTGGTGGTCGCATTGGTGACTCCGTCGATTACCATGACGAGATTACCAGCGGGAAAAGCTGCATAGATCTTGTTGGTGACCGGGTTCACGACGACTGCCTGGGGGCCGGTTCCCGACATGGTAACTATGGCAGCCGCATTGGTGGCGCCGTCGATTGTCCAGACAGAGTTGTCATTGAGACAGGTCACATAAACCTTGTTGGTCACCGGGTTCACGACGATTGACTGGGGACCGTTCCCAACTGTCACAGTGGTGGTGGCGTTGCCGGTGCCGTCGATCACCGTCACGTTGTTGCTACTGGAATTTGCCACATAGACTTTGTTGGTGACCTGGTTCACCGCCACGGCATAGGGAGTTGTCCCGGCTGTCACGGTGGCGGTCGTGTTGCCGGCGCCATCGATCACCGTGACGTTGTTGCTGTTCCTATTCACCACATAGACCTTGTTGGTCACCGGGTTCACAGCCACGGCATAGGGAATGTTCCCCACTGTTATAGTCGTGGTGGCGTTGCTGTCGCCGTCGATCGCCGTTACGTTGTTGCTGATGACATTCGCCACATAGACCCTGTTGGTGACCGTGTTCACCGCCACGACAGAGGGATTCGTCCCGGCGTCGACAGTTGTGGTGGCGTTGGTGGCGCCGTCGATCACTGTCACGTTATTACTACCGGTATTCGCCACGTAGACCTTGTTGGTAACCGGGTTCACCGCCACGGCCCTGGGATTCGTCCCGGCGGCGACAGTTGTGGTGGCGTTGGTGGCGCCGTTGATCACTGTCACGTCATTGCTGCCGTTATTCGCCACATAGACCTTGTTGGTCACCGGGTTCACCGCTACGACATCGGGAGACGATCCCGTCGTCACGGACGTGGTGGTGTTGGTGGCGCCGTCGATCAGCGTGACGTTGTTGCTGTTCCTATTCACCACGTAGACCTTGTTGGTAGCCGGGTTCACCGCCACGGCCCTGGGATTCGTCCCAGCCGTCACGGTTGTGGTGACGTTGGTAGCGCCGTCAATCACTGTCACGTTATTACTGTTGTAATTGGCCACATAGACCTTGTTGGTCAACGGGTTCACCGCCACGGCATAGGGAGACGATCCCGTCGTCACGGTCGTGGTGGTGTTGGTGATGCCGTCGATCACCGTCACGGTGTTGCTGCCCATATTCGCCACGTAGGCCTTGTTGGTCAACGGGTTCACCGCCACGGCATACGGATTCGTCCCAGTCGTCACGGTTGTGGTGACGTTGGTAGCGCCGTCGATCACTGTCACGTTATTGCTGTTGTAATTGGCCACATAGACCTTGTTGGTCACCGGATTCATCGCCATACCCCAGGGACCTGTTCCCGCCGCCAGGCTGGCGGTAACGATCTCAGCGCGTACAGGCAGGATGCCAACATTCAGGGCAAGCAGAATAACAATTCCGATAATACGCATTAGATCTCTCCTCTTATTACGGCAACCCGCTATTCATCGTCGCCCATGTCCCACAGCCATCCAGACTGACAAACACCCCTGCCTCGCTTCCGGCGTAGGAGTAGCTTGCGAGGGTAGAGCTTGCAAGGGTCGCGTCTCAACTACCTACAGGATCATCTCTTTCTTTCCCTGCCTTCCAGATATCTCTTGAGCGCTTCGTGACAAAAGTCAAAACCATGTATTTAACAGGATAAAAGCGGATAAGATCAAAACCGGCCCCCTGTTTTAAGCCTTTATCTCATCTTTCGCAGTTGTAAAAACATTGTAACATATTGATATTATTGACAGTACAGCGTCTAGATACATAGTAAGACAGGTTTGTTCCCCAACAAATCAACTTACATATACAAGGAGACGCTATGCAACAGAATGTAACAGAGATTTCCTCTGTTGAAAACCAGATCAACCTGTTCTTTCATAATCATTCTCTTGGTAAGTTGCTTTGACATTCCTTCAGCCTTCAGCCTTAAGCCTGCCTCACGGTAACCCGCTGTTCATAGGGGTCCACAACCCGCAGCCATCCGCACTCGCAAATACCCCGTCCTCCGTCCCGGCGTAGAGCTTGCCGCTGCCGTCAATCTGCAATGACAGAATGTTCAGGTTCGCCGGCTGGCCGCTGCAACTGATCCAGCTTGCGCCGCTGTCGCTGCTCTTCCAGATACCGCTGCCGTAGGTGACTGTATATAGGGATCCCGGAGTCGTCGGATAGAATAGAAGTGCCTTGACACGGAGGTTGCCCGGCTGTACCGACAGTTTTGTCCAGCTTGCGCCGCTGTCTGTGCTTTTATGGATGCCTTCACCGTCGATGGCCGCATATAGGATTGCAGGGGTTGCAGGGTCAGGAACAATAGCAGTGACCTTTATCTGTTGCCAGATGGCATAGAGGGTGACATCAGACTCACCCATGGTGAAACTGTCTCCACCCTGATACGTCGTGCCGCTGCCGTTAGCTGCTGTGTTCCAGCCGGCAAAGGTATAGCCGGTTCTGGTCAGACCGCCGCTGTTGGCAAGAATGGTGACACTGTTTTCGTTTGTGTAGTTACCACTGTCCAGCAGAGCGCTGCCGGAGGTAGCGCCGTTGCCGTTGTAGGTGACGGTGTAGCCATTGACAGTGAAGCTGAGTACCGTTCCAAAGCTGGTGCCTTCCGAGTTCTGGGCAATGGCGCATACAGTAGTACGTCGAACCCGTGGTGAGGCCGGTGTAGAATTCTTCCTGGAGTTCGTCGGTCTCGATCCCTTTTTCATAGAGTTCGATCGATTTGTGCCACTTTTTCCGTTCGCCATAAAGCCGCCCCGCCAGCTCGACAAGACGCGCGAACCGGCTCCGCAGCCGCTACCGCATGGCGGCTCCGGCGGAGAATCCCGCATCGTCAGCAAGGAAGTTGCCGTTGTACATGGCGAGCGCCTTAATTATATGCCGCAAAAAAGAATTACAATCATTTGCAGGTGCCGTTTTCCAGACTTACCTTCATCAGTTCGGCAAACATCCGGCGTGCCTCCGGATCGGAAATTGCCGACGACTGTTCTTCTATTAGGGCCAACTGGGCAACGGTAAGAGGCTTTGGTGGGGGCATTTCAGGTTCTTCATCGACAACCGCCTTCTGGACTTTTCCGGCCTTGAGCACTATTTCACGCACGACCTCTCCACCCAGACGACTGTTGAGCTTTTCCTTCATCATGCCGGTCATGAAACGCAGTTCCTGGATCCAGGGAGCGCTGGAGACCGCCACGGTCAGGGTTCCGTTGATGATCCTCAGCGGTTGGGCTCGAGCGGCAACCGTTGCTCCGACCACATCGGGCCAGACCCGCCAGATTTCGGCCTCGCGCAGTCGTTCCGCCAGTCCCAGGCCCTGAAGACACTCCTGGACCAGACCCGGCAATGGCCGGGGAAAAGGCATTCTAGGACGCTTTGCCATCTTGCTGTTTCCGGCGGCTTATGATTCCGCCGACGATCTGTCCCGCAATCGAACCGCCCAGCGTCAAGGGGATGAAATGCCAGCTGATGCCCGCTTTCAATCGTAAAAGCACGATGAATGGAATTGGAAGATGGATCAGCAGAAACCACATGAAAGAATATTTTGCGTAGTTTTGACGGAGATAACCGCACGGTATGCTGATGATGAATGACAGGATAATGAGCCCGACAACCAGGATTGTGCCTTGCATGAACAACTCCTTTTGGGCATAGTAGAAAGCCGCAATAGTTTTGTCAACCAGCATTCCATTTATTACTTGGGGTCAGGACATACATATGGAGAAACGTACAATGGTTCAGGATGGACAGTTATTGGCGGTGTTCAACTCCGCACATCGGGTGATGAAGGCTGAAAGCGTGCTCAAGGCCAGATCGCTGCCGGTTCTGCTGATCCCGGCACCGAGAGCACTTTCGGCAGATTGCGGCCTGGCTCTCCGCTATGACGAAAATGCGGGCGACGGAGTGATGCAAGTTCTTGCCGAGGAGCAGCTATTGCCGGCCTTTGTCTGCCGCAGGATTGCCGGCGGAAAATATGAGACTGTCTGGCAAGGCAACGAAGGCGAACCTTCAAAATTGTGAGGTAACAAAATGGATACGATAGACTGTCGTGACATGGCCTGCCCGGCGCCGGTATTAACGGTAAAGAAGGCGCTCGAACAACAGGGCGGGATCCGGGTGCGCCTTGATGATGGCGCCCCACGCGAAAACGTGGCCCGCTTTGCCAGGAACAGGGGCTTTGAAGTTCTGGAGGAACGGCAGGACAACGGCTGGCTGCTGACAATCAATGCCGGCAGCATCGACCCTGCCGCACAGACCGTAACGGAACCGGGCGATACGGTGTTGCTGTTTACATCGGACCGGCTTGGCGACGGTCCCGAGGAGCTGGGCCGGCTCCTGATGAAAAACCTCATTTTCACACTGCTTGAGAGTGCGGCGATGCCATCCAGGATGATGTTTCTGAACAGCGGGGTACGGCTGACTACGGAAGGTTCGGATGTTCTCGAAGCGCTGGACAAACTGGCCGGGATGGGCGTCGAAATCCTGTCGTGCGGCCTCTGCCTGGACTTCCTCGGACTCAAGGAGAAACTGCGCTCCGGCGCTACGAGCAACATGCTGACGACCGTTGAGTCAATTCTTTCGACCGCAAGGGTAATACGGCTTTAAAAACAAATAGTTCTTGACAGTCGTCGCTACAAGCCTTTATAGTGATCCCCTTTTGGGATATCTCTTTAGCAGGGACAGTATTATCCACGATGTTTGACAGCCTATCCGACAAGCTGGAGTCAGCCTTTAAAAAACTTCGCGGTCTTGGAGTAATGACCGAGGACAACATCAAGGACGCGTTGCGCGAAGTTCGCCTGGCGCTGCTTGAGGCTGACGTAAACTTCAAGGTTGTCAAGGACTTCGTAGAGAATGTCCGCCTGAAGGCGGTCGGCACAGAGGTTATCAACAGCCTTTCACCCGGGCAGCAGGTTGTCAGGATCGTACACGACGAACTGGTGGCTATCATGGGTGGCGGCGAGGACAACTCCCTCGACCTGGCTGCAAAGCCTCCGGTTGCGATCATGATGGTCGGACTCCAGGGAGCTGGCAAGACGACCACCTGCGGCAAGCTGGGCAACCTGCTTAAAAAGCAGAAACGCCGCCCGCTGCTGGTTCCGGCTGACGTTTACCGTCCGGCCGCCATCGAACAGCTCAGAACCGTCGGTCGCCAGCTCGGCCTTGAAGTATTCAACTCATCCGCCGACCAGAAGCCGGTCGATATCTGCAGCGCAGCCATGCGCTTCGCCGAGCTGAACGGCTACGACACGGTCATACTCGATACCGCCGGACGTCATCAGATCGACGATTACCTGATGAACGAGCTGGCCGAGATCAAGGCTGCCGTACAGCCGCGCGAGATTCTGTTCGTGGCCGATGCCATGACCGGCCAGGAAGCCGTAAATGTTGCCGGCGGCTTCAATGATCGACTGGAAATCAGCGGCGTTGTGCTCTCCAAGCTGGATGGCGACGCTAAGGGCGGAGCCGCCCTTTCAATCAAGGCGGTTACCGGCAAGCCGGTAAAGTTCGTCGGGTTGGGAGAGAAGCTGGACGCCCTTGAGGTGTTCCATGCCGATCGTCTGGTTTCGCGCATACTCGGCATGGGTGACGTACTGACCCTGGTGGAGAAAGCCCAGTCAGTCTTTGATGAGAAGGAAACCGCGCTTCTTCAGAAGAAGATGAAGAAGAACCAGTTCGACCTGGAAGATTTTCTGACACAAATGCAGCAGATCAAGAAAATGGGATCGATGGAATCGATCATGGGCATGATCCCGGGCATGGGCAAGATGATGAAGCAGATGAAGGGCGCCCAGCCCAGTGAGAACGAAATCAAGCGTATTGAAGCGATCATCCGGTCGATGACTCCCGGAGAGCGCTCCAATCACGGCATCATAAACGGCAGCCGCCGACTTCGCATAGCCAAGGGAAGCGGGACTACGGTCCAGGAAGTCAACCAGCTGCTGAAAAGATTCACGGAAGCGCAGAAGATGATCAAGCAGCTGCAAAAGCTTGGACCAAAGGGACTCATGAAAGGCCTGGGAGGATTGGGCAAGGGAATGATGCCGTTCGGATAACAACCAGAACCGCACTACGGTTTATACTAAAACATCGCAGAAGGAAAAATCAGGAGGAAACACAATGGCAACAAAAATCAGGCTTGCTCGCGCAGGTGCTAAAAAAAGACCTTTCTACCAGATAGTAGTAGCTGACGAGCGCTGCCGCAGAGATGGCCGTTTTATTGAGAACGTCGGCACCTACGACCCGACCAAGAATCCGGCTGTAGTCAAACTGAACAACGAAAAGGCTCTGGCCTGGCTTGACAAGGGCGCACAGCCGACCGATACAGTTCGCCAGATTTTGAAGAATGCGGGCCTGCTTGACAAGGTGACAGCAGCGGCCGCTTAGAGTATCCAGATACCCGGTCCGCCGGTCATTCAATATGAGCAGAGGATACCGCCATGAAGACACTTGTTGAAACCATCGCAAAGGCACTGGTAGATGATCCGACTCAAGTAAATGCCACCGAGGAGACGGAAGAGGAAACTCTGGTCATCAAACTGACCGTCGCCAAGGAAGACATGGGGCGAATTATCGGCAAGGAAGGACGAACCGCCAAGGCGATACGAACTATCCTTAATGCAGTGTCTACCAAGGACAACAGGAAGGCGATTCTCAAGATTGTCGAATAAATGAGTGATCAGGATGAAATGATTACCGTGGGCAAGATCATTGGCACCCACGGAATCAAAGGACAATTGAAAGTATTCTCGTATTCCGGGAATATTGAAAGCCTGCAGAACTCGGGCACCGCATTTCTGAAAGGAAAGAGCGGCCTGCTGCAGGAATACGTTATCAAGGGGGTTTCCGCCCATTCCGGCGGATTCCTGCTTTCGCTTGACGATTTCAACGATATCAACCAGGTATTGCCGCTTGTGGGCAATGAACTCTGCCTGAAACGGAGCCAGCTTCCCGAACCGGCCGAAGACGAATATTACTGGCGCGACCTGATCGGACTGATGGTTTTTACCGATGATGGTCAGGAGCTTGGAAAACTGGTTGATATCTTTGAAACCGGCAGCAGCGATATCTACGTAGTACGCGGCGATGAGCGGGAGTATCTGATTCCAGCCATTGCCGATGTGATTTCACTGGTCGATATCAGCGGAAACAGAATGGTGATCACGCCTTTGGACGGCTTGCTGGATCTATGAGATTCGACATATTGACCCTCTTTACAGGGATGTTCAGTGGACCGTTCGATGAGAGCATCATAAAAAGGGCCAAAGACAAACAGCTCATTGACATCACGTTGCACAATATCCGCGACTACGCTACCGACAGGCATCAAACCGCCGACGATGCTCCCTATGGCGGCGGAGCCGGCATGGTCATGAAAGCGGAGCCGCTGGCAGCCTGCATTACTGCGGTCAAGGAACTCAGGCCCGATTCCATGGTCGTGCTCACCTCTCCCCAGGGAAGGCCCCTGACCCATCGGGTGGCATCGGATCTGGCGAAAAAAGCGGGACTGATCATAGTCTGCGGGCGCTACGAAGGAATCGACGAGCGAATTCGCACTCTGTACGCCGAGGACGACATATCGCTTGGCGACTTCGTACTGTCGGGCGGTGAAATTGCGGCGATGGCGATTGTGGACGCCACGACCAGACTGATCCCGGGCGTGCTCGGCAGTTGCGAGTCGGCCGGCACCGATTCATTTGGCGATGGACTGCTGGAGTATCCCCAATATACCCGTCCGCCACTCTTCATGGGAATCGAAGTACCGCCGACACTGCTCTCGGGCAATCATGAGCTGATCAGAAAGTGGCGGCGCAAGGAGTCGTTGCGCAAGTCCCGACATTTGCGTCCTGACCTGCTTTCGGAAATCACGTTGTCCAAAGAAGATTTGAAGATGCTGCACGAGATCGCGCGGGAGGATGACTGTGGCATGTAACAATCTGGCCATAGCCCTTTTGCACCATCCGGTCTACAACAAGCACCGCGAAGTTGTGACAACGGCATTGACCAATCTTGACCAACACGACATTGCACGCTCATCGAAGACATTCGGTCTGGACAGGTTCTATATCGTGACCCCCTCCGAAGAGCAGCGCCGGCTGGCGGAACGGATCAGCGGGCACTGGCAGGAAGGATGGGGCGCCGGTTACAACCCTGACCGCCGCACTGCCCTGGAAATTGTGCGGGTACTGCCAACACTGCAATCCGCGGTTGAAGATTTTCAATCCGCTTTTGCAAAACCGGTCAAGGTTGCCATAACCGGTGCATCCCGGCGACCAGGCTCGATTTCACTGGCGAATTTCAGGCAGCTTTTGGAAGATGCCGACCAGCCCTACCTGCTGCTGCTCGGCACCGGCTGGGGACTCACGGATGAATGTTTTGAAGAAGCCGACTACATTCTTCAACCAATTGCAGGCAACGGTCCATATAACCATCTTTCGGTCCGCTCCGCGGCAGCAATCATGCTCGACAGACTGAAGGGCACACTTTAAACGAAGCAAACAAACTAAAACCAAGTAGCATCATACAGGAGGAAGCTAAACAATGAACACCATCGACTTTTTGGAATTAGAACAAATGAAAAAGAACATCATCCCTTTCAAGGTCGGAGATACTGTTAAGGTTCACGTCAAGATTGTTGAGGGCGACAAGCAGCGTATCCAGGCATACCAGGGAGTTGTAATCGCCCGCCAGAACGGCGGCATTCGCGAGACTTTCACGGTCCGCAAGATTTCCAACGGCATCGGCGTGGAGAGGATGTTTCCCATCCACTCGCCCAGCATCGAAAATATCGAAGTCATGGTTCGCGGTCATGTCCGTCGCGCCAAGCTCTACTACCTGCGCAAACTGCGCGGCAAGGCAGCCAGGATTCGCGAGAAGAAATACGTGCCGGTTGCAAAGTAAATTCCGAGCCCCGCAAACGCGGGGCTTTTTTTGTTATGCCGACAGGGTGAATCATGACTCGACAGGACAACCTTTTCGATCAACTCCCGACAGACACGCTTGCCTATGAAAAGATCGCCCAAGCCCAGGGTTTTCAGAGAATTGCCGGCGTGGACGAAGTCGGGCGGGGACCGCTGGCCGGGCCGGTAATGGCGACGGCGGTGATACTTCCGCCGGGATTGCGCATCCCCGGGATTGACGACTCGAAGAAGCTATCTCCACTCAAGCGGGAAATCCTGTTTGATGTGATTACGGCCAAAGCTCTCGCAATCGGAACCGGAATCGTCGAGCCGGAGATTATCGACAGCATCAACATCCTGCAGGCCACCCGCCTGGCCATGCTGAATGCCGTCCGGCAACTGTCACCGTTGCCAGACTTTCTGCTGATCGACGGCATCACACCGATCAACACCCCCATCCCCCAGAAAACCGTCAAGAAAGGCGATTCCTTGAGCCTTTCGATTGCGGCGGCTTCCATCATCGCCAAGGTGACCCGCGACAGGTTAATGGTCGAAATGGACCAGCGATATCCCGGTTACGGATTTGCCGGTCACAAGGGCTACGGCAGCGCCCTGCACCTGGAAGCCATCAGGCAACTGGGCCCTTGCCCGATCCACCGCCTGACGTTCGGCGGCGTCAAAGAACACGTTCAATGTCCATCTTCCTGATTACATTTATTTCCATCTATGGCGGCATGCACGCCTATGCATTCTTCCGGATGCGCTCCTTGTATACTCCCGGCAACGCAACTACCGCGGTACTGGCATCGTGGATGATCCTGATGACGACAGCCCCGCTGCTGGTGCGCTTTTTCGAGCGATCAGGAATGGATCGGATCGCGTTGTTGATAGCCTGGCCAGCCTACATCTGGATGGGATTCCTGTTTCTGCTGGTCACTGCGCTGCTGCCGATGGAGACGATTTGTGCAATAAACCTTTTATCAAAACGGACTTACTCGTTTGCGGCAGAAGGTTTTTTATCCGCAGCGTCCACCTTCAGACTGGCTCTGCTGATCGCGCTGGTTGCAAGCATCTATGCCATCTTCGAAGCCAACTGGATTCGCAGTGAGCACATGACGATCAGTACCGGCAAACTTCCCGCCGGAGTCCCAAGGATCAGGATCGTGCAGGTATCCGACATACACCTCGGCCTGTTACTCCGCGAAAAGCGTCTGGAACGCATCATCAGAACCATTCGCGAAGCGCAGCCGGATATACTGGTCTCTACCGGAGATATGGTTGACGGGCGGCTTTCACGTGAAGAGATATTGCCACACCAAAGAACACTGGCGGCGATGCTGTCAACAGTACCGGCGCCAGCGGGAAAGTTCGCTGTAGTCGGCAACCACGAAGTTTTTGCCGGCCTGCGACAGGCGATCGAGTTTACGCGCAGCGCCGGATTTACCGTGTTGCGGGGACAATCCGTAGCACTGCCCAACGGCATCACGATCACCGGCATCGACGACCCGGTCGTGAGTAAGAGTGACCGCGGTGGGCAACGGCCTGAAAAAGCGCTGCTGGAATCACTTCCCGCCGGTTCCTTCCATCTGCTGCTCAAGCACCGACCGCTCATACCGCCTGACAGCGATGGCCGCTTCGATCTTCAGCTTTCGGGTCACGTTCACAAGGGGCAGCTGTTCCCGTTCAACTTCCTGGTAAAGCTGACACATCCCTTCCCCTGTGGCACCTCCACAACAGCCGCCGGTTCACAGATCCACGTGTCGCGCGGAACCGGTACCTGGGGACCGCCGATGCGGTTGTTTGCACCGCCGGAAGTAACCGTGATCGATGTAATCCCATCCAATGTCCATTAGTTCAAAGCCCACCTGTACTCAACTAATTGATTTGTCTTTCACAAACAAATAGTTTATTAATTACTAACTTTCCGATCGCCATTTCCACACAGATTTAACCTCAGCCAAATTAGCTATCTGACTGTTTCCGCAGTCATGGATACATCACAAACACCAACGGGATCCTAAATGGAACAGACCAACTACCTGATAGGCAGGCAACCGATTCTGAACCGGCTGGAAGAAATTGTCGCCTTTGAACTGCTCTTCCGTTCATCAGTATCGCTGTCATCGGCAACCCTCAGAACCCCTGTTCATGCAACTTCCAGGGTCATAATCAACACGATATCCTGCTTCGGCATCAAGGACATTCTTGGCAAGAACCGCGGATACATAAATGTGGATGCCGACATGCTGATGAGTGACTCACTGGAACTCCTGCCACCCGAATCAATCGGACTGGAACTGCTGGAATCGGTAGTGATCACACCGGAGATCATTAATCGCTGCAAGCATCTGAAGTCATGCGGTTTCCTGCTGGCGCTGGATGATCATGAGTACAGGAGCGAATACGTGGAGCTGTACGACGGTATTGTTGATGTCGTTAAAATCGACTTCATAAAGACGCCGCTGGAACAGGTTTACGATATGATCGACCATTTCCATCATTTTCCGGTCAAACTGTTGGCCGAAAAGGTTGACTCACGGCATAGCTACCTGAGGAGCCGTAAACTCGGCTTCGAGCTGTTTCAGGGATACTTCTTTTCCAGACCGTCCCTGATTCAGAAACGGCGCATGGAAGACTCGGCTAATACGTTCTTCAGGCTCATGCAGCAACTATCCAATGATGCCGATGTAATCGAGATTGAAACGACATTCAAGCAGAGCCCGGCACTGACCTATAAACTGCTGTTGCTGGTAAATTCTGTATCAGTCGGACGGCGCGAAAAGATCAGGACCGTTCGCCATGCAATCACTCTGATCGGATTGCTGCAACTGAAACGGTGGGTGCAACTGGCCATTTTCGCCGACGACGGCAATCAATCCATGAGCAACCCTCTTCTGGACATGGTCGCCGTCAGAGCTGCATTCATGGAGGAGCTGTCACGCCTGTACCCTCAGTTCATCAACCGCAACTACTCACCGGAAGAGGCCTTCATGGTCGGCACCCTCTCCCTGCTGCAGGACGTCTATGAAATATCCATGGATGAAATCGTGTCCGAACTGAATCTATCGGAAGACGTGAGACTGGCGCTGACGGACAGGGACGGCATCCTGGGAGAACTACTACAGATCGCGGAAATGATTGAACGGATTGAACTTGATGAAGCGGTGGAATGCCTGTCAAAGCGTGGCATACCACTGATATCGGTACTTGAATGCCAGAAAAAGGCATATAACTGGCGCGAAGGTCTCGATTAATCGCAATTTGCCATAACTAATGGTAATCCGTTAGATTCGGATAGCGGTAAGAGAATAAAAATAATTGCATTTTAAGTATCTTAAACCTATAAATGCACATCATGCAAAACCTGCCCCCTTCCAAACAACCACAGTCCACCAAACCCGCGACCGCTGCCGTTGGCATCCGTAACGACGCGGGCGTTCTCGCGTCTCTGCTGCTGGAAAAAGCAGAAATCACCCAGGAACAGCTTTCGTACGCAATCCGGGTCAACAAGAAGATGGCAACCCCCCAGACCCTGCTGCAGACACTGATCGAGCTGGGTTATACCTCCGCCGACAAGGTCAAGCAGTCCCTCTGCTCCAGCTCACTGAACATCCGCCTGGGCGACCTGCTGGTGGAACTGGGATACCTGAAAGAATCGGATCTGCGCCAGGCGCTCGGAATCCAGAAAGAAATTGACGGCAAGAAGCGTCTCGGCGAGATCCTGATCGAAAGCGGTTTCATCGAAGAACGAAGACTGCTGGAAACACTTTCATATCAGGTCGGATACCCGGTAATTTCGACAAATTTCAGCAAGCTGGACAAATCCCTGTTCAACGTGATGCCGGCAACGGTATGCGAAGAGTACAACATTCTGCCGATCAGCAGGGAAAACAACATCGTCACGGTCGCCTTTGCCGACCCGCTTGACAGGAACGCCTTTCTGGCCGCCGAACGTTTTTTCGGGAACAACTTCTCTCCGGCGATCATATCCAGAGCTTCAATCAAGGAGGCACTGGCCGCCCGGCAGCAGAGCCTCGAACCGGCCATGGCCGTATCCGATGAAAACACCATCATCGGCATCATCAACACACTCTTGGATGATGCCATCCTGGAAAACGCCAGCGACATCCATATGGAACCGATGAATGACCGCTTGCGAATCCGTTTCAGACGTGACGGCGTGATGCAGCACCACAAGGATTTCCTGAAAGCCCTGGCCCCGCAGCTCTCTTCGCGCATCAAGATCATGGGACAGGCCGACATCGCCGAAAAACGCCGGCACCAGGATGCGCGAGTCCTCTATGCCAGCCGCAAACATGGGGTGAACGTTGATTTGCGGGTTTCCTTCTTTATCACCATTTATGGTGAAAATATCGTTATCCGTCTGTTGAGCAGCAAGACTTCGCTGCTGAACCTGAAGGAAATCGGCATGGCGCCGCGCATGCTGGAAAGCTTCATCTATAATGCGGTTGACACCCCCACCGGAGTAATGATCATCACCGGCCCCACCGGAAGCGGCAAGACCAATACGCTCTACAGCTGTGTGGATTACATCAACGATATCCACACCAGCATCATCACAGCTGAAGACCCGGTTGAAATCGTTATCGACGGCATCTGCCAATGTTCAATAAACCCCAAGATCGGGGTCACGTTCGAGGAGACGCTGCGACATATCGTACGTCAGGACCCGGATGTGATCGTACTGGGCGAAGTCCGCGACAAGTTCTCGGCGGAGATTGCATTCGAAGCGGCACTTACCGGCCACAAGGTGCTGACCACCTTCCACACCGAGGACAGTATCGGCGCATTGACACGGTTGCTGACGATGCAGATCGAGTCATTCCTGATCGCTTCCACGATAACCTGTGTGGTTGCCCAACGACTGTTGCGCAGGGTCTGCACCTCCTGCGCCGAACCGTACCAACCGACGCCACTGGACCTGAGCAGGCTGTATGTCACCTCAAATGATATAGCCGGGGCCACCTTCATGCGGGGGCGAGGGTGCAAGGCTTGCGGGCACAGCGGCTACAAGGGGCGGATTGGAGTCTTTGAACTGCTGATGATGAATGAGATCTTGAGAAACGCTATTCTGGAAAACAAGAACTCGTTGGAGATCCGCAGATTGAGCATCGAATCGGCCGGCCTGGTGTCACTCTTTGAAGATGGACTGGTCAAGGCGGCGCAAGGCCTGGTTTCAGTGCAGGAGATCATCACCGACCTGCCCAAACGTGGCAAACCCAGACCAATCAGCGAATTACGCAGAATCCTCGGAGCAGCATGATGACAACGGACAAACCGATAATCACCCTGATTCAGGAGCACCTGATGGGAGACCTCACCAACCTGCCGGTTTTCAGCTCGGTTGCGGTGAGACTGCAACAAGCGCTCTCAAGGCGTGACTTCACGATTGAAAGCGTGCTCGAACTTATCAGCGAAGATCAATCCCTGGCCGGCAATATACTGAAGGTTGCCAATTCATCCTACTATGCCGGATTATCCAAGGTGGCGGTCATTAAGGATGCCATAGTCAGGCTCGGCGCCCAGGAAATTGCAAACATGGCCATGATGGCGTCCCAGTTCGAAACTTACCGTTCGTCGAATGAGATACTGAACCAGAAGATGTTGGCTCTTTGGGGGCATGCGCTTTCCTGTGCCGTTGGCGCAAAGTGGGTTGCCCGCAAGGCCGGATACCCGGAAATCGCTTCGGAGGCGTTCATGGGCGGCCTGTTGCACGACATCGGCAAACTGGCGCTGCTCAAGATCATGGATGACATCTGCCGCTCGGGGGAGTGTAAGGTAAATCTGACGGAACCGTTGGTGAACGAAATCCTTGGCACGATGCATGAAGAGGTCGGCTACAACCTGATGCGTTCCTGGAACCTGCCGGAATCCTATGCCGCAATCTCGATCTATCACCACACCTCGGATTACGACAGCGGCAACATCCTGCTGGTAACGGTGCGACTGTCGAATGCCGCCTGCCGGAAAGCCGGCAAGGATATTAACCCCGACCCCGAACTCTCGCTGGCACTGCTGCCGGAAGTTCATACTCTCGGCATCAAGGAAATTACGCTGGCGGAACTGGAAATAGTTGTGGAAGATGCCGGGGGGCTTGAACAGGGCAGCTGACAAGCATAATGGCGGCAAGCAGGCTCAAATCCTGCGGGCTAGCGTCCCAGATAGCGGTCCACGGCCCGATTGTGCTCCTCCAGTGTGCGGGAAAACTGGTGGGTGCCGTCCTGGCGGGCAACAAAGTACAGGTAATCGGTGCGGGACGGCTTCAGCGCCGCCAGGATTGCGCCGCTGCCGGGATTGCCGATCGGTCCGGGCGGCAAGCCCCGCATAAGATAGGTATTATAGGGTGTGGGGCGTTGGATGTCGGCCTTTGTCACCTTGCCCTGAAAAGCGCGGACACCGTAGACCGCAGTCGGATCGCTCTGCAACGGCATGCCGATACGCAAACGGTTGTGGAATACCGATGAAATCAACGGCTTTTCCTCCTCCGAAACCGCCTCCTTCTCAATCATCGACGCCAACGTGACAACCTCATGACGCGACATGCCGGCATCCGACCCGCCAACTCCAGGCAACGCGGCATACTTTTTTTCAAACTGCTCAATCATCATTGCTATCAACTGTGCCGCGCTTCCACCGCGCGACAGGTTATAGGTGGCCGGATACAGATACCCTTCCACGGTCTGCCGACCTGCCCCAAGACGTGACAACAGCGCCGCATTGCGGCATTCGGCAAGAAATTCATCTCTCTTGAAATACCCCTTCTGCTCCAGCAGTTCCGCCGCCTGATAGATCGAATAACCTTCCGGCAGGGCAAATTTGCGGTAATCGACATCGCCGGACGCCAGTTTTTCCAGAATTTGTCTGGGAGTCATGCCGTCATTGAAACGGTATTCACCGGCTTTGAGTCGATGCGCCTGACCCCGCAGGCGGGTCAAAAGAACAAAGTGCCACGAGCTGCGGATAACCCCGCCCGATTTGAGTTCTTCAGCCAGTCGGCGTATGCCGCTGCCGGGCGGAAACGAAACATCGCGTACCACCGTCCCGTTTCCGGGCGGGGAAAAAAGGCAGACCAGGTACCACAGCAACAGGAGTGCCAGACAGATTCGAACCGCTGTCACGATCAGGGTTTTGGGGAAAGGATGGGCAGGAAACATGGGCGCATTATGTTGAATAATCGACTGCTAGTCAAGTCCGGGCTGTACATTGACCGGACGAAACGATACGATTGCAGCAGTTGAAAAACGATCAAAACCTACGGAGTTCAAGATGACAAAGGATCTATGGCCGAAATGCAAGGGGCTGGCCGTACAGGGCGCTGTCAGGCAACAGATCGCCGAGGACGTAAACCGGCAGAAAAACAGGTCGCCGTACCCGGATGCGATAAACTTGCCCTTCAACCATGCCTGCATTTCAAGCGACTTCGAATTTCTCAAGAGCGACGACCGCCAACCGGCGGATGACAGCATCTGGGCCATCATCCAGGGCAACAACGTGGTGATCGTCGAAAGTGGCTCGGGCGCCGCTCTGCCGGCCGGACCGCTTCCGGAGTGGCTGGTCCACCATCAGCCTCCGTTCCTGATCGGCGCCTGGCAGGGCAAAGCGCTGTTTGCGATATCCGTCAGCGGCAGCCTGCAGTTGCAGCCGCCGTTCATCTCGGAACCGTTCAACTCCAATGCCGAGCGACTTGACATCCGCAGCCTGACCCTGGCGGGACTTGCCCGGCAGATCCTGCACTGGGAACTGCAGAGCCGGCACTGCCCACGCTGCGGCGCACAGACGGAACGTCTCAGCGGCAGTTGGGGCAAGCGTTGCGGATCATGCCGAAACGTTCATTTCCCCCATATCCACCCCTGCGCGATCATTCTGGTCAAGCATGGCGACAGACTCCTGCTGACCCGCAAGGCGGAGTGGGTACCGGGCCGATACAGCCTGGTGGCCGGCTTCCTCGACTTCGGCGAATCGCTGGAGGAGTGCGCCATTCGTGAAGTGCGCGAAGAGACCGGCATAGAGATCTGCAATGTCCGTTATGTGGGGAGCCAGAACTGGCCCTTTCCGTCCCAGTTGATGGCCGGTTTTGTCGCCGACTATGCCGGGGGGGAAATCGCGGTTGACACCTCTGAACTGGAAGACGCACGCTGGTTCGGGATCGACGCCCTGCCCGCCCTGCCCCCGCTGAGGAGTATCGCCCGCTGGATCATAGACAACTTCAAATAAACCCTGTCGCACCCTAAATGAGGCATGCCTACCGGCCGTAACACCCCGGCAACCCCTGATTCCGGCAGTATAGGCAACGGCACGCTCCTTGCGGTGCACAGTTACCATGAAGCATGCATCGCAACTCCGCCCAAGGAGGCTGAAAGTGAAACGTATAATATGGATATGCCTGTTGCTGTTGATCGTCCCGGCATTGTCACCGGCCTCGGTCATCGGACCGGCCAGGATCAGAATGGTGGATGGGGATGTGATGTTCCGCTCGCCCGACTCCGGGGAATGGCTGCCGGCAGCCGTCAACACTCCGCTTGACGAGGGAGACGCGCTCTGGTGCCCCGAAAATGCCCGGGTCGAGATCCAGCTGGCCGACGGCAGCTTGGTCAGGCTGGACGAAGGTTCCCAACTGGACCTGCTGGCCAACGAGGATCAGTTCACCCACCTGCACCTGGCCAGCGGCAGGGCCTATGTCAGGACAGACAAGGCCGCCACCGCCAACTCACTCCAGATCGATGCCGACGACACCACCGTCCTGCCGGACGCTCGCACCAGGTTGCGCATCGATATCCTGCCAGATAACCAGGAGGATGTTTCAATATTCAAGGGATCGGCCTATGTGGAAGGCAACGGCAGCCGCTCCAGGGTCCGCGCCGGGGAGCACATCGCGCTGGAAGAGGGACATAACGAGCTGCTCTCGCTCAATCCCCCCGACAGCTGGGAATACTGGAACATGGAGCGGGACCGGGAACGGTCGCGGGCGGCCAGGGCAGAGTCGCCTCTTCCCGAAGAGCTGCGTGGCTATTCCGGCGAGCTGGACTCCAACGGCAGCTGGGTGCGCGTCCCCGAATACGGCATGGTCTGGCGTCCGACCGTGATCATCTCCAACGACTGGGCGCCCTATCGCAGCGGACGCTGGATCTGGAAAGGCAGTGACTATGTCTGGATTTCCTCCGAAAACTGGGGCTGGATTCCCTACCATTACGGACGCTGGGCAGTAGTCAGCGGCTTCGGCTGGTGCTGGGTGCCCCCTGCCCGCGGTGATGTGTACTGGGGTCCCGGCTATGTGGGCTGGTACCGCACCGGCAATCACGTCGGCTGGACTCCGCTGGCGCCCGGCGAACAATTCTACGGCCGCAGACACTACGGCCGTCACAGCGTCAACGTAACCACAACCACCGTCAACACCGGGAACATTGCATACAGGAACCGTAATGTGCGTGGCGGAATGACTGTCGTGCCACAGAACGATTTTCTCAGGGGAATAATGGTTTCACAGTCCGCTTCCGGCAACGCTTCGCTTTCGATCTCGGTCTCGGCCGGCAGTCCCCGCATCCAGCCGCTGAGGGAGACTCGCATGCCGATAGTCAAGCAGACCCCGCCAAGGGTTGCTCCTCCCCGAACCGACTATCGTGACAATCGTGAATTACGCCAGAGATTCCCGCGCCTGACTCCGGAGGCGGATGCACGCCACAGGCCGCAGCAAACGTTACCCGCTGCAACAGAAAACAACACCAGGGGAATAAAGGTCCGTCAACCGGCCACGACTCCGACTGACCAACGTCCGCCCGCCACGGTCCAACCCCAGGCAGCTCCACAACAGCGTCCTGACCGCCGACGGTTGCCTCCGCAGAATGACGTTCAACCCGCGCCGCCGGTTTCAGGAGTTGCTCCCCGGCAAATTGAACAACCCAGACCGGCTCCGACAGCAACAAGCGGAGGTTCCCCGCAAGTGGCCACTCCGCCACGCACGGAACGGCGTCAGGGTGTCAAGGCGCCGCCACCGGCAACAACGCAACCGGCCCCCGCGGCGCAGCGGGTCGAACAACCGCGACCGGAATCGCAACGCGGCGGACTGAAAGAGAAAAAAGTCTGGAGAGTAGTTGCTCCGGATGACAGCAGGGAGCAGAACCAGAAGGAAAAGGGGCTCAAAGAGAGGGAACGCCGGGAAAGATAGGATAAAGTAAGGGCGGCAGCGGGAATGCCGCCCTTTTCATGTAAACACGATCATGACCGGGTTGAACGGATCAAAGTTCATTGCGATACCTGATCAGCAGGTAAAAACATCCGACCCCGCCGACTCCCATCAGCAGGTCCCTGACCCATGGAATCGGCAACTCCAGCATCGAATATACAACCGGGTCGAGAATGGCCGTGGTCAACAGGCCGACCGCTCCCCAGTTAAGCAGTTTTTTCATTCGGCCGGTCTCCGGACTAATGGATTTTGTCGCATGTTCACTGAAGGTAGCGCTGATCAGAGGAGCCGGTTGACAAACTTGAGCGCCTCAGCCGTAATCACCTCGTCCGGATTGGCGACAGTGATGATTCCGACCTTGTCCGCCGGCAGCTTTGCCAGCTCCTTTTTATAGCAGGCGGCCTGCAGATGGAGGTCATCAGGAGAGAACAGTCCTTCGAATCGCGCACCCAGCTGATCCAGAACAATCTCCGGAGCCTGATCCAGGTAAATGGTCAGGTCAGGGGCGATCTCACCCCCGAAGTTCAAGCCGCGGGCGCGGGCCTCGAGGCCGTCGAACCCCTCACCGTACCAGTCGTGCCCCTTGATCGCGGTGTAGGCGATCGAAGCCAGCGTGA
The DNA here is from genome assembly GCA_030824515.1 of Pelobacter sp. Lineage (GTDB taxonomy): Bacteria > Desulfobacterota > Desulfuromonadia > Geobacterales > Pseudopelobacteraceae > JACRCG01. Next base: position 40,037 of record JAVBXN010000016.1, read on the forward strand.
AGTTCTTGCACAGCACTATTTTCCCGCAACGTATCTCATCGCGGATCACGCTGCAGGCCCTGGCCCGGGATGCCAGTTCGTAAAAGAAATCGGGCTTGAAAAGACCGTAGCGCCAGCCGCAGTCCATATCCTGCGCACCCATCAAAATTGCGCGGCCGGTATCGGGACTGTCGATCTCGTATACCTCCCGCCCCTGGCGCATCAGCGCCTCGCGCAGATTTTCGGCCAGCTTGACCGCATACCTGCCGGTACCGTAGATACCTTCGATAACCACCAGTTTTCCTGTTTTCATGGCATTCCCTTTCTGTCGGTCTCATGACGGCGGTACAGACCACGTCATGAATATCTGTTTACATTCAGGAGTATACCACACAATAACCGCATCTGTTGTGACAGGGGTAAGATATGAGCCGGCTATGCTATTCAGACACCTGTGCGCACAAAAAACAGTTGAAATTATTACCGATAAGGTAGAAGTTAATTAAACAGTCAAATATCTTTTGGGAGTGATTATGCGCGTTTATTTTGAGATCATGATAATTCTTCCCCTGCTGGTCATGTGCTATCAGCTGTACTGCTTCTCGGTCAACAGTGTTGGAAGGGAAAAACAGGAGAGGTGCCAGAGCCTGGGGATCACATTCATGACGTTCGGCATCGTTGCCATGGCCTTGAAATCGGCTCCATTGGCATTTTTCGGACTGATTCTGATGATGTTCGGTTTCCGTTTGCTTGCCAAAGGCCTCGACCGCATGGACAAGACCACGTTCATTGACCAGTACCAGGATGACAACCCGATTGAGCAAGGTAGTATCGGTAAAAAAATCGATGAGTAATACGTTTGCAGTGACTGTCCGCCATTTCACTACATTCCTGTCGGATAGTGCCGGTCAATAGGGCCGCAACTGAGCACCGCAGCCGATATGCCAGTGAAGGTGTTTGGAGGACTGGTATTCCCCCAGGTTGGTGTAGACCCGGCAGGCTCCGAAACGGTTCATGAAGTCCGCCGCGATCATCCTGGCTGTCCGCATCAGCTCCAGCAGCAATTCGTCGTCGGCCTCGGTCATGGTAAGCAACGACTCGATATGCCGTTTGGGAAGCAGCACTACATGGTTTTCCCAGAGCGGGTTGGTGTGGTGAAAGGCAAAGACCTGTTCGTTTTCGAAGTACACCGGCACGTCAAGCTGGCGCTTCAGGATCTTCTCGCAATAATAATCACAGGTGGATATGGTCATAAGTAACTGGTATCTCCTCTGCTGATCTGTGTTCCTGTTCAAATTCCGGCGGATGACATTGAATTGCGGCTCTAGAGACTGTCCGGCCTGCCCTGGAGCAGCTTGAGGAAATCGATGCTGACCCGTTGCCGCTCCTCCTGCAGTTTGAAGCCCCGTTTCACGACCTCCGTTTCGATCTCCTTCATATGCAGCGCCCCCCAGGGAATCACTACGGTATCGTAACGTTCGAGCGCCTGGTCGAGATGGCGGATCACGGCCAGGTTGCGACGGTGCAGGATGTCCTCCATGATAACGGCATGCATTTCCTGGGTGATGTTCTTCTCTCCCCAGGAGTTGAGCGCCACCACCCCCTTGATGAAGGATGGGCTCGTGCTGAGATGCTTGCCGACCGCATCGAGAAAGAGGAGTGTCGGCGGACGGAAGGCACTCACATCCACATCCGCCCTGAGGATATCGGGCTGATTTGCGGTTTTGCGAGCCTCTTCACCCAGTAAATTGGGACGGGGCGACTCGAACTCTTCTTCCTCGATCAGCCGGCCTCGGAAACGCATCTCCTGCTGGGAAACCAGCCCCAGAAAACCGGCCACCTTGCCGTAATCGATCCTGTTACGCAACAGGTTACCGGCATCGCTGACCCCTTCGGCCAGTACCACGATCCTGCCAGCAGCGATCGAACCGCTCAGTTCGTCGTAATATTCCCGGTTGCCCACATGGATCATCGCCGCCAGCCGGATCGTGCGGTTGTCGCGCCGATAGACCCGCTCGGTCATCCGCAGCCCGCCCGGCTCAAGACGCATGAAGCCCGCGGTATGCCCGGCCATGTAAGCATCCGCGCTGGAAAGCAGGTACATCGCCAGGACCAGCGGTACAACCGCCAGGCTTGCCGCGCAGTAGAGCAGTGTGTTCCTGAGGCTGAAAAACGGGGCGGCGAACAGCTCCGGGGGCATCGTCAGTGAGCGCTGCCCGCAGTTGCGGAAGTAGCGCAGCGGGAGCATGCCGAGCAGGACCTGAACGGCGGCCGCAAGCAGCCCGAATGCCCGCACATCAGCGAGCGCAGGAAAAAGCCAGGTGAACAACGGCCAGAAGAGGGTAAAGGCAATCAGCGGCAGAAAAACCCGCTTCGGCAGGCGCCGATCGATGCCGAGGCTGAAATAGAGCGGAACAGCCATGATGATCACTGCGCCGGCCAGGAAAAGCCTCAACCCGGTAAAGGGAGCCAGCGGTGAAAGCAGCGGTATAAGCTCGTCCACCAGGGAAAAACCGCCATCGGCAATAAACAGGATCAGGAACAGGTTGGCAAAAGATCGCATCGGTTATTTTCCAGGTTCAATATAATAGTGACTAACAAAATATCCGGTTATGTACAACTTCACCGGACATTGCGTCCGGCAGGGCGTCATCATCCACGCATCTTCCCATCCGGCGCCGTCGGCAGAGAGTGGAGATAAAGCGTGATGCCGATAGCAATGGCCGCCAGTAGCGCCTTCAACCAGAACTGCTGCGCGAACAGGAATATGGAAAGCGGAAACGATACCCATACCATACCGATCGCGGCTCTTTTCGCTCTGACGGGAATACCCGCCCCGCTCAGGTAATCCCGCACCAACGGTCCCAGGCGGTTGTGCTCAACCAGCCAGCGATGGAAGCGTTCCGAACTTCTGGCAAAGCAGGCTGCCGCCAGCAGCAACAAGGGCACCGTCGGCACCAGTGGCAGAAAAATCCCGACAACGCCCACCGCCACGGCAATCCAGCCGCAGGCTATCAGCAGCCAGCGCAGGAAAGCATTCGATACATGTTTATTGTCCGGTGCCTGATTTTTCAGCGGCATGATTCCAATTCCCTGTGATGATAACAGTTCCGGCCGGATGGAAATGAAAACATCTTTTCGGTATTATTCAAAGTGGTTTTTATCTCGCAAATTGATTATAAACATACTCGTTCGAATTCCATCATCCGGGTCTGTCCGGCTCATGCCGGCCTGAAGCGCAGAAAACCGGCGCTTTAACAACATACCACTATTCACAAGGCAGGTTATGCATAAATTCCTTTTCAGTCTCAGATTGATCTTGATGCTCCTCACGTTGGCTATTGCCGCCGGATGCACCAACCAGGCCATGAACTCGGTGATTGCATCATGGCAGAACCAGCCGGTTTCCGAAGTCATCGCCGATTGGGGACAGCCCTCCGAAGAACTCCGGGTCTCGGGGAAACACCTGTTCATCTGGAGCACATACGACGGCATACTTTCCCCGCCTCACTCCCCCTCTCCCTCTTCACTACGCGACACCAACAACTGCATAAGACTGCTGGGGGTGGACAGGAGCGGCAAGGTCATCTCGGGAGCTTGGGAAGGGAGCAACTGCCCGGGGCTGTTCTCCGACTGGAGCAGATAGCAGGACGCCTGATCAACTCATTTCCTTTTCCAGTAGGGAGCCTTATCGGGCATGATCCAGCGCACGCCGGAACGGCATACTCTTTCACAGTCTCACCGTCAAACTTATTAATAATGGTACAATTGGCACTCTACATCGTACGTTAAGTACGCAGTGCCAATTGTTGAAAGGAGAGTAAATATGAAACGTTACCTGATCGTAGAAGATGATGAGATGACTCGTCTTATGCTCCAAGATGTTCTGTCTGAATTTGCTCCTTGTGATATTGCTGACAATGGCATGGAAGCTTTAATTCTTTTTGAGAATGCCTTGATTGGAGGAAATCCCTATAGCTTGTTGTGCGTTGACTTAATCATGCCTGCGATGAATGGGCTTGCGTTTATCAGGAGAGTAAAAGAAATTGAGAAGACACATATTTCAGATGGTAAGCTTTGTTCCAAGATATTTGTAATTACTTCGAGTGACTCAGCATGGGATAAAGCGGATCTCTTGCTGGAAAATTTATGTGATGACTATATTGTTAAACCTTTCGACAGAAGTTCACTAATAGCCAACCTATATAAGAATGATTTGGTTAATAACTATCTAGTATAACTATACTTTACTGTGTTACTCTCTCAGCATGCCTCAGATGCCCAAGCAATAATTAAATTGTTCATTAAAATACAAAGCTGTATTTTTACCTTCATTGCAGGTAATAAATGGCTACGTTCTCAGTCGACATGGTTTAATCAATAAAACTTACAGGAGGGAGTGTCCGTTGTGAGAAGCCTCGTAGTTGACGATGATGAACTTTCCCGCACGATGTGCCAAGAAATACTTTCTTCTAAATTTGACTGTGATGTAGCTTCAAACGGAGAAGAGGCGGTTTACTTGTTTTCAAAAGCACTGTCTGAGATGAATCCTTATCATTTGATTTTTATGGATTTGACCATGCCTATCTGCAATGGTCATTATGCCATTGCAGAGATCAGGTCTATTGAAAACGAGTTCGATATATCTAATACCGATAAAGTCAAAATTTTCATGTTAACTGCATCGGATGACTCCCAAACAGTCATGAAGTCTTATTATAATGGTTGTACATCTTACATCGTAAAACCAATAGACAAAAACAAGATCATTCAAATACTTAAGAACTTCAAGTCAATAAAGGACTGAGTTGTCGGTTGCTTATCACCAAAATAATTTAATCACTAAACGACCAAATGGAGCACCATCCAGACGCATATTACTTACTATTCCCTTCATAAAAAACAAACTCTCTTGCAAATGCATACCCACCGGAAATTCCCAGTCGGATAAACGGAAACAATTGAATTTCAGCGCCAGTCAACACCCGGTAGTCCCTGTAGCTTATGATGTCGGCTCCAATGGAGGAATCGTGAAGTCGATATTCGCCTCTGGAAAACTGGCCTGCCACAAAAAACTCTGTTTTTCTGTTCGGTTTATAAATAACACCCGTGCGAGGGAATCCAAGGGCGAAAGCCCAGTGTTCATCAGGCAAATAAAGAACCCAATCACAGGTAATACCGGAATGGAATGGTTCTGGCCGGTATAGGCAACCCCACCAAGGATGGATAACTTTTTGGACATTTGATACGTTGCATGTTATGCAACCGGCAACCTGATATCGTTCGTATCGAAAGACTTAAAGTCGCTGCTAATTACTGGTGAGACCCTGAAACCCAACGTAAGACTATCGCTTGCATGGAATTCACCGCCCATATTTACCGAGAGTGTCTGCAATGACTCAGGCATACGTGCTGTTTCAGGAGCGTCAATTTCCCTGAGCGAATAGTGTACTCCTGTGGAAAGCTCAATCTGCGGGTTTAACCTGAACCTTTTGGTAAAACCGGCTTTCACTTCAACCATGGTGAGGTCCCCACCACTACCACGGATGGTACTGCCAGTGAACGTAGTCGTCTCGACTGAAGTTTCCCATAACGATTTCTGCGGCTGTTTAGCTATGGAAAGGACATCACCATTTTGTTCTTCAACTTCGTCAATTTTCTGAGCCAGAGCGTACGATGAGACAAGAACAGTAAAAACGCAGCAGAGTGCAGAAACCGAAAGCTTGAAATTCATTGAAGTTACCCTTCCTAATCAGTTTTTTCCTTCATGGCCAGGATGACCTTGCTGAGCATCATATAGTTAATATCCAGATTCTCGGCAATTTCCTTCAAACTAATAACCATGCTTCACATGCCAATTCAAATCAGAATCCGCTCCATAATCAGATATGATTCCAGCTTCGCAATTCTTCCCTTGGCGCGATAGCCGCTCCAGAGCCATTTTGCCACCATACCAGTCCAGACCGGATTGTAGGGCGCCTGATCAACTCATTTCCTTTTCCAGTAGGGAGCCTTATCGGGCATGATCCAGCGCACGCCGCCGCGCGGGTCGGTGGTGTCGCCGGCATAGCGGGGAATCAGGTGAATATGCATGTGCATCACCGTCTGACCGGCGGCTATGCCATCGTTTATACCTATGTTGAACCCGTCCGGCCGGTAGTCTCCCAGCAGCAGTTGACGCATTTCCGCCAGCAACTCCAGTAGAGCCGCCTGCTCCTCCCCGGTTGCCTCGAAGAGAGAGGCGATATGTCGCCGGGGAATGATCAGAGCGTGGCCGGGGGTGACCGGATAGCCGTCGTACAGCGCTATCGCGTGGTCATTGGCCATGACGACGCCGGGGTTGTCCGGATTGCAGAAGGGGCAGGTCGCTTGATATGCAAATTTCATCGTTATTGTCTCGTATCCACGGTTAATCTGCCGTTATTCCAATAACAGGATCATTCAAGGTTTGGAAGTTATTTCTGCCCCATTGCAGTCCTGCCTTAAATCTCCAGAAGAGGACAACTTTACAACACTCAATAGCAGCCATTTTTATCAACTCACCTCGCAAGCCCTGCCGCCATTACATTAAACAGCTAATATTATAGCAGACAAATAATACTTGACTTGTCTCAAGCCAAGTCATATTTTTCGGCGTAACAGACCGGCTATTTCTTCGAAGAGTCGCTGGGTTAGAATATTGCCTGACTATTCCGGGGTTTTGTTCTTTGCATTCAACAGAACAGGGGAGGTAAAGTGATCATGCGAGCCATATTCTTCATATTGGGACTGACACTGTTTCTGGTTAACTCCACCGCCTGGGCCGGATACACAACCTATCCGACCGAAATTCTATATCGCCTCTGGAACAAGCAGAGCATGTATGAATACATCAAGGGAAGCGGAGAGGAGACCTGGGGCGATCTGGCCTTCAACGGCGACGCCTTCTACGGCGCCTACACCAAAGACAACGGCTACCTGCAGAGCAGCATGCTCTTCTGCAAATTCGACGACAGCGCCCTGTTGGCCAATGCTCCGGTGGAGATCAGCGATCCGGACCAGATGATGTGGGGGCCCCGCCTTGCCTGGAACGGGACGGCCTTCGGACTGGCCTACTCAAGCATGTACAAGGGCAAATTCCGGCTCATCTCCCCCAGCGGGGTCGCCACCAACCCGATCGAACTCCCCAAGATGATCTATACCCCTGTCAACCCGCTCGCCTCACCCAACCTGGTCCAGGTGGCGGCCCTGAAGCCGGTCTGGACCGGGGCCGGTTTCCTGGTCTTCGGGCTGGTGCTGGAACCGGATCAGAACAACGCCTCCCAGTTCTACAACCACCTCTGCCTGTGGCGGCTTGATGCCCAGGGGAACCTGATCAGCTCGCGCGAGGTAAAAAACACCCTCTACGGCATGATCTACGAGAAGTACCGAGGCATGGAGCATGGCTGGTACAACATCTCCTGGTCGGGAGGCAGGCTCTTTCTGGCGTACCTGGCGTGGGACGGGATACTGCCGACCACCCTGTACCAGATGCTCGATCTGAACGGCAACACGGTGGTCGCGGAGCAGCGGGCCTGGACCGCCGACAAGACGATCATGTCCCCGGTGATTGCCTGGAGCGGAACCAGCTTCGCGCTGACCGGCTACTCCACCGATATCCAGTCTGGCATAAGCGATTATTACATCCGCCTCTTCAACGGCAACGGCGCCCCACTGGCCACGGAGCAGCAGTACAACGCCGGAGATCCAACCCTGGTGGTCCATAACGCGGTCTCCTGGCTGGGGGACAAGTTCGTGGCCGCCTATCCCACGGTCAGCATATCCAACTACACCGCCATCGTCAGGCTGGCCGCCTTCAACGCCGCCGGCCAGCGCCTGGCGTCCAACTACAACTTGATCGAGATCGGAGACTCGACACTCGACTACAACTGGCTAACCCTGGGAACCCAGCTCAAACTGGTGGGCGACGGCGACCGGACCATGGTCCAGGGGCGCTTCTATCACCTTTTCGAACAACGCTTTACCCCCTTGATCTACCGCGCTGTCGGCGATGTGGTAACACCTTCTCCACCGATTATGATCTACCCGGCTTTCAACACCACCCTGCCCTGGAATTCCGTGGTGCCCTTCCAGTGGGAGCCGGTGGCAAAGAACAACCAGTATCGTTTCCAACTGGCGAACGACAGCGCTTTCACCGATCTGCTTGCCGACCGGCTTCTCACCGACGCACTCTCAACCAGCATCAACATGGCCACGCTTCCCATGTTGCCGACAAGCACGGCAGCGGAACCCACGGCAGCAGCCAGAACCCTCTACTGGCGAGTGAAGGGAAGCAATACCGGCTATTCCCCGACCGCCTCGTTCAACCTGACGGCAGCCCCCACCTACAGACTGGACCTGACAATCAGCGGTACGGGCGGTGGCACCATCATCAGCAATCCGGCCGGAATCAACTGTCTGACCGGGACCTGCAACGCCACCTTCAACCAGGGGACATCGGTAACTCTCACCCCCTACCCTAACAAGGATTCACTCCTTGGATCATGGTCCACGTGCGCCGGCACCGACACCTGCACAGTTCTGATGAATGCCGACAAGCAGGTCACAGCCACATTCAATTTTGTAAAACCGGTAAAACTGAAGTCCAACGGGGCCTTATATTCACATATCAAGGACGCCTATACGCTTGTGATTGATAACGGAACCATACTTACAAGGGAGTATTCATTTACGGAAAGCCCGGATAACCTGACTCTTAACAGGGATATCTCGGTACGGCTCGAAGGCGGGTATGATGCGGAGTATGCTACCAAGAACGGATTTTCAACCCTGGACGGGGCCTTGACCATTGGCCAGGGGACATTGACCCTGGAGAACCTGATCATCAAATAGCCGCATACAGGCCAATGATTATATATTTCAGCAGCCTCCTAAGGTTTCCCTCCGCCAGATTTATCCGTCGGATTCAGCGGTAGATGAACTTGGGCGGGCTGATCCGGCTTTGTGCCGATTTTAAGGCATTCCCCGATGGAACCTTTTGCGCAGACGCTTTGGTCAATCCAGATGGCACCGTCAAGGACAGCATTATCCAGTTTCGCGGCGGTCAGCGCCGACTGGTAGAAGCTTGCCATTTTCAGGTTTGCACCGGTCATGTCAACCCGTTCAAGATTTGAACCCATCATGTCGGCGCGCTCGAGATTGGAGCCTCTCATGTCTGCTCCTTTCAGGCTGCAATTGCTCAGGTCCAATCCGACGAGGTTAAGTCCGCTCAGATTTCTGCCGGAGAGGTTTCGGGTGGTCCTCAAAATTTCAGTGATCTGTTTGAAGGACAGCTTTTCGCCTGGTTTCGGTTCAGTCATGGCTGCACTTTTTGTGTCGGGTATGGTTATTATCGAAACATCGGGTGTAGTGATTGAAGTGCCCAGATAAGAGTTGGCGTAGCCCTCCTGAGCCAGGACTGGTGAAGGTATAGAAAATGCGCCAATAATTGCCGGAAGCAGACATGTCTTAATGATTACTCTCATTTTCAGTGTCATGTTATACCCCTTTCGAATTGATCCTATTGATACTGGCAGCTTCCATACGAGAACAGGACGCGGTGGAAAGGTGGAGTTTATCAGCCTGTCTCCTGTTTCTGCGAAAAATCCGGAGGCGCCTGCGAGAGGGACTGCAAGGCGGCGGCACGGGTGTCGTGGATTTGTATGATCGAGGCGAAACCGGACATCTTGAAGATCTCCATTGCCTGCTGCTGCAAGCCGCAGTAAACCTCTCTCCCACCGATCCTGGTCAGATCCTTGGAAACAAGAAGAATAGCACGGAGGCCGGCGCTGCTAACATACTCCAGGCCGCTGCAGTCCATCACCAGCCTTCGTGCACCTCCCGCCAGTTCTTCGCGAAGCCTCTCCACGTATGCAGGGGCGGTGACGGCGTCCAGCCTCCCGGTTACAACAACCACCAATGCGCCTCGTTCCGTAAGCGTCTCGATTTTCATATTACCTCCGCGTTATATCACCAAGGAGTGAGTATCATGTAAAGGATAGTATATACAACGTCTACGCTTTTGATCCCGTTATGGGGCCATTTTTTTCTGATGCTGTTGCCATGCCATCTCCGCTCAAGCAGGCTGCGGGCTCCACCGCAGCACCACGTGAGCTCTGCCAGGGTAGTTTCGCCAATCCGTCATATACTCGCTTTCTTTCAGCATTCAACGATTATACTCGAATTTATATTTGACTAAATGTAGCCAGGAGGATACGCGAACGGGTTCCAGGTTTTGATACAATTCTCAAAGTTGTTTCAGCCCTGGGGCTTAAACTTCACGCTGAGGCCGCCCATTAGTTCTTCTCTTTTTTCTGACGTGCGGTTTTATCGACCGGTCTCGGACTGGGCGTTTAGTTGGGTGCTCCGATTGTTTTGCACACATTTCAATCCATGAGGGCAGACTGCCGCGCAGATGCCGCAATTGTGCCCATGGTGATACTGAAAGTAATGCTCCTTTTTCCATTTATCGCAGACATGAACATCGAGAAGTTTTTCGCGGGGTATTCCCGGATACCAGAGAGCGCCCTTCAGCGCATCTGCCGGGCACGCAGCAACGCACCGGCCACATTTGCCGCAATGGCTTTGCTCGATCGGTGTGGCGCAGGGAAGTTCCATATCGGTAAAAACCGTTCCCAGGCGGACCCATGGCCCGAACTCACGGGTGATGAGCTGGCAATGACGCCCGATCCAGCCCAAGCCGGCCCGGGTTGCCGCAGTCTTTTGCGGGAAGTCGCCTTTGATATGTAGTGGATCGGTACGCTCCGAAGCCCCCAGCGGCTGAGAGCGGAACCCCCGGGATTTGATTTCTGCCGACAACCGTTGCGAAACGTCATTGATACGGTTGTTCACCCGTGCATATTCATCGGCGTATGCCTGGTTCGGGCCGTTTTGGATAGTGGCCATTATGTGAGGGTCCATGGGAATAGCCCATGAAAGGGCGCGCGGAAATGGCTGGCCCTTTTCATCCGGTGGTGTGGCAAAATCGCGCAGATCCGCTGCGCCCCAGAGTCTGATTGACTCTGTTTTCAGCCAATTGATCAGCCAGGTTGGGAACTGAGATGAAGGAATCGACAAATCATACCTCCTGATTATGGTATGGCAGTGACAACCGCAGTCTCACGAAAGACCTTCCATTCGTCACCATCTCTTCCTTGGCGGGGCAATGCCTTGCGACAATGCCCCGCCAAGCAGGCATCTCTGCGCCGCTTATTGCGCGAAGCGCGCCGCCATACGCCGCTGCAACTCCTCCGCCGATACATCCTCAATATGTGTCGCCAGGTTCCAGACGTTGCCGAAACGGTCTTTCACAGCGCCTAAACGGTCGCCCCAGAACTGATCTGCCGGCTCCATGGTGGAGGTTGCCCCGGCATCCAGGGCACGTTTGAAGACGGCATCCATGTCATCCACATACAGGTAGAACGCGCCCGGCATCGGCAAGCAATCTCCCCCCATCGGTTCGCCCAGCATGATGATGGAATCGCCGATCCAGATCTCGGCATGGGCGAGAGCGCCATTGGGCATCAGGATCAGTTCCTTCTCGCGGGCATCAAAAGCTACCTTCAGGAATTCGATCAACTCTAAGGCGCCAGCGACTGTCAGAAAAGGGGTGACGGTGTGGTATCCTGCGGGAATCGGTTTTACGCTCATTGTCATTTCTCCTTTGCGAATGATTTATCGAGCATCGGCTCTCAAATACCACCTTACGGGAAGACAGTGTCAGAACCTGTCAGTAGTGTCGCGCTGCCTGCGCCTAACCCGGATCGCGCATGCCGACAACACTTTGCAGATAATGGGCAATACTGATGTCGCTGGTTGTCCGGAAATTCTCTTCCAGCAGGTCCAGTGCCTCAAAGCGGTCAAAGCGGAAGTTGCGGTAGGCATGGCGCAGTTCGCACCAGGCCAGCAAGGTCCATTTACCGGTCCAGCCGATCATTCCCAGGGGCCAGATGGTTCGCTCGCTTTTCTCCTGTTTCTCATCCAGGTAGATCGCACGTACCTTGCGCCGTTGTTCGCAGGCCCGGCGCAGTTTACCGTGAACCTCGCGCAGTCCATCGTCGCTCTCCAGTATCGGTATCCGGTACGGTTGCTGTTCCGCATGCTGCTTTAAATGATCAGTCAGAATGGAGCGGATCTTCAGTTCCGCACTTCGTGCTCCCTTTGCCAGATCCTGATCAGTAAACGCCTGCACCATGCGGTTTCCCACCAGCAACGCCTGCAATTCATCGGGGGTGAAGATGAGTGGCGGCAGGTGATTGGCCGCCCGGATCATGTACCCGACTCCGGGCTCTCCTTCGATCGGTATGCCGGAAAGGGAGAGAGCCTGCACATCCCGGTAGACGGTACGTACCGAGACACCCATGGTTTCGGCAATCGCCTCTGCCGTCATGGCGGTACGTCGGGAGCGGAGCAGCAGCACCAGTTGAAAGAGTCGTTCGGCCTTGTTCATGGAAATGATATCTCGATGCGGACCGCATCCCCTTCCTTGATCTGTTCCTTCTTGCGCACGTCGGCCTTGATAGCAATCAGATAGCCCCGCTCCTTGTCAGGAAACAGCGTGGTCTGCCATTTGGTGTTACCGAGCCGCGCCGCAACCGGAACAAAACCCCACCCCTTGCGGGGCGTATCGCCGACCTGCCTGAGGAATGCGGTAACAGCGGCACCGGCGGCAACGAAATACCAGCCGGCCGGACCGGGATAGCGCCACACCTCTCCCTCGATAATGAAGCTGGTAGTCTCGCTCATTTTGCATACGCTCCTTTCTCCCTTTTATCTGCTACCACGTCAGCCGCCGTTCGTTGCTCTCCGGATACGGATATTCAACATTTTCGCCCGGCGTCACCCGCACATCTCCAACAACCGGCTCATGGTGTTGAAGTTGCGCGTGGTGGCCTTTACCTTCAGTCTGCTCTCGAAGAAATTGTTGGTGAAGCGGGAGTCGCTGTGTTTGGTGGCGTAGAGGGTGTAGAGCGCCGCATCGGTCACCCGGATGAGGTCGGGGGCGCAATCCATGGCCAGCAAGTCACTCAGCCGCTGCGGGTCAGGTGGCGTCTGGAACAGGGTGTAGTAGAGCCTGGAGGTATCGGCATCGGGGAACGGATTTTGGGCCAGCACGCGCCCGAGCTGCTGCGGCGTCCGGACGATCACCGCGATGTCGGCGCTGATCGTTTCCCTGATGGTATCATGCACCAGCTGCTCGACTGCGGCGGCATCAAGGGGGGAAGCGGCAATGACGTTGCCGCTCTGGATGTAGGTTCGTACCTCGACCAGCCCCGCTTCGGTCAGCGCCGTACGCAACTGCGCCATCGGTACCCGGTTGCGCCCGGTCGGCATTACCCCGCGCAGCAGGATGACGTATCTGTTCACGGTCGCAGGCATGGAGCGTCAGTCCCGGAGCTTTTCCATATACACCAGTTCCACCAGATCGGACAATGGCTTCCGGTCAAAAATCGTGTAGCCGAGCCGTTCGTAGAGCCAAATATTGCGGACACTCTTGCTGCCGGTAAACAGTTCGAACCGCTTGACGGCGGGAAACTCGGCTTCCACCGCCAGCATCAACTGCGAGCCGATGCCCCGTCCCTGAAAATCGGGATGCACGATCAACCGGCCGATTTCGCCGGTGCCGTTGTTGATCGACACCCGCACCGATCCGATGATTTTGCCGGCATCGCTCACCGTGAGAAAGGTGATTTTCGCCAATTCCCGTTTAACGTCGTCAAGTGTCTCTGTCAATGGCGGGATGGACCAGTCGTTGTATATCGCGGCTTCGCTTTGATACGCCAGCTTCTGCAGCTCCAGAATCTCCGCGGCATCAGCTATGTCGGCATAGGTTATCGGGTTCATGATTTTCTCGCTGTTTGGGTGACAACGTCGTCGGCCTTGACCCGTCCGCCCAGCTTTTTCGGACGGTCGGCGTCCAAGGACGTGGTTGGGCGATTATCGTAATTACATGCCATGAAGAGCAGCATATGCTATTGAAACCATTCCAGCGATCAGTAACACTGACAAAAAAATCGAAGTAGCCAACCCTTCAAATCCTGTAACTAATGTAGACATTTTACTGCTTTCGTCATAGTAGACGTCAAAATCACCGTTTTTTATTTTGTTTAATTGCTTATTTGTATTGATTTCGTTTTCTGAACCATACCCAGGATTGAAAAAACTGATTCTCTTTCCGGTGTACAATTTTCCTTCAACTTCATATTCATATTTTACCTTAACGGAGAAAACTCTTGATCTGACGATTCTAAAATATAGGAGTTTGCCGGGCACATGCTTCCAATTTACTGATTTATAACCGTAATATGCGTTACGTGATAACAGTATTAATAAACAAATAAATATGAGTTCGAATACAGCGGGAATTAGATATTGTTCTGCCATATAAGTGTCCTCAATTCCGGGCAACTCCGCTGGCAGTGCCTCGGTCTATTTCAGTATCCTTTTCTTTTCCGCCGGCCAACTACCTGTTGACCAGTTCACGCGCGCGCGTGAACTGGTGATCTACCCAAATGGAATATTTAGTTCGTGATCATGAGAAAGGTGACGGCAGTTAGGGCATGCTTATCTTCTCCCGTCACCTCTTGTACCACACCCTCAAATATTAGAATACACAATATTTCGGACGTCCGAAGTTTTGTTACTCTCTGATATCATTGAGTTCACAGGCGAAATTTTTATTTTCAACGCCAACATGAAAAAAGGGTGAGTAACAACATCACTCACCCCGCTACTGACTGTGCGCATCCGCCAGTCCAGCTATAAACTGCCGTCAGATCCGCCGTTCCAGATTTTCGGGATAGGGATACTGTCAATTTTGTACCTTCATTTTTCCGTGATCTTATTTTTTGCCGGTTTTCTTCAAATTTTCCATGACACGAAATTCGACAATCTTCCGGATCAGTTCGAGTGGCAAAGGCTTGTCAAGCGGGAACTGTACCGAGCCTTTCGCTTGCTTATAACCTTTGAGTTCATCTGCGAATGCCGCAATGCCACTGGGAGTTGGGTAGAAGCCGATATGATTCTTGAGAGCCGCGAAATGCACCAGATTGCCATTAAGGTAAAAGGTTGGAATCTGATAACTGATCTTCTCCATCGCCAGAGGTGCTGCCAGCTGGATTGTTGATCGCATTATCGACAGAATGGCCTGAATCTCCTTTGGGAATCCTTGTAAGTACTGATCAATCGATGAAATGCCGGAGTTCGGTTTATTCATGCTGATTCTCCTTTAGCGATACATTGACGCTTTCTGCTTCAACACGTCCATCACTAGTTTTTGCCGTAACCCGGCATCTGCCGGTTTAGTCATCTCCATGTTCAGGGCAAAAAACCAGACGTTTCCGTTTGTCTCCAGATACCCCACGTACCAGCCGATCTGCGGCGCAGCCTGATTGCCGTAACCGGCCCAACCGGTTTTGGCGCGCAGTGTGTACACTGGCGTCTGCTCGACGATCATGATCCGCTGCAACAGTTCGTAAGAAGAGGATTTGAAGGGGAGTTCCCGGCGATAGAGCCGCTTCAGGAACGCGACCTGTTCCAGGGCGCTGATCCGTAGTTCACCCTCCAGCCAGAAGCTGGTCGGCTCGGGTCCCGGTTTGGCATTGCCATAGCCGATCCGGGCGAGTTGGCTTTCATACCTGGCCGCGCCGATGCGCCGGGCCAGCTCCTGATAAAACCAGACGCACGAGGATTTGAAGGCACTCTCCAGGGTCTGGTCCTTGTTCCAGGCCGCCACTGACCTGTTCGTGCCGTCCCATTTCAGGGTGTCGTTTTCTTTGATCACCGCTGCGTCGAGGGCAATCAGGGTGTTGGGGATCTTGAAGGTGGAGGCGGGGAGCAACGGCGTTGCGGCGCGGGCGTCGTTATGCGTGTAGCTGGTGACGCCGTCCAGCGAGGAGACAACCAGCGTCCCGTTGACATTGTTTCCCTTGAACAGGGCCGCCAATTGGGCGTCTTCGGCAAGGGCGGAGGAGGCTGACAGGGCAAACAGGAGTATGAAGATGGAGAGATGGCGCCACATTACAGCCCCCCTTTAATTCCGCTGGTAAACAGCACGCCGATATCCAGCCGGATCTCCGTCAACCCCGCCCGTTCGTAAAGCTCCCGGCAACCTACGGCTTTGTAAATTGATCAAGAAAAGTGGTCGCGGTCACGGCAGGCACGGGCGAGTGCTGATAATCGGTGCAATTTGAGGTGATAATGAAATCACAGCCATGAGATTCAGCCATTGCCGCCTGAAGAGAATCTTCAATATCTGTGAAACTCAACGCTGTCGAACGGATTACAATGGGAGCATCCATGCGGCAAATCGTGAAGGTTTCAGCTATAGTGACAATATACTGACGGATCTGGTCAGGCTGATGGGATTTTCTTGCAATATAGGAGATGTTGTTAATGGTAATTGGGGCGACAAATCCTTCTGCCAGACCATTCTCAACAATTTTGAAGATCCGATGGGAATCCTGAAAGAAGGGCGGGCGCTGCAGCAGGATATCGAGAAATATATTGGTATCAACGAGGATTTTCAAGAGTATTTCGCCAATAAGTATTCACTGCGACTGCTGCGATAATCAAGGTCAGCTTCTTTGACTATACCGATAAATTTATCGCTACGAGAAGGAAGCGCGTCCAGTGAGGCCAGAGAAGGTGCTGAAAAGAGCGAGGGATTAGCGCCGGGATCAGGAAATGGAATAATGAGCGCCACCGTGCGTCCTCGTTTTTCAATAACTATTTTTTCGTGTTGTAGCTCAACCATGGATATATATCTGGAAAAATGTGACCGTGCCTCTGCTGCTGTGATTTTTACCATTTGGTACTCCTCGGCCTTCTGCATCAATGGCTGTACGTTCTGAAGTATAAAATACACGCCATGCTACATCAAGGGATTATTCCGCAAGACATAGCCATACGTCAGTTCATTGCTGAATCAGATAGAAACAGGCTGACAAAAATCTTACACTGAAAGCGTCAGTGTTACACCCATAATTCTCATCTCGCTGCCGAAACCTTCAATAGTCTTTACCAGTCCGTCCCTCTTACCAGTCCCAAATGAGTCTTTCTTACAAATTATAATTATGAGCTATTGATAACGATTGACTGGAGTACCCTTCTGAAATCATTCTGCCGGCCGTTTTTGTCCCCAATTTGTTTTACAATTACGAATGCCCCCTCCGTAATCCCATCATCTTCAGTGGATAAAGCTCATATATGTTTTGACCTCTCTTGGCGGCGGGGTAACCGTTCCCTTGCCATGCTCGACCAGCTTCATCAGCCAGGCCATGTTCTTCCCCAGCACTCGCATGATCTGCACTCCTTCCGTGTCCTGCGTGACCTCTCCCGGGCTTCTGCCATGGATCACATTCCAGTAGTTGGAGGCAGGCATCAGCATCTCCGCATAGTTGATGAAATTGTTCAGCTGCTCGAAGGTCGGAACGCCGCCGGAACGCCGCACCGCCACAACCGAGGCGCCCACCTTGTGCCGCAGCATGCCGTCATTGACGCCCGTCACGTAGAAGGCACGATCCAGGAACGACTTCATCGTGCCAGCAATAGCGGAATAGTGCACCGGTGAACTGAGGATGATGCCGTCCGCCGTTTTCATCTTCTGGACCCACTCGTTGACCTCGTCACCTGGCAGGACACACTTTTCATTCTTGTTCTTGACGCACTGACCGCAGGCAACACAACCGCGGATCACCTTGTTGCCGACATGTACGATCTCGGTTTCGATCCCCGCCTGCTCCAGCTCCGCCGTCACCATCTTCAGCGCGTGCCAGGTATTGCCTTCCCTGTTGGGACTGCCGTTGAACGCCACTACTTTCATATCAATTCCCTCCCGTCAAATCCGGACTTTATTTTTTGCATCATGTGGGCTATCATCTTCCATAGGCTTTATTTAGTCAACTACGTACTTACATGGTACGTAGTACCCATTCAGGAACCTTTATAATTCGGAGAAGTCACATGCAACCACAATCAGCAGCAGACCTCATGATCTATCGGGACAAAGAGTACAAATGCGGCATCGACGTAACCCTGGCAGTAGTCGGCGGGAAATGGAAGGCCTCGATCCTCTGGCACCTGGCGCTGCAGACCATGCGCTTTTCCGACCTGCAGCGCCAGTTTTCCGGCACCACCCGCAAGATGCTGACCCAGCAGCTGCGCGAGTTGGAGGCCGATGGTCTGGTACATCGCGAGGTCTACCCCCAGGTGCCGCCCAAGGTGGAATACTCCCTCACCGAGAAAGGGAGAAGCATTTATCCGATTCTGGAAATGATGTGCAGCTGGGCGCGGGAGTATCTGCAGGATTGAGAACGATTGCGCCCTGGGTAGTATGAACACAGCAAAGGCGGCCGCTTGGAGTTGCGCAGAGTAAAGCAAGTGGGTCAGCATTTTAAGGTGTCTCTTAAAAATGTGATGGATATCGTTTAAAAATACAGGACTGGAATGATGATGGGGGCAGGTAATGAAGCATTCTGAAGGTGATTCATATTGGGGTGGAATTGTAAAGTCTTAATCCATAATGTAATCTGACCGTTCGCCCATGATGAAAAGAGCCGGTTTATCCTGTTTATCAGGATCAGGTGATAAGGAATCTGCCGGCAGTGGCCGATTACCAAAACAATTTAAGGACCAAACGACCAAAGGGAGCACAATCCAGGTACATTTTGTTTCTATTCCCCTCATAAAAAACAAACTCCCTGGCAAAGGCATACCCACCCGAAATCCCCAGCCTGATAAATGGAAACAGCTGGATTTCAGCGCCAGTCAACACCCGGTAGTCCCTGTAGCTTATGATGTCAGCCCCGATGGAAGTATCGTGAAGTCGATATTCGCCTCTGGAAAACTCGCCCGCCACAAAAACTTCTGTTTTCCTGTCCGGTTTGTAAATAACACCGGTGCGGGGGAATCCAAGGGCGAGAGCCCATTGTTCCGCGGGAAAATACAGAACCCCGATCACTGGCAATACCGGAATAGAATGGTTCTGTCCGGTATAGGCAACCCCGCCAATAAAGGATAACTTCGGGGACATTTGATACGTTGCATGAAATGCAACCGGCAGCCTGATGTCGTTCGCATCCAAAGAGTTAAAGTCACTGCTGACCCCTGGTGAAGCCCTGAAACCCAGCGTGAGACTATCGCTTGAGTGATATTCACCGCCCAGATTTAACGAGAGTGTCTGCAATGAACCGGGCAAGCGTGCAGTCTCAGGGGCGTCAATTTCCCTGAGCGAATAGTTCACTCCTGTGGAAAGCTCAACTTTCGGATTAATCCTGAACCGTTTGGTAAATCCGGCTTTCACCTCTACCATGCCGAGGTCGCTGCCAGTACCCCGGATTTCACTGCCAGGGAGCCAGGTAGTCTCGACGGAGGTTTCCCATAACGATTTCTGCGGCCGTTTAGCGATGGAAAGGACATCACCATTCTGTTCTTCAAGCTCGTCAATTTTTTGAGCCAGGGAGTACGATGAGACAAGAACAGTAAAAATGCAACAGAATGCAGAAATCGAAAGTTTCATATTCATTGAAGTTACCCTTCCTGATCCGTTATTTTTGCATGTGGGTATGGGTTCTAAAAATACCACTTTTCAATCTATTTACGCAAAAACTAACTTTTCAAGACCTGACTCCGCGGCCTTTCTTCTTTATTGCTCAAACAGGGGTTGTGTTCAACATTTCTACTATCAACCTAGCAATAGACCCTACGTCTCGACAAAAATATTCTGTTTAGTGAATCCAACGGCAGACAAGCCGTGCACGCTCTTGATATGGGGATCAGCACCATCCGAAAAATTTATACTGCTATAAACTTCCATGTTTTTTTACCAATCAACAAGTTTCTATATTTACAAATTATCATCTTTCATAGTGCCCGGAGTGGTTTCTACAGCTATAAACTTTTCCAGCTTCGTTCCTGACACTTGATACTTGAGGACAAGAAGCATATTACCAACCGGAAGGGAGGACACTTATTCTTGGAAAGAGGGGGATCAAAGCGTTTCTCTCTGACGCTAAAATATAGACAGGAGTAGAAAAGACGCGAAAATGGCTAGTTTTTTGAGCTAACCCTGGATTAGTTTTGAAGCGGAAAACGGGATTTGAAGCCATAAATCGGATTGTAGTAACAAGGAGACTCAACCAGTGGACACGATTTACAGGTCGAACCAAATTGGTCAAAAATTCAAGCCCGACAGAGCAGGAGGTATCTACTATCTTCACTTACTTAATATTGGATACCCTAAGGATGGTCCAATGCAACAGTCACAATTAATGAAAATTACAGTTGTTGTCGAAAGGACAAGCCGAACATTCTTTCATCGCATCGATGCATTGGGAATTCACGATATTAAACCGCTGGAAAATTTTTGTACTTGAACATGTTGGACAAACTTGTTCAGATGGATCACAACTGCTCGAAGGGACAGAAAATTCGCAGTCACAATCGCCGCATATCAGATAACAATTTGACATAAAACAACTCCTTAACCGAATAATAGTTTTTCTAATGCGGGTATTACAACACCGCTTGTTCTTAGCCTTCAAATCTGATCATCATTTCATGTTGAAAGTGACAGAGCAGGTTACAATCACAGTGAGCTTCAGGTTGTGCAGATAGCAATGCCCTCAACAATAGCATCCGTAGACCTTATTCCGGCATAGACGTCGTTCAATGACGACAAGAAAGATGTCTGCACCTGCCGGGCAGGTACGATTTCACCATCCAGCATCAGGTCTCTCGTGGCACATGCATCTTTGGCAATCGTGCAGGTGAATCCCATGTCAAAGGCGGCTCGGACGGTGGCATCGACACACATGCTGGTCATCATGCCGCAGACCAGCAACTGGTCAATCCCGGCTATTTTGAGTCGTTCCCGCAGATCGGTCTCGCGGAAACTGTTTGGATAGTGTTTGGTTATAATCGGCTCGCCGGCAAGCGGCAGTACGCTGGGGTGTATATCCACCCCGGATGTACCGGGCAGGAAGAAGGTTGCCATCGGCATACTGGAGATGTGTTGAATATGGTAAACCGGCCACGAAGCCTTCCTAAAACAGTCCAGCAGCCTGGCTGCTGCTCCAGCTGCCTCCGTGGCGCAAACCAGTTCCATGCGCCCACCGGGGAAATAATCGTTTTGTATGTCGATCAGAATAAGTGCAATGCTCATGTTTTCCTGCCTTCTCTTCAGTGAGGATTTCCGCCCTCGACAACCGCATCGGCCTCACATAGCCGAGACAAACTTATTTAGTTTCCGTCCGGAAAGGGTTCTTTTCCGCCATGGCGGTGTCAATCGTCGGTCTTGCTTGTGCGGCGTACTGGTGTACGCCTCCGCGCAATTCCTTGATTTTCTTGCCATGACGAAAAACTCCACCTTTCCGAATCGTAAACCAACAGTTTCACATCCGGAGTTTCCGGATGGAAACTATTTATGGATATAAACCGCGTATTGAAGCGAAGAGCCGTGCAAAGCCAAGCAGGGTATCGATGTTAGGTGTTTCCATACCATTTTTTTGGCCTATTTCACGGACAGCACCAACCAGCGCATCAAGCTCAACGGGTCTGGCTGCCTCCACATCCTGAAGCATAGACGTCTTAAAGGCACCCAGTTTACGGGTCACTGCATTTCTCTCTTCTCCGCTCTGAGACACTTGGCAGCCGATTATTTTTCCGATCCGAGCGGCTTCATCCATAACACTAAGACAGAATTTATTTACCAGGGGATCATCAAGTATTTTGTCACATGTCGCACCTGTGATTGCAGAGACAGGATTCATGGTCATATTTCCCCAAAGCTTGAACCAGATGTCCTGTTGAATATTCCGGGAAACAACCACATCTATCCCTGCCTGTGACAAAACCTTCTCGATCGTGGTGATACGCTCCGACACTGTGCCGTCAGGTTCGCCGATAATGAGCGTGTTACCAAAGGCATGCTTCACATTACCAGGTTCAATCAACGAAAAACTGCCGTGGACAACAGACCCGACTATGTTATGCGCAGGTATCGCGGCAGCAATCTCTCCGTCAGGGTCTACCGAACGGAGACGCATTCCCGAACAATCACCACCAAAATCATTAAAGAACCACCACGGCACGCCATTCATGGCCGTCACCACGATCGTATCGGGGCCTATTAGCGGGGCAATTTGTTTCGCAATCGCGCCCATCGCAGTGGCTTTTACGGCAATAACAACCAGATCCTGTATGCCGAGCGCCCCCGGGGACTCAACCGCATTGATCTTTACCGAGAACGTTTCATTATTGGACTGCAAGCGAAGTCCGTGCTGCTGCAGCGCCTTTAATGTCGCACCTTTGGCAATAGCGCTGATTTCATTACCTGCATGTGCCAATCGAGCGCCGATATATCCCCCTACTGCACCGACCCCATAGATACATATTTTCATAAGATTTCCTTTTAGTCGTATTTTCATGATTCATTTTTTGCAGTGACTACCGGATTATGGACCAACACTGCCCTTGAAGAAAAAACACTCGTGATAAATCAGTCAGTCGCTGATCGATCGGTGCTGATACAGCCGCCTGAACAGTCCCAGCGCAATCACCCCCACGACCCCATTAATAACAAAAGCGACCCTGAAACCCTCCGCTCTGATGAACGGCCCCATTCCGGCAGAGCTCAACATCATGCCTGCATAAATACAGGTGTTATAGCAACCGACGGCAAGCCCGCGCTTTTCCTGGGGCACGGCATCGGCAATCAAAGCACAGATAACAGTGAAGGCAACCCCCATGCCGCCACCCATCACAGCAGCTGTGGCAATAAACGAAAATGCCGAGTGACAGAGCCCGAAGGCGGCCATTGCCATGGCAAATACTGCCAGACCGCCAACCACAAGGATACTGCGATCTTTAAAACGATCACACAGATGGCCAGACGGTAAACGCGACAGGGCATTGACCAGTGCCCCGGTCGCAAACACCAACCCCACATGCACCGTGTTCATTCCCAGGTTCAGCATGTAGAGCGGCATAAAAGTAACAAACGTTCCATACCCCAAACAGCAACCGAAGACAGCAACCAGACAGGCGACGAGTGGACGGTTCAGCATGAGACATTTTAATGATTGCAGTATTTCATGGTTCGAGACACCGGTACGCAGGGCTACGACAGGAGTCGGGAGAAAAAACAGTGCCACGAAAAACATGGCAAAAATCAAGCCGCCAGCTAGCGGAAACACCTGCCTGAGCCCCAAAACACCGGCAACAAAGCCGCCGGCGGCCGGACCAAGGGTCATGCCGCAGTACATGGCCATGGTATACCATCCGAAGGCTTGACCAC
Organism: Pelobacter sp.; assembly: GCA_030824515.1. Lineage (GTDB taxonomy): Bacteria > Desulfobacterota > Desulfuromonadia > Geobacterales > Pseudopelobacteraceae > JACRCG01. Next base: position 63,327 of record JAVBXN010000016.1, read on the forward strand.
GTAATGCAGGGGGTGTCACATCCCCCACATAGGCCATGAGAGCGGGTGAAAAGGTTGACAACCCCACGCCGAAGAGCAGGTAGATAAGCGCCAACTGAGGCAGGTTGCCGCTCCAGTACAACATAAATGATGATCCGGTGAGAATAAGAAGCCCGCCCAACAGTGGCAACCTGCGGCCAAACCGGTCGGAGATGAGGCCCGACGGAATGGAGAGGCAACACGCCGTAAGCATGAAGACGCCATTGATCATCCCAACCTGAACAGCATCGGCACCAAGCGAAGTAGCAAGCAACGGAACAATCGGCAACCTCATGTACGAGCCGAAAAAGCAGAAGAAACCGATGACGCACGAGGTCAGCAGTCGTCTATCAACCTTGTGTTCTGGAGATTTCAAGGTTTATCCCTTTTTATACTATTCCCGGCCGACGCCTGGGACACAAGAAATTCTTCAAAGTGCCGGTCATGCACATGGATATGTTCCAGGAAGATCCGGCGGACCCTGGGCAGCCAGTTGGATATAATTTCTTCGCCCTTGCTGAAGCAGTAGTCATCATGAGCATTTGCAGCGAATGTGCCATTGAGCAGCAACACATAACTATCCGAAATAATTGTTTTCAATATTAGGCAGGCCAATCCTTCTTATCGTTTTGACAAGACGTTGTGTCGTTTTGATAGCGGCTTGTTTTCTAAAGAGCAACGCCTACCGTCCAAGCGTCCAGAAACATTTTGCATGCCTGACACAGGGAGGCCAGGGCGTTTATCATATCGATAATCACATTGTCAAAACAAGAAGGTTCACACCCACACCCTCGACTCACATGCAATGATTACCGATAGTTAGTTACATTTTTTCAATGGCACATTCGTTGCTACTTCAGCAACAAACCGTTTTTGCACATCCAGGCCGAGGTCGTATTACCGAGCAGACCCCGGCAACAGAACAATTCCAGACCCCCAAAGAAGCGAGGCGTGGACATGATCAGCATTGAATCTGCTCAACAAATTATTCTGGACCGGGTCGGCGTATTACCGGTGGAAGAAATACCGCTGTTGCAGGGACTTGGGCGAATAATTGCCAAGGACGTCTTCGCGCCATGGGATACCCCGTTAGCCGACAAGTCCGCTATGGACGGATACGCCATATCATCCAGCTCCCCAAAGCGGGACACGTGGTCGGTGGTAGATTTTGTTCCGGCCGGCAGCATGCGCACAACCCTGGTGGCACCGGGTGAAGCGGTAAAAATCATGACCGGAGCCACAATACCACCAGGTTGCGACACCGTCGTGCCGATTGAGGATACGGAACAGACACCGGACGGTGTACGACTGATTCGTGACTTGAAACCAGGATCCCACATCAGGAAACGCGGCGATGACGTGAAGGAAAATGATCTGGTAATAGCCGCAGGATCAATAGTGAGGCCACAGGAGATCGGTTTGCTGGTCTCTTTAGGCAAGACCACTGTCGGTGTGTATCGCAAACTGCGGGTCGCCATACTCGCTACCGGCGACGAACTGCTTGACGCCGGATCACCGCCTGATCCCTGCAGAATAATTAACAGCAATAGCTACAGCCTGGCGGCACAGGTACTTGAAGCGGGCGGCGAACCGCTGCTCATTGGAATTGCAGCAGATACCGGCGAGGCTACCAAAGAGAAAATAAGTGAAGGACTTCAGGCAGACATGCTCATCACCACCGGTGGAGCGTCGATAGGTGACCGCGATTTTGTCAAGGAATCCATCCAGGAAATGGGCGGCGAGCTACTGTTTTGGAAAGTTAACATGAAGCCCGGCAAGCCGGTAGCTTTTGCGCTACTCGCAGGCAAACCGGTATTCGCCCTTCCCGGAAATCCGGTAGCTGCGATGGTTGGTGTCGAGATGTTCGTGCGACCGGCCATATTACAGATGACGGGGCATTCCCGCATCATGAAGCCGAAAGTCAAAGCGGTACTGGCTGGACAGGTGACGAACCGGGGAGAGCGTCCACACCTTTTAAGGATGCGTATCACACTGGAAAATGGCGCCTACATCGCCATGGCAACCAGTAGCCAAAGCTCAGCCAACCTTACGTCACTGACCGAGGGAAACGGCCTCTTACGGCTTGAGGCAAATTCCTCTATTTCTGAAGGCAGCATTGCGGAAGTAACCGTTCTTGATCATGGCTTTGAAATGGGGAGTATTGATTATGGCACTTTATGATTCCTTCGGTAGATCCATAAACTATCTGCGTCTATCGGTAACTGATCGCTGCAACCTGCGCTGCATGTATTGCATGCCTGCAGCAGGGATGCCCGCGATCAAGCATTCGGACGTCTTGAGTTATGAGGAGCTGTTGCAAGTCGCTGAGGCTGCGGTAGCGATTGGCGTAGAAAAAATACGGGTGACCGGCGGAGAACCGCTGGTCAGAAAAGGGATCATCCCCTTCCTGGAACGACTTGCCATAATACCGGGCCTGAAACGCCTGGTTCTTACAACCAACGGCATTCTACTGCCGGAAATGGCGGAGGAACTCCGCTGCGCCGGCGTTGAGAGCCTGAATATAAGTCTTGACTCTTTTCGCCCCGATACCTTTTCAAGCATCACCCGTGGTGGTGACGTGCAGCAAGTTTTAAAAGGCATAGCTGCTGCTGAAAAAGCGGGGTTCAAGCTCATCAAGATCAACGTGGTCGTGATGCGGGGAGTAAATGATGACGAAGTGGCAGATTTTGCCGCACTTACCATAGACAAGCCCTACCGTGTCCGTTTTATCGAATACATGCCGACCCTGAGGGATGACAAATGGAAACAGCGCACCATGGCTGGCGAAGAGTTGCTGGAGCTGCTCTCACGGCGATTTTCACTGCGCCCGGTCAAGAAGGAAAGTATGGACGGACCCGCCACTTATTATCAGATTAACGGGGCAGCCGGAATGGTCGGGGTAATTACCCCGGTTTCCTGCCATTTTTGCGGTGAATGCAACAGGATCAGGGTTACATCCTCAGGTGTCGCCAAGGGCTGTCTCTTTTCAACTGAGTTACGGGATCTGAAACCGGCCATAAGAACCGGCAACAACCAAGCGATCAGGGACGCGCTTCGCTTCGTAGTCAACGACAAACCGGAGCATCACGCCATTGCCGAACAGGTGCGCCACCATCCGGTCCTGCCCATGTCACAGGTGGGAGGCTGACCAAAAGAACCCACCACGCACGACTACATTGTTGCCGTTGTTTAATAAAAGGAGATGACATGAAAGAGGAAGTAATGAAGGTTCTTGACACATTGCGGCCCACTCTGAAAGGCGAAGGCGGCGACCTGGAGCTGGAGGAGATCAGCGAAGACGGCACGGTCATCGTACGCTTGAAGGGGCTCTGCGGCACCTGCACCGCCACACTCTGGACACATAGATTACGCATTGAGCGGACTATGAAAATGAAGATGCCGGGCATTAAGGTAATTGTCCGGGTTTAATATAAGAATACACGCCAAAGTACAGACACAACGGGGGATTAAAATGCGAAACACTATAATCGTCTTTACCAAGGTGCCGAAATCCGGAGAGACCAAGACACGGCTTATGACGGAGAGAGAGGGTATTCTGACTCCGGATGAAGCCATGGCGTTGTACGAAGGGTGCCTTCTGGATGTGATAAATGTATGCATTGCGTCAAAGAGCGGCGATGTGCGGATTTGTTACAACAACAAAGGCGATGTTGATTATCTGGAAAAACTGCTGGAGAAGGTCTCAGACCGCTCACAAATCAAGGAACTTTATGCCGACAAAGGCGGAAACTTTGATGATTGCATGCAGTATGCTGCCGACCACATCCTGAAAGAGGGCGGTCCAGACAGATTAGCTGACAGCCTGCTCATCGTTGGCGGAGACATCCCCACATTGCAACCATATATTCTGCAAGACGCAGTTAAAAAGATGAAAAAGCTTGCATGCAGCAAGGCCGGACTGGCAGCGGCAATAAAGCTGGGTACTGAAAACCGGCATCTTGGAGCAGCTCTGGTGGAAGGGGCCTGCCAGGAAGGTGGTTTTTCCATAATCGGATATACCTGCGCGACTCCATTTGCTTTCAAAGGCGTATTCTATAACCAGGACGGCATAACAGCTCTGGATATGTTGCTATTAAAAGCCGTCGAAAACAGCATACCATTGGCGGTTGTCGAAGCTGTCCCGGACGTTGATATTCCCGTTGACCTTGCAAGCATGATTCCGGTTGTAAAGGCTCTCAGGCTGGCTTCTTACCATGATGAAAGCATCCTGACTCCTGTGAATACTCTTGGAATACTGGAAGAGATCGGGTTGGAAAGCACAGCGACACCACCACAACGATAACTGGCAGCTCTGCTGTAAACGATTCCAAAAGTATAAATACTGATTGAAGGGGATGCCCTTGAACAACATAGAGCTTGCCGAATCATTAACAAAACTGCTGACTCTCCGCTGGTCGCCTGTTGCGGTAAAACTGCTTAAACCTGGCGAAGAGGTTCCCGGCAATGTTTCCGAACCGTCCATACCGCTCCGCCATTGCCAGGCCATAACGGCAGCCAGGCGAGGAAACAGCATCCATATGCCACCTGCCAAACATGCCTGCCCTGATGGCTCTGCGATTATGGGGCTGGTGCCGATGTCGCCCAAATTGCGCTCCGGAGAGCTGTACCTTTTGTTTAAAAAGTTACCCAACATAGAAATAGCGCAGAAAATGATCGCATCGAGGCCGGAGTTCGAGGCCGGCACATACCGGGCTTCGGTTGTTGCTCCTCTGGAGGACGCGCAATTTGAACCGGATGTGGTTATCTTCACTATTTATCCTGAGCAGATCATGTGGCTTTGCTGTTCGCAAAGCTATGGCAGCGGCGAAAGGCAGGTTTTCCATACATCCGGATACAACTCAACCTGTGCCGATCTAACAGTGCAGGTCATGAAAAGCCAAAAAATGAACATATCCTTTGGATGCTACGGAGCAAGGGCAATAAGCGATATCAATGATTTTGAAGCATACCTTTCCGTCCCGTTCAATCAGCTCCCTGCGCTCGTTGAATCGCTGGAAAAACTGGCAGTCAAAAGCATTCCGGAGGCGCGCAGGAAAATCTACATGCCTCCGGTTATTGACAACGTCGTGCGATCGGGACAAGCGGAAGATTTTTCTGTGAATGTGCGCATCAATGAAGAACGCTGCAACGGCTGCGGGTTGTGCGAGGCTTTTTGTCCGGAAACGGTAATTGAAATGAGGTCCGCAGGAGAAGCTTCAAAAGCCCATGCGGCTGCACCAGAAAAATGCAGCACCTGTTACACCTGTGTCGGACAGTGTCCACAAAAAGCAATACAGCTGGAATTACAACACAAATAGCGTATTTGCATTTCCGGGGAGCAATAACGTGGACTATCAAATAATGTTCGCAAATAGTGACGCCGAAGAAGAATTGCGGGGGATTTTTCTGGACAGCGACATGGACATTGCAGGCGACATACAGGAGCATGTGCTGATTAGAAAAGGCGATGAAATCATCGGTGGCGGCATGCTGGCTCAAACAGACAGCAAGGTGTTTCATCTGCTGGTATTTGCGGTAAAGGAAAGTGCGCGCAAACATGGTATTGGCAGAGTACTGATCGAGGAATTACTGAGACAGCCCTGGCACTACTGTTTAGACAGCTCGGCAGTACTGGAGAGAGATCATAAAGTTACAACGGTCGCAAAAGGGCAAAGCGCCGGGTTTTATAAAAAAATCGGCTTTGTTCCCTGCAGTTTTGCTGATCTGGCACAGCCATTCAACGAACAGTGCCTTGAATGCCCGGAACGGGATGACTGCGGCCCGGTTGCGATGATGTACGCGGCGCAATGACCATGACTCTGTTACAAAAGAGATCTGCGTGAATAAATCAACCTTCATAATTTCAGGTTCCGGAGCCGGTCCCGGCGCGCCCTCCTTCTTCTGCGACTGCAAAGGATGCGTGGAAGCCCGCGAAAATCAGACGGCTGCCAGGACGCGCTCGGGAGCAATCATCTCAAGCGCAAACCGGAATATTCTGTTTGATACGCCTCCGGATCTTAGAGCTCAACTGATCAGAGAAAAAGTCAGCATTATTGACCAGGTCTTTCTGACTCATTGGCATTACGATCATTTTGGCGGTCTTGGTGAGCTGGAATATTATGTGAAATTGAAACGGAAAAAACCAATCCCGTTGTATTTGCCGCCCACCGCCGTCGAGCAATTCAGAAGAGCTTTTCCTGATCTTGAGGAGATATTTGAAGTAACCTCCTGGAAATTTAATGAATCTTACTTTTTCGACAAGCTTTCGATTACGCCGCTCCCTGCCAATCACAGTATAGAGACCGCAGGTTTTCTGGTTAAATCCGCCGAGAACAGACTTGCCTATTTTCCGGATACTGCAGGCTTGCCTGACGAAACGGCACAGGCAGTAAAAAACGTTGACTGGCTCATCTGCGACGCCACTTTTCATGGTGACAACTGGTTTCCTCATAGTCACATGTCGGTGCTGGAAGCTATCGATCTGGGCAGGGAAGTAAATGCACGCCATACCGTACTCACCCATATGTCAGTCCATTACAGTCAGCCCTTCACGACGCTTGAACTGGCGGAGACTCTATCCGGACACCCGCATGTTCTGGCGGCATATGACGGTATGCAGATAAAACTGTAATCGGGATCACGGGAACAAAATGAAGAAATCCCTCGGCGCAAAACCGCTGGCGCTCCCTTCGCCCGTGTGGGTTATCGGGAGTTATGACTCTCACCAGCAGCCCAATATCATGGTTATTTCCTGGGGCGGCATATGCTGCACGACACCTCCCTGCGTGGCAATTTCCATACGAAAAACACGTTCGACGCACACAAACATCATGAAACACAACGCCTTCACGATAAACATTCCATCCCGCCGACATTTAGTTGAAACAGATTATGCCGGGCTTGTTTCAGGAATAAATTTCGATAAGTTCTCCGCCACCGGCTTGACCGCAGTAAAAAGTTCGCTTGTGAATGCTCCTTTTGTGAAAGAGTTCTCTCTGATTATGGAATGCGAACTTCTTCACATCATTGATATTGGCTCGCATACTCAGTTCATTGCCAAAATACTTGATGTAAAAGCTGATGAGGCAGTACTTGGCAATAATGGGTTACCGGTCGCTGAGAAGGTTGATCCAATCATCAGCAGCGCATGCGATAGTGCATATTATGCGCTTGGGGATTATCTGGAGCGGGCCTATTCACCGGGGATGGCTTTATTGGAGGGTCCACAACTTTGGACATTGAAAAATTCATGAATATGGCCCTTAGCCCGGACGGGCATGCAGTAAGATCAAATCAAATCATCAGAGTTGAGGAGATGATTGGACGACGTGACCCCCTCACAGAGTTACAGCAGAAAATTGTGACCACGGCGATAACACTCATAAACTCTATTGGAGATAGTGATTCAGGGAAAAGAGAATACGGGATACCTATTGATGTTTTTTCTCGAATCTGTGGCCTCAGTTTTGAGAATCTTCATTTTCACCTGACTGGCGAAATAGAAAAGATAACCCGAAAGGGTTTATGGCTTTACAACACCAATAGCAGGCTGCTGATTCGGTCACAGTGGTTTCAATCAATAGCTTACAACGGCAGAGAGATCATGTTTGAGTTTAGCGATAAAATTCTCGCCTTGATCATCAAGTTTGCCAACAGCGATGCAGTATCTCATCTGGTTAAGGGTATTCAGTACAAAGGAAGGCATACGCTGGCTGTTTTTGAACTCATCTGGTCATGGAAAGGCAAGGGAGTAATTGACTATACGATCCCGCAACTTATGCAGCAATTATCCCTGCAACATACCAGATACTCGTACGGCCAGTTGAAGCTCCGTGTTCTGGAACCATCTTTCGAAGAAATTTATGCATGGGACAACGCCATATATGTACATTTTAGCCCGACCTTTTCAGGACGCAGGGTCGAAGGTGTCCGTTTTGCAGTGACTGTGGGTGAAGAAGCCAGGGAAATGAGGAAAAAGGAACCGGAGTTTAAGGTTCTTCTGCCGGGGCTCAAACCGGCACTATAAATTTCAGCTCGATGACGGTTCGCGCCTTCAAGCTCGCCTGCCTCGAAGACATCTGCGAAGATTTTGGCCAGGTGGCAACCTACAACGGCACGATCCCCGGCTTCCCCCATTATTTTATTCTTGATGACCACCACACGTTTTATACCGGCAAACCGATGCTGGTATGCGGAAACAGCGCCGCGATGGTACAGGAAACGCGTTTTGGGCGCCACTTCACCGTTTCCGGTGATCGCTCGGTTCATTTCGGGGCATTCCCCTGTGGCCCCTCACCTGACGCTATCAGTTGCTCCAGCGGCTCCTGCTGCTGAATTTCACTTACCGTCCACTGGCGAATAAAACAAAAGGAAAATTGAAATGAAATATACTCACGAATTTATCGGCGAGTTACTTGGCACATTTATACTTGTCTTCATCGGGTGCTCATCGGTTGCCGTAAACGTTCTCTTTTCGGCCCATGCGGGTCTTTTACAGGTTGCCACAATCTGGGGGATTGGTGTAACGATTGCGATCTATGCGACGAGGCACCTCTCCTGCGCGCACCTCAATCCGGCAGTCAGCATAGCCATGGCTCTCGGGCGAAGGATGTCATGGGGAAGACTTCCGGTGTATCTACTTGCACAGTTTGCTGGTGCATTTATAGCTGCCGGTCTGCTCTATCTACTTTTTTCTTCTTCTATTTCCAACTTCGAGAGCATCAACGGTATTCTGCGTGGTTCACCGCAATCGATTAAAACAGCACAGATATTCGGTGAATTTTATCCAAATCCAGGTGCCGGCGCTGCCGCTTCTGTTTCAACTCTCTGCGCTTTTTTTGCCGAAGCGGTGGGTACCTTCATATTAGTTCTGATGGTATTTTCTCTTACCGAAGGCTGCAATCTGGGACGTCCATCCGACACACTCTGCCCGCTCTTCATCGGCCTGACGGTAACGGTAATCATTTCAATACTCGCCCCGCTCACTCAAGCCGGGTTAAACCCAGCCAGGGATCTTTCTCCACGCCTGTTTTCATGGCTTATGGGATGGGGTGATGCGGCTTTTTCGGAAAACAAATGGGGCTGTATTACTGTGTATGTTCTGGGGCCTGTTGTCGGTGCGGTGGCAGCATCGGGACTATTCACCTTCCTGATAGAACCTCTGATGAAGGAGAAGAATGCAGCTAATGACCCTTGCCGATGTTGCTAAGTTTCGCTATTTTCAATTTTTTTCACTATTCACAAGGAATACTTGGTCAATTCCTTTGTCGCCGCCTCGAAACGTAATCGGGCCAAAGAAGTAACAACCTGGCGTTTTTGGCAGGATATCTTTTACAGGAGCCGCACGGCGTCCGAGTTCAACATCGGAATTGCCATGTTTTACCGCAAGTTAAAGGAGTATTAAAAAGCTGGTCATGCTGTTTGATGGCCAGCTATATAATATTCAGCTGATTAACTGCACTTTCAGCTGTTAAAAACACCACCACGTGTAGTCACAATGGGGACAAACATACGTCGTGCAACCGGAAGCATTTTTTTCCTTTGGTTCTTCAACACCTTCTTTGCATTCGGGACACATTTGCATTTTTCAGTTCTCCTTGTATTCCGGATTTAACAGATGAACAGTGTCAAGCGCACAAATTAAGCCGAGGGCAGACGCCGCCTATAGTTTTTATTACTTAGTTTCCGTCCGGAGTTTCCGGACGGAAACTACTTATAAGATGGTTGGAGCCTCGTATTCCTTCACTACTTCTGCAGGGACAAGGAATTCACGGCAAGGTTTGCCCCCTTCCCCCAACTCGAATTCCGAGACAACCTCTTCAGGCACTTCTATCATCAGCTGTGTTTCACCACCGGACATAGAGCTGATATCAACGGGTGAATCCGAAAACCAGACTCCTGCAAAAAGAGTATTGTTCATAAAAAATCCGTCAGAATCCGTGAAACCGTTTTTCAAGATTTCCTCTCCCGCTGGTGATAGATGATACAGTTTCATACAGTTCTCCCTTCTGTTTAATTATTTTCGTTTTTTGGCAAAGCCGGGGAGTTACTAAACACAGGAGTTAATAAACAGAAATCAATTTCCTGAGCAACAGCTACCCGCCCCCGCACATTGTTGAACTTTGCCGCCATCGCAGCAGGAGCCGGCTGCGTCTGTATTCTGAAGCTCCAGGTAGATCGCCTTAAGACGCTCGACAATCCCGTCAAATCTGGCCGATGTTTCTGTATTGGGGTACGACTGCAGGTAAGGCCTTTCTTCGTCCCCACATTTGACAATTGCCGCATCAAGCGGGATTGCCCCCAGATATGGGACATCAAACTTTAGGGACAATTTATACCCGCCCCCGGAAGAAAAAATATCAGACTCAGCATGACAATGCGGGCAGACATAACCGCTCATGTTCTCTATGATTCCGGTTATCGGCAGATTAAGCTTCCTGCAGAAGGTGATCGACTTTTCCACATCGATCGTCGCCATCTGCTGGGGAGTGGTTACTATGATTGCACTTGTACTGCCGGAGCCAAGCAACTGAACAACAGAGAGAGGCTCGTCGCCGGTACCAGGTGGACAATCGACAACAAGGCAATCGAGGTCACCCCAGGCCACATTTTCAATAAACTGACGAATGATACCCGCCTTGGCCGGCCCTCGCACAATCACGGCATCTTCACTACTGTTGAGCATAAATCCCATGGAAACGACTTTTAAGCCGTTAAACACCTCATGCGGGATAATTTCGTTTGCGCCAATAATGACTTTCTCCTGCGCAAGTCCCAACATTTTGGGAACGCTGGGGCCGTGAATATCAACGTCCAGAATTCCTGTTCTCAATCCATGCATCGAAAGGCTCAAGGCAAGATTAACCGCCACCGTACTCTTGCCTACGCCGCCTTTCCCCGACATGACTACAAAGGTATGCCTGATTTTATCGACCTTCAGATTGAGCGCCGTATTATCGGGGCCGCAAGAAGACTGCTGACATGTTGCCTGTTCCATAGTCCATCTCCGTTTTTTTATAGTGTGCAGAAATTCTGCCGTATTTGCAGACTGGCAGTAGGACCTGGCGAGGACACAAGAAACGCCTCGAAATCACGGTCATGCGACTGGATATGTACCAGCCAGAGCAGACGGAGATTAAGCAACTCTTCGAGCAACACGTTCTGGCTGATCGTAAAGCGGTGACTTAATTTGTCAGTAATTTCGAACATATAATAGTGGTGGTTGCGGTGTTTTGCCTCGTGTGGATATCCCAACAGTGCCATGAAGTTGTTCTCGGGACCGATGTGTTCCATCATGATGTCCAACAGGCGGTCCAGCTCCGTTGTTATTTTACGGCCTGGTTGTTGTCGAACCGACTCTATCATCATATCCAGCAGGCTAATGATGTTCCGGTAGCGGCTGTCGTAGTTCAGATTAGGCTCGGCAAACTCCAGATATCCGGTCAGCGCGCCAGGAAAATGATTATCATATTGTCCGTATGGTTGCAGATCCATACCATCCCCCTTATTGCTGCATTCATATCGCCTCAAGATACATAGAGCAGCTACCATGCCAACCCGTAAACAGCTTGATTTATGTGTTATTTTATTATTTGAATTATTTTTTTATCGATTTTTTTATCATTTTGGTAATGCCATTATTATTTTGATTATGCGGTTCGGAGAGGAGCGAATCACGCAGGACTAGGCGCCGTTCCTTGAGATGATTGGCGAGATACCTGCGGCATGCAGTGAACGTTTCTGCGGGTTCTGTAATAGAAGGAAATATGACTTTTTTTGGGGCGCGGAAGCTGTAAGGAAGTCGAGCCAAAAACAAGCATTTAACGCTTTAGCAATAACGGAAGAAATGAAGGACATGGGCTTGATGGTTTGCGGGTACAAACCATCAAGCAGCTCGAATTGGCTGTAAAACGGCACATAATTCAAACAAAGTACGGCAAAAGCAGATATGCCTTACACCGCGGCCTGCGCTTCATATTCTTTGAGCTTCCGGTAAAGGGTCGCCAAACCTATATCCAGTTGTGTGGCAGCCTGGACCTTATTGTCGCCTACGGCGCGCAATACCCCAAGAATATAGTCCCGCTCTATTTCACCCAAAGGGCGAATATTTTCCGAGACCACCGGTTTTAATGACTGGGTCCGTAATTCGTTAGGCAAGTCATTGACATCTATCTGGCAATTCTGGGTCATGGCAACAGCATGTTCAACCGCATTTTGCAACTCCCGGACATTACCGGGCCACTGGTAGCTCAGTAACTGGTCAGCGGCCTTTACCGTGAAGTTCATTGCGCTGCACTTGGTATTGCGGGTGTACTTACTCAGGAAAAAACGCGCCAAAGGAAGAATATCTTCATGTCGCTCACGCAACGGCGGCACATGTATTTCGATCACTCGCAGGCGGTAATAAAGGTCCTGGCGGAAATTGCCGGCAGCAATTTCATCAGCCAGGTTACGATTAGTTGCGGCAAGCACCCGTACGTTGATGGGACGTGGCTTGTTCTCCCCCACACGCCGCACCTCACGTTCCTGCAGGGCGCGCAGCAGCTTTACCTGCATCCCGGGCGACACCTCGCCGACCTCGTCCAAAAACAGTGTCCCTCCGATAGCCGCTTCAAAAAGCCCCACCCGGTCCTTATCAGCTCCTGTAAAGGAGCCTTTCACATGCCCGAAAAGTTCACTTTCCAACAATGTTTCCGTCAATGCCCCGCAATTAACGGCAATAAAAGGCCGTGACCCACGGGCAGACTGATCGTGAATAAAACGGGCCATAAGTTCTTTGCCAACGCCGCTATCCCCCGATATCAGTACCGTAGACTCAACCTTGGCAACACGCCAGGCTATATCAACGGTATTGCGCATCGTCTGGCTTCTGGCCATTACGAAGGAAGAGGTTTCATTATCTTCCAGAAAGGCAAGCTGTTTTTGCTTCTTTTTCAAACGCTTTTCGGTATTGAGAAGTTTTTCGTTCAGTTCTTTCAATACTGATGTGGAATCTTCCAAATTATAGTAGACGAGATCGGACTCGAACTCCGGTCCCCATTTTTCCTTGAAGCGAGCCGTCACGTGGCAGACGGCATCACCTTTAGCGACACATTTATCCTCGATAAAAACGACTTCACGGCCTTCAACATAGGATGAGTACCCACTGGCAAACGCTGTTTCTGTCCAACAAACGGGCTCATCCGACAACCCCAAATGCAGCAGGTGTTGTTCAGCCTCGTAGCAGTCCTCCCACATTGAATCAATCAGCGGGGCGGTGCCTTGCCCGTCTGTTCTTATGTTGTCGTGGAGCCCAATCTGCCCGGTCAGGGAATGGAGCCTGGACCCAGCGTATCCTCTCGATTTCGCCCATATATCCGGCATATTCAAGTGGATGTTTCTGGCCGTCTGCCAACCGTTGGCATACCCCAGACGAGTGAGAAAATTGCGTGCGCCGAACACCCCCAGAGTTTTAATAAGATCCCTGCGAAGATTCCCGATTGCAAATGCATTGAGCAGGAGGGCCCTCTCCCCCAAAAGCTCAATTATGCCACCTTTAGGATTGAACGAAAGCAACTCTCGTAAGTCCAAATCTGCAAGATTCATTACCTACCTCCAGTTTTTTCATATTGATAAACCGGATATCAAAACAAGAAGACATTGTCTAGACAAATTTAACATCTACAACGATGTCGCATAGTTACATATTTACTCCAGGTGGCATGACTGATGCTAAGTACGAGTGGCAAACGAATTACCATTTCAGCACCGGAGAATCTCATGTTCCGGATGCTGCTGCTAATAGCCTTAGCAGAATTAATCCAACAGCGGATGGCACAGAATTCCGCAAATCAAAAAGGAGGATGTAAAACATGTGTTTTAGACCAGCAGGAGTGAACAAACCACAGGAGTGCCCCAACTGTCACAAGAAGCTTGCTCAATTGGGAGGGGTCAAACAGAAGATCTGTCCGTTTTGTAAAACACCGCTCGGTGAAGAACCCAAGCCAGGCCCGATTGTCCTTGAACTTGAGCCGGGCAACTACCTCCGCTGCGTCTGCGGAAAATCAAAGAAGATGCCTTTCTGTGATGGTGCCCATGAAGGAAGTGGAAAGGCTCCGCTTTCATTCGAAGTAACGGAAAAGAAACAAATTCACCTGTGTAACTGCGGCATGACTACCAACCCCCCTTTCTGCGATGGCAAACATCAGAAGTAGGGACAAGAAAACAAAGTAGTGCTCAGAAATGGACAAAGCAAATGAAAGGGGAGGAAGTTCATGTCAAACCATTTAATAGCCCAGATAGCAACAATGGCATTGTTGGCAACTCCGGTACTCGCTCAGGAAGTAGTCATCCCCACAGTCACCAGTAAGTATAAGGTTTCTATTGGCGGATACGTAAAACTGGATTATATCAACAACTCAACTAATCTTGGTTCAGCTACCGGTATTGCTGCCCTTGGCAGCCTCCAACCCGGCGGTATCCCCAAGAGCAGCTCCGTCGCCGGCAGTCAACATCAGTCCATTTTTACTGCTCGCCAGTCACGATTATGGTTGAAAGTAAATGGCCCTGACTTTCTTGATGCCAAAACAAGTGCTTATATTGAAGGTGACTTCTTTGGTTCTGGTTCAAGCAATGAAAGTCCGGACTTTAGAATGCGCCATGCCTACGGAACTCTTGACTGGAAAAACACACAAGTTTTATTCGGACAGTTTTGGGACAACTTTGGGTCGGGGCCATCATCAACCTACGATTTCGGACACGGCGCCACAACAGGTAATCCAGGCAGCCCACGTGTAGCCCAGATAAAAGTTACACAGAAAGTGAGCCTGACGGACCAGAACTCGCTGAAACTGATTGCAGCGCTACAGAACCCGGTTCAGGACAACTTCAATCAAGCTGCGGGCGGCAGCTCGGGTGATATGGTGAATGTTGTTGGAAAAGCGATGCTTGAAAGCAAAGCACTGGGAGTAGCTCCAGGTTTCTGGGGCCTTCCCATGTGTCCGCTGACATTAGGTCTTTTCGGACAGTACGGCAATCAGAAGATTGATGGCAAACAATATGATTCATACGGATATGGCGTCCTTGCTTTCGTGCCGCTACTCAAGTCCAGCAACGGCAAAAGCCGGGAAATGACCGTCTCTTTCGAAGGTCAAGCCTATATGGCGGCAAACATGGCCACCTCACACGCGACCGCTGCCGCCCTGGTAGGTCCAGCCGGCAACAAGTCTCCAGCCAAAGGCTATGGTCTGTTCAGCCAGATCATCTTCTACCCTACTCAGAATTTGGGAATCACAGCAGGCTACGGCAAGCGCAATGCGTATGATTATGCCAGCTATTCAAATAACATTGACTTCCAGAAAAGCAGTTCCCAGATTTTTGCCAATATTGCCTATGACCTTAATGCCGCGGTCAGGGTAGCCGCCGAGTATCAACACCTTACTACCCAGTATGGAAACATTACTGCAGGAACATCCGATTCAGGCATTAATAACGTGCTGCGCCTTTCGGCAATCTATTTTTTCTAGAATAAACTTGAGGTGGGAGCATCGGCTCCCATCTCAGGCTATGCCGCCTGCATATGATAACAGTGAAATCATAATGTGTCGGTAGCAGCCGCTGAAAGTTGTTATGGTCGGATCGTTTCGACATTACCTCTTTGTACGGAATTATGACTTAACAGCTACGCCTACAGAGCTTTACTCACACTGATTTCAACAAAACCTAAATTTAATTCAGAGGCAATAATGAAAACGCCCGCCGTTTCATTTGTCGCAAAATCAGGCACCGGCAAGACCACGTTGCTGGAAAAAGTTATCTGTGAACTCAAGAAGCGCGGCTACCGTGTAGGAGTCATCAAGCATGATGCCCACCGCTTCGATATCGACCATCCCGGCAAGGATAGCCACCGCCTGACTCAAGCCGGCGCTGACACCATGTTGATTTCCTCGCAGGATAAACTGGCCGTTATAAAACAGCACACCGTAGAACCATCTCTTACCGAGCTGATTGCATCCTATTTTTCCGGCGTCGACCTGATTTTAATCGAGGGCTTTAAAAAAGACAGCCTTCCCAAAATCGAGGTGCACCGCCGCGACTGGAACCCCATACTGCTGTGCCGTGGCGAACATCACGACCCCAACCTGCTGG
This sequence comes from Pelobacter sp., assembly GCA_030824515.1. Lineage (GTDB taxonomy): Bacteria > Desulfobacterota > Desulfuromonadia > Geobacterales > Pseudopelobacteraceae > JACRCG01. The sequence continues at coordinate 79,470 of JAVBXN010000016.1, forward strand.
CAGTGGCCAGCGATGAGCCATTGCAATTGGATGTGCCGGTGCTGGATCTCAACCAACCTTCACAAGTGGCGGATTTTGTGGAGCAGCGGATCATTCATTCGGCTGACCAACGCCACTCAGCAACCAATGACATCCCAGCAACAACGTGATTTATTTCGGCTCAGTTATATACAAGGTATACTAATTTACTTTCACATAGATTGAAGATTAATTAAAATGACACGTGTTGTTGCTGTCAGTAACTGATAAAAAGGCTATCAACGGTCATTGCCGGCATTCCACCGGCTGGAAACAAATATTTCGAGGATTTTTGTTAGCTATTTGACTAAGAGCTCTTCCCAATTAATGGAGGTTTTGGCATGAATAGAACTGTTAACGTTAATGAAGCGTTTGACAATCTTCCTTTTACACCATATCAAACGTGGATCTGTTTACTCTGTTTTTCCATTGTTTTTTTTGACGGCTTTGACTTGACGGTCATCGGAGTGGCAATACCCAAAATTGCAGAGCATCTGAAAGTAAGCCCTGTCGAAATTGGCGCAGCGTTAAGCATTGGCCAATTGGGTCCCATGATTGGTGCCGTCGTTCTGGGAATGATAGCTGATCGTTACGGACGCAAAAAGACCATGTTTTTTTCTGCTTTGGTTTTTGGATTTTTTACTTATATGATTTCACACATTACCTCTACAACCGATCTGGCTTTATATCGCTTCCTCTCCGGCGTCGGCATGGGTGGCGCGATTCCCAACGCATTGGCGTTCGGCAGTGAATACTCTCCGGCCAGGTCGCGAACAACCATGTCCCTTTTCATGTGGGCAGGCATGCCTTTCGGCGCGATGATAGCAGCATTCTCTGCATCCTATCTGCTACCTAATCATGGCTGGGAATCCATCTTCATCGTGGGCGGCATCGCCCCTGTTATTATTGCCGTTCTTGTTTTAATGTTTCTTCCTGATTCCTTGCATCATCTTGTCAGAACCGGAACAACCAAGTCGATAGCCAAGGCTCGTGAGATTCTGGCAAAGGTTGACAAGGCGTCGCCGCTGTCTGCAAATATTGAACTTACTGTCGTCAGCCAGGTCAAGGAGAAAGGACTCTCTATCAAAGCCCTGTTTACTGGTGATCGTTTCATGACAACCATCTTGTTATGGGTATTGTTTTTCGAGAGTTTTTATCTCCTGTGGATCCTCTTCTCATGGGTTCCCACCCTGCTCAAGAAGAGCGGCGCTTCAGTACAACAATATAGCATTGGTTTTGCATTCATTCATCTTGGGTCCGTTGTGGCAATATTGTGTATCGGTCGCTGCATGGACAGGTTCAACAAACTGAATGTTGTAAAGTATATTTTCATCTGTGCTTTTTTCTCCATGATTGCGTTTGGCTATTTCGCGACTGGATATCCATTCGCCGTTGTCATCGTAGTCTCAGTCCTCGCAGGGCTTTTTGTGAATGGCGGCAATTCCTCGCTAATGGGTCTGGCATCAGCCGTTTATCCTGCTGAAATACGCGCCACAGGGATAGGATGGGCATATGGAATCGGTAAAATAGGCTCCCTGTTTGCCCCGGTAGTAGGTGGCCTGTATCTGTCTCTGGAGTGGAGTGTTTTTAAAATATGCGCTATTAACGGGCTAGCCGCACTGGTTATTGCGGCATTTGTCATGATCTTGCAAAGACATATGCGATCGTCTGCCACTGGCGAGGTGTAAAAGCGGAGTCAGGATAGACGTATTTGATTGTTCTATTCTGACAACAGTACCTTAATCGCCCTGTATGTGAACTTGCAAAAGCTGTCTATATCAAGGTTACGTGGAGACCCGACAGGGTCTCCAAAACACTACTCGCCGACATTGCTGCAATCAATTTTCTCTATGGGCACTCAAAGCCTGTTTCAAAAACTGCCGAGAACACCCTCACTATCTACGTGCTATCGCAGTTTGTTCGGCACCTTCCTGGTAGTCACCCTATCCAGCAAATTATTTTTAGTGGTGTCTGAATAAGTCGTATCCACACGGGTCTTCTTAAAGGAGACTTTAGTACAGCTTTTTGCTGATTACAGGCATCATATTACAGTCCTTACAGTAGCTCTCTCCCCTCCCTGCTTATTATCAAATTGATATACGGCTTGTCAAAACAAGAACGCCTACCCCCCAATTTATTCAACAATATCAACAATACCGAGCTGTTGCGTATTCACCACCAGATGGCACATTCGTTGCTATTTTATAATGCAACCTGTCTTTGAATATCCCTGAACGAAGCTGTT
>JAVBXN010000047.1 GCA_030824515.1 Pelobacter sp.
GCCGCCGGCTTGTGTATTTCCGAATGTATATCCATTCTGCCAGAGAGCGATGGGGCCGCCACATGATGCCTGGGGACCACCACTATAACCGAGGCCAGTGACGTCAATCTTTGAGGTAGCGTCGATGGACAAAGTGCCGTCGACTGCGATGTCTAGGCGATATTCCTTCGTCGTTGTTGTCGCTGGGTGTGTTAATACACTTCCGTTCGTTAACGATACTGACAGGGATCTTATCGCCTCGACCTCGAATGTTGAATTCACTAATGAGATATTTGTCGCAGATATGATGCCGGTAGATTGCACTTTGCTATTTTCGAGGTAGATAGTCCCATATGCACCAGCCGGTATCATTGTGATATTCTGATCCGCAGAACTGTTTTTAATTGTAATATCACCAGTTGGAGCGTCTAAGTTTCGCGTGAACAGCGTCCCGGATCCGCCGGCTACGGTCCCTGCGCCGCCGAAAGCCATGATATTTGCACTCGGCAGTGTATTCGTGCGGTAGTATATCGCGACCCGACCACCACCGCCGCCACTGCCATTGCCGACAAGGTAGCCTCCGGTTGATGTCCCGCCATTTGCGTTGATCGTGCCGTCACCGGTTATGGTTGTTGCCTCGATCCTAATTCCGCCACCACTGCCGCCACCCTGCTCTGCATTTAATCCATTCGCGATAATTGCACCATCAAGATTCAAGCTTGTAGCCGACAACCTGACTAGGCCACCGCCATTGCCACCGGATGAATACTGGTAGACATTACAACTGCCTGTAAAGAATATGTCATAAAATCCACCACCACCGCTTCCCAATTCGGTAGGATTTGCTAAATCGCCATATGCCGTATTTGAGCTGCTTCCCTGTGAGCCTCCGATTCCCCCATAACTACCACCATTTTTGGTTGTGCTCCCCCCATTAGTGGTGTTGCCGATGGTACGACCGGTCGCGACGCTGTTTTCTCCCGCCACCGGTACATAAGATTGTCCCCAACAATCAACAAAGTTGCGTCCAGTGAACGGATCATTCCCCCTCTGGAACCCTCCCAGATACCCCTTGCCACTCACATCAATCTTCGACGTGGCATCAATTGTCATGTTTGCCGAGGTAATATCCAGCTTGGATGTATCAGTAGTAGTTGCCGCAAAATGCGTGAGGATACTGTTGTTCTGCAGGTTGACGTTGCCGGTCACCTGCATGGCTTTCTTGAGAGTGAGCGTGCTGTTGTCCATGGCAATGTTGCCGGCCACGGTGGAGGTGTCGGTGATGCTCATGGTGCTGTTGGTTATATTCAGGTTTGCCGAGAGATTCACGGTGCCGTCAACGGTCACTTGAGATCCCGTCAGCAGCATATCTCCATAGGCCACGCTCAGGTTGCCGGGGGCCATGGCGCCGGGTGACACATTGAGCTTGCTGTTGGTCAGAGACAACGAATCAACCGTTACAGCACCGCTGTAGACGACGGTACTGTTGTCCAGAGTCACGCTTCCATACCTGCCCGAAGCCAATACATAGGGCGTTGTCGCGCTGCCTTGACCTGTAATGGTGAGCGAGGTCTGCTGCAGTGTTGTGAAATGGACGACATATGGGGCTGTCATCACATTTCCAGCCGCGTCGCTGACCGCGCCAATGGTGAGGATATATTCCGTCGCGGCATCCAGCGCGGGCGACACGGCAATTACCAAAGTCTTTCCATCCGATGAGAAGTTGCTCCACCCGGTTACAAATGCGCCATTATCCGCACGCTGGAACTTGAACGTATCGCGTGACCTGAAGCTTGTCCGGTCCATTGCTTCGCTGAATGTCACGCTGATCGGCATGGCGGCGCTGACGTTGGTGGCATTGTCGGCCGGGGTGCTGCCGACCACTGTCGGCGGTACTATATCGGCTATTTGAAGCTCCAACTCTCCAACTCCAAAAACTCCCTGAACTGTCTCTACCACGCAGCTGATTTTCATCGTTGCATTAGGCTCCGGATTCGGCTCAACCTGGAAACTCAGTTGCTGCGTTGTCTGTGTCACAAGAGTATCGAAATTGACATCCAGGCCCGCGCCGTTTGCCGCGCCGGAGGCGCTGCAGTACAGCTTTGTCATGCCGGTGCTTGAGGTTGCCGAGACCGTGGCGCTGACGGTTTCGCCCGGCTTGTATTTGACCGTCTGGCCGGGAGACGTGATCGAGATTTCCGGAACCGGGCGGGATTGGGTGGTGTAGAGTGTCTGAATCTCCTGGGCGGTCAGGGCGCGCTTATGGATGGAAACCTCACCCAACTGGCCGCTGTAGGGACCGTAGCCGGGGGGTGCATCTCCAAATGCGTCTCCGAATACCGTTGAAGGATAAACCGCCGACTGCTGGCTGGTCTGTCCGGTTTTTACAAATTGGCCGTTCAGATACAGGCTGGGTTGCTTGTTGTCATAGACCACTACGACATGGTTCCAGCCGGATAATGGTGTCGCGGTGTCGTAGACAAGCAAGGATGGCAGATAGTACCCGCTATGCTCGAAGACACTGATCCCGTTGGTTCCTACCGAAACGCCCGCACCGGCACCATCAACATTAAACGCTGAAACATTGGTTGGTGCGATTGCATAGCGCTGCCCACCGATTCCGCTGATTCCGCTGTTTGCTTCCGTCGTGGAGGTTCTTTCAGCGTCCGGTTTGGCCCAGAATGAAATCGTGAAGGTGTTGGGCGCATCGGCGATGTATTCCGTGGCAGCGGGCACATAGGCGCCCGATCCAGGAAAAGCCGCCGAATCGACAACAAGGCTCGCTGTCTTTACTGCCGCGGATTTCCCGGCAACAAAGGATACGGAACCAACCGCCTCGGCATTATTTCCTTTTACCGAATAATCATTCCAATCCCCATCCATCGGCCAGTAGCCGACCAGATCCGGGTCGAGAATCGGAGTTGAGAAGGAACTGGTAAGGTCAATGATTGTGCTGTTTCCGGCCAGGTTTCGCGCAAAGGCCTTGATGGCAAAGGTGTAGTTTGTCGCATAGGCAAGCTTGTTTTGCGGTGTGAAGATCAGCGAGCTTCCATCGGCGGTCAGGCTGACGGAGCCGGGCACCTGCCCGCTGTTCGCCGTAAGGGTAACCATGCCGGCTGTTATGGATGCGGGGTCCACGCTTTCCGAGAGGCGCACCAGGATCGAGGTCCTGACCGGGACATCCTTGCTGCCGTCGGCCGGTGTGACGCCCAGGATTGCCTGGGATACCAAAAGCGGGAGGCTCTTGTTGATGGAAGAGCCACCTGCCAGTGTCAGGGTGACAGTTGCAGCATGTTCCCCGCTGGCCACGGTGTCAGGCAGGAGGATATTGTTTTGTTGGGTCAGTGTGATTCCCTGCCCGATGGTCAGGTTCCTGGTGTCCGTATATCCGGCATCAGGCACGGCAACGTTGACCGACACGTTATCGAGATTGAATCTGCCACTATTGTTCAGGCCGATGTTCAGATTAGCCGTCTCCGCTTTTTTGTAGGAGTATTTATCGAAGAGCGCAGTTATGTCGAGCGAGTTCGGCAGGGGGATTGCCACTGCCTGGCCATTCGTGCTTTCGTCACTTTGGGTGTAGGAGAGCGTGTAGGTGCCGAATTTCAGCGCCGGGAAGGTGACGGTATAGCTGAGGGTCTTGTTTTCTCCCTGGGCCAGGCTGAATGATTGGGAAGCGGAAGTAATGACCTGTCCGTCAGGATCTTTGAGGGTAATGGCCAGGGAGCCTGCGGATATTGAGATGTTGCTGTTGTTGGCCAGGTCGAAGGAAATGGTATTGTCACCCTGGTTCAATAGCGCCGGGATTTTTGGCATGACCAAAACCGGGATGGTCTGCACACTAAAGTCGGCGGGCGCCGTTCCAAGGAGCGCATTATTACCATCATAAAGTTCCGCCTGTGCCGTATAGAAGCCCGCCTTGGCGATGATTGGCAGGGTGAAGCTCAAATTCTGCGTCAGCATGGTGCTGGGGGTAAAATTTAAAGCCAGGTTAGTATCGTACACGCTGTCGCCGGTTGAATCGTTGACATGTAGTTTGAGGGTACCTGAGTAGCTTGTTGAGCGGTTGTTCTGGATGTTGATTGTGAAGGATACGGCATCACCGTTATTGTAAAGGGTCTTGTCGGTGCGCAGATAGACGTTGGCATAGGGGAATGTGTGTTGGGCCTGGACCATGCGCGGGTTGAAGATAAGCATACTACCGGGTGCCAGGTAGTCTGTCCTTGATATGTTCCAATATGCCGGTTTGTTTGCGGGACCGGCAGGCGTGCTCATGGTGACGGTTCCGGGCAGGACATTGGCGATACTATAGGAACCGTCCGGTCCGGACACTGTTTCATAGGTGATGCCGCCGGATACAGCCCGCACGGTAACGCCGGAGAATGGCGCGTTCAAATCGGCATCCCAGACCACGCCCTGAACGGTGCCGCTGGTGGGGGTGGCGTAAAGATTGATCCTGCCCACATTGATGAAGTCACCGGCATTGATGGTAGCGGAGATGGTCAGCGGGGCGTATCCGGCGGCGGTAAGCGTGATCTGCTGGCTACCGTTGGCGATGCCGGAAAGGACAAACAGGCCGTTGGTGTTGGTTGTGGTGCTGATGGCGGAGTTGCCGGCCAGCGCAGCTGTAACGCCTGCCAGCGGGGTGTTTGTGTTTCCATCGACCACGGTTGCCATAATCCCGCCGGTGGTTAATGCCGGTGGTGGCGGTGAAGGTTTGTTTTCGGAGAGATACAGCGCCTTGATCGCCAGGGCGGTTGAGTAGGGATCATCGTTCCAGGAACCGTTCAGGGATTGGGTGGAGGTGAGGTAGGTTGTTGCCTTCTGTAGGGGCAAACCTTGTGTTTGCCCGTCGCCGATTAAAGCGATATATGCCAAGGCGGTTTCATAAACGCTGGACGCCGCCGCACCGGACGCAGTAACGCCAAAACCACCGTCGATGTTCTGCTGTGCAATGAGATAGGCTGATGCTCTGGTAACTGCGTTGGCGATGGCGGTGGTCTGGGGGAATTTCTGGAGTGTGGCGGATACGATGGCGGTGATGTAAATGGAACTGTCGTCGCCGGAGCTGAATCCCCAGCCACCGTCGGTGTTTTGGGTGTTGGTGAGGTAGGCCAGGGCGTTGTTGCTGATGGAGAGGTCGGGGTGGTTGGCGGATTTCAGGGCTTGGAGGGCGAGGGCGGTGTGAAAGGTGCTGTTTACATGATTTTGATATCCACCCCATCCGGAATCAGGGTTTTTGTAAGATAGCAGGGTAACCACATCGGCTGCCGTGTCTCCTCCTGAAGCCGCTGCAACCTTGATCCGTGGCACCAGATATGTTGTACTCTCGGCGGTCGCGTTCTTAATCCAGTTCAGGCCATTTGTATAGGAGGGTGATGTATCTCCAAGGAGCGCAAGCGACTCAATTGCTGTAACAGTCGTGGAATATTCAGTTACCGAGGTGGTGGCACTATTCCAGCTTCCGCTTGCGTCTTGAACGGATTTAAGCCAGTTCAGGCCATTCGTTGCAGCCACATTTTGAGCATGGGAATATGCAGGCAAGATCAGCAGCAGAAATAAGAATCCCAAAAGAAACTTTTTTAACATGGCCCACTCCTATTTATCAGGCATTTCAATATTCAATAAATGTTTTAAGGAAGTTGCGGAATAGCAACTTTTCTGCAATTCAACGTGTTAACTTTTCATGAGGGTTGAGGAAGAACATCCGGTCAAATCCAAATTTGTCTGTTCTGAACTCCCATACGTAAGGAATCTGGGAAATAATTGCATAATGCAGATGTGGCGCTTTCCCAATGGCATTACCAGTAGAACCGACAGTCCCTATCTCCGCTCCTTGTCTAACTAATTCTCCTCTACCCGCTTTGAGAGTATTCAGGTGCGCATAGTAGTGAATCCGCCATTTGGGGCCGAGAATTGATATGACATTGCCACCATCTTTGTTTGTTTCAGCAGAGACAACAAGACCAGAACAAGCGGCAATAACCGGCGTTCCTTCTTTGGCAAAAATGTCGATTCCCTTATGAACACCGGATTTGCCCCACGGGCTGAACCAGAAGGATTTTGGGTTCCAATCGGATTTAGTCGCGCCCTTGACTGGAATAACTAACTTCTCAGGGAGGAGGAACCCTGCGGCAAGAGCCACCAATGACATTGAGGCCACGGCATAAACAGATTTTTTCCAAGGAAATTTCATATGGTGAATTTGACACTCTCTGATTCGGTTTGAGATGTGAATTTCCGCCAATACTTTTCTTGTAACCTCATCAATTAACTATTCAGAATTATGTGAAATTGAGTTTAAATACTCTTGATGCTATTTCCAAAATCATTTCCCAACAAACAATTCTGAGTTACTCATCCACAAAGCAAAGTAGGGTTTAACCCCATTCTTTTGCTTGAGACAAATAAGGAATGGTTTATCGAAAATGAATTTTCTCGGTTTTTCAATTTGTGGTGGAGGAGCATCCATTAATGCCACAAACGCCCTGGATTTAAGGACAGCTCCTTTCTCATCAAGTTTGAATCTAATTTCCTGGTTTGCCTTGGCTATAGACCATCCCTCCCAGCCTTTGTTTATTATTCGCTTATTCTCCAACTCGCTGAAGCTATGGATTAAATCAAAATCTATTTTTGGCATTCTTAGAGTTTCATTATCTCTTAGTTCGGACGCTTTAACTTTGCCCATCCTATGGACTATGGATGTATATGTTTGTAATAGAGTTTTATTGGGTGCAACTTTAGCCAGAATAATCTGGTCATCAGCCGATTTACTGGTTAATAAAAGTATAAAGTCGTCTTCGTTCCTGTAATCGAAAATAGCTACTTGTTTGGAAAGTTTTTCGTGTTGCCGCTTGGTAGAGGAAAATGAATGTACTCCAAACCCTTTTATAAAAGTTTCGTGTCCATTGGCGGTAAAGACAATCGGATTCTCCAGTTTTTCAAATTCAGTAGGAAACTCCAAGTTTTTATAAAGAATGGCATATGCAATAAGTTGCTTGGAGTTAGTCGTATTTTGAGGAATATTGAACTCATGTGCCACCTGATTACCAAACTTTTCCTGTTGTTCCTTATTAATCCGTGTGACAAGGTCTTTAGATAACTCTCCAGCTGTTGCTACGTAAGAATCAGAAGATATATTTATATTTTCCTGCAAGTTCCGGTTCAGATATTTTGCCAGGAGAGTATCAGGTTCAAGAAGGATATCGCCTTTAATGATTTGATCACGCATAACATTCCAGGCCATCTGGAATGACGCGCAGTAGAGCAAATTATTACTTAAATCGATCTGTTCTTCTAAATGTGAAGAAATGGTTGTATGTTGCGTTTTTGTGATTGTGGATTGTGACTCATTACCGTTAGTACACGCTGAAGCAACAATCATTACACACAAACTTATTATAATTGAGATTACTGATCTTGATTTTCTTTTCATATACAGTCCGTCCTCCAAGTAATTATGCAGCGATGGAAATCGCTTGTTAAAGCCCAATATCAAAAGTGAATTTGCTGAGAGTTCTTAAAAATATCGACACCATTCTTGAAAATAATCTCGCCCTCAGCACATCCCATTATCGACTCAATGCAATGAATTCAAAGTTAACGCCCCACCTTTTATAACTATATATGGCTTTTTGGGATCTGAACTTGGGGTTACATATCTGCCACCTTCAACGTACCCAGCAGATACTGCAGCAGTTATTCCTTTTTGAAAGTTACCCCACCATTCAAAAGCAAAATCCGCAGCACTGTAATAATCAACAGCGTGATACCAACCCATGAATATTTGATTATCAAGTCCGAATGAATTCATAAAACTTCCGCGCTCTCCAGAGTGGCAACCATTAAGAAACACAATGCGTGCATTTGTTTCAATATCGCTAGGATATACATACTGTAAACTGCCATCAGGGTTATAACCTGGAGCTAATACATCGCCACTTGCACTACTTGACGCACCGTGTCCACTGTAATATACAATCCAATTATCGGGTCTGTTTATAAGATTCAGAAGCTTATCTTTAGAAAAAGTTCGTTCACACCTTGGAATAAATCCTCTGGCAAGTAACATCTGACTAATGTAGTACATCGTTATTTCATTATATTCACCTCCAAGCCAATACCACATTCCATCATTTAAGGCCAACTGGTTTGCCGGTTGTCCCAGTGCGAGCGCCGCATATGTTCGCGTCAGCAAGCCTAAAGCACTAAGTGGATGTGTAGTTGCCCCACCCGCATATCCATTCGAGATTATATACGCTCCCTCGCCGGTGTCCGGGTTTCTCGCCATGTATCCGGTGCCGTGCCACTCATTTCTTGTGACCGCACTGGCCGGTATTGTGACCACCCTGCCTGCGGCAACCACATTCTGAATGTCGGTTTTCACTGCTGGCGCCTGATCAAGTAGAGGCAGGGTTGCATTTATGTTGGCGCTGTTGATTGTGTAAATTGGTGTACCGGCTTCATTGGCCAGTTGCAGCAGCTTGACAGTCGATACGGAATCAAAACCGGAAAAACTCTCCCAGATCGCATGTTCATAGAACGAGGTGCTGAGTCCCTGTATTTTGGTGAATTCCCGCTCTTGGTCAGCATCCCCGGTGATTGAGAATGGCGATTGGATGAATCTTCTCAAGTCCATGAGCAGGCCGGAGATGATCGGCGGCGATGTTGGTGAGCCGAGGGTGTAGGTGTATTTGGCGGTTACCGAGACAAATCCGGCATTGGCCGAGCGGGTGTTATGAATCTGCATCACTCCTTCAAGCACTTTTGAATCGTTGTTCGTATGGGTGAAGTATTGCAGAGCAATATTATTCAACACAATACCGGTTTGATTATCACCATTATTGATGGAATCGAAGAAGGTCGTGACAAGGTTATTGGAGTTGTCGAGTGCCGCAGATGCATGGCTGTCGGCTACATTCAAGGCCGACAGCCCGATGTTGTAGTAGATGCCTGTTGATATGTCGGTTTCCATGAATTCATCTGGCCTGCCTTGCCCGGTGAATGTGGCACGGAGTTTCAACGGTTGTCCCATGCCTATTTCAGGTCCTTCCAGAACAACTGTATCATCAACTCGCACCACGGCTTTGACATGTATCAGATTCGCCGGGGTATTCAGTAGTCCGCCGTAAAATGCTACCGTTTCGATATCATCGGTGGTTGCCGGGGAATATGATACGGTGATTTTTTTGCCGGCAAGGTCGCATATGTTTTTTGTGACTTCCGTGGTTGTATTATTTTGCGGGTCATTCAGAGCGATTGTCATCTTGTGGCGTAGTGTTGCGTCTATGCTGCTGAATTTGCTGCCGACTACGACTGTTTTGTAGGGAAGTGTGCCCATGAAGATGCCGAATTCATGAGGTTTGATCCTTTTCAGATAATACATATCACTCTTGGCGCCTTGATAGTTGGCGCTGTGGTAGTCATCCAGGGTTTGAAGGTAGGACAGTGAAGGGGATATTGTGCTCTGCTTGCTCAGATATTCCGTCTCGTTAAATTTGATGATCTTGGAGATATCGATTGATGTGCTGAGTTCTTGTTCTTTAAAGCTGGGATCAATGGGGGTCCAGGCGTTTCCGGCCCCAGGTTTTGCGCCAAAAGAGGGGTACAAATTGACAAACGCTTCCACCCATACATGTTCCAGACGAATGGTGATAATCTTTCCGCTGCTATCCTTTACAGCAGTTCCCGGAATGCTGCCTGACGCGATGATATCTCCTGCCACTTTCGGGTCTTTTACACCCAACCAGGCCATTACCCGCTCGGCAGGCATTTCTATGGTTCCGTACACATATTTTGCAGGAATGTTTGCCGAACGTAATAAGGCAATCAGCAGGCTTGCTTGATCAAAGTCATTTCCTGATTTTTCCAGAAGTGTCTGTTGCGCGCCTTTGAGCGAGCCATAATAAGATTCGAATTTGAAGTTGTTCCGCACCCATTCATAGATCTTGACAGGGTTGTTACCCAACTCTAAAGCCTTGGCCTGAATCTCGGGAGTAAACTTAACATCTGTGGTTTCGGCCAGATCATCTGCGGCGGGGAGAGTAATGGCATTGAAGCTGCTGGAGGTCAGCAATCCGGCCAAGGAACCCATTGAGGCAACCTGAATCCGCTGCTGGTTTTGCCAGGCATGCTTGTCTTTTTTAAATTCTTTGGCAAACTCTTCTTTCTTTGTCCTCGGTTCGCGCCAGACCACTACCCGTTTCCGATTAGGCATATTGATCGGATCAAGTTTCTGATGCCCCGACGGCGCCTTGATCCGCTTCAGATGCTGATGCACCTTATGCAGCTCCGCCTCAGCCTCGGCATTGTCTTTCGCTTTCTCAACCCGTGCAATATTCCCCTTCAGCTCATTCAGGTTATCATCGTAATGTTTGACGAACTTGCGGTGCCGTTCCAGTATCGCGGGGGACAGCTTTGCGGCTTTCAGCTTCTGTTCCGTGGCGGCAAACTGGGCACGCATCTCCACATCCAGCTTGTCGATCTCGTCACGGCCGGCCTTCAAACGGGTCTTTTTTCTGCCGCTATCCGCCTTGGTATCGGCAAGCGTCCCCTCCAGCTCTTCCGTAACCTTTGAAAAACGCTCCTCCACACTGGCCGGTTTCTGCTTTTGCACCGGCGCTGCCTTGGGTTTCCTGGCCTCCAGCTGCGCAGCATGGGCGAGACCGAACACTCCCCCGGACGTCCAGGTGAAAAAGCACATTACAACCGCTGCGGTTATTCTTGAGTATTTACGAAACATCCGTCCCTCCGTATTACAAGTATTCATAAGAGTTAGAACCGCATAAATGTTGCCCGCCTGTTTCAAAAGGGGGGCAATTTTGCTGACAAACATCAGACCCAAAAAGTGACTGGAACTTGTTCGATCAAACAGGTAAGGCCAGGAGCCATGTTAACCAAGTTTGCATTGGCCTTCTCATGGGAGAATGCCGGGGTATATCACGATTAATGCCAAATTGTCGGATTCTCAACCCGACTTGATTTTTTTGCATGGCTTTATTTACAAATTTTCAAAATATCATTTAAAATCAAATATTTTACTGCCATATTGAAATAAACACAGTGGCTTGCCATCGTATACAAAGTAATCTCTTATTACACATTTCTTTCTCTTGGCCCATGGCTTTAATGTCGATGTTTGAAAATCAGGAAAAAAAAGTGGAAAGAAACTTTACAACTTCTGCCAAAAGCCGGCTAACTGCCTGTTATTACTGAATTAAATAAAGTGTAAAGTTTCTTTCCACTTTATTAAAAAGGCGGCGTAAGGCCCCGTTTTTAATGGGTTTTATGAAAGTGTAAAAAAACCTGCACCCTTGCAAATATTTGAACCTGGAAAGATTGCCGTAGCGTAACCCCTCCTGTCCTCCCCTTAGACTAAGGGTAGGGACGCCCGGATGTGGCTGTGGCGGCTCCTTGTGATTTTGCCTTTGCCCTTCACTCCCCCTCTTAAGTTAAGAGGTGGCAGGGGGGAGTTATGATTGCCCCCCCACTAACCTTTAATTATTATGTTGATAATTAAAGGTTATAACTATAGTCTTTAATTACTTGAACAGCAATTAAGGATAATTTGTGAAAAAAGCAGACCTCAGTATTAATCGGCAAAAACAGCTGGTTCCGGTGGAAGGGTATTCGGGGGCTTTTGCCATCGTTCCACCGCCACCACCGAGATCGATCCCGTCAAAAACCGTTTCGGTCGAAGTAATCAAGGCCCACGAGGCACTTGGCGAACTAAAGACATCCGTCAAAGACCTGCCAAACCCGGATCTTGTCACCAGGACCTTGGACCGTAGGGAGGCGGTCAGGAGCAGTCAGATTGAAGGAACGCATTCCGACATGGACCAGTTGCTTACTTATGAAGCCACCGGCAGTGAAGACGGCTTGCCAGCGGATGTTGTGGTTACCATGAATTATGTGAAAGCCCTTGAATACGGGCTTGCGTATGTAAGGAACAATTCCCCCGTGATCTCTTGCAAATTAATCAAGGATCTGCATGGGCATCTCATGTCAGGCGTGGATTATCGAGGCGCTGCGGGCGAATTCAGGGAAAAGCAAAACTGGATCGGGGGGGGTAATATATACCAGGCCCGCTTTGTCCCACCTCCGGCAGCATCCGTGGGAAAGTGCATGGCTGACTTGGAGGTCTTTCTGGGGGACATACCAGGCGAAGCAGACATGTATGAAGTCCCGATTGTTGTTCGCATGGCAATTGCCCACGCCCAATTCGAGACGATCCATCCATTCCTTGACGGCAACGGCCGCGTCGGTCGTCTTATATTGCCATTGATGATGGCCGCTGAAGGTTATCCACCGGTCTATATTGCCGGCTATTTGAAAAACAACCAGCGTGAGTATTATGACGCTCTTTCAGGAGTTCAGTTAAGAGAACTCTGGCCGGAGTGGATTCGTTTTTTTGCTACAGCCGTCAAGGAGTCAGTCGCAGAATCGGTCAATACAGCCATTGGACTAAACTCCATTCTCGGGCAATGGGAAGAAAAGATATCGCGCTTGCGTCTCAGGTCTGATTCGGTAATCCATAAACTCCCGAAATACCTTGTCGGCACACCGGTTGTCAGTGCCAGGCAGATCGAGCAATCTCTGGGAGTGTCGTTTCCTTCGGCAAACAACGCTCTCGCAAAGCTTGCTGAAATAGGCATCCTGGTTAATCCGAAAGATCAGCCAAGATACAGAATCTTCGTCGCCAGAGAGATTATCGATTTATTGAACAAGCGGCCTTAACTTTTTTGCTTGTAACCCGGCAATTACAAGCCAAAATTGGAACGTACCGGGCCGATGCCTGGTTTATAGACAAAATGGTAAAAGCAGGAGTAAATGGCAACGGTTTATTTCACGTCTACAGAAGGCAAAAGAAAAGGGGCTAGCGAAACCCGCTAACCCCTTTGTTTTTTATTGGTGGGCGCTACTGGGATTGAACCAGTGACCCCTGCCGTGTGAAGGCAGTGCTCTCCCGCTGAGCTAAGCGCCCGAAGTGCTATTTTCTATCAGAGCCAGCCGTTTCTGTCAAGTCTCCACATCTAGTAATTTCTGCCAGACACAATTGCATGGCCACAAAAAGACCTATCCGGTCTTGTTTTATATATATAAATCCATATGTTATAGTGTATACAGTATTCAGTTTTAGATTGACGGCACGCGGTAATGATGGCAGTATTCGAAAAACCTTACGTTAAATCTTTTGCATCTAAAGCCGGTTCAGTGGATCGGTTTATATTCAACTAAGCAGGAGGGAATTAAATGAAGAGCTTGGCAAGGTTTATGAAAGCCCTTGGTGTGGCTGCCACACTGATGGGTGTCACGGCACTGACGGCCGTTGCCGCTGATGCGCCTAAAGCGGTTCTGAGCAACACCGATTGCGTAAAGTGTCACTCGGCTGCTCCGGAAGCGATTGCCGCGAACGGCGGCGCTCACAAGACTAGTGTAAGTTGTCAGGATTGCCACGCCGGCCATCCGCCTACCGTAAAGAAAATAATCCCCGAATGCAGCCAGTGCCACAGCGGCAAACCACACTACAAACTGGCCGCCTGCCTGCGCTGCCATAACAACCCGCACACACCGAAGATCATCAAGCTGGCCAACAACATCACCGAAGAATGTCTCTCCTGCCACAGCCAGCAGATTGTCAAGCTGAAGCAGGTTCCAAGCAAGCACACCAAGCTGGCCTGCAGCTTCTGTCATAATGTTCACGGCAAGATTCCGCTCTGTACACAGTGCCACAAGCCGCACAGCGCCGATATGGGCTCAGCCGACTGCAAACGCTGCCACCAGGCCCATATGCCTACCGCAGTGACCTATGCCTCGGACACGACAAACAAAATGTGCGCAGCCTGCCACAAAAAAGCTGCAGAGCACCTCATCAAAACAGATACGAAACATAAGGCCGTTGCCTGTGTAACCTGTCACAAAGACAAGCACAAGACCGTTCCGACCTGCCAGAGCTGCCACGGCACGCCACACCCGGCATCCATGCTGGCACGATTCACCAAGTGCGGCGAGTGCCATAACATCGCCCATGACCTGAACCGCTGGGATTCCAGCCCGCAGAAAGCCGCCGACAAGGCCGCGCCTGCCGCAGGAGCAAAAAAAGGCAAGAAAAAGTAATCATTATAGATAGGAATTGAGTTGGTGTGGGGTCGGCGATTAAGTTCGTCGGCCCCTTTTTTTGTGCCGATTAAACCTAAAAACGGCTTTTGGGTCCACGAAAGACACGAAATTTTAAAGCGGTACAACAATACAGAAATTCATCAAACAGGTCACACCAAGATGTTGTATATTCAGTTGTTTTTGTTCGTGTTTTTTAGTTCTTTTCGTGGACGACTGCTTTTTCCAGGTTAAACCAGAGTTTTGATCAGCGGGAGGATTTTGTCTTTATCGAGTACGATTGCGGCGGGGATAAACATGTCAAGCTCGCTGAGCTTTTCACCGGAAAAGCTGCGAATCAGCTCATGAAACAACAGGAGCTCCTGGGCAAACAGTTCCAGAAACTCGAAACGCAATCCACGCAATCGCCTTGGATTCCTGGAGACAAAGTTCAAAGTGCACCATTCGTCGAACAACTCTTCACCGGACACGTCAATCAGCGGGATTCCGTTCAAACGGCAGGTCATCGGGCGATGGTCATACACCAGGCACATGCCGGATTCGGACAACAGCAGGCAGGGAGTTTCATCCTCTTCGGGCATCAATGCGTCCCATTCCGGCTCCGGCATTACGTTCAGCACCCATGGCTCAACGAATGCGGGAAACTGCTCTGACATTGACTCCAGCCGCTTGTTTGCAGCGGCGCTTATAATATGGCGCTGGTTTTCGGGAAGTTGATCAAATCCGCGCTTGAGATGGAAGGCATCCAGCAGGGTAATATCGAAAAGACCACGGCAACAGGAGCTGCAGCCGCCGCGACATCTGATCTGGTCGGGATAGCGGCGGCTGCAGGCATTAAACCAGGCATCGACTTCACGCAAGAGCAGGCCATAACGATCAAGCAGGTCGGTCATGGCAGATGTTGCTGGGCCTGTTCGGTCCTGGCCACACGATCACGTCGCGAGAGCAGCCCGAAGCGGTAGCCCTTCTCTTTCAGGCTCGGGATAAGGTTGCGGATGGCAACCAGCGTGGCCTCATGACCGGCGCCATCATGAAAGAGCAATATGATATGCCGCTTTTCGGTTTTATTCAGCTGGTTGATCACAGTTTTTTCGATAAAGGCATGATCCTTGGCGCCGCGTTTTGCGGAATCATTGCTGTTAATATCCCAATCGAATATCTGCCCCCCTTCGGAGGCGACCCTGGAAACCATCGCTTTATTTGATGCTCCGTAAGGAATCCTGACCATGCGGCCGTCTCCGCCGAGCTTTTCGATAAGTGCGGCAGTCTTGCCAACTTCGGAAACATCCTGCTGGAACGAAGCGTTGAGTTTGCGGAGATCGTGGGAAAGGGTGTGGTTGCCGACCCTGTGTCCCATTGCGACAGTAGCAGTAATGGCGCTCTGATACCTTTTGACGTTGTTTCCCAGAACAAAGAACGTAGCCGCGACCCCCTGTGACTTCAGGTAACTGGCAATCGGCAGGGTCAGATGCGAAGGACCGTCATCAAAGGTCAGATAAATCATCTTGTTGCCCGGATCATGCGGGCGCACAAACGCCGGGCGCCTCTTATTCCCGGCCGGCTTCACAGCAGCGGATTCGGGTGTTCGCCCCGTGTCATGCTGACTGGTTGTTTTTTTCACTGAATTCAGCGCGGGCAGACCTTCAGGCAGGATCTCCGGAGATTGCTGGACAGCGGTTTTTTCATGAGGCGACGATCCTGCCGTTGCCGGGACGACGGCGACCGGTTTTGTCGCATGAGAGGTTGACACCTCTGTTTCTGCTTCAACAAGCGGGGTTTGATCACAGTCCGGAGATCCGGAAAGGGAGAGCCCGCTATCATCTTCAGCTTCCATTCGCAGGGCTTCGCTGATACTGACCGGCTCAAGGGCAATGGCAATTTCATCCGGCACGCCATCATCTTTACCGGAATCCACAAACAGTGTCGCACCCTGCCTGACTTTGCTCAGTACCAGATTTCGGTAGAGCAGCTGGCTCTTCTGACATGAGAGTTGATAGAGACGCTCGGCATCTTCTATCATCCGCTGGCTGAAATACCTGTCGGCAAGCTTCAGAGTCTGCCGGATATTATCGGTCTCCTCAGGCGCAAAAGACTGGCTGCCGGCGGAAACTGCCGAATTGAAGCGGCTGAAGGCGTCATCGCGCCAGCGGGATTCCATGGAGGCACAACCCGACAACAAAACCAGAAGCAACAGGATTAAACTGAAACATCTCATCATGAGTCAAGCTACATATAGACCATAACCGTGATCGAAATGGCTCCGTCAACGGTTTTAAATGGTATGGTAACCCCTTTGCACTGCACATTTATGCTGGAAGTTTCGTTGCTTTCAGGGGGCTCGGATATGGTTCGTAACTGGCCGGAAACCACCAGCGGCAGGCCGAGAGCCACACTGCCGTACTGTTCGTGGTACTTGGTCTTGAAGACACCGGCAATGTTGTTGGCCAGCTCTCCCATGGCATCGCGAATACACTCGTCGTCGGCTTCGTCAACCATCAGCAGTTCCTTGGCCACGCACTGGGCACTGGCCCGGTCGGTGGCGATGATGATATAACCCACCCGGTCACCGGCAATACCTACAATTCCGGTTACATCCGAGTCTACCGGCTCGACTTTCTTTTCAACCTTTCCCGCCAGCAGGTCAATATTCATATAGCTTTTGAATGTGTCCTGCGTAGCTGACATGATAGTGAACATGATTTCTTCGAACGAAATAGCTGCCAATTTGATACCCTCCGGAAGTTTTGTTATTTCAAGGATAATACATACTCGACCAGGCTTTCAATCTGTTCCCGGCTGATCTGACTGCTGAAAGCGGGCATTCCGCCAGGGCGTCCCTCGGCAATACTCTTGGTGATGTCCAGGCGCTCCTTGCCGTATCTGAATTTCGAGACCGTCAGGTCAGGCCCGATGCCCCCCTTGGCGGCTTCGCCGTGGCATGCGACACACAGGTTACCGTAAAGCTGTTTCCCTGCGGCGATGTATGTCTCAATCTTGTGTCCGCTCCCGGCAACACCGGCCCCGGAGACCTCGGCAGCCATATGCGCGGTCTGCTTCATCTCGTCACGCGCCTTCCTGGCCGCATCGGCCTCCGACCGGGAGCTCCAGCCGCTGAACAGATAATACCCCATGTAAATCACGCCCCAGACCACCAGCAGAACGAACAGAACGCGAAAAATGCCGGGAGACTTTTTTTCGTCGCGATACTTGATTCCATCATAATCTTGCCCTTGCTGATCAGACATATCGAGCGCTCCTTTGATAAATATCAGTCATCCTTAAGCATCCTGTACTTGGGATCTTCAAGTTTCTGCTTACGATTTTTCCTGAAGGTCGCC
The DNA here is from genome assembly GCA_030824515.1 of Pelobacter sp. Classification (GTDB taxonomy): domain Bacteria; phylum Desulfobacterota; class Desulfuromonadia; order Geobacterales; family Pseudopelobacteraceae; genus JACRCG01. The sequence continues at coordinate 17,433 of JAVBXN010000047.1, forward strand.
ACTGCAATAAAGACCAGTATCAACAGCAGTAATGCGGTCAGGAGCAAAAAGACAAGCCGCGCGTCAATCATCCTGCTTACCCAGCTTGATCAGTGTCACCAGTTTCCAGATCTTCCGTTCGTCGAGCATCCCGCTGAAGGCCGGCATTCCGTTGGCCTCAATGCCGTTGGCGATGATCGCAAACAGATCGGCGTCGGACCTAGCAGACCCTTTCAAAGAAGGCCCCAGCGTGCCCTCACGCTTGACGCCATGACAGGAGGCGCAATCCTTGGCATATATCGACAGCGCCTCGGCCTTGACCGTATTCAGGTCATTATATGGATTGTTCAGCACGTCCTGCAACTTCGGACCGTTGGACGCCTTACTGACCGGAAGATCGGTTCCCAGCTTGCGCATATAGGCGATGATGGCGTCCATTTCGCTCTTCCCCTTAAGCTCATCCAGATCGGCCTGGGTATAGGGAAATTTCAGCAGTTTCATCTTGCGTTCCGAGTAGCTGGTATCAAGCGGAGCGTTAAGGAACGCGTAAGCCGGCATGTTCGATGCTGGAACTACCGACTGCGGATTTTCCATATGCTTGTGGTGCCACATCCCTTTCGGGTCCGGATATTTCAGTCCGATATGGGCCAGATCCGGTCCGGTGCGTCTGGATCCCCACAGATGCGGGCGATCGTAGACGAATTCGCCTGACCTGGAGTAACCGCCGCCATAGCCATAGCGCTCCACATCGGCAGCCAGGGTGCGCACCGTTTGGGAATGGCAATTGTTGCAGCCTTCCCGCATGTATATATCACGCCCTTCCTGCTGCAGCGGGGTATAGGGTTTCACCTCGGCAATCCGGTCTCCGGGACCGTTGATCCACTTGAACGGAGCAATCATCGTAACGGTAGTGCCGACCATGATCACCACGAATGCCAGGATTATAAAGATAACGGGATTTTTTTCCAGCATGGTAAAGTCCTCGTTCCGTGGAGTATTATGGTTTGGCTGCCTGCGTAACTACACCTTTTTGAAAGGTTTTGTAGATATTGTAAATGAACACCAGCAGGCCGGCCAGGTAGATGAAACCGCTTACCGCCCGCATCTTGTAATAGGGAAAGATTGCGATCATGGTTTCCATGAAGCTGTAATGCAATGAACCGTCGGGATTTGTCGCCAGCAGCATGCTGGCCTGCTGGACACCGGCGATCCACATCGTAACGGAATAGATCAGCTGCCCGACCAGAACCAGCCAGAAATGAATATCGGCCAACCTGGTGCTGTATATTTCGGAATCGTTCATCTTGGAAACGGCATAGTAGATGGCCGCGAACAGCACCATCGAAACCCAGCCCAGCGCCCCCATGTGGACGTGCCCCGGAACCCAGTCGGTATAGTGGATAAAAGCGGAAAAGGTGCGCACCGCCTGCATCGGTCCCTGCAGGGTCTGCAAACCATAGAAGGTGATGCCGCAGATCAGGAATTTGACCAGGTAGTTGGTCTTGAGCTGCTCCCATTGGCCATTCATGGTCAGATAGCCGTTAAATACCGCCCCCCAGGACGGGGCGATCAGCATGATCGAGAAAGCCATCGCCAGTGTCTGGATCCAGTCCGGCACCGGTGTCCAGAGCAGATGATGCGCTCCCGTCCAAAGATACATGAATATCAGGCTCCAGAAAGCGACAATCCCCATACGGTGGCTGAAAATCGGGTTGCCGGTCACCTTGGGGAGGAAATAGTAGAATATGGCCAGGGGGGGCGTGGTCAGCACCATAGCAACCGCATTGTGTCCGTACCACCACTGCACATTGGCATCATTGGTTCCGGCAAAGGCTGAATATGACTTGAACAGATGCAGCGGCACCCCCAGGTTGTTGATCACGTACAGCACGGTGACCCCGACCAGGGTGGCCATGATGTACCAGAGCGAAATATACATCTGCTCTTCCTTGCGTCTGAGGATCGTCATGAAGACATTGATCGAAAACAGCACCCAGATAATCGCGACCACGATCGCCAGTGGCCATTCCAGCTCGGCATATTCCTTGGTGCGGTTAAAGCCCATTGCCAGAGTCACCGCAGCGGAGGCAATGCCGATATTGAAGAGCCAGAGCGTCACCCTGGCCAACCCCGGACTCCAGAGCGGTGACCTGGTGAGCCGTTGCGTGATGTAGAAGAAGAGCGCGATGAAGCTGCCGATCCCCCAGCCGAAAATGCCCGCATTGGTATGAATGGGCCGCAGACGGCCATAGGTCAGGTATGGCGCGACATTAAGCTGCGGCCAGGCAAGCTGCAGCGAAATCAGGATTCCGACCAGAACGGCCACAGTTCCCCAGACAATACTCCAGATGATGAAACCTTTGACCGAGTCATCATAGTACCGCGTTGGTGCATGCATTAATCCGCTCCTTTTGGTAAGTCGAAAACTTATGCCGTTTTATGTAGGAATACTTCGTTATTTCAATTGTCCCGATTGTCCGGAGCACGAGCTATATCAGAGCGCCTTGCCGGCAACCTTGAATACGAAGTCATAGGTGAGGATATCTTCCCATAAAAAGCCCTTGGCGGTGGAGCGGGTGTCATCGCTGTCACTGTAAGGCTTGCCTGGAATGTAGAACCAGTTCATGATCGCTTCACCGGACGAACGCAGGACTATCCAGTATTTACCCGGTTTCAAACGGCTGCCGGAATCGGCCGGAAAGCCGAAATCCACCCAGTAATAACCAGGCTTGCGGGAGATGCTTTCCAGAGAAACCATCTGTGATCGAATGCCATCCAGAATATTCGGACGGCCGCCGTCATCCCTGACCAGATCGACATATACATTACCATCGCCGCCGAATTTACGCATCGCCAGAGATACTTTATCCAGAGACATGCCGTTTTTCAGATTGAAGGCCTGGGCAAATATGTACTTGGAAGTTACATACTCCGAAGTTTCCTTGTCAAGTATCCGGGTGCCCACATCACCCTGGACGCTGTAACCGTCCACCAGATTCGGGAACTCCATGTTTCCGAAGAGCATCGCGGAACCGCCGGCCGGCTTTGAAGGTTTCTTGCCCGCAGGCCGATCCGCTTCCAGCTTTGCTATGCGCTCCGCCTCAGCTTTTTCCCAGGCCAATCGTTTATTTTCAGCGTCCCGGCGGGCTTTGCGTTCCTCCTCGGCCTTCAGCTTGGCCAGGCGTTCAGCTTCTTTCCTTTCTTTTGCAAGCCGGTCCCTTTCACTTTGCTCCAGCGCCCTGCGTTCCTGATCGGCTTTCAGCGCTGCCAGCCTTTCTGCTTTAAGCCGTTCCTGTTCGGCGCGCTCCACTCGCAGGCGCTCCTGCTCGACTCGCTGCCGCTCTGCCAGTTCAAGTTTCAAACGTTCCTTTTCAGCACGTTCCAGCGCTTCACGTTCGGTTTTTTCCCGGGCAATACGCTCCTGTTCACGTTTTTTCAGCTCCACCCTGGAACTTTCCAAAGCAGCGTCCGGGCCTGAAACTGTTGTTTTCGCGGCCACCAGATTACTGATGATATAAGATCTCGGGGCCTTGCCGGTGCTCTTCACCGCCAGCTTGATGCTGTCGGACAGGAAAGATCCCTCGATCAGTTCGGAGTAACGCGGCAGATAAGGGGTGCCGCGCCAGGTATCGTTGATATCCCTGGAATCCAGTCCATGGGACTGCTTGATATGTCGGGATGATGTGAACTGCCGCGATTGCTGGGGGTCATACTGAAGCCAGCCCAGATCGGGAAAATAGATCTCCATCCAGGCATGCCCCCCCTGCCCCATGCTCTGAACGATCGTGTTCCTGTTGTCGATCGGCACCTTCCAGGAGTCTTTCAGGGTAATACCACCCACGATACGGGCCGGTATGCCCACACTGCGCAACAGGGCTATGCTTAGGTGGGCAAAGTTTTGGCAATTGCCGCTCCTGGTTTCAAGGGTATACAATGCGTCATATTTGGGGGGATTGAAAGTGTACTTGATCGAATCGCTGACGTGGTTGGTAATAACCGAAACCGCCTCGTACTCGTTTTTTGCATCCGCGGTCAATCTCCGGGCCAGCTCGACAATCTCCGGGGATTCGGATTGAACCATCCCGGTTGATTGAAGGTAGAACGCATCGTCGCCGGAGACCTTGCCGATCGGAAACGGGGTGCGGCTTTCCATGGCGGAGAGTTCGGAACGGACCTGAACGGTATAACTGAGATTGATTCTAATGTCGCTGGCAAGCCTGTCCCAGACGACTTTTTGAAAGCGGTTCCCGAATTTGTCCTGTTCGATCGATGAGCTTGTGGGTTGGGGTGAGATGTCGGTCTTCTGGGAATCCAAGGACTGGGTGACGCTCCTGCTGTGAAATTCGGCCGGCAGGGCAAAGCGGAACGTGAAGGAATCCACCTCACCCTTATCGACACTGAACTCCATCTGCTGGCGCATGGCAATACGGCTGTTGAGGCCGCCTTCCAGCATGAGAGTTTTGGCCCCGGCGGCAGAGGCTAAAAAAAGCACTGCCGCCGCGACCAGGATCATGAGCCGCTGCATGGATATCCCTCCCGGCCAGGGTCTGAAGATTTAACGGCTGGCTGCAAACCGGAAAAAAGTTTATCGCAAATGAGTTTATTTGCAACTACGAGCGGATCACTCCCACTCAATGGTTGCCGGTGGTTTGCTGGATATGTCGTAAACCACGCGGTTGACACCCTTTACCTCGTTTATGATCCGGCCGCTGATGCGCGCCAGGTCTTCATACGGCATCGGATACCACCCGGCAGTCATGAAGTCCTTGGTCTCGACCGCCCTCAAGGCAACTACATATTCGTAGGTCCGCCCATCACCCATGACGCCGACGCTCTTGACCGGCAGGAACACCGCAAAAGCCTGGCTGATCTTGTCGTAATGCCCGGACGAATACAACTCCTCGATGTAGATCGCATCGGCCCGGCGCAGGATATCGGCATATTCCTTTTTCACCTCGCCCAGGATGCGGACACCCAACCCCGGCCCGGGAAAAGGATGTCTCCAGACCATCTGCCGCGGCAGGCCCAGTTCTTCCCCGATGGCCCGCACCTCGTCCTTGAACAGTTCGCGCAGCGGTTCCAGCAGTTTGAGTTTCATATAGTCAGGCAGTCCGCCGACGTTGTGGTGACTCTTGATATTGTGGGCCTTACCGGTTTTGGCTCCGGCCGATTCGATCACGTCGGGATAAATGGTGCCCTGGGCCAGCCAGTTGGCGTCCTTGATCCTGTTGGACTCTTCATCAAAGATTTCAACGAAAAGCCCGCCGATGATCTTGCGTTTTTTCTCCGGATCGCTCTCCCCGGTCAGAGCCGATAAAAAGCGCTCTTCCGCATCGACCCGGATAACCTTGACTCCCAGGTTTTCAGCAAAAGTAGCCATGACCTGGTCGCCTTCACCCAATCGCAGCAGCCCGTTATCCACAAAGACGCAGGTCAGCTGGTCTCCGATTGCGCGGTGTATCAGCGCGGCGGCCACCGAAGAATCGACACCGCCCGAAAGCCCCAGAATTACCTGGTCACTGCCGACCTGGCGACTGATACGCTCTACCGCGTCATCGATTATCCGGCCTGGAGTCCACTGTCCGTTGCAGCCGCAAATCGTGCGGACAAAGGTGTCTATCAGTTGCTCCCCGCGTGGGGTATGATTCACCTCGGGATGGAACTGCACTCCATAGAGGTTCCTGCCCACATCCTGAATGGCGCAGACCGGCGCGTTGGCTGTTGCCGCAACCACCTCGAAACCGGCGGGAACCCTTGAAACGTGGTCGCCATGGCTCATCCAGACCGGACTTTTACCCTCCAGGTAGAAGTTTTCAAAAAGCGGACCCGGCTGCCCCACCGCCAACAGTTCGGCATGCCCGAACTCCCGTTTGCCGGCGGGAACGACCTCACCGCCGAAATGGCGGCTCATCAACTGCATGCCGTAGCAAATCCCCAGAACCGGCACGCCGAGCTCGAACAGTTCCTCGGCCACCGACGGCGCGCCATCTTCGTAAACCGACTTGGGACCGCCCGAAAGAATGATCCCGTTGGGAGCAAAGCTGCGGATTTCCGACATTGCCATATCAAAGGGGTGCAGCTCACAATAGACATGCGCTTCACGCACCCGGCGGGCAATCAGCTGGGTATACTGGGAACCGAAATCCAGGATCAGGATCTTCTGGCTGTGGATATCGCTTGCCATTATTGATTACCGACCCTGTAGTTGGGAGCTTCCTTGGTGATCGTTACGTCATGCACGTGTGATTCCTTGAGTCCGGCGCCGGTGATGCGGATAAAGCGCCCCTTCTCCTGCATTTCCGCTATCGTGGCGCAGCCGGTGTACCCCATGCCCGAGCGTAGCCCCCCCATAAGCTGGTGGATATTGGCCGAAAGCGGTCCGCGCAGCGGCACCATCCCCTCGATCCCTTCCGGAACCAACTTGACGTCTTCACCAACATCTGACTGGAAGTAACGATCCTTGCTGCCGTCCTTCATAGCGCCGATCGACCCCATGCCGCGGTAGCTCTTGTAGGTGCGCCCCTGGTAAAGCACGGTATCACCGGGAGACTCCTCGGTACCGGCAAACAGTGATCCGATCATGATGCTGTCGGCACCGGCGGCAACCGCCTTGGGGAGATCCCCCGAGTACTTGATGCCTCCGTCGGCAATTACCGGTACTCCGTACTTGTGGGCCACACGGGAGCATTCGCGGATGGCGGTGATCTGCGGCACCCCGACGCCGGCAACAACGCGTGTGGTACAGATCGAGCCGGGCCCGATACCGACCTTGATGCCGTCGGCCCCGGCCTTGATCAGCGCTTCAGCCGCCTCTGCCGTGGCGATGTTGCCGGCAATGATCTCGCAGCCGGGAAAGGTCGACTTGGCCCGCTGAACCGCGTCGATCACCCCCTGGGAATGACCGTGGGCGGTATCAATAATGATCACATCGACTCCGGCCTTGAGCAGCGCTTCCATGCGCGCTTCCATTTCGGCCGTAGGGCCAACCGCGGCGCCGGCGCGCAGACGCCCCAGGCTGTCCTTGCAGGCAAAGGGGTACTTTTTGACCTTCTCGATATCCTTGATTGTAATCAGACCCTTCAGAAAGCGCTCGTCATCCACCACCAACAGTTTTTCAACACGGGTGTGCTTGAGGAGTTCCTTGGCCTGTTCCAGCGTGGTTCCGACCGGCACGGTCACCAGGTTGCGCTTGGTCATGCGGGCCGAAATTGGCAGATCGAAATCGGTCTCGAATCGCAGGTCACGGTTGGTCAGAATACCAACCAGCTTGCCGTTGGCCTTGGTTACCGGAACTCCCGAGATGCGGTAGCGCTGCATGATATCCAGCGCCTCGCTGATTTTCTGGTTAGGGCGCATGGTGATCGGGTCGACGATCATGCCGGACTCGCTCTTTTTAACCTTGTCCACTTCATAGGCCTGAGCCTCGATCGAGAGGTTCTTGTGAATAATGCCGAGCCCCCCCTCACGCGCCATGCAGATCGCGGTGCGGGCCTCGGTAACGGTATCCATCGCGGCGCTGACCAGAGGGATGTTCAGCGGTATGTTTCGTGAGATGCGCGTGGCCAGGTTTGCGTCACGTGGCAGGATCAGGGAGTGGGCAGGAATAAGAAGGACATCGTCAAAGGTAAGACCTTCGACCAGCTTGTCGTAGGGCATATTAGGACTCCTAGAGGATGATAATTTGAATGAAGTTAGTACAGTGTCACGGTCAAGTCAAGGCAAAAGGGGGTATACAAACGGCTGGGCCATTCATTGGTTCAATCGCCGTCGCCAATGATGTCGGCAAACGCCTCAAAGTAACCCGGATGGTAAAGCTTCTTCTCTCCGCGCATTATTCTGACCGCTTCAACCGGAGGGGAGGCCGGACGGTAGGGACGGTCCATGGTCAGTGCGCAATAGGTATCGCAGATCGCACCGATCTGGGCGCTTGTCGGGATTTCACTCTCGTACAATTGGCGGGGATATCCGGTCCCATTGTAGCGTTCGTGATGATCCAGCACCATCGAGAGGGAAACCGGATCAGACAACCCGATCTGGTGCAGCATCTTATGACCGTTGCGCGGATGGTGCCTGACGCGCAGATATTCCTTGGGGGTGAGTGCATCACGCTTTTCATGGATATCGTACGAGACATCCAGCATGCCGATATCGTGCAGCATGGCGCCGACACCGATCGGGACCAGTTCTTCGGGAGTCATGCCGAACAGCTTCCTGTGCATGAACATGGCAAGTATGGCAACCTGGGCGCTGTGCTTGAAGAGGTACACCTCGTAATGTCTGAATTTTGAAAGCAGCTCCAGCAGATCGAGTCGATCGTCTATGAGGAATTCGTGCTGGTCGAGAAAACTCCGGCATTTGTCGCAGATTCCCGGCCGGGCCGGATTTTTGAACACCTCGCCGATATCACTCATCATGATATGGCTGAGAACCAGGTTTTTGGAGGTGCGGGAGATCTTCTCGTTACCACAGATATGCTTGAGGTTGCTCTCCACATAGAGCAGCACTTCATCGGAATTACAGCTGTCCACATAGACGAATTCCACGCCGCTTTGCCGCAAACGTTCCAGTCCGCTTTCCGAAAGGTCCGTTTCTCCATTTCGATATAGCGTATAATTCACCCCCTGTTTCACATAGAGATCAACAGCGGGAAAATATTCCGGCTCGATTGAATCAAGCACAATCGGTGAAAAATTTTTTGCCATGTAAACCAGCCTCTATCTGCAGTCAGAGAGGCAGCACTCATCAGCCGCCTCTCCTGAACCAGTTTTTAGGTCCGGCAGATCATGCATGCACTCATCTCGGGATGAACTCTTCCCTTGAGGAGATCGAAGCCAGTGCCGCCACGATCAGCCTGGCGGCGTTTTCCAGATCCGCCAGCGAAACCGTCTCAACCGGTGTGTGCATATAGCGGAGCGGAATCTTGACCAGTGCGGTGGCCACTCCGCCGCGCGATATCTGCATCACGTTGGCGTCGGTGCCGGTAGCGCGGGGGGTGGCGGTGTGCTGTATGGAGATTTTTTCTTTCTCGGCGGTTTTTGAGAGCAGCTCGAACAGATGCGGATTGATATTGGCGCCACGGGCCAGGATCGGACCCTTGCCGAGCGCTACTTCACCGTTGTGCTTTTTCTCCACGTCCGGCTGGTCCGTGGCAAAGTCCACCTCCACGCAGATTCCCACATCCGGGTTGATCGTATAGCAACTGGTGGTGCCGCCGCGCAGCCCGATCTCCTCCTGAACCGACGAGACCCCGTACAGGTCAATCGACAGTTTGCCGGCGGATGCGGCTACCAGGCGAAGCACTTCAGCCACCACGAAACAGCCGGCCTTGTCGTCAAAACCGCGCGAGGCGACCCGGTCGCCCTGCAGGCGGGTAAACGCGCTTTCAAATGTGACGGCATCCCCTACCCTCACCAGTTTTTGGGCCTCTTTTTTGTCCTGAGCACCGATATCGATATACTGCGACTCCAGTTTCACCACCGTTTCACGGTCCTTATTGTCCATCAGGTGGATCGGCTTTTTTCCGATCACCCCGGGCAACGGACCGGCGGAGGTGTGGACATTGACCCGTTTGCCGGGAGTCAGATGGGCATCCACGCCGCCGACCGCGGCAAAATACAGGAAACCTTTGTCATCGATATATTTGACTTGCAGTCCGATCTCGTCGGTGTGACCGACGATCATCACCCGCGGCAGGTTTTTACCCTTGCCGCTGATGCGACCGAAGACGTTGCCCATCACATCGGTGGTCAACTCATCGCAGAAGGGAGCCACGTAATCGCGGAAAATCCGTTGGGCCGGTTGTTCATAACCTGACGGACTGGGGGCATCGAGCAGTTTTTCGAGAAACTTCAGTGAATCTTTGCGCATTGTTGATACACCTCGTCAATGGAGTATTTAAGATCGTTTACCAGATTGTACCTGAAATAATCGTTATCCCTCTTGATCATGATTTCTTTTTTATCAAGCGTCAAATCCGCAGCGAGCCGCATCGTCACGCCACGTCCGGCCAGCCGTTCCTGGTTGGACCGTTTATGCCCGGCAACATCAGACAGTCGCGAGGGGTGGCAAAATACATCAACCGAATCTCCTTCCGACACATAACGGCAAAGCAGATCGCCGTACAACTCTGAACTGACCAGCTGTCCCAGCGACGGGTGCCAGCAACCGGCCAAAACGGTATCCGCATTGAGTCCGTCATCGGCCTGGAGCCCGATGCGGATCACCGGCAGAGCAGACTGCAACGCTCGGTGCAAAAGCAGCTTGCAAAGCCTCACCCCCTGTTCCAGGCTCAAGGGGAAATACTCTCCGGCGCCATACCGCCGCGCCAGTTCGGTTCCACGAATAACGATCGTCGGATAGATCCTGATAAAATCGGCCCCGGCAGAGATGACCCGCTCCAGCGACATCAACGAAGAATGCGGCGTATCGCCGGGCAACCCCGGCATCAGTTGAGCCCCGGCCAGCACTCCCTGCCGTTTGATGCAGCGGATGGCCGCCTCGGATGCGGCCGCCGTATGACCGCGCCCGGATGCGTCCAGCACGGCGTCATCCATCGACTGGACACCCAGTTCAATTGTGCGCACGCCATGATTTTTGAGCCACAATACCCGTTCAGGGTCAATACAGTCGGGGCGGGTCGAGAGGCGTACCGAGGAGATTTCGCCGCACTCCAACAACGGCTGCAAAGGCGCCAGCAATTCACCCTGAATTTTTTCGGGGAGAGCTGTGAAACTGCCGCCGAAAAAAGCGACCTCAACCGGTCGCCCGCCCGCACCGGACCGCCATGCGGCAATTTTGGAGAGTATCTCCACGTTGGTCGGCAGAGCGCCACCTGCACCGGATATGGTCCGCTGGTCACAAAAGACACAGGTGTGCGGGCAACCCTGGTGGCTGATAAAAAAAGGGACCGTAACCGGCTTCACTCAACCGGTCCCATGGAGGCCCTGATGCTGCCCAGCGCTTGCGCCGCCGCGGCCTGTTGGGCAATTTTTTTGGATTTTCCCTGGCCCTCACCGACACAGCGGCCGTCAAGCAGGACTTTGAAGTGGAACAATCGGTCATGCGGGGGGCCGGATTCCTCGAAGAGGCTGTATTCCGGCATCGAGGCGCCCAGCACTGAAAGCAGCTCCTGCAGTTCGCTTTTTGAATCACGCCCAAGCGTCAACGATTGCGGTTTCGCCGCCAGATCGGCAAAAAGCCGTTCAACCAGTAAGCGGGCGACCTCCAGACCGGCATCCAGGTAGAGCGCTGCCAGCAGCGATTCCAAAACATCCGCGAGGATCGAATCCTTGGTACGACCCGAGGATTGTTCCTCCCCACGTCCGAGCAACATGAACTCCCCAATATCAAGAGTCCTGGCCCGATCAGCCAGCATATCCTGTCCCGCCAGCCGGGCGCGGAGACGGGACAGGTCACCCTCGTCCCAATCAGGATGCCCGTGGTAGAGCAGCTCGGCCAACAGCATGCCCAAGACGGCATCCCCCAGAAATTCAAGCCGCTGGTAATCGTTACCGTTGATCCCGTCCGATTCATGCAGATAGGAAGTGTGTGTAAGAGCACGCAAAAGAAGGGCCCGGTCTTTGAACCGATGTCCCAGAACCGCTTCAAGTTGTTGTAAGTTCGAATTCAAAGGCTGTATCTCCGGAGCTAAACTATAGCGACACGGTCAGATTTTGGCAACTGAAAGTCATATCAGTGGAATTAGGTTGATAAATCGGGGGCGCTTGCATATAATTTCGAATTTAGATTTACGGCACGTACCGACTTATGGACTCTGGTGAATACGTTGGGCTATTTCATTACATTTGAAGGCGTGGAAGGATCGGGGAAAAGCACCCAGATCAGGTATTTGGCGAACAGCCTGATTTCCCGCAACCTGAGCACCACCCTGACCCGTGAGCCCGGCGGTTGCCCGATTGCCGACAAAATTCGCGCAATCCTGCTGGATGCCGACAACAGTGCCATGTCAGCGATGGCCGAACTGATGCTTTACGCCGCTGCCCGTGCCCAGCATGTCAACGAGGTGATAGCTCCGGCGCTGACCGAGGGGAGCATAGTGCTGTGCGACCGCTTCTGCGATGCAACGGTTGCCTATCAGAGCTATGGCCGCGGCCTTGACCGGTCGATCATCGACACCCTCAACAGCCATGCCTGCTCCGGAATTTCACCGGATCTTACAGTTCTGATCGACTGTGACCCCCGGGTAGGGCTGGAGAGGGCCCGCCGCCGGATCGAACAGTCCAGCGGCCCAAGGGAAGAACGTTTCGAGCTGGAAGCCATGGCCTTTCACCAGCGTGTCCGCTCAGGTTATAATCAACTGGCCATTGATGAGCCGCAACGTTTCGTAATTATTGATGGCGCCGGAACGGTTGAGGGAATTGCTTCAGAAATTTCAGCGGCGGTTCTGGCGCGGATCCCGGAAGGCCTGCGTGCCATTAGCTGACATCAGAGGACACGAGCGGATTATCGAGGTTCTGCGGCGTTCCCTGCGAACCGGTAAAACAGCCCATTCATACCTGTTCGAAGGTATTCCCGGATGTGGTCGTAAAAAAACCGCTCTGGCGCTGATCCAGGCCATTTTCTGCAAAGCGGGCAGAGATGACGCCTGCGGAACCTGTCCGTCATGCCGCAAGGTATCCGGCGGCAGCCATGCCGACATTCATACGGTTGAGCCTCTGCCGGACAAGCGCGACATAAGTATCGATCAATTGCGGGAGATGCAACGGACCTTGTCACTGCGCCCCTACGAAGCGCCACGCAAGGCCTGCATCATCGAACCGGCCGAGCGCATGAGCGTCAACGCGGCCAACTCACTGCTGAAGACACTGGAAGAGCCCCCCGGAGATGCGCTGATCATCCTGCTGACTGAAAACGCGGGGATGCTGCTTCCGACCATCCGTTCCCGCTGTCAACTGATCCGGTTTGCGCCACTATCGCCCGAGCATATCCTGGCACTGCTCGAATTAAACGGCATGGAAAGCGGTGCAGCCAGCCTTCTGGCCCCGGTTTCCGGCGGCAGCATGCAGCGGGCGCTGGAACTGGACAACGAGTCGCTCGCCGTACGCCGCGACAACGTAATATCACGTTTGGGCAAGATGGACATAAACCGGATAGCCACCGTGTTTGATGCCGCCGAAGCTTTGTCCGGCAACCGCGAAGAAACGCTGGAACTGCTTGATCTGCTGCTGTCGCTATATCGTGATGCGGTCCATCTGGCCGCCGGCAGCCATGAGATAGTAAACCGCACGGCAGCCACCGCAATCGAAGCCATCGCTGCCCGCAATTCACTGCAGCGTATCATGGAACTTCTGGATGATATCTACCAGACCCGGAGGGACGTCCAGAGAAACGCCAACCCAAAATTGGCCCTGGACCATCTGTTCATGAACATTTCCGCCGACGCCTGAATTGTCGATTCAGCCGTCGGCATAGACGAAAGCTTTGCACAAGTTCCGGTTACAGAATGACCGGTTTTTTGAATAGAAGTGACTTCCTGCACTTTTCCGGCAGAGAATTAATCCGTTAACGCACTTATCCTGTTTATCAGGGTTAGGAGGTTTTTTGTCACATATTGTAACCATTCAGTTTGCAAAAGCCGGCAAGATGTACGACTTCGACGCGGGCTCCATCGAACTTGTCCAGGGTGATCACGTAATTGTAGAAACCGAGCGCGGACTGGGCATCGGCCAGGTTGTGCGTCCTACAAAAGCACAGGACGAAACAACGCCGAGCAACCTGGTTGCCATAAAACGCAAGGCAACTCCGGATGACATGGCAACGCTGGAAATGATTTCCCATAAGGAAAAAGAATCTTTCGAATTTTGCGTCAAGCGCATCATTGAACGCAACATGCCCATGAAGCTTGTGCGTGTGGAATATCAGTTCGACTGCAGTAAAGCGGTCTTTTTCTTTACCGCTGACGGACGTGTCGATTTCCGCGATCTGGTCAAAGATCTGGCCCATTCCTTCCACACCCGCATAGAAATGCGCCAGATCGGGGTTCGTGACGAAGCCAAGATGATCGGTGGCATTGGCATTTGCGGTCGTGAGCTGTGCTGTTGTTCCTGGCTGCGCGACTTCCAGCCGGTATCGGTCAAGATGGCCAAGGAACAGAACCTGGCGCTCAATCCAAACAAGATTTCAGGTCAATGCGGACGCCTCCTCTGCTGCCTGGATTACGAATACGACACCTACTGCTGCCTGCGTAAGAACTTTCCAAAAGCCGGAAAAAGGGTAAGCATTGCCAACGCGACCGGGATAGTGGACAAGGTCAACATACTTACCGGCAACATTACGCTTAAACTTGACGACAACAAAATCGTGGTTATCAGGCGCGAAGAGATTACCGGCGATGGCGCGGCGGTTGCGACCACATCCGCTCCCGAAACAGCAACACAGCGCAGCACACCGCCGGCACAGCCCCGCCCCCCGAAAAACCGTGAACGGCGCGCCGAACAACGGCGCAAGCCCGAAAAGAGCTCGCTGCAATCGGTGCTGCAGATTGACACGGAGGAATCAGTGGCTGTTCAACAAACGCCTCCGCCCCCACCCCCCAGGAAACCGGGCGCGGAACAACCAGCTGAAGCAGGCAAGACGGGTCAGCCACGCAGCAAAAAACACCGGTCCCGAAAACACGGGCACCGAAAACCACAGGGCGGCACAACAGACGGCGGAACACCGACGCCATCCTCAGGAGCTTGACATGAAACCGACCTTCTACGTTACAACCCCGATTTACTACGTCAACGATGTCCCGCATATCGGGCACGCCTACACCACTGTTGCCGCCGATGTCCTGGCACGCTACAAACGGCTGATGGGTTACGATGTCTATTTCCTGACCGGCAGCGACGAACATGGTCAGAAAGTCGAAAAAGCCGCCATTACCGCCGGAGAGACGCCGCTTGAACTGGCGGACCGGGTAGTAAAACGCTACCAGGCGCTCTGGGAACGGCTGGGAATTTCACACAGCGACTTTATCCGCACCACCCAGGAACGCCATAAAAAGGGCGTCAGTGAAATATTCAGCAACATTCTCGCCAAGGGAGACATATACCTTGGTGAATACGAAGACTGGTACTGCACACCCTGCGAAACATTCTGGACGGAAACCCAGCTGATCGAGGGGCGCTGTCCCGACTGCAACCGGCCGGTTGAAAAACTCAAGGAGGAGTCCTACTTCTTCCGCATGAGCAAATATCAGGAACAGCTGCTGGCCCACATCGAAGCCCATCCCGATTTTATTCAACCCAAAAGCAAACGCAATGAAATCGTCTCCTTCATCAAGGAGGGTCTGCGCGACCTTTCAGTTTCACGAACAACCTTTACCTGGGGCATTCCGGTGCCGGGCAACGACCGTCACATCATCTACGTCTGGTTCGACGCCCTGACCAACTACATCAGCGCCCTCGGCTACCCGGATGAAACCGGAAATTACAGCCGCTACTGGCCTGTAGACGTGCACCTGATCGGCAAGGACATCCTCCGTTTTCACGCCGTGTACTGGCCGACCTTCCTGATGGCGGCCGGCCTGCCGCTGCCTGAAAAAGTCTTTGCCCATGGCTGGTGGACGGTGGAAGGGCAAAAGATGAGCAAGAGCCTGCAGAACGTGGTCGAGCCAAACATGCTGATCGACAAATACGGCGTTGATGTGGTGCGCTACTTCCTGCTGCGGGAAGTTCCCTTCGGCCTGGATGGCGATTTTTCACACACCGCGCTGATCCAGCGCATGAACTCGGACCTGGCCAATGACATCGGCAACCTGCTCTCACGCTCCACAGCGATGGCGGTAAAGTATTTTGAAGGAATCCTGCCGGAACCATCTGAAATGATCGATATCGATCTTGCCCTAAAAACTAAAACCGGGGAAATGATCGCGATTGTTGACAAGTTCATCGATGAGCTGGCCTTCAGCAAGGCACTTCAGGCGATCTGGGACGTAATTTCAGCCGGAAACAAATACATCGACGACTCGGCACCCTGGACACTGGCCAAGGATCCGGCCAACAGGGGACGCCTGGCCACGGTCATGCACACGCTGCTCGAATCGCAGCGCATCACGCACTGCGTACTCTCAGCCTTTTTGCCGACAACGGCCGGCAAAGCGCTGGCGTCTTTGGGATATGCGGAAGAAATTTCAAAAGAGAAATTGGTGTGGGGCGGCTTGAAGGCAGGTACCGTAATAACCAAAGTTGAGGCACTCTTTCCGAGGTATGAAGGGAAGGAATAATTTCGTAGGGGCGATCCTTGTGATCGCCCTTTGCGACCTGCTTTCAATAGGGCGAATACAAGATTCGCCCCTACGGTCTATTGACCAAGGACAGGAAGAAATCCTCCAGGTCCCTGCGCCTGGTTTCCACCAGCGCCACTTCGGCGCCGGAAGCATTGACCTCGCCCATAAAGGCATTGAACGCACTGCAAGAAACATAGAATTCGGATGTCGAGCCGGCTACGCGTAGCGGCTCGATACCGGCAAAATTGCGGCCCGCGCCATCCTGAAGCCGCAGATGGACCAGATACCCCTCCACACCGCTTCTCATGATGTTTTCAACCAGGTCCACGGCAACCAGACTCCCCTTGACGATTACCCCAACCCGGTCGCAGACCTTCTCCACATCATCGGTAATGTGGGTACTGAAGAAAACGCATTTGCCGCGCCTCTTCAGGTCCAGGATGATGTCCTTGACCAGCGCCCGCCCGATCGGATCCAGTCCGCTCATCGGCTCGTCCAGAATATACACATCCGGATCATGGACAAGCGTCTGGGCCAAACCGACCCGTTGCACCATCCCCTTGCTGTAGCCGCGCATCGGCCGCTTGCGGGCCTCCCAAAGATCAAGTCGCTTCAAAACATCTTCGGTACGACGCTTAAGCAATGACGAATCCATCCTGAACTGGGAGCCGACGAAAGTTATGTACTCCTCGGCACTCAGGTAGTCGTAAAACGCCGGATTTTCGGGTAAAAAACCGACCTGGCGACGGGAATCGGTCAATGTCGAATCGACGCCCATGATGCTGGCAGTACCGGAACTTGGTTTCAACAATCCCATGATCAGCTTGATGGTGGTACTTTTACCGGCACCATTCGGGCCGAGAAATCCAAAGACTTCGCCGGCTTCAATCTGAAGATCCAGACTTTTCAGGGCATCTACCCTGGTCATTTTTTTCCCTTTAAACTGTTTACAGAGTCCGGCTGTTTCAATAGCGATCATCGAGTTTCTCCCGCATTTTGCGTAGTTGCCTTTTTTGCTCCTGCAAAGGCAAACTTGCTGGTGGTTGCAACCTTGCCGTTCGCTTCCAGGTAGAACTGGCCGCCGTAAGGATCCGCTGGTGGTGGCGAAAGCAGGCCGGATCTGACAAGATTATCAACAGATACCGGTAAAGTGCCACCTGAGGCGAGAAAGCTGTCCCTTGCCAGTTCAATCCGCCGAACTTCTTGGAACGCAGTCAAACGGGTCTGGTAGTTTTTCTTGACTGCAGGATTCCTCTCGCCTTTTTCCATAGCTGAAAGGTACGTGATGGCAAGATCAGTCTGCCCGGATTCCTGCATGTAGCGGCCTGCAAGGAGTTTTGAAAGGTCGGACCCAGAAAGCTCGCCGGCACGTTTATAATATTCTGATGCTTTCTTGTAGTCCTTGATGAAATAGGCGCTATTGAAACCTGCAAAGAATGGCAGCATCCAGTCCCAGGTCCGGTATTTCATGCCGTAGTCCAGAAGATCGTTCGCCAGTTTGTACTGCTTGACTTCCCAGGTCAGAAACGACTGGGCAAAATAGTAGGCATCCATATTGTACGGATCCAGCTTTACGGCACCATGAAGCATTCCAGACATACCTTTATAATCAGGCGGCTGGACAATGACATTAGCCTGCTGCTTCTCCGCAATACCCCCGAAGTACATGATGACCTTCATGACCAGAGAGGCGCCCACCAACTCCTTATGATCGGCACTGGCATAACGCAAGACATTGATGCTGGGCAAATAGCCAAGTTTTTCTTCAATAGGCTTCTGCTTCATATAGGCCGTGAACGGTCCAAGAACCGCACAATAGATCGTGAGAGAGACCAACAGTGCAACAACCGGCCTGGACACTGCGCTCATTTCATTTCCCTGCGCGCAAAAAGCAAAGCTCCAACGCTCAAAACGATCCCGATATAAATCAGAAAATAAACCGCGCTCAACAACAGTCCCTGGGTATTAAGCGGAATAGCATAGATGGCATGCACCTTCAGATCAAAACCGCTCAGATTGGGAAGCAGGTAATACAACACCAGAGCGGACTTGCGAACGACGACCGACACAGCCGCCTGTGCAGAGGGGGTCTGCAGATAGTCGTAAACCTGTTGAGTGACGGTTCCCGCCAGAAAAGTACTGATCGCCCCAAAAACCGGCAGAAAAAAGGAAGTACTCACAGTAGCAAGTGTCATGGCAACCGCCACCACGATAATATATTTGAGCGCATCGAAAACTATTGATGTGATTATGGCTGACCAGAGCAACGGACGGGCAGGTGGGTATGTCAATGAAGCAATCTTGATAGATACAATTGCAGCACTTCCGAGAAAGAGAGCCGCTATAAGCATGAATATTGCTATACCCAAAAAACGACCAACCAGATATGTTGAGCGACTCACGGGAAGACTCAATACACTGAAGGTGTAGCGCCGTTCAATGTCTTTCCAGATCGAGGTTGCCCCAAGAAAGATCGCCAGAAGTAGCATTATGAATGAAATCAGCGATAGCGAAAGCGTAGTGGATAATTCTGTAACCTGCCGCATGGAAAGTGATGCTACTGATGGAATGAAGATAAAGAGAACCGACAACACCATAATTCCCTGAAAAATACGATCACGGAAGATGCCTTTCAGGGTAATCGTAACTATAGATAACATAATGAATCCGCCTCCTGTGTATGACCAATAGCAACAAATCAGTACTCAGAAACAATTAGATTTAAGCAGGTTATGCTTTACCACATTGACTGAGTCGGTTTAATAAACGATCAATATATATCAGCCGAATACATATATCAAGCGACCTTCTTGTAGTGTAATGACAGGCAGTGCTGAATTATTCTCACCCTGAACAAACTTCATCGTTCATATTTTCATAGCACCTTATCTTAATTATTCTGTTTATTATGATTAGCAATATGCTTAGAATGTGCCCTCTTTGAAAATGCATCCTGAATCAAGCCAAACATTAAGGTGGTTTTATGATAGCGTCACAGAATAACCAAGCATCGACAAATGAGTTTTTACTTGAACTGCGGCGCGACATCATCATGATGGCTGCGAACTCGTCCCATGTTGCTGTCGCATTATCTTGTATAGATATATTGGCGGCGTTATATATAGAAGTTCTCAACATTACACCATTAACGGTGGACGCTCCCGAACGTGACCGTTTCATTCTATCCAAGGGGCACGGTTGCATGGCACTCTATGCAGTTTTGGCTCGAATGGGATTTATAGAACGGACGTTGCTGAATTCATATGGACACAATGGCTCTGTTCTTGCCGAGCATCCGCTGGCAGGCAAGCTCGCAGGAGTGGAATGTGCCACCGGTTCCCTCGGGCATGGACTCGCAATTGGCGCAGGCATGGCCAGTGGACTAAAGCTCCAGGGTGTTTCAGCTAGGGTATTCGTCCTGCTTGGAGACGGGGAATGTAACGAGGGAAGCGTCTGGGAAGCTGCGGCGCTATCCCGCGCAAGGAATCTAGATAATCTGGTTGCTGTTGTTGATGTAAATGGACTTCAAGCTTGCGGCCCATCCAAGGACATTTCTCCAGGCATGGGACTTGCCGACTGCTGGAAGAGCTTTGGCTGGGATATTTCTGAAGTTGACGGTCACGATTACAGAGAGCTTGTCAAAATCCTTGGACATGCTGCAGGCAATGGTCTGCCAAAGGTCATACTGTGTCAAACAATAAAGGGGAAGGGGGTAGATTTCATGGAAGGTGATCTGGAGTGGCATTACCGCCCAGTCAGGGGTGATGATCGTGACAAGGCTCTCAGGAGGCTGAAGGGTGCGTGATGCGTTTTTTTCAGAACTTTACAGCCTTTTCATACATGACCGGAGAATCGTGTTCCTGACAGGTGATCTCGGCTACAAGCTATTTGACCGGTTAATTGAACATGACTCGTCAAGAGTCATAAACTGCGGAATCCGGGAGGCCGGTATGATCGGCTATGCTGCCGGGTTGGCAAAGACGGGTCTGCTGCCGTTTGTCTACTCGATCACACCTTTTGTGACGCTACGCTGCCTTGAACAGATCAAGATAGACCTCTGCTACAACCAAGCAAACGTTGTGATTGTTGGAGTCGGGGGGGGATTTGCATATGGGCCGAATGGGCCGACTCACCACGGAATTGATGATATTGGCGTTTTGAGTTGTCTGCCGCAGTTGACTATCTGGACTCCGTCTGATCCATATGAGGTACGGCTATGCGTCCAAGCGACGACATCCCTTGAAAGCCCGGCTTATCTGCGTCTTGGGCGTAACAAAGAGCCTCATATCTTTGACTCGCTGAATGAATCGCCAGATATTTCCCACCCAGCAATGGTCAGAGAAGGAAGTGATGGAGTAATCATAACCAGCGGCTTCATTCTTCACGAAGTTCTCAAGGCTGTCGAGTTGCTCAAACAACATAACATACACCCTGCTGTAGTTCGCCTAACAACTCTCAGACCGTTTCCGGCAGAATACATCCGTCTGATGATCGCCAACAGCAATCAGATCATGACCGTGGAGGAGCACGTTGCAACCGGGGGACTTGGGCAGGAAACAGCTCGGATCGTAGCCGAGGCATGCGCTGGCACCCGCTTCAGCATGCTTGCCATAGCTACGGAGTTCCCTGATGCCTGTTATGATAGAGAGTCTCTGCTTGCCAGATCGGGGCTTGATGCAGATTCGATAGCAGCATCATACTTAAAACTACTAGCCCAAAAACATCGAGGATACGCCTAGTGGCGTCTGAGAACATCATAAATGATCGGCGCCACGGCAACTTACTGGAACTGTTTCAAACGGCTGTACTGGCTTTTTCGGTAAGCGGTCTGTGCTACTACAGTTACTATCTTCTAGCACCATGGATATGGAGCCGGAATATTGCTTACCGGCCGGAAAGCATCACACCCTGGATACTGATGCATACCGCAGAGCATGATGGCATCGAGATATATTCACTTTATATTTTGATGTTTGTGAATATCATAATCACAGCAACGTTATCTTGGCTAATTTGGAGTAGTACTGAAAAACGCACACAACATTCTTTACTAGTACTGTGTGTAATAATTTCGTGCATATTTTGTACAACAATCGGCTTTACGCCTCCGATGAACACCCTCCAGAAGACTCCTCTCATAGAAATAATTTTAGTATCACTATTCTTTATGGCGGTAATTTATTCTCTTGTTGCGATTCTTTATCACCTGCAACAACTCTCAAGTCGGGGTTTGACAATAGCAGTCGCCTTGGCGCTTGCTCCAGTATGCTTCATAGCAACATCGCCAATTACATGGGATGATTACACATACATATTTGCCCCGGCATTGCAATTGCTTAAAGGCACTGCCATCCATGACATTTACTTTCAGTATGATCTTTTGCCTTCTCTGCTTGCAACAATTTGGATGAAGCTTGGATTGAATCTGAACACCTTTCAGGTTCTTGGGCAGGCAGCCTATTATGTTTCAATACTGGGGACTTACCTACTTTCAAGGAAACTTTTCCAAAAAAAGGAACTCGCGTTTTTTCTAGTGATAGCCCTCATTCTTGGGCGTATCTATGCTAGTCCGCGGGATGTTGTATGCTACTTTCAGGTGACACCACTACGAATTGATCTCTGGCTACCGCTGCTTGTGGTTATATATTTCCTAGGGCCGTATCACTGGTTGGTAGGTCTGATATGCGGGCTTCTGATACTACTGATCAAAAACTTCGGCATTATTTACAGCTTGGCATACATTCAGTTACTGATAACATTGTTTGGGGTCAGCTATTTCGATAGAAATAGAAAAGTATCACTGTGGCAAAGCATGCTGGTGTATGGGAAACATTGCTGGCTGCCACTTATAATTATAGCATCGTTCGTTACTGCGAGCCATATTCTTTTCAGAAACAGCGAGTTTGGAAATTATTCCGGATACTATAAAAAGCTAAGTATCGGCTTCTTACATATCTCACCAAACTCTTTTTACTGGTATGCCCCAGTATTGTTCAGCATGGTTATCGTCCTATTGCTCAGAACGAGACTGTCAGTTTCCCCAACCTACTTGGCAACCGGTTTGATGTTGACCTACTGTGCCATAGGCAACTCTATATATTTCTTTGGCAGAAGCCACGAACACAATATTCTCAATATTGCAATCGTACTATTGTTCCTGCTATTTTTCCTGCTCGACCTTATCTCGCGTTTTCTGAGCGAAAGTGCTGAAAATGGTGTACTAATATCGTTAAGACGTAGCAACGGCATTATTGTTGTAGCTGCAGTAATACTCTCTGTAATGGTGGTTTTCTATACGGGGAATATTCTGGACAAGATAGGCACACAGTTCATAAATGTTCGAAAAGGGCAGCTAATCTATCCACATGATTATACGGAGAACCCTCTCCTATGCGATATAAACGCTATTCGGAATGTTACGCATAACAGCAGCAGAGTATATTTTGTCAGCAGTTTTGACTTTGACTGCTACTACTATGGTGGTTATACACCGATAGGGTACTGCAACCCATTCAAAACTTGGATATTTTCCTCTGAACTCAGCCGTTTCTTGCAAGGCATGCTTGACAACGGCTATTATCTGGTCTGCAGCACTGAAATGAAGTATCTGCTTGCTGATCTGCACTACAATTACGATGCTTCAGCCGGAAGCGCTATTGTAGTTGCAAAGCAGAACAACCCAATACCCAAGCCATGATGCCATGATATACCAGAAAACAAACCAGCTCTTCTGAGAAAGCACCTAATGAACATCGCTCACAAAATAAAAAAACTCCAAGGCCCGATACTTGTACTTGGCGGCAGCGGCTTTATCGGGGCAAACCTTGTGAGGACGCTCCTGTCGCATCGAAACGACGTTTACGGAACCACAACCAACTTTGACGCCTGGCGACTGGAAGATCTTCCGGAACGGAACAAAGTGGTAGTAGATCTGCTCGTGGACTCAGACACGGAAAGCCTCTTTGGCAAGATCGCACCACGTACGGTCTTCAACTGTGTGTCATATGGCGGCTATTCATTTGAAACCGATTTTCGACTCATCTACCGTACTAATTTCAATCTGACCACCAGACTGCTCCATCTGCTGGAGAATCAATCAATTGCCTGTTACGTCCACTCAGGCAGTTCCTCGGAATACGGGGACAACTGTACAGCGCCGGATGAAACAGCACTGCCATCACCCAACAGCGACTATGCGGTCTCCAAGGTGGCCTGCGCCAACCTTATATACTACTTTGGCAGGAAGAAAGGCTTTCCCTGTGCCAATCTGCGGCTCTATTCTGTCTACGGACCTCTTGAAGACTCGTCACGACTTATTCCCACTATCATTCGCTGCGGCACGGAAGGTCATTATCCGAACTTCGTTCATCCCGACATTTCTCGTGACTTTATCTATATCGACGATGTAGTTGAGGCGTTCGTTAACACGGCACTCTATCTGAATGCAAGTGACTACGGTGAATCATTCAACATCGGCAGTGGACAGAAGACTACCATTGCAGATATCGCAATGATCGCACGTGAACTATTCAGAATAGATCATGAGCCTGAGTTTTCCTCCATGCCCGACCGTAAATGGGATGTCGGAGACTGGTACGCCAACCCCGATAAAGCTGCCCGAAGCTTGGGTTGGCGGCCTCAGGTATCGTTACGCGAGGGACTTGACAGCATGGTTAAGTGGTATCGTTCCCTGCCCAACCACGAAAAATACCATCTTTCGTCCAAACAGTTCCAACTAGACACCACACACAGTGTTTCTGCTATCGTTGCATGCTATAAGGACAATCAGGCCATACCAGTCATGTACCAACGCCTAAAAGACACCTTTGTCAAGCTCAAGATCGATTACGAGATCATCTTTATCAACGACAACAGCCCGGATGACAGCGAAGAGGTAATCCGAACCATCACACGGCGGGATAAGCGGGTTACAGGAATATCACATTCCAGGAACTTCGGTTCTCAGGCCGCTTTTCGAAGCGGAATGGAGGTTGCTTCAAAGAATTCTTGCGTTCTTCTGGATGGCGACCTTCAGGACCCTCCAGAACTTATCGAACAGTTTGTGGCCAAGTGGCGCGAAGGATTCGACGTGGTCTATGGTTGCCGTATAAAACGGGAAGCGACGCTTTTCATGCGGGTTGCGTACAAGCTCTTCTACCGTGTTTTCGATGCCTTTTCATATCTTACAATTCCTCACGATGCCGGTGATTTTTCGTTGATGGACAAAAAAGTTGTGCAGTGCCTTCTTCAATTTCCAGAACGGGATCTGTTTTTGCGTGGTATCCGTGCTTTTGTAGGATTCCGGCAAACCGGGGTCAACTATGTCCGCCCGGAACGGATGTTCGGCGTGACCACCAACAACCTGATCAAGAACATCGACTGGGCCAAAAAGGGGATTCTCTCGTTTAGCAACACCCCTCTCAACATCCTGAGCTTTGCCGGCACATTGCTTTTCATTATCTCAATCCTGCTTGGAATTGCGCAAATTGTTAGCCGCCTCATTTTCCCCGAGCTTGCTCCCAGGGGTGTAACAACTATGCTGCTGATCATCCTGTTTTTCGGATCGGTCAATCTCTTTGCTATCGGTATAGTAGGCGAATACATCGCAAAGATATTTGAAGAGGTAAAGCAAAGGCCACTGTTTATTCGAAAACATTTAATAAGAGATGGTGAGACTCGTAATTTCACGGTAGATCGGCACAACAGCTGACCGGGGAGAACCGAACGTGGATATGATTTCTCGGCCATGCCCTATATGCGGTTCCTCTGAAACCCGCAAAATATTCGCCGAGGCGAACTTCGATATTGATCGCCTTGACAGTTTTGCATTTGCCTCCCGCAAAACACCTGAATATATGCATTACCGGCTAATTGAATGCCCGGTTTGTGACCTGCTATATGCCAACCCGCTACCAAGCGAGGATTTCCTGACAGAAGGCTATGGTGACGCATCATATGACAGCAGTATTGAGGCACATTACGCTGCAGCAACATATGCTGATTTGCTTTCCAGATTTATATCTCTGTTGCCTGAGCGATCAGGCGCACTGGATATAGGTGCGGGAGATGGCGCTTTTCTGGAGTACCTTCTGAGACATGGATTTGATCAGATTGTCGGTGTGGAACCGTCTCGAGCTCCAATAGCAGCAGCCCGGACAGACATCCGGCCACTCCTTAGGGAAGGGAATTTCAGATGCGAAGATTATGTTTCGGAAAGTTTCAATCTGGTAACCTGTTTCCAAACGCTTGAACATCTCTATGACCCACTGGCAATGGCGCGTGGTGTATATCAACTTCTCAAGCCTGGAGGGGCGGTGTTTTTTGTCTGCCATAATCGACGAGCCTTACCCGCCCAGTTGCTTGGGCGCAAATCGCCCATCTACGACATCGAGCACCTCCAGCTTTTCTCACCGTCAAGCGCTCATTTTCTTCTGGAACAGAGCGGTTTCTCGAACATCATGTTAATAAATGTGGTTAACCGCTATCCAATCCGCTACTGGCTCAGGCTATTGCCTCTCTCTTCTGGTGTAAAGAGCTTACTTATCACGACTCTCGACCGGATTAGAATCGGAGGATGGTCCATTTCAGTTCCTGTAGGCAATATAGGAGTTGTTGGTTTCAAACCTAAAACTGAACTCAGCTTTCTTAATCGTGTACGCTGTTAGCTATAATCAATAAGAAAATCTCGTCTTTTTATCAACAATCATCTCGTAAACGTAATATTTTTCGGGGGTATATCCGACCGCAAACGGGAGTGGTCCAAATAAATCCGAGTAAAAACCAGCACCTGTACTTACATTCGTAGTTGAAACCAATTTTGCCACATCAAAGGTATATTCATTTTTGAAAAGAGCCAAATGTTGATACAACAGTTTTGTATTAGTATTATTCCCGGGAATAATAACAAGATCACCTTTTTTCAGAGAAGGATTTTCATAATCAAGCACTTTAACACCGCCGGCACTTTCAATGTAATGCTGAAACCCCCAATGTCCTTCTAACCAGACTTTTCCAGGCCAATCTCTAATTTTATCATGTATGGAATGCGCAGCAGTACGTGCAGATTTTGCCAAACTATAATCAGCACTTGCTACAATCATTGCCATTAGTAATGACAGAATTAACGGAGCATAAAAACCTAGTATACTAATTAAATTCAACTTGCATGATTGCCTCAGATGCCGCATTACCAATATCCCTGCAACCGGTGCAATCGGAAGAATGCTACGAGCGTTAACTGACCAGTTTACAAAAACGGTGAAGGCAAATGTCCCTATAACCCAAAGAAATAACAACAAAGAATCTGAATCCCTATTTCGTAAAAAATCAGAAAAAACAATAAATATAAAACTCACGCCTGCAAAAACAAAAAACGGCAACTGAGCCACAAATGTCCAATTTATACCATCGGCGCCAGCAATTGGATAATAATTTAAAACATCAAATCTCATCAATATCATCAATATTATTATAATTGCGGCTAAGTGCAACAATACATACATTTTTTTAGTATAGATAACGTAATATAACCAATGAACTAAAATACAACCACCCAAAAAAGAAAGTCCAGTAACGATATTAGCTAATGTATTTTTATGTGATGTTTGATGATTATAAATTGAAAATGACTCTATGTAACTGAGCTGCCTTAATCCGTATTTAATATAGGTAATTTGATCAAATAAAAATATCGCGGCAATCGGCAGTAGCAAATATAATATCCATTCACCTGGTTTTCTCTTTTCAAGCATTGAATACGCCAATAATAGTGGTACAAGACATATCCCCATATATTTTGTCATTATACAAAGAATTATCAGTACAGAAGAAATTAATAGATATATCCTCCTGTCTTCAAGTATTCCACGTCTCCAATAAAATATACTAAACACCCAGAATGACAACATAAGTACATCACACATCACCGTTGTACTGGATACAATAAATACTGGTGTACACAATGCAGCCAAGGTAGCAATGAAGGGTTTTGCACATAAATCGCAAGCTAGTAGATATGTACCGAGAATGGCAGCGCAGGCTGGAATAAGAAAAGCTACATGAAGTGATATTTCACTATATCCAAAAAAACAGCCTGCTAATGCAATAAAATAGGCAACTACAGGTGGATTAGTAATTACTGGAGGTGAAAATTGCATGTAATAGCCAAAATAATCCAGTGGATTAGATTGAATATGTTTGGCCATTCCGATGAAAGTAGGGTCGTCAATATGAAAGGCTTTATTTACAAATGGGATAAGACATAGAAGGCATATAAGCAGCAGCAAGCATATTGTTCTATTGGAACTGATTTGTTTTTCATTATTTTGGGTCATATTCATTCAATATTTATTTAGTTTAATAGATAGCAACTCTTCTTGCCACGGTAAAGGTTTATCCATAAAAGCTATTGCAAATATTTCAGTATCGCCAACTTCAGAATAAACATGCGGAAATCCACTTGTCATCAACATTTTTATCAATGTTTTTTCAGTAAAACCTGTTTTATGGGCAAAGAAATCTTTCCCACTACGTTCTATCTGACTCTGAAATCCATAGATCACATCAAGAACCCTTATTGGACCACTAGGTGCTGTATAGAGAATATCCTCAATATCCATTCCATTTTCCACAACAGACTTCATGACTTCAAGTAAATCGGGAACCCTTATGTATGCAAAGCCTCCCCTCTTTAATACAATTCTGAAGCCCTTGACTACTTTAACAACATCATGGGCGTAATAATGTTCAAGATTGTGAGAACAATAGATCGCATCATATTGACGCGCTGGAAGCTTCCACAATTCACGTGCATCGCACAAGACATCTGGGTTACATAGCGGATCAATATCCAGCAGATCATGACGCCATCCCTGAAAACATTTAGGAATTTCAATTGCCTTGTTATTACCACCTACATTAAGCACTGCCCGTGCAGATTCACTTGATTGATGCGATAATGTCATAAATATCTCCACATATTCTAAAGCTGCATCTGTTTTTTAAGTTTCTGCACAATTTTTGATGAATTGTCACCATACATATTTCCGGGCGGATATGCTTTTGCAGCTTGTTCGTACATTTGAATGGCTTTTAGCTTGTCATTTCTGGCGATATAAATCTGCCCCAAGCGATAGAAAATAAATGGATCATGATTTAGCAGATAAGACTGATTATATAAAGATATGATTTTATCCTGAATTTTCCTGATACTGTTTGGATCCTTTGCCTGAAGAAGCTCGTTTTCCTGGAAATTGATATAAAACTTTAGCGCAGCAGCTGATTTGCCTTTCGTGGCGCTAAGCACCTTTTGCAAAAGTGCTTCTGCTTTTTCTTTGTTACCTTCTGTTGCCTCAATTCCAGCCATATTTATATCGTAGTTATCCATATATTTGTTGCTTGGTAAAGATGAGGCAATAATGTACTGTTCCCGAGCAGATTTCAAATCTCCTGCACGTATAAAAGCCAGCATATAAAGCCCCCGAAGTTCTTTCTGGCGAGGATTTTTAGAAACGGTATCAGCAATCAGCGCCATATTGGTCTGCCAGGTAATATTCCTTTGAAAAGTAACAAAAGACATGACAATCAAAAGGACATAAACAGCAACATGTACTGACATCATTGTAGCATTACGTATATTTCGTTCCGCAATAAGTTGAGCCACAAATAGAGATACCGATATACTCCAGAATGCTGATGCAATATATATGTATCTTTCAGCATAACCGGTCCAGGCTATTGTTCCGAATGCAAATGGAAAGGCTGGCAAAACACAACACATACCTGTAATTGCCAAAGCAGATATAGTGTTTCGCTTCAGGACAAGCCATAATGTCAACAAAAAAACAGCTATTCCGAGGAGATCATAGAGAGGGTTTATCTCCAGAATGAAAAAATTAAGCGGCGACGGCAAAAAGAACTTCTTAACATAGTAACCAGCCGCACCTAGAAAAATCGAAATTGCATAGCCAGTATCTTGAAATATTAGATTAAGCGTATTGGAAATACGATCAATGTTCGATGAGAATGCAATTTTCCTGAACACAAAAAAAAGAGTGCCAGTTACAAGTCCTACCAGTGCCAGCAATATCGTAACGGCAAAATGCTCTCTGATAGTTACTTGAAGCGGCTTATTGCCAATATCCGTCCAGAGTGAATACAGCATAAAGCAACATCCCAAAAACAGTACAGACCAGTACGAGCCAATATAAAGAACAATAATCACTGAAACAGAAAAAAAGAGTAGGTATATTATAAATGGGTGGAATAACTTCTTGGTTGACAGGACTACCGGCTCAATAGTTCTTTGAGATGCGTCACACCTGGGAAGTACCAATAAAAATGGAACCGCCAGGATAAAACCAAACGCAACCTCTTTCGCTAAAAGTGATAACAGGAGAGCAGTACCAGAATAGAAAAGGTCCAGCTTTTTCCTTCTATCCAGATATCTAAACAAAAAGATGGTACTAACAAGAATGAAATTGCAAGCCATGATATCTGTCCTTCCAGATATCCAGTTTACAGATTCTGTTACTATCGGGTGTATTGCAAAGACAAGTGCGGTTACAAACGGCAAAAGACTGTCAATTTTAAAAGCCAGACGACCAGACAGCCTTAAAGTAAGCAGATAGACGAGAAGAATATTTACAAAATGAAACAGGATGTTCTCAAGATGCATGAACGAACTGCTCATCATCCAGAGCTGTTTATCAATATATTGACTGAGACCGAGAAGTGGCCTGTAATAACCACCACCGGCAGATCGGGGCACAAATATATTCGATAAGCTCATAGTCTCTGAATTCAAAATATCGTTTACCATACCCAGATCATCAATAATGGATATTTCAGCAAATATGGCTGGATAATAGATCAACAAGACCAATATGCAGAGTAGAAGAATCTGATAGGTTTTCTTTTCGGGAATAAATATGTGGGGCATGTAAATTTTGCGACACATGAATGGGAACTTCATATGCTATTGACTGGTTTTGTTGCAACCATATTTAAACTGATATACCGGCCATTAATCACCATGTTACTTGCATCTTTGAAAACATTGAAAGTTTCAACCCTGCATATATTTTCAAAACCAGTCAGTCTCAATAACTGTTCCAGATATCTTTCGTTGTAGCCTGAATTATGGTAGTCAAAAGGATTTGAATGGCCACCAAAAATTATTTGGGTAAGAAACTGCCACTGCCCAACAGTTAGGTCAGGGATCAGAAGGAGCTCTGCAAGGCAGTCAAGGTCTGGGACGCTCACCATCAGCCTGCCACCAGGCTCCAGAACCCGATACCATTCAGCAAGAGCTGTTAATACCTCTTCAGCAAAATCAAGATGCTCAAGAACATGTGATGCATAGACCTCAACGAACTCTCCTTCGCCAAAATCAGAGAGGTCAGAAGCCTCGGCAATATGATCAACAATGGGTGAAGGTAATATGTCCAGAATTTCCCATTCGCTATTCTTTTCCTGTCCACCAATATGGAGCCTTCTTTGCCTTTTGTCCATAACCCCCTCTTGTGAAGTTGTTGTAATTTTATAACGATTGTGTTTATCCAGCAACCTGTGTTCCTCAGCAATTACTTCGGAGTTTAAATTTGCCCAGCAATATTCACATTCTGGTATCTTTCCAAACATCTCTTCAGAGTTGAAATAATTTTCTGATAATTTTACTGCCAATGTCAGTGGATCTTTATCTTTATCAATCCTCTTTACTGCATCAAACACACACGGCCCACAAACTGGAAATACCATATTTCCATAAATCATTGGTCCAGGACATATGCAGTTACACGGTATTCTTGCAGGAAACTGTTTGTTGGCAAAATGCGTTTTTATAACATAATTGACTTTACTATGCTTCAACTCCTTTACTGCTACACTGGGATAATAACTGACATCAATTCTTGTGATGTCATCCATAACGTCTATCGCATTCTGTAATGCAATACCATTAGTTGTAATAACAATATCATTCACTGCCTTTGATTTTCTCATCAGAGCAATTCCTTCCTTAATGTGCCGCCAAAGTAACGGCTCACCGGGACCATGAAGGAAAAGGTCAACTGTATAGTTAGACTTTTCTGTAATATTCAGAAAAGATTCTAGATCTTTCATAGATAGATGGTAATTCGGATTATATGCTCTCATTCCCTTATGGGCGCAGTGAGCACAATCAAGCTGACATTCGGAGCAGACTTCCAAGGGAACACGAATTGGCATTTAAATATCTCCATTCCAAATCGTATTCAAGACAGCTTCAAATTTTCTTGCATATGATTTTGCTGAACAAAGCACTGAATCTTTCATCTTCATACGCAAACATGAACGTAAATGAGATAATGCGTCCAGTTTGCTTGCAATAGAAACAGCCTTTTCAAGGTATTCATCAATTGAATTTGCCGTATTGCAACTCAAGCCAACCGCAGCAAGCAGACTCTCCCCTACCCTGCAGGAATGACGGTCACCAGACAATGTTATGACAGGAACTCCCATCCACAATGCCTCACAAGTGGTAGTGGTTCCATTATAAGGAAAAGTGTCAAGAGCAACATCTATATTTCCATACTGTGCAAGATGAATTAACATATTTGGATCAGAAGGTTTAATTATTAAACGATCACTAGCAATTCCTTGTTTTTTGAATCGCTTCACCATTCTGTCAACAGTTGACGCATCTTGAAAATAATGATTTTTCAATAATAATCTTGAATTCGGAACATTGTTCAAGATTTGACACCATACCTTTATTGTTCCTTCCTGAATCTTAGGCAACATATTAAACGAACCAAAAGTAATGTATCCGTTCGTCAATGCTGGTAATGCAGAAATTTCCGGTGCATCTTCAGGTGGCTTGTAACAAAGAAAACAATCTTCAATCCTAACAAGTTGTTCGCTATATAGATTATCAGAAACTCCAGGTGGATCTGCAATTGCATCTGTAATGCGGTAATCCATAGAAGTAAGGCCTGTAGTGTTTGGATAACCAAGCCAGGTAACCTGAACCGGCGCCAGTCTTCTAGTGAAAAGTCCGAGCCTGATTGTCTCGCCGGTGTGGCCTGCCAAATCAATAAGAATATCAGGTGCGACCTCACAAATCACATTTGCCGTTTCATCATCGGTCAATAATGAAATATCCCTCCAGCCATCTACAAGCGCTAGCGTCTTTTTTGTCATGTCATCAATATTTTTCGTATCGCTAAGGCAGTAGATTTCAAAGATGTTTCTGTCATGATTTTCCAAAAGCGGTAATAAAAAAAACCCAACAGAATGGCGGCGAAAATCGGGAGAAATGTATGCAATCCGTGTCCTTGATCGTTTCAGACGTACTGGTAAATCCTTATTTTTTATTGAGCAGTGCTGTTTTTCCCATATTCTGCTTTCTCGATATATAGCTTGTTGGGAACTTGTTTCATTATAGTTCATACATAAAAGCAGATTTGAATGGGCCTTCATATTTGATGGATCAAGTTTCAATGTATTACGATACGTTTTAATAGATGCATCAAGTTTGCCCTGATAAGCCTGAATCGTGCCAAGAGTTGTTAGTACTGAAGAGTTGTCATATTCAAGCTGAAGTGCTTTATTACAAATTGATTCAGCTTCCTGAAGACTTCCAGAATACATCGTTTTTCTTGCCTGCTCCGACATTGTTAATGCTTGATATTTCCGCCATCCAGGAGTTTCAGGAACTGGCAAACAGAACCGACTATTATCACAAGGGGGAGGATACTCAGACATTTGCAGTTGAGCTAATCCATCCCAAGGGATTCTTCTAACGCCCTCATACCCCATATATGCCGGAAGACCGTATTTTTGCTTAAAAACAGCCCAATTCTCGTAAACCCGTGCCCAGCGTCTATCAAGCTTTTTCTGTTTTTCATAATTCGGAAGGTAATCAAAATTAGCTTGGTGTTGATGCCAAGCAAAAGCCCCAATAGCAAGCTTGGGGCGAAATCCAGCCTGACGGGCACGCACACCCAGATCATGATCCACAAAGTACCCTAAAAACCTGCGATCCAGATATCCGACTTTTTCAAGCAGTTGGCGTGTAACAAGAAATGCATCACCAGTCAGAAATGGATCATCGAACCATTTCCCCCTAAAACTTTTAGATCTGATCCGAGCATAACGGAATAGGTCTATGAAATTATTAAGTTCACCGCAATCTTTAATATTATGGGTAATAAGGTGGTTATCAACAAAATTTGAACAACCTCTAACCAGACCGGAATCATTAAATAAATCTGCAACAAGCAGCAATTCGTTTATATAGCTAGGAGAAACAAATATATCATTTGATAAAAAGATAATTCTATTACCTGACGCATGGGAGAGTATTGTATTGAGACTTCCGCTGTACTCAATATTTTCAGGGAATCTGAAAATTTTTGTATTTTTATGTAAATACGGCACAAGCTCAAATAATTTTCCTGTGTTGTCAGGTGATGCATCATCAACAAGAATCAACTCATAATCTCCGGTAACACTTGCCAGAAGAGAACGTAAAGCAATAAGAGTTGTATCTATATTTCCGTATGCAGCCATGCCAATGGTAATCGAAGAATCCAGTATTGAAGGTGGAAACTTTTTTCCCAGTTCCGGGTCAATAAGTAGCAATTCTGCTGGATCGGTCTTGTCCAGTTCTTCCCAAGTCATTGACATATTAATCATCTCTTAATTCAAACTAAGGTTTTAGATTTATAATCCCAGCAAATTTATTGGTGTACCTATGCCAAACATCGCGATAGGCACTCTCAAGAATATTTGTGAATTTTTCGGCCTCCATAAATGGAGAAGCAGACAACTGCTTCCTGAGATTTAAATGGTAATCAGAAAGACGCTTCATATCATTACAGAGTGAAACCGTGATATCCAGATATTCATCCACTGTTTCCGCTAAAAGTTCTTCAAGGCCAAGATGGCATAAGATACTGGCCCCAACGCGTCCTGCGTGATAATTACCACGCAAAGCAATCACCGGAACCCCCATGTAAAGAGTTTCAAAAGTCGTTGTGGTGCCATTGTAGGGAAACGGATCAAGTGCGATGTCTATCTGACGATACAATTCAAGATGATCAGTGTAAGAATCAATTGCCGGAACGCACATAACACGATCCTCTGTAACTCCTCGCCCAACAAAATGCATTTTATAGTTCTTGGCAAATTCAGAATCGATAAATGACTTGTACTTAAGCAAAAGTCGGGAGTCTGGAACGGCCAGAAGTATACGGCTCCAAAGGTCAATAACTTCAGGCGATATTTTGGAGATGTTGTTAAAGCAACCGAATGTAACATACCCTTTGATCTGTGACGGTGGAGGACCGGAATCTATAGGATTCTCAGGTGGTTGATAACAATGAAAACCATACGGAAAACGAATCAGTTGTTCATGTTCACTAATATCACATGCAAATTCAGGGTCTGCGATTGCATCTGTAATACGATAATCCATTGTTGGTATACCGGTGGTATTGGGGTAGCCAAGCCACGAAATCTGTATCGGTGCAGCTTTTCTGGCAAACAATGTCAGCCGGTTTCCGGCTGTATGCCCTGCAAGGTCAACCAATACATCAACTTTATCGTTTGCAATGAGTTCAAGCAGTTCTTGATCTGTAAATTCTGAAGTATTATGCCAAACATCAGCATACGACTCCAGCATCAAGGTTTGAATATCTGACTTCGTCCTGTCTGAATAGCAGATAACAACAAAATCATCCCGATTATGCAACTGAAGAACCGGCAAGATAAAGTACCCTACTGGGTGTCTGCAAAAATCTGGAGACACATAACCGATAATCAGCTTACGATCAGGGAGCGGATCATTTTGGAATGTCCGTTTATGATTATCTGCTGGAACATGCAGTTCAGCCCATTTTTTTTGTTCGACCGAAATAGCTGAAAGAGTGGAATCATCCAGATACTGAAATGAATATATTAAGCTGCTATGCAAGGCAGCATTCTGAGGATTTACTTCAAGCGCTCTATGCAAATCCTCCAATGCTTCATGCATCCTCGACTGGGCTGTCATAGCTTTGGCATGTACTGACAAGAGATCTGTATTGTCAGGAAAATATCTAAGCCCCTCAGATGCGACTCGTTCCCCATCCGTAACCATGCCCATTTCACAGAAAAGCGTGCTCAGATTGATATATGCCGGCGCATATTCATAATCATAAAACAATGCTTCCTTAAAATACAGTTCAGCATTATTAATATCCTCAAGCTGATGATACGCCGATCCGATATTGTTAGATATTATGGCTGACTCCTGAATATGTTCAGATGCTTGTTCATAGCACTCCAGAGCCTGATATGGGTCTTTCAAAGCCAGCAGAGCATTGCCTTTTTCCAGATAGGCCTCTCCATATTCAGAGTTCAGCCTGATAGCAGTCTCAAAACACTCAATGGCTTCATGAAAATTCTTTTCCTTTTCAAATGTCAATCCAAGATTATAGTGAGCTTCTGCGAAAGATGAGTCAGCAGAAATTGCCAATTCAAATGCTTTTTTTGCCTCATCAATTTCGCAAGTCTGCATCTTGATAATACCCAGGTTGTTGTAAGCCATTGCAAAACCTGGATTCAAAGACACTGACTGTTCATAAAGCCTGATAGCTTTATCGATATTTCCAGCTTCCATCTGATCAATACCATCATTGTACAGCATGGCTGCTCTAGTATTTGCATCAACTATTTTATTTTCCGCAGCATCATTATAAGATTTTGAGGTGGTTTCTTTTAAATCAGTACGTTCTTTCACTATTTGAAAATAGAGTTCCTCCAGATTTCTGGTAAATTTTGCGCCGTCACAGAGAGTCGATGCCATCATCCTTGCACGTAATTCAAACCGTATCTTTTTTAATTCTTCAAATTTGAAAGCAGCCTCTTTAGCTTTGGCAATAAATTGTTCCTGCGAGAATGTTATCCATTCAGGCAAATCAATTGTTCTTAAAAAACTGGCTGTCTGACGACCAGCGGGTTTATTTCCCATAAGTGTCAAAATCGGAACCCCCATCCAAAGAGCCTCACAGGATGTCATGCCACCAGAAAACGGGAATGGATCAAGAGCAATATCAATATCACCATACTCCTT
This sequence comes from Pelobacter sp., assembly GCA_030824515.1. Lineage (GTDB taxonomy): Bacteria > Desulfobacterota > Desulfuromonadia > Geobacterales > Pseudopelobacteraceae > JACRCG01. The sequence goes on from JAVBXN010000047.1 coordinate 53,738, forward strand.
TAACATATCTGCATGTTGTGACTTTCCACGCAGTTCCAAACGATTAGCATCAACACCACACTTTACAAATGCTTTTATCAAGCGGTCCCGTTCTTTTTTTCTTTCCAACGAAGACCACTTAATTATTAATCTCGAATCAGGAACTGCCGTCAACACCTTACTCCACAAGTTAATGACTTCAGGTGTCAGTTTGGCAATGTTGTTGAATGAGCCAAAGGTGATAAATCCATTTTTCAGAACAGGTGGTTCAACTACTGGTGGCGCATATTCAGGCGGAGAGTAACAGAAACGGCTTCCTGGAAGCCGGATAACCTTCTCTGAAAACCATTGTTCCTCATTCTCCGGTATTGTTGTTACATCGGAAATCAGATAATCTATTGCATCAACGCCAGTGGTATTGAAATAGCCTAGCCATGATATCTGAACAGGGGCAGGTCTAAGTGCGAACAACCGCAAGCGGTTTCCTTTTGTATGTCCCGCAAGGTCTACAAGAATATCAATCCGATCATTACAAATAAGCGATGCAGCTGCTTCATCAGATAGTCTGGCAATATCACGCCACTCGCTGACATATCCCTGCATTATCTCTGTCAGGTCATCCCGTTCAAGCATCGTCCCATAACAATATACTTCAAAACAATTTCTGTCATACGCAACAAGAACAGGAAGAAAATGATAACCAACCGGATGGCGCTTAAAATCTCCTGAAACATAACCAATGCGCAAACGTTTAAGTTGGACATCAGGTTTGAAATCATGCAGGATTTGGGCGACATCGGCAGCATGAATATCATTCCATTTAAGGCTTTCTGAATATACTTCTGCCTGAGATACTTTCTGAATATAATTCAGCACAAAGAGCAGATTTGATCTTGCATCGCAATTATATGGGTTCAGTTTCAAAGACTTTCTAAAACATTTGGCAGCTTCACTACTCCTTCCCCTGTCAAGCATTGTAGTTCCCAACATCATCCAAGCATCATCCAAATCAGGAATAATGGAAAGCGCCCTTCTGAAACATCGAGCTGACAGTTCAGGGTTACCGCCAGTATCCCTGATTGCTTTGCCAAGATTTTTCCAGGCTTCCGCATGGTCGGGTGATATTTTAGTTGCTGTTTTGAATTCATCTTTGGCATCCTCCCTGAAACCAATCTCAAAATAAGCAATTCCAAGATTATTATGGGCATCGGCATTACCTGGATCTGATGCCAGAACCACCTCAAACAATTCTGCTGCTCCAAGAAAATCATTTTGTTGAATACATAATAGCCCCTTTGAGAAATCATCGGAAACCAAAGCTGTTTTCTTGTATTTATCTTCAGGAAATTGAATACTTTCATTATGACTATCAAAAATAAGGGGAGTGTTATAATCCGTTTCGCTCCAACGGTGCCACATCCATCGAAACGCACTCTGCAGATTATTTGTGAATTTTCTACCATCACAAATGGGGGAGTTGATCAATCCATGACGTAGTCCAATGCGCAGTAATGAAAGTCTATCCAGATCACTAGCAAGCTTGCATGCTATAGCTATGTACTCCTCCTGCGTTGATGCCACTAACTCACCCAATCCAGCGTTCATAAGATGACTTAAAGAATGTCTCGATGAAAACAGTTTGCCAGGCAAAGTGACTACAGGCACCCCCATCCAAAGTGATTCAAGCGTGGTAAGTCCACCACTATAAGGAAATGTATCTAGCTGTATATCCACTTTACCGTAACTGGCAAGCATCTCATAGTGCGAGGCGGGACCTTCAAAAATCAATCTGTCATTAGTGATTCCAAAACGGGAAAACATCCGGGTGTATCGTTTAATCGCATCGCTGTCGGAAAACGACGCGTTTTTGAGAAATAGCCTCGAGCCGTCTACCAGTTTCAATACTTCAGACCATAAAGCTATCGATTCATCGGATATTTTTGACGGTTTATTAAAACTGCCGAATGTGACATGTCCGTTTTGGTCCGCAGGTAGAGGACTTACTGCAGGGGAATCTTCAGGAGGCATATAGCTGACATAATCATCCGGCATCCTGATGATAGTTTCTGTCGAAAACTCATCTGAACCTTCCGGTGACTGGAAACGATCCGAAATAAGATAAGTCATTGTGGAAAGACCTGTGGTCCCCACATATCCGGCCCATGTCACCTGAACCGGTGCCGGTTTCATGGCAAATACCCTCAATCTATTGCCATTTGTATGACCTGCAAGATCAACCAGAATATTTATATTATCCCTGAATACAATTTCAGAAACCTCTTCATCATCAATTTCATGGATATCACGGAAGACGTCGACTGACTCGCAAATACGTTTAGTTATATGGTCTTCAGAAATAACATCTGAATAGCAGAATATCTCAAAGCTGTTTCTGTCATGCAGCATCATGAAAGATTGAATAAAAAGGCCTACAGGATGTGATCTGAAATCAGGAGAGATAAAACCTATGCGGAGCAAAGAACTACCAACGAGTTTTTCTGGAATATGAAAATGCTTCTCTAATCTACCGTGCCTAATATCCCAATTACGGCTTTCTTCAAAAAGTTCATGTATTGTGGTTTGATAAATAGAATGCAAAAGAAATAATATATTACTTCGGACCTGATGATAGTTCGGATCTAATTCAAGCGCTTTCCTGAATGCAGCCAGAGAATCATTAAGATTGCCCAACTTCATATAAGCGCTTCCAAGGTTATTATAGATTTTCGGACAATCAAATATATTTTCAAGGGCCTTATTACAAATTGCAATCGCCTCTCCAAGCTTTCCAACAGATAAATATAGGTTTGACAAGCTTATAAATGGTGCGGCAAAATCAGGCGAGGTAGCGATGGCATGATCAAATAAACGTATTGCTTCTTCAAGATTTCCCGTTTTGTAATACACAAGCCCCATATTGAAATATGCCTCAACATATCCTGGCTTGAGATCCAACGCCTTTATGTAACATTTAATTGCAGAATCAAAATCCCCATTATCTGAGTGGATGTTTCCCTGATCATTAAATGTAATGTGATCTCCTGACAATTGTTTTTCCATAATCTTTACAGGCTGTTCAATAGCACCGATATCAAGTGCTTCAGATTTTATTACTGCATTGTTTTTTCCCCATATTTTCCTAAAAACCTCCTGTATATTTTTAGTAAAAGTAATTCCATCACATAAAGGAGAATCTGCCATTTTTTGGCGAAGAGTTGTTCGCAAAACTGAAAGTCTTTCAAGGTCTCCAGCCAGTTGACAAGCAATTGTAACGTACTCTTCCCTAGAAGAGGCAACGTATTCATCCAAACCAACATTCATCAGGTGGGAAAGTGAGTGTCGAGAAGAAAACAAATTACCTGACAAGGTTATAACCGGAACTCCCATCCAAAGAGACTCAAGAGTTGTAAGTCCGCCGCAGTAAGGAAATGTATCCAGTTGGATATCAACATGTGAATATCGGTCCAATATTTCTGCAGGCGAACTCTGTCCTTCAGTTATTATTAATTCAGCAGAAATACCGCGAGATTTGAAAAACTCCAGATAACGTTTCACAGTAAATGGATCATCAAAAGATGGATTTTTGATGAAGAGGCGAGACCCTTCAACCGCATTCAGAATCTCTACCCACACGCAGAGAACCTCAGTTGACACCTTAGCCAAATTATTAAATACACCGAATGTTACATAACCGTTTGATAAAGCGGGTAACGATGAAACTTCATGAGCATATTGCGGCGGACAGTAGCTTATGTAATCATCAGGCATACGGATTATTTGCTCGCTGGAATATTCTTCTGCATCTGGTGGTGACTGAAAACGATCAGAAATAAGGTAATCAATTGCCGATAAACCGGTTGTTCCAGCGTAACCGGCCCAAGTCACCTGAATTGGAGCCGGTTTCATTGCAAAAACCCTAAGTCTATTACCTACGGTATGCCCCGCCAAATCGACTAAAATGTCTATGTGATCTTCCCGTATAACTTCATTTAATACATAATCATCAGTATCAATGACAGTTTTCCAACTATCTGATGCATTACGCAGTGTATGTGTAAAATCATCCTCGTAAACCGCATCAGAGTAACAGATAATTTCAAATTCATCACGATTATGAAACTCAAAAAACGACTGAATAAAATATGCCACGGGATGACGACGAAAATCTGGAGAGACAAAACCTATTCTAATTATTTTATCTTGTGAATATCGGCAATTACCTCTACTCCAAAGATTGCTGAAGCATTCCGCATGCAACGAGTTCCAATTCAGGCTCATTTGAAAAATATCTTCTGGAGTTGTATCTGGTAAATAATGCATAAGCATAATTAAACTGGAATGAGCTTTATGCAATGCCGGATCAAATTTTATAGCTGTTTTGTATACTTCAACAGCCTCATGTATTTGGCCTGATTTTTCCAACGCACAGCCAAGATTTACATAACCAAGAGCAAAATCAGGCTTCAATTTAACAGCACGATCAGAATGTGTTATAGCTTTCTTTATATGCTTCAACTCAGTGTAGAGATGACCAAGATTGGTTTGTAGTTCAGCACAATCCGGCTCTATCTTGCAGGCATTAAGATAAAATATTTCAGCAGTTTTAAAATCTCTTTTGCTTAATGCAAGATTACCTAGCGCTAACAACACACCTGCATTATCAGGCGACAACTGTCTTGCACGGTGCAATAGCTTTTCCGCTTGATCGAATTGCCTGGCATCAATCTGAAGCTGCCCAAGGTTGAAGATGGCATCGAAATATTCGGGAGCGGCCGCAACAAGCCTTTGATATGCATTGATCGCTTTTTCGCGTTCTCCTGCCTTGGAAAGTATCATAGCCATCAAAAACAGGGAATTCTGGTCATCCGGTTTCAGACATAAGATTCTACGATAACAGTCGGATGCCTCCAGATAACATTTCTGCTCATTCAGCATCTTTCCCAGGTTTTGTAATGCTTCGATATAATCAGGTTTGAGTACTAGGGCGTTACGCACCAACTCGATCCCATTTTCAATATTTCCTATACGGTAACGAACTACCCCAAGAGCATGAAGTGCCCGAGGATAACCATTAAAATCTGCCAGAAGAGCTTCATAACAAGCTTCTGCCTCTTTAAGTTTTCCCAACACAACAAGTTGTGCAGCTTCATTGCAACGACTTTCAAGCTCAAACTCATCTTCGTATAAAGCAACTATTGTCGGTGTCCGTATATTGGTTTGCAGGAACTTTGCTTGGTTCGCGTGATTGTATTTTTGCCAGACTGTGCGAAACATATCTTCAAAAGAATCTGCAAACCGGGCGGCATCACAAAGCACTGAGGAAACAAGCAATTCTCTTAAATCAGCATGATATGTAGAAAGCCGCTGAATGTCTCTACTAAGAGCAATAGTTATCGACAAATAATCTTCAAGCGTCTCAGCAATGAGCTCAGCCAGCCCAAGATTGTTGAGAATACTGGCACCCACCCTGCCAGCATGACAGTTGCCCCGTAATGAAATTACAGGCACCCCCATAAACAAAGCTTCAAAGGTTGTTGTGGTTCCGTTGTAAGGAAAAGTATCAAGAGCAATATCAATTTCGTTGTAGGTTGCAAGATGGTCATTAAAAGACACTTTGGTTGGAATGCATATAATCCGGTCAGAGGTAACACCTTTTGATCCAAAGCATGCTGAAAAGTTGGCGGCGAAAACAGGGTCACGGAATGATTGCGACTTCAGCAACAATCGTGAATTTGGAACTGCCATGAGTATAGCGATCCAGCAGTTAATAATCTCAGATGTAATTTTAGGTAGTTGATTCAAGCATCCGAAAGTAATAAATCTGTTACGTATAATTGGCGGTGGAGTAAAATCCGGCGGATCAATTGGAGGCTGATAACAGAGAAAACAATTTGATAAACGGATCAATTGTTCAGAATAATTTGCTTCACTAGCCCCCTCTGGATCTGCAACAGCATCCGTAATTCGATAGTCCATTGCTGATATGCCAGTCGTATTGGGATAACCAAGCCAGGTCATCTGTACCGGAGCCGGCCGCATCGAAAAGAGAATAAGTCGATTGCCTGCTGTGTGGCCAGAAAGGTCAACCAGAATGTCAATTGCATCATCATGTATCATACTCCAGGCAGCCCTGTCAGACAGACCTTCAATTATCCGCCAGCTGTCAACCTGTGAGACGATTTGTTCTGTAACTTCATCAGACCAGTTACTATTACTGTAACAAATCAGCTCATATTGATTGTGATCATAGTTAGTGAAAAATGGAATGCAGAAAAAGCCTACCGGATGTTTTCTAAAATCCGCTGATACAAAACCGATCCTCACTTTTCCTGTATCTTTGAAATTAGTTGCTTTGCTGTAAAGCGGCTGAAATTGTCGTCTGGCATGTAAATCAGACCAGCGCTGTGATTCCTTCAAGACGTCGTCATGGTTATACTCTGGTAGATACTGCATGTTCATCAGAATATTGCTATGGATTTCTGAAAAGCATGGATCAGAGGCCAGTGCCTTCCTGAAACAATCTATTGCTTCCCTTACCCGTCCTGTTTCCTTGTAAACACCACCCAGATTCGTTAATGCGACAGGATAATTTGTGGTTAATTCAATTGCCCTGGAAATATAACGAATTGCCGATTCCGAATCAGCCAGCCAATGACAAACGACCCCCATTCCATGAAGCGCCCTTGGATTATCAGACTGATCCGACAGTATGTCCTCATATATACTTCGCGACTGCTCATATTCACCTCGTGTGAAATGCTTTTGGGCCTTAAGAAATTGACCATCAAGGTGGGGCGGAGATACAGGGTGCGCATGACTGTAAGCTTGCCAGGCAGTACGAAAGACTTCTTCAATAGAATCTGAAAAACGAGCGGAATCACAGAGAGCAGAAGAAACAAGCAGATTCCTAAGTTCTAGATGGTATGTTGAAAGACGTTTGACGTCAGAACTAAGAGAAACAGATAAAGCCAGATAATCATCAACTGTCTCCGCGATCAGTTCAGTCGCCCCCAGATTCGTTAGAATGCTGGATCCCACCTTTGCAGCGTGACGATTACCCCTTAACGTAATAACAGGTACGCCCATAAAAAGGGCCTCAAAGGTTGTGGTTGTTCCGTTGTAAGGGAAGGGGTCCAGAGCAATATCTATTTGGTTGTAGGTTGCAAGATGCTCAAAGAAGGATTCTTTTGCCGGAACACACATAATACGCTCTGTTGGTATTCCGTGAGCTTCAAATTGCACAGTAAAGTTTTTGGCAAGAACAGGATCACAGAATGATTGCGATTTCAACAACAGTCGGGAACAGGGCACCGACATAAGTATATTGCTCCAAATGGCTATGACCTCTGGCGTGATCTTGGCAGGGTAATTAAAACATCCAAAGGTAACAAATCCATTGATAAGTAATGGCGTTGACGCAACGTCAGGAGGATTCTTTGGCGGCTGATAGCATAGAAAACAATCCGGAAGCCGAATCAGCCGTTCAGAGTGTTGTTCATCGCTAAACCCTTCAGGATCGGCAACAGCGTCAGTAATTCTATAGTCCATCGCTGATATGCCAGTGGTATTCGGATAGCCGAGCCAGGTCATTTGTATCGGGGCGGCTCGATGAGCAAATATTCCCAAGCGGTTATCTGCCGTATGCCCGGACAGGTCAATTAGAATATCGATCCGGTCATCACGTATTCTTGCTATCGCCTCTTCATCCGAAAACGAGCGGATATCATGCCAGTAATCAGCATATCCTTTTAATTGCTCCGTTACATTGTCTGACGTTAGTACATTTGAGTAACAGTGGATTTCAAAACGGTTATGATTATGAGCTGCTAATAGCGGTTCAAAGAAAAAGGCGACAACATGCTTTCTGAAATCAGGGGAAACGTAGCCTATCCGTAGTTTCCCAGGCCGACGGTAAGGAGTTTCAAACGGGATGGTCTTTAGTGTAAAACTTTTTTCCCATAAACGACTTTGGTTAAGAATTTCATCCTGAGAAAAGTGCGCAGAAAAATTCATGGCATACAACAGGTTTGAAAAAGCACTTTGACCTCCGCCAACTTTTAACGCAGACTTATACCAATCTACGGCTTCATGTGCTTTTCCAGAAGCTCTTGTGAGCACTGCCATCACCAGCATACTGTCAGCAGATGATGGCAACAGTTTAAGAGCTTTTTGAGCATATTCCTCTGCTGCTACATAATTCGAACCAATCTCATAACACATCGAGAGGCCTAAGAAAGCCTCTCCACAATCAGCCTGTACAGCTAAAGCGCTGCGGAATGCGTTAACAGCTTCTTCAATACGAAAAAGCATCCTTAGGGCTTTTCCCAATGCCACATAAATCCTTGCATCCGGTGAATATTCGATTGCTTTCTGATAGAAAGAAACAGCCTCTTCAAACTTTTGCTTTTGGCAGCAGAGATTTCCAAGCCCCAGACAGACAACAGAAGAATCAGGATTTAACGCCATGGCTTTCTGGTAGCACTCCTCAGCTTCGACAAAGCGTCCCAGTTCACTCAGCATTTTTCTTAAATTGAATAATGCATCAAGATAATCCGGTTTAAGTTGAATTGCTTGCTGCACCAACCTGACTGCCTTTTCCGAATCTTTGCCGCTTCTGTACATGACAACCCCAAGTCCATGTAGAGCACGGGGGTTTTCGGGAATTCGCGAGAGGATATCACGATAAATGGCTTCAGCCTGAATAAAATCACCTGTATTCACGCACAAAGAAGCATCCTGAAATTTTTTATCAGCAGATATTTCATTATAATAAAAAAGTTTTTTAGTCATATCGTTATTTTTTTGGCTTAACACAAGGGCAAAAACGTTTGTAATAAATATAATCTCAAAAAAAAAGCCTGACAGATGTCAGGCTTATTATACATTCTATTATACCTACAATATTAGAGGGAAGTCCATCCGGAATAATCAACAGTTGCATTAGCAGGTGTAGTAGCAGCTGCACCGATAGCTGCAGCAGACCAGTACATTTTTGGATCAGTATTGTTAGTACCCATCTGGCGGTCACCAGACGAGTGTTTTGATTGAGCCGAATAATTTGTAGAAGTTGAAGTGACACCAATATTCACTTTATTTGAGGGGGAAAATGTACCACCACCAATAACTGTCGTACCAGTAATACTGGTGCTGGCATAGGCCGAACCTGCAGCCATCATCAGAGCGGCAACAAAACATATTTTTATTAAAGTCTTATTCATTTTAATAGCTCCTTTCAATTAAATTGAGACACAATAATCTAGAGTGTCGGATAGATCTGATTATCAGCAAAAGATGATTCCATCTGGGTCTTGAAGTTGCGAAGATCCGAAGTTCCTGCCGAGTTAAAACCTTTGATGCGGTATGCCGAGAACTGAGGAATAGCAACAGCAGCCAGGATGCCGATAATCGCAACAACGATCAGCAACTCAATCAAAGTAAAACCTTTTCTGTTTCTGATTTTGTTAAGCATGTCATTCTCCTTTCTTTGTTTTGTGCTCATAATTGAGCAATAAGTAAAATGTTATACAATATACTGCAATTTTCAAACCAGTTTTCAGGCTATTTAATTTCAGCTGCTTACAAACATCCATCTATGATAATATTTGATCTTAAACAAAAAAAACCAAATAGAGTCACCAGAACTGCCAAAAATCGTCACCCCAACTCAAAAGACAGGATATGATTGCTGTTCGGCAAAAGCAGCTTCCATCTGGGATTTGAAGTTTCTTAAATCCGAGTTCGCTGCTGAGTTATAGCCTCGTAATGTATAGTCGCGAAAAATCGGGATGCTAACTGAGGCCAATATACCTATTATAGCCACCACAATCAACAATTCTATCAAAGTAAAGCCGGCAACTTTATTTCGGACTGTTTTCATAGCTTTCCTCCATGATGACCACGAAGTCATGCAGCAACAATGCCACCGCAAAACGGGCGCCCTACATTTTATGCCGCCTCTGTTCATTCCTCACCAGCATCCAGCCCAAACTTTGCCAACCGGTACCTGAATGAGCGGAACGACATGCCCAGCAACTCCCCGGCCTTTTTCTTGGCGCCGCCGGTTTTTTCCAGCGCCTTGAGAAGATATTTTTTCTCCAGCCCCTCCAGCAGCGGCTCAAGCAGCATGCCCTCTTCCGGAATATCAATATCAGAGGTGAGACAGGCCGTTTTAGCGACCAGCATCTGTTTTGGAAGATTGTTTTCCGAAATCAGCTGCGGATCAAGAATCAGACTGCGTTCAATGCAGTTTTCAAGTTCTCGGATATTGCCCGGAAATTGATAATTCATCAGCGCCTTGAGAGCGGTCGGGGCTACGGTGGCCGGAGCGAGCTGTCCTCCGGCATGGTACTTCCGGCAGAAGTGTTCCACCAGAAGCGGAATATCCTCGATCCGCTCCCGCAGCGGAGGCATCAGCAACTGCACCACGTTGATGCGATAAAACAGGTCTTCACGGAACGAGTTTTCACGCACCTGGGACTCCAGGTCCCGATTGGAAGCACAGATAATGCGAACATCGGCCTTGCGGGTCTGGGTACACCCCACCCTTTTAAACTCACGCTCCTGCAGCACCCGCAACAACTTGGTCTGCAGCAGCAGCGGCAGTTCTCCAATTTCGTCCAGCAGCAGCGTGCCTCCTTCGGCCTGCTCGAACAGTCCGGGTCGGTCGCTGACCGCTCCGGTGAAAGATCCTTTCTTGTGTCCGAACAGTTCGCTCTCGATCAGGTTTTCCGGTATGGCGCCGCAGTTGACTGCGACAAACGGCTTTGATTTCCTGGGGCTGCAGGTGTGTACCGAGCGGGCAACCAACTCCTTGCCGGTTCCGCTTTCACCCAGCACCAGCACACTGCTCTGGCTGTTGGCAACCTTCTGGATCATTTCGAACAGCTCGCGCATCCTGGGGCTTTTACCGATAATGCCGCAGAAGCTGTCCCGTTCCTGGACGTTCTTCTTGAGCAGGATATTTTCGCGCTTCAGGCCCTGTTTTTCCAGGGCGTTCTTGACCAACTGCTTGATTTCCTCGATTTTGAACGGCTTGGAAATATAATCGTATGCGCCAAGCTTCATCGCCTCCACCGCCTGCTCCGCGGCGGAAAAGGCGGTAATCATCAGCACGGCGGTTTCCGGAGAGACCTGTTTGATACGGGACAGCAGCTCAATGCCACCCAGGCCCGGCATCTGCACATCGGATAGAACCAGATCGAACAGAGCCGTCTCCATCTGGCGCAGTGCATCTTCGGCACAACCGGCCACATCGACCTGGTACCCCTCCCGCTCCAGCAGAATCGAGAGGAACTCCCGCATACTTAACTCGTCATCAACAACCAGAATCCTGATCGACATATTCTACTCTCCGCACCTACAGCTTATGAACATGGTAAACCCTTTAACCTACTCTGCGTAATCCGTCTGCAATCCTGATTTTGACCGCTCGCCAGGCCGGAAACATCCCGGCGACCACACCTACAACCAGACAGAAAGACATATCCATGTAAAGGGTCGAACTCTCAACCTGGAATATCGGAAAAAACTGTCCCATTACATCGCCGAACTTCCGTGCCACCGGAAAAGTCAGCAGGATGCCGACAGCCCCGCCGGTAACGCTGATAAACAGTGACTCTCCGAAAACCATACCTGCAACGTGGTACCAGCGAAAGCCCATCGCCTTGAAAATGGCGTATTCTCCGATCCTCTCGCGAGCCGTCATGGCCATGGTATTGGCAACAACCACCATGATGATGATGATAACAACGAAGGAAACGATGCGTATGGCAACAACTATGGCCTCGGTCATCGATACAAAACTGAGCTGAAACGCCTTTTCAGTTTCAGTCAGGGTTTCGGCCAGCGAATTTTTGAAGGCGCTGTCCACCGCCAGCGACACTTCGGCCGCCGACTGGGGATTTTTCAGACCGATCAGGTAAATGCCGGTCTGATCAGCCCGCCGGGGAATCGTCTTTTTAAGTGTTTCGTTCAGATAGGCCCAGTGGAAAAAGAACTGAGATTCATCGGTCGACTTTTCTGCGCCGGTATAGATACCCCGCACGACGAACTCCCAGTTTCCGGGAAAGATGGTTCCCTTGAGCGGAATAATGTCGCCGATTTTCCAACCAAAACGGTTGGCCAGTTTTTGCCCGATTACACACCCTTTACGGTCAGATATGAAAGCCCGCTTTTGCTCCGGCTCAATCACAAACTCAGGATAGAGCGCCAGATAGCTCTGCGGCTCTATCGCGAAACTGGGAAAGAAGTTCTTCTCGGTGATGTAGACTCCGCCGAACCAGTTGGCATACGACACGGACGACACACCTTCGATTCGCCGAATTCGCTCCTGATAGGCAATCGGAAGCGAAAACACCAGGGAGACCGCGTTGCGGGTTATCAACCGGGTCGCCGAAGACGCGTTGACACCGGCATACCAGGCGCTGACGACTGTTTGCAGAAGGCCGAATGCCAAAATGGCAACGGTGATTCCGAGGATTGTGAGCAGGGTGCGCAAGCGATGCCGGAAGGCGTTACGGGCGAGGATCTTAAGCAGAAACATCGCTCAACACACCTTTTTCCAGATGGCGGATCACATGAGCCTTTTCGGCCGCCCGCGGATCATGGGTAACCATGATGATCGTCTTGCCGAAATCCTCGTTCAGACGGGACATCAGCGCCAGGATATCTCCGGCCGAAACACGGTCCAGGTCGCCGGTCGGCTCATCCGCAACCAGTATGGTCGGGTCCGTAACGATGGCGCGGGCGATAGCCACCCGTTGCTGCTGTCCGCCGGAAAGCTGGGACGGATAATGCTCCTTGCGGTCTGAAAGAGCGACCACAGCCAGTGCGGTTTCCACATGTTCGTGTCGCTCCCGGCGTGACAGCGTGGTCAGTAGCAGTGGTAGCTCGACATTTTCATAGGCGGTCAGCACCGGTATCAGGTTGTAGAACTGGAAGATAAAACCGACATGCGCCGCTCTCCACCCGGCCAGTTCGGCTTCGCCTAACGACGCAATATCGACACCATCTATGATGATTGAGCCGCTGTCCACCGTGTCGATTCCGGCAATCAGGTTCAGCAGCGTGGACTTGCCAGAGCCTGATGGTCCCATTAACGCCAGGAATTCGCCCCTGGCAATATCAAAAGTGATTTCTTCAAGCACCGGCACCGGCTGATTGCCACGCTGATAGGATTTGGTGACGGCGTTTATCGAGACGATCAAACCTTTTTCATTACTGTCGCGCATGCCTATTTTTTCTCCGGCAAAGAAACCCTGGCTCCGTCCTTCAACTTTTCCAGCGGTTTGAGCGCAACCCGGTCACCCGAATGCAGATTGGAAACCTCCACCAGATCCCCGAACCGGGCGCCACGGGTCACCGGAGTGAATACGACCCGCTCTCCCTTGACCAGGTAAACCCCTTCGCGCCCCCCGGAATTGATAATTGCCGCCGGATTGACCACGATCCGTGCTTTTTTATCCTCGGGTTGTGCCTCCCGCTCCAGAAAGGCGACCTTGGCGCTCATTTCAGGATAGATGCGTCCGTCGTTCTCCAGGAAGCGGACCTTGACCATCACCGAAGCCTTGCTGCGATCGGCGGTTGGAACTACCATGTGCACCACACCCCGGAAGCGGCTTCCCGGCAGGGCGTCCAGAGTGATTTCACAAGGCTGACCCCTCTTTACCTGATAAAGGTTGGACTCCGACACATCTGCTTCCACCTGCAGCGAGGCAAGGTCGGCAATCGTGACAACCGCCGCCTTGGCATTGGCGGCCGCACCGAGCGGGGTGATGATATCCCCCACATCGGCGTTCTTGGTCAGCACCACCGCATCGAAGGGCGCCCTGATCAGGCTATAGTCGAGATTGACTCTGGCCCCCTGAAGTACCGCGCCGGCGTTTCTTACCCCGGCTTCGGCACCGGCTGTCAATGCGGCAGCCCGCTTGAAACGCGCCTCGGCCGCATCAAAGTCCGCCTGTGACACAATCCCCTGGCCAAGCAGTTCCTGCTGGCGGCGAAACGATTGCCTGGCATCCGCCAGCTCTGCCCTGGACTGGTCGAGCACGGCCTTGGCGCTCTGCAGCGAGGCCTCGGCCTGGCGCACCGTCGCCTCGACATCCCTGTTCTCAAGTCGGGCGATAACCTGTCCGGCAGTGACCCTGCTCCCCTCTTCGACCCCGATCCACTCCAGTCTCCCGGTGCTCTTCGAAGCGACCGCAGCCTTGCGCTGCGCCACGACATAACCGCTCGAGTTCAAAAGCGTGAATGATTGTGTGGGATAGAACTGCGTCACGCTGGCTGTTTCAATTGCAACCTGACGTCCTGACAACAGCAATAGAGCTGCGACAATCAAGGAAACCGCCAGCACAATAACTATCACCACGCGGATGCGCCTGCGGCCACCCCGTTCCGGAGCGGGTTGTCGGGCCTTGTTTATCGTGAGTTTATCGAGTACGTCTGTAGACATAAATGCCCCTTATCTGTGGCCAGCCAAAAACAAAGTGCCAATTTTTGTCATACCATTTTTATACGGCAATTGAAAGGAAAGATACTGATGATCCTTAATTGAGTCCGGATTAGAACATTTTTTGCCGTACTGCTGTCTTTTTGTTAAATTTGTGCTATAAAGGCAGGGTTTTAGTGGTGGAAATGTTGTTTCCCGACCACACCATTTCATGCAAGGGGGCAGTACATGAGTGAGATTGTTGATGTCTATGCCAGAGAAATCCTGGATTCCCGCGGGAACCCAACTCTGGAAGTGGAAGTTTTCCTTGAATCAGGATCTTTTGGACGCGCAGCGGTACCATCGGGCGCATCAACCGGTGAACGCGAGGCGATGGAACTTCGCGACGGCGATAAATCACGCTACCTTGGCAAGGGTGTTCTGAAGGCAGTTGACAATGTCAACAACGTGATTGCCGAGGAGATCATCGGCATGGAAGCCGACGATCAGGTCGGAATCGACATGAAGATGATCGAACTGGACGGCACCGAATTCAAGACCAATCTGGGCGCCAACGCGATCCTGGGCGTTTCGCTGGCGGTAGCCAAGGCAGCTGCGGACGAGGCCGGACAACCGCTTTACAAATATATCGGCGGCGCCAATGCCCGCGAACTGCCGTTGCCGATGATGAACATCATCAATGGCGGCGCCCACGCCGACAACAACGTCGATATCCAGGAATTCATGATCATGCCGGCCGGCGCAAAATGCTTTGCAGAGGCGCTGCGCATGGGAGCGGAGATCTTCCACGCACTGAAAGGCGTACTGAAAGGCAAAGGTTACAACACCGCGGTTGGTGATGAAGGCGGCTTTGCCCCCAACCTTAAATCCAACGAGGAAGCGCTGGAAGTCATCATGGAAGCGATCGTCAAAGCCGGCTACAAGCCGGGCGAAGACGTTCTGCTGGCGCTGGACGTCGCTTCTTCCGAGCTGTTCAAGGACGGCCAATACACTCTGGAAAACGAGGTCCAGAAGGTCAAGACGCCGGCTGAAATGGTTGATTTCTACGAAAACCTGGTCAACAAGTATCCGATCGTCTCGATCGAGGACGGCATGGCCGAGAATGACTGGGACGGCTGGAAGCTGATGACCGAGCGTCTCGGCAAGCGCATCCAGATCGTCGGCGATGACCTGTTCGTCACCAACCCGAAGATCCTTAAAGAAGGAATTCAGAAAGGGATCGCCAACTCGATTCTGATCAAGCTCAACCAGATCGGCACCCTGACCGAGACCCTGGAAGCGATCGAAATGGCCAAACGGGCCGGTTACACCACCGTCATCTCGCACCGCTCGGGTGAGACAGAAGACACCACGCTGGCCGACCTGGCCGTGGCGGTCAATTCGGGCCAGATCAAGACCGGCTCACTCTGCCGCACCGACCGCGTAGCCAAATACAACCAGCTGCTGCGGATCGAGGATGAACTGGACAGCACCGCCCTCTTCAAGGGTCACGATGTTTTTTACAACATCAAAAAATAATCGACATACGGAATGATACACAAAGGGCGGAGGAAACTCCGCCCTTTGTGTATCCGCCACTACAGGAGTCTGTTATGAACAACACCGATCTATGGAAGCGCTACTCGTCATTTCTATGTCACTGCCCCGCCATCGGCCTTTCCCTGGACATCAGCCGCATGAAGTTTGCTGACGGATTCTTCGCCGGCATGGAACCGGCCATGCAGCGGGCCTTCCAGGAGATGGTGGCGCTGGAAGGCGGATCAATCGCCAATCCCGACGAAGGACGCATGGTCGGGCACTACTGGCTGCGTAATCCCTCCCTGGCCCCAACCGCCGGGATCCGCACTGAAACAGAGGCGGCCATTGAGCAGGTATCTTCCTTCAGCCAACGGATTCATAGTGGCGCCATTACCGGCCAGAACGGCCGGAATTTCACCGGACTGCTGGTTATCGGCATCGGCGGTTCGGCGCTGGGGCCGCAGTTTGTGGCTGATGCGCTTTCTACGGCCGGCGACAAGCTGAAAACGCATTTTCTTGACAATACTGACCCGGATGGCATCGACCGGGTCTTCGCCGAACTTGGAGAGGAGATTTCCCGCACTCTGGTGATCGTCATCTCCAAGAGCGGTTCCACCAAGGAGACCCGCAACGGCATGCTGGAAGCCCAGGCCGCCTATCGCCTGGCCGGACTGGAATTTGCCCGCCATGCAGTGGCGGTAACCGGTGAAGGAAGCGAACTGGACCGACTGGCGCAGGCTGAAGGCTGGCTGGAACGGTTTCCGATGTGGGACTGGGTCGGGGGCCGCACCTCGGTGACTTCGACAGTCGGACTGCTGCCGGCGGCTCTGCAGGGGCTGGACATAAGATCGCTTCTGGATGGAGCCAGGGAGTGCGACATCATTACCCGTGGCACCGATACGGCCCGGAATCCGGCGGCCCTGATGGCGCTGATGTGGCACCACGCCACAAACGGTCGCGGTGAAAAGGATCTGGTCATGCTCCCCTACAAGGATCGCCTGCTGCTATTTTCACGCTATCTGCAGCAGCTGATCATGGAATCGATCGGCAAGGAACTGGACCGGGACGGAGTCATGGTCAACCAGGGACTGACCGTCTACGGCAACAAAGGCTCCACCGACCAGCACGCCTATGTGCAGCAGTTGCGCGAGGGGGTGGCAAACTTCTTTGTAACCTTCATTGAAGTGCTGAAAGACCGTGATTCCGGATCGATGCAGGTTGAGGAGGGGATAACCAGCGGGGATTTCCTGTTCGGCTTCTTCCAGGGCACACGGCGGGCGCTGTACGATAAGGGGCGCGAGTCGATGACCATCACCGTTGACCGGATCGATGCCTTTATGATCGGGGCACTGATTGCGCTCTTCGAACGCACGGTCGGCCTGTACGCCAGCCTGATCAATATCAACGCCTACCACCAGCCTGGTGTGGAAGCCGGCAAGAAGGCCGCGGGAACCGTAATCTCGTTGCAATCCGAGGTGATGCAATTGCTGTCGGGACAGTCGCGGGGAATGACCGCCGATGAAATTGCCGTGGCGCTAAAGAGACCGGACGAAGCCGAAGCTGTATTTGCGATATTGCGACATATGGCGGCCAATCCGGATCGTGGGGTTAACGTCCTCGCCGAGGGATCGGTTGCCGGGTGGAAATTTTCGCTATAAACAGAGATCCGGCCTCCGGGTATTTATCGCCCCGGTGGCCGGATTCCCGGATCATGTGCGCGGTTTCAAGCGCCTGGTAGGCGGAGCGGTCCAGGGATCATCCGGCCAGGGATGCTTGGGATAGCGCCCTTTCAACTCTTTTTTCACCTGCTGGTAGGCCCCGTCCCAAAAGCCCTTCAGATCGCGGGTAACCTGGATCGGCCTTCCGGCCGGAGACAGCAGGTGCAGCAGCACCATAACCCGCCCATCCGCGATTGCCGGTGTATCTTTCAGCCCGAACAGCTCCTGCAGCTTCACCGCCAGCACCGGATTTTCTCCCGTATAATCCAGCCTGACCCTGGAACCGCTCGGCACAGTGAGATGGGTAGGAGCCAATTGGTCCAATTCGCGCTGTTGCCGATAATCGAGCTGCTGGCGCAACAGGCCGGCCACATCCAGCTGAGCCAGCCTTTTGGAATTATTCACCCCGGCAATGTGCGGCGCCAGCCACTCCTCCAGCATTGCAAGCAATGCCCCGTCGGAATAATCCGGCCACTCCCGTTCGGGAAAGGCGGCTCGCATCAGATTGACTCTCCCCTGCAGCGACCGCACCGTTTCATCAAGCGTAAGCAGCGCCAATCCCGAGTTGCGCACCGCAGCAATTACTGCCGGAACGAGTTGGCTTACATCCGGAACAAAGGTTTCCGATGAAAGCTGAACTGCACCCAGCTTTTCCATGCGCGTCGCAACGGCACGTCCGTCACGCTCGCTCCAGCTGACGGAATTTTCCCGGACAATATGGCCGGAACGTTCATCACGGACAATATCCTCGGCAACCCCGGCCGCCAGATGAATCAGGGCCTCCGCTTGACTGCCGCCATCAAGCGCCACCGCAACTACATACTCCGCCCCCCGTACCGCGCTGCGGGGTGAAAGTCTGGCGCCACGCCCGTTGGCGAGCAGATATCCATCACCTCCGCCAACACGCCGTCGCGCAACACGATCCGGATAGGCAGCCAACAGCAGCCGTGAGATCAGGTCGTCATCCAGCGACTCATGCTTCTTTAGCTGCGAGCTGTTCACAAGTCTCGCAAGCTGGCCAACGACACGCTCCACGTTTTTTAAAGCAGCCGGATCAAGACTCGCTTCACCCTTTCCATGCCAACGCCAGTTCCGCAAGGCATCCAGACGGTCAGAAACATCCGAATGGCTGGCCAGGATGGCATGATCTGTCCTGGAGACACGGATGAAATCCCGCTCGGAAAGCAATGCGGCCAGGTCACAGCCAAGATGAATGCAATTCAGCTCCCTTGAGCGAAGCAGCAACCTTCCAAGACGCGGATGTAGCGGCAACCGCAACATCTCGTGACCTTGCGGCGTGATTCTGCCGGCTGCATCCAGCGCATCCAGCTCCACCAGCAGAGTCCGGGCGCTCTCCATGGCAGTCACAGGTGGCTCCTCCAACCATCGCAAGGCCAGGGGATCGGCAGTCCCCCAGGCGGACAGTTCCAGCAGCAGCGGCGACAGGTCCGTTTCCCGAATTTCGGGAGGCGTATGCGGAATCATCGCATTGAGAGTATGGCGACTGAAGAGTCGATAGCAGATGCCGGGAGCCAGCCGCCCCGCCCGCCCCTTGCGCTGTTCCGCAGAGGCGCGGGATTCGCGCAGTGTTACCAGCCGGTTCATGCCCCTGGCCGGATCAAATTGCATTCTGCGAGACACCCCGCTGTCAATCACGACCTTGACACCTTCGATAGTCAGGCTGGTTTCGGCAATGCTGGTTGCCAGAACGACTTTACGCTGCCCGCCCGGCTGGATCGCTTTCTGCTGCTCATTGAACGGCAGCTCTCCATAAAGCTGGCAAACGGTGATCTTGCGATCCACCATTCCAGATTCAGCCAGTCTGGCCGCACAGGCGCGGATTTCACCGGAACCGGGCAAAAAAGCGAGAATATCACCTTCGGTCTCATTTATTGCGCGGTGAATGGCAGCCGCCATCCTCAGCGGGAGCCTTGTTTCTCCATGCTCATCAAGATAAATCTCTTCAACCGGAAAAGAGCGCCCCTCCGAATTGATAACCGGAGCATTGTCGAGCATTGCAGCCAATGGGGCGACATCGAGCGTCGCCGACATGACCAGGATTTTCAGATCCTCCCTGACCTGCTGCTGCAGATCCAGACAGAGCGCCAATCCCAGGTCGGCATGGATGCTGCGCTCATGAAACTCGTCAAAAATGACCATCGCCACACCATCCAGCAGCGGATCATTCTGGATGCGGCGTGTCAGAATCCCCTCGGTGACGACTTCAATCCGGGTAGCCGCCGAGGTGCGGCTTTCGAAACGGATCGAGTATCCGACCGTCTGGCCGGCCTCCTCACCCAGAGTGCGGGCCATCCAGCGGGCAGCGGACACAGCTGCAATTCTGCGAGGTTCAAGCATGATAATGCGGCCGGCATCGGGGGGAAACAGTTTAAGGAGCTCCAGCGGGACGCAGGTGGTCTTGCCGGCGCCAGGTGGAGCGCAAAGGAGGACGTTGGAATGCCTGCGGACTGCCGAGACAAGTTCGGGAAGGATGTTCTTGATAGGCAATTGGTTCATGTATATTCACCTGTCATATTTCAGGCAAAAAAAAGGGGTCACGGCAAAACCGTAACCCCTTGTTTTTTAAATGGTGCCGAAGGCGAGACTCGAACTCGCATGGGCTGTTGCCCGCCACCCCCTCAAGATGGTGTGTCTACCAGTTCCACCACTTCGGCAATTGAGCTTTTTTGTCTACCACAATCTGTTGCAGGAATCAATCTATTTTTGTTGTGCCGGAGCAACTGGAGCAACTGGAGCAACCGGAGCTGCAGGAACAGCAGCAGGCTTGCCACTCTGGACCGGAGTTGTTGCCGGTGCCTGGGTTGCCGGAGCGGCCGGAGCAGTCTGTGCAGGAGCAGCCTTCCCCTTACCGGCCATAATCGAAGATGATGACGGCATTCCGGAGATATAGGCCAATGTCAACGATGTCAGCATGAAAACGACTGCTGCACCGGTTGTCATTTTGCTTAAGAACGAAGTCCCACCGCCAGCGCCAAAAACAGACTGGCTACCGCTGCTGCCGAACGATGCCCCCATCTCGGCACCCTTGCCGGACTGAAGGAGTACAACACCGATCAAAAACAAACTAACAATCACATGCAAGATGGTAAGAACTATTGTCATGCCATATCCCCTACTGATAATTTAAAGAGAAATGAGTATCACAAAATAGTGCAGGCTGTAAAGTTATAATTAACTGAACAAATTGCCGACTCAACTGAAACACTCTTCTCAGGCATTGAAGTTGGCAATAGCCGCGAATGAATCCGCTTTGAGACTCGCTCCGCCGACCAGCGCCCCATCAATGTCAGGCCGGGCCATCAATCCCTTCACGTTGTCCGGCTTGACGCTGCCACCGTACAGGATACGGATTTTTTCGGCTGCGGTGGCACCGGAGAGTTGCGAAACCTGGCCGCGAATAAATGAATGCACCTCCTGCGCCTGATCATCACTGGCCGTTTTTCCTGTCCCGATAGCCCAGACCGGCTCGTAGGCAATAATCACATTGGCCAGGGTTTCAGCGGTAATTCCGGCAAGACTGCCTTGAATCTGAGCCTCAACAACTGAAAAAGTCCTTCCCGACTCGCGCTCTTCAAGCGTCTCACCGACGCAGACGATGGCGGTCAACCCGGCCGTTATGGCTGCTTTGGCCTTTTTGTTTACGGTCGCATCCGTCTCGCCAAAGTACTGGCGGCGCTCGGAATGCCCGATTATGACATGGCTGCAGCCGGCGTCTTTCAACAATTTGGGCGCTACCTCGCCGGTAAACGCGCCCTCCTCTTCCCAAAAGCAGTCCTGGGCAGCCAGATTAATATTCGAGCCCTTCAGCACTTCGGACACTCGGCTCAGCGCCGTAAACACCGGAGCAACAACTATTTCCACATCACGGTTTTTATCCACAAGCGGCTTAAGCCCATCAATCAGGGCGAGCGACTCACCGATCGACTTGAACAGCTTCCAGTTGCCAGCAATTACGGGTGTACGCATAATTTTACCGCCCCCTATTTCTTTGCCTTGACGTCAAGAGCCTTGACGCCAGGCAGTGTTTTACCTTCAAGCAGCTCCAGAAAGGCTCCTCCACCGGTAGAGATATAGCTGACACGGTTTTCCACGCCGGCCTTGCGAACGGCCGAATCGGTGTCACCGCCGCCGATAATAGTCGTGGCGAAACAGTTTGCAACGGCCTCGGCAACCGCATAAGTGCCCCTGGAGAAAGCGTCCATTTCGAAAACGCCCATCGGGCCGTTCCAGATAACGGTCTTGGCATCCCGCAATGTTTCGGCAAACAGTGTCGTTGAGGCCGGGCCGATATCCAGAGCCATCCATCCTTCCGGGATCTCCTGAGCAGTAGTTATGAAATTGGTGGCATTGGCCTCGAACGCGTTGGCAACCACACAATCCACCGGCAGGTAGAACATGACGCCCTTCTTGCGGGCCTTATCCATGATTTTGCGCGCGGTGGGAATCAGTTCATCCTCCACCAATGATTTACCGACTGAATAGCCCATGGCTTTTAGAAACGTAAAAGCCATGCCGCCGCCAATGACGACCTTGTCGACCTTGTTCAGCAGGGTTTCGAGAACCTCCAGCTTGCCCGAGACCTTGGCCCCGCCTAGTATGGCAACCAGTGGACGAACCGGGTTCTGCATGGCCTTGTTGAAAAAAGTCATTTCATTCTTCATCAAGAACCCTGCAGCGATAACAGGAATATTCCTGGTAATGGCCTCCACTGATGCATGTGCACGGTGCGATACGGCAAAAGCGTCATTCACGTATATTTCACAACCATTGGATAATTTCACCGCAAAATCGGCATCGTTTTTTTCTTCGCCCGGATAGAAGCGGACATTTTCCAGCATAACCGCCTCGCCCGGCTTCATTGCGTCGATCAGCGCATCGACCTCAGGGCCAAAACAGTCCGGTGCCTGCTTGATCTTTTTGCCCAGCAACTCGGAAAGCCGCTTGGTCGCCGGCGCCATGGTATATTTAGGTTTCTTTTCGCCCTTCGGACGTCCGAGATGCGAAGCCAGCACCACCCGCGCCCCCTGTTCCAGCGCGTATTTAATGGTCGGCACGGCGCCGGAGATACGTGTGTCTTCGGTGATGTTGCCCTTTTCATCCTGCGGCACATTGAAATCGACACGAATAAAAACCTTTTTACCCTTCAGGTCCTTGATTTCATCAATATAACGGATCGGCATGATTAGCCCCCTTCACAAAATAGTCAATATCGTCGAAAAAAAAGAGGGGGAAAAATCCCCCTCCTTGTGCTGCCTGGATTCATACTATTTTTTTGAGGCGATCAGGTTGAACAGATCGACAACCCGGTTTGAAAATCCGCACTCGTTGTCATACCAGGAGAGAACCTTGACCATGTTGTCTCCGATAACCTTCGTGCAGGAAGCATCTACAATCGAAGACAATGGGTTGCCGTTGAAATCGATTGATACCAGCGGAGCTTCTTCAAAACCAAGGATACCCTTTAATGCACCTTTGGATGCTTTCTTCAGAGCCGCATTAACTTTTTCGACATCAGCTTTTTTAGTCAGAGTAACTACCAGGTCTACGACCGAAACATTGGGTGTAGGAACCCGTATGGCCATCCCATCCAGCTTGCCCTTCAGATCGGGAAGAACAAGTGACACAGCTTTTGCAGCTCCGGTGGTAGTGGGAATCATCGACATGGCTGCAGCTCTGGCACGACGCAAGTCCTTGTGGGGCAGGTCGAGGATATTCTGGTCGTTGGTATAGGAGTGGACCGTTGTAACCAGACCCTTCTCAATCCCGAAAGTTTCATTCAGAACCTTTGCGACCGGAGCCAGGCAGTTGGTAGTGCATGAAGCATTTGAGATGATATTGTGCTTTTTGGGATCATAGAGATGGTCGTTAACACCCATCACTATGGTGATATCTTCGTTGGTTGCGGGAGCCGAAATAACAACTTTTTTGGCGCCGGCCTGTATGTGCATTCCAGCTTTTTCCTTGGAGGTGAAAATGCCGGTGGATTCCAATACGACATCGATCTTATCGGCCTTCCAGGGAAGTTCGGCGGGATTTTTCACTGCATATATTTTAATTGCCTTTCCGTTAATGATCAGTTGATTATCCTTGGTTTCAACCTTGCCTGAAAAGGTTCCATGCACTGAATCGTACTTGAAGAGGTGTGCCAGGGTGGCGGCATCGGTCAGATCGTTAATTGCAACAAATTCAATGTTTTTGTCCTTGCATGCGGCCCTCAATACCATTCTTCCGATTCTGCCGAAACCGTTAATAGCTACCCGTAATGCCATGTGCTGCCTCCTTGTTTTAATTAGCTTACGTGACACAAATCCACATTTTTACTCGCATTGTAAGCTTTTGGATAATAGAACATATAAAATAATCGTCAACAATAATTTTAAATTTCAGAAAGATCTTTAAGTAAACAATCGAATTTTAGATATTACTTTGTGAAAACTATGGTAAAAGTTACCGGATAATACAAATACATGCATGAACAATCAAGGATCCATGAAACAGTCCCTTGAAAAAAGAATCACCGTATTCGCATTTGTCATCCTTTCCATGACAATTCTCGCCAGTACGGCTATGGAGATTATAGCCATACGCAAGGATTATATTAAGGAAATACAGCTGCGATCGGAAACAATAGGTACGTCATTAAAGACTTCCATAGAAAAAGTTCTTGCACTTGGCATCAGTATATCGGACATCAGCGGACTCGAAGACAAATGCAGGGAAAGTATTCAGGCCGATCCGGATATGGCTTACTGCATAATTTCAGATATTAAAGGCGAAATCCTCTTTTATAACGAGAAACAGCCCAACCCATCCATCGCCATAAAAGACCAACTTAAACTACCTGCATTTTCACATAGCAAGGAAACAATCACACAGTTTTCCACCAAAAGAGGCACTTATTTCGACACACTAACGCCAATCAGATCCTTTGACTCATCCACTGTTGCTCATATACACATAGGTTTCCCACAGAGCACGGTTGACAAGAAGGTTCAGGCGATTGTCATTCGATCCGTGATTGTTTTTTTTGTATTCTTCTCCATATCATTCGCAACTGTTGTTCTTTTTGTTAAGAGATGCATTGTAACTCCAATCTCCGAACTTCTTAACAGCGTAATCAGGATTTCACAGGGAGATTATACCGCTACGATTCAACATCTTCCCATTCACGAGTTTGATGAACTTGCACAAAACATCAATCAGATGTCAAATTCGCTTGACTCCAGGGGCAAAGAACTAAGAAAGAATTATGACGAACTCACCAGCACCCATTCACACTTGCATAACTCATACATGCGCCTTGAAGCACTCAGTCTCGAACTAGAGAAATCTGAAGAACTCTTCAAAAAGATTATTGAAGAGTCCGGCGATGCAATTTTGATACTCGACAAATCCGAGCATGTGCTGATAGCCAACAAAAGAGCCGCTGAATTGCTAGACATACCTCCGGATAATATTTCGGGTCAACATATCTCAAGCATCCTGCTGTCAATTGAGGCAGAAAACATATCTTTCCTTCTGAACTCCATCAACAGAGCCTTCAGCCAGCAATCACTATGCGAAGAAATGATCTTCAACAGCCACATGCAACAACGCATAGGAAAGCTGGATATCAGCAGTATTTCACAAGGCGAAAAAGACCTGCTTCAACTCGTTATCCGTGACATTACTCGTGAGAGGGAAATAATTACAAATCTTGAACAAAGTGCTGCTGGCCTCGCCCGCCTGAACAAAATGAAGGATTCATTTCTAGGACTGGCATCCCATGAGCTGAAAACACCCCTGACAGTCATCCTGGGATACTCGGAATTGTTACAGAATGACATGAAAGACCAGATATCCGAAAATGCCTCTGAAATGATAACCAACATAACAAATGCGGCGATGAGGCTGGATGAAATTGTCAAGGATATGATTGACGTCTCGCTGCTGGATCAGAATCAGATCGGACTCAAACGTGTATCACTGAACCTGAACGTGTTAATTGAAACGACGGTACGGGAGTTAAGATTGTTTTTTGCTCTAAGAAAACAGGACATTCTCTTACATCTGGACCCGACACTACCATTATATGAAGGAGACAAATCCAGGCTCATCCAGATGTTCACGAATATAATCGGCAATGCAATAAAATTTACTCCGGATGGAGGAAAAATCACTGTTACCACATCTCTGAGGAAAGTTTTGCAAAACAGAACAAATGACGGATTTTGTGATATAGGCTCAACACAAATAACGACTGAATATCAGGATGCCATTGAAATAAAGATTTCCGACACAGGCATAGGAATCAGTCTTGACGATCAGGTAAAAATCTTTGACAAGTTTTATGAAGCTGGAAACATTGAAGAGCACAGTACCGGCAAGGTAGCTTTCAAGTCGCGTGGTACTGGCCTGGGACTATCCATTGCAAAAGGAATCGCCGAAGTTCATGGCGGGCAGATATGGGTCGAATCAACCGGGCATGATCTACTGACTTTCCCAGGATCCACCTTTTTCATCCTGCTGCCACTTGACACGAGCAATCCGAGTGGTAACATCGCTAATTGAATCAGACAATTCAATACCAGCAACGCAATCCGGTGACTTAAAAGGAGGACCACTCTAATGGCTTCTAGAAAACCTGCAGCGGTAGCAACAACCAAAGAATTGAAACCATCCAAAGCAAAACCTGTAAAATCAGATGTCCAGATTTCCGAAAAAAGCAGTGAGGAATTGGTAATCGAGAACTTTGCTGCTTTATCCCAGCTTGTCGAGTCCTTGAGCGAAACACTGGACATGCTTGTTCAGAAAGCTGAAAGCATGGCTATTCATATTATTGCGACTGAAGAAATGCTGGCAGAAATAGTCGCTGATAACGGTTTGAATCTCGCCCGGGTCAATGCGCGCATCAGGGCAAAGATCGCATCAGGGTCAGACAACATCAACGATGCCAGCAGAGCCATTGATGTTGCAGCGGCAATAGCATCGCCATTGCCCCGCCGATAACAACAATAAATATCTGAAAATCAAAAACCCTCAGCTAGAGGGTTTTTTTATTGTTAACTTTAAGAAACAAATGTTATCCTATAAAAAGCAGTTGACCTTTTGATTTTGCTTCAACCTCCTGATATCATGTTGCAATCACAGATCAGGAGGTTCACCAAATGGGTGAGTGTAATAATCGCGCTTCGCGGGTTCCT
>JAVBXN010000027.1 GCA_030824515.1 Pelobacter sp.
GTCCACCTGGCAGGTATCGAAAGCGCAGAGCGACTCGGAGCTCCCGAGCAGCATCTGGCCGTAGCGTTCGTTCGCTTTGATGAAGTACTCGTAGCCGAACTCCCGGCTCCGCTCTTCAGTGACGTTCATGGTGTAGATGAAGGCCGTGGCCAGCTTCTTCGGAAAGAGGGTGCCGTAGGGGACGGTGTAGGTCAGATAGGGGAACAGCAGCCGTTCCATGAAGCTACGCGTCTCGCCGGTGACCGAGCCGAAATAGACCGGCGAGCCGACCACCAGGGCGTCGGCCGTGGCGATCTTGTCCAGCACCGGCGTCAGGCCGTCCTGCATGGCGCAGCGGCCGTAGCTCTTCCCTCCCCGGGTCTTGCAGGCGAAGCAGCTCGTGCACCCCTTGAAGTCCAGGTCGTACAGGTGGAACAGTTCCGTCTGGGCCCCTTGCGCTGCGGCCCCCTCCAGAGCCTTTGCCACCAGGGTTGCCGTGTTCCATTGTTTGCGGGGACTGCCGTTGATACCGATGACCTGCATCGTCTACCTCCTGTTTTGCGACTTTTTGTGGCATGGAAATTACTCCCGCAGGGCGGTGTCGTCAAGCTTTACGCCTTGAAGTGGTCAGATAAATCCCGAGAGAGATCAGACATATTCCCACCAGATGGAAAAGCTGCAGAGATTCCCCCAGAAACACAATTGACAGGATGGTACCGAAGACCGGCATCAGATGGATGAACAGCCCTGCCCTGTTAGGGCCCAGTTCCACGACAGCCTGATTCCAGAAGAGATACGCCAGTACCGATGGGAAAATGCCCACGTACAGCATGCTGGCACAGGAAATGAGATCAAGGGCGACCCTGCCGCCACCACTGATTTCCCAGAGATAAAACGGAAAAATGCACACGAGGCCGATGGCGATGATTGCGGAGAGAAAACTCAACGGATGGAGTTCTGCAGGACGCAGCCGGAGGCGGAAAGTATGAATCGCCCAGCAGACAACCGCCAGGAGTACCCACAGATCTCCGCCGTTAACCCGCAGGGCCAGTAAACGGGTAACATCGGCGCGACAGATAATGATAACAACCCCTGCAAGAGACATCAGGATACCGGTGGCCTGAGCTCGTGAAACCGGCACTGCTGCGAACATCCTCGAGATGATAACGATCAGCACCGGAATAATCGAGTTCAGCAGCAGCGCATTGGTAGCGGTCGTGGAATGGAGGCCGATATAGACGAAGGTATTGAAGCAGGCAATCCCCAGTATTCCGAAAACAGTCAGATTTTTCCAGCTCTTTTGGATCAGGGACCGTTGGGAAATCAGGTGCTGCAGGGAGAACGGCAGAAGGATGAGGAGTGCAATAGCCCATCGCCAGAAGGAGAGGGTGATGGGAGGAATAACCGTGTTCACTGCCCGGCCCAGTACAAAGTTGCCGGCCCAGAACAGGGTAGTAAGAATCAGGAGAATATATGGGGATACCGTGACGCGCATGGTTTTAATCTTTACCGGCCAAAGAAACTCCTGGCAAGTAAAACCATTTGGCCGCCTTTTGCATTATGTATGCTGTCCCCGAATTCAGTCCCGCTGTTAATCCACTATGAATTGAGCATGCAGGGCTTGTCCGCTTCGTCACTTTCGTAATAGCGCACTTCGATGACATTTTGTTCAGGATCACGAAAATAGATAGATATTCCTGCCCCATGTGCACCCCAGCGTTTCACCGGGCCATCATCTATCGCTATGTCATTGTCGTTAAGCCTTTTCTGGAGCAATTCCCACTCAGCCTTGTTGGTAGATAGGCAAAAATGGTTGAGATTCGGACGGCAAACGTTCTCTGGCTTGTCGTTTTCCCATAATCCTTTGGGGAATAGATCGATGATCGAATCAACAGTGATGCGGACTGACGGAAATGGAACCTGATGGTCATGGAACTCCTCTATTCGTTCGCCCGGCAGTTCAAGAATGTTGGTGTAAAAGTGAAGCATTGTTTCAATGTCGACCGTGTTAATGACGATATGATCCATTTTGAATTTCATTGGTCATCTCCTTGATCTGCTTACTTAAGGGGTCAGCCTCTTGATGAGGCCGGCATGAACCGGGAACCGGCTGAGCAGGTCGGAGCGGCTCCCCATTTCGAAATCGGCAAAGTCGAAGCCGGGGGCTACGGTGCACCCCACCAGGGAGAAATCTCCCGTGGTCTCGGCACCGAACCAGCACCCAGCCGGCACCACCCCCTGGAACGATTCACCCGCCGCCGGGTTGCTCCCCAGGGTCAGGGAGTTGCGAGTGCCTTCGGGGGTTATAAGATGCACGATCAGGGGTGCGCCGGCATGGAAATGCCACAACTCGTCCGACTTGATCCGGTGAAGCGCCGACAGGTCTCCCCGCTCCAGCAGAAAATAGATCGCCGTCGAAAAGGAGCGCTCGCCGGCCGCCCGTTCCGAGAGGAGAGCGCCGGGGATGGTCCCGGTCGCCCGGTAGGTCTCCCGGTACCAACCCCCCTCCGGATGGCGTGTCAGGCCGAGGCCGGCAATCAGCTCCGCGGCGGCCGGTCTGCCGGCAGAGTCGGGGGCCACCAGGCTGAAGCGGGGCATCGCGCCGCCGTCCACCGTCACGTTCTCCTGAAACATCGCCAGCGGCCGCACCCAGAGGGAATCGTTATCGTAGATGCAGCGGTAGACCACCATGAGTTCGTCCGTCTCGCTGTGGCGTGAAGTGCCGATCACTCGATACTCGCCCCCCTTGTAGTGCCGATAGAGCCCCGGCGTCGGTTCCTGGTGCATGATACGTCTCCCAATCTGTCCGGTAGTAAACGTTGCGGCTGAATGCATTACAGTAATGATCTGCCCGAAAGCATAATACCGTACTTTTTCAGAAGAACCAGCAAAGGCGACCGCTTGGCCGCCTTTTGAATTAAGTTTGGTGTCCCCGGAATACCCGGCGGAATACCCACGGCACACAAGAGCGCGACTCTTGGAAAGCGTATGCTGCAGACACAGCTGCAGCTTTTACGATTAGCTTCATTGGGGGAGGATTACCTTTACCACCAAGGAATTGAGCCCGGCTTCCCTACAAGTCCCTCCATATCTCGTAATTATAGCCCCACACACAATGTCTTAATCCAATCGAATAAATAGTAATGGCGGCCGTTTCGACGTGTTACGGATACGCATGGATGTCCCCGTCATTTCACAGGTTTCAGTTGAACTCTTGCATAGGACTAGCCCCGTCTAGTTGCCGTTGCCAAACGACGAAACACTTGGTTCTCTGCCAAATTAGGAGTGATAATGCGGATTTGATCGAGTGCATCACCCAAGTCATGCGGAATTACGGCACCTTCTGCCGTTCCGACTGTTAAATCTAGAAGTCGCAACAGTGCAGCTGCCTTTTCCTGATTGTTAATTAGGCTAAGCTTAGGTTTTCCATCCTCTTCGCCACGGAATCCATAATGGTGCATGGACCAGCACTCAAATGGTACTAGGAAGCGTTCTATTACGCTTACTGCTTCAGCAAAACAATCTTTTGCAGTCGCTGGGAGATCGGCAAGACCCCGACTGACACCAGGTGTTACAAATGAATGTTCCTGTGGCCACACTTGTTGAAGGAACGGAACTGCAGCAGAACGAAAAATCCGCTCAGCTGATGAAGGAGAATGTTTGCTCTTTTCCAAGTTAGAGACATCTCGGACAAAACGCTGAATTGTATTCGCTCCATATGCACGGACTTCATCATCCAGTAAGCGAATCATTTGCTGAACACGAGCATACGGAACTGCTGGTTCACGCTGCTCATGAAATGCATAAAGACATTCTACGACGATGCTGAAAACGAGTGAACGACGAGTATCTCTCCCTAGGCGCCGATCAGTTGCACGCTCTGCCATCGGACAACCGATGATTTTTAGGACATCTGAAAAATGTGTTTGGCGTGCAATTGCACGCCAAAGCGCAATAGACTCAGAATTGTCAGAAAGCAAGGGTTTAATAAGGTGCTCTGTAGTCCACTCAGGGGCGGCGCGTAAATAGTAAGGCATTGATTCTATCAACCTATGTCGAACGATCAATCCCGCACGCCCTGTGGCAGCAATAGCCGCATCGCGCATACTTCGAAGCGCCTCATCACTATCGAATGGTCGGTCGTCTTCTTTGAGATTTGGGCATATTTCTAGAAAAACTCCGACAAGCTTTCCTGCAGGTGTGTTTAGTGTGTCTAAATCCACCGACTCTTGGTTATCTTTAGATTGCAAAACTTCATTGAGGCTAACTTCTTCCACTTCGGGTGGATTTGCATTAGTTGCCTCTACAGCAATCGGCCAAATTTTAAACCAAATATTA
Organism: Pelobacter sp.; assembly: GCA_030824515.1. Classification (GTDB taxonomy): domain Bacteria; phylum Desulfobacterota; class Desulfuromonadia; order Geobacterales; family Pseudopelobacteraceae; genus JACRCG01. The sequence goes on from JAVBXN010000027.1 coordinate 4,318, forward strand.
AATCCTATAGGTGTTATTGCTAAATGCTTTTGCCACGTACAAAGCCAGTTCGAAATACCATCTATAGCTTGGAGTATAGTTGCCTCTGGTAGCTTGGCGAGAAGCGCGAGAACACGAGCATTTTCCGCTTGGATATCTCGCTGGGGAGAATCTTCTCCTAGTGTTACCTCTGGAGAATGTGACCAACCGAATCGTTCCCAAACGTGGTGGAAAGCAACTCCACCGTCAGGAATAGATTCTAGATCTTCTAGGAGTTTGATGGTATTTCCCTTGGATCTTATCCAGTCTGTTGCGCGTCCTGCAGGATTGTCATCCCACCCTCGTCGTGCTGATGAGAGTGCCGTTTCCAGCGTTTTTAATCGCACTTCGCCAACAATCAAATCATATTGACTGTCTGGATTTGGTTGTACCCAACGAGCCTTAGTGGCTCCCATAAAACCATCTTCAACCTGAGTCATCAGGAGAAGTTCTGGGAATTCTTTGATATTCAACTCCAACCAAGCCTTGTCGCGCATAGGCAGAACAGACCCAGCGAGTTCAATTCGTCTTAATTCCCGAACGGCCCAGTAAAGTCGGCCTTTCTCAACAAGTTCAGCATCAACATCTCTTCGCCAATAATTTCGTGGGGGGCGTTTTCGAATTCGCGCTGTGAACTTCAATTGCTCGGACAAATCAAACTCGTGAAAGCGCCTTGCTCGCAGTTCAGAAAACTCTGGAGAGTCTTGGACTCCCCAGAACCATTGATCATCCAAAGTCAAAAGCAATGAACTCACTTCTTCAGGGGGTGTTATTCTAGGATTCCTTGATAATGCAGCCCAAAGACGTAGATGTATTGATGATTTTGATTGCCTCCATCTTCGGACAAACTCAACTGCAGCTGCAGTATCTACATCGACGAGACGTGATACAACCGCATGGAGGAGTTTTACAGATGGAGCAATTCCATGGTGAAACTCATCAGGCTCATGTTCGGCATCAGTACGCTCAGAGACTGGCACATAGTACACACGATATAGTTGGCCAAGTTTCCATAAGCTGTTTTCGTTGTCCCAACCAATACGGCGAGCTATATCTAGCCCGTTAACAACTGCCGCATCTAGTGCGATTGCTAGGGAAAATAGGAAACTCTGATCGTCTACAGTTTCCAGTTTCAATATACTGGGATCAACGACTTCTCCACTTTTTAGACCCGTTGAGAAAAGATCATCTACTCTCTTCGGCCGACGTGGGCTTTTTTTGTAACTCAGGTGTAAACTCGAAAAGGGCTCTATTTTGAGACGTGGTGCAACGAGTTCTACAATTGCAGTAACAAGGGATCCTGATCTATCCCCTGTATGTAATCTGTTTTGAATATCGTATACATCGATTGTTGAGGGGCCATCGTCTTCAGTATTATTCCAGCTTTCTTCAATAAGACGCCATGCTGACAACCATGGTTCGCCTATCTTTCGTCCTGTTGGGCTGTTAATAAGGTCGAGCAAGGCCATCTGTTTTATGGTGCCGTTCGAATTAAGCCTGAGTGCCCAGTCAATAGTTGCCGTATTCTCTAGCCTTCCATTTAAAAACGCATATGTAACACGAAACGTTGCACGTTCTAATTCATTGAGATTCGGCCATTGCTTCCTCATAAGTGGCGCTCCCGATCAAATTCTGTAGCGACATCGGCAATTGCGTCTAGCCAACCGAAATCTGCCTTATATTTTGATGCCAGTGCAGATAATCGGATGCGCTCGTTCGAGTCACTTCGTCGGATTAGGTGATCAAAGAGATCGCGATCTGCATCATTTGCTGAACTCCGTTTTGCTCGAACAATACGCTTCACTTCAGCATCAACGGAGTTTCTCTTGCCATTAATAGCTGATAATTTTGACCAACGTTCCAATGTGCTGAGAAGAGCCGCATGTCCATTTGTTGAATCATAAGGAATGGGTGTAATGCCTCTCCCTTTCCAGTCTTCCAATGCAACTGGATCAGGATCATCAACTCCTACGAAGGTAAAGCGCTCTTTTAGATCATCGAAGCGCGAGCCATCGGCGGCAACTGCGTTTAACAGATATCTCATTGGTGGATCATTCGCACTATACCCAACTAAAACAAGGTTAAATAATCGAGCTGCATCATAAATAAAATCAGGGACTACACGTCTTCGTAGATAAAACTCTCCAAAATCCTGATCAGTTAAAATCAAATCCGATGTCCGAGCCTGATTGCGGTCCAATGCACCATGAATATGAAGAACTCCTGCAAAGTCATCGCCTCGACCTGGTCTTGGAATCCCTCCGAGAGAGTAAGTCTGCATCTCTTGACGTGTCTTCTTTGAGGCTCTCTCCAGAAGAAGGTCAAAATTGGTTGTAACAATTGTCACGGCACCACCACGATCAGCAAGCACCATCAAAGCGAAATGGATTTGGGCAGGTGAAATTCCTGTTGAACGCAACTCGCTTGTTACAATCTGCCTGACACGACTCTTTGCATGTGGTTGCGCATCTATTCGTCGTTCGAGCATACCTAAGACAACATCATAGTCGCCAATTATGAACCTTTTGACCTCCGCAGCTTGTTGGTATGTTAAGTCCGACAGATCTACGTCCCATTGGTTGTGCGCTGTAGACGGAATTCCAGAGATAACCGCATGAACTGCCACATCAAGATGTTTGTAGACGCTGAGTACAAGTCCACGGAAATTGGGCAAATTTGCTGGTTGGGAAATGCCAGCGCCGGCTATGAAAAGGACTTCACCGCGAGCATGTGCAAGAAGAAGTCGTTCAGGAATAGCCGCTAAATTAGAACCTAGCGAGATCACGCGATCGCTTGAAACACTATTTCGAATTAATCGGTCTCTAAATATTTTCATAGTTTTTTCACAGTAGATAATGAAGAGGGATTTTGCTTTTATACTAAAAAGGCGGCCAATCGGCCGCCTTTCTCATTTATCTTACTTCAAATTCTTCTTAATCCTCTCCACCGCCTCAATCACATTCTCGCGATGGCCGAAGGCCGACAACCGGAAGTACCCTTCCCCGCTCGGGCCGAAGCTGCTGCCGGGGGTGCCGACCACGTTACAAACGTTCAGGGAATTGTCGAAGAAAGAAAAGATCACGTTAGCGCCCGCCGCAAAAGTATTAGAATATATACAAAAAGTCAACCAACCATTCCCCTCACGCCGCTTCACAAGCGACCTTCAAATCGAAAAGCTTATGTCACGCAACGACGCGACGACGCAACGAAAGGCATTTAAGCGACGAAAAGGTTTTAAGCGGATCTATACTTCAGATTTTAAGTTGCGTCGTCGCGTGAGTAATGTTTTCAGCAGGCTTGCCCACCTCAAAGTCCCTGAAGTCGGTGATTTCCGGGATGTCTGAGGGGAATTCCGGGGAGTTTACTTATTTATTACTCAACTCATCCATCAACAGCTTCAACTCTGTCAAACGCTCCTGCGCAACCATCCAGACCGTCTTCAAATCAACTCCCATGTAATCATGAATCAGCACATCCCGCATACCGGCCATCTTGGCCCATGGAACGGCAGGATGTTTCCGGCGAAATGCCGCCGGTATATGCTTGGTCGCCTCACCAAGCACTTCAAGACTCCTGATCACGGCATTGACGGTCTTTTTGTCCGCCGCGAACTCATCGAAGGTCATGCCGTTGGTAAACTCCTTAACCTCTGCTATAGCCGTCCGGATATCGTCCAGATAATCCCCTATCTCGCGCCCTTTAGACATACTCCACCTCTGCCAGGATACGTTTGCCGATAGCCGGTTTAAGCGCCGTTTCCATCACCAGATCGACCTTGCTGTGGAGCTTGGCTTCAAGGAATTCCCGCAGATCAACAAAGTCGAACAGGTCGATGTCGCGGCTGAAAGACACAAGTATATCGATATCACTCCGCTTACGCTGCTGTCCGCGGACATAGGAACCAAACAGGCCGAGTCGCTGCACGCCATATCGCGTCATGATCTCCGGCTTGCTGTTCCTGATTATGTTGATGATTTCCTGTTTACCCATAGTCGTGTAATACCATAAAAAAAAGGGCGCTGCAATCAGCGCCCTTTCGTTTCCAACTATTTGAGGTTCTTCTTTATCCTCTCCACCGCCTCAATCACATTCTCGCGATGGCCAAACGCCGACAACCGGAAATACCCTTCCCCGCTGGGGCCGAAACCACTCCCCGGCGTCCCGACCACGTTGCATTCGTTGAGCAGCTTGTCGAAGAAGTCCCAACTGCTCATCCCGCCCGGGGTTTTGAGCCAAATATAGGGGGCATCCACGCCGCCGAAGATCGTTACGCCTGCTTCCGTCAGACCTTCACGGATGATGCGGGCATTCTCCATGTAATAATCGATGATCTCCTTGGTCTGCTTCCACCCCTCGTCGGAGTAGACCGCGGCGGCGGCGCGCTGGACCGGGTAGGAGGCGCCGTTGAACTTGGTGGTGGTGCGGCGCAGCCAGAGTTTGTTGAAACTGTACTTCTCGCCGCTCGCCATTGTTCCCATGACCTCTTCCGGCACGACTACCAGGCCGCAGCGGACGCCGGTGAAGCCGGCGGTCTTGGAGAAGGAGCGGAACTCGATGGCGCACTTCTTGGCCCCTTCGATCTCGTAGATCGAGTGAGGGATATCGGGGTTGGTGATGAAGGCCTCGTAGGCGGCGTCGAAGAAGATCACGGCGTCATTGGCGTTGGCGTAATCGACCCACTTCTTCAGCTCGGCCTTGCTGGCCACGGTGCCGGTCGGGTTGTTGGGGAAGCAGAGATAGATGATGTCTACCTTCTGCGTCGGCAGCGCCGGAATGAAGTTGTTGGCTTCGTTGCAGGGCATGTAGACGATGTTCTCGTAGTAGCCCTTGTCGTTGGCTTCGCCGGTGCGGCCGATCATGACGTTGGTGTCGTTGTAGACCGGGTAGACCGGGTCGCCGATGGCCACCACGTTGTCCAGGGCGAATATGTCGAGGATGTTGGCGCAGTCGCACTTGGAGCCGTCGGAGATGAACATCTCCTCGGTCTTCAGTTCAACACCCAGCGGCTTGTAGGATTTCTCGATGATGGCGTTGATTAGCCAGTCGTAGCCCTGCTCCGGGCCGTAGCCGGCGAACTGGTCGGTGGTGGCCAGATCGTCCACGGCGGCGTGGAAGGCCTTCAGCACGGCTGGTGCCAGCGGACGGGTGACGTCGCCGATCCCCAGTCGGATGACCTTGGCGTCAGGGTTGGCGGCGGCAAATTCGCGCACGCGGCGGCCGATCTCGGGGAACAGGTAGCCGGCTTTGAGTTTCAGGTAGTTGTCGTTGATTTTTGCCATCTTCGATGAATCTCCTTATCAGTGTTGTTTTCGAATCTGAAGCTTATTTAAAATGATAGTTTCGATTTCCAGGGCCACTTCATAGGCATGACGGGCTTCTTCAAGCGTCGGTTCGAAGAAGTCATCCGGATAGCGGACACCCACGCCATACTCCGAGATATCTTCCAGTTGATCCTCATACAACAACAACTCAGGGAGTATATCAGCCACATCTGTCAGCAGTTTTACCAAGTCGTGGGTCTTGGAGATGTTCCTGGCATTGGCGACCAGCACGCCTTTCAGCAACTTCTCAATCGCCTGCTGGGCGTGGAAACAGACCGTATCGGTGGGAATGTTCTCGGCAGCCAGATTATTGCGGATGTTCTGCAGATCGTGCCCGGACTTGCGGAGCCACTGCTGAACAATTTCAGACGTCACCTCATCCATGCAGCAGCCTGCCATGGTGAGTGGCGTTGTATACGATGGTACCCGGAATATCCCGGTAACGTGCAAACTCCAGCGGAGTGTAGACAAATGCATCCAGGGAAAACGAGCGCCGCGGGAACAACCTTTTCACGGCGACATTACGCTGATGGGGAGACAACTCGGACTGCATGACCACAAGCAGATCGACATCGCTCTCGTCGTTGGCCTTGCCGTCAGCATAGGAGCCGAACAGATAGATCTTTTCCGGCTGCATTGCCTGCGTGATCCTGTCCCGTAGCTGATCTATGTCCAGAGTGGAAAGCATGTCATACCCCTCGGAGAACTATTTCAATCCCAGTACATCCTGCATGTCGTAAAGCCCCGGCGCCTTGCCGACCACCCACTTGGCCGCACGGACCGAGCCGCGCGAGAACATGTCTCTCGTCATGGCGCGGTGGGAGATCTCGATGCGCTCACCCATGCCGATGAAGTAGACCGTGTGCTCACCGACGATGTCGCCGCCGCGCACGGTCTGCATGCCGATCTCTTGCTTGGTGCGCTCGCCGCAGATTCCCTCGCGGTGGTAGTTGGCCACCTTGTTGTAGTCCCGTCCCAGCGCTTCGGCGACGACTTCTCCCATCCGCACGGCGGTTCCTGACGGTGAGTCTTTTTTCTTGTTGTGGTGCAGTTCGACGATCTCCACGTCGAAGTCATCGCCCAGGATTGTGGCCACGTCCTTCAGGACCTTGAAGCAGACGTTGACACCCACCGACATGTTGGGAGCCAGCACGGCCGGGATATCCCTGGCCAGTTCCACCGCCAGGGCGCGTTCCTCGGGGGTGAAGCCGGTGGAGCCGATCACGATCGACTTCTTGTGCAGCGCACAGACTTCCAGGTTCTTGAGCGATACCTTGGGGGAGGTGAAGTCGATCAGCACGTCACAGGCGGCTACCACCGCATTCAGGCTGTCGGTGATATGCACGTCGGACTTGCCGCAACCGGCCAGCAGGGCGGCGTCCTGTCCGATGGCCGGGTGGCCGGGACGCTCCAGGGCGCCACACAGCACGGCCCCTTCGGACTCGATGATTGAGTTGATGATGCGCTGGCCCATACGTCCGGCAGCGCCACAAACGGCTATTTTAATCATATTGAAACCTCTCAAATTCAATGAATCAAACTGGGTGATTTTCTACTCGGCAACCTTTTTTACCGTGATCGTATAGGGATTTTTCGCCCCGACCCCAGTTGCCTTCAACCGTTCACCGTTGAAAATGTACTCCTCGTCGCCGAACTTCCCTTTACAGACGAAAGTAATCGTTTCCTTTGCTTCTTTAACCGGGCAATCGTTTTTCTTGACCACCTTGGTTTCACAGTCCTGACAAGAGTTTACCAGCGAGACCGTATTAGCCTTTTTGTCAACGGAGACGACCTCTGTCTTGTACGATAATTCGGGCTGTCTGCCGCTGTGGATCTGAATCCGCCCCTCGTATTTGCCCGGCAATGAATCCAGGGAAAGCTTCTTGACTCCTTCCGCACGGGCATCAGACACTGCGAAAGCCGCAACTGTAGCCAGCATACAACAAATCATTACCGTGAACATTCTCATCATCAGCTCCCCTATCTCCTGTCGCTCGACAGGCGGTTGGCCCCGAACGGGGCGGACAGGTCAAATTAGCTTGTATTCTTTCATGATCGCTTCCAGTTTGGCTTTATTGGCCGCACCCATCTCGCACAGCGGCAGGCGCACCTCGTCGGAGCATTTGCCCATCAGCCCCAGCGCGGTCTTGACCGGGATCGGGTTGCTTTCGATGAACATGGCGTTGCCGATCTTGAGCGTATCCAGGTGCAGCTGGCGGGCCTTGGCCAGGTCGCCGGCAAAGAAGGCGTCGGTCAGGTCGCCCACGGTCTTGGGCATGATGTTGGCCAGAACCGATATGACCCCCACGGCGCCGCAGGCCATCATCGGGAAGGTGATGAAGTCGTCGCCGGAGAAGACGTCGATCTGGTTGCCGCAGAGCGCCATTACTTCAGAAGCCTGCTGCAGGGAGCCGGTGGCCTCCTTGATTGCCACGATGTTCCTGTGCGGCGCCAGACGGGCCACGGTCTCCGGCAGCAGGTTGACCCCGGTGCGTCCGGGCACGTTGTAAAGGATCTGGGGGATCTCCACCGCATCGGCGATGGCCATATAGTGGCGATAGAGCCCTTCCTGGGTCGGCTTGTTGTAGTAGGGGGTAACCAACAGCACGCCGGCCACGCCGATCTCTTTGGCCTCGCGGGTCAGATGGATGGCCTCGGCGGTGGAGTTGGAACCGGTGCCGGCGATGACCGGAACGCGCCCTTTAGCCTGGTCAAAAACGATCTTGATTACGTTCAGGTGTTCTTCATTGTCCAGGGTGGACGACTCGCCGGTGGTGCCGCAGGCGACGATGGCGTCGGTGCCGTTCTCGATCTGGAAATCCACCAGCTCGCGCAGTTTTTGCTCGTCAACCGCTCCGTTATTGAATGGTGTCACTATTGCTACGATGCTTCCTTTGAACATTGTCTGTTCCTCCGTATCTGAAAATTTGAAAATTGCGTGTATACAAAAGAAAAAAGTGGACATTTATAGCACAGAGGTGAGAGAAAGTCAAAAAATAAGGCCGGTTTGGACAGATATATCGCCCCGGTCAGTCAGCGGCAATCCGGGTGGACGGCTTTTGTGGCAAAGTTCTTGATCGATATGATATACTTCAGAAAAAGTCAGGAGGGACAGATCATGTTTGCCAGAATAATCATACTGCTGATTCTTGCCGTTGTTTCCTGCCACGATCCGCTGTTCGCGGCACAAAAACCGGATGACCACGATGCGCTGGCAGGGCTCAAAAAGGCCAGTGTCATCTTTGATGTGCGGGTGCCGGACCACGAAAAGCTGGTTTTCAATCTGAAGCTGATCAATGAAACCTTCGATGGTCTGGTGGCGCAGGGGGTCAAGCCGAAGATGGTGGTCTCCTTCCGCGGACCGGGCGTCAAGCTCCTGACTGCCGCCGAAATTGATGATGAGGCGCTCGAGCTGATCCGCGAATTGAAAAAAAAGGGGGTCCGCATCGAAGTCTGTTCCGTCGCACTGCGGGTCTTCAAGGTTGAGCAGGCCGCCATAATCCCGGAAGTCAGGCTGGTGGCCAATGTGTTCAACTCGTTTATCGGCTACCAGAACAAGGGTTATGCTCTGATAGCGATCAACTGAGCCGTGGCGGGTGAATTTGCCCGCCCGCCCAAAATCATTTAAAATCATCGGCGCCGAAAACCTGCAAACAGTTCAATCGTCTGCTTGACAATGGTCCGCCTCATATGTCATTTCTATGCAGTTTTTCCCGCATATACCACTGCTTACACAATTCTCACGTCCGCCCCCGTGGCCGGACATGCACCACGAAGGGAGTATGATGAATTACACCAAGGCAAAACTTCAGAACGGCTACGCCAACCAGATCCTTACTATCGATGTCACCAGCCGCAGCTGCACGGCCACGCCGCTGGACCAGCGGGCCAAGAACTTCTTCCTGGGCGGGCGCGGCCTGGGGTTGTATCTCCTGCACCGATCCATCACTGCGCAGACCAGGGCCTGTGATCCGGAAAACCCGCTGATCCTGGCCAATGGTCCGCTGGGGGGCATCCCCCAGTTTCCGGGCACTGCCAAGGCCATGGCAATTTCACTCTCCCCGTTGACCGGAATCGCCGGAGTATCCAACTTCGGCGGCTATTTCGGGGCCTTCCTCAAGTATGCCGGTTTTGACGCGCTGCAGATCAGCGGACGGGCCGACGGCAACGTGATGATCGTGATCGACGGTATGAAAAATGAGGTTACGATCACCGATATTCCGGTCACCGACCAGGTTTTCGATCTGGAACAGGAGATCATCGCCCGTTTCACCGCAGCCGGGCACGACAGGCGCCATCTGGCCTTCATGACCACCGGCAAGGGAGCGGCCACCACCCGTTACGGTTGCATCAACAGCCATTATTTCGATGTTACCAAGCCGGCCCAGGACGGCGGCAAAGGGGTCTGGCGCACCAAACAGGCCGGTCGCACCGGCCTGGGCACGGTGATGATCGGCAAGAACGTGCGCGCCATCGTGGTGCTGGCCGATTATCCCCACGGGGAGAATCCCTACGGCGCCGCCGACTGGGACAAGGCCAGGCAGGCCGGGGCCAGGCTGCACAAGGTGGTCAAGGAGGTCGATCCCCACTCGCTCAAGATGTACCGCAAGGGGAGCGCCGGACTGATCCCGTTCATGAACAAGCACGAATACCAGTCGCTGCCGGTCAACAACTACCAGGCCGGCAGTGACCCGCGCGCCGACCATATCTCCGGGAAGTACTACGCCGAAAACCTCTTCGAGCACCGCGGCATGGACGGTTGTTTCCCCGGCTGCAACCTGATGTGCACCAAGGGGGGCTGGGTCACGCTCAAGACCGGCGACCACGCCGGGAAAAAGGTCTGGGTGGACGGCCCGGAATACGAGACAGCCGCCGGCTTCGGCTCCAACATCGGCGTCTGGTGCCCGGAGTTCGTGATGGAGGCCAACTGGCACTGCGACAACTACGGTATCGACACGATCACCAGCTGCGTGCTGATCTCGTTTCTGATGGAATGCTTCCAGCGCGGCTACCTGAACCGTGAAGAGGCCGACGGTCTGGAGCTGGAATTCGGCAACGAGGATGCCGCCATGACCTTCCTGCACCGTATCGCCCTGGGCGAGGGTGCGCTGGCAAAAGCCGCCGGCAAGGGTATGGGGGCGGTGGTGGACCTGGTGGTGGAGATGTACCGCAAGCGGAGCGGGGTTGACGCACGCGGCGAACTGGAGCGTTTTGCCATGCAGACCAAGGGGTTGCCGTTCTCGCTCTACCGCACCCACCGTTCGCTCTCAATGCAGGGCTCCTACGCCGCCGCCAGCGATATCGGCGCGCACCATGCCGCTGCCTGGCTGATCAAAGTCGATCTGCTGGGGGCCTTCCCCAACTTTGAGGACAAGGCCAAGGCGCTGATGACCTTTCCACGGGTGAGGCTGGGCAACGACAACCTGGGTTTGTGCAAGCTGCCCTGGGTGGATGTGTTCAACCCGGAATCCGCCAAAACTCTGGGGGCCGATGCCCATATCAACCCGGCCTCGCAGGAAATCTACGCCGACTTCTACAATGCCATGCTCGGCACCGACCTGTCCTGGCAGGAGATCTTCGCCCAGACCGACCGTGACATCAACCTGCAGCGGGTGATGAACGTACTTTGTTTCGGCAGGGAGACCGCGCAGAAGGACTGGATTCCGGAACGGGCCATCGGGCCGACCGAAGATGCCTTCTACGACGCCGAGGCTGAATACAACGACGGCGAACTGGCCAGGATCCTGTCAAAACCGCTGGAACAGGTGCAGTCCCTGCCGACAGCCGAAAAACGGGAAATCCTGATGCGGGAGCGGGTGGCCGATCTGAAGAAACTGGTCAGGGTCTATTACGAGGAGCGGGGCTGGAACGAATCAGGCATCCCGACCGTGGCCACGCTGCAGGGGCTGGGATTGTGGGATTTTATCACTGATGAGGCCAGGACGCGGATCGCGGAACTGAACGCCTGAGAGGTTTAAAACAGGATTAAACGTAAACAGGGGGTCAACCAGCGCGGTCGGCCCCCTGTCTGCGTCTTGAGGAATGTAAAGTATACCGTCAGCTTCTGCCTGCCGCGGTTTTGGTTCTTCTGCGCAACACGACCGCAATGCCTGCCAGCCCAGCTCCGAGCAGGACTACTGTGCCCGGTTCCGGCACCGTTGTCGGGGCGGATTCGTAACAGCCGGCCAGGTTCATCCAGTCAACCCTGAAACTGCCGCTTTCCGACTTGATGGTGACCGTGAGCAGGTGGTCATCATAGAGCTGGGAAAAGACATCTATCGTTCCGGTTCCGCCGGTGCTTAGGGTCCTGTTGTTCCATAGCAGGAGATTGTCCAGCATCAGGTCGGCAACGTCGCCGTTAGCCCCGCATAGGCGCATGGTCAGATAGGCACGATGTAATATATCCGTTTCTCCCATAGGCCCGATTCTGTCCACTGGAATAAGAGACCAGTCGCTGCCATCATTTTGCAGTGGCACGGCGGCGATTTTCCACAGATACAAACTGTCCGTGTCCAGGTCAAAGGTCCAGGTGGAAGAACTCCCCGACGTGAAGTAGATATCGCCCGGACGGTAATCCTCGAAGTGATAGTAGGTCGCCTGCGCCATGCCTGCGAAAACCAGCGAAAACAGCATTGCCAGAAATAAGCTCGTCATTCTCTTTTTCATGTCATAGCTCCTGATTTGTTTGATAGACGGAATCCGGCAGATATCAATGCTTTAGTTTGTGTTATTAAGTTCTGTGTAATTAAAATATTACAATTATCGTGCCAGTAATTTTCTTCTTCGAATTAAGCAGGTTAGGCGTGTGGTTTTTTGGGGTGGAATATTTTGTAAACAATCCCGACAATATTCAGGTTGTAAAGCCGGTATGCAAATATATGTTCTGGCTTCATTCTGTCTTAATTAAATAATCGCTCAAACTGGTAAATTGTTAACATGATTTATAATTTTTTCGAGTTTGCGGTCATTAACAGCTAAAAAGTACTTGACTTAACAATTAATACATAATAATAAAGCAAATTAATAAACTACAATAAGGAGAGTAAACATGACTAAAAAACTGAAGATCGTTTCACTTGTTACTTTAGCGCTTGTGACGGCATGCGCGGTTGCTGTTGCCGCCACGACTCCGGCAACTTCGCCCTTCAAGGTTGATCGGGAGTTGTTCAAGCTGTATCCGTCGCTGATTGTTTACGAAAAAACAAAGGCGGGGTTTACAGAACCGGAAACGTGCGCTGGCTGTCACGAGGACAAATACAAAGAGTGGAACGGTTCTTTGCACAGTATGGCGTTCGTTGACCCGGTGTACCAGGGCGAATTGAACAAAGCTGTCAAAGCGGTGGGACATGATATCTCCCGTCAGTGCGAAGGGTGTCATTCTGCCGCCGGGGTCGTTACGGGAGAGATCAAGGGACCTGGCTTGAGCGGTCTTTCGGCTGTCGCCAAGGCGGGTGTCTCTTGCGACATCTGCCATTCGATCAGTGACCTTAACCATGATAAGACTCCCACCAAGGAGCCGGAAAACGGTTCCTTCGTTATAAAGCCTGGTGAAGATGCCAAGGAGGGCGCGGTTCTGGTCAAGCGTGGTCCAGCAAAGCCTAAGGATGGCTGCGGCGACGGGTTCCATGAATGCCGTCAGACGGAGTTTCACGAAAAAGCTGACCTGTGCGCCTCCTGCCATCAGGTATATCATTATGAAAAGCACTTTCCGATCGAGGCAACCTATAATGAATGGAAGCACAGTCCCTACGCCCAGAAAGACATCCATTGCCAGGATTGTCACATGGTGGCAACCGAGACCTTTGTGAAAGTGGCCGATACGATGCAAAAGCCGGAGCGGAAAGATTACCGGCATTATTTCAACGGCGCCAACTATCTGCTGTATTATCTCGGTTCCCAGGCGTCTTTGAAAGCGGGTGACAAGCAACAGGCCGAGCGTCTGATGGCACAGTATGACATGGCCGTCAAGAGATTGCAGAAAGCTGCCGAGCTGGAAATAGAGCCGGTTTACCGCAAGGGGGCCCTGGCGGAGGTGAGGGTGCGTGTCAAGAACATGCGGGCCGGACACAACTTGCCAACTTCTCTGACCAATATCCGTCAGATGTGGCTGGAGGTGATCGCGCGGGATGACAAGGGAGAGGTTGTGCTTTCCACCGGCGCTGTGGGTGTTGACGGCACCCTGGGTGAGGACGCGCGGCTTTTTAACTCGGACGGCATGGGAGCGGACATGCACTTCGCAGTTGATCCTTGGGTCATCACCGCCTTTTCACGCCATGAAACAATTCCGCCCAAGGGGTATCGTGATGTCCACTATGGAATTTCGGCGCCAAAGGGAAGTTCGCGGATTACCATCGAAGCCCGGTTGCGCTATCGCCAGGCGGACCAGAAAATTGCCGAGGCGCTGCTGAAAGCGGTGCCGAAGGATATTGATCTTGCCAGAGACTACGGCCTGGAAAAGGTTCCGACATTACCGGTGGTGGATATGGTTTCGCTGAAGCGCGAAGTACCGGTGACAAAATAGAGATCTTAACGAGATAATAAACTGAGGACGGGGCGATTCATGATCGCCCCGTTATTGATTTAGCTTTAAATGTTGACGCATGGCGAAATTGAGTGGATTGGTATTCCGGGTGCTTCATTCTTTCTCATCAGCAATTGATGCTTATTTGCCACAGCACTTCTTGTATTTGAGGCCGCTTCCACAGACGCAAGGTTCATTTCTGCCGATCTTGCTGGAAATGATCGGGGCCGCTTTCACCGTACTTCCTTCGGTAAAGAACCAGTTTGCGCCTTCGCGAATGAATTGGGCGTTCTCGTGATGCTCCCGCGGTTCACCATTTTCACTGAATCGCGCGATAAACTCCACTTCTCCGGTGGTGTCGGAACTGCCGCCATTTTTGGTGGTGATGATTTCGAGACCTTGCCATTCAGCGTTTTCGGCCCACTCCTTTGTGCCTTTGTGGTCATATCCAGCCCGATGATCCGCATGCGTGCTCTCAAAAATAAAGTCAGTATTTACTGCTACATAAGCAGAATAGCGCGCTTTCATGAGTTCTTCAGCGGTCTCGGCAGGGCGAGCCCCGTTTATGACAGGTTCACAGCATTCGGAATATGTAATGCCGCTGCCGCAAGGACATTTGTTCATGGTAGTTTCTCCTTCGGTGAATTTAAAGTTTGGTGACACACTCTTCAGCGGTTTGTCAAACAATATCTGTTACTTTTCAGTGGAAAGCATTCGATCTACTGCGGTAGTGCAAGCCTTTTTAACCCCGGTCGCGGGTGAAATAATTGAATTATTTAATTAGTTGTGAATAAAAAACTTTTGTGCTTGAGTGAAATTATGGTATATAAAATAGAAATTTAGCCGGGCGGTGCCATCATGGAAAAAAATATCCAGGAGCTGTTAAGGAAGACCCTTTCACGGAGCAGTGATGACGCACTTGAGTGTGACGTGGCAAACTATTCCAGTTTGTACGGCGACATTGTCTATCTGGAGGTGATGAGGCTGCTTACAGGCAAATCGCCGGGCCTCAGCGAATCCAAACGATACTGGTGCGATGCCCTGGCTCTTCGAGATGGAATCCTCCAAAAAACCCATTATCGCCTCAGCATGCGGGCATCGATTCTGGAACTGATTCAGAAAAACTCAAGCGAGTTTAAGAATCTGGTTTTCATAGAGACCAAGGATCTGGAAAGTATCCGCCACTGCTCTGTCACAGACGGTTTGACTGGACTTTACAATCAAACCTACCTGAAAACTTTACTCAGCCAGAATGTGCCGCTGCGTCGCAGAGTCGATGATTCCGCCAGTGCTCTGATCCTTCTGGATCTGGATCATTTCAAGATCTATAACGACTGCTGCGGGCATGTCGCGGGCGATGAGGCTCTTCGCACCGTGGCCGGTATTATCAAGGACCAGATCAGGGAACAGGATATCGCGGCGCGCTACGGAGGTGACGAGTTTGCCGTCTATCTTCCCAAAGTCACTAAAAACGTGGCCTTTGCAGTAGCCAACAGGATACGCCAGGCGGTTGAAAACACGGTATTCCCGGGCCAGGAGCTTCTCAACGAAAGAAGGCTCACGGCCAGTTGCGGCATATCATTTTATTCAGAAGAAACAAGTGATGTGAAGTCACTGATAGAGGTGGCGGATCGGGAACTCTACAATGCAAAGCGCCTTAGAAACTCAATTTCACCCTGCAGTTTTGAACGCAGAAAACATCAGCGGCACGCTACCCAGGCACTGCTGCAATGTTTTCCGGCCAACAACGGAATGTCCGAAACCGCGATGGCCTGCAACTTCAGCAATACCGGGGTGGGAATCTGGAGCAATATCTCGGCCGCGCCCGAAGACCCTCTTATGATTCGATTGAGTAAACCCTTCTGGTCCGACGAGCTTGAGATAAACGGCTTTGTGCGTCAAGCCTGCCCGGACGAGGATACCGGCCTCTGCTATCTGGGCATTGAATTCGATCGATTTCTTGACGACTGCACCAGCTATATCCCCATGTCCCTGGCCAAGAGTGTGATGACACACTGATAATTTGCATATCCGCAGTAATGCACTTAAATGAAAAGGCGCCCGCATGGACGCCTTTTTTGCTGCAATTTCACTAATGTAATGACCAGCGTTCGTGGCTGCCAGTTTCAGTAGCTGCCTTCCACCAGTTCAAAATATGCCTGGGGATGTTTGCAGACCGGACAGATCTTGAGGGCTTCCAGCCCTTCATGGATGTGACCGCAGTTCCGGCATTTCCAGCGGGCCGATTCCTTGCGGCTGAAAAGCGCTCCCGATTCCAGCTCTTCCAGGAGCAGGCGATAACGGTCTCGGTGCTCTTTTTCAATCTTGCCGATCGATGCGAAAAGGGCGGCGATTTCGGGGAATCCCTCCTCTTTCGCGTCATTGGCCATGCGTGGATACATGTCGGTGAACTCTTCGTTCTCGCCGGCGGCGGAGGCCCGCAGGTTTTCGGCGGTGGAGCCGATACCGTTCAGCAGATTGAAGTGCAGCTTGGCATGTTCCTTTTCATTTTCGGCGGTTTCCATGAAAATGGCGGCAATCTTCTCATAGCCCTCTTTTTTGGCGACCGAAGCGAAGTAAGTGTACTTGTTACGTGCCTGGGACTCCCCGGCAAAGGCATCGCACAGATTCTTCTCGGTTTTGGTTCCCTTGATATCTTTCATTCAAAGCTCCTTTTTTTCGGAAATATGACCGGAAAACGCCTGTCATTAGCAAGTTTTATTACATGAAGGAGGGCAAAGTCAAACTATTTGAATTTTTCGTTTTCGGAAATAATAAGTTGTCTCAGGGCAGCTTTCATTGTAGTCTCATTAGACGGTTGTGTCCGTGTAAACGAGGGTTTTTATGAAAAAAAATGATGAATTGTTGCGGGCGCCATTAACAGCGCACGAGACCGGGTGGGCCAGTGAAATTGCTGACAAGCTTCCGGGTGATGTGGATCTGACCTTCGAGGAGTGCAAGATTTTGCTCAGGATGCCGATCGGGGAATGGCCGCCCAGGCTGCTGGCCAAGGTGAAGGATGTGATCAATATGGAAGATTTTCAGGACGATGAGCAGGAGGAGTGATTTCGTTTCGGCGAGATGCGCCCATGACGTGTTATATTCGTAAACCAGTATATTTGAAGGAGTTTTGTTTGAAGAAGCAGTCAGTCAGTCGTTATGTGGGATCATTTGCTTGTCTGTTGTTAGCACTTTCAGGATGCACCAATAACAAGTCTGTAGAGCAGCCCAGTGTCAAATCAGAAAAAAGCGAGCCGGCGCCAGTTACCACGGTATTCTCGGCCACCAGCAGTTCCATTCGTCAAGCCGCGGTCTTTGCAACCCACACCAGCGCTGCCGGCACTGCAGTTCCCAAGGTCAAGTACAATTCCGGTGAAAATCCCGAGTTTGCAAAGAATCACGGCTGGCCGGTCAAGGGTCCTGCTGTGCTGCCAGGTTCGATCCTGCCCCGGAAACGTATCGTGGCCTACTATGGCAACCCGCTTTCAAAAAAGATGGGCGCGCTGGGGGCGTTTCCCAAGGATGAGATGTTGCGAAAACTCAAAGAAGAGGTGTCTGCCTGGCAGGCGGCAGATCCCGCCACGCCGGTACAACCGGCCCTGCATCTGATCGCGGTCGTGGCTCAGGGCGCGCCGGGCAAGGATGGCAAGTACCGCATGATCATGGCGGACAAGATCATCAACCAGGTCTACGGCTGGGCAAAAGAGGCCGGGGCACTGCTGTTCATCGACATCCAGACCGGGCACGACGATATCCGGGCGGTTCTGCCGCGCTTCGAGTGGATCCTGAAAAACCCCGATGTGCATCTGGGGATCGATCCGGAGTTCAACCTGATCAAGAGCGGCAAGAAACCGGGCACGAAGATCGGTACCTATGACGCGGCCGACATCAACTATGCCTCCGCCTATCTGAAAGATCTGGTCAAAAAGAACAACCTGCCCCCCAAGGTCTTTACCGTGCATCGCTTCACCAAGGGTGGGGTAACCAACTCCAGAAATATCATCCTGCGCCCCGAGGTGCAAATGGTCATGCATATGGACGGCTGGGGAGCTCCCTGGCTGAAGCGCGATTCCTACAAGGACTACATCGTCGCCGAACCGGTGCAGTATACAGGCTTCAAGCTGTTCTACCACAATGACACCAAGAAGGGCGATCCGCTGCTGAAACCGCAGGATGTACTCAAATTGAATCCGAAGCCGCTCTACATCCAGTATCAGTAAGGGGGAGCGATGCTGCTGATCTTCCCGCCGGTTGCCAAAGCCTGCGAACCGCCGGCCGGCATTGCCCGGCTGGCGGCAGCCCTGCAGGCCCACGGCATCGCCTGCCGGATGCTGGACGCCAACCTGGAGGGGCAGCTCTGGCTTTTGGAGCAACCGCTAACGGTCAATGACACCTGGAGCCGCCGGGCAACCAGGAACCATGCCGCCCACATTGCCGCGCTGCGCAATCCGAATACCTATCAAACCCCTGATCGTTACCGCCGCGCGGTCAGCGACCTGAACCGCCTGCTGGCCGTTGCCGGCGCCGGGCAGGGCGCGGTAGCGGGGCTGGCCGACTACCAGCACGCCGAACTATCACCGCTACGCAGCTGTGACCTGATTGCCGCCTCACGGCAACCGCAAACCAATCCTTTTTTTACATATTTCAGCCGGCGGCTGCCGGAACTGCTGGATGGCATCGGCACGGTCGGCTTTTCGCTGAACTATCTCAGCCAGGCGCTGTGTGTCTTTGCCATGATCGGGCATATCAGGGAACGTTACCCGCATATACGGATCGTGCTGGGTGGCGGGTTGGTGACCTCCTGGATGCGGCGTCCCGGTTGGAGTAACCCCTTCGGTGCCCTGGTGGACCATCTGGTGGCCGGGGCCGGGGAGGAAGCGCTGTTGTCGTTTTTCGGCATCAGTTCGGCAACGGATCAAGCAGTTGCTCCGGACTACTCCGGCCTGCCGTTGCCGGAATATTTCTCGCCCGGTCTGATCCTCCCCTACAGCGCCGCCGGCGGCTGTTATTGGAACCGCTGCTCGTTCTGCCCAGAGCGGGCCGAGGGAAACGATTATTACCCGGTGCCGGTTTTGCGGGCCCTGTCCGAGCTGCGGCAGTTGACTGCTTTGTACAGGCCATCCCTGATCCACCTGTTGGACAATGCCGTCAGTCCTGCGCTGTTGCGCGGGTTGATAGTAGATCCGCCCGGTGCGCCCTGGTACGGCTTCGCGCGGGTCGATGAACAGCTGGCCGATCCGGAATTCTGCCGTTCTCTGAAGCGCTCCGGTTGCGTGATGCTCAAACTGGGGCTGGAATCGGGGGACCAGGGAGTGCTGGACCGGATGGGTAAGGGAATCAGGCTGGAGGTGGTCGAGCGAGTGCTGTCCAGCCTGCAACAGGCAGGGATCGCCGTCTATTGCTATCTGCTGTTCGGTACGCCGGGAGAGAGCGAGGTTGAGGCTGAACGGACGCTGGAGTTTGTGGCGCGACAACGGGAGGCGCTCGGTTTTCTGAACCTGGCGGTTTTCAATATGCCGATCCATGGGGATCAGGCTGGAGAGTACGGGACGGGACTGTTCTATGCAGGGGATCTTTCGCTCTACACCGCCTTCCGGCATCCCGGCGGCTGGGAGCGCGCTCAGGTGCGGCGTTTTCTGGAGCAGCGCTTCAAGCGTCACCCGGCGGTGGCGGAAATTATCAGAAACGATCCGCCCCAGTTTTCATCAAACCACGCCCCGTTTTTTTGCAGGTAATGGTAATGTATGTGCGATCTGCCATGGCATGGGCGAACACAAGACAGGGCGAACACAAGGTTCGACCCTACGGGCGTGCTTCCAGTACGCGGACCCGCTCCTTTAGTTCCCGTTCGCGCTGCCAGCGGGCGCTGACGTCGCGGATAACGGCGGCAACCCCCAGCATGCCGCCTTCGTCATCACGGATCAGCGCCATCGAAAACTCGGTCGAAAGCCGCGTGCCGTCCTTGCGCAGCGCCGGTGCCGATAGCAGATCGACGCTGTAGCGGCTGCTGCCGCTCTCCATCACGCGATAGTAGCCTTCCCAGTGGCGACCGCGCAGGTTCTCGGGGATGATCAGGTCCAGGGACTGTCCCAGTGCTTCCGCTGCGCTGTAACCGAACATCTTTTCCGCGGCGGCATTCCAGTATCTGATGATGCCCTGCCGGTCGGAGTACATGACCGCATCACCGATTCCGGCGACAATCCTGTTGCAGAGCCATTCCTGTGATTGTGAATCATGCATGGCAACCCCCTTTTGTCTCACTACTCGTTTTCGTAGCTTTGCACCAGTGCTAGGTAGCGGTCGCTGAAGTCTTCCGCGGTACGGGCTTCTGCCGCTGCATAACCTGCTACGATTTCTTCCCTCAGTGTATCAGCTATGATCCGTTCGGCAAGCGGGTAGAGGATTCCATCCTCCTTGCCGATATGTTCACGCAGCAGTTCCACATAGGCCAGAGCATTCCCGCTCAGTGCTTCCAGGTCAACTTCTTTTCCGGCCAGCGCGTCCAGGGCCGCCGATTCCATTGCTCGTACGTACGCCCTGCCCTGGTCATGTTCCATCAGCATCGCGGCGATCGGGCTGTTCTCGCGCGGCATGCCGTTTTTGATCAGCGCTTCGAACAGCACGTCCTCTTCCTTGGAGTGATGGAAACGATCGGCGTAGTTGCGGATGAAGTCTACGCCATCCAGGTAGAAGCGCCAGTTGCCGTATGCGCCAGCCGCGCTTCTGGGTGCGTTGCGCTCCAGCAGTGCGATCATGCGCAGGATCAGCTTGTGCTCGTTGACCAGGGCCGTCGTGATATCTGTTTTCATCAGTTCCTCCGTTCTCCGTTGATACCGACTATGATCGCCTCGAACGGAACCTGTTTGCCGCTTTTCTCAAGTGCTTCGCGGACCATGATGTCCAGTCCGCGACAGCAGGGAACCTCCATGATTGCGACGGTGACGCTTTTGATGTTATTGGCGCTGAAGATATGGGCCATTTTGTCCACGTAGGCGGTGGTGTCGTCCAGTTTGGGGCAGGCGATCGCCAGCGCCTTTCCTTTCAGCAGATCCTGATGGGTGCTGCCCATGGCATAAGCCACGCAATCGGCGCAGATCAGGATGTCCGCATCCTGGAAGTAGGGCGCCGTGGGGGGCACCAGGTGCAGTTGTACCGGCCACTGCCGGAGTTCGGAAGCCGCTTTGACGCTGTTTGCTACTGTTTCTTCACGTTCGATAACCCTTGCCATGCTGCCGGGGCAGCCGCATCCCAGATTTGCCATGATCATTCTCCTTTTGTTTCCAGATGATTGTTGATCTCCAGTTCGATATTGCTTTCATCTTCTTTGGACAGTCCGTGGATCGCGACCACGTCCTTCAGCAGGCAGATGCCCACCTTGCAGGTAACGCATCCGATCTCGTAGCGATTCAGTATTTCGCCGATTTCCGGGTAACTGACCATCACGTCCTGTATTGCTTTTTCACCGAGCCCGTTATTAAATTTCATCTTTGCCTCCCCGCATCGTTTATGATTGAAGCATAGCGCAGGCGATAAAAAATAATTATGACCCCAGTCAAACTTTTAATGATTTGCTGAAGAGTCTCAGCCAGCGGTATACAGTAAAATATCACCTTAACTTTTTACTGATGCCGTGGTATAGACGAAGAGAGTATTTTTGCGGGAGACCACATGGAGATTTTTGGCGGATTCATGGTTATGATGAGCATCATCGGCCTGTTCCTGGCGGTGATATGGCTGATCATGCCGTTTGTAGTATTTGCAATCAAGGGCAAGCAGGACAGAACGCTGGAAGTGCTGGAAGGAATCGAAAAACGTCTGGCTGTACTTGAAGCAGGCCTGCAACGCAACACCCCGGATGGCGCCGGTCGGGAAACTCCCGCACCCGTCTCGCCGGTATCCGCTCCGGAGAGTGAATCTCACGCTGATGATGTTATCGCTTCCCGGTAACCGACCGCCTGATAATCACTTGACAGCACCGGCACTGTTCACTGGAAAATCACAAATTTACATGGAGATGTTTATAGATGTTACTTCAAGGCAAAAAGGCGCTGATCTTTGGCGTTGCAAACGATAAGAGCATAGCTTGGGCGATAGCCAGGCTGTTTCACGAGCAGGGAGCCGAAGTGGCCGTAACCTATGCCGGAGAGGCCTTGGAGAAACGGGTGCGGCCGTTGGCGGAATCGATCAATGCCGTCGCGGTCCTGCCCTGCAATGTAACCAACGATGATGAGATCAGGAATGTATTTTCCGAGCTTGGCAAAATCTGGGACGGTGTGGACATCATCATCCATGCGATCGCCTTCGCAAACAAGGAAGAGTTGAAGGGAACTATCGTCAATACCACCCGCGAGGGGTTTGCCACCGCGATGGATATCAGTGTCTATTCGTTCATGGCGCTGCTGAAAGAGGGCCAGGCGATGATGCAGGGTCGCAATGCCGCCGCGCTGACGCTCAGCTATTACGGAGCGGTCAAGGTGTTCCCCAGCTACAATGTGATGGGGGTCGCCAAAGCCGCGCTGGAAGCTTCGGTGCGCTATCTGGCTGAAGCCCTGGGCTCGGAAGGTATTCGGGTAAACGGCATTTCGGCCGGTCCGATCCGCACCCTGGCCGCCGCCGGAGTGAACGGTTTCATCCAGATTTTGAATCATGTCGAAGAAAAGGCGCCGCTGCGCCGTAACGTCACCCAGGAGGATGTGGCCCGTTCGGCGCTTTACCTCTGCAGCGAGCTGTCCAGCGGTGTCACCGGCGAGATCCATTACGTGGATGGCGGCTACAATGTGATCGGAATCTAGGCCGTCCGAGGTTCGGATCACCCGCTGAACGAATCTTTCAGGATCGACCATAACTTGAATTTCTTCGGAGCCTCGCCATAAAAGAACCATTCGGTAATCTAGCAGGTTTGAAGTCCAGTCAGATACAGGCACTGGAACGTCTGTACCGCAGACGCGTGCTTCCCGCTGAAATATGTTCTCACGAACTTGCCACCCGTCTTGTCGAACTCTCCAATGATCTGCGCCGCCAGATCGCCATTCTTGTCAATCGTTCCGGAATCGTGGAATACGTGATCGTCGGGGATGAAAAAGGACTGGTGATCCCCGAGCTGCTTGACTATCCACTTGGCCGGCGTGTCATGCGCGGTCTGCGCCTGATCCATACCCATCTCAAAAACGAGCCGGTTAGCGAAGATGACCTGACCGACCTTTCACTGCTACGGCTGGATCTGCTGGCAACACTGATGTTTACGCCCGGCCGGTCGCAGATATCGGCCCAGTTGGCCTGGCTATCTCCCGACCAGCGTGGCGCAAGCACGATCGTTGAGCCGGTCAAGTTGTTTGACCGCATCGATCTGGACTGCGTGTATTTTATCGACGAGCTGGAAGCCGATCTGGAGAAAGCGGCCCGCACGACAACAAAGGCCGCTAATGCCCTGGAGAGGGCCATCCTGATTTCGGTCACTACCAGTGGTACCCGCCAGGAAGCGGAGGACTCGATGGCCGAATTGCGGGAGTTGGCCCGCACCGCCCAGGTTGAAGCGCTGGACGAATTCATCCAGCGTCCACGCAGCCTCAACCCGCGTTTCCTGATGGGGGAGGGGAAGATGCGCGATGTGGTCATCCGGGCCCTGCAGCATGGCGCCAGTATGCTGATCTTTGATCAGGAGCTTACCCCGGCCCAGATTCGCAGCATTTCGGCCATGACCGAGCTGAAGGTCATCGACCGCAGCCAGCTGATCCTGGACATCTTTGCCCGTCGGGCGAAGACGCTGGACGGCAAGGTGCAGGTGGAATTGGCCCAGCTGAAATACCTGTTGCCGCGCCTGACCGGACGTGGGGTTCAGATGTCGCGCCTGATGGGGGGCATCGGCGGGCGCGGACCGGGCGAGACCAAGCTGGAAACCGACCGCCGTCGCATCCGGGACCGGATCGCCAGCCTGGAGCGGGAACTGAAGGAGCTTTCCCGTGGGCGCGACCAGCGCCGCCAGCAGCGGATCAAGGCCGGTGTGCCGATCATCTCGATCGTCGGCTATACCAATGCCGGTAAATCGACCCTGCTGAATGCGCTGACCAAGAGCGATGTCTTTACCGAGGACCTGCTCTTTGCCACGCTGGATACCTCCACCCGTCGTCTGCGTTTTCCACGGGAACGGGAGGTGATCATCACCGACACGGTCGGTTTTATCCGTTCTCTGCCTAAGTCGTTGATGGGCGCTTTCAAGGCGACACTGGAGGAGCTGCGCGATGCCGACCTGCTGCTGCATGTGGTCGATTCATCGCATCCCCGTTTCGAGGACCAGATCGCCCAGGTGCGGACAATCCTGCAGGAGCTGGAGTTGGGGGACAAACAGGAACTGATGGTTTACAACAAGTCCGATCTCCTGAACGAGATGCGCAAGAAGGATATGGTAGGTTTTTTGAGGGTGCGGCAGTCAGCCAGGACCCGGAACAGCGTGACTGTTTCGGCCCGCGACCGCAAGAGCCTGGCGCCGCTGATGGAAGAGTTGCAGCGCAGGTTCTGGCCCGAGGAAGCGGAAGAGATTACCTCGTAAAAAACCGGATTGCGCTGTAGATGATGTCGAACAGGTCCGGATCGGATCGCAAAAGCGGATCCCCGAAACTGCTGAACGTAGATGGTTCTGTTCGATACCCCGCCAGACTCTCGCGTTTTTCCTTTTCCAGCTTCAGTTCATCCTTCCTGGCCTGTTCCTGACGCTCCTGGTCGAGGAGCTTGCCCCCCAGTTTCATCCATTCCATCAGGTGCCGAAGTTCCCCGCCATCCAGCCAGACACCATGATCCTTGCAGCGATCGACAATTACGCCGCTCTTGGCGCCGAAGTTGACCCTGTTCATCAACTGTGAACAGACCGGGCATTTGATGTAGGCAATCGGATACTGGTCGGCTGGTCGCTTCAGGTTGATGCCGTCCAGTCCGGACCTGTCTATCAGGAACACATTCGAGACGGCGGCATCCAGCAGCGCTTCCAGTTCGGCCGGGTCGAAGAACAGCCCCAGACACTGGTCGCACCTTTCAATCAGAAAAGTGCCGTTCAGGTTCAGGTTGATGGTTTTCAGGTTGACGGAGCAACGGGGGCAGGTCCGGGGCAGGTCCGGTTCATGGGTGGTGTGGTAGTGTATCCCCCTCAGGTCCACGTCATTGCGGTCGCCGCAATAGGCGCACATCAGGGAACCGTCCGGCAGGGGGGCTTTGCAGTTGGTGCATCTGGCCATTAACTATTACTCCAACATCTCAGGATATATGGGTCAGGCGCCAAGCGCTTCGCCGGCCGTGATCTCTTCCGGTGTCGCCGGCCGTATCGCGGAGATGGAAGCGATGAAAACCAGAGCCATGCCCGACAGTGGGTGATTGCCGTCCAGAACCGCCTTGCCGTCGGCAATTTCAGTTACGGTGTAGAACACCGCACTCTCTTCCATTCCTTCTTCTGTTTCACCTTCGATCATCATTCCGACTTTGAGCGGTTGAGGCAGGTTCTCGACCGGCTCGATCTGCAGCAAGTCGAAATCATATTCACCAAACGCATCGGCGGGCTGTAGTTTTACGGTGACATCGTCT
Organism: Pelobacter sp.; assembly: GCA_030824515.1. Lineage (GTDB taxonomy): Bacteria > Desulfobacterota > Desulfuromonadia > Geobacterales > Pseudopelobacteraceae > JACRCG01. The sequence goes on from JAVBXN010000027.1 coordinate 29,746, forward strand.
CCGACCGATTTCCCTTCCAAGGCATTTTCTATCGGCAGGAATACGCCACCATAGCCGCCATGGAGATAAACTATCGGCTGATTGCCCTCGTCAAGCATGTTCCCGTCAGGGTCCGTGAGATTGTAACTGAGTGTTACTACAGTGTTCTTTGTTACTGGTGTCATTTGTGTCCCTTTGTACAAGGCGGTATTGCCGCTTGTGTTGCTATGAAAATACAATAGTGTGGTATCAAAAACGTGTCCGCCAGTCAACAACTCCAATCCTTTTTTCAGGATTTCAGACCTGTTACCATTTTGTGGCGTGTCGTAAAAAACAGGGGAACTCGCTGGAGTTCCCCTGTTGTATAACTGAAGCTGCTATCCGGAAAACCCGGTATCTGTCAGGTGATATAGTACACCATCGGTTTTGTGCCCAACTCTTCCTTGTACTTGAACACGTTCGGCTTGGAGATCAATTTGGTGATCAGAGCCTTGGGGTCGTTGATATCGCCGAAGAAGGTTGCGTTGCCGAGGCAGGTTGTCGTGCAACGGGTCAGTTCACCTTTTTCGACCCGGTGTATGCAGAAGTGGCACTTGCGGGCGTTGCCGATTGGTGAATGCCAGTGGCTCTTACGTTTGAAATTCCCGCCGTATTCGCCGGAATTCTCCACTTCATAGGTCTTATCGTGGAAGTCACCTGTAAAGTAGTGGCCGGAATCGGCCGAACGGGCGCCGTATGGACAGGCCACGATGCAGTAGCGGCAGCCAATGCATTTCTTGTAATCGATCACGACCAGGCCGTCATCGCGCTTGTAAGTTGCGGTAACCGGACAGACCGGTGTACAGGTTGGGGCATCACAATGAAAACATGGGCGTGGCAGAAAACGCATGCCGGTATTGGGATACTCGCCGATCTCCTCTTCCTTGACCGGGCGATAATGAATTTCTGGTGGTGTCAGGTTTTCGGACATGCAGCCGGTGGTGCAGGCGTGGCAACCAATGCATTTCTTCAGGTCGATGGCCATTGCCCAGCGCCGTTCTTTGCGCGGTTTTTTCAGGGCGCGCTGCAGATCTTCCTGCATTATTTCCATGATATCCTTGCCGTCAAACTGGTCCATGATCAGTGTTCCTCCTTGATGTTTCTGGCTTCAAAAACACCCGAACGTTCGAAAACGATATAGAGCATGGCCACCAGCGAAGCGGATGCCACAACCACAAGGTTTTCATAGATTGACGGAGTGTAGTGTACTATTTCGGGCATGTCGTAGACCCTGAAAACCGGAATCTTGAATGCGCCTACCACTAGGTCGTTACGGGCTTTGAGCTGGGTGCCCATGATAAAGAGTCCCACAAAAATCAGCCACTTGGCACTTTGGCTGATTTTTAGCAGTATGTACGGAATTACAATAACGACCACAATTCCGAACAGCACGCTGTTAATCAGCGTTAGCGAGAATACCTCGGAACCTTCCAGGTGTGCCGAGAGACCGATCATCATTCGCCAGAAGGTGATCAAAAGTGCCAGCCCCAATCCGACCTTGAGCAATGTTACAAAGGGGTGGAGATGGAAGTTCTCGTCCAGTTTCTTCTGCTTGACCGTCATCGCGGCAATGATGGTCGTAAGGGAACAGCCTGTCAGAAAAGCGATAAACAGGAAGTAGATCGGCATCAGGGCGCTGTAATAGTAGACGCGTGAGCTTACCGAGCCTAGCAGGCTTCCCAGGGTACTGTGAGTGAATACCGCTATAAAAAACGCTGCCCACATGACCCGGTTGGAGTGCCTGTTGGTCTGGATGTTTATGTATTCCCAAATGATGATGATCAGGTAGCAGGTGTACCAGATGGCCATCCAGAACATGGGCGACTTCGGGTTTGGCGACAGCAGAAAATAGTACATCCGCTCAAGGTGTCCCATCTCGGTCGTCAGCGAGAAGAAGGCGGCCACGGCTGTGATTATCCCGACAAAAACAATTCTTGACGCAAACGGTTTGTACTGCTTCTCAAAAAAAACGTGGCCGAAAAAATTGACGAATGTGCAGCCGGTGCTGAGCAGAGCAAAATAGACATAGGTGGATATCTGCAATCCCCAGGGAACGAGGCTGGAGGTGTTGATCGTGTGGGCATGCCCTCTGATGAAGATGGAGCCGATGGCGTATAGCCCGATCACCAGACCGAATATTGACGCATACAGCGACAAACCGGCCTTTCCTTTGATTACATCACCCACTGTGCTGATAAGCTGTTCCTTTTCAGGAATAAGTACTCCGAATAGTTTCATGTCAGGCCCCCTTAACGATCTTGACAAAATTCCCGCGCATGGCGGTGCCACCCATTATCGGATCAATCGCTGGTTTTCCGATCAGGTCGTCATCGGCAATACCTTGGCCATTGGCACGAGACATCCCTTTGGCGTGAACGCCAAAGCCGTGGTTCATGTAAACAGCATCATCACGGAGCCGTTGGGTCAACTTCACCTTGATCCGGCCGTTTGCAATCACACCGTTCTGGTTGACGAGAGATACATAGTCCCCATTTTTTAATCCCAATTCCTTACCTTTTTTTGCGTTGATCCAGAGAGAATTATCCTTCTGCAGATCGGTCAGCATGAAGTTATTGGTGGTGCGGGAAAAGGTGTGCAGTGGTGCCCGACCGAACAGCAGCCGGAAATGACCTGCAGGTGGAACCGGATGTCTGGTGTATTTGGGGACCGGATCAAACCCTTTTTCCGCCAATTGTTGGGAGTACAGCTCGATCTTGCCCGAAGGAGTGCCGAACTCCGGTTGGCTGTCGGCGGTGATGTAGGGATTTCCTCCCTTTTTGATGATTACGCCGTCCCGTTTCAGTTGGGCAAAATCCAATTCAGCCGCTTCGCAACGCTTGGCAATGTACTCCTCGCCGTCCTTCCAGGGGAAGAATGCCGCCAGTCCCAGCTTGTTGCCCAGTTCCTTGGTAATCCACCAGGAGGGTTTTGATTCCCACATTGGTTCGACGGTCGGTTGCCTCAGAGCAATCTCGGCTTCACCCTTGAATTTGCCCACGTTGATGTTGTCGTAGCGTTCCATGTAGGTGCATTCCGGCAATACCACATCCGAATAATTGATTATGTCCATCGGCATGGTGTCGATAGTCACCATCAGATCCAGGTTCTGGATCGCCTTGATGGTCTCCTGCTTGTCAGGCATGGTCTTCATCAGGTTTGAACCGTAAACGAACCAGGCTTTGACCGGTCGCGGCTGTCCGGTAATTGTGGCCTGCTTGATGGAAGTGGTGGTCTGCAACAGTGCAAATGGATAGGCCTCATCCAGTTTTGCAGCTTCAACGTGTTCCGGGTAAGCCGGCAATCCGGGGTATTCCGGCACTTTTGCTCCGGTAGGGAAGAAGTAGCCTCCTTCACGGCCCCATGTGCCGAGAAGTGCGTTTAAAATTGCAATTGCCCTGCTGCGCTGTGTGTCATCGCCGTACCAGGTGGAATAGCGACCTGCCCCAACGCAGACATTGGGAGCATGTTCACCCATTTCGCGTGCAACCTTGACGATTACATCGCTGGGTATCGATGTTTCAGCTTCCGCCCATTCAGGAGTGTATTGCTGGACCGCCGCACGCAGTTCGTCAAAACCGGTGGCGTACTTGGCCACATAATCCTTGTCGTAGAGCCCTTCCTCGATTATCAGCCTGATCCAGGCCAGCATCAGCGCGAGATCGGTTGCCGGTTTTATCGGAAGCCAGCGATCGGCCTTTGATGCGATATTGGAGAGTCGCGGATCTACCACGGTCATTTTAGCCCCGCCGGAATAGCCTTTGACGATGTCCTGGACCTGACTGTTGTGGGCGTTCTCCCCAAGATGGGAGCCGAACAGGACTATGTATTTGCTTTTACTGAAGTCGTAGTATTCAGGAGATCCGACATCAGAGCCGAAGGTCAGCACAAAACCGATGTCGCGCGGTCCACGGCATTGGGCAAATGAAGGGGCCGCTGCCAGTGTGCTGCCGTGGGCGTGCAGCAGGTGTTTCCAGAAGGAGGCGCCGGTGCCGTGATAGATCAGAGCCATGGAATCAGGACCATATTTTTCGCTGACAGCTTTCATTTTCTGAGCAATAACACCGAGCGCTTCGTCCCAGGTTGCCCGCTTCCAGACCGGTTCACCGCGCTTGCCGGTATTAATCATCGGGTATTTCAACCGGTCCGGATCGTAGAGCGCACCCAAGGCGGCATTGCCGCGCCCGCACAACCGCCCCCTGCCTCGGAGGCTCTTGGGGTTGCCGTCAATCTTGACGACCTTGTTGTTCTCTACTTTTGCGATCAGTCCACAGTTCCAGAAGCAGAGTTCGCAGAAAGTGGGGATCTGTTTCATCTCTTTCTGTCCTGACTCCTCTGCCCATGAGAGGAACTTTTCCGGCATCGAAGCGGCAACTGTCACTGCTGCGGTGGCTGCGCCTGAAACCTTTAGAAAAGTTCTGCGAGAGAATTTTGGCGACACGATTTACCTCCTGTTTTAAGCTTTGATGGAAGAATGTATTTGGCAGCAAACATCTAGATATCCATATAATGCAATTAAAAATGGGGCGTGAAATAATTCACACCCCATAGACTATCTCACTGCTTTGAATTGCAAAGGATTACTCGTTTTCTTGCTGCAGTTTGAGCAGCTTTTCAAAATAGAGCTCAGGGTTGGTTAGCTTCTCGATTTCCTTGGAAGCATATCCCAGTTCTTTGAAGTTAAGCACACCGTTTATCGCATGGCAGTTGGCGCAGGTTAGCGCCTTGTTTTTTGGCGTAACCTGGTGGTTGCTGCCGAAGTAGATGGTCTGCCATCCCGGAACCGGTTCATAATCCTTGATGCCAAGTATCTTCGCCGCCGAGGCAACCCCCGCCAATGAGTCACCGTTTGATATCGGCGGTGCGAAGTCCATAGACAGCAGTTGTCCGTTCTTCTTGTTGAAATATGCCTTGCCCTGGAAAATCTTGAACGGGTAAATTTTGCTCTTACCGTCGGTTCTGCTTCCCTTCGGTCCGATGAAGGTCGGTGTGTTGCTGACGGTCAGATTGTACCATGCATATACCGGAGCGGTTTCATTTACTTCACGCTTCAATGTTGAAGGCTCATAGAAACCGTTGGCCTGTTTTTCCCATTTGGTGAAGTCCTTGGAGAAGGCTCCGCCGGTCTTGGGGATGTGGCAAGTCTGGCAGGCAATTTTTTCGGTGTGTTTATTGTAATCAGCATCAGTATGAGGTTTGCTGGTGTGGCACTCGCCAACGCAGGTCATGTAGATGCCGTCATGAGCCCAGTTGTTGGGATCACGGCCGGTGGGGAACTTGTGGTTTTTAACTTGGTGGCAATCGACGCAGATGATACCTTTGGTTACGTGTACCTCGGCATCCTTTGCCATCGAGAAACCGCGCTTGATCATGGCTCCACCTCCTGCCGCTTCGTGACAGGCCATGCAATTCTTGATGGATGGTCTGCCAATGTTGGCGGCTGCCTCGGTGCTGCGATCCTGGGTCATGACAACGTTACCGTTTTTGTCCTTGGCCGGTTTTCTTTTGCTGAAGTCATACTTGCTTGAATGGCAGATCAGGCAGTCTATGGCCTGTTCAGCCTGTGGTCCGGTGCTGCCGACATCGCTGGCATGATCGCCGGGGTGGCAGGTGTTGCAACCGGTGAACTTGGTCTTGCCCAGTGCGTTCGGTGGAACTTCCTTCAGATTGTTGACGATGTCGTTGCCGTTGCACATCGTATAGATGCGATTCTTCATTCCGTGTTCTTCATCAGGGTTCAAATTGTCAACATGATCTACCTTGGAGGCGTGTTTCCAATGAACCGTTCCGAGAAACTCCCTGGCTTTGCCTGGATGACAAGCTTCACAGGTTTTTGGACCCTGATAGCCATCCTTTAGTATCTGCTCTTTTCCTGGATGTTCCTTGGCAATAGCAGTCGCTGCCAACAGAGCGCATCCCAGCATGATCGCTGCAATTCTTCCCGTCATGTTTCGATTCCTTTCGACTTCAGGCATATTCATACCCATATATATGGTATGTAGCCTGATCAATGCAACGCTTGTTCCAATTATATGAATTTTTGTATAGTTATTGATAAATAAAAAGATTTTGAGTGTGAGCAGGAGAACTTGTTTACCATACCCGCCATATGGCGGGTATGGTGCGTGTTATGGCGTTATTCCTTTGTGATCTTGTAGCTGCCATTCTTTTCAAATGCAACCTTGGCGTTTGCAAACTTGACATTTGTGTAACCAAGGCCTTTCAAAGTGTTATAGGCAACTTCTGCTATCGTGCCTGTATTGCAATAGAAAACAATCAGCTTGTCTTTGGGAATCTCGGCCAGACGGTCCTTGATCTCCTCGGCCGGAATCAGTTTTGCGGTTTTGAGCATGCCGGCGTTGCCTTCTGCGGTTGTGCGGGCATCGATAAGCATGACGTTGGCAGGCAACTCCGCCGCGTACTTCTTGAACTCGTCCAGATTGATTTCGCCAGGCCGTGGTTTAGGAACATAGACAGCCTTGGCTGTCAGTTTGCCGGTTGCCACTTCGTACTTAGCCGTCGTCCAGGCATCGTATCCACCCGTTACCACCATCACCCTGCCGTAGCCGGCTTTTACCAGTTGTTTGGCTACCTTGGCAGCCTGTACGCCATCTTTTCCGTCATAAATCATGACCGGCGGTTTCTTGTCTTTAGGAGGCAGGTTCTTGATCAGCTTGGCGGCCTTGGTGGCCGGGAAGGAAACGGCGCCCTTGATGTAACCCTTGGCAGCTTCCTTTTCCGCGCGTACATCCAGCAGGACATGCGGAATGTCCTTGTCCATCCAGGCCTCTTTCAGGAACTGGGTAGAGAGTACACCGTAATTCTTGGTTGACCAGGCCGGCATGCCATCCTTGTATACCTTCAGGTTGGTGTAGCCGAGTTTTTTGGCCTTGTCTGCTGAACCTGGGCTCATGTTGCAGGAAGGTCCTGCACAGTAGAAAATAATCAGGGCCGACTTGTCCTTGGGAAGAAGTTTGTCAGCCAGTTTGTCAAAAGCCGGGAAAGGAAGATTGATCGCGGTTGGGATGGAGCCCTCCTGGAAGCGCGGTAGCGGACGGGAGTCATACAGGAAGTATTTTCCCTTTTCCGGACCAAGTGCTACCAGTTTCTCAATGTCGGCAGTGTTCATCAACATTTCGGCCGGAATCTTTACCGGCGGTTTCTCAATCAATTTGACCGCAGTTTTTACGCCATCTTTCTCTACATACTCGACCTTGACCTCATGTCCTTTTTTTACCTTGTTCTCCTTGAGAAATTCGCCATCACCGGTCTTGCCTTCACCATTGACGACTTTGATCTCGTCTTCATCAAACTTGAACTGTTCGACCGCGTCATCAATCTTGACCTGAATGGTCTTGGCTTTGAAAGTGACAATGTCAAAGTGGCCGCGAACCGCACCCGGCTCAGCCTTGTGACAGCTGGTGCAGATCTTGGCAATTGTCGATTTGGCTGCCGGAGCGGTGGGTTCGGCTGAAACGGTAACTGCTGCTGAAACAGATATTCCTGCTACCAGTGTCAAAATTGCCGGATGAAATGACTGAAATTTCATGTAGAGAAATCCTCCTTGGTTTTAGATCAGAGTTAGCAACCCGCTGTCTTCTTGAACATCTTACTGGTGTTCTTGTCGCCATCCTTTTCAAACTTGGTGCGGATCTCATCGCCTTCCAGAATGCGTTTGTCCTTGAATTTGTCGAGTGTAGCTTCATCGGTAATGGTAATGGTAATGGACTCACTTGATTTGTTGTCCTTTATTACGGCAATGGCCGACTTCTGGTCAGCAGCAATTTCGATTTTAGAGATGACCCCTGTGATCTTGACTTCTTCGGCGCTGGCGGTGCGAATAACTGTGAAAGATGCGACCAAAATGATTGCAAAGACGATAATAACTGAACTGATTTTCTTCATGACTAACTCCCTATTTGTGCTCTGTGTAAGTGTTACTAAAATGTGATTGTCCCGGTTAAAGTTTAAAGCAGGGGCGCGGTCTGTGCCGCACCCCTTCAACAGCCTGGTCTAAAAATGAACTTCAAAAGTGCCGTAAATATTGTGAGCTTCTTTCAGTGGCGCCATCAGCATGAGATCGGTTGACTTGATCTCGGAGATTTTCTTGGGAGCGCCGACCCAGTTGTTGCTGCCGGTGTATTCGAAGTCATAGTACTGGTAGCCAAGTTTGAAGAAGGCCTTGGCAAAGTAGTTGGAAATCGGTTTCAGGTTGAGTTCCTGGATGATGTACGGTTCATAAACGTTACCGCGTGTACCGACCTTGCTGGTCCACATGTCGTCAGCAGCCGGTGCAAAGGTGATCCAGTATTTTGAGCCATGGTTGAACTCGAAGCCGATCTTGGTCTTTGACGGCAGGTCATAGCGAATACCGGCATATACGGCCCAACCGGTCTGTTCTTTCGGATTCGTATCCTGAGCAAAGAACTCGCCGCTCATCAAGCCCTGGAAACCTGCGTTTTCTGATACGTTGCCGTTCGGATGAGTAATGCTCAGGCCGAAATCGCTGAAAAGTTGCAGGGTGCCGGGACCAACATTCTTGAGAGTGCTCATCGCCCCGGCGCCGTACCAGTCGATATTGCCCAGGTTTGTTGCAGGTGCGGTGTTGCCGAAGATGGTGTTGTTCATGGCGGGGAAGTCAAAGATATCGAAACCGCGGTTCCACTGCAGCCAGATACGCAGGGGGTCGGTCTCGTATGGGATAACCGCTACACCAAGCATGTCGGTGTCCTTGATGCTGTTGGAAGATGTCTTGATGCCGCTGTCGAAGCCGCGGCCGTAACAGACCTTGGCGTATGCACCGGGAAGTGCATCGATGTCGGGAGCGTAGCCGATGGTCATGCCGTCGAAAGCATAATCAACCAGCAGGGCAGGGGTGCCGCCATTGCCGGGGCGTTCCCTGTTCATGCGCAGGTTGCTGGGGGCGCCGTTGGTGGCTGGACGGCGACCGACCGAGAACCAGACCGGTTGTTCGGCGATGTTGCTCCAGGTTGCATAGGCACGATCTACATTCAGGAGGCTGTCGGTAGGAACGTGGCTGAGCGTGCCGTCGAACACGCCGACGCGGTCAGCGAAGTATCCGTTCATGGTGGTGGAATCACTCTGTGAACCAAACGCCTTGTACATGTCCAACTTGGCATGTACCGTGACGTCTTTAATCGGCTTGGCTGTCAGATCGATGCCGAATTTGTTGGTGTAGAGGGTTTCGTTCTTTGGTTTGAAAGCAGGAGCTTGTGCAAGGTAGGGACTGCCGGCCCCCAAAAAGCCCTGCATCATCATCTGCATTGCAAGCTGGTTAATCTGTGTTGGTGTGTATCCCATGCCGGCAAGTGAAGTCAGAACCGTATTCCACTGGGCTCCAAGACTTGCACCGGCAGCCTGTGTTCCTGTGGCGGGGTCGATAATGCTGGCGGAAGAGGGTTTGGCAAAAACAGTAGGCAATACTTTGGACTGAAGTGTTGCGAGAATGGCTGTCTGCTGGCTGGTCAGCGCTGTGCCTGACAATGCTGCCTGGACTGCTGCGGGTCCGCCCATGACGATTGTATTGAACTGGTTGAGGAAGGTGCCCGGGGTTGCTCCGGAAGCCGTAAAGCTGTTATACATGGCCTGCGGCATGTAGTTGTTCAAAATATAGCCGAACTGTGTCGGAGAAAAGAGTTTGCCGCTCTCCGTGGCCAGCATGAACTGGGTTGCCGATGGATTGCTGCCTCCGGCAACGGTCGGGTCAAGCAGGAACGAGCCTGCCATGTTCTGCATGGTTCCGATGGCGCTTGAATAGGGCACTGTCTCACCATGCAGGGAATCCACCCGGAAGCGGTACTCGCCGCCGATGGTCAGCCACTTGCCGAGCGACTTGTCCTCGACCCTTTGCACTGAGCCTTTGAGGTCGGCGACCTCTTTACTCAGCTTGTCGATCTTTTTCTGCAGGTCATCGTCGGCTGCCTGGGCGGCAAGCGGGAAAGCCAGTCCTGCGATTGCACAAAAGAGAAGCTTCTTTGCCATTTTTTGTTTCATACAACCTCCACAATAAGATATTTATTACGCCCTGCGTACAGCATCAAACCAAAACAACCTGAAACTGGAAGAAATGCAGAAATTCACCTCCTTGACAGGGATATTTTTACATCGGAACGGCTTAAACCAGATTCAATATACTGCATAGTGTTATTATGGTCTATCAAAATATATAGTGTTTTGAATATATTTTCTAATGAGTGCAAAAATAGAACAACGCGATATCACGTTACCAGCTTATTATTGAGAGGGTAGCTCTAACATTCGGATTGTCAATCGATTGGGATCATTTATTTTCCGGAGGGGTATTCAAGGAGTCATATAGTGCTATCTGCTCTGCGATTGAAAGTTTGTGGCGACAACAGTTCGAACGGTTCAGGCATTTACGGCAACGATCATCGGAACACCATTGACAAAAATTGCAATCGGGGCAGGGGTGTTTTTTTGTTGGTTCATCAGTCATCAGTAGGCAACGTTCCGTTTGACCGCATTGCCTTCAAGCAGCTGGACAAAAGCTTTGCCGCTGTCGGCATTGACCAGCAGGTATCGCGGCAGCTTCATGGCTTGATCAGACGGCAGGGCATGGCGGCGCTCTATTGTAAATGTAGCAACATATCCGGCTTCGGAAGCTTTCTTTATAAGATAATCATCGTAGATTCCGAACGGCCAGGCCAGCATGTCCACATGACCACCAAGCTCCGTTTCCAGGCGCGCCTTGGATTTTCTCAGTTGTGACATGACAATGCTGTCAAGCGCCTGAGGACTAAGTTTCTTGCGTTCTTTCTTGAAGTTTGGATGCCAGTAGGTGTGTGACTGAATATCAAACAGTCCGGACTTTTTAAGGTCGCGCAGCTGATCCCATGTCATGGCATATTTTGCATTGGATATGGCGGATGGATATGTGAATACCGTAACCGGATAGCGATATCTGCGTATTATAGGGAGCATTTCGCTGTAAACGGACTTATGTGCGTCGTCTTCAACGATCACCACGGATTTGGGCAGCGGGGCCGGTGCTTTACCGAGATAATGGTCGATCAACCGGCGGAGCGGTATAACCTTGTAACCGTTGTCGTGAAGATATTTCATATGCGATTCAAAAACCGGTGTGGTGATTGTCATGCCATCCGCAACAGTGGGGCCGAAACGATGATACAGCAGGATCGGTACCCTAAAGGATTCGGCGGCGGAAACCTGCAAGGGGAGCAACATCAGAAATAATCCGAGGATATAACTGATAAAACGACATGAAATCATAATAAACCTTTCGATGATCAACCTCTTACTATATAGACTGAACAGGGAGCACTACTGGCAACCTTGTGGGAAATGCTTCCTTTGATTCGCCTCTGAATAAACCCTTTGCTGGAACTGCCGATGACAATTACATCAATACTTTCGCGTTTGGCAAAGCTGATCATTTTTTCCGTCGGATCCCCGTATTCAACAATCATTTCAAGTGGAATATCGTGTTCTGCTGCACATTTTTCCACTACGAAAAAAATGCGTTTCCGCAGATCGTCCCACTTTTCGGTCTCCGTCATCGGTGCAGACGGTACGAAGTCGGTATAGGTTGAAGTTGGTGCGTTAGGTAGAACGAGCAACGCAAAGACCGGGCTTTTGAATTGGCTCTGGTTTCCTGCCGCCAATCTTACCGCCTCTTCCGCTGCCTTGTCGGATTGTGGGGAACCATCGATTGCGACAAGTATCTTTTTTCGCAGATTTAGCATATCGGCCCCTTGTTTGTTCTATTCCCAGCTGTAGCGCAGAAAGCATTACTACACTTAAAGAACAAATATAATGCAATTTTTAACACTTGACAATTATAAAACAATATTCTAGTATTTGAAAAAAATGTTCCGTAATTGTATAATTTCCCTGGTTCTTTAATTAGCGGTGAAATTTTGATATGTTGCGCTTCATGTTTTTTCAAATTTTTATATTACAGGACTTGAAACCATGGCAAAGAAAGAAAAATCCGAATATTTGATCCAGGCAGTTTCACATGCGCTTGACCTGCTCGAGCAGTTTCACGGCGAGGTGGATGAGCTGGGTGTTACAGAGCTGAGCAAACGTTTGAAGCTCCATAAAAACAATGTCTTCAGATTGCTTGCAACCCTTGAATCACGAGGTTATATAGAACAGAACAGGGTGACGGAAAACTACCGTCTCGGCCTGAAAACCCTGGAGCTGGGACAGACCTTTATCAAGCAGATGGGGCTTTTGCGCCAATCCAAGCCGGTTCTGGAGGCTTTGGTCCAAGACTGTAATGAAACTACCTATGTTTCGATACTCAAGGATTACCATATCATTTATCTGGATGTGGTTGAAACCGCTATGACCGTCAGGGTCGTCCCACGAGTTGGCTCGCGCTTGCCGGCCTACTGCACTGCTGCGGGCAAGATACAGATCGCCTACATGAACGACGAAGAGCTTGAGAGTTACCTCCCTGGCAAGGAATTGCAACGTTACACAAACCATACCATTACAGACCGGGACACTCTCAAAAAACAGCTGAAGGTTATCGCAGAACAGGGCTATGCCATCGATAATGAGGAGTTGGACATCGGAGTAAGGTGTGTCAGTGCGCCAATCCGCGATTACACCCGCCGCATCATAGGCGCAGTCAGTATTTCCGGCCCGTCGATGCGCTTTTCCGAGGAGCGGATGAAGGATGAACTCGTTCCGTTGGTCAAAAAAGCCGGCGAAGAGATTTCATCCAAACTTGGCTTCCAAAAATAATATTCTCAACATGCAACCTCCAGGGCGGCTTTCGGGCCGCCTTTTTTATTTCCGCTTGAAGCCTGAACGGACATTGCAATATAGTGACACACATTCCATCCAAAGGACTTGTCATGCCTGTCTATAAAGTTATTGAATTGGGAACTGTAACTGAAGATGCCATAGAGGAAGTTCTCAACGACTGGAGCGCAAAGGGCTGGAACTTCGACGGCATGCAATTCGCCATGCGGGAATCCAGCCGACGGCCTTCGATGGCATTTATGCTTTTTACACGTGAAAGACCCGACAGTGGGGATACTGTATGACTTCCAAGAATACTCTCTATCTGGTTGACGGTTCGTCCTACATCTATCGGGCCTACTTTGCCATACGCCATCTGTCATCACCTGGTGGACAACCAACCAACGCTATCTATGGTTTTGTACAGATGCTTTTGAAACTGATCAAGGACTGCCAACCGCAGCACCTGGCAGTTGTCCTTGACGCGGGCAGGATCACGTTTCGCAACAACATATATCCTGACTACAAGGCCAATCGTGCATCTATGCCGGATGATCTGCGCGCTCAGGTCGGTCCAATTCGCGATGTAGTGCGGGCCTTCAATATTCCGGCTCTTGAGCTGGCGGGTTTCGAGGCCGATGATATCATCGGCGCATTGGCGCGCAGGTACAGCTCAAATGGCGGACATGTAGTTGTGGTCACCGGCGACAAGGATCTGATGCAGATCGTCACCGATCAGGTTACGCTGCTGGACACGATGAAGGGCAAAACGTCCGGTGTAGCCGAAGTTGTTGAGCGTTTTGGTGTCATGCCCGAACTTGTGCCGGACATACTCGGGCTGGCAGGTGACTCGTCCGACAACATCCCCGGTGTGCCGGGAATCGGTGAAAAGACAGCGATAAAGTTGCTGCAGGAATTCGGCACCCTGGATGCGCTTCTGGAACGGGCTGCTGAAGTCAAGGGTAAAAACGGCGAGAAACTGCGAGAATTTCGCGAACAGGCGCTCCTTTCCAGAAGGTTGGCTACGATCGAGTGCAATGTGCCTGTTGATGTGCGTGATGAAGATCTCGCGGCCCGTGAGCCTGATAACGCGGCCTTGAATGCGCTGTTCAGGGAATTCGGATTCACTACTTTAATCAAGGAGCTGACCGCCCGCGCCACTCTTTCCGGTGATGATTACCAGACGGTCGTAACATTGGGGCAGCTCCGGCAGCTTGTTCTGGAACTTGAAGAGAGCAGGGAATTTGCCTTTGACCTGGAAACTACCAGTCTGGACCCGCGAGTGGCGGAGATTGTCGGGTTGTCTTTTTCTTTTCGGGATCATGAGGCCTTCTATATTCCGGTGGGGCATGTATTGGCATCCGATCACATAACTGCCGTTCCTGTCGAAGGGGAGGGCAGCTTGTTTGCTTATAACCCCATCCCGCCGAACGGTGAAGCGCGGAGCGCTGGTGTTTTCTTAGCGCCAAATCAGCTACCCCGTGCGACCGTCCTAGACACTCTGCGGCCGCTGCTGGAGAACCCCGACCTGCGCAAGGTCGGCCAGAACATCAAGTTCGACATGCAGGTGCTGGCCAACAATGGCATCAGGCTGTCCGGCGTCTGGTTCGACACGATGCTGGCCTCCTATGTGCTCAATCCGTCCCGTACGGGCCATGGTTTGGACGTATTGGCCCAGGAACATCTTAACCATCGCATGATCAGCTACGACGAGGTGACCGGCAGCGGCAAAAACCAGAAGAACTTCTCGGAAGCTGATGTCGAGGCCGCGTCCCGCTATGCCTGTGAAGATGCGGACGCCACCTGGCTATTGCGACGAAAGTTTGAGCCCCGGCTGGCCGATGAGGGACTGGCCGGGCTGTTCAATGACGTCGAGATGCCGCTGGTGACGATACTTTCAGAGATGGAAGATTGTGGTGTTCTGCTTGACAGCGTATTGCTGAACGGATTGTCGGGTGATTTTGCGGCACGTATGGCTGGGCTGGAGGAGCGTATTTTCGATCTGGCCGGAGAACACTTCAATCTCAACTCCCCCAAGCAATTGGGAGATGTTCTCTTTGAGCGGCTGGGGTTCAAGAGCGGTAAAAAAACAAAGGGGAAAACCGGTTGGTCCACCGATAACGAGGTGTTGACATTGCTGGCCGAAGAGCATGAGATCGCCCGGCTTATCCTGGATTTTCGCGGAGTGGCAAAGCTGAAATCCACTTATACCGACGCGCTGCCGCGCCTTGTCAATCAGAGAACCGGGCGGGTGCATACATCCTACAATCAGACTGTCACCGCCACCGGCCGCCTTTCATCATCCGATCCCAACCTGCAAAACATTCCGATCCGTAGCGAGGAAGGACGTCGTATCCGGCATGCCTTTATAGCTCCTCCGGGACACGTTATTCTCTCAGCCGACTACTCCCAGATCGAACTGCGCGTTCTGGCGCACCTTTCCGGTGACAGGGTGTTCTGTCACGCTTTTGCCAATGACGAGGACATTCATACCCGCACAGCCGCCGAAGTCTTCGGGCTGTTTCCCGAGATGGTGACCCCGGAAATGCGCCGGCAGGCCAAGACCATCAATTTCGGCATCATCTACGGACAAGGGGCCTTCAGTCTCGCCAAACAGCTCGGCATAGCCCGCAAGACCGCCGAACAATTCATCGCAACTTACAAGGAACGGCATAGCGGAGCGATTGGGTTTCTTGATTCCTGTATACGGGAGGCGGAAGAGAAGGGGTATGTCACCACAATCCTCGGGCGGCGGTTGCCGATTCCGGATATCAGGAGCACCAACGGCAACGTGCTCTCCTTTGCCCGCCGTAACGCGATCAACTACCCCATCCAGGGGTCGGCTGCCGATATCATCAAATGCGCGATGATCCGTGTTCATGGAAGGATTCACAGGGAGCAACTGCGCAGCCGTCTGATAATGCAGGTGCATGATGAACTGGTCTTCGAGATTCCCGAGAATGAATTAATTCGTATGGAGCAGTTGGTGGAGGAGGAGATGGCGCTGGCTGTTGAAATGAGCGTTCCGCTCAGGGTTGATATCAATTACGGCGCTAACTGGAGCGAGGCACACTAATTTGTTGCGCGGCGCCTGCGGCGATCTTTCTGCTTACGCAGTTTTTCGATGCGTTTCATCTCGTGCGTCTTAACTCCTGATGCAGCCTCGATTCTCTCCAACAGTTCGCGTCTGGCCAAAAAACGGTTCACGGACTGACTCCTCTCCCGCATGCAGGCAACTATGATGCCGCTGGGTTTGTGTTTGATCTGGACACAGCTGGAGGTTTTGTTGACATGCTGGCCGCCGTTGCCGGAGGAACGCACAAAACTCTCGTCCAGGTCCTCCTCACGCACCCCCAGTTCGGCCATTTTCAACTTCAGCCAGCGATTCTTCTCCTCACTCACCGCAAATTCAGGCATCACGACACATTTCACTACTTTGCAGCAGATGCCAGCGAAAGATTGCCGCCAGCGTCTTGGCATCACTGATCCGACCGTCAGCAACCATTGACAGCAGCTCGGCATACCCAATGCGGACAACCTTGATATCCTCGTCGGCTTCAAGCTCTGCTAAACCCTCGGAAAGCTCCATTGCGGCATAAAGATGGATGATTTCATCAAAGACGCCGGGTGATGACTGGATCAGTCCAAGAGGAATAATCCGTTGTGTTCGCAATCCGGTTTCTTCCAACAGTTCCCGGCGGGCACATTCAATAGGTGGTTCACCGGGGTTGAGACGGCCGGCCGGGATTTCCAGCAACGTCATTCCCACCGCCGGCCGCAACTGGCTAATCAGCGAAACCGTGCCATCGTCATGAACCGGCAGGACTGCTGCTCCTCCGGGATGACGTATGATCTGAAATGTATGGCGGCCTTTTGCACCGATCTGAACATCCATCTGCTCGATGTCTATGACAATGCCTCTGAAAACGGTTTTTTTATTATCGATATTCATCTTCCGGCATCCAACACTTCACGAACAACCTTGAGCAGCGTGTCCGGCGGTATCGGTTTATGCAATAAGCGCACATCTTTTTCCTGAATCAACTCACGATCCAGAACCTCGGCGGTATAGCCACTGGTAAAAAGAACACGGATATCCGGGGCAATTTCCTTGATGATTCGATATGCTTCCACGCCGTTCATTCCGGGCATGATTACATCCAACAGCAACATATCTATATGACTCTCCTTGAAAAGTCGCACCGCTTCCTCACCGTTTTCAGCGGTAATCACCCTGTAGCCTCTGTACTCCAGGATGGCAACAGTGGCACCCCTGACAATATCGTCATCTTCCGCCAGAAGAATTGTCTCGTCTCCGTACATAACCACCTCTGATCAAGCTGACACCATTTACACGAAAATTGAAATGATTCTTAATGTCCGTCTAAACTATATCAAGTATACAACACATTTCAACGCATAATTCTGCAGGGACGGTGGGAGTTGCCCCGGACTCCGTGACGTGCTATAAAAACCGGAAACATAATCGATAGCACCAAACATGAAAGGGATTTACGTGAGGGCACACCTGCTGCAGCGTTTATGGGTTACATTTTCAGTGTATGTCGTCGGGGTGTACGCTTCAACCCTGAACCGTTTCACTATCAAGGGCAGCGGCAACATCCCCCGCAAAGGCCCGGTTCTTCTGGCTTCCAACCATATTTCAGCCTATGAGACCATTTTCCTGCCTTGGGCGGTGATTAGGCATAATCCTTTCCAGATGCTCTGGGCGCCTGCCAAGGAAGAACTGTTTGAAAAGCCGTTCCAGAGATTGATCTATTTGTCCTGGGGTGCGTTTCCGGTCAAAAGAAAGCGCGATCTCAAGGCGAACCTGGTTTTGAATGAGCTGCTGCTTGATCAAAAGGTGATGCTGTTTCCCGAGGGAACCCGCCATAAGGATGGAAGACTTGGCAAGGGCAACCGCGGTGTCGGGAAAATCATTTATGATACCCGCCCGGCAGTGATCCCAACTGCGCTGACCGGACTCAATCACTGGAAGTTTCCCGGACTGGGACAGCATGGTTCCGTGGTGTTCGGGAAGGCGCTTGATTTCAGCGATCTTTTTCAACGGGAAGATTGCAAGGAGACACATCAATTGATTGTTGAACGAGTCATGCTGGCTATTGCCGACTTGCTAAGGGAAGAAGGAGCCTACTGTGGCGAAGCCTGACTTACAGACAGTGGAGATATTCTGTGATGGCGCCTGTAGCGGTAATCCCGGTCCCGGCGGGTATGGAGCTATTTTGCGCTATGGACAGCACGAGAAGGAAATCAGCGGCGGGGCAAAAGATACTACCAACAACCGCATGGAGTTGAGCGCCGCAATCGAGGCGCTGCGCCTGTTGACCCGGCCCTGCAGGGTTACAATTACGACCGATTCGCAGTATCTGGTTAAAGGGATGACTGAGTGGATCGCGGGATGGCAGCGCAAAGGGTGGCGCAACAGTAAGAAAGAGCCGGTCGTCAATCGGGATTTATGGGAACTGCTGCTCGAGTTGACTCAACCACATGTCGTGCAGTGGAAATGGGTTCGCGGCCATGCCGGACACGCTGAAAACGAACGCTGCGACCGGTTGGCTCGGGAGGGGATTCCTTGCTGATCTACTTTGCTTTTGTTAGAGGATTATTTCTGGACAGGCACTACGCCGACCAGGGTGAAGCCGTACTTCGGGTGGCTGACGGCATGGGTCGCTGGGTACTTGGAAAAAAGCCACCCTTTGAAAACAGGGGTGCCATTTTCTGAAATACTGACTTTGACCCCGGGGTTTTTCAGCTCATTCGAGGAAGATGTCATCACTGTTCCTTCAATGACAAATGAGGGAAGAAAGGCTTCAGCTGAAATTATGAGTTTTGAAGAAGGTATGCGCGACACGCCTCCGACAGGAATTGTGTAAATATTCTCCGTAGCGTGTGTTTTGTCGATCACCGCAATCTTGACGGCTTTCCAGCTGCCTGCAACCTCCGGCGGTACTATAACTGTTTTTTCAGGAGCTGTTTTATGTGAAATAGTGGGTTTGAGTGCAACAGATGGCTGCTCCTGGCCCTGGCAGGCCGCCAGCAGCAGAGTGGCAAGAAAAGCAAACGGGAAATTCTTTGTGGAAAGTGCAGAAGTCAATGAAATATCCGGTAAAAAAGTGGCGGAGAGAGAGGGATTCGAACCCTCGATACCGGTTTCCCAGTATACTCGCTTAGCAGGCGAGCGCCTTCGACCTACTCGGCCATCTCTCCGTAATTAACAATTTATTCAGTGCGGTGGGATTGATTACCTACCATGCTACTCAAAAAAAATCAAGCCCAAAGAGCCAGAGTCAACCATATTCACTTCAGCCTGCTGGGATTATCTGTCAATTCATCGCCCGCCTTCTTTTTGAACAGGCCAATCAATCCGATACGTTGATGCATCGCTTCCGGCTACTTACCTTTTTTGAGATCAATCAGAATAAGTTTGGCAACAGCCTTGAGCGTCTCGAATACTCCTTCACCGGTGGTGGCGCAGGCCTCGAATTCGGGAACATTAGTAGGATTCAGCTCGCGCCGCAATTCTTCGACCGACATTACATTGGGCAGGTCGCGTTTGTTGTATTGAACGATGTAAGGCAGTTTATCAAGGTCATAGCCCTGCTCTTTCAGGTTTATCCGCAGATTTTCAAGTGATTCGATGTTTGCGTCGATCCGTTCTTCCTGAGAGTCAGCCACAAAGACCACTCCGTCTACACCTTTCAGGATCAGCTTACGGGATGCATCGTAAAACACCTGGCCCGGTACGGTGTAGAGATGAAAACGGGTCTTAAATCCACGAATCTCCCCCAGCGAGAGCGGCAAAAAATCGAAGAACAGAGTCCGTTCCGTCTCCGTGGCCAGACTGATCATCTTGCCTTTTGCGTCAGGAGCGGTCTTCTGGTACACAAACTGAAGATTGGTTGTTTTGCCGCATAATCCCGGACCATAGTAAACAATCTTACAGTTGATTTCCCTGGAAGCATAGTTGATGAAAGACATCGTTAACTCACCTCGTTATCATTAGCTGAAAAGGTTATCGATGTCATCATCGGTAATCTCGGCAAACGGAAACTCGGATGAACCGCGCTTCTCGCGTTCCTCCGACTTTTTCATCAGCTTTTCAAAGATAGTCGAAAGTTCTTCCGATGACTTTTTGACTCGGAGACGCACGAGGCCCAGTGATGATCGGTTATCGAACAGGACTACCAGAATGACCCTGCCGCCAACGATCGAAATATGCAGGTTATCCTTTTCACCTTCGTGAAAAAGTATCGAGAACTCTTTTTCACCGATCAGTTTGGCAAGGCCGCCGGTTGCCGCGATATTTCCGGCCGTGAGAGACGCGAGCGAGGTCGTGTCAAAACGTTCGGTTTCGCCGACCCCGGAAATAAGCTGCCCATTCTTGTCGACCAGAAAAATCACCTTTGCATTGGCTTCTTTAAGCAAACGTCCAATGACATCATTGATTTCCTGGAACTCTTCATCGTACATGACCAGTTGTGGATTGGACATGCCATGTCTCCTTGCCCGTCGTCTGTATAAACATAACTCAAATATTTATATATAAATAAAGGTGCTTTATATCAAAACCGTTGCGTGGTTTCAAGCTTAATCGCTGAAGAGTCGAGCTAACAGCCGTTTGCTTTACAGAAGCGACTGTGATAACGTTGCTGTCGCATTGTGAAAACAAAAGAAAAAGGCACAAAAATGGAATTAAGCTTCTCACGTTCCAACCAGCAAATAGACCAAATCATCAACCGCCTGATAGAAGAGTCGGGAGGTGTTCACCATCCCGCTATCATTAAGGAAATGATACTCTCTTCCCTGAAGATCGGGCAGGATGTCGACTACCTTGCCGATCTGAAACTGATCAACCGTACGCTACGGGAAATGCGCTATACCGCCCGCGTTTTCGGCCCTTACCGCAGCCGCAAGAAAGTCACTATTTTCGGTTCCGCGCGGACTGAACCGGATGAGGAAATGTATCTAAAATGCGTTCGCTTCAGCCGTAGCCTGGCGGAAAACGATTATATGGTCATTACCGGAGGCGGACCAGGTATCATGCAGGCCGGCAACGAAGGCGCCGGCAGTGAAAACTCCTTTGCCGTCAACATCAGGCTGCCGTTCGAGCAGAAGCCTAATCCGGTCATGTACCGCAATCCGCGCCTGGTTACATACAAGTACTTTTTCAACCGCAAGGTTGCCTTCGTGAAAGAATCCGACGCCATTGTGGTTTTTCCGGGCGGTTTCGGAACACTGGATGAAGCGATGGAGGTTTTCACGCTGGTTCAGACCGGAAAAACATCGCCCAAACCGTTGATCCTCATGGATGATCGGGACGGTTACTGGGAGCAGTTTTTCGACTTCGTAAAGCAGAGCCTGCTGGTCAAGGGGTTTATCTCCGGTGAAGACTTCTCGCTATTCACGATCACCAAGGACGAGCAGGAGGCGCTGGAGGTCATCAACACCTTCTACCGGAATTACCACTCACTGCGCTTCATTGAAAACCGCTTGGTGATTCGACTGACGAAAAAACTCTCGGTTGAGCAGATTGCAACTCTATCGGATGAATTTTCGGAACTGATCAAAAATGGAGACAAAATACACTGCTGTGAGGCCTATCCCGAGGAGATTGACGAGCCTGATCTTGCCGAACTGCCCAGGATTTCGATGCTGTTTGACCACCACCACTACGGACTGCTGATTGCTTTCATTAATCGTATAAACACATTCTAATTGCGGGTCTGGCTCGTTGACAAAAATCAGCTCTTGACGGTATAGTTCACCCACTAAACACATTCCGGGATGACATGCAGGATCTAAAAAACTTATCACAGAAAAGTCGCTTTCCAAACTTCAAACCTTTCAGCACAGGCAACCGCAACAAACGACTGAATTCTAACTTCGAACCCAAAAGGTTCCGTCTGCCGTTTCCGGCCGGCAAGCAGCTCCGGAAACTGAAGCTTACGCTGATCTTTCTGGTCGTGGTTCTTGCGCTGACACCGGTTTGTCTTGCAACCCTACGGCATTCCAAAGCTCCCCTGCAACACATCGGCGGATTGTTCACGTCACTGACGGAGTCTACACCAAAGCCGGTCGAGGCGGCCAAACAGCCAAGGGGGCAAAGTACCTTTGCACTTGCCGGCAGCTTGCTCGAAAATGCCGAGATGAACGGCGACCAGCTGACTGCCAGAACATCCGAAGGCCTGTTGTTGAACTACACGGTACAGGGTGGGTTGCAGAAAAGAGTACATGACTTCCTGGCCAAAAACCAGGTGCCCTATGGTGTGTTTGTGGCGATTGAACCGTCTACCGGGCGGATTCTGGGCATGACATCCTATTCAGCGGTGGACCCGTCCTGGACAAGGAGTTCGGCGTACGGGCTGTATCCGATGGCGTCCCTCTTCAAAATCATAACGGCCTCCGCGGCGTTGGAGAGCCGCAAAATTACTCCTGATTCAGTGGTGGAATTTCGCGGAGGGTCCACTTCGGAAACACCACGGTATTGGGAAATCAGCCCGCGTGGCAAAAACAATAGGCTGGATGTTACCTATGCCATGGGAAAATCAATCAATCCGGTTTACGGGCGAATCGCTTCCGACATTGCCGGTAAAACGTCAGTGATGGAAAGCGTGTCGCGCTTTGGATTCAACCAGGAGCTTCTCCCCGAAACTCCCGCCAAGCCGAGCCAGGCATCCGAGCCTCAAAGCAATAATGACCTGATGCTGATGGGAGCCGGACTCGACCATGATGTGAAAATATCTCCGCTGCATGCCGCTGTTATCATGTCGGCCATTGCCAATGGCGGGCGGATGATGGCGCCGGTTCTGACCAGCAGTGTCTCCGATGACAAGGGGCGGCAGAAGGAAGTCTTTGCACCTAGGGAGATCCGACGTCTGGTCTCGCCTGAAACGGCATCCTCGCTGACACGGATGCTTTCGAGCACGGTGCTGACCGGCACCTCGCGCAGAGCGTTTCACGACCGTCGCGGACGCCTGCTCCTGGATGTGTCGATAGCGGCAAAAACCGGATCGATCAACGGTGACGACCCCAAAGGTCACTATTCGTGGTTCGCGGCTTTTGCGCCAATGCAGAACCCGCGCATTGCGCTGGTGGCGCTGGTAATAAATCCTGATAAATGGAAAATCAAGGCATCACAGGTCGGCCAGCAGGCTTTGGAGGAGTTCTTCGAAAAGTAGGCGTTTGCTCAGGTCCGCTGGCGGGGGGCACGGGGGGAATATGTCATCAGGCGCAGTTCACCGTCCAGCATTTCACCGTAGGTGTATTGCCCCATCCAGTCTCCCAGTGAAAGCAGTGTAAATGGCCTGCCGTCCAGTTTTTCCAGCAGGGCCAGGTGGAAATGCCCGGCAACCAGGCCGTCGCAACCAGGCATTTGTATCTGCCGGGCAAAATCAAGCAGGATTTTTCGGTAATCCCAACGGGCCTTTTTGACCTGATAAGCAGCCTGGCTGCGCTTTTGCAGACGATTTTTTACCTTTAACGCCCATGCTGGCGGGAAATAGCCGACAGTGGAGGCAATCACGCGGGAACGGAGTATCTGGCGCAGCAGGCGATAGTAACGATCATTTTTGTTGATCTGATCGCCATGACAGAGATAAAGTCGTTTGCCCTGCACGGTAACCATGGCGGGGCCACTGTGGATTTCGGCTCGCAAACGTTTGGAAAAGACCTCGCCCAGGTGGAAGTCGTGATTTCCTTCGAAATAAACCAGGCGGCATCCACTGGAAACCAGTCGCTCCAGTGAGTCAAGCACCTTATCGAACTGCCGGAACGGGTTTGATGGGAATCCCACCCAGAAGTCAAACAGGTCTCCCATGATGTAGAGGGTATCGGTTTTGCCCTCCAGTTCATGCAGGAAGCCTTGCAACAGCAGATAGTTGTCGTCGGTCGGTGCTTTCAAATGAGCATCGGCCAGAAAAATGGATCGCATGGAGCGGATTGTGCTTCGACAAACCACAAAAAGTCAACAAGAAGAAAAATGGAGAACGTAATGGCCGGTGTGCACAGCGTAGAAATATCCTGGGAAGATCTGCTTTCCGCATTTACCAACGGAGAAGCGGACAGGATCTATTTTCTTGACCGATTTACAGGAGAGATTTTTTCCATATCCGACTTCGAGAATGACACGGAATTTCAGTCGCAGTTGGACAAAAATAGCGGGCGCTTTCTCGAAATTCCTCTTTTTGACTATCACACCGAACGCCAGATCATGTCCGGTTTTATTTCATCCATCGCAGACCCCGGCCTTAAAAATCTTCTGAGCGCTTCTCTGGCCGGTAAAAAACCCTACGGCAAAACTGAAGATATCCTCTCGTTCTATCCGGAAGAGGAAGAACGCCTGTTGCTGCTGAAAGACCAGTTCCTCTCCAGCAGGCTGAAAGTGTGGCTGGAAGAAAACAACCTCTTTACCGTTGACAGGACCACCCAGGGCCTGACGCACCCCTAGGAGGGGAAATGGGGCACGAACATCACAGCCATCTGCCGCGTAACGACTACGGCAAATTCATCGCCGTCATCCTTACGTTCTGCCTGCTGGCTGTCATCGGCTATGCCCTGCAGCATACGATCTCCTGTTTCCTGCTCTCCTGGGTAATCGCATATCTGCTGGACCCGTTTCTGGTGCGCGCCGAAAACAACGGGATCAAACGCATCTACGCGCTGGGGCTTTTGTATGTGATCCTGGGCATACTGACGGTCTTCTTTCTGACCTTCATCGTACCGGCGATTACGATAAACTGGAACGCCTTCATCCGCGACCTGCCGCTCTATATCCAGAAGATCAAGCAGCTCGCCCTGGAATGGAAAGCGCGCCTTCCGGACCGCTACGGTTCCGAGGAAATCGACTGGCTGATCGAAAAGGCCACCGGCAAGGTGGATACCGCCGCGGAAAAGGCCGGTAACTGGTTTTACGGTTTCGGAACCAGCATCTTTTTCAACCTGTTCAATATTGTCCTCTCCCCGATCCTGGTTTTCTTCATGCTCTACTACAAGCAAACCGTAAAAGACACCATCTCGTCCTGGATTCCGGAGCACCGGCGCAATCTGATCCTCGGCATCGGCGAAGAGGTCAACAGCAGCATCGGCGGATACCTGCGCGGCCAGGTCGTGGTCTCGATCATAGTCGCGATACTGGCAATTATCGCGCTCTTCATCATCGACATTCCGCACCCCATCTTTTGCGGATTATTCGCCGGCGCCGCTTCAATCCTGCCGTTCATCGGCGTGCTGCTCGCCACGCTGCCGGCGCTGTTCTTCGCCTGGTTCAAATACCAGTCGATAGACGTACTTGGGCAGACCGGCATCGCCTTTGCCCTGATCTACTTCTTTGAGGGGTACATCATCAAACCGCTGGTCTTCAAGGAGGCGATGAATCTCAACCCGCTGATAACGATCATCATGGTCATGGCTCTGGGTGAGACTCTGGGGTTCTGGGGCATCCTGCTGGCGCTTCCGATCGCATCCGCCATCAAAATTACATGGGGGCACTTCGTCCATGGCGACTTCAAACACCACTGATCCTGCTGCGACAAAAGAAACCTATTCCATCACCGGCATGTCCTGTGCCAATTGTGCCGCACGAATCGAAAAAGAGATCAAACTGCTGGATGGCGTGCTCAGCGCGGTTGTCAACTTTGCCACCGAAGAGCTGATCGTCAGCCTTGACGAAACCATAATAAGCGGGGATGAGGTCACACGGAGAGTGGAAGAGCTGGGTTACGGCATCAGACGTCCCGAACCGCCGGGGGAGCTTACTTTCGGTGTGCGCGGTCTGCACTGTGCCTCATGCGTAAACACCCTGGAAAGCAAGCTGCTGGAAAACCCCGCCATTACTACCGCCATTGTCAATCTGGCCGCCGAAACAGGCTTTGTTCGTTTTGATCCGCAAAAGCTCACCCAGTCCGATATCCTTGCGATTGTCCATGCCGCCGGTTACACGCCGGTCGAGCTGCGCGAATCCGAAGCCGCTGTTGACGATGCGTTGCGCTCACAGCGCAACTGGCTGATCATATCGCTGGTCGCTGCCCTGCCGATCATGCTGACCATGGGCATGCACTCCAATCGGGCCGTGATGCAGCTGAACCTGCTGTTGGCCACCGCGCTGCAGTTCTCGGCCGGACTGGTCTTTTACCGCGGCGCCTGGAGCGCGCTCAAAAATGGCACTACC
Organism: Pelobacter sp.; assembly: GCA_030824515.1. GTDB lineage: Bacteria > Desulfobacterota > Desulfuromonadia > Geobacterales > Pseudopelobacteraceae > JACRCG01. Next base: position 55,703 of record JAVBXN010000027.1, read on the forward strand.
AATATGGATGTGCTGGTGGCGCTGGGCACCTCCGCAGCCTATTTCTACTCACTGGCGGCCTACTTCGGACTGCTGGGCGCACACAGCGCGGTCTTTTTCGAGACATCTGCCATGCTGATCGCCTTCATCAGGCTGGGCAAATACCTTGAGGCGCGTGCCCGGGGCAAGGCCGGCGAGGCGCTCAAGAGCCTGCTGCATCTGCAGGCCGACAAGGCGATTTTGGTGACCGAAACCGGCGAGAAAGAGGTGCCGGTCTCGGTGGTGCGGATCGGCGACATCGTGCTGGTGCGGGCCGGCGACACGGTGCCGGTCGATGGAGAAGTGGTTGACGGCGGCGGCGCGGTTGACGAGAGCATGGTTACGGGTGAATCGCTGCCGGTATTGAAAAAAACGGGCGACAGCGTCACCGGTTCCACCATCAGCACCAATGGCGTAATGCGGATTCGCGCCACCCGTATCGGCGAGGCCACCCTGCTGGCCCAGATTGTCAAGATGGTGCGGGAAGCGCAGGGGGACAAGGCGCCGATCCAGCGATTTGCCGACGCGGTATCGGCCTGGTTCGTGCCGTTGGTGCTGTTGTTGGCGCTGGGCACCTTCCTGGTCTGGTTCAACCTGCTCTCCAGCGACTTCCTGACCGCTTTCCGCTTTGCCATTGCCGTGGTCGTGATCGCCTGCCCCTGCGCCATGGGTCTGGCGACGCCGACCGCGATCATGGTCGGCAGCGGCATTGCGCTGAAGCGGGGGATACTGGTCAAGAAGGGTTCGGCGCTGGAGATCATCTCGGGGCTGCAGGTGCTGCTGCTGGACAAGACCGGCACCCTGACAAGGGGGACGCCCGAGATGACCGACCTGGTTCCGGTGTCCCGTCACGTTGATCCGGAAAAGTTGCTGGAGTGTCTGGCCACCGCCGAAGCCTATTCCACCCATCCGCTGGCCCAGGCGGCGCTGGCAGCGGCACGCGAAGCCGGCATCGAGCCTGGTGAAGCCTCCGATTTTGATGAGCGTGGCGGCTACGGCATCACCTGTTCCTATGGTGGTTACCGTTTGGCGGTTGGCAACGAGCGGCTGATGCAGGAAGATGGCATCGATCTGGCGCCGCTGGCAAAAAAAGTGGCCAGTTTGACCGTGGCCGGAAAATCGCTGGTATACGTGGCTGCCGGCAAAGCGCTGGTGGGTGTGGCCGCCTTCGCCGACACGCTCAAGCCCGGCTCGGCCGACGCCGTGGCCGAACTGCGCGGGATCGGCATCAGGACCTGCATGATCACCGGCGACCATGCCGATGTGGCCGCGGTAGTGGCGAAGCAGGCCGGCGTGGACAGTTTCGAGGCGGAAGTGCTGCCGGGGCGCAAGCAGGAAATCGTCAGGGAATACCAGGGGCGCGGCCTGATCACCGGTATGGTTGGCGACGGCATCAACGATGCTCCGGCCCTGGCCCTGGCCGACATCGGCATCGCCATTGGCGGCGGCACTGACGTGGCCAAGGAGACCGGCGACATCGTACTGATGCGTGACGACCTGCTGGACGTGGTGCGGGCGATCAGGATCGGGAGGGCCACCCTCACCAAGGTCAAGCAGAACCTCTTCTGGTCGCTGTTCTACAACATCCTCGGTATCCCGGTGGCGGCCGGACTGCTGTCCGGCTACGGCATCACCCTCAGGCCGGAATACGCCGGGCTGGCAATGGCGTTTTCATCGGTTTCGGTGGTGCTGAACTCGATCATGCTGAAGAGGGTTGAGAAGCAGCTGTAGCAATTTACTAATTATTTATTTTAGCTGTGTCAGGAGGCGTTTCATGAAAGTCACCGCATTCAACGGCAGTCCCCGCAAGGGGGGCAACACTTCGCAGCTGATCGGCCACGTTTTTTCCGCGCTCGAACAGGAAGGCATCGAGACCGAACTGGTCCAGGTGGGGGGCGAGATGCTGCATGGCTGCATCGCCTGCTACCAGTGCTTTTCCCGCAAGGACAAACGTTGCGCGGTAATCGACGATATCGCCAACGATTGTATCGGCAAGATGCTGGAATCGGACGGCATCATCATCGGTTCTCCGACCTATTTCGCTGCCCTGACTCCCGAAACCAAGGCGTTGATCGACCGTTGCGGCATGGTGTCGCGCGCCAACGGCGACATGTTCAAACGCAAGGCCGGCGCTGCGGTGGTGGCTGTGCGCCGGGCTGGAGCCATCAACGTGTTCGACACCATCAATCATTTCTTCACGATCGGGCAGATGATCATTCCCGCCTCTAACTACTGGAATTTGGGGGTCGGCAGAAATATCGGTGATGTGAACCAGGACGAGGAAGGAATCCATACTATGCGGGTGCTGGGTGAAAACATGGCCTGGCTGCTGAAGAAGATTGCCGGGTAGGGAAGAGTAGAAGGTCGGCTGGCAGAGTTGCCGCAGTATGGCATCTCCGCCAGCCAGTTTGTGTATGACAGCTACAGCAGGGCTTTAGCGGCTACGATCGCGGCCGCGTAATCCGGTTCGGCGGTGACTTCCGGAACGATCTGGATATAGCGGATCTTGTCGGCGGCGTCCAGAACAAAGACCGCGCGGGTCAAAAGCAACAGCTCCTTGATCAGTACGCCGTATGCAAGGCCAAAGGAGCGCTCACGATAATCGGAGAGCGTCACCACCTTGTCGATTCCGGCCGCTCCGCACCAGCGTTTCTGGGCAAAGGGGAGATCCTGGCTGATCGTCAGCACGACCACATCTCCCGGCAGATTTGCGGCTTCCTGGTTGAAGCGGCGGGTTTCGGTGTCGCAGACCGGAGTGTCCAGTGAAGGGACGGCGCTGATGATCTTGACCTTTCCGGCGTAGGACGCCAGGGTGGTCGGCGCCAGGGCGTTGTCCACCACGGTAAATTCCGGGGCCGCATCCCCCACCTTGAGTTCCGGTCCCAGCAGGGTCATCGGGTTGCCTTTGAAAGTTATGATTCCACTTTTCTCACTCATGACAAATCCTCCTCGTTAAGTTCTAGTAATTTCGGCAGTGTACAGCAATCTTCACTATTTGCAACTCCAAGATCAAGAAGATCGAGCAATTCAAGGAACTGCATCACCAGGCGATAGGTGATGCCCCAAAGTACCGGTTTGCCTTCTCCGGGAAGACGGATGGCGGGAACTTCAAAAGATCTGTCATCGAAAGCGACCGGCGACAGGTGGTGACGCCCACGATCACGCACATCCGAAAGCCTGATCCAGAAAGCGTCGCTTACTTCCTCGCTCAACACCGGATCGGCGTTTTTATTGCCAATTCCGTACACGCAACAGGAAACCCACACCGGCAGATTGGTGCCGACGATATCGGACAGTCGGCCGAGATACCACTGCTCTTCCAGATCGATACCGATTTCTTCCCATGTTTCACGGCGCGCTGTCTGGCAGACCAGTTCGCCTTCTTCCCATTTGCCGCCGGGGAAGGCGATGTGTCCTGACCAGGGGTCCAGATGATGGGCTGCTCGTTGAATGAAGAGGATTTCCATGTCATCGGCCTGCTGTCGTATGATCAGGGCTACCGATGCGAGAGTCCGACCGTCTGTGTCCGGAATATCTTCGCAATCACGGGAAAGCAATGCTGCAATGTGCTTGAAATTGTAACTTTGTCGTATCTGTTCACTATCCATGTGTAAAATTATCCTGTAGGTATATTGCTTATATCCTTACCCCATCACTACGGATCGTCAAGGGAAAATTATTGCCGTGTTTTCCTGGAATATCGGCACAGGATTTGCTGATTTATTTGCGGTTATTTATAGTTATTTTTAACTATTCCGGCGCAAAACCAGTAACCACCGTTGTTCTGTGTGTGCCCGAAGGTGTCGGGGCGGCCTGTTTACAGTTGCTTCCGGATATTTATTCAGTTATTTTGAGACATGTTTGCAAAAAAATGGTCCTTAGGCCGAACCGTTGAAATCTTATGCTCTTCAATCAGCCTGGGTGGTTAACTCATAAAATGTCTAAAGGCAGATTCATTCAATTAGTGTTCTTGCTGTCAGTCGCGTTCTACGGTTTTGACTGTTCCGATGCTTCTGCAGAGAATGGCTTTTCATGGCCGATTTCCTGCGTGCCCGGAGTGGACTGCGCTGGCCGCCATTTCCGTATCGGTTATCCTGATGTTGCCGGAACCGGCCTCTCCTTTGCGTGCAGCAAGCCTGGTTATACCGGTCATCAGGGCACCGATATCGTTGTTTCCTCGGTTGACCAGGGAATCAAGGCCATGGCTGCCGCTGACGGCGTTGTGAGGTGGACCAGGGACGATCTGTTCGACCGTTGTCCGAATGATTCAGAGCACGAATGTGATGAGCGGGAGAAGAGCCGGTTGTCCATCGGAGACAAAAGCGGCGCCACGCTTGGCTTCAATGCCGGAAATTTCGTTGTCCTGGAACACAGGATCGATGACACTCGCTATCTGACGTTGTATGCCCATCTGCGCAAAGGTTCACTGAAAGTTGCTCCAGGGCAAAGAGTTTCGCGCTTGCAACCGCTTGGCGAAGTTGGAAGTTCCGGCAACTCGCAGATCCCGCATCTGCATTTCGGAGTTTACAAAGAGGAAGCCGGCATGTATCGCCCGGTTGATCCCTGGAAGGGGGCCTGCAACACCAGCAGCGAAGGCCTGTGGGCTACCGCGGTGCCATACCGCACCGATGAACTTTTGTTGGCGCATCCAGATGGCAAGATTGTCAACGAATCCGGGGTTTATCTTCAGACGATCCAGCGCAGCAGGCCCAAAAACAGAATCTATTGATTATCATTCGACTTGAGAGGTATTGATGCTGATTCCAATTATTACCACAACAAGAGAACCTGATTCCGTCCCCCCGCATATCCTTGACAGGATGCTTGCCAGCGGAGAAATTCATGCATTTGAACGCTCCAGCGGCTGGGCCATGGTTGGTCGTGACCCGATCAGATCCGCCAACAGGCCGTTTCGCGGCGTGGAGCGTCGTCGTTCCGTCGCGTTTCACCAGACATCACTAGCCGCATAAAAGCTGCGATTTTTGTAACATCCGTATGTGACATTTATTGCACTGTTACGGCTTTTTCTGGTAATAGTCGGCATCGGCATTGCCGACAGGAGATCGCCATGAAAATAGCCGTACTTGTTGCATTGATGTCAGCCTTGCTTCTAGCCGGATGTGCTTCCGGAGAAAAAAAGGCTTCGGAACTGCTGGAAACCGCCCGTTTTGAAGAAAAGCAGAATAACCGCGAGCATGCCACGAAGCTGTATAACGAGATAATCCGGAAGTATCCCACATCCCAGGCCTCCAGGGATGCCGCCGCACGCCTGGAAGAAATCAAGCGAATCAAACCCTGATGTCTCGAGTCCCCACCGTATCGATCCTGATGCCGGTCCGCAATGAGGAGCGTTATCTTCAGGCGGCGCTGGATTCACTCTATCGCCAGACCCTTGAAGATTGGGAGCTGGTGGCGGTTGATGACGGTTCCGGCGATCAGACTCCGCGGATCCTTGCCTCGGCTGCCGCAAGTGACAGCCGGATAAAAATGGTCCGGCGCGAGGGTGGCGGGCTGGTGGCGGCTCTGAATACCGGTCTTGAACTGTGCCGCGCACCGCTCCTGGCCCGCATGGACGGAGACGATATCAGTCATCCCCGACGCCTGGCGGAGCAGGTCGCCTACCTTGAGACCCATCCCGAAACCGGACTCGTGGCCTGCAGTTTCAGGCATTTCCCGCGAACATCGCTGAAACAGGGGATGATGGATTACGAAACCTGGCAGAATTCGCTGCAGGATCACGGCCTGATCAGCAAAGATCTGTTTGTCGAATCCCCCTTTGTACATCCCGGGATCATGTGCCGCAGGAGCATACTGGAACAGCTGGGGGGGTATCGTGATCACGGCTGGGCGGAAGACTATGATCTCTGGCTGCGGATGGCGGCTGCCAATGTGCATTTTGCACGGCTGCCCGGGCGGCTCTTTTTCTGGCGGGATCACCCGCAACGCGCCACCCGAACCATGGATGAGTACTCCTCCAATGCTTTTCGTTCGTGCAAAATGCACTATCTCCGTCAGGGCTTTCTGAAAGGGTGCTCCGAGGTGGTCATGGCCGGAGCCGGGATCGAGGCCAGATCCTGGCAGCGACTGTTGGCGGTCAATGACGTCAGCGTCTGTCACTGGCTTGACGTCGATCCTCGCAAGGTCGGCCGCACACTGCATGGAGCGCCGGTTTCCCGGCCGGAAGAGCTGGATTTGTCCGGAAGAAAAATGCTGGCCGCGATCGGTGTCCGCGGAGCACGCCAGCAGTTCAGGGAACTGGCCAATCAACTCGGCTGGCAGGAAGGCATGGACTTTGTCTGTGTCGCATGATAAAAAAGCGTAATCACAAGGAGGTACCAAGCTTATGAAACGAATATTATCAATGCTGATTACAGCTCTCGTTTTAACATCGCCTGTTTTTGCCGCTCAGAACGACGAGCTGATGGAAAAGATCAAGCTGCTTGAACAACAGATTCAGGAGCTTAAAGAGCTTAAGGAACAGCAGAAAGTCGGAGTAGCCAAGCAGGAACAGTGCCTCCGGGCCGTGGGCAGGGAAAAATTCTGCACCTGCCTCGGAGAAAATCTTCCGCGCGAGGTGAGCTTTGAACAGTACATCCACACCATCGTGACACCCAAAGACGCACTCGGTTATGCCGGCATGACCGCGGATCAGAAAAAGACAGTGGATGCCACGATAGCCGTTCGTGACAAGTGTGTGGAAAAGGGGTTTTTTAAATGATTCCCAGTAAAGAAGATTTGGCGCTTTCAATTGATGAAGCGGAATGGAGCAGCCTGCGGGCACATCTTGAGCGTGGCGGCCTGATCCTGGTTGACGATTCGCTGGATCTGGCCGATACCGCACTGAAAGTGGCCTCGGATGACATAGACATTATCCAGCACCTGGTTGAAACCGGCATGATCGGCAAACCGCCGGAAGCCAAGATCCGTTACTGGGATGATAACAAAATGAAAAAGTTTTCGATGCTGATCGTCAGCCCCTATGTTCTCTTTCAGGAGAAGGTGCCGACCTTTCATTGAGTTATCCAGTCCGGGCAGGAAGGAGTCAACCGTTGGATATAACGCTTAACAACATAGAGGTTCGCGTGCTTGGCAGTCTGGTTGAAAAGGAACTGACGACACCAGAATACTATCCACTGTCACTCAATTCGCTGACCAACGCCTGCAATCAGAAATCCAACCGCGATCCGGTGATGGCTCTGACTGATGAAGAGGTGGTGCGGGCCCTTGATTCACTCCGCTTCAAACAGCTGTCGGTGATATCGGCCGATGGCGGCCGGGTGCCGAAGTACCGGCATCTGCTGGCCGAAAAACTGGGGCTGGTGCCGGCGGAACAGGCTGTCTTATGCGAACTGTTGTTGCGTGGCCCCCAGACCGTCGGTGAGCTGCGCACCAGATGCGAACGGATGCACCCTTTTGGCGACCTTTCGGCTGTCGAAGTTGTGCTGCAGGAGTTGATGGAGCGTGAATCGCCCATGATCGCACTGATGGCGCGTCAGCCTGGCCGCAAAGAGGGACGCTATGCCCAGCTTTTTTCGGAGCTGCCGGAAAGCGGAGCGGAGGGTGTTGAATCCGCACCAGAGGCCGCTCGTCAGCGTGTCAATGCGGAAAACGAGCGAGTTGCGAAGCTGGAAGAAGAGATGGCCGTCCTGCGCACCGAGGTGGACGATCTCAGACAACTGGTCGAGGAGTTCAAGAAGCAGTTCGAGTAGATATAATATTTATTTCCCCCCTATAATATCCGAATGGTTTTGCAGATGATTCTCCGTTGTCTGCAAAATCATCCCCGGCTTGACACCGGCCAGCCGCCAATTACAAAAAATCTCCCCAATTAATGCACTAAAGCCGTTGTTTCCTGCCGATATTACTGATGATTACAGGTTTAGTGGCCACAGTTCTCCTCCTTTGGTATCACCACTCCCACCCATTGGAACTAATCCTTTCGGATGATGAATAAACAACCTTTCGCGCGATTGCCAACCATGCTGATTCTGATAAAACATTAATAATACGAATCAGTTATATCAGCTCGACAGAGCCAATCGCAAGCAGACGAAAGGAGTACACAATGGCCAATGTACGCAGCAAGTGGACAAACAACACCGTAGCACCGGGAACGATGCTGCCGGCTTCGGAGTGGGGCGATGCCGCCATGATGACGATTCCGGCCGGTTACATGATGGTGAAAAATGACGCCGACAACCTGTACATCATCCTGGATGTGGTAGGGGATAACGGCAACGACCCGGGTACCAACGACTATTACTGGCTGGTGATAGACAGTGACAATGACGGCGCGGTAACCACCGACCGTGACGTGCTCTATAGTCCCTGGCCGGGACAGCCGAACCGGTTGGGACGCTGGATCATGGCTCGTCCCAACGCTACCTGGCCGGCTCCCAACAGTCAGGTTATCGCCTCCTCCACCCGCATGAGCTTTGGTCCAACTTCCCATTCACCGTTAAACCATCGTATCTGGGAGATTCGTCTCTCTCTGAGCGAAATGGGAATCACGCTGGATCCGACCGGACCCGCGCCGGTTGTCAGATTCGGTCTGCGTATCGCCTCAAGCACACCATCGTTCATCTACGAATATCCGGTCAATCCGTTGAGCGCCTTCTCCAGTTTTCATAAGATAATCCTGGCCAACACGGCTCCGGCAATTTATCCGGCCGGCACCGCCGGCGTAGTTATCGGCGGGGTGGGGATCATCCCGGCGACAAAGATCAGCGCGGATGGTTACGCTACCATTTCCGAACCCTACCGGATAAATCCCGATGCGGCGGCCTTTGGCGGTACGCTTGACTTGATCGGCAACACCGCAACCCTGCCCGGCCTCTGGGCCGCCGGAGCCAGGAAATACAGGGTTCTGCACCGTTTCGGCAATACCGTTGCCGAAGTGAATGCAGCTCCCTGGACGCCGATCCGCCAGAACTGGGCCAATTACCGCTGGACCGGGACCACCCATGTGTGGGAATCTTTCGGTCCTGACTCCAACAATCTCTATCCATTGGTAAACCCGACGCTGGATTATTCGATCAAGGCGCTGCTCTTCCAGTGGAACACGTCTACCGAGCCAAACAACATCCACCAGTTCAAAATAGATTTCTTCAGGACGGCCGCGATACACATCGCTTCAACTCCCCAGATACTCACCCTGCGTCTGGACAACAAACTGCCCGAGGTAAAACTGATCGATACGCTCCACAACGGCCTGCCGGTTGCGCCATGCGCGATCGAGAACATGGCCGATTCGAATGACGGCGTTCAACTGCAATTCAAGGCGTTTGACCCGGAAGGTGATTTGTACAATTACACCCTCTCCGCCGAATGGGGCGCCGGACAATCCGATGTAATCTCTACCGATTCCTATGCCAACCCGGCAAACCGCACCACTGCACCGGTCTGGCACGGTATTTCATCAGCAACCATACCGGCATCACCAGGAAAATGGGTGCCACCGGTCACATGTGCCTACCTGTTCCGCATCTCGGCCTGGGCGCGGGTAACCAACGGCTACACCTATCCCTACGGATGGGTCAGCGACTTCCGCACGCTAACCCTCGTCAAACCCGGAATAAGGCTGACCGTCAAGCCAAAGCCGCCGCTAGTGGAGATGATACCGTACGGTTTCGATACAAAAGGTAAAATCGTGGAAAAAGGAATAGAACCTAATAAACTGGGGCGGGAAACACTTATCAAAAAAGAAGCTTGATGATGAGCTGACAGTGCCTGCGACGTCGTTTGCAGGCAAGGGAACGTAATCCCGGAAAAAGCGGTTGTCCACGAAAGGCACTAAAAACACGAACAGAATCAAAAAGCATGCAACATCTTGACACAGCCTGTCTGCAGAAATGCTGCCCAGTTGCAATACTTTGAGCTCTAGTCTTTATCGTGCCTTTCGTGGACCTGAAAGCTGTATTCAGCTTAATATGAAGCCAGAGCCGGAATTGACGTGTCCGATGCCGAGGTGTCTTCAAACAGTTCTACTTCAGGCGGGTACTGCTCGGTCAGCAACGTGTCAAAGGTCGGCAGGTTACGCAGGATGAGGATCTTTAATATTATCGACTTGAGAATGCTCTTCTGGTTTTCGCTGCAGTTCCTGAAAAACATCCTTATCAGGGACTCGATAGATTCCATCGGGTCGCCTTTGATCTCGGTTATCTTTCCATCTCTGCTCAGGGCAAAAATGGCCGGATAGCTGCCATCCGCATGGAACATCTTCATGGTGTTTGTCACGTTTTCTTCGCCAATGGTTTTTCCGACGGTTGCGATTATCTCGTTCAGCCCGGCAATCATCTCCGGCATGATCTTGTCGAACGTGGTGATAATATCCAGTCCGACCTTGAGATTTTCCATCTGATCGAGGAAATAAGGGATGTCCTCTTCCTGGATGATTGAACCGTGTTGAGGAGCAATCATAATCGGCGTCGGCTGAAGGTCGCGAATCCGGCGGACCGCCAGGCGGATTGCTTCATTGCTGGGCATGTATAACTGGTGGAAAGCTTTGATCCCGGACCAGTTGGCACGGGTCGCAAACAGTTGGGTCGCGGCAATGCCACCCATGAAATCGCCCGAAAATAGGATTCTCGATTCTATGTCATAGAGCATGCAGGCTCCGCGGAAGTGGCAGAAAGGAGTCGGGACGAACTGGATCTTGTGACCGGTGGGCATCACAATTCTCATGTTTTTGAAACGCTCCACGGCGCGGAACTTTGTCGAATCCAGGCCGGAGAGGCTGACGAGCCTCCAGGTGTCTTCGGTCGCCAGCATGAGGGTATTCGGGTTTGATCTGGCCATGTAAGGCGCATTGCCGACAACATCAGGGTCCTGATGGTTCAGGAAGACCGCATTTACTTTTGTTATCGAGCCCAGTACCTCGGACACCTTGTGGATCAATATGTCCAGGTCGACCGTGGGGCCGGGGTCAATTAGCATCGAATTGAGCTTCTCCTGCCCATGGTAACAGAGCAGATAGGCGTTTCTGCTCAGGAAGGTCTTGGTGCCGGTGCCGACCCAGTGAATCCCGTTGCTGATTTCAACCGCTTTTGAGAGATCATGTTGCTGCATGTCTTGTTCCTTTCATGTATGGAATTTCAGCGGCCTGAATATTGTTCTGATATAAAACTTGCATTTCTGGTCTCCGTTGTTGCTGCAGGCGACCAAGGCGATAGTATTTATCCGTAATTGCAGAAAATAAAATTACCGGAGTGATGGGGGAGGGCATGTAGCAGCCCCTGTACTACCGGTAATTCCACCTCTCTGATGACGGGAGGTTTGTTATCCCGCCAACGCATTTTCCCGATCCATTCTCCCTTGTGGTTTTACTTTATCACGATGTTGCTGATGGTTACCTGCCCGTTTGCTATGGTCAGGGTCCCGATGATCGGTGTCATGTTGTTGTTGCTGCTGAAGTCGCTATTAAAGCCCCCGCTGAGAGTGACCGCTGTTTTCAGGTTGAAGAGCAGAGATGGAAAAGCAAGTGTTGTTGACTTGATTTCGGAACCATCAGCGGCACTAAGGTAGGCGTTGCCGATATTGGCGTAGAATGCTCCTGTCGGATCGACCCTGACAGCTTTTGCGGGGTCCAGGTTAAGGACATTGATGGCAACCGACCTTGTCGCAGTCTGATAATTCGTCTGGTCATCGGGCGTAAAGGTGACTGAAAGCAGATGTCCCGTTCCCACAGCGAGCACTGTCCCTGCCGCAGTGGAATAGGCAAAAGTACCTGCAACCGACCCGGCGCCGGCATTCAGTTGCGTTACACCCAAGGCTGTCCCGAATGCAATGTCGTCAGGGTTGTTCCAGGTGATGGCCGGGATGGCCCGGATGATCGTCAGCTTGCCGTTTACGAAGGAAAAGTCGTAGTTGGCGGATGCAAGAGTTCCGGTTGTGGCGGTGATTACGTAGTCGCCGGTGGGGCTCGACAGCGTCGCAGTGGTGGTCAGCCCGGCTTGCCCGCCAAGGGCAGAGTCGCTGTCGCCGTTGACAAAACCCGCGACCGTATAGGTGAATGCCGGATTTGCGGAGCCATAGCTCCTGGATGCGTCGTTGGCGGTGACGGTCAGGCCGGCCTTCTGCGCGCTAACAGCCTGAGTTCTTTGTGCCGCCGGGCCGTAGGCCGTATTTCCCGGTTGGTTGTATTTCAGCGTACAGGCCGTGGTCCCGCTGGTCATGGTGAAGAGCGGCCCGATGTTGGTGCAACCGCCTGCACTGCTGTAAACGACAGATCCTCCTTCGGCGGCAGCAGCCACGCTAAAGCTGGCGCCATAGGTCGCGCCGGCGGGGGCGTCCGTCGTGATGGTGATTGACTGGTTTGCCGCCGTAATATCGAAGGGAGCGCTGACCGCGGCGGGGAGAGAACCGCCGGATGCCGTCAGCCTGTAACCGCTTCCGAAATTGTTGACAGAGAGGTCGTCGAACATGGCCACTCCGTTGAGGACGGTCCGGTTGAGGGTTCCGCTCAGCGTCCCTCCGGCCGGGTTGGACTGGAAGGCGATTGTAACGGTATCGGAACTTCCTGTTACCGTGTTGCCGTAGGCATCCTGAACCTCGACCTGCGCAGCGGGGCTGATGATCTGCAAGGCGGTGGCCGTAGAGGGCTGGACGGTAAAGACCAGCTTGTCGGCGATGGCTGCTCCAACGGCAATGCTGCCGCTCGTGCCGTTGGTCGCCGGGTTCACGGTATCGGTTGCCGTTACGGTCCGGATGCCCGAACTGGCCAGGGTCACGGCGGATGCAAAGGCATGCGAGCCGTTATCAGCGCCAACGAAAGTATAGTCTGCCGGCAGGATTACCGCAGCGCCGGCATCCGTGCCGGTGAAATGAACGGTCCCGCTAAAGCCGGTCGCGATATTGTCATAGATGTCCTTTGCCGTAACGGTGATGTCGAAGGGAGCGCCGGCAGTCGCCGTGGCGGGGGCGGTGACGCTGAAAACGGTTGCAACCGCCGGGGCTACGGCAATCGAGCCGCTGGTTCCGTTAATCGAGACGGTGACCGTGTCGGTGGCGGTAACGGTCTGGACTCCGGCCGTATCGAGGACAACCCCGCTGAATATGTGGCTGCCGTTGTCGGCCGGAGAGAAGGTGAAGTCGGCAGGCAGGGTAATGCCGGCATGGGCGTCTGAGCTGGTAAAATGTACCGTTCCCAGGTAGCCGTTTGCAACGTTGTTGAATTGATCCCTGGCGGTTACGGTCAGGTCGAAGGCGCTGCCGGCGGTATTGCCGGCTGGTGCCGACAGTGAGAAAGCAACGGCTGCATCGGGTGCGACCGTTATGGCGTCGGATGTTCCGGTTATTGCCATGGCGGCATCGGTGGCGGTGATGGTCCGGTCCCCTGAGGTTTTGAGAAGCACACCGGTAAAGGTGCGGGAGCCCTGGTCACCTGCCACAAAGGCGATGTCGGGTGGCAACTCCGCCAGCGGGTCGCTGCTGGTAAAATGGACCGTCCCGGTATAGCCGCTTACGATGTTGCTGGCCGCGTCCAGGGCGGATACTGTCATGCTGAAGGGGACACCCGCCGTTTGGGCAGGGTTTATCGTTACGGCGAAGTGATGGAGCGGTGGCGGTTCGATGGTCTGGGTGAGTGGTGACGATGTGGATCCGTTATAACCGCCGGAGCCGCCATAGATCGCGGTGATGCTGTGATTGCCGATGCTCAGGGACGTAGTGGTCAGGGTGGCGCTGCCGGCGCTGAGGGCAGCGCTCCCCAGTGTCGTGGCGCCATCCATGAAAGTGACCGTGCCGGTGGCGCTCCCCGGGGAGACCGTGGCTGTCAGGGATACGGTCTGGCCGTAAGTGGCGGGATTAGGGGCGGAGTTAATGGTCGTGGTTGTGTTGCTGGCTGTCGTGCTGGCCATGACCTTTACGTCGTCGATTACCCACCAGATACCGGTGCCGCTGTGATGGAAGCGGAGCATGACGTTGCTGTGACCGGCAGCGGCGGAGGTGAGATCGATATTGACGGTCTGCGGCCCGGTGAATCGGCCGACCTTTCTCCAGACATTGGTCCAGGGGCCGGAAGAGCCGTTGACGCTCACATCCACATCTGCCGTTGACGCCGAACTCTCGATGCTGGTTTTGAATTCCATCCCGACCGAATCATAGGCGGACAGATCCATCGCAAAGGTCCGCAATTCGGCATCGTACGGTCCCAAGCCCGAGGTTGCGCCGAGAGCGCATTCTCCGGTTCCTCCGCTGGTATTGTAACTGTTATAGGTGAACCACCAATAGGCTCCACCGGCATTTGTAAATTTTGTCCAGCCGGTAGGAACAGCGGATTGCTCCGGATCGAAATCCTCATTGATGAGTATCGTTGTGTCGAAGGCGGCCGTGACGATGGTGTCCGCCAGCATTGTCACCGTGCAGGTTCCGGCGCCGGAACAGCCGCCGCCGGACCATCCGCTGAATTTCGAGCCTGGTACGGGAACAGCCGTCAAGGTTACCGTGGTCGCCTCGGCCGGCAGAAAAGACTCCTGGCAGTCACCGCCGCAGGAAATGCCTGCCACGGAACTGGTGACCGCGCCACTGCCTGCCCCGGTCTTCGCCACCGTCAGGGTGGCAAAGGTGCTTGGGTCATCGATGCTGAAGGTGGCGGTGATCTGTTTCGTGACGTCGGACTTTGAAATATCGGTCACGTTGACCCGCGAATCCACGCCCAGATAGTCTCTGCTGTTCGGGTTGGACAACGGTGTAAATGTCAGGCCCGGCTGATAGTACATGGCGGCATCGGCGGTGGCGCTACTGTTCTCGATCCGGTCGAGGCCATCCGCCTGCATCAGCTTCAGCAGCTTGTGATCGGTGTATGAGTTGTCGTACCTGTAGTCCGTCCCGGTGGCATTGAGGCGGGCATCCACATGCCATACCAGCATTCCGTCAGCAGGGTATCTGGGGTAATAAATCCCGTTGGTAGTGTTGCTGGTTAATGGGTCGTTGCCCACGCGATATCGGTTCTGGACAATGAAAAACTCCCGGAAGGCGTCACTGGTGGTCGCGCCGGGCATGATCAGCACGGCATCCTGGGAGGTGCCGGAAGGATTGAGCGTCAGGGTCTGGCTTCCGGTGGCAACCACGGTCGGGGTGATCCATTCGAAGATCCACTTGGTAAAGCTGTTGTGGTCCCCCCAGTTGCCGGCCTGCATGTCCAGGCTGCCGACTCCGCCGTCGGGGCCGACCGTGTCGTCATAATCGTAGTAGTCGGGGTTTCCCAGGCCGTGACCTGTTTCGTGGATGACGGTCCTGGGACTGAAAGCTCCGCAATAGGACGGGGGCACATGATATTCGTACTGCCACGAATACTTGCCGAGTTTCTTCCCGTCCACGGTGTAGGTCTGGTCGGTGAAGCTGGTCTGATAACCCCACCAGAAGTTAGCCCAGCCGTTGTCCGGACCGGTCCAGATGACGATGAAATACTCTATCTGGCCATTGTTGTCGTTGTCATACTGGGAAAAATCCGTGGCCACGTCGTCAAAAGAGGCGATCGCATCCTTGATCAGCTGCTCCCGTTGCGCTGTGGTCGGGTCCGCACCCATGGACGCTCTTGTGAAAGGCGGGCGATACCAGCCGAACGTCACACCGGAGAGATTCAGTTGGTTATAGGAAGAACGGTCATAGAAATTCCTGAGACTCTCGTAGGGAACCGGGTTGCCGATAACGCTGCCGTCGCCGAACAGTGCGCTGTCAATCCCGGCTGAAGTGTTACAGGCAGGGTAGTCGCTGAAATCGATCAGCAGGGCGAATATCTTGACGTTCCCGGTCGTGGGCATCAATTTCCACGCCCCCGGCGGTGCCGGCAGAATCTCGTCGGTGCTCAGGCCCCGCTGGATTAGCGCCTCGCGCTTGGCCTTGTATATGGCCCGGTCAAGGAGGTTCTTGTCGATCAGGTGGTTGCCCAGCGCTCTGGCCTTGTCCAGTCGTTCTTCCAGCTTGCCGGCCTGCCTGAGTTGCGCTATCTCGCCCGGAGCGGGTGGTTCCAGGGCAAAGGCTGCGTGTGAAAAGATAAATAAAATCAGGAAGAAGAGTAAGGATTTGCCCATGACGGACCTCCGGCGAATTTTCAGAGACAACAGTTCAGGAAGCGATGTGGTTCAACAGGTTCTGCACAACGACTTGTGCCATGCCCGCAAAACCTGTCAGACCGGAATCCGGAGTCATTGACATTCTTCACCAGCATTGTTCTCGACAGTCCGTGGTGCTCTTTGTCCCAAATCTCTCATTCAGACGGGAATCGATAGTTGTGTAGCAATAATTTATTGAAAATGAAATATAAAATTAGTGCCAGGCACACTTGTAATGAAAGCGTAATCCGGTTGATACATCAATGATGACCCTTCGGCCAATCCGGCAGACTAGTATTCGAAACCGCCTGATATATATTTATTGGGGAACGCCGTTGGAATTGCTGAAGGAGGTAGTGAGCTCACCGTGAAACTCGTGCTGTAATCTTAACGTTTCCTGGCGGGGTCGGGTGGCCGGCGGTGCAACTACCGGATTGATCTCGTCCCGGACTGCGGGCTCGCGGGTCGGAAACAGGTCGGCAAGAGGGATGCTGGTGGTGCTTCGATCGTGTGTCTTGGCGGAGGCATGATCACCGGCCATATCGACTGCCGGGCTTTTATCGGTACTGCCTGATTTGGCAGTTTCAGGTTCCTGGGAGCGACTTTCCAGTGAAGTAAATACAGTCAAGAATATGATTGAAACAACGATGGTTGATTTGATCATTTTTTACTCCGGACGTGTCCGCTGTTGTCAGACGAGGCACTGGCGCTTTTGCCTCTTTCTGATATTTTAAAACACTCAAAATTACAGTTAATTGTTTGACTCTGACGTTATGCCCCGCTGTTGCATGACATACGTAACATACTCCTCACCGATTCGGCTGTCACTGAGGACGCAGCCTCGGCGCTCGAATGCCTGCTTTACTTCGAACTTGTCCTGAATGGGGATTCCGGAGAGAATCAGTGTTCCTCCGGGGCGGGTGACACTGACCATGTCGGTGGCAAGAGCCAGTAGCATATCTGCGTAGCCATTGGCAAGAACAAGGTCAAAGGAGTCGTCGGTTAGGCAGGCGAGTTCACCACAAATGCTGACGACCCGCCCTTCCAGATCGTTCAGGTTTACGTTTTCGGCGCAGGAGACGGTCGCTTGCAAGTCGTTGTCGAGTGCGACGACCCGGGAGGCGCCAAGCCTGGCTGCTGCAATGGCGAGGATGCCGGTGCCGCTTCCAAGGTCAAGGACGGTGGCGCCGGAAATCCCGGCCACCATTGAAAGCTCCTCCAGGCATGCGACGGTTGTCTCATGCTCTCCCGAGCCGAAGGCGCCCTTTCTGCCCAGGATAACCGGAATGCCGTTGGTTGCCGCTTCCCCTTCGGGGATGATGGTAAACGGTCCGATTGGAAACGAGCGGAAAATGCGTCCGTGCATGTTAGATTCTCCTGTTGGCTGTAAATATTATATGCTTGACACCGTATGCTCCACTTTGTCAAGGCGTGTGCATTCTTCACAAATTTTTTCCTTGCAGCTCATTTGCCTGAATGGTCGTGGGGAACCACAACTGTACGGGTGATGGATGATCCGCTCCCGGCCTCGTTCCTTGCATAAACCGTGATTGCGTAATGCCGCCCGTCCTTGTCCTGGCCGTGGCGCATGGCTTCAACCGGAAGCGCGACGGTGAATTTTCCTCCGGTATCAATCCTTATACTGCCGATGCCGGAGATCAAACGGTATTCATCCTCAATTGCGTAGCCGGCTTCGGCGATCGTGCATCCGGCCGGCATCTGAACCGTGCCGGTAACGACCACCTGGGTCATGCTGTGATCCGGAGGCCAAATGATCAACGGCTGTAGCGAATCAATAGTGACGACCGGAATGCCGCTGCACTGTGAAGGTACGGTCACATCTATACGGATACCGTTGCCAGGCTGGGCGACGTCGTGAGCAGCCATGGCTCGCGACAGCATGTAAGCGGAGTAGACACCGGTTGACGTCCCGTCTGGTACACGGATTGTCAGCAGTGAAGTGGCGCTCGAACTACCGAACAGGAATGCGCTGGCCGGCGAGACTGACAGCCACTCGGCCGGCAGGTTGGCGTTGACAAGCCTGTCCATGAAAAACAGGAAGTAGGTTGCTGAACTGCCGTCTTCAACCCCGGCCTTTATAAATGTCTGCTGCTCGGCTCCGGCGGGTATCGTCAGGGACAGGCTTTCCGGCTGATAAACCAGCGATGAAGCCGAAACAGTCCCGGCTGTCCAAGCCAGGCACATTACGACAAAAACTGCCATACATCTCTTCATGGAACACCTCTCTGCTGAAATAGGACGCCGGAACTCCCGCAGAACTCCCCGCAAATTGAAAGATTCTTTTGATTCTGATGTGGCGGTGCAATTGCTACTCCGTTAGTGTGTCAGTGCTAACAGGTCGTGAATTGCCATCCAATACGCCACGTACTTTTTTCAGCAGCTGCTGCTTGGATACCGGTTTGTGTATGAAATTGATATCCATGTCAACGATTCCTTTGTGCAGGATGATGTCCGACGTATATCCGCTCATGAAGATGACAGGTGATGATGGGTAACGTTCGCTGATCCTGCTGTAGGCCTCCTTGCCATTCATGCCGGGCATGATGACATCCATCAGGACCAGGCTGATGCGATCATGATTCTCATCAAAAAGTTTAACAGCCTCTGCTCCGCAGGTTGCGCTAATGATTGTATATCCTGCTTCTCCCATTGTCAGTGAAAGAATGTCGCGCACATCATTATCGTCCTCCACAAGCAGAATGGTTTCCGATCCATGCAGGTTTTCAGAATTGTCATCGGGAATAGCTTGCATCTCTGGTCCCTCTGAAAGCGGGATATGTATCCTGAAGCTTGTGCCATGTCCGGGTTCGCTGTACACGGTAATGAATCCGTTATGCTGGCGAACGATTCCATAGACAATGGAGAGGCCCAGGCCGGTGCCCTTGCCGATATTTTTTGTGGTGAAAAACGGTTCGAAGATGCGGGCACAGGTTTTCTGATCCATGCCGTTACCGTTGTCTGATACTGTGATCAAGGCGTAGCGTCCCGGTTTGGCCGCTGCAACAGCATTGCTGTAAAGTGCGTCCACAAAAATCTCGTCAGTCTCAATGGAAAGATTTCCACCTTCCGGCATTGCATCACGGGCATTTGTGGCAAGATTCATGAGGATCTGCTCTAGTTGGCCAGCGTCCACCATGGCCAGCAAGGGCGTTGCTGTGGTGTGGGCACTGAGTATTATGTCCTCGCCGATCAGCCGGCCCAGAAATTTCTGGACACCGTTGACAACACCGTTGATGTCGGTGCGCACGAGTTCGATGGACTGCTTGCGACTGAAAGCGAGCAGAGATCTGGTGAGGTTGGCAGCTCGCCCTGCGGCAGCAAGTAACTGGTCGGCAAATGAGGCAAGCTTCTCATCATTGGCAACCCTGGATCGCAGCATTTCTCCATAGCCGTTAATTGCCGTGAGTATATTGTTAAAATCATGGGCGATGCCCCCGGCAAGCTGGCCGATGGATTCCATCTTTTGAGACTGGATCAGTTGCTCCTCAAGCTTGCGTTTTTCAGCTTCCATTTCCGCTTTTTCGGTGACGTTCCTAATTACCAGCACCATTCCGGCCAGATGGCCAGCGCTGTCGATTATTGGTGTGCCGTTCACGATAACCAGGAACACAATCTTATCCCTGGAAACAAGCCGGATTTGTCCGGAGAGCTCGATGGGGCGTTTTTCCTTAAGCACCGACTGTAGCTGCTCCTCGATTGCCGGCACTCCGTCATCTTTTTCCAGACAGAGTACATCATTGAGTTTTTGCCCTTGGGCTTGTTCCTGGGGCCAACCGGTCAGCTGTTCGGCCACATGGTTCAGAAGTATGATTATGCAGCTGATGTCAGTTGAAATAACGCCATCACCTATGGACTGCAGGGTCACGGACAGCTGCTCCTGCTGTGCCACCAGCAGGCGTTCGGCGGATTGCAGCTCGGCAGACGAATGATTGAGGGCATCGGCAAGTAGATCAATCTCAAAGACCCCTCGTGGAACCGAAACCTGACCACCTTTACGACTCTGGAGATCATGGGCGAACAGGCTCAGCTCGCGAATTGTCGAAAGTGGTTTTCTGACCACCAGTACCATCAGGGCGATTCCAACAAGAAGCCACAATATCCCGATCTGAAGTGTGCTGCGCCAAGTGGTTTTCAGAAGATCGTTTGCGGTGTTAAGGCTGAGCGTCATCTTCAGCCATCCCAGGTGGCTGCCTGCGACTATCGGCGTCCAGCTGACCAGGCTGTTACCTTCGCGGTTTATGAACGCTTCACTTCCCTTGGGTGTGCTGGCGCGTTTAACGGAATAAATCAGACGTGATTTTTCTGCTCTGGACTGTCGTGCAATGTTGCACAAAAGTGTCCCGTCAAGTTCCAGAACCTGGACGCTCAATACTTCCGGCAGGCGGGCAGCCTCAAGCATATGCTCATCAAGTCCGGCATACTCCTCCACAACTATGTAATGTGCGGCATTGTCTGCATGGCTATGGGAAAGAGCCCGCAGGTTATCGGATAGCGACTGTACGTAGATTTTGGTCTGATTATTTCCTACCCACCAGCCGTAAACAGCAATCATGGCGGCGAGTACAAAAGCAATGGATGTGATTATCCTTATTTCGAGGCGCTTTGGCATATTAATACCAGCTGAATTGTCTTCTATTTGTTGAGAATTTCAGAATCAACATTGGCAAAGAAGCTGTAGTCTCTTTTGTAGTCAGCCTTGACCGGCTTTTTAATTTTGACCTTATCAAGGAGTGCCCGTCCTTTGTCTGATGTGTCCAGTGCCATTAACGCAGCTGCAAAAGCATCCTGCAGTTTCTTAGGTACTCTAGGATGGGCGGCTATTGGGTGTGGGGCGATCTGATCGGTTTCCAGCAGGATGCGGAACTCGTTAACCATATCGGGCATGTCGTTCATCATGCTTATGTCAAGCGTTGCTCCGGCATCCGCCTTGCCCAGTATGACGCTCTTGGCCACATTAATAGTGGAACCGCTGAATGAAGTGTTGTAATTGATACCTCCCTGGCCGGTTAAAATTGCGTGACGGGTGATAACACTACACACATTCTTTGGACCGACAAAAGCAATTGTCTTACCTTGCAGATCACTGATCTTGTAGTAGGGAGAGTCTTTTCTAACGAAGACACGGCCTCGTAACAGATTGGAACTGCGAATCAGCGGGATGTATTTTTGCTTAAGGTAGGCAAGATAGAACATGTTCGGAGCAGAGTAGATGAAATCAGCCCGTCCGTCCTGGGTCTCCTCCAGGAATGTTGTTATCTTGTCGTACAGCTTGAGCTCAATGTTGACTCCCAGTTCCTTTGACATGTACTCGACAAAGGGGGTCCAGTTCTTGTGCAGGGCGATTGCCGGGAGGTTTGGGATCACTGCCAGGCTGTAGGTCTGTTTCTCGGCCGCTAAGGCTGCAGCTGAGATTAAGCAGTACGTAAGGCATATGGAAGTAAGCAGTAATATTCGCTTTAGCCCGGTAAAGTTCTGCATGGCAACCTCCCTGGAATAACAACCTGATCACAGCGCGTATAGCGGCCTGAAATAGATAGAATTTTACCAGTAAAACTCGCTAAATCAAATTTTTACGGCATTTGGTCGTGTTGCAGAAGTTTTTCGGAGCGCTGATGCTTTCTGCACCGTGATGAGTGGGAGGAGCGGATGCGGCAGGGGCTTGCGCCGGCCAAGGCTCCTTGCGGACTATGCAGGTGAAGCGGAATGCGGTTGAGTGCCTGGAGATTCATTGCCGGCGCCGTTCGGTAGGCTTGCTGGAGAGGATGAAGATCCTCCCGCCGTCGAAAAAACTTTTGAAGTTTAACGGGCATGGCTTTGACCTGCCGGGTTTTTGGGCAGGTCGTAAGCCTTGTTGAACCTTATATTTTTACAAAATATTCTTATTCCAATAATTTTTTTAGTATCTTTTATATTATTCTGCAAGGCAAGATGTGAGTGAACGTGCAACAAGTGGGTTTACTGCAAATTGCGGAAGCCTAAGCTCTGCCACCACATCACGGCATATCTCCATATAATCTCCAGCTCCTCTGATATTAGAAACTTTAAGCACCGTCGCGTTAATTTTCTTAAGCCAGTCTTTGCTTTCTGAGAACAAAATTCTGGCTTCTGCAGTTTGTTTTGGCTCATCCCACGCTGACAACAACCATTCCAACTCAATATCTTCCAATTTTTTTAGTGAATCAACAGCAGATTGATAGTTGTCAAAGATCGGCATATCTCCGGGTACTAGCACGGCATCGCCGGTAAATAGTACCTTGTCAGATGGACACCATAAGGAGATTGAGCCTGCTGAATGACCTGGGGTATGAATGACCTCCAGAGAAATGCCTTGATCAACGCGGATGGATTCGCCGCCATAAAGCAGATTATCAACTGTAACTGAACCACCCACAAGGGTTTGAAACCCTGGGACGGGACGCTCCTTTTCTTGCAGGTTGGTGTCCTCAATCCAGTTCCTTTCAGCGATATGAGCTGAGACGCGGCATCCGGTTACCCTTTGTATTTCCTTGGCAGCGCCAACGTGATCAGGGTGGGAATGAGTGAGGATAAGGTGTTCAATGTTTTTTTGTTGAAGTCCAATTTGCTCCAAATATTTATAAATATACTGTTCTGATCCGGCAACTCCACTGTCAATCAGGGTAATCTTTCCACCGCAATAGAGAAATACGTTGACTGAACGATTAATCGGCCCGGCTGGGGTTTGTACGACAAAGGGGATGTTGATGGCATGGATACTTGGGGTGATCTGCATGGTAGTGCTCCTTTTGGAAATAAAATAGTCGCGAGACTTTCCCCCCCTCGCGACCTTCGATTCCATGAAGCAGATACGAAAAGAGCGCGGGGAAGAGACCCGCGCTCCTTGTGTTAATAAGGCAAGAACGAGCCGTCACATGGTGACGACTACGACGACTAGGGTTGTGGAAGTTTTTTTCATCATATTGATCCATTAACTCAATTCAGCGGCTGAGTCAAGTACCTTTAATCCTTGTACCGGGTAGGAGGGGAGCCTCTCGGCTCCCGACCCCCCTAAGAACCGGACTTGAAACTTTCGCTTCATCCGGCTCAGGCATTCTCAAAGGACGCCCCTGTTGGGCGCCCCGGCTCTGTTACTTCGTTTTGCGGCGGTCAAGGCCAGATGTTCTCGGGCACTGTGGCCCAGAAGGTATCTCGACTCTTTATCGTGTC
>JAVBXN010000044.1 GCA_030824515.1 Pelobacter sp.
AGGAACCCGCGAAGCGCGATTATTACACTCACCCATTTGGTGAACCTCCTGATCTGTGATTGCAACATGATATCAGGAGGTTGAAGCAAAATCAAAAGGTCAACTGCTTTTTATAGGATGAAAGACGGTAAACCATGGTCTAAATATATCATGCATGTTATAAAAGTAAAGAATCAAAAGATAATTAATGATAGAGTCAGCAAGGACCACCATGAAAACAACCATCCTGATCATCGACGACGATACCTCGCTCAGGCGGGTGCTGGAATACAACCTCCAGGAGGCCGGCTACGCCGTGGCCGCCGCCGCTTCCGGCGAAGAGGGCTTGCGGCTGTTTGACGAGGTAGCACCGGCTTTGGTGATAACCGACATGAAAATGCCGGGCATGGACGGCATGCAGGTCTTGAAGGCTGTCAAGGAACGTTCTCCGGAAACGCTGGTGATTATCGTCACCGCCTTCGGCACGGTCGATATCGCCGTGGAGGCGATGAAGTCGGGCGCCCATGATTACATTACCAAACCCTTCAACCGCGATGAACTGCGGCTGACCGTGGCCAAGGCTTTGCGCTTCACCGGTCTGGCCGCCGAGAATAAGCGCCTGAAAAGCGAGTTGTCCGACCGCAGCGATTTTCGCACCATGGTCGGTTCGTCGTTGGCTATGGAAAAGGTTTTCCAGGTGGTGAACAAGGTGGCCGACAGCGAGGCCTCGGTGCTTATCACCGGCGAATCCGGCACCGGCAAGGAGTTGGTGGCGCGGTCGATCCATGCCCAGAGCGGCCGCAGGAACGGCCCCTTCGTGGCAATCAACTGCGCCGCGATTCCCCGTGACCTGCTGGAGAGTGAGCTCTTCGGACATGTCAAGGGCGCTTTCACCGGCGCCGTCAAGGACAAAACCGGGAAGTTCCTGCTGGCCGAAGGCGGGACGCTGTTTCTGGACGAGGTAGGAGAATTGCCGCTGGAGTTGCAGCCCAAACTGTTGCGGGCCTTGCAGGAGCGGGTGGTGGAGGCTGTCGGCGGCACAAGGGAGCAGAAGCTGGATGTGAGGGTGGTGGCCGCCACCAACCTGGACATCGAAAAGGCCATCGCCGATGGCGTCTTTCGCGAGGATCTTTACTATCGTCTTTCGGTGATACCGATCCACCTGCCGCCGCTGAGACAGCGGCGCGAGGATATCCCTCTGCTGCTGCGCTATTTCTGCGGCAAGTACGACTCAGCCAGGGTGGATTTCGACAGGCAGGCGCTTGCGGCGCTCTCGTCATACAACTGGCCGGGCAACGTGCGTGAACTGGAAAACCTGGTGGAGCGGTTGCTGATAATGCGAGAGGGCGATACGATCACCTTGGGGGAACTGCCTGAAAAAATCAGCAGAGGCGCGGTTTCTGCGGGAACCGCGACCGATTCGAACGCAGTGGTCAACCTGCCTGACGCCGGATATTCCTTGGAACAGCTGGAGCGGGAGGTGGTGGTGCAGGCTCTGGAACGTAACGGCTGGAACCAGGCCGCCGCCGCCCGTTTTCTGCGCATACCCCGGCATACGCTGATCTATCGCATGGAGAAGTACGAGATCGTTACACCTGATAAAGTCTGAATACATAACTGTAGAATATGATACCGGCACTGTGCAATATTCTACAGTTCCTCCGGATCGCAGTTTTCTGATGATGGCTAATACGATGTAAATCAATCTGTTACTGGTTTGGCACGATACCTGATATACTGATTTCAGAAATCACCATAATCAGAGGCTGCCATGAAAACATTACTTGCCATAATCGCCTCCATTATCTTCTGCTTTGCTCCCGCCCTTGCGGATGACTCCCGGCCTGCCGAAAACCTTGCCTCCTTGATCGAAAACGCCCTGACCAACAATCCCGAACTTAAATCCTCCCAGGCCCGTTGGCGGATGTTTGTCGGCCGGGCCAGCCAGGCTGGTCGCCTGGACGATCCAATGTTCATGTTCAAACTGCAGAACTTGCTGGCACGTGACCCGCTCTCGTTCGGCGGCAGGGATCCGACTACGGCCAAAGTGGTCGGCATCAGCCAGCAGCTTCCCTTCTGGGGCAAGCGCGAGCTGAAGGAGGAGATCGCCCGTTACGAGGCCGAATCCTACCGCTGGCAGATCGAGGAGCGCCGGCTGGAGCTGAAGCGGATGGTAAAGGAAACCTATTACCAGATCTATGCCGTGGACAAGGCGCTGGAAATTGTGGCCAAGAATATTCAGATCATCGGCGACTTCACTACCATCGCGGAATCCCGCTACAGTGTTGGGCAGGGGGCGCAGCAGGACATCTTCAAGGCCGGACTCGAAAAATCCAGGATGCTGGATATGCAGATCACACTGCAGCAACAGAGAAAAAGCCTGGAGGCCAACCTGAATTACCTGTTGTATCGTCCGGCCGGCACTGTCGTGGGGCGCGTGGCCGACTTCGAGCTTCCGGCCGTTGCACAGTCGCCCGACCAGCTGCGGGAAAGCGCCTACCAGAACCGTCCCCAGGCAAAAAGCCTGGTGATGCTGGCCAACAAGGGCATGGCTACGCACCGTCTGGCCCGCAAGGAATTCTACCCGGACCTCAACCTGTCCTTTGAATACATGTTCCGTGAACAGGCCATGGAGGATCCCGGCTACAACATGTTCACCGTTGGCCTGACCTTCAACCTTCCTTTTCAGCAGGAACGCCGCCGGGCCATGCTGGCCGAATCATCCTCCGAGACCGACATGGCGATGGAGGAGTTGAACGGCCTCAAGAACAGCATCGGCTATGCAATCAATGACTCCATGGCACAGATGGAGCGCCGCCGGAAACTGGTGGAGCTTTACAAGGGGGGCATCATCCCCCAGGCCGAGCAGTCGCTGGAATCGGCGATCATCAGCTACCGGGTCGGCAAGGTGGATTTTCTGACCCTGCTGGACGGCAGGGTCAGCCTGTTCAACTATGAGCGGGAGCTGCACGAGTCGAAGGCCGAGTACATGATGCAGCTGGCGAGACTGGAGGCGGCGGTGGGGATTGATTTGGCCCAACCGCAGGCCGGCACGGAAACTAAATAGAGCCCAGAGGTTTACCATGGCATTGAACAAGAAAATAACCGTTCCACTGATCTTGCTGTTACTGATCGCACTGGCCGGTGGCGGCTGGTATGCCTGGCAGCATGCCGGCCACGACCATCAAGCCGAAGGCAAGGCAGGGCAGGGGCAGGTACAGTACACCTGCCCGATGCATCCCTTCATTATCAAGGACAAGCCCGGCACCTGCCCGATCTGTGCCATGGAGCTGATCAAAAAAGTCGAAGGCGCTGCAACCGGCGCCCCAATGACAGCCGAACAGAAACAGCAGGCCGATGCGCTGGGGCAGGTCTCCATGTCCGCCACCCAGAGGATCATGGCCAACGTGGCTACCGTGGAGGCCGGGCAGCAGACGCTCAACAAGGAGATCAACGCGGTCGGAATCGTGCAGTTCGACCAGTCGCGCCAGGCCAAGGTCACCGCCTGGATCGCCGGGCGCATCGACCGGCTCAACGTCAATACCGTGGGGGCTTTTGTCAGCAAGGACCGGCCGGTGGCCGAGGTCTATTCACCCGAGCTGCTGGCGACCCAGCAGGAGTATCTGCTGGCGGTCAGGAGCCGTGAGCAGCTGAAAAACTCGCCGATCCCCTCCATCTCCCAGAATGGTGACGGACTGGTGTCTTCGGCCAGGCAGCGCCTGATGCTGTACGGGGTCAAGGAAAGCCAGATCGCCGAGCTGGAACGGGCCGGCAAGCCTAACATACGCCTGCCGATCTACACTCCGCTGTCGGGCGTGGTGATCGAAAAGCTGGTCCAGCAGGGACAGTACGTCAATGTGGGCGACGCGCTGTTCAGCATTGCCGACCTCTCCACCGTCTGGGTCGAGATTGAGGTCTACGAGAGTGAATTTTCCAGTATCCGCATCGGCCAGCCGGTGGAGATCCGTTCCCAGTCCTTCCCGGGAAAGGCTTTCAACGGGCGGGTGACATTTATCTATCCTTTCCTGGATCCAAAGACACGCACGGTCAAGGCCCGGGTCGAGATGCCCAACCCCGGATTGAGGCTCAAGCCGGACATGTTCGTAAATGCGGTTATCAAGGTCGGTCTGGGCCAGGCCGTCGTGCTGCCGGTTACGGCGGTGATGGACAGCGGCAAGCACCAGACCGTCTGGGTGGAAAGCCGGCCGGGAGTGTTCGAGCCGCGTGAGGTGCAGGTGGGGCAGCGCACGGACGACAAAGTGCAGATCCTTTCCGGAGTCAAGCCGGGTGAGAAGGTGGCCGTGTCCGGCGCCTATCTGATCGATTCGGAATCGCAGCTGCGCGGCGGTAGCGGGCCGGATCACAGCCAGCATACCGGCGCCGCCGGGCCGGAGGGAAAAGTACAGCCGGCCGCTCCGCCGGCCAAGAAGGATTCTCTGAAGATGGATGATATGAAGATGTAAGTTTTTACCCCCCTTTACGAAAGGGGGGCAGGGGGGATTTGCCGTCAAAATCCCCCTAAATCCCCCTTTCTTAAAAGGGGACTTCAAGGCAGGCAAGGCTGATTATGATTGAAAAAATCATCGAATATAGCGCCCGCAACCGGGTTATCGTGCTGATGGTCTTCGCGCTGATCATCGTCTGGGGCGTCTGGTCGGTCTATCGCACCCCGGTTGACGCGATTCCGGACCTGTCCGACAACCAGGTGATCGTCTTCACCGACTATCCCGGCCGTTCGCCGCAGGTGGTGGAAGATCAGGTCACCTATCCACTGGCCACCAACCTGCAGGGGTTGCCGCAGGTGCGGGCCGTGCGGGCATCCTCGGCTTTCGGCTTCTCGATGATCTACGTGATCTTCGAGGACAAGGCCGATATCTACTGGGCCCGCACCCGCGTGCTGGAACGGCTGAATTATGCCGCCTCGCTGCTTCCGCCCGGTGTTGTACCGACCCTGGGACCGGACGGCACCGGCGTTGGGCACGTTTTCTGGTACACGATCGAAGGCAAGGGCTACGATCTGGAACAGCTGCGTACCCTGCAGGACTGGTTTGTCCGCTACCAGTTGAATACCGTGGCCGGCGTGGCCGAGGTGGCCTCGATCGGCGGCCTGGTGCGGGAGTACCAGATCGACCTGGACCCGGTCAAGCTGCAGGCCTACAACATCACTTCCGGCAAGGTGATGGAGGCGGTCAAGGGGGCCAACAAGGATGTGGGCGGCAAGCTTATCGAGCAGGCTGATGCCGAATACCTGATCCGCGGCCGCGGCTATGTCAAGTCCCTGGCCGACCTGGAAAACATTGTGGTCGGTGCCGACATGCGCGGCACGCCGATTTACGTCAGGAACCTGGGCACGGTCCAGATGGGTGGCGCCATCCGGCGCGGCCTGCTGGATATGAACGGCGAGGGGGAGGCGGTGGGCGGCATCGTGGTGATGCGCTACGGCGAGAACGCCAAGGATGTCATTGACCGGGTCAAGGTCAAGATCAGGGAGCTGGAGAAAGGGTTGCCGCCAGGCGTCAAAATCATGGTCTCCTACGACCGTTCCGACCTGATCAACCGCGCGGTGAAGACCCTGAAGACATCGCTGCTGGAGGAATCGGTGGTGGTCTCGCTGGTGATCCTGGCTTTCCTGCTGCATTTCCAGAGCGCCCTGGTGATCGTCCTGACACTGCCGATCTCGGTG
The DNA here is from genome assembly GCA_030824515.1 of Pelobacter sp. GTDB lineage: Bacteria > Desulfobacterota > Desulfuromonadia > Geobacterales > Pseudopelobacteraceae > JACRCG01. The sequence continues at coordinate 5,663 of JAVBXN010000044.1, forward strand.
CTGATCGCGTTTATCACGATGAAACTGATGGGAGTCACCTCCAATATCATGTCCTTGGGGGGCATCGCCATTGCGATCGGGGTGCTGGTGGATGCCGGCGTGATCATGGTGGAGAACTGCTACCGGCACCTGTCGGAGATGCCGCCGGAGGATCGGGCCGAAAAACGGCTGGAAGTCGTGATCGCCTCGGCCAAGCAGGTGGGGCGGGCGATCTTCTTCTCGCTGGCGATCATAGTGTTGTCATTTGTGCCGGTCTTCATGCTGGAAGGGCAGGAGGGCAAGCTGTTTCACCCGCTGGCCTTCACCAAGACCTTCTCGATGATGGGCTCGGCGCTGATTGCGATCACGCTGGTGCCGGTGCTGATGTACTGGCTGATGCGCGGCAAGATGCCGCCGGAGAGTGCCAACCCGGTCTCCACGTTCTTTATCCGGCTCTACTCGCCGGTGATCCGCTGGGTGCTAATCTGGAAAAAAACTACCATCATGCTGAATGTCGTGGCGCTGCTGGTTGCGGTGCCGCTGTTCATGAAACTAGGCAGCGAGTTCATGCCACCGCTGGATGAGGGGTCGCTGCTGTACATGCCGGTCACACTGCCCAATGTCTCGATCACAGAGGCCAAGCGTATCATCCAGGTCCAGGACACGATCATCAAGAGCGTGCCCGAGGTGGAGCATGTGCTGGGCAAAGTCGGCCGGGCCGAGACCTCCACCGACCCGGCGCCGGTTTCGATGTTCGAGAGCATCATCATCCTGAAACCTAAGGAACAGTGGCGGCCGGGAATCAAAAAAGCCGACATAGTGGCCGAACTGGACGGCAGGCTGCAGCAGATCGGTGTGCGCAACGGCTGGACCCAGCCGATCATCAACCGAATCAATATGCTCTCCACCGGTGTGCGCACCGACCTGGGGGTCAAAATCTTCGGCAGCGACCTGAACGTGCTGAAAGATCTGGCGATACAGGCAGAGGCGATTCTGAGGCCGATCAAAGGCGCGGCCGACGTGGTGGCCGAACGGGTCACCGGTGGCAACTATATAGATATAGACATCGACCGCGAGGCGGCCGCCCGCTATGGAGTAAGCGTCGGCGATATTCAGGATGTGATCGGCACGGCCCTGGGGGGCGAAATGCTCTCCACCACCGTGGAAGGCAGAAACCGCTTCCCGATCCGCATCCGCTACCTGCGTGACTATCGCGACAACATTCCGGCTATCCGCCGCATCCTGGTAAGCGGCATGGGCGGCGCTCAAGTGCCGCTCTCGCTGGTCACCAGGCTGAACGTGTCCACCGGCGCGCCGGAGATCAACAGTGAAGGCGGCTTGCTGCGCTCGATCGTTTTTCTGAACGTGCGTGGCAGGGATATGGGCGGCTTCGTGAACGAGGCCAAACAGGTGCTGGAGAAGCAGCTCAAACTGCCTCCAGGATACTATGTGGCCTGGTCCGGGCAGTGGGAGAACCAGGTCCGCGCCAAGGCCCGCCTGCAGGTACTGATCCCGCTGGGGATGGTAATCATCTTCATCCTGCTCTACTTCACCTTCCATTCGGCCCTGGAGGCCAGCATGGTGATGCTTTCGGTGCCTTTTGCGCTGGTGGGAGGTGTCTATCTGGTGTCGGCCCTGGGGTACAACCTGTCGGTGGCGGTCTGGGTCGGATTCATTGCCCTGTACGGCATCGCCGTGGAAACCGGGGTGGTGATGGTGATATATCTGCATGAGGCGCTGGACAAAAAGCTGAAGAACGGTCCCTGCACGGAGCAGGATATCTATGATGCCACCTTCGAGGGAGCCGTACTGCGCCTGCGGCCCAAGTTGATGACCGTGGCCGTGGCTCTATTGGGGTTGGTGCCGATCATGTGGTCCAGCGGTACCGGCGCCGATGTGATGAAACCTATCGCCGCGCCGATGATCGGCGGCATGATCTCATCGGCGGTGCATGTACTTATAATGACGCCGGTGATTTTCGTGCTGATGAAGAAACGTGAGTTGCGCAAGGGGACTCTGAAGTACAGCGGCATGCAGCATTAAGTATTCACACCACCCGCAAGCGGGAAGCATAAACAATTTACAGAGGAGAAATACAATGAGAAAACAGGTGATGATTCTGGCGGCAGCAGTTATGGCCTTTTCGGCTCCGGCTGTTTCCTATAGTGCGATGGAGCATGGCGATCACTCCAGGCATGCGGACGGTCCGGCCTACGAGGAAGTTGTGGATGGAGTCAAGGTCAGTTTTACCGTACAGACGATGAAAGATGCCATGAAGGAAATGGGAATGGAAATGCCCAAGGGGATCAAGGAAACGCACCACATTTCTGTAAGCATCAAAGATGTCAAGAGCGGTAAGCAGTTGACGGAGGGTGAAATCAAGTTGAAAATTCAGAGCCCGGATAAAAAAGACCAGACCAAGGACTTGACTGGCATGCGCGGTCACTTTGGCGGTGATTTCGTGATGCCGGTAAAGGGAAAATACGGTGTGATGAGCAAGTTCAAGCTTAAAGACGGGAAGATCCGACAGGCCAAATTCTGGTACACAGTCAAGTAGTACTGGTTCGAAAAAATAAAAAAATAAAGTCATGTTTTTTTTGTTGACACTGTGGCAGCGTTAAGAGTATAAGACTGATTCCCATTGTGGAGCAGTAAACATCGCGCAACAGACATGAATGGAGATGCCGGTCTGATTCCGGCCCTACACCTATTCCATTCCCCTCGCAGTTGGATTTTAATCGTGCGCGATGCTGAATAAAGCAGTACTTCTAATCACAAACAAACATTTGTAAAAAAGATTTATCTATATTGTAGTGACGCGCTGCCAACTTATTTGTATTCGGTTGGATAAAAAGGTTGACACGGCGTTGTTTTATTTGCTAGCTTCGGAATTCGCTTCTTTGGAGGAGCGTTTTTGATAACTATTTTGTCGGGAGAATTTGACGACTATGCCAACTATTAACCAGCTGATTCGTGCGGGCAGAGAAAGTAAGAACGAGAAATCAACGGCGCCTGCGTTGAAATGTTGTCCGCAAAAACGCGGTGTTTGCACGAGGGTTTATACGACTACACCTAAAAAACCTAACTCGGCTCTGCGCAAGGTTGCCAGGGTGCGGCTCACAAACGGTATCGAGGTTACATCTTATATCCCCGGTGTTGGCCATAACCTTCAGGAGCACTCGGTTGTGCTGATTCGTGGCGGCAGGGTTAAAGACCTTCCGGGTGTGCGCTATCACATCGTTCGCGGCACGCTTGACTCGGTCGGCGTTAAGGGCCGTTTAAAAAGTCGTTCCAAGTATGGCGCGAAGCGTCCGAAATAATATTCACCTGATTCGTTGAGGGGAAAGATATGCCAAGAAGAAGAGAAGTTCCTAAAAGAATAATTCTGTCCGATCCAAAATTCAACGACAAGGTTGTTGCCAAGCTCATCAATACATTGATGCTGGATGGCAAAAAAAGTGTTGCTGAGTCGATTCTGTACGGCGCACTCGAGTTGGTCGCACAGCGTTCCAATGACGAGGCGGTAAAGGTTCTTAAGAAGAGTCTTGATAATATTAAGCCGATGCTTGAAGTCAAGTCGCGTCGTGTTGGTGGTTCTACCTATCAGGTTCCGATTGAGGTTCGTCCGGAGCGTCGCATGTCACTTGCAATGCGTTGGCTGATCAAGTATTCAACCGCTCGAAGTGAAAAAACGATGACTGACAAGCTTGCGGGCGAGATCATGGATGCATTCAATAACCGTGGTTCGGCTGTCAAGAAGCGTGAAGATGTGCATAAGATGGCTGAAGCCAACCGTGCTTTTGCCCATTATCGCTGGTAGTAGTTTAAAAGTTTCTGGAGGATTCGGTGCCCCGTTTATCACCACTTGAAAAATATAGAAATATCGGCATCATGGCTCACATTGATGCAGGTAAGACAACGACTACAGAGCGTATCCTTTATTATACCGGTGTTTCTCACAAGATCGGCGAAGTTCATGAAGGCACTGCCACCATGGACTGGATGGAGCAGGAGCAGGAGCGTGGTATCACCATTACCTCAGCTGCAACAACCTGTAGCTGGAGAGATTACAATATCAATATTATTGACACTCCCGGTCATGTTGACTTCACTATTGAAGTTGAGCGTTCACTCAGGGTTCTTGATGGTGCTGTAGCTGTATTCTGTTCGGTTGGCGGAGTTGAGCCCCAGTCTGAAACTGTCTGGCGTCAAGCTGACAAATACGGCGTTCCTCGTCTCGCTTTTATCAATAAAATGGACCGTGTTGGAGCTGATTTTTTCCGCGGTGTACAGATGATCAAGGATCGTCTCAAGGCCAATCCGCTTCCAATTCAGATTCCGGTGGGTAAGGAAGAAAATTTCAAGGGTGTTGTCGATCTGGTTCGGATGAAGGCTGTCATTTGGAATGACGAGTCTCTCGGTGCCGAATATAGTGAAATAGAGATCCCGGCTGAGCTTGTTGATGAAGCCAATGAATACCGTGAAAAGATGATAGAAGAAATCTCCAGCCATGACGATGCACTCATGGAAAAGTATCTAAGTGGAGAAGTTCTGACAGAAGCTGAAATAATGTCCGCAATTCGGACCGGCGCAATAGCCATTAAGTTCTGTCCGGTTATCTGTGGTTCGTCATTTAAAAACAAAGGTGTTCAGAATCTGCTTGATGCAGTTGTTGATTATATGCCGTCTCCGCTCGATATCCCTGCAATTAAAGGTATAGATATTGACAACGGTGAAGAGATAGAGCGTCAGGCGTCTGACGCCGAGCCTTTCTCAGCCCTCGGTTTCAAGATTATGACAGACCCCTTTGTTGGTCAGCTCACCTTTTTCCGGGTTTATTCAGGAGTTGTTGCAGCTGGTTCTTACGTGTACAACTCCACCAAGGGCAAGAAAGAGCGTATTGGACGTATTCTCAAGATGCATGCCAATAAGCGCGAAGAAGTTAAAGAAGTGTATGCCGGTGATATTGCTGCCGCTGTTGGTTTGAAGTATACGACTACCGGTGACACGCTGTGTGATGAAGACAAGCAGGTTATCCTCGAGTCGATCGAGTTTCCTGAACCGGTAATTTCGATTGCAATTGAGCCTAAGACAAAAGCTGAGCAGGAAAAACTCGGTTTCGGTCTTCAAAAGCTGGCCAGCGAAGATCCTTCATTCCGTGTAAAAACTGATGAAGAAACCGGCCAGACAATTATTTCCGGCATGGGCGAGCTTCATCTGGAGATTATTGTAGATCGACTCAAGCGCGAATTTAAAGTTGAGGCTAATGTCGGCAAGCCGCAGGTCGCCTACCGTGAAACTATTACCAAGAAGGTAAAAGTGGAAGGCAAGTTCGTTCGTCAGTCCGGTGGTCGTGGTCAGTATGGCCATGTATGGCTTGAGATTGAGCCGCAGGAAGCTGGCAAAGGTTTTGAGTTTGTTGATGCTATCAAGGGTGGTGTTGTTCCCCGCGAATATATCCCGGCTGTTGGCAAAGGCGCATTGGAAGCCACAGATAACGGTATCATGGCCGGTTTCCCGGTTGTAGACGTCAAGGTTACTTTGGTTGATGGTTCATACCATGAGGTTGACTCCTCTGAGATGGCATTCAAGATTGCCGGCTCCATGGGCTTCAAGGAAGGCTGTGCAAAAGCAGGCCCGATCATTCTTGAGCCAATCATGTCCGTTGAAGTTGTAGTTCCGGAAGAATACATGGGCGATGTCATCGGTGACCTCAACTCCAAGCGCGGCCGTATCATGGGTATGGACTCACGCGCCGGTGCACAGGTTATTTCGGCCATGGTTCCGCTGGCATCGATGTTCGGTTATTCGACAGATCTTCGTTCTGCAACACAGGGGCGTGCAACATACGCAATGACATTTGACCATTATGAGCCGGTACCCAAGTCGGTATCGGAAGAGATAGTTGCAAAAGTTAAAGGTTGATTTAAACAAATTTATCCATCAGGAGGGCCTTTATCATGGCAAAGGCAAAATTCGAGCGTAACAAGACACACGTAAACATCGGGACTATCGGTCACGTTGACCACGGCAAGACAACCTTGACCGCTGCGATCAC
>JAVBXN010000034.1 GCA_030824515.1 Pelobacter sp.
GAACTTCTTGATGAATTGTCTGATTATGTCAGCTATCATTTTGTGCGTGAAGAACTCTGGATGATGGAATCTTCTTATCCCCGGTATGAGCAGCATATTGCCGAACACAACAGCTACATACAGCGCCTGCAGGAGTTCCAACAGGACTATAAACAGGGTAAGGCTGAAACCTCTCTGGAAATATTCACGTTTTTGAGGCGCTGGCTCATTGAACACATCCTTAAATCAGATGCAGACTATGGACGTTTTATCTCCTCTCAGAACAATAATCCTGGACTAGCCTGATGACTTCATTCGAGGATAAAGTGCAACTCCCCAGAAGGAATTTTCAATGCCTATAGAATATAAGGTCGACTTAGAGCGACATCTGATTATATCGACAGCAGGTAACCGGCTTACAAAAGAAGAGTTCATGGATTACATACAACAGATCACATCGTATAGGCAGACTGGAGTGTTCGATCAACTGGTGGATTTGAGTGCAGTTCAAGAGGTCGATCTGCCGACCACAAAGATATTACAAAGTTTTGTAAAGATTGCTACCCGCGCTGACAGGCCAAATTATGTCTCCAAGTTGGCGATTGTAGCAACATCAGACCTGGTTTTTGGACTTTCTCGCGCGTATGCGGCATATCGTGACATGGAAAATTCAAGCACAACAAAGGTTGCAATATTAAAGTCTCTGGATGCTGCTGTTTTGTTCTTGGAGGACCCCACGAATCTGGATTAAAAATATCACTGCAATCTTTCCCTTTCAGCGGGTTTGTGTGAAACAGCCGATCTCTTTTAAATCAGCCTTTGCCATGTTTGTGAGGGTAAAAGTGGGCATCAGTTAAAACTTTCACCGTCAAGCTCGGAAAGTATTCTCTTGAGAGAATAACCGAATGAATAATCAGCCGGTTCCCCGGCCTCTGCTCGCCGCCGGTTGAATTCCCGCCGATATCGTGCTATAGAAGCCCCTCGTCGCACCAATCCTTCAACCACAGGTAATCCCACCATGACCCTCGCAGAACAGGTAGTACAGGGCGACATCCGCGCCGCGGCGCGGCTGATGCGCGACATCGACGACAACCGCCCCAATGCGGTCCGGGAACTGAAACAACTCTATCCCCACACCGGCAGGGCCTATATCATCGGCATCACCGGCCCCCCCGGCGCCGGCAAATCGACCCTGGTCGATCAGCTGACCGCCTCGTTCCGCAAGCGGGGCAGGAAAGTCGGCGTGGTCGCCATCGATCCCACCAGCCCCTTCACCGGCGGCGCGATCCTGGGCGACCGTATCCGCATGAACCGCCACTCCTGCGACGAGGGGGTCTTCATCCGCAGCCTGGCCACCCGTGGCGCGCTGGGCGGACTTTCGCGCTCGACCACCGATGTGGGCATGGTCATGGACGCGATGGGGATGGATATTGTCATCATCGAAACCGTCGGCGTAGGCCAGGACGAGGTTGACATCGTCAAGGCTGCCCACACCACCTGCGTCGTGATGGTGCCGGGGCTGGGCGATGACATCCAGGCCATCAAGGCCGGCATTCTGGAGATCGGCGATGTTTTCGTGGTCAACAAGGCCGACCGCGACGGGGCCGACCGTACAGCCCGCGAGCTGTCAACGATGCTGGAGATGCGCAACGCGCCGCATGGAAGCTGGAATCCGCAGGTGATGAAAACCGAGGCCCAGCGCGGCACCGGCATCGAGGAACTGACCGGCGAGATCCTCGCCCACCGCGATTTCCTCTTCAGCAGCGGCACAATCGACAATTTCCTGCGCGAACGCAACCAGCGGCATTTCATGGATATCCTGCGCGACGGGCTCATCCGCAGTGCGCTCGAATTCATGGCCGCCGACAACAGCATGGACAGGATTGTCGAAGGCATGGGCAACAACAGCATCGACCCCTATTCCGCCGCTGAAGACGTACTCTCGAAGATGCTGACAGACACAGTTCGTAGAACAGGCAGCTGACGGCTGTTTATTCGATTGAATTAATCGTTTTTTGCTCTATACTTTAAACAGTCAAACCAATTATTTCACTGGAGAGAAGAGATGACCCTGACCGGAATTGCACTGATCATAATAGCCATTGCGATCTGTATTTTGGTAATGACGCTGATCCCGACAATCCTGACCGTCAAGCGCACTTTCGAGTCGGTCGGAGCACTGAGCGAAATGATGCAGACGGAACTCAAGCCGACCATCCAGGAGCTGACCGGAGTGCTGGCCGAGCTGAAAACGGTCGGCGGCGGCGTGGTTGAGCACACTGACGATGTCAAACGTTTCATGTCGGCGCTGGGCGAAACCGGTGACAACCTGCACACGATCAACCGTTCCGTGGGCGTGGTGACGAATGTCCTCAGCACCACCTCGGTCTGGGCGACCGGCGCCAAGGTGGCCGGAAAATACGTACTTGAGCGTTATCTAAACAAAAGGGGAGGTAATTAGCCATGTCAGATGAACAGGGAGTATCCGCTGGAACCGTATTGGTATCATTTGTAGCCGGGGCGGCAATCGGCGCCGGGCTGGCGCTCTTGTATGCGCCCAAGAGTGGTCGGGAAATGCGTGAAAACATTGCCGACCTGACTGAGGATGCGGTGGACAAGATCAAGGAATACGCCAAGGAAGCCCAGGATAAGATCAAGACCGCGATCGAGGATGGCAAGGAAACCATCGTGGAAAAGAAATCGATCCTGGCATCGGCGATCGAAGCCGGCCGTGAGGCGATGCAGAAAGAGCGCGACACGGTGCAGTAGCATCCGTAACGCGACTGAAAAGCCCACTTCCGGTGGGCTTTTTTTTTGCAGTCCTGATCCGCGGAACAGTATATGAACCAGACCCCATGCAATGAACATCCCGAGCCGGTTACGAACTGGATCGTCTACATCATCCTCTGTTCGGACGGATCATTGTACACAGGCATCAGCACCGGGCCGGACCGCCGCTTCCGTCAGCATGCCGTCGGCCTGGGCGCCAGGTATTTCAGGGCGCGCAAACCTTTGCGGATCGTCTACCTGGAACCGGGCCACACCCATGGCAGCGCCTGCAGGCGGGAGATTCAGATCAAGGGCATGACAAAACCGGCCAAACACGACCTGATAGTTTCCGAAGCCAACCGCATCTACGACGGGCAGGACTTGACGTGCGAACAGACTTGATTGTGGTATAAACAGCTCATGCCTATCCATAATCACCTGCAAAAATTCTCCAGCTCTGCCAGAAAATTGCTCGTCAAATTCTTTGACGACCGCTGCCCCATCTACGCCTCGGCGCTCTCCTTTTCCAGCCTGCTCTCGACGGTGCCTTTTCTGGCGATTGTATTTACAATCCTCAAACTGCTGAACCTCGATTCCAGCCTGACCCCGGTCATTCTCTCCAATGTCGCCGCAGGTTCCCACGAGCTGGTCACCAAAATCATGGGTTACATCCACAGTACCAGCGTCGGGTCACTGGGGGTAGTCGGTGTGGTGGCGCTGATACTGTCGGTGATGGCCACGCTCGACACCACCGAGGATGCCTTCAACCAGATCTGCGAACTTGAGCGAGGCAAGGCCTACCACCATAAACTCCGCGATTACCTGATCGTGATCTTTGGCATCCCTTTGTTGATCGCGCTCTCCATCAGCATCACCACCACCCTGCAGCACCAGGAGCTGCTGCGCTGGCTTTTCAGCCTGCCAGGCTTCGGACGCTACAAGCTGGCCCTGTTCCGCCTGACCCCCTACCTGAGCACCTGGATCGCACTGCTCTGCCTCTACAAGTTCATCCCGAACACGCGCATCAGCCTGAAAAACGCGCTGATCGGCACACTGGTCGCCGGAACCATCCTGCAACTGGCACAATCGGTATACATCCGTCTCCAACTGGGCGTTTCCAACTATAACGCCATCTACGGAACCCTGGCTTTGCTGCCGGTTTTCATGATCTGGATTTATACCAGCTGGCTTATCGTACTGGCCGGAATGGAATTTATCTGGCATATGCAAAAAGAATCTAATCTCGCAATACCGCAGGCAGACGCCATCCACAGCGACCAGCCGCCCCAAGCGCCCATCTGACGGTGGTTTCAGTGGCGTTGACTTTCGGAGCTGCTTCCTCTATACTCCGACGACCTATGATAAAATCCTATCTCATCAGATATGCGGCGGTGGCACTGGCATTACTGCTCTGCGCACAGCCCGTTTTGGCCACCGAGCCGATCCAGCCGCTGCTGGCGGAACTGACCCGGCCGAACGCCCCGCTGCTCCCGGCCAACGAACAGCCGGCGCTGGTTCCGGCGGACGAGATCGCCGCCGAGGGGGACCTGTCCGCAGCCCCGGTTGCCGACCTGTTTTCACTGGAAGAGATCAATAACAGCAGTGCCGATCAGGACGAACTGGCGTTGCCCGATATCGATCTGCCGATTTCGGATATCCCGCTGACCCTGAACAGCAAGGTCGAATACTTTCTCTACTATTTCCAGACCAGGGGCAAACAGTCCTTCTCACACTGGCTTTCACGTTCATCACGTTACATTCCGATGATGAAGGAGATCCTGAAGCGCGAGGGGATGCCGGAGGACCTGGTCTACGTGGCCATGATCGAGAGCGGATTTCATCTGCACGCCCGCTCCTGGGCCAATGCGGTCGGCCCGTGGCAGTTCATCTCCGACACCGGCCGCCGCTATTCGCTGCGGATCGACCAGTGGATCGACGAGCGCAAGGACCCGGTCAAGGCGACCACCGCCGCCGCGCTGTATATGAAAGAGTTGTACGGCATGTTCAAGGGGGACTGGTATCTGGCTGCCGCCGGTTACAATGCCGGCGAGAACAAGATCCTGCGGGCCATCAGCATGTACAACACCAGCGACTTCTGGGAGATATCCCAGGGATCGTACCTGAAACGCGAAACCAAGGAATACGTTCCCAAACTGCTGGCGGCGGCAATTATCGCCAAGGATCCGGCCCGCTACGGTTTTTCCGATGTGGCCTACCTGCCAGCGATCGAATTCGACACCGTCACGATCCCTTCGCGCACGAACCTGGAGCTGACGGCAAAGCTGAGCGGCACCACCTATGAGACCATCAAGGAACTTAATCCTGACCTGCGACACTGGTGCACCCCCCCCAATTATCCCGATTACCAGCTCAAGATCCCCAAGGGGACCAAACAGCAGTTCGAACTTGAATATGCCAAGATTCCGGAAGACCAGCGTTTTACCGAAAAGATCCTCTACACCCGCTACAAGGCCGGCAAACGGGATTCGCTGAAGAGCCTCGCCCGTCGTTTTGGCACGACACCGGTTGCGCTGGCCGAATTGAACGGAATCAACGCCAAGAGCCGCCTGTCCGGCAAGTCCCTGATCGTGCCGGTCAAACAGACCGTCGATTTCAGCCGCGAGGGACGCACGGCGAGGGCGACCGTAAACAAGGGCAATTTTTCCAAATACTACACCGTCAAGAAGGGTGACACACTTGGCGTTCTGGCCAAGCGCTTCAATGTATCCACCAAACTTCTGACCGCCTGGAACAACCTTAAGACAACGGTGGCGCTCAAACCCGGACGCCGCATCATAATCGCCAAGTTTACCGAAAAGAACGGAGAGATGGTTCCGGCCGCTCCCAAAAGCTGACTCCCGCTTACCCCAATAGCAGAAACAACGAAAGGAATTCCCGATGTATAACATTCTCATCTCCGCGGGCGCCTCTACTGCGGTGCTACTGATACTGATGCTTGTCCTCAAGCTCTCCTGGTGGATTTCGCTGATGATCGCGCTGATCGTATTTGCGCTCATCTTCGTGCTGTTTTCACGCATAACCATGAAGAAGGTGATGGCCTCGCTGGAAACCGCCGGCAAGGATCTCCAGGCCCAGCCCCCCCGCTTCGAAAAGGCGATCCGTGAACTTAAGGATGCCCTGCAGTACAGCAAGTGGCAGTTGTATGTGGATGGCCAGATCAATTCCCAGATCGGCATGATCTACTACATGAAACGCGACTTCGCCAACGCCTTCCCCTATCTTGAAAAATCCTTTTTCAAAAACTGGGCCGCCATGGCGATGCTGGCCGTTTCGTACATGAAACGCCAGAAAAAGGACAAGATGATCAGCACCTTTGATAAAGCTGTCCAGTGGAACGGCAAGGAATCGATGCTCTGGAGCCTGTACGCCTATTGCATGAACGAAAGCGGCGACAACGCCAAGGCCAAGGAAATCCTGGCCAAGGGATTGAAGAAAATTCCCGGCGATGAAAAGTTGAAGGACAATCTGGAATCTTTGGAAAAGGGTAAGAAAATGAACATGCGGGCTTACGGAGACCTGTGGTTCCAGTTTCACCTGGAGAGCCTGGGCGCCCTGCAGAAGCACCAGATGGCAGCCATGGGCGGCCGCATGCAGCGGCGCATGGTGGTCAGAAAATAGGAATCATTCAACCGGATAACAAGCAACAGAGCCGTCGCGAGACGGCTTTTTTGTTTTTGATGTCGAGGGTTATTAGCGAAAAAGTGCAAACAACGCTAAGAAAACTTTGCGTCTCAAGCCTTCTTGACGAACTCTGATTTGAGCTGCATGGCGCCGATGCCGTCGATCTTGCAGTCGATATCGTGGTCTCCCGAGATGATGCGGATGTTCCTGACCTTGGTGCCGACCTTGACCACCGAAGATGCCCCCTTGATTTTAAGGTCCTTGATGACGGTGACCGAGTCGCCGTCGCTTAACAGGTTGCCGAAGGCGTCACGCACGACAGTGCCGGTCTCCGCGCTCTCGACCGCCGTTTTGGGCCACTCATGGGCGCATTCCGGGCAAACGAACATCTCGCCGTCTTCGTAGGTGTACTCCGAGCTGCATGAGGGGCATTGGGGGAGGGTGGTCATATGGTTTCCTTTTGAATGTTTGAAATTAAATTGAAGTCCGGTCCAGGAAGGCGGAGATCAACGGTATGACCTCGCTTTTGGCATCTTCAAGGATATAGTGCCCGGCATCCGGATAGCTGTGAACCTCCGCCTCGGGGAAGCGTCGTCGCCATTCGTCCAGGAAGTGGCGGTCGAAGACGAAGTCCTTTTCGCCCCAGAGAATCAGCATCGGCAGGCTGCGGAACTGGTTGATTCCCTCGGCAACCTGGCTGATCAGCTCGTAATTGCGGTCACCGGGAGCCAGTGGGATGTCCTGTACGAAACGTAGTGTGGCGATGCGGTTTTTCCAGGAGTCGTAGGGGAGTTGGTACAGCTTGCGGAGTTCCGCTGACATGGGGTTCTGTTTGCAGCCGACCCAGGAAGCGCCGCGGCTGAAGGCGTTCATGCCGCGCACCAGCAGCGTGCCCAGTTGTGTGTCGCGGCAGATTTTGAGGCCCAGCGGGAAAGGTTTTGCCGCCGGAAGCGGGAAGGCCCCGGTGTTCAGTATCACCAGCCGCCTGATCCGTTCGGGATGGCGGACCGCATAGGCCATGCCGATCATGCCGCCCCAGTCGTGCACGACCAGCGTGATGTTTTGGGTCAGCCCCAGATGTTCCAGCAGCCGCTCCAGGTCGTCCACCCGGCGGGGCAGGGTATAGTCGTAACGGTCGTCACCCGGCTTGTCCGAGAAGCCGCAGCCGATATGGTCCGGGACGATGCAACGGTAGCGGTCGCGCAGCGCCAGCACCAGGTTGCGGTAGTAGAACGACCAGGAAGGGTTGCCGTGAACCATCACGACCGGCTCGCCGTTGCCCTCGTCCAGATAGTGGTAGTTCAGGCCTTCAATATTCAGCTTGTGGCCGCTGAAGGGGTATTCTTTGGCAAGTGCGCTGCTGGTCACCACTCCACTCCCAGCATCAGGCAGTTCAGGCCGCTGCCGATACCGAGCAGGGCAACCTTGTCGCCCGCCTCCAGCATGTCGCGCTCGGCGGCCAGGGCGGCGGTCAGCGGCAGCGAGACGGTGCCCATGTTGCCCAGGAACTCGAAGGTGGTGAAGTCCTTGTCGGCCGGGATACCGAGCGTCTTCAGGATCGCGCTCTGGTGGGCCGACCCGACCTGGTGGCAGATCACCCGGTCCACATCCTCGGCGCTCCAGCCGACCTGGGGCAGGAAGGCCTCCCAGGTGCGGCGTCCCAGTTCGACTCCGTAATTCATCACATTGACGCCGTCGGTGCTCATCGATTGCCGATAGCCCCCCTTGCCGTCCGGGGTGATACCCCACAGGCAGAGCTGGTGGTGTTCCGGTGCGGCCTGGGTCGTGCCGCCCAGCAGGCGGCGGCGGGCGGAGCCGGAAAACGAACCGTCGGTCAGCAGCACCGCCACGGCCCCGGAGCCACCGGTCAGGGTGGCCAGCGATGTTGCGAAGTGCTGCATGTTACATTCTTCCAGCATGCGGGCGATCATGATCTCGTTGATCTCGCGGGCGCTCTCGCAGGAGACCACCAGCCCGGCCCGGATCTGCCCAAGTTCGATGCGGTTGGCCACGTCCAGGATGCCGTTCAGTACTCCCAGACAGGCGTTGGAGAGGTCGAAAACCGCCGCGTGGCCGCCGATGCCCAGCCCTGCGGCCACACGGCAGGCGGTGGCCGGTTCGAACTGTTCCCGGCAGACGCCGGTGTAGATCAGCGCGCCGATCTCGGCGGCGGAAATTCCACTGGCCGCCAGCGCTTTTTTACCGGCGGCGATTGCCCCCTGGGAAAGCGGATAGCCAGGCTCCCACCAGCGTCGTTCGCGGATACCGGTCAGCGCCTGCAGCTGTCCCGGTGCAATGTGGAGCTGGCGGTAGAGCGGTTCCAGGCGGGATTCCAGCTCGGTTGATGAAACGACTACCGGCGCCAGCTGGTAGTCAAGGGCTTCGATTATCACTTTGGTGTACTTCATTTAACTCCTACTCCATCCGTACCGAAAAATCATTCATCTGGTAAATAGTCTTGCCATCCACCGATAGGAAGCCGTCGGCGGTCAGTGTGCGCGTATGTTCATCGACGGCGGTGATCCAGCACTCCACCGTGACCTTGTTGTTGGTCGGTACAATCTGTCCGCGATAGAGCCAGCGGTGCCGCTTTTCCAGTGCCACGGCGGCCAGTGTGTTGCCCGGGTTCCAGCCCCAGCGTTCCACCGCTGCGAACTTGGCCAGCTGCAGGAACGATTCCAGCCCCAGCGAGCCGGGCGTGACCGGGTCCTCGTAGAAATGGGCCTTGAAGAACCATTCCTCCGGATCCACATCCTTGATTCCACGCAGGTAGCCGAGACCGGCCGGGCCGCCATCCGCTACGAACAGTTCGATCCGGTCGATCATCCGCAGCTGAGTGTCCGGGAATGGGGCCGTCTGCGGGTAGGGCAGGCTTCGGCTCCGCTCAGCCTCCGGCCTGGTTGGCTGGTATGGTTTGGCGTCCCGGATGCCGACCTGGGCCGCCAGTGCCTCTTTCGAGAAGAATCCGAACATCGTGTCCCCCTCGTAAAGGATGCCGTGGCGGTCCGCTACCGAGAAGTCGAATTCCTGGATGATCATGCCGCCGCTGGTGGCGACTTTCTTCATCGTGGCGCTGCAGGTCAGCGTGCCGCTCTCCGGTGTGACCGGGCGGTGCTGGATCGCATTTCCCCCCAGGTTGCGGAAGGAGATGTCGCTGGGGCTGGTCAGGGCCGAACCGACGTAGGCCGCCAGCCAGCCGCATGGCTGCAGCGCGGCTTCCAGCAGCACCGCGAAAGGCATGCGTGGCTGGCGCTCGACAGCGAAATACCAGGCGTCCGCCGGGATGTCGTACTGCGCCTCGGCCATGGCACCGGCGGTCATCCGCCACGGTTCGCCCCTGAGCGCGGTAACCCGGTCCATGAACTGGAAGGGGGGGCCGGGCAGGCGGGCGATCTTGCGGCCGCTGTCGAAGATCCGGTAAGGTTCCCCGAAACCCTCCGACGGGTTGCCGTTACTGTAGGCCAGGATCTGCTGCTTGGTGTAGAGGGCCGGTTTAATCTCCTCACCCCGCCCGTTTTGAGGAGGGAGAGGGGGAAACGCTGACCAGAGCGCCTCAAGTTTTTCACGGTTTGTGCCGGTCAGGCGCGCCGACATGTTGGTGATTTCCACGATCGGCTTGCCGTCGGCGTACATCAGCGCATCGACGATGCTGTACGGTTCCGGGCCGTAGCCCAGTTCGCGGATGCTGACCTCGTAGGTAACGACTCTGGTCGTTTCCAGCACCTGGCCGCGGCAGCAGAGTTTGCTGGCGATTCCCGGCAGCGGTTCCCAGGCCGAGCCGTCGCTTTCGGCCACCCAGCCCATGCGCAGCAGGTAGATGCGCAGCGTGTGCATGCAGCATTCGTACATCAGCGTGCCCGGCATGACCCGGTCGTCGACGAAGTGGCAGGTGATGAACCAGTCGTCGGGATGGATATCGGCTTCGGCCCGGATCTGCCCCAGGCCGTAGCGTCCACCGTCCGGGATGATCTCGATCACCCGGTGCACCAGCTGCATCCGCCCGCCGGGAATGGTTAGCGGCCGGGTCAGGTTGAGCCCGGCGAAGTGCTGACCGAAACAGCCCGCCAGGTCGCCGGACCGCAGGCGGTCCAGTTGGGCGGCATCGTAGCTTTCAACCGCCAGCGGCGCCAGATCCTGCCAGTCGTCCGGCCGGATGCCGCTGGTCGGGCGCAGGTCGATGGCCGGCCGCACGATCCCCCGGCCGGCCTCCAGCGCCTGGCTGGTGAAAAATCCGGCGCAGCCGTCGCGCATGGTCAACAGCGGCTGGCCGTTGACCGTGGCATCGAAGCGGAAGCGGAACAGGTAAGTGTCGCCCTGGCGGAAAAATCGTTCGATGCGGATATCGTAATGGATCGTCTCGCCCGGACCCGGCAGCCCGCGGTGAAAGGTGACGACCGCATCCAGCAGGCGGTAGACCGCCAGGCCGCGGGTGATGAAGTCGATCCCCAGGTAGCCCGACAGGAACAGGTCGGCCTGCCCGGCCTCGACCGCGATGCAGGTCGGTATCCGTCCGCCATCCAGGTACCAGGCGCCGGGATGGATGTCATGTTCGGTCACGACCCGGCCGCTGGTCATGGAACGGGGCTGGCCCTCCAGCGCCACGATCCGGTCCACCAGCATCAGCGGCTCATCCGGCAGTCGCACCCTGGTCGGGAAACGGTCCGCCTCGGCAAATTCGGGGCCAAGCATGCGGGCGACGCTGCCGATCGCGAATTCCATGCACATCTCGCGGTTGAAGATGCAAACCCCTCCCGACCTCCCCTTGTCAGGGGAGGAGACAATTGGCTCCCTCCCTGACAAGGGAGGGGGGGGGGAGGGTTGGTT
>JAVBXN010000002.1 GCA_030824515.1 Pelobacter sp.
CAGGAGATCACCGCTTCCAGCAAGGAGCAGGATACCGGCGCAGAACAGATCAACAAGGCCATCCAGCAACTTGACCAGGTCATCCAGCAGAACGCCAGCGCCAGCGAGGAAATGGCTTCGACCTCGGAAGAGCTCTCCAGCCAGGCCGAGCAGTTGCAGGATTCGATCAGCTTCTTCGATATCGGGGATAAAGCAAGACGCACTACCCCGGCCAACTTCCGAAAAACGACAAAACACACCCGGATTGCCCATACAGGGAGTATTTCAAGTCCCGCCAAACGATCATCAGGAGGTATTCAGCTGGAGCTCGGACACTCCGGGCCGGACCACCTCGATAATGATTTCGAAAAATTCTAGCGGCTGGAATGGGCACACGACTAACTTCGAGTGCGCAATTACCTGCCTCAGCCATAGCGAACCTAACAGTCAGGAGCCAGACGTGGATTTGGAATCAGAAATAGCCGCTGATCGATGAAAGGAACACATATGAACGTTGCCGGCATTGCAGAAACGGTTCAATATCTGACATTTAAGCTTAATGACGAAGTTTTTGCTCTGGATGTTGCCAAGGTACGTGAAATCCTGGAGGTCACCAACATAACCAAGGTGCCACAAACCCCGGATTTCATGAGGGGCGTGATAAACTTGCGCGGAAGCGTTGTCCCGGTCATCGACATGCGGCTTAAATTCGGAATGAGTCGCACCGAACAGACCGTCAATACCTGCATCATCGTGGTTGAGATTGACATGGACGGCGACACGACCGTACTGGGAGCCTTGGCGGATTCGGTTCAGGAGGTGGTCGAACTGGAGCCGGACCGGATTGAACCGGCGCCGCACATAGGCGCCAGACTGAACACCGAATTCATCAGGGGGATGGGTAAAATTGATGACCATTTCGTGATGATTCTGGAAATTGACAAGCTTTTTTCAGCGAAGGAATTGACCGAACCGGAACCGGTGGAAATTTGACCTGATCCATTAAATTGAGGAAGTCTGTCCAGGCATTCAGAGGCCATTATCTAACATTGCAACCGCAGAGCCACCTGTATCCCGCAATCAGCCATGCGGTTTCCGCATTCAAGGCGCTCTCACCGTGCCGCCGTATCAACATATCCGCTCCCGATGGCCGTAAAGGGAAGTTCCAGGCCCAGCTCCGGAACCTGCCTGGATATCCAGGCAATGAAGGTGTTGCTGTTCGGGCCTGGGAAGGCTCTGTATGTATCCGGCCAGGGATAGCTTCTGGCAGCCATGTCTATCTCCGCGATCAACTTGTCCACCCCCGCCCCCCGGAATTCCTTGAGCAGACGCGGACGCTCCCCGAACCAGTAGCGGTCAGGCAGATCCTGTTCGATCCGCACGACCGGCAGACCCCGCCGCTGCCGCCAACCGATTACTTCATAGACTGTGTAGGAAGCTTCGTTGGTCGCTTTGACCGAAATCCAGGTGTGTATCGCGAACCAGCCCCGCCACCCCCAGGCGGGAGCGCCGTATATCTGAATCACACTCTCGCTGGTTGTCGCCGGAGACGGTGCAATTCCGGCCGGTTCACGGCTTGCGGTGCGCCAGTCCCCGGCGCTGCAACCGGCCAGGATCAGAAACATCACGAGAAACGTTAACAGTTTGTGCATGGCTGAAACAGCCCCCCTGCCGGCGCCAATTCCTGCCGATGGACATCAATCCGGATACATTCCCAAGACTGGCAATCAGTTTTCATTATCGCCGCCCGCCCACAGGGCAAGCCACTGCTGTTGCGGCGTCCGGCTGTCACCATACTGCACGATCACTCCATCCTCCCTCTGGTAGGAACATGACCACCCCGGCTTGTCGGCACCGAAGAAGGTGGGATAGTCGTGTGGATAATCCAACGCTTTGTAAGGGGCGGAATAGGTGCCATCATCCTTGGGTGGCGGACAGCGTTCGTCACCGGCATACCAGTTGTTGTCCGCACCATGGGCCTGAATTGCCGCAAACATAACGAAGAATAAAACAAACGCATACTTTTTCATGTTCAGCTCCTTGTAAAAACAGTCACGTCCAAGATCAGATTACCATTTTCAGAAGTTTTTGGCAGCTCCCGAATCGCAAAATCCCGGAGTGACGATTCGCCTTAATCTCCTCTGGTATGGTACTATTTTTATATATCGAGCCATTGTACAGTCGAAAGGATGGAATTCAGTATGCGACATTGTCAAGAGTCACCACCGGGCCAACTGCTGCTGGCAATCCGCCAGTTCAACAGCGGGCAATGGTTTGAATGCCATGAAACACTGGAAGAGTTGTGGCTCGGCGAAGAGGGTGAAGTACGCAGTTTTTTCCAGGGGGTGCTGCAGATTGCGGTGGCCCTGCATCACAGGCGCAACGGAAACTACGGCGGCGCGATCAGCCTTCTCAACGGCGGAGTAAAACTGCTGGGGCAGGTATCCGAAACCTGCATGTGGGTGGACCTGGCCCGACTGGTCCGGGAGGCGAACCGGATGCGTGAAGCGCTGGAAGAACTGGGGCCGGAGCGGATCGATGAGTTGGACCCCGCGCTTGTCCCGCGCCTGCACACGGTGTCAATCCTGCAGGATCTTCCTGGCGTAGGCCAGCAGGAATAGCGGCATCAACACAGTCCCCAGCAGGGCCTCCGAACAGAGCAGCAGCTTGGGCCAGGCTCCGGCCAGGTCCGGGGCGTTGCCGAAACCGAGCGTTGTGAACGAGATCACCGAATAATAGAGGCCGTAGCCGATACTGGTGAAAAGATCGTGCAGTCCGTTAAGCCGGAAATGCAGGGCAAATCCGCCGCCCCAGACCAGTATGATGATCAGCACGCTGATCAGCGGCCGCTTCCACTTCAGACCGTAACCGAACATCAGGTCCTTGAAAAACCACTCAAAAAACTCGCTTACCGGATTTTGATGCAGCACATGCCGGCGGCAGACCATCTCCAGGTACTGGTATTCGTCCGCTTCCAGGTAATAACCGTGCGCCTTGAGCAGGGAGCGTATCCGCGAATTGACCTCGGCGGCGCGCAGCCAGACCGGGAACAGTTCCACGATGTACCAGTCCTCCCCTTCGCTGCTGGTCTCCCTGCGGGCCGGCTTGCTCCGCTCGGCCTCGACCTGCTCCCCCGGCCGGCCGAAGCGGGTCAGGTGATTGATGCGCATCGCGTCCAGCGAGGCCTGCGCCATGAAGGCTCCATCGAATACAGCGGCAAAGCAGACGGCGGCGTCAAAGCGGGCATGGCGCAGACGGGCCTGATCGAAGCGCACCATGGTGCAGTCGGCGTTTTCAAACAGGGCATGGTCGCAAAGCGCCCCCTGGAAACCGGCAAAATGACATTCCGCCCCTGCAAACGAGGCCTTTTCGCATAATGCATCTTCAAAATGGGTCTCGAAACAGCGCGTGCCTTCGAAACGGGCATTGCTCAGGTCGGCCCCCTCAAAACGGGCGTTTTCCAGAAAAGCGCCGCACAATGCCGCCCCGCGCAGATCCGCGCCGCGCAGGTCCCAGGGTTCCCTGATCTCGTAACGTGACGCCTCGATCTCAATCGTCAACGGCAGCCCCAACTGCTGCAGTTCATCCATCAGAGCGGCAAAGAGTCCTTCGCAGTCCGCACTCCAGCGATCGTGCAAAGTGGCGCGCCACGACTCCGTACTTCCGGCCGCCCCGCCCTGGTCGCAGACCCCGGCTGCCAATGCAGAGATCTTTCCAAGCCGCAATTGCAGCAGATCGTTAAACGTGCGGCAACCGTCCCGCTCCGTTACGGCCCCGTTGCCGGGGGAGCGCAGCGGTTGGTGCCAGCGATCACGCAAAAGCTGCAACTGTTCACCGCTGTAGCGCATCGCCAGCCTCCACACCCCTGCCGACCCGGTCGCGCCCCGTATACCTGACCGCCAGCATGGTAACATCGTCGGACTGGGGGGCACCGTTGGCGTGCCGTTGCACCTCGTCCCGGATGAAGTGGATCATATCCGCCAGATTCCCGGACGGGCTCCGTTTCAGGGCCTCCAGCAGCCGGGCTTCACCATAAAGCTCCGCTTCGGGATTCTTGGCCTCGGTAACGCCGTCGGTGTAGAGAAACAGCGTGTCGCCCGGCTGGAGGGTCAGGCACTCGCATTCGTAGACCGAATCCGGGACGGGGCCCAGCACGAAACCGGCCTTGGGGGTCATATAGGCTAAACCGGCCGGGCCGCAGACCAGCGGCGGATTGTGGCCGGCATTGGCGAATTGCACCTCGCCGCTGCGGGTGTCGAGGATGGCGCAGAACACCGTGACGAACATGCAGTTTTCGTTGTCCGCCGCCAGGATGTTGTTGACGGCGCCCAGTATCAGCTCGGGAGCCCCCAGTCGCTGGGCCTCGGTCTTGAGCAGAGTCTTGGCCACCATCATGTAGAGTGCCGCCGGGACCCCCTTGTCGGCCACGTCCGCAATCAGGAAGCAGAAACGGTCGTCATCGATGAAGAAGAAATCGTAGAAATCCCCCCCGACCTCCTTGGCCGGGTCCATCGAGGCAAAGATGTCGAACTCGCCGCGGTCGGGAAAAGGGGGGAAAATCCGCGGCAAAAGGCTGGTCTGGATATCGGTAGCCAGGCGCAGTTCGCTCTGGATGCGTTCCTTGGCGGCGGTGGTCTCGGTCAGCTCGCGGATGTACTCCTTGAGGGCATCTCTCATGGAGACAAAGGCCTTGGTGAGTGTTCCCACCTCGTCCCCTGAACAAACCGGCGGAAGCTCCGCGTCGAAATTTCCGGAGGCTATCACCTCGGTTGCCTCTGCCAGCGCATGCAGCGGTGTGGTGATGGAACGCGCAATTGCCGCCACCGCCGCCCCAAGCAGCAGGATTCCGGCGAACAGCATTAAAGCGACGGTCATGGTCAGCGAGCGTATCCCGGCAAACAGCTCCGCCTTGGGGAACACGACCGCCAGTGTCCAGCCGGTTGAAGAGACCGGCGCGTAATACATCCAGCTGTCTACCCCCCTGGTGTCGGTGTAGGGTATGAATCCGGACTCGCCTCGGATCATCCTGCGGCCGATGTCGCGCAGGGTCGGGTTGTTGCGGGACTCGGCCAGACTGAAGACGGTCTCGTTCATGATCATTTCCTTGTCGGGATGGGTCAGGATGGTCCCGTTCCTCGACAAAAGGAAACTGTAGCCGGTTTCAAGCACTTTGATCGAACTGACGATTTCGGTCAGCCGGTGCAGCGAGACATCGCTCACCACAATCCCGCGAAAACGCCGTTTATCGCCGTCCCCCTCATAAATCGGAACCGAGCAGGAACTCATCAGCGCTCCGCCGCAGCTCTCGTCGATATACGGCTCACTCCACTCCTTTTTTCCCAATTCCTTCGGTATCTGATACCAGTCGGAGGTGGGGTTGTGAAATTCATCGTCGGGAGTAGAGAATATCTTCCCGTCCTTTCGGTAGAAATAAGGCTCAAGCGGTCGTGACGCAACGGCGGCATCCGGTTCAAAGGCCACGCCGGCGCCGTATATTTCCCGGTTGCTCTCCAATACATCCATGAGCAGCCTGCTAAGCGACTTATCAGTGTATTTGCCTGTTTCCAGGGAGTGAGCCATGCCCTCGGTGGCCTTGCCGATGGATGCCAGCGCCGTTTCCACCCTGTTTACCGATGAAAGCACAAGGTTGCGGGCATCATCCTTCAGTTCGCGCTCCAGCAACAGCCGGGAACTGTAATAAAAATACCCGATGGTTACTGTGAATATCAGGACACAGCACAGCGTGATTACAAGGATAAGTTTGTGGGCGATGCTCCTATTGGCGCACATTTGATCTCCGGATGAAACTTTCGAACACTGGTACGGACCCGACCACTCCACTAGCGAGCAGTTCCGCGCTGACACTCTGATAGTCAGATGGTTTCAGCTGTCCCATCACTTCACCGGCATTTTTGGGCAGGATCAGTTCCCGCATCTTCTCCAGCATCCATTTCTGGTGAGATCGGTTAGCCGGAATGCTGGCCTCCTTCATATATTTCAGGACAATCTCCAGCGCCTCATCAGGGTGGTCAAACGCATAGCGCCACCCTTCCAGCGAAGCCTTGACAAAGGCGTCGGCCAGGGCCGGATCCTTGCGGCAGTTCTCCTCAAGCGCATAGAGGCCGTCCTCGGGGAAATTTATACCGTGATCGTGCAGGAAAAACAGATTCAACTCCTCGTGATTGATCCCGGAATTGATTATGGTGTGATACTCGTTGTACCACATGGCGGAGGTTACATCGATCCCGCCGCGCAGAAAGAGGTTCACGGTGTAGGACTGGGGAATCTCCCGTACCTGCAAGCGATATTTCTTCAGGAAAGCCTGCAACGGCACGGCAAAATCGCCCCCCCACAACCCGACCTTCCTGCCGCGCATGTCCGCCGGCGAAGCGATTCCGCTGGATTTCCTGGCCACCAGCATCAGGGACGATTTCTGAACGATTTGCGCAAGGTTGGTCAACCGGACACCGGTGGAGTACTGCTGAAGGGCGGTGCCAAGCCAGAGCACGGCAAAATCAGCCTTGCCGCTCTTAAGGAGCCGGGAGGGTGACTGCTCTGGCCCGCCGGTAATTATGGTCAGGTCAATGCCATGTTTGCGGTAGATGCCTTTGTCCAATGCAACGTAGTAACCGGCAAACTGTGCCTGGGGAGACCAGAGCGGTATCAGGGAAGCCTTCTTCAGCGCGGCCGGAGCGGCATCGGCCGGAACCGGGGAAAAGGTGAAAGCCACAAGGATCAGGATCAGCAGCAAGCTGATTGAATATTTTGATGAAGTGACGATCCGCTCCGGAAGCGGACAGTCATTCGGCTTGACAGGAATTTCACGATGTACGGGAACATTTTTCAACATGAGTTCATGCTCCTCAGGCCGGATAGCGGTTGTTCCAGTCATTCAGACAGACCCTCTCGGGGTTGAACCTTTGGGATGGAGGCGCCGGCCTGGAGTCCGCGTATCCTACGGCCACCAGGGCAAACGGGAGCACCGTCCCCGGGAGATGGAACATCCCGGCCAGAGCGTTCATCCGCTCCCGTTCGGGATAGACTCCGCACCAGACCGCGCCCAGGCCCATGGCATGGGCCGCCAGCAGCATGTTCTGGGTGGCGTTGGAACAGTCCAGCGGCCAGTTGCCGGGCGCCTTCTCCAGGCTGGTATCCCCGCAGACCAGGATCGCCAGCGGAGCGTTGTTCAACATCGACGCATAGGGGTGCGCCCGCATGATCTCCCCGAACAGGCTCCGGTCATTAATGACGATGAAACGCCAGGGCTGCTCGTTCATTGCCGAAGGGGCATACATGGCGGCCTTGAGCAGCGAGTCGATCTTTTCCGGTTCGACCGGCTTGTCCAGGTATTTGCGGATGCTGCGACGGCTGCAGATGGTTTCCAGCATATCCACGGCATGCTCCTTTTATGAGTTTGCAACAGACGGGCGCTTGGCCACCAGGGTATTGCGGTTGCGCCCCTCCGCGTACTCGTAGCTGAAATCATCCACCCCCTTCAGCACCAGGAAGATTCCCAGGCCGCCGATGGAACGCTCCTCCAGCGGCAGGCAGAGGTCGTCCTCACCCGGCGCAGCCTGGCTGCGCGGATCGAATGGAATTCCGGTATCTTCCAGCACCATGGTCAGGGAGGAATCACTCAACACTCCGCTCAGGTTGATCTCCCCGCTCCTGCCGGCCTCTTCATACCCGTGGGTGATGATATTGGTGGCGATCTCGTCCACGGCAAGCCTCATGCCGTAGGCGGCTTTGCTATCAAGCCCGGCCTCGGTGGTCGCGGCCACCACGTATTTTCCGATCTCATCCAGTGAATCCAGTGTGGCGGGCAAGCATAATGGTTTCATAACAACCCCTTGCTGGAGGCGCATTTCGGTTAAAATTTCCGCTTCCCCGCATGCGGGGAGGGATTTTATCTGTCAGGCATCGGCGTAGGTATCCTGGATATAAACGCTGTGGTGAAAGCCGCTCATCTCCAGTGTTCCCAGCACCGGCCCCTGGCTGCCGACAACGTAGATATCCACCTTGGCCCCCATCTTCTGCTTGGCGAAGATCAACACCCGCAGTCCGGCGCTGGCCAGAAACTCCAGGTCCTTCATCAGCAGCACCAGCCGTGAGGGAGACTGGACGGCGGCCTGCTCGATGACCTCCTTGAAGCGAGGTGCCGAGCTGGCGTCCAGGGAGCCGGTCAGGGTGATTTTGGCGATACTGTCGGTCATTGCAAGTTGCGCGTCGAATGCCATGTGATTCTCCTTTAGTAAGTTAGAAGTTGTTTTCTGCTATTTTCAGGCAGAAAACAACTTCGTTAACGCACTTATCCTGTTTATCAGGGTTAGGTTTGATGATAGTGAGTTGTTCAACTCTGTACAGGAACCTCATAACTCCCCCTGCCCCCCTCTTATCTTAAGAGGGGGATGAAAACCGCGTCCCTCCTCTTCGTAACAAGCAGGAGAGGTTATCAACTCCTCCCCTTAGTTTAAGGGGAGGCTGGGAGGGGTTAGATTTTTCTCTTCAGTATTCTTCACCGGTTCCGGCTTGATGACATTGGGTACCCCTTCGGCCCCCAGGTAGAACACCGCCAGTTTGACCGGCTCGCTCCCGCTGTTCCTGCCGTTGTGCAGCGTGTTGACCACCTCGATGATGGCGTCCCCGGCTTTGAAAGCAAGCTGCTTGCGGTCTTCGAGTTCGACCGTCAGGTTGCCGGACACCACATAGGCATAGACCGGCACAGGGTGTTTATGCCAGCCGGTTTCAGCGCCCGGCGCCAGCTCCACGGTCATGGCGGTAACCTCGGCCCGGTCGGTCTGCGGATAACTGATCTTCTGGCCGTTACCGGTTACGGTGGTTTTTGTCAGCACTTTTGCCGTCACACCGGAGCTGTAGTCGGCTGAAAATGCGGAAGGTACTATCAGCAGCAGTCCGATCAGCAAGAGGCTGGCAGCGTGGATTCGTGGAGTGTTGATTGAAGTCATTTTGAACTTTCCTGGTTTTTTTATTTGGTTTTGCGGTGTGCAATGGTTCGTGGCGTGACTGCGTTAGCGTCTACGCCGGTGTCAGTTATTCTCCCCAAACCTAGCACCAAAGGCTCTCATTTGTCGTAGAAAAAGTTCAACTTGTAGCCGCTCACGATGTTTGTTCTTATAGGCGCCGGAACTGTTTCCCTATCGGTTAGATATGCACCAATGCCATTAGATATGGTCACCGTCAACGCATCTGTAGCTGATTTCATCGACTTCACATAAACGGGATTCTTGGGCTGTGAGACGTCAAATATCATTACCCCCGAAGATCCGGCTGCTACATAAAGTTTGTTGTTGTAGGCGGCAAAGGATTGTCCCCTTCCTCCCTGAAGAGAGATGGTCCGGACGAAAGAAGGGTTTGCTCTATCGGCTGTGTCCACAACGTTGAGCCCAGCATCGTCTAGGTAATAGAGCGCATCTCCTAGGATTATAATCGGTGAGTATGTCTGGTTGAAAGAGATCCAGGGGCCCCCATTTTGGGTCGTGGGGTGAGCTTTGTCTGAAACATCTATGCTTTCAATGTCCTTGTATTTGTCAGGACTTCCATTTAGTAGAATTCTTGAAAGGTAAACGATGTTATCTTTCTTGGCCAGATACCCGGCGTCTGAGACAGTGGTAGTGCTGATCACAATCGGGGCAGAAGGGGTGGTTATATCCACTATGTAAAAATGGTTGTGGTTGAAATCAGTGAAATCAGTGGAGGAAATGTATAGGGTATTTGCATCAGCAAGAATGTGATCGGCCGGGATCCTCAAAGTAGAAAGGTAAGCCGAACTAGCAGTCGAACTGATATCGTACAGTCTTAGCTCTCTCCGATCCCCTATGCAGGAGCCGAGGCAGGCTGGGTTCACCGCAATGACAGCAACATTTCCAGCCAAAACCAAGTCATACATTGTATCGAAGCTATATTGGACCGATGAGGGGATTAGCGATGCCGACAACGATAGCGAACCAGGGTTCGAAGCATCAACGGCGCCGAGTCC
The DNA here is from genome assembly GCA_030824515.1 of Pelobacter sp. Classification (GTDB taxonomy): domain Bacteria; phylum Desulfobacterota; class Desulfuromonadia; order Geobacterales; family Pseudopelobacteraceae; genus JACRCG01. The sequence continues at coordinate 9,977 of JAVBXN010000002.1, forward strand.
CTGTAATCCATCAGTGTAAAAAATTTCCGACCCGGCGACCGCGATCGCATAGAGATTGGAACCGACCTCGATGCTGCTGATCGTGCTAAGGTTGGCAAATTTGACTGCGGCAGCAGGAGGATCGGAGTGGTTCGAACTGTTACTGCTGCAGGCAGCAGTGGTCGCGCAGAGGATTGCAAGAAGCAGGTAAAACGATTTCGACATGTAGCACTCCTCTCAGTCATTCTCTCTTTGTCTTTTTTTGTCTTCCATTTTGTTGCAACCACTTGTTGCCCCCTCCACGCGCACGCGCCCGTGAACCGGTGATCTTCCCAAATGGAACATTTATCTCAAGCTGAATCCTGATGACTTAAATACGCCTTTAAGCTCCCCTCCCGCAAGGGGCGGGGGAATTTTACGAGCCTCAAATCATCCATGTTCACATTCTCAATCACCTTGCCACCAGCACTACCACCGAATAGGCCTGCACCAGAAAATGCCCCTGGTCGCCCAGCTCCGGTTCGCTGCCCGGCTCGAAGATATCCTCCGGCGAAGGCATGCCGGTGTTGACCGCCACATGCCATTTGCCGCTGCCGGGCGCCGGCATCGGGATCTCGAAATATTGCGTCTCCCAGTGACTGTTCATGGCCACGTAGATGTAGTCGTCACAGACCGTGCCGCTTTTGGCGTGCCTGCCGCAGAGCATGAAGGCCAGCATGCGGCTTTCGCCGGACCAGTCCGCGTTCCAGGCCTTTTCCCCGTGCCAGCTGATGTCCGAGTAACCGCTCCCCATGTAATCGCGGTTGCTGAGGTGATAACGGTTGCGCAGCACCGGGTGCGCCTTGCGGAAGGCGACCATGTTGCGGGCGAAACGGAGCAGACCGGCATTTTTTTCGGCCAGCCCCCAGTCCAGCCAGTTCAGGTCGTTGTCCTGGCAGTAGGTATTGTTGTTGCCGCGCTGGGTGCGCCCCAGTTCGTCCCCCATCAGCACCATCGGAATGCCGTGGCTGACCATCAGGATCGCCCAGGCGTTTCTGACCAGACGCATCCTGAGAGCGTTAATGCCGGGGTTATCGGTCTCCCCTTCCCAACCGCAGTTCCAGCTGTCGTTGTCGTTGCCGCCGTCGTTGTTGTTCTCGCCGTTGGCCTGGTTGTGCTTTTCGTTGTAGGCGAACAGGTCGTACAGCGTGAAACCGTCGTGGCAGGTGATGAAGTTGATCGAGGCGGTCGGCCCGCGCCCGTTCCAGCCGTACAGGTCGGGCGAGCCCTGAATCCGCTGGGCCAGCGCGCCCACCTTTCCGGCATCCCCTTTCAGGAAACAGCGCAGGTCGTCGCGGTACTTGCCGTTCCACTCGGCCCAGCGCCCGAAGGCCGGGAACGATCCGACCTGGTAGAGCCCGCCGGCGTCCCAGGCTTCGGCGATCAGCTTGCATTTGCCCAGCACCGGGTCAAAGGCCAGCGACTCCAGAAGCGGCGGATTGGAGAGCGGCGCGCCCCACGGGTCGCGCCCCAGTATGGCGGCCAGATCGAAACGGAAACCGTCGATGTGGTATTCGGCTGCCCAGTAGCGCAGGCAGTCCAGCACGATGCTGCGCACGATCGGGTTGTTGCAGTTGAGGGTGTTGCCGCAACCGGAGAAGTTGTAGTAATACCCTTCCGGGGTCAGCATGTAATAGGTCTTGTTGTCGATGCCGCGGAAGGAGAAGGTCGGGCCGCGCTCGTCCCCCTCGGCGGTGTGGTTGAAGACCACATCCAGGATCACCTCGATCCCGTTTTTATGCAGCTCCTTGACCAGGGTCTTGAGCTCGTCCACCTGCATGCCGAGCCGCCCGGTGGCGGCGAAACCGGCCTTGGGGGCGAAGAAGTTGACCGTGCTGTAGCCCCAGTAGTTGTAGAGCATCTCGCCACTGTCGGGATGGCGGCGGCTGTTCTCGAATTCGTCGAATTCATAGACCGGCATCAGCTCGACGCAGTTGACACCCAGTTCCCTGATGTAGGGGATCTTGTCGCGCAGCGCGGCAAAGGTGCCGGGGTGTTTCACGCCGGCCGAGGCGTGGCGGGTGAAGCTGCGCACATGCATCTCGTAGATGATCAGGTCCTCGATCGGTATCTCCAGCGGCCGGTCGTCCTCCCAGTCAAAGTCCTCGAAGACCAGCCGGCCACGGTAGGGGAAGAGATTGTCCCAATCGGGCGGAGTTCCCCACACATCCCGGCCGCCGACCGCCTTGGCATAGGGGTCGAGCAGGATCTTGTCCTGGTTGAAGCGCTGGCCGTCGGCCGGATCAAAGGGACCGTCCATGCGGTAGCCGTATTCGATGGTTTCGCAATCCAGGTCGAAGACCATCATGCTCCAGACATGGCCGATCCGGAAGGAATCGGGAAAGGGAATCTCCACCAGCGGTTCCTGCTCCCCTTTTTCGAACAGCACCAGCGTGCAGGAGATGGCATGACTGGAGAAGATCGAGAAGTTGACGCCGCCCGGCACCAGCGTGGCCCCGAAGGGGAACGGCTTGCCGGGACGCAGTCTGAAACCGGCGATTTCGTGGGTCGGGTAGTAGTCGATCCGGACGTCCAAAGCATCGATCCGCCCCGCCGCGGCATTGGCAGTAGACATGTTAATGCTCCAATCAGGCCAGGGCCGAAAGGCCGGCTTCCTGTGAATCGGCAAGGGTGAAGAAATTGATGAATCCGGTCATGGACATGGTGTCCCTGATCTCTTCCGAAACGCCCACCAGCACGACCTTGCCCTTCCTGGCAGCCACCTGCCGGTACAGAAGCAGCAGCATCCGCAGGCCGGCGCTGGAGAGGTAACCGACCCCGCGCATATCCACCAGAAGCCGGTTCCCGGTCTGCAAGGCGGCCAACAGTTCCGACTGCACCTGGGGCGCGCTCTTGCCGTCAATATCTCCGCTTACAGTGGCGATCAGATTCGCTCCATCCAGCTTTGTTTCTATGGTCATGAATAGCTCCCTTGTTTTCTGCTTTGTTACATTCAAAGCAAATCCCCCTCAATCCCCCTTTCGTAAAGGGGGAGGTTTTAAAATCCCCCCCTTTACGAAAGGGGGGCTAGGGGGGATTTGCCGTTAAGTGGGGATTTGCCGTTACGGCGTAATCGTCACTTTAACCTTCAGATCCCTGTCAGCTGCCGGAAGCTTCACGTACAACTCCTCGGCGTTGAAATTGTCATAGGACTGGCCGTCGATCTCCACCGCGGTCAGCCGGACGCTCCCCTTCGGCAGGATATCGGGCGAAACCCTGAGTATATTGTCCTTGAAACCGCCCGGCTTGGGCTTGAAATAGAAATTCATCGGCACCTTGTTGATCAGCAGGTTGGTGTAGACCGCCGACAGGTAGCAGAGTTCGGTGGAGTGGTAGCCGCTCATGGAGTGACTCCCCTTGAAGCGCTCATTACCCAACAGATAGGGGAGACCATTGGCCATCACGTTGAAATAGACCGCACCGTCATCCCGGTCCAGGAAATGGGCGTTGTAGAAAGCGGCCGCTTCGCGTGCATGGAGCAGATATTCATCATCCTTGAGGACACCCTTCAGGATCATGTAGGCCAGGATGGCCTGCTCCTGCTGCCACCAGGCCTTGCGGTCGTGCCAGGTGAAGCGGTAATATTCCTCGCCCGGCGCCAGCGTGCGGGCCACCACATCGTACCAGCCGCCGCGCTGCCGGTCGCTGCCTGCCTCGGGCATCAGCCCGGCGATCTTGCGTGCAAAGGCCACGTACTCATCCTTTGGGCGCAGGCTGTTCATGCGCATCAGGTTCCAGGCAATCTTCAGGTTGTGCCCGACCACCGCGTTGTCCTGCTGCCAACCCCAGCTCTTGTCGTGGCTCCAATCCTCGAAGAAACGTTCCTGCACGAAGGGGCTGTTGTCGTAATCCTGGAAATGCTGTTCGATCGTGTCGAAGGTGTACTCCAGGAAATCGGCATATTTTTCCTCGCCGGTGGCCAGCCAGAGGTTGATCAGGTAGGCCGGGGCATGGTCGCCGACCGAGTTCCAGTTCTTCTTGGCGCGGTTGTTTCCCTTGTCCAGCGTGCTGGAACGGGGGTCGAGCGTGATCGGGTCGATATGGGAGAAGTAGCCCCCCTTTTCATCGTCCTTGTAGTATTTCTCGAACAGGTCGATGGTCTTTTCGATGTCGAACATGATGGCTGGATCGCCGGTGATACGGTAGGTCTGGGTCGGCCCGGCCAGGGCGTAGATCTGTTCGTACATCGGCAGAGAATCATAGTCGTCGCCGAACTCGGAGGTCAGCAGTTTCTGTTCCCGCTCGCCGGACACCTGCAGGCCGTGGTACCAGTAGACCAAGTCCTCGTCGTTATCGTAGAAACGGACGTGTTCACGCAGGTATTCGGTGCCGATCTCGGCCCCTTCCAGGAAGCGTTCCTCGCCGGTCATCAGGTAGGCCGATGCAAAACCGTACACCAGCCGCGATATGGTGTCGGTCTCCTGGAGATAATCGCCCTTCTTGCCCCCTCCCAGGTGCAGGAAGGTGCGGTAGTTTTTGTAGTCGATCTCTTTTTCGGGATAATCGAACTGCCATTTCAAATAGCTGTCGGCGATGGATTTGACCTGCTTGACCCACCACTCCGGCTCTTCGTGACGGTAGCTGCCGGCCTTGTCGCCGGGGAAGATCATCGACTTGACCTCTATGCGGTAGTCATCCCCCTTGGGATAGAAGATGCAATAGGCGTAGACGAAGTTGCCTTCGTCCAGCAGTTCGGCCAGCCTGCCGGTGGCGTCGATGTAGCCTTCGTCCAGGTTCTGGGTGATGCGGGCATAGGTCATCGGAGTGATAAAAAGCGTGTATTCGCGCCCATCCGAAGTCTTCAGCGTGAATGACCGTTCGGTGCGGTTGAAGCCGGTAACGTAGCCGGCAATCGTGTCGGAAAAGGTGAATTTCAATTGTCCCATGCGTTCCTCCCTGATTTATTTTTTTGGGTTTATTGGATATTTGCGAGTGCGTCGGAAGCGATCCTGTTTTCGGGAGCAGCTCAGCCTGCCCGATGTCATTCCCCGGGAGCCTCTGACACCTGCACCACCAGCTTGCCGTTGTTCGTTCCGTCGAACAGCCGGTTGACGGCGCCGGGCGCGGCTTCCAGTCCCTTTACCAGGTCAATCCGGTATTTGAGTTTTCCCTGCTTGTACCAGCGGGTGAAATCCTCCAGCATCTCCCGGTCGCGCGCGATGAAGTCCGAAGCGACCAGCCCCTGGATCCTGAGCCTCTTGGAGGTCACCATCGAAAAATTGTACGGTCCCGGCACCGGCGCGGTGGCGTTGTATTTGGCTATCGAGCCGCAGACCACCACCCGGCCGAAGTTGTTCATCTCCGCCAGCGCGATATCGAGAATTTCGCCGCCGACGTTGTCGAAGTAGACATCCACACCACCGGGACAGGCGGACTTCACCAGTTCGCGCAGGTTGCTGTTGCGGTAGTTTACGGCGGCGTCAAAGCCCAGTTCCCTGACGAGGTATTCGCACTTGTCATCGGAGCCGGCGATACCGGTCACGTGGAGCCCCCTGATCTTGCCGATCTGCCCAACCAGTGAACCGACCGATCCGGCCGCGGACGACACAAGCAGGGTTTCCCGCTCCTTCGGCTGCCCCACGTCCAGCAGGCCGAAATAGGAGGTCCGGCCGGCCAGGCCGAACAGCCCCAGGTGCGCCGACAGCGGCAGTTCGCTCGCCGGAAGGACGGAGATTCCCTCGCCGCCGGAAAGCGCGTATTCCTGCCACCCCAAAAGGCCCTGCACCCGATCCCCCACGGCAAACCCGGGATGCCTGGATTGCTCGACGATTCCTACCCCCAGACAGCGGACGACCTCGCCGATCTGCACCGGGGGGAGATAACTCTTGCCATCATACAGCCAGCCGCGAATCGCCGGATCCAGCGACAGGTAGACATTGCGGATCAGTATCCGCTGATCATCCGGTTCCCGGAGCGGCTCGGCCAGAAATTCAAAATCCGTCGGCTTGATCATGCCGTAGGGACGGGCTGCAAGCCTCCATACATGGTTTACGGTTGCGGCCATGCTCTGTCTCCTCTGTCCGTGGTGCGGGTTAGAATCGCACATCGAATAAAATGCTCGGGATCACGCGTGAAATGTTGAAGGCGGCCACATTCGAGATGTTCCTGCTGTAGAGCGCCCGCAGGGAGATGCCGTACCTGTCCTCGAAATAGGTGGTGGCGGTAACGACCGCGGACCAGGCCTGGTCTGTGCGCGTCCCCTTGATGGAGTTGTAGATTCCGTCATAATCCTTGCGGTAATACTCGCCGTAGATATCCAGCAGCGAGTCGCTGGGCAGGATGAAGCTTCCCTGCAGGCTGACCTTGTGCCCCACTCCATCCCAGAGCGGAGAACGGGTGCTGTCCACGTCCCCGGCATAACCGACCCGCACCAGCAGCGCCGGAGAAAAAGCAAACAACTGGCTTATGGCCCCCGAATAGTTGGAACCGGACCTGAGCGAGTTGCTCTTGAAGATCGATACGTTCTCGTATTCGCTGGAGCGATAGCGCAAATCGATCACAGTGCTGCGTCCCGCTCCTTCGGCGATGATCAGGGAGGGGCCGGTCATCACCGCGTAGTCGAACAGTTTCGAGCCGAGCAACATGTGATGTAACACGGTCGAGTAGCGCAGCGTAACCTGTTTGGCGATTTTATGCCTGATGGCAATTTCCGCCAGGTTCTGGGTCAGGTTGAATTCATCCAGATCGGCGTGTTGACTCTGGAAAAAGGCGTAATTAAGCGTCAGATCGCCCTGCGTCCACTTGAACGGCAGATAGCTGCCGGACAGGTTCAGCACGAAGCGCGAATCGTCTTTTTTGCCGATGTCGTCCGGGATCGGCGTGCCCTGGGCGTTCATGATCGCATTGGTGTCATACTGATAGCCGGTGGTTATCTTCAGGAACAGCTTCTTGTCGGGAGGCGGCTGCTTCACCAGTTCCGGCATGGTCAGCATGCCGAACGGCTGGGCACTGAATAACCAGGGCTGCTCTGAGGAGTCGGCGGCCAGGACGGCACTATTGCCGCTAAAAAGCAGGCCGACAAGCAGCGCAAGGCAGAGCAGATGTCTGGTCATGAATAGATTCATAATGCCCCTTACTGATAGATCTCCAGAATTCTTCCGTCCGGGTCCCGCAACCAGGCGATAGCGTCGCTGAGTCCATATCCGGAAAGATCCAGCGGACCCTGCGTGATTTCCGCCTCTCCACCCAGGGCGGCCAGTACGGCTGCAACATCGTCCACATGGAGGGCCAGGTGGCGAAAACCGGGCTCCGTCGGCCCGGTGGCATCCCCGTTATCCGCTGGAAACCCTTTTGCCTCGAAAAGTTCAAAGACCACATCACCGGACGAGATGAAGACCAGCCGGTTGTCGCCCAGCAGGATCTCGTTGTCCCGCCTGAACCCGAAAAAATCGGAGTAGAAGCGCTCGGTGGCCTCGACATCGACGCAGTTGAGCCCGATGTGGCCGAACCTGATGCTGCACGCGGCCGTCATGAGAGCAACTCGATGATCCGGCGGGCGAACAGGTGGCAATGGCCGCCGCTGCGGCCCGTGACAAGGTCATCGTCCACCACCACGTCTTCGTCCACGTACACGGCCCCCATGTTGCGGGCGTCTCCCAGCAGGTTGTTGTGAACCACCAGTCGCCGTCCCCGGACCAGTTCCGGCGCCGGCGCCGCCAGCCACAGGCCGTGACAGATGATCCCCTTGATGATCGATCTCTCGGCAAAGGCCCGCTTCAGGAACTCCACCGCCGGCGGGAGCCGGTTGATATCCTCGGTGTAACGCAGGCGGTCGGCCACCATACCGGCCGGGACTATCAGGGCGGAATAGCTTCTCAGGGTGTCGTCATCCATCCCCTCGAAAGATTGATTAATCTCGATCTGGGCCTGATATTCATGACCTTTGAAGACAAGGGAACTCTGTCCCCAGAGCCGGGTCAACAGATGGACTTCGGCCCCCTCTTCGGCAAAACGGAGGCGGTAGTACCAGATTTCCGGTTCATACCAGTCCGTTTCCATCAGAATAGCGATCTTTTTCCCTTGCAGCTTCATCGGAAACTCCTTGAATTTGGCGTCTACCCCATCAGCTCCGGCACCGGGCGCTTCGGACTGAAAACGTCTATCGCCACCGAATCCTCGATCATGTGGAACTGGTGCGGCACACCGCCGGGAATGAAATAGCAGTCGCCCGCCTTCAGCAGCTCTTTTCTGTCGCCGATGGTGACCTCGAACGAGCCTTTGAGGATATAGCCGAACTGCTCCTCGGGATGGTCATGCACCGGAGAAACCGTACCGGCCGGGGTTTGCCAGTGCAGGGCATTCATGTTGGCCGCGCCCTGCAGGTCGGTCAGGCGGATGCCATAGCCGAAGGCGGTCTCTTTCAGTTTGTCGTGAAAAACGAACATGCAAAAACTCCTTCCACTCCCGACGCTACTGGATTTTCACGACACGGAAGCTGAAATCGCAATAATAGGTGTAGGCCCAGTTGGTGTTGGTGTGATAGGTCGTCCAGGGGAAGTTGTTGCTGTAAACCAGCCATGAGCCGCCGCGTCTCTGGCGGTAGACCCCGGAACCGTCATTGACCGGATTGGTGCGTTTGTCGTAACTGGTGTAGTTCTTGAAATAGGTGTAGGAGGAGTAATAATCCTGGATCCAGTCGGAAGCATTGCCACCGAAATCATAGAAACCAAGAAGACTCTTGCCCTGTTCATAGCTGCCCACATCCTTTGTTCCCAGCCCGCTCTTGTAGTTCATATACTGGCTCAACAGGGGATCGGCGTTGTATTGCTGGATGGCTGTAATCATACTGCTTACCCAGGGGAGAGCGCGGCGGTATGCGCTCATGTTGTCCGCATCGTACCTGGCGGTGTACTCCCATTCGGCCTCGGTCGGCAGACGATAGCCGGGAAAGCCGTAGAATCTTTTCACCCCGTTGAAGGTGCAGCTCCAGTCCTGCAGATTGTACAGCTTGTTCAGCCCCTGCCATTCGCTGAGGATGTTGCAGTAGAAGGCGGCGCCATACCAGGAGACGTACACGACCGGGCGGTTCTCGAATCCCGCCTTAACCACGAACCGGCTGCCCTGGTACTGGATTTCGCACGGTTTGCCCTCATAGTTGGCTTCCAGGATCAGCAGGTGCTGTGAATCCCCTTCTTTGTTCTTGACGGATACGTTGTTTACGAAGTCACCGGCCAGATACCCCTTGTACAGGGCATAGTTGAGCATGTCGCAGTACTGGGCGTTGGTTATCTGGTACTTGCCCATCTGGAAGTCGTTGGTCAAGGTGATCTTATGGATCGGGCCGGCCTGTGCCGGGACATAGTTGGCGGGCGCGGCTTCTCCGGGATAGGGTGGCAGCCCGGTGTAGTTGTCGTAACCGATCTTGGCACTGCCGGCCGGAACGGTTATCAATTCCGGAACTTTGGTGATGCTGCTGCTCCCCACTGCCGGAGTGTCGGGATCGTCCCCGCAGCCCCACAACAGGCAGGCAATGCTGATGACTGCAAGCGATTTTAGCGGTATTTCAAAGAATTTCAGAAACATGCTGACCTCCGCAGATTTTATTGGCAATCCGGGTGCAGATCGGTATGAAAACGGCAAAGCTGGCGGCGATTATGCTGAGCGGAATAATCCTGGGCGACTGGAGAGTCAAAAGCCCCATCCGGCTGGCATTGGTGTAGATCATCATAGCAAACACGATCCCCACGATCACAGGAACCATACTGTTACGGGAAAGAAACAGTTTGAAGACAAAGAGGGCAAAGCCGAAATTGAGCCAGAGTGTCAGAATCCATTCCGGACAGAGCGGGTGCGGGATCAGCCAGCGGGCGTTTTCGCCGGCATGGTAGACCCCGGCCGTTATCAGCGCCGAATCGATCAGAAAGCCGCCGAAGCCGACTATCAACGCCAGTTGGATGCGTTCCTTCCTGAGAGGTGAAAAGGGGAGGAAAACCAGGAGCGTGGCCGCGAAAAATATCAGACCAAGCCAGGGCATCCCGTTGCGAGCCCCCTGGTAAGTGGCAAACACGGTAACGAAAAAGCCGACCGGGCTGTATTTGAGCATGTTGATTGCCGGCATTTCCCCTCCTCCGCAGGAATCGGAAAACATGCGGCCCGCTCACTGGAACGGGCCGCAAAAATGGAGACGTGTCACTCCTGATCGTAGAACTTGAACGGCATCACGCACTGCTCGTCGGTACGTACATCGATCACCGTCGGCATATCCGAGGCCAGCGCCGCCTTGAAAGCCGGCTCGAATTGTTCCAGCCGGTCGACCCGGAAGCCGTTGGCTCCGCAGAGCTTGGCATACTCGGAGAAGTCGGGGCCGAGCAGGTGGTTGAAGACCTCCTTGCCGTGGGCCACCAGGTTGAAGAGCTTGATGATGTTGAATTCGCTGTTGTTGTAGATGATCCAGATGATCGGGATGCGGTTCTGGACAGCGGTCATCAGTTCGAAACCGGCCATCTGGTAGCAACCGTCGCCGCAGCCGACGATCACCCGCCGGCCGGGCGCGGCCATCTGGGCTCCGATGGAGGCATTGGTGTGCGAGGCCATTGGCCCGAAGCTGCCGGGGTTCTTGAAGGTCTGGCCGCCATTAAGCTGCATGTAGGCCGCCATCCAGATCATATGCGCGCCGGCGTCTCCCAGCACGAGAGCGTTGTCAGGCAGGAGCTGTCCCAGCTGCTGCGAAAGCTGTCCGGGATGCACCTTGGCGCCGTCGTAGGCGATGGTCTGGAAGCAGTGGCGGTCGATCACCGGACTGGCCTTTTCGGTAACACTGATGCGGGAGGCAAGGGCATCGGTCAACTTCCGCATGGCCGGCCTGGCATCGGAGACCATTGAAAAATCGGCCTTGAAAACCTTGCCGATCTCATGGGCATCGAGATTGATGTGCATCAGCACCTTGTTGTCGAAGATGTCTTCCTGGAAGCGCCAGCTCTGCCACTTGGCAAAGGAGCAACCCACCGCCAGCACCACTTCGGCGTCTTTCAGCGCCTGGCGTGCCCCCATGTCGCCGCAGGTGCCGCCCATCCCGATGGAAAGCGGATGATTGTCGGCGATGACCCCCTTGGCGTCCATGGTCGTAATGAACGGCAACTGGAACCGTTCCACGAACTCCAGCAGTTCCGCTCCCGCGCCGCTATGAACGCAACCGTAGCCGAAGTAGGCGATGACGCGCTTCTTGGCGCTGATCGCCTGGTCAAGATATTCGGCAAAGATGCGGACGTCCTTTTCCTGCGGCAGCACCGGTTTCACATTGACCTGGATGTCCCGGTGATATTTGGTCTCCGTGGCCGCCACATCATAGGGGAGATCGATATGGACCGGGCCGGGGCGCCCCTCGTAGGCCAGGTTGACGGCTTCTTCGAACAGGTCGCTGGCTTGCTCCGGCCGTTCGATCAGGAAGGTCTTCTTGGTGGTTCCGCTAAACATGGCCTGGGAATTGGGGGTGCGGTTCTGGCCGGTAACCTCTCCCAGGTCGCCCATGCCCCGCCACTTTCTGGGCGAGTAGGAGGCGATGGACATGACCGGAAAGGAGCCGGTGTAGGCCATGCCCAGGCCGGAAAAGAAGTTGTAGGAACCGGGGCCGCCCTGGGCGTTGCAGACCCCCAGCTTTCCGGAGGTCATGGCATAGCCGTAGGCCATGAAAGAAGCGGCCTGTTCGTGGCGGGTCATGATGGTCCTGATCTTCTCCGACTCGGCAAAGGCAAACAAAATATCTCCCGAACCCTGCCCCGATCCGGTAAAAATGGCGTCAACTCCCAGGGATTCGAGCATCTTGACGATGGACTGAGCTACATTCATATTTTCCCCTCCGCTCCTGAGCTGACAACTATTTGCTGTTAAGCACTTCAACCAGCTTCCGGCCGTAGGCGATCGACGATTCCACCGAAAGCGCGGTGATGAAGGGCCAGTCGTACACGACACAGGGATTCACGCGGTTGGCCTGCTCGTCGGCGATACAGGCGCCGTTCGGAGCGACCGCATCGGTGACCACGTCCTGGAGCGGCAGCAGGAAGCCGGGGGTGACGACATCGGTGCCCTTGTTGTCAGGAGTTGTGCCGGCCAGGGTATAGCTCAGCTCGAAGTCGAAATCCCAGGCCCTGGGGTGGGCGGTTGATTTCTTGCCGCTGATGATACTCCTGAAACTGTTGGCCGGATTGCGGGTAAAGGCCAGCGCGCCGACGGAATAGCAGATGGCGCCGATCAGTTTATCGGAGTTGAGGGCGTCCAGCAGCAGCGTGTGGACCTTGGGGTTATTGGTGATATCAAGGCAGACGCCGGGACCGCCGGTCAGCACAATGGCTTCGTAATCGGCCATTTTGGCTTCTTCAATCTTGATCGGATTGTTCCATTCGTTGCCGGCCAGGATCTCTTTCACGCGGGTGCAGACCTCGGGAGGGTTGACCTTGTAATGCTGCAGGGGATCGTCAAAATCCGGATCGACGCTGAGCGCGAACGGAAGCGGCTTCTTGCCCTGCGGCGTTGCCATCGTGACGTCGAACCCGGCCTTTTTCAGCGCATCCCACGGCGCCTGAAGTTCTTCCGCCCATGCTCCATAATTGGTTGCCAGCAACAGTACCTTTTTAGCCATGACATTCTCCTTTTATTCCGGTTAGGTTACGCACATCATGAAACTCGCCATTACGTAATCACACTATTCTTTTTTGTCGCCCGGCAACCCCTCTCGCACCGGGCTGAAGACATCGATCGCCTCGGTCTCTCCCAGCGCCGTAAAGCCGTGCGGCAGATCGGAGGGGATGAAGTAGCAGTCGCCGGCCTTGAGGGTGGCGCGCTCATCGCCTATGACCATGTCGAAGCCGCCACTGATCACATAGCCGAACTGCTCATGGGGGTGCTGGTGCAATGGGACCACGCTCCCGTCCGCCATATTCCAGTGGAGAACGCTCATGTTGCTTCCCGCGCCGAGTCTTTTGAGCAGCACACCGTTACCCATGTCCTGCAGCGCCAGTTCATCCTGAAAACAAAACATTTTTCCCTCCTGTTTGTCGATTGTTCAACAAATGGGCTGCTATTTATTAAAGTAAATCCAAATATTACCCGAAGATTTCCACATTGCAACCCGGGCCAAATAAATTTGCTCAAAATATGCGTAACAGTTTATGATGCCGGGATGAAAAAGCAGAACAGCCCCTTCTTCCACTGGCAGAGGAACAATATGCGCCTCAACTCTTTCAGCAATTTTGTTACAACGGTGTCTCTTCCGGTAATGCTAATGGTGATACTGATGACGACAAACATGCGAACCGCCAATGCGGAACCCCTTCCGCCCTGCCCCGCAAAGCCCAATTGTGTTTCCAGCCAGGCCACGGACAGCCACCACATCGAGCCGCTCAGGATTTCCGGAGAAGCGAAGGCTTCGTTCGGGAAGCTCCGCAACATTCTCACCCAGCGTACCGACACCAGGCTGATATCGACGGACGACACAACCATCCGGGTGGAGTTCAGGACTTTTCTCGGCTTTGTTGACGACGGCCTGTTTTTGCTGGATGCCGCCAACAACCTGATCCACGTCCGTTCAGCCGCCCGCAGCGGCTATTGGGACCTGGGCAAGAACCGCGGGCGGATGGAGGAAATACGGCGCGACTTTGCAGGAACCGGCCCATGATGCCGCGCTATGTCGAACCGCTGTTCCGCCCCCCCAGCGAGGCCAGAAGCCTGATTTTCCAGATCACGCTGGGATGTTCCCAGAACAGCTGCACCTTCTGCGGCATGTACAAGGGAAAGAGTTTCCATGTGAGGCAGGCGCCGGAAATCATCGCTGAGATTGCCGGGATTCCGGAAATCTATCGGCCGCGCATCGACCGCGTTTTCCTTGCGGACGGAGACGCGCTGGTCTACCCCTTTGAGGGTCTGGTGGAGATACTCGATGCCCTGGCCGACGCATTTCCGCAGCTTGCCAGGGTGGCCTGCTACGCCTCCCCCGCCAGCCTGACGACAAAAAGCCCGGAGCAACTGGCGCTGCTGCGCGAAAAAAAGCTGCGCATACTCTATTTCGGCCTGGAATCGGGAGACGACGAGACGCTCTCCAAGATCAACAAGGGCTACACATCCGACGAGATGGCACAACAGGCGCTGAAGGCGAGAGCGGCCGGCATGAAACTGTCGGTGACCGCCATTCTGGGGCTGGCCGGACGCCAGCGGAGCCTGGCGCACGCCCGCAGCAGCGCCGAATGGGTCAACCGGGTCAATCCGGAATACTTTTCGCTGCTGACCCTGTTCAAACGCCACAACGACGGGTTTGTCCGCTCCCTTGAGCAGTGCACCCGGCGCGAACTGATGCTTGAGGCGCGCGAAATGCTGACGCATCTGCAGCCACGCTTTACGATCCTGCGCTCCAACCATGTCTCCAATTTCCTGAACCTGGCCGGCAGCTATCCCAAGGACCGGGAACGGCTGATCAGGGATGTGGATACGGCCATCGAAAGGGGCGGCTTGTACCCCGGTTTTCTGGACCAGGTGCCGGAGTATGAGGAAGAGTATTACTGAAAATCCATCGCGAGTCGCTAAGTCATCCCCACCCTGTGCTTTTCCAAGTATCAGCTTGACAATGCCCATGCCCCGGTGATAGTTATTTTATAGTAACTACCATCGAGGCATCACATGCACGAACTCACCGAACGCCAGAAATCCGTCTACGACTTCATCACAGCCTACCAGAGTCAGAATGGCTATGCTCCCAGCATGCAGGAGATTGCAGGCCACCTGAAGATTGCCGGCAACCTGGGGGTGATCCGCCACCTGACCGCGCTGGAGAAGAAGGGCTACCTGACCCGCACCCCTGGCAACTCCCGCAGCATCAGGCTGACGGATCCGGTTGCCTCCCATCCGCAAATGGCAGAGCATATGCCGCACGGCGAGGAACGGCTCTCGGTCTTTCTGCCGGTGGTCGGCGCGGTGCGGGCCGGCCTGCCCCAGCCGCCGCTGGAGGATATCCGCGAGTACTGCTCCATCGACCGCAACGTGGCCCGCTCCGGCGGCACCTTTTTCCTGAAGGTCAAGGGGGACTCGATGATCGACGCCGCCATACGCGAAGGGGACCTGGCGCTGATCCGCCCCCAGGAGACAGCCCAGCACCGGGACATCGTCGTGGCCCTGGTGGATGGCGAGGCGACCCTGAAACGTTTCTGCCGCGAAGCCGACCATATCCGCCTGCAGCCGGAAAACCCCGCCTATGAACCGATCATCGTCCGCGAGGGCGAAAGGGAAATCTCCATCGTCGGCAAGGTCGTCAGCATCTACCGTTCGCTGGAGTGAAACCATGCCGCCCCGCACCAGCGACATACGGGTAGCCGTGGTATTCGGTCCCGGCATGAAAATCAGGCCGGTCTGGTTCGATCTGAACCGCAAGCAGCACACCATCCTGCAAATCACCAATACCTGGCGGGACAAGAAAGGCGAGACGGCCTTCATGCACTTCCACGTCACCGATGAAGGGGCGTTGTACGAACTGGTCTACAACATGAGCGATGCCAGCTGGAAGCTGGAGCAGATCGAGGTGTTATAATGGAACGGGTCATCATGCATATCGACATGAACGCCTTCTTCGCCTCGGTCGAACAGCAGTCCAACCCGGCCCTGCGCGGGAAGCCGATCGCCGTCACCGGCAGCAACCAGCGCACCGTGATCCTGACCGCCTCCTACGAGGCCCGCGCCTTCGGCATCAAGACCGGGCTGACCACCTGGGAGGCGAGGCAGAAATGCCCCGGGCTGATTCTGGTGCCGACCAACAACCGTCTCTACACCCATGTCTCGTCACAGATCATGAAGATCCTGCTCGACTACACCCCGCTGGTGGAAGTGTTCTCGATCGACGAGGCCTTTCTGGATATCAGCGGCTCAGTCACGCTGTTCGGAGGCCTGGAGCGGATCTGTTACCTGATCAAATCCAGGATCAGGGCGCGCTTCGGAATCACCTGTTCCATCGGCATCGCCCCCAACAAGCTGCTGGCAAAGCTGGCCAGCGAAATGATAAAACCGGACGGTTTGACCATCATCCGCGAGGAGGATATCCCCCGGACACTGGAACATATGCCGATCGGCGAGCTGTGCGGCATCGGCAGGAAGCTGGCTGCCAGGCTGGCGCTGTACAGCATCAGGACCTGCGGCGAGCTGGGACGTTACCCGCTCGAGCGGCTTAAAAAGCGCTTCGGGATAGTCGGCGAAAAGCTGCACCTCATGGGTCTGGGTATCGATGACAGCCCGGTAATTCCGGCCGAAGAGGCCGAAGAGGCCGAAGAGGTCAAGAGCGTCGGGCACAGCATGACCCTGAAACAGGACATTCGCGAAAGGGTCGAGATACTGAAGTTTCTGCTGCAGCTCTCGGAAATGGTGGGGCGGCGCGCCAGACGCTATGGGGTGTGGGGCAAAACCGTCCACCTGACGATCCGCTATGCCGACTTCACCACCATCGGCAAACAGGAGAGCCAGCCAACGCACATCAACCTGAGTGACTATATCTACCGGGCCGCCGTCAGGGTTCTGGACAGCCTGGAGCTGCAGCAGCCGGTCCGGCTGCTGGGAATCAGGCTGACCACTCTGCAATACCAGGCCAGCCAGTTGCCGCTATTCCCCGAAGAGCAGGCCCGGCTGAAGCTCACCGAAGCGATGGATCGGGTCAACAACCGCCACGGCGACTTCACGGTCATGTTTGCCAGCCTGCTGGACCAGGAAGCCATGGGAAGCCACGTAATCTCCCCGGCCTGGAGACCGGAAGGCATCAGAAACGTCGCGGTCACTTGACCGGCAACAATTGACAAACGACCATATTCTTACTCATTGAAAACCCGCCATTTATTACCCAGCTCCGATTAAAGTTTTTTCAACAACTGTATAACCATTTTGTACATGACAAACACCATGTCCACACCCGGTAAAACGCAGTAATATCGGGCACTAAAGGTGGTAATGCTTTTGAGCGGCCGGTCACGGACTGTATATGATTCCAATACTGTATTCTCCGGATACTTGCCTTGGCGGACGCCGACCGACTCACTGCAAACAGCCATTAAACACGTATTATCGGCAACTTACACACAACGTACATCAATACAGTGTTTTTGGCACGGTCGATGCTATATAAATTAACAAGAGATAAGAATGGTAATTGGAACACAGAAAGGAGATTGTCATGAGAACCATATCAGCAATGTTAACCGCACTTATGATCACCACCACCCAGGCGCTGGCATCCGGCGCGGCACCAGAGGGTGAAGGACTTGGATTCCTGGCGGCATGTTTCATCGGATTCGGCGTAATGATAGTCATGTTCCAGTTCATACCTGGAATCATGCTGATGGTAGGCATGCTGAAAGGGATTTTCTCGCTGGGCCGGAAAGACGTCCATGAGACACCTGCCGGTGAATAGCATTCGAAGCAATCATTTGATCTGCTTGTAAGCAAGGTATTCGGGAGGTGACAATCATGCAAGAAAACCTGCTCATATTAGACGAAGACAAAGAATGCCGCAAACAGATGGCCCAGATGTTCACAAAGGCCGGCTACCATGTAAAAGCCACCAACTCAGTGACAAGCGCCATGTATGACGTCCTCAAGAAAACCGTTCAGGTGGTGTTGTTGGGCGGCACATTCGATGATCTGTCGGCAGCCGATCTGGTGCCGCTCCTCAAACAGTGCAACAACAGGCTGCGCATCATACTGGTGGCCGCCGAGTCGTCACTGCCACTGATCCGCAAACTGAGGAAAGACGGAATTTTCTATCACGCGCTCAAACCGCATACCTCCGAAGACCGGGCGGAAATCGTACAGGCCGTGGCATGTGCCTTCAGGAACATGGATCATATGCAGGCTGCATATAAGTGAAGTGAATTGACAGACCATCCGGAAATCGGTTTTTGAAAAAAATGTGACCGGCCGCCCTCAACAGGGCGTGCCGGTTGTTTTTTGCCTTTTGTCAGGTAATATCGGTTCCAGATCAAAGATGATGTCAAGGCGGCGAGGTTTGAGGCTTCGAGGCGTACATTTCAGCAAGATGTCGAGCCGAAGACGAGCCAACTAAGATAGGGCTTTGATATGGAATTGGAATAATACCGGAAGCTTGGACAAGTTGCCTCAATTACCTCAATCCCTACACTATTGACTACCGGCGACAAAACAGATATAGCAGGAAAGTCTATAGATTCGCACTTTTAATACAGTACTACCATTCAACACTACTTTAAATACAGGAGGCAGTCCATGCCAGGCTCTTACCCGGCCCCCGAAACACTTGCAAACAATGCGCTTGACACCCTTAAGCAGGCCTACGAGGAGAGACAGACACCCAACGTGGGATCCCTGATCCTTACGGCATACGACACCATAGCGCGATTGAAACAGGAAATCGCCACACGTCGCAATGACGACGACCTGCTACTGGATCGTTATGAGTTGAATGAGTTTAATTCCGCTGTCTGACACAACCGGCATGAGACCAGCCACCTGCCGTTTTCTTCCATTTGCAGTCTTCATGGCATTTATCGGCCTTGACGAGCTGTTGCGCATGCTGATGACGCACGGTTTCCTCAAGCTCGAGCCGACTGCGCTCTATTACCTGTATCCGCTGAAGGCTCTGGTAGTCGCCTGGCTCCTGTTCCATTTCAGAAAAAGCTATACGGAACTGGAGTTCAAGGAGCTGCTATCGTTTCCGACAACCCTGGCCATATCCGGAGTGGGGTTGCTGGTATTCGTGCTCTGGATCAACATGGAATGGACAATCGGCTCGTCCTCGACACCGCAAGGCTTTAATCCGATGACCTTTCCGGAGGGTGCGATCCGAAACAGCATGATCTTCTTCAGAATAGCCGGCGCCGTACTGGTTGTGCCGCTGATGGAGGAGCTTTTCTGGCGTTCTTTCCTGATCCGCTACATCACTGACAGCAACTTTGAAAGTGTCCCGATTGGAACATTCACCTGGGCCTCTTTCCTGCTCACGGTCGTACTGTTCGGTGCGGAGCATAACTTCATCTATGCCGGCATGATGGCCGGCGCAGCCTACAACCTGATCCTCTACAAGACCCGCAGCCTGGCCCAGTGCGTGCTGGCCCACGCCGTGACTAATCTGGCGCTGGCGATCTATGTGATTGCCACCGGGAAATGGCAATTCTGGTAGACATTAGATTCAGTTCAATTTTAAACGTTTACACCCCACCCCACACATCTCTTCAGCACCCGTCGAAATTCTTTACACAACCCTAAGCTTCAGCAAATATCTCCAGTGATATAAGCAAGTTAATACTTCGCATACCGTCGGCGGCTGATGGATATTTCACAACCGTTCATGAATCCATTTTGCAAGACTGGTTCAGTCCTATTGACATTACCGAAACTGGCTATTTGGAGCAACCACTGCTTAAATGCAGTAAAAGACGACTCAAAACCGGATATGTTTTCAAAAAAGTGGCACTACGTCAGCGATGTCTTTTCTTTTAACTATTTTATGCAGTAACAGGCCGCTTTAACCGAAGCCCTCGTCCCCCCTGCAGCACGACAATCAGTCCAAATTTAATGTTGAAATACTTTACACTCCACAGGCCAAACAACTCCTATTTACACATATCGCTGTTATTACGGTGCTTTACAATATGGCACCACATTTGCTTATACAATACTAACATAAGCAAATTCTTAATTGCGTGAACCGCAATACTTTAAAAGGAGGAAATAATAATGAAAAAGCTAGCGACATTACTGGCAGGGGCAGCATTGATATTGGCAGCAGGTAGCGCATGGGCAATCCCAACATTGAGGCTAAGTGATGGATTTACCACCATAATGATAGCTGATGGGTCAGCCCTTGATGCTAACACAGAGGTAGGGGCCGTTACATATGTTGGAGCTGTTGGCCAAAACTGGACGTTGAATGTCGCAACAGGTATAACCATGCCATTTCAAGGGACAGCTCTTGTTCCATATATGGATTTAAACTCGGTAAACTCCTCAAGCGGTGCAGGCTCACTTGAAATACTGTTTAGTGAAACTGGTTTTATCAGCAACCCTCTTGTTAATGGTTTTAGAACGGATGTTGGCGGCACCACCCAAGGAACCTTTGAAGTGCGATCGTTCTTTGATGTCAATAATGCTCTGTTCGGCACTACCGGCGCTCTTGCTGATCTCGGTCCTTATTCTGCGGGTTCGTTTTCTGGATCAGAGACTAACATTGCTGATACAGGTAATGATGGCGACCTTTACTCTTTGACACTTGACGCAATTATTACTCACACAGGTCGAGGAACAACTAGTTTTGACGCTCAACTTACCCCAGTTCCCGAGCCAGGCACAATGGTTCTGCTCGGCGCCGGCCTGCTTGGTCTGGCCATATTCGGCAAACGCCGCATGAACAAGGAAGCCTGATAGTCATCTATAACAACTGTTTGACAAAAGAAGGCGTTGCAGTCGCAACGCCTTCTTTTTGTTTGTTGAAATATTTATACTTCTAACCAGCGCCAATCGTTACCGATTGTCACGGTAACATGTCAGGTGCTTTTTCTGTCGAAGTAAGCGGGGTTAGATTGTGCTTTTTTAATAGATCATAAAGAGTAGGGCGGCTGACTCCCAACTCCTCAGCCGCTTTGACTATGTTGCCATTGTGGCGGTCTATCGCAACCGAAATCAGGTTTCGCTCAACAGTATCCCTTGCTTCACGCAGGGTTACGATCGGCCTTTCTTCAGTGTCCACATCCGGTCCATTAGGCATTTCCGTTTCATGACCCAGGTCTACTGGTTCAATAACCGCGGCGTCACTCATGATAATCGCCCGTTGGATGCGGTTCTGCAACTCTCGCACATTGCCAGGCCACTCATAGCTTTTCAGATAATTCACCGCAGCGGTACTGAATCTACGCACTTTCTTTTTATATTCATCATTGAATTTTCGCAGGAAAAAGTTGGCCAGCAGCAGGATATCGTCGCCCCTTTCCCGAAGCGGCGGCAGTGCGATGGTAATAACGCTGATCCGGTAATAAAGATCCTCCCGAAAACGTCCCTCGCTGATTGCCTTGACTATATCCACATTTGTGGCACACACGGTACGCGTATCAATGGAGATATTCTCCCGGCCGCCAACCCGCTGAATGACTCCTTCCTGCAGGAAGCGAAGCAGTTTCACCTGCAAATTGAAGGGGAGTTCGCCAATTTCATCCAGAAACAATGTACCTTTGTTGGCATACTGCAGCTTTCCCTGCACCATGGCATGCGCGCCAGTAAAAGAGCCCTTTTCATGACCGAACAACTCCGACTCCAGCAAGTTTTCCGGTATGGCACCGCAGTTGATCGGAATGAAGGGGCCCTTTCTGCGGATGCCGGCCTCATGGATTGCCTGGGCAACCAGTTCCTTCCCAGTGCCACTCTCACCTGTAATAAAAATCGACACGTCGGAAGAGGCTACTTTCTTGATCGTGGCAAAAACAGTCTGCATAGCCTGGCATTGACCGATGATGCCGCTGGCGTTTGCGGATTGAAGACCGATCGAGCTTTGAAGCTGCCGATTCTGTCCCTCTATGTTGGCCAGGTGGAAAGCACGATTGATGATCACCTTCAGTTCACTCAGAACCGGGGGTTTCGGGTAGAAGTCATAGGCGCCCATCTGCATTGCTTTAAGTGCATTTTCGCGTTCACTGTTACCGGTCAGCATTATGATCTTGGCATGCGGATTAATTTCCAGCATCTCGGCCAGGGCCCGGAAACCTTCTACCGAAGTATGTTCATGGGGAGGCAGTCCCAAATCCAGCAACACCACTCCAGGCATGAATTTCCTGTACAGATTGAGAGCATCATTGACGCTGCCGGCCAACAGCACGGCATACTCTTCTCCCAACCCCCACTTTAATTGCTGACGAATATCCTGATTATCATCGACTATCAGAATTTTTTCCACGGTCTTCTCCTTATGCGGATTCGGATAATGCAGCTGTTCCGTGATCTTCCATATTGCTGAACCAGACGGTAAAAACCGTCCCCCTGCCGGCGACACTGGCCACCTCGATCCGACCTCCATGAGCTTCAACAATCTTGCGACACTGATACAGCCCTATACCAAGTCCATGGCTCTTTGATGTCCTGAATGGCTTGAACAGCTCGTTGCGGATATAATTGGAAGTCATACCGCACCCCCAATCCGTAACCCGGATATATGGAGCCGAACCGGAACCGACTTCTATGACAACCGGCTCATGCGACTCTGACGCCTCAATGCCGTTCATCAACAGGTTCATGACAACATTTCGGATCTGCTCCTCTTCAACACTCACCATGACCGGCTTTCCCGAAACAATGATTTTGAAGCCGGTTACCGATTCAGCGGTATTTTTGACCAACTCCAGCAGGTCAATCAGCTGTGGATTATGGACTTCCTTCTCACCCAGGTTTTTCAATCGGGCAATCAGCTTCTGCATCCTGAAAACGGTGTTGCCCAACGACTCAAGCATGTCCTGCTGAAATTCGGGATTTTGAATATGCCGGGCGGCATTTTCAACAATCAGGGAAAGATTTGAAACCTGGTTTTTAAGATCATGCGCAACAAATGTGGCCACATTTCCAATCGCTTCTATTTCACGGGTATGGGAGATCTGCTCCGAAAGTTTCTGGTGCAGAATGGCGAGCGAAGCCTGCCTGGCAATCGTTTTCATCAAATCGTAATCTTCATAGATATAGGTTTCATCATCCTTTATTATACGCCCCAGGGCGATAAACCCTTCCAGATGCGTACCGTCAAAGAGTGGAACAATGAATGATATCTCGTTATTCCTGAAGAAATGACTGTTTTCAGACATGATTTCAGGGTTTTCATCCTTGATGCAGACTACCCAATCATTCTTTTCCATAAAGCCAACCAGAGAATTTTCCCGCGCAATGCTGCCGCTGATCGATTCCATGCGATAGTTGGCCGTCACACCGTATTCGCCGCAACTGTCCTCGTACAGAAACAGGGCAGCTCCGTCGATTCCGAAAATATCGCAATAGGCGGCAAGAATCCGTTCCAGCAGTTCATCTGAAGTGAGTGATGTGGAAAGTTCCCGGGTGAAACTCAGCCACTGGGTCCGGTAATCGTGCTTATGCTGGTAGAAATTTTTGTGCAGTGCAACCTTAACTTCGCGCCGGACTCGCCCGGACAGCATCAGGATCAAAAGCGCAATACCAAGCAGGAATACAAATGATACGGTTACTGTGCGGGGAAAAGAAACGCCAAAATGCTGCATCCCTTCCCCGAGAAAACCGATCAGCAACAGATAAATACCGACTGCGACAAGAACAACCGATTTGAATGCCGCCTGACGTGAAACCTGAATCCGGACCTTCCCGCGCACTCTTAACATGGAATAAGCCATCATCGCTGCAGCCACCAGATACATCAGGGAGCGAACCGGAAGATAGCTCATATTAAGAGTGCGGTACAGCAAGGCCTGACTGTAGTAGAAAATCAGTACCGCAAGTATGGTTCCAATACCTATAACGTCGAACTTGATCTTGAACTGGGCGCTGGGTGAAGCATTGGCAAAGGTTTTCTCAAAGTTCACCAAACCGCACACAAGCCACACCATGATCCCAAGATAATAGAAATAGCCGATGTTATTAAGAAAGAGAATCCGCTCTGCAGGAAAATCAGGTGCATAGAAAAATATGTCGAGCGGCTCGATGAACGGTAACAGCACGGGCAAAAATGACAGGGCTATTACCGCTTGCAGTGGACGGCCGATTTTCCATGGACCGGCCTGTCGCGCGAATGTCAGACTGCTGATAAGCCATAAGGGGGGGAGGAGGGACTCGGTAATCAACGCGCACCGCTTCCAAAATATGGCATCCACGCCAGCAGTGAGTGCCATCAGATCAAACAGCTCCAGCAGTGCGGTTACAACAAGCGCCGCACAGAAATACAGCCCGGAGCGTGAGCGGTCCCTGGCAAGGGACAAACCGGTCAGCGCCAGCAAAGCAACCACCGCAGTTATGGATATAACCGTATTGTTCATATTCGCTTTCAGGCTACTTTCGCGTACCGCGTTCCAGCCCAATAATCTTTAAACCTTAAACTTAACAATGCAGTTAAGCGCCGATAAACGCAGATACACGCAGATAAAAACTTGAAAACAGATAATCTAAGGCTCTTGGATTATATAAAAGGCTTTTGACTTACTCGGCGTGCATCCGTCTTTATCGGCGCGGTTATACTTCGTTTTACAGCCTCCAGACCCTTATGCCGGCGGCCTTTAACTCTTGCTTGTCAAAGATCCCTTTGACGTCAACCAATACCGGATTATCAGGCATCAATCGCATCAGATCAGCGACACCCCAGGCTCGGAATAACTCATGAGACACCGCCGCCACTACGGCCGCAGAAGGTTTGAGGTCTGCTTCGGGACAAAGCGTGACGCCGTACTCATGAATAGCCTCGTCAGGATCCGCACACGGGTCGCACACCTGAACATCGACACCGTAATCCTCCAGCTCGCGTATTATATCGATTACCTTGGAGTTACGCAGATCAGGGCAATCCTCCTTAAAGGTCAAACCAAGAACAGTGACCCTGTTTCCGAGGATATTATGGCCGGAGTGGATCATCTCCTTTACGGTTCGCTGGGCAATGAATTTGCCCATGCCGTCATTGATACGACGGCCGGCCAGGATTACCTGTGGGATGTAACCTACCTTTTCGGCCTTGTGGGTCAAGTAGTACGGGTCGACACCGATACAGTGCCCACCCACCAGTCCCGGCTTGAATTTGAGAAAATTCCACTTGGTACCGGCCGCCTCCAAAACCTCGTTGGTATCGACCCCCAGGCGGTCAAAGATCAGCGCCAGTTCATTCATCAGAGCAATATTCAGGTCTCGTTGGGTATTTTCGATAACCTTGGCGGCCTCGGCCACCTTGATCGATGTTGCCCGGTGAACTCCGGCGGTCACAACCGATTCATAGACTCCGGCAACAATCTCCAGGGTCGCTGCATCCTGACCGGACACCACCTTTTTGATCCTGGTAAAAGTGTGCTCCTTATCACCTGGATTGATACGCTCGGGGCTGTAGCCAACCGTGAAGTCAGTCCCGCATTTTAGCCCTGAAAACCGTTCCAGAACTGGTACGCACTCATCCTCGGTCACGCCCGGATAAACGGTTGACTCATAGACAACGATATCACCCTTTTTCAGCGCCTTGCCGACCGTCTCCGAAGCCCTGAGCATAAGAGTCAGATCTGGCTGATGCGCCTCATCCACCGGAGTAGGCACTGCCACGATGTGAAAATTGGCCAGGGCAAGTTCCTCAGTCTTTTCGGTAAATAGAATATCAGCGCTCAGCAGCTCCTCGCTGGCCACTTCGCCGGTCCGATCATGCCCCGCCTTGAGTTCACTGATCCTGACTGGATTGATATCGAAACCGACCGTCCGGCGCACCTTGCCAAAAGCGACAGCAACCGGCAGTCCAACATAACCGAGACCAACAACAGAAATAATTTGTTCAGAACTCACGTTTCATCCTTTTCAAAACTAAAATTAGAATATTACTTTCCAATCGGCACAGAAAGGTAACAATAATTATGCAGGTAACGGCCCTACCGTTTACGGCAATCCAATCAAATCCGGCCGATCACGGTAGACTCGGGCATTTAACCAGGCAGAAATCCTTGTATAGTAGGGAAGACATCCCTTAAAAAACGTTCTCCAATAGCTATGGCAGCCTGTTGGTCTGTTTCAAATGGCACCGAAATGCGGATAAAAGCGGTGTCCCGGCGCCTGTACAATAAGGAATTGGTTATCTCTGCAAGTTTGAGGGAATATTCGTCATTAATGGTCTTACTCCGTGCCTGGAACCAATAAATGAAGACTTCTTTGTCTGATCCTTTCTGATAAACTGACTGCACCAAATTTATCTCAGTTCCGCTTAGATTCATCACTTTTTTTCCCGTCGAAACTTCATACCAGCCGCTTCCAGGCAGGCAATGTTTAGGAGAATGGATACCTCCACTGTCCTTGCCGCCGCCATGATAACCGATGTACAGACTCACCTTCTTTCCATCTGTACTCACATACTGGCGAGCGAGAGTATCGGTTGCCTTCAGCACCTTCTGAACATTGGCCGACAGGTAGGATTCGCCAACCATGCGCCAGCTGGAAATTGTAGTTGGAAATTGATCAAACGACTTCTTGATCGGAACCTGCAGATCCTGATGAATATTTATGTACAAGCCGGCTGCGCCAAACATGATCAAAACAGCGACAAAAATGGGTATGGAGACACAGCAGTTTTCGCTCACGTCCTTTTTTTTCAGCTCCTTCACTTCTAATACTTCAAGGCTTTCCTTCTGTTCCCTGTCCTCTGTTCTCTGTACACTGTCCTCTGCCAACTGCCTTTTGTCCTCTGTCTTCTTCCCCAATCGCATCAAAACAGCTCCGAAAGAGACCAACATCACCATTGCCAATCCGAAAACAGCGAGGCCTGCAAATTCATGAAAGAAACCTTGAGCTGCCTTCTCTCCCCAGTGTTGTGCAAGCAGGCCGGTTATAATAACCCGCATGGCATTGGTGAAAATCGCAATGGGAATCGCAGAACAGATCAGTAGCCATCGTTTCCATGGAGCAATCTTTATAAAGAACGCAAATGCGACTGCAAGTGCAAGCAGAGATATCAGCGAGCGGATACCGCTGCAGGCGTCCGCAACTTCAAGCGTTGTAGCCGGGAACATGATGATATTGCCTTCACGCACAACCACGACACCGATAACTTTCAGTGAGAGGACAGAAACCTTGGTAACAAACAATTTCAGCGGAAATGCAACCGCATCGTAGATTATATAGGGAATCGGAACCATGAAGAACAGGTAGCCAATCGGCAAGGTAATCGCACGGAATACAGCGGGACCGAAAAAGGAGAGAACCAGCCCGGCCAGCAGAACTATCAACGATGAACGCATCGTGAAATACTCTGTTCCAAGCCAACCGATCAACAGCTGAAAAAGGCCGAAGATAATTACCAGTAAACCTGGTTTCCAGGTTACTACCCTGGTGTCCTTAATCTCTGGCCATCTGGTGTAAAAGAAATAGCCGGCAATTAGCGGGACGAGAAAACCATGCGAGTAGTTTTCGTCCTGAGACCATTGCTGCACCATCTCCGGAACAATTTTGGCATAAATAGCAATCAGAAGGAGTAGCAGAACCATCAGGTGCCAGCGACACGTTTTCAGCGACTCGTAAAAAGTCATTTATGCCCCCGATAACTTAAAAAGTTGCAACCTTATAGCACAGTCCTGATAACATCTGCAATCACTGGGAGGTGGTCTGAGCCGACATCCGGCCCAACCTGGCACATTTTCGGGATAAGACCTTCATCGGTGAGGATATGATCGATACGGACCGCTAGAGGCACACCACGAAAACTGGCATGCTCTGTCCAGCCAAAACCTAGACCCACACTTGAAAAAGCATTGTTGTAACCGCTCCATATCTTTCGGTAAATGGCACTTTCCACCGGCATGTTGAAGTCACCGGCAATGACTACCGACATATTCAATAATTTAATGGAACGCTGCACTTCACTGGCAGTTTTCAGGCGATGTTCCGTTTCACGTTTCAGCAAATCCGAGCGGGTAAAACTTACTATAGTTTTCCGGTCCAGAACGTTTTGCATTCCATATCGTGGACTTGGCAGGTGAACATTACAGAATGTAACATCTCCACCAGGCACAGAAACCTTACATTGCAGCAATGAAGTACGTGGCCACACATGGGGCGGGTGCAGAGTCAGCAGCGGACTTCCAGAGTGCAATGGATAACGAGACATAATTGCCAATCCGCCATCCTGAAAAATCTGCCACCCTTTCGGCAATAGCAATTTAATATCTCGCGGGCACTCCTGCAAAGCGACAATATCCGCCGACACTTCATTTATAAGTGCGTTCAAACGAGACCGATTGAATTGTCCTGATTGAATATTGCAGGTAAGCACCCGAATAGCAGGCTTTTCAGGAAGAACGGACATTGAGATGATTTTGCGAAAAGGCAGGTTGAATCCCATGAAAGAAAAAATGGTTATCAAGAATATAATTATCAGTGGACTAATTTGTTGGCGGTTATAGCGTAGAATTAATGGGAGAAGTATGAAAAGCGGCAGCAAGAGCATCCATCGTGGTCCAAAAAGCAGAAGCGTTGCCGGCCACCAATGGTCGCCGGCAACGCGCATGAAAACAACTAGACAAACAGTAAGCAATAACCAGCTAAATACTATTCTGGAAAAGCATCTGCGAGTCACGGTTCCACTTTGGGTAAAGGAGGAGCTACCTTGATTACATTTTGTACCTGAGCCGGAGCATCAATAAACCTGGTTTCATTTCCTTGAAAATCAACAGCTGTCACAACGTACTTTGTTGAGCCATCAACGGCCCCTAACCAGTCGATATAACGAAATGTACCGGTACTGTTATAATCAGATGACGCTGGTATCGAGGCGATTCTGCTTTTTTGCCGATCGGCCATTGGAGTGGAATTAGTGAGTGGTGCCCCGCCATCTTTTGCATAAATATTATAGAAGCGAATCATTGATGCATCCGTGGGAGCATTCCATTTCAGCAAATACTGCCCATCTGCTGTAGCCGGAGCTTCCTTATGGTTGGACTGCACCACTATGGACGGAGGAGCAGTTGTATAAAAAGAACTTTTGCCCCCTGGGTCAGCCGGATATCCGCTCTCTTGAAGTTGCTGGGTGATATTACCATCTGCATCAAGGGTAACTTTCCAGACATTGCTCAAGGTACGACTTTCCAATCCGCTGTGTTCAAGAGAGGTTACAGCATAATACCGCGTACTGTTGACGGACTGGGTAGCATCATAAGTCCATGAAATATCAGTCCACTTACCCCCTCTGTTATTGTATGGAATCGATCCCAATGGTGTCCATGTTGAGTTGTTATCAGAACTCCACACCCTGAACTGCTTGATTTCACGCGGAGAAGGTGGAAGATCTGTAGATTCGTTAGGCCATCCTCTTTTGGTGTATGTGCGAGTAGTAGTATAGTTGGGAGCTGATATCGTGCCTTGATTAAAATCCCAGGCCAAACGAACACTGGCGCCACTTTTAGTTGCTGTCTTTATTTCAGGCGGATATGGATAGTAGGCAACTACATATGCCAGAGATACTTTATCATCATCAGTTACTGCCCCGGAATATGGGGAGTTAAACATTATCGATGCGAATGCGACCTTTGTCCCGTCAGGCGATTGGGACGGGCGCGGATAGCTATTATAGTTATCTTTGTATGTTTCTTCTGTTGTTACCAAAGGGGTGGCAAGCCTAGTATTAGTTTTCCCAAGCTGGTTCGTACTTTTGTAATGATTTTGCCATATTACAGCAGCCATCAATTTAGAGTCAAAAGTCTTGAAGTTTTCTATTGTTGGCCCAACTAATACGTTATAATCACTCCACGCTGTCCAGCTGGCATGCTGCCCCCCGAGATAAGTACCTGAGTCTCCCGATCCAAGCATATAATTTGA
This sequence comes from Pelobacter sp., assembly GCA_030824515.1. GTDB lineage: Bacteria > Desulfobacterota > Desulfuromonadia > Geobacterales > Pseudopelobacteraceae > JACRCG01. Next base: position 39,464 of record JAVBXN010000002.1, read on the forward strand.
ATTATTAACATCATACCAGGGAGGATTAGCAAAATTATTTTGCACGTCAAGTACAAGCCTGCCAGGACAGCCTCCATTCCCCCACCTTAGTTTCATGGCAGGGATTGAGCCATATACATAACTATTGCAATCATGTGAAGAGCCAATACTTGCATAATGACCCCACCTATCAAACGACTCATGTCCAGCATATCCATTACCATAAGGGTTATGGGGAAGATTTGAAGATGAGGCTGCATTATCCGTTGCTACTTTTATTTCTTCATTCACTCCAAATTTACCAGTTGCCGGATTCCAGGCTTCCCACGCTGGCCCGCCATCTGATGCGCTACCACTATGTTTCAGCAACCAGTGCGGGCCAACATTATAATAATTTCCGTACAGATCTGCATTCGGACTGATAATAAATGAGGAACTGCCCCTAAAAAATACTTCCTGCAGAGCCGTCATACCTCCCCATGCCAAAGGGATGTTCATTCCACGTGCAGCCCCCCAGGAACTTACAACTGTATTACTATTTAAATCTATAGTTGTTATTTTGTATGAATTTATCGGGTTTGGTGTTGGCAGAGCTTGCGCCGATCTATCTTGTACTACCAGGTATTTGTCGTTTGATGTTATTGAATCCTTGAATGCAAACTCTTTTGCACTTCCATCATTTATGTGAAGCAATAATGATCTTGACATTGCATTATTTGAATCCAGTGTTACTTTATACAATTTATCAGATTCAGCACCGATGAAGTCTGCAGTGCTATACGGGAATATTAGATACCCTAATTCATTATGGAGCCAGTTGTAGCCGTTATTCTCAACCGATCCGCCACCACCAGTTCCTGCTCTCATCTTTGAACCGTCAGAGTTAACTATCCACCGTTTACCCTTGTCCCAATACGGGTCACTAGTTGCCCTTATAGATGTGAAATCGAAAAAGCCTATTCTTGAACCGTCAAAGGACCAAGCTTCATTTGAATACTCTTTAGAAAAAATATCTGAACCTTTTGGCCCCCATGCAACTCTCCACACTTCAGTTAGATAGTTAGTATCTTGCCATGTCAAGGTTTCAGGTTGCCAGAAATAATTAGGTGGGGCCTGTCCAGAATAAAAAGTTGCAGTAGAATGCCTTGATTTTCTAGACATCACTTCGTCAAGATTTTGCTGAGAGGCAAAGGCGACCGATGTGACAAACAAAACCATCATTAGTATTATAGTTCGCATATGGCACCTCCAGAGATAATATTTCTGTGAAATCATGACTTATTATGTTTAAGTTTAAATTATACTATTTTTCTACAAAAAAAACACAGTTCTCAAGCATTTATTTGTAATTGCTCAAGATACTGTCTCTAACCATCCAGGCAGCTTACTTGGGTTTAGCGCTGAAAGCAGTTATATCAACTTTTATTGTATTCTACGCAAGGAATCACACATTGAATGTGACATATATCACGAGATCTAAACTAACTAAGGGGTTTTTAGATATTGGCATGATTATCTATATTTTGCTCTAATTACATCAATTAATGCATTGAGAACAAGTCGGATAATGTTATTAAAACGAGAAAGTGAGGGCAAAGTGATTACTGATTGAAGTGCGGGCATAATTCCATTTATGTTCCAACTCTGTTTTTCAAATTCCACCGAATAATTATACAAAGTATCTCTATCTATTTTATTACACCTTTGTATCAATTCAGGAGACATGCAATTTGCCCTGACATGATGACTCACAGTCAACCAGAGAATAATCTTGTCAAATCTAGAAAGAGGGGGAACTATACCCTGCCTTGCCAACCTGTCAGGGATATTATGAACAGATACAGTAATATCTCTATAAAATATAAATCTCACACTATCAAGCACTCTAAGATAGAAATCCAGATCCTCCATAAAACGTAATTGTGTCCAAAAACCACAAACATCATCAACAATTTTTTTTGAAACAAATAACATGTTCATATGGGCAAAAGTCTCAAGCCTTGCCAAATCTTTGCGATGTAAAATATATATATTATTTGCAGAATCAAAGACTGCTGATTTTGTTAGCAACGGATCAATATCATGAAGCCATTTGTCTCTATAAACCGAATTATTCTGAACAGCACTTTGATTTGCAATGTACAAATCACACTTTTCAGTATTTAAAGCGTTGGCTGCTATTTCAAGATGATTGGGATCGCACCAATAATCATCATCATCACAAAATCCAATATATTGACCTTTGGCTACACTAATTCCGTAATTGCGAACAATAGAGGCACCTGAGCCAGCTATTGAAACCTTAGAACATATTTTGAGTTTAAACCTATCATCAAGTTCGTTCCATAATTTAGAATAAGACTCCATAACTTCGGTACTTGAGCCATCATCAACAACTATTACTTCATAATTATTATAAGTTTGTTCTTTTATCTTTATCAGTGCTAACTGTAAACAATCAATCCTGTTTCTTGTCGGCACTATAATAGAGAACAGAGGTTTTTCAAAATCCATATTATTACTCTTCACATATTTTAATTCCATATTTTAAATTTCATTTGGCACCACATCACTACAATTTTTATTCTTCATTCTCTTTATCAGCATGCCTATACCAGCAAGACCGGCGAAGAGCAATGAGAACGAGGATGGTTCGGGAGTAGGAATTGGCTTTTCAGACACTGAAGCGTAAAGTTCTCCTCCTGCCATAGAGCTATAATACTCATAGGCATAAGCCATGGTATAAACAGAGTAGTCTAAAGAAAACGACTCGCCCGGGGCAAGGACACCAAGAAATATATTATGTGAAGCGACCACTTGATCAGGGCCAGAAAACTCAACATAAGGTGTGTTAAAAAGCGCGGAATCAATTACTGTTGCTTGATTATAATAGCCGTAGTTTGCTACCTGCACATTGTTTACCATAACATTAACAACACCTGTTGAGTTGCCTCCTTCTAAATGATCCAAGGAATATCCAGGGTTTAAATTGAATATATAATTTAGATCGAGATAGTATTGATTTTGAAAAGTGCTGGTATTTACGATATCCAGATTTAGCCAGGATCTGGAATAGACTGAACCATCCGCCAGGCTTAGCATATCGGAACGTGTTGTCAGGTGTCCCGCTGTTGATGCTGTTGCTCTCGCCACGCCCCAGGGTCTTTCAGAAAAGGTTTCAAGGTAGCCGGAGTTGCTTGTTACATATGTGTCTGGCATACAAAAGCCATGAGTTTCAACACCGATCAACGTTGCATTTGAAACGCCTGTAATCACACATGAAAACAATATCGAAATGAAACAAAGAGAGATTTTTTTTAGCATTGGCTTCCCTTCCTGCTTCCTGGTCAGCATTTTATGCGAATCATCTATGACTACACAAGCTATCGGGCTGATTTTATTACAGAAACAATACGTCTACTAAATCTAATCACATAATTACGCACTGACTCCGGCATTGCTCTCAGAAAAGAATTCCACGACAAATATGCGAATCTATATAGAAGCACTGTCAACGTATTAGCAAATAAGGACTTATTATGACTGGGAATATTCACCCTGGATGCATGATTCGTATATCTTCCTGCATGTAACGATTTAAGAATTTCGGTTTCTGAAATACTGTCAACATCACACTCAGTCCAGACAGATCTCGGTTCCTCCAGATTGTGTAAATCAGCACCAAACATCTGGTGTATCTTTTTGCCATCACATTGTAATCTTCTTATATGAAAAAATAAATAAAAATTGGGGGCAACACTGCCGTCCATTTTTCCATTAAGAACCTCGATTGCATCGCAATCATACCTATCAAGATTGGCACGTTCCCTTTTATGGGGATGCACCCATATTGAATACCCACCCTGTTGCAGAATTTGCTCTAACACATCCCGTGCGGATGTTGAGGAAATATACTCATGAATCCCTACTGCTGCGATTTCATCACCGTTATCCAGTAAGACTTCTAATCCGGGGATAACAACAAATGAATCGGAAGACATCTTGTGGCATAAATCAACAAAGCTTCGATACTGATCTGCAGTTACTCCCTTTGCATGGTCAGTCACCGCAACAAATGAAAATCCTTCTTCCTTGAGAATTTGGCAAAGCAAATCCAATGGGATCGAACCGTCATATGACATCGCCGTATGGCAATGCACAATCCCTTTGATGCGACGTTTTGAAATATCCCGGCAGGTCACCGCTTATTACTTCCAAAACGGCTATTGAACCATTTTTTCAGATCAGCAATGCCAGGGTTTGGATCATCAATTGAAAGGTGGTCGTAACGCAGACCAGGATACCAAGGCAGTAATACTTTAAGCAGGTTAACAAAGAAATCAGGATAAGCTTCAGGCCAACCGTCCGGCCTGCCTTCCCAAAGGTTTTCAAGGTGAATAAAATCTGCCGTAAGCCAGCGACAGGTAATTTTTTCCTTATACGATAATGTTTCAGGCGGCAAGATTCCATCAAGGCACCATCTGACCAAATACTGCGGATAATCAATTCCGGCATGTATTGGCAACTGCATTGAGCCCCATGGTCTGCCATTGATCTCCATCAGTGTCAATGCACCATTGTGCCGATTCCTCTTGTATTCAACCATGGCAATACCCTGAAAGCCGGCATTCAAGATAAGAGTGCGGCTGTGCTGCTCAATGTCTTCATCCAAAGGGACTGACATCCTGGCGCTACTTCCAGAACCTCTGGGATCCTTTTCACGAAGTCTTCTCCACTGAAAAGGTAAAAAAATCTTTCCACCTGATGCAAAACATGAAAAACCAACGCCCTCTCCAGGGGAAAAACTCTGAAGAAGAACCTCATCAACCGTTAACAGTCTTGCCTTAACTTTGGAGTATAGATCCTCAGAATCATAGGCAAACACAACTCCACCAGAAACACCTTTTCCCTGTTGCCAATTAATAGAATATCTATCTTTTATAACAATAGGATAATTCCAATCTGAAATCCCGCCAATTTCGTCAACTGATTTGACAAGCAAGGTCTTTGGTATTGGAACCCCTAAACTTTCAGCAAGACATACAGTCCGATATTTATCAGAGACCAGCTCTACAATTGCCCTTGATGGAACAGCAATCCTGACAAGACCTGCCAATTCCTCAGCTTGGGAAAGCGGCCAGACGGTCGAGTCAGTGATCGGTATAACCAGGTCAATTTCATGTTTATTTACAATATCACGAACTGAATCAACAAAAGGCTCCACACCTTCCACAGGGTTTGGGTAGACCTCAGCAGCTTTGCAGTAGCGAGACTTGACTGCTGCTGCAAATGTACCATTGGCTACCGCTACCGCAACCCAATACCCGGCCTTTCCCAAGGATCGCACAAAGGCTAAAGCTGCAGAGCTGTGACCGTCTAGAACAAGAATTCGTGGCACATCAACTCCCCTCAATATGTACAGGTATGATCGGCTACAGCGTACGCCCCAATAAAGTCCAGCTTAAACACCATTCAAATTCTTGCAATGTATCTGGTACCCACATTCTTTTTATTGCTAAAGGATTATCGCCTTGTACAACTTTGCCGGATGTACATGTAGTTGCTGTACGATAACCAGCCATTCTGCATACATCAATTGTGTGGTCAGACCAATGGGGCTCAAGCATTGGAGAGGGATATGAGAAATGAATGACAGGAACACCAATATGCCGCTCTATTTGTTCCTTTGAAGAGATCATTTCATGTTTGAGAATGTCCAAATCGGCCACATAAGCCATATTGGGATGAGTAAGAGTGTGGGATCCAATGATATGACCAGCAGACTGTATACGCCTAATTTGGTCCCATGTGAGCATAAGACCCGGATCAGGCTTGTATGCTTCTACCTGTAGCTGCGTTTCTAACTCGGCAACAGCCAGATCCTGCGCTCTACCTGCAAGAGGCGCGCATTGTTGACAAGCCCTTACCAGCGCGTCGTTCCTGGTAAAAACATCTGTCAATAAATATTTTTTTTTACAAACTTGATCTAACCATGAACTTTCTGTTGATGTATAAAAAGCATGTCGGAGTCTTATGTACCAGGGAGGAAACGGAGACTCTATTGAAGAAACGGCAATGTAAAAAGCTGCAGGGATGCCATAATGATCCAGAATCGGTTTTGCAATCTCATAATTATCAACAAAACCATCATCGAATGTAACGGCAACAGCACGTGGTGGCAACTTCCTGCCACCCTCAAGAAAAGATAAAACATCATCAAGTGACACTGGGTTATATTTCCTTGCCAGCAACTCCATCTGCGCTTTAAATTGACCAGAGGAGTGAATGATGCCAGTTCCGATAGTTTTTTCGAAGTCTGTCGGACGGTCAAGTACTGAGTGATACCTAAGGACAGCGACACATGGAGGTACAAAACGAAGAACATGTTTGAATATTCCGCATTCGATTATTCCTTTCTTGACCAGTTGCTTCATTTTAATCCTCTTTTTCAACGGTACAAAGATCAAGAATATTTTCCATGCTTTTTGGTGTTGAGTACGATTGTCCTGTAACACATCCTTTTTCACTCAATGATTTTGCAAAAGATGGATCATTGATTACCCTACAAATTGCATTTCTCAATAAATTGACATCTGAAGTCGGTACTATCAAACCGTCAACACCATCAGAAATATAATCTTTAGCACCGCGATCATCCGCTACTACCACAGGCTTGCCCATTGCCATGGCATTAAGGAAGGTCTGCTGGCCACCCGAGTGCAGATGCCCCCCCTCCATTGGGACTACCACCATTCTTGAATTGGCCATCAGTTTTCTAAAACCTTCAGGACTGGTTGGCACAATTTTAACGTTAGGGGGTAAAAGCATATCTTCCAAATCTCTCCGCCTTGAAGCTATTATTACAGGCACATTGAGATCACGTACCGCTTCTATAAATGTAGAGTAATCACGGTCACCGTCTCCGCCACTAAATATATAATCGCCAGTCTCAATATCAAATTCAAATCCTTCCAGGGTATGATGAAAAGGAATATAAATGAATTTTCCCAAAGGTATGGAGAAAGCCTTTGAATAGTCAGTGACTTCATGTGACGCCCAAACAATGAATTTTGAAACCGAGAATGAAACCAACCTGAGTTGAAGTGATTTGATCAACCAGGCAATTCTGCCTTTAGGCACATACCATAGGCAATCGCTCATTATCACTCGTCTTTTAAACCACGGCAAGATTGTAGTAAGCAAACAATACAAGTTTCCTTTGCGACTGGAACTTGTCAAGACGACATCGTATTGTTGACTTATTTTCACCAGCCTTATCGCCGCGACGACGTCCGACAGCAATGACTTCCCACCAACTATTTCCGGAACAAAATCTGCCTTACCAAACCAATTCGCAGAAACCCTGGTCTCTTTGAGATCGGTAATAATTCTAACACTGTCAGCAAAGTTCTTCTGCCCAGTCATCAGGAACACCTTACGTTCGAATTGAGTAGATATTTCCTGTTAATCTCATCATTAAGCCAATTGATATTAGCCTTTATGCATCGGTATCGTTCAATTTTTTTGAGAGCTCCAACTGGTCTGTTCAGAACCCGTCCACATAAATTACATACTCGCTGGTGGATTTCGCACAGTGCTATTACTTCTTGTGTGGCATGTACACTCTGTCCGTATCCATTTACTAAGCTGGCTATCAGTCTATTTATAGTTGAAGAGCTATATAACAAGCTGAATTTGTATTCATCGAGACTTGCAAGTATCTTTATCAGATCCACACACAATGGCTCTTTGCCATATCCCATAAAGTCAATGACACAAATGTTGTTGCCATCAGCAAGAATGTTCCAAGGCCCAAAGTCACTGTGTCTGCCGCTAATCGGAATCTTGGTCAACTTAATGCCATCAATTAACCTTGTTATCTGTCTCATTATATTGCTTCTAAACTTGATGGGTATAAATCCAGCATCACTTTCTTCGATGATTCTTAACCTGTCATCGCATCTTGCAACCATGTTTTCGAATATTTTATAATCCGTCTCCTCAGGAACCGTAAATTTTTGAAAACAACTCAACCACTGACCGGACAGATTGAATAAGTGCTCAAGCTTGTTAACATTCTGTGTACTGCTGAAATAACGTGCGTGTTTAAGTAAATCAGACAGGAGTGGAGCATCAACATATTCCATTACAAAGGAATTAACCTCAGGAGCAACAACAATAGGGACAGGGACAGAACATCCACTGACTCCGGAAAACAATGGTGACAGGTATTCCATTATCTGAAATTCGACTAAAGCCTGTAATTGCCCTTCATTACCTATCTCAACTAGTGGATGGCTACAGGACCATTTCATAACGTATCTAAATGACTGGTTATTTGAAATTGCTTCAAAAAAAACCAGGCTCGTGTAGGCTTTTTCAATAATTTGAAAGATTTTAAAATCAACAATAGGCAGATTAATACGTTGAAAGTGGTCTTTCAGTTTTATTTTTACATTCAAATAAGACTCTTCCACCTCTTTGTTAAGAATAGTTTTTTCCACACGTTCTCCAGGCTGCTCTACAAATTCAATTCACAAACTTATATTTACGGACCGACACAAGGAATGTAGTCCCACACTTTTTTTTCAGGCGTTAGCGTGCAGCACTTGGCGCATCGCGGAAAAAGTTTTATTTTTTTAAGTGTTTTCCTAAATTTTAAATACCTGGGACCGTTCCATATTTCGCCAAAGTCAGTTTCAAGTACATTCCCGCATTTCATATTCACAGAGCAGGGATAGACATTCCCGTACGGATCAATTCTGCTTCCAAGCCATGGCCCCAGGCATTTGTTGAGTATACTGTGATCTGGTTTATAAAAGCGGGATTCAATGTCTTCTTTACTTTCCAATGGCAAGTATATTGATTGATTAAGTCTATCTGCTTCTTTTCGAACCAGGTTCAGCTCATTTGTCAATATTTCTACATTTACAAGACGATGAGTATCCAGAACATTTTGATCTTCATCTTTTGTGGCGTCATCACCGCCGGCCAATTTAAAACTTCTATTTTCGTTCTCATGGCTTGTATAAAATAATGGAGAAAAAGACAGATGTACTTGTAGAGAATTAGCAATTGCCACAAGTTCATGCAGATGATTTTCGTTAAGTTTTTGTATAGTACAAGCAATTGATATGCTTGGTTTCTCCGTATTATACCTTTTCTTTTCATTCTGAATGTATTGAATACCTTTAACAGCAGCATCGAATACACTGGTTCGTCTTATTATATTGTGTATTTCTTTTGGGCCATCGATTGATATACTGATATCGTCTACACCTATTTCAACTATTTTCTTTGATATCTCTTGTGATAAAAGACCGCCTGAAGTAAGTATGTTAATCGAAATGTTTTTATTTATTGCATATTCTATAATGTCCAATAAATCTTTCCGAATCATTGGTTCACCACCAGTAAAACAGATGCTGTTAATACCGGCATATTTCAGCTGATCAATTACGTCTTTCCACTGTTGTGTTGTCAACTCCTTATCAACTGAACTTTCACACCAGGATTCACGATGATCACCATATAGCGCACACATTATGCATCGACAGTTACACTTGAAAGTTATATCTATTGTTACACTTTCAGGCGGAGGAGCCTTCCCGCTTCCTGAAACATAATATGGTAATATTTTAGCAGCTTCAATTGCACATCTTCCTTGATTAATAAGTGATTGAGGAACAATCTGTTTGACTGCTTTCTTAAATTTATTATTAACTGACATAATATTCCCTTGGACCTTTAGTAACAAACAATGATCACTTAACGACTTATATAGATTCAACAAACCCTTTCCAGCCGGAAGGCGGCTGAAAATCAAATTCATGACATGGCATTCCCACTTTCAACCCTGCCCATTTTGCAGTCAAACTACTTACTATGATATCCTCAGGCTCAAAACTTGTAAGCGCCCATTTATCAAAATTATATCCGTTAGATATTATGGGGATTTTCCGATAGTCGAAACCAATCATAGTAGCGAGAACAGAATCAACGGCAACGGCATTAATACCCGCAACAAGTGCTCCACAATTACGGGCAGTTGGTTCCATGGGCCCCTCTCCTTCACCGGCAATAACTCCGTCCACAATAGTGAAACATATCCTTTGTGGAGTGTCTGCCATTTTCCCTTCCCTATCCGCATATATCAAGACCCGGTTCAGGTCTAAAACTGTTCGCCATATGGTGTCATTGCCATACCAGCTGCCCTCTTCATAGGGATCTTTGCGGTTGATCATGGATAGACGTCTGGCGACACGGACACCCAAGCTGCTTAGTTGCTTAGACCTGGCAGTTGTAACTGCCATTTTACATTCTAGATTTGATGTTACCTCTTTCAACGTAGACTTGTGCAGATATTCGTCCCCGCCTTCTTCAACAGACCCACAGCGATGATGTGGAAGCCAGTCCTTATGCCCGTTGATCCCAACAAGATTTTTTAAAGCCGCTGTCATTCCTACCTTGCGGTGTGTCTTCAATTTAGGGAGATTTATTACGACATCGGCATCAAGGACAGTTTTAGGTATAAGATATTCATTGACCGTGTGATTGTGATGCTTGATCATTTCACGACAATCATAGCTAGTAACCCGGAAGCGTTCATAACCGTCGGCAAGTGGAGCAAGCAGACTCTGGCGGCCAAGATCCACAGGCCGGTAACCGGCAATATCTCCAGCCAATGCCATCCCATCAACTACACATTTGTTTTCATCCATCTCTATTGCCCAAAGCCGAAAATCAACAAGACGGACAGGCATATTCCAAATGTTTGAAACGTCATCACACACCTGTTGAAGTCCAGTTCGATTGAGAATCTTCCCGAAATCGGCACTTTGAATTGGAGCGTCGCCAACGATGATTTCGCCTTGACCACCAAGTGCCAGGGCTACGTAATCAAGTACTGCTCGAACTACAGAGGCATGGGTGACAACCGCATAATACGGACCATTGCTCATATGCAGATGGCGTACAAGGTTTGGTTTGATGAGAACCTTGTCTCCGGGCTTGATTATACTTCCCAGAGGATTCCAGCGCAGCGTGTCTGCATTATCTTCATCCAACCCAAGGTCTATAAAAAGTTTCCGCACAAGGGGATAGACCAGATTAGGTTTATCACACCCAGGAACTTTGCCGGCAAATTCCGGATAGCAATATGAGGGAAGAAACGGAGCCAATAGCGGATAAGTTGCTTCACTATCCTCGGCTATGGCAACCAATCTGGGATCATTTAATAGTTCCAGTCTCATGAACAACTCCCATCGGGTTGTGGCAAACTATGCTGCACAGCAGCTAACTCTCCTGGTATTCCGGCTGTTATGGCCTCTATCCGCTGTAACCCCCATTTGATCCAGATTTCTTGAGGCCAGTAGTTGCCTGCACGAAACACCAGTACGTCGCCGACAAGCTCATAATAACCCGGTGCCCTATATATTGCTGAATCTACATAACCATATGACATTTCAACCACTTTGAATTCATCACCTGCAAACAACAGATCATATGCCATGGAGTCAAAATCAAGTCGGTCATTGATACTGATACAGTATTTGATCGCTGACACGGGAATGGGAGTATCATAGTCGATACGGCCGCTACCACTGGCTCTGAAGTCATTGGGACGGTTCTTTCTCCAGAATCCGAACGCAAATCGGTTACCTATCACCGTAATTCTCAGGTCTCCAGGATTGTTTGGCATAAACTCCTGCCAGTATACAACCGGTTGATTCGGTCCAGAGAGTTGCCTATCGAACCAAGACCGGAGATTAATCATACTGATTAGTCCGAGAAAACGACCTTTCTCCTTCTTCACCTGGTTGGCGGCCTGTTTGCAAAATATGTTTTTAATAATGGATAAGGCAATGTCATAAGAGCGTATCAATTTAACATTAGTCGAAGCTGCACCAGTTGATTTCTTGAAAACCACTGGCATAGAAAACTCCTGCAATCTCTTAAGAGCGTCCTGATAGTCAAACGTAGCAACTGAACGTGGTGTTGGGATACCAAATATTTCCATCAGGTATTTCTGGGCTACTTTGCTTTCAAAATGCCAGACAGTATTGAAATTGGGAATAACTGTCTTTCCTAAATATTTTTCAATGATATAAATCTTTTCCTTGAAATAGGAAGCTGATTCAATCCCCATATGGTTAGGCTTCCAGATAACAACATCAAAATCAGCCAATTGTGCGATCCAGTTATCTGCGTCAATGTTAACCAAGTGGCATGTCAAATTGCTGTTCTCCGTGACTAGAGCGCTGAGAGAATCCATAAAGCGCTCATGCCAGCCATTAACATTTTTACAGACAGCAATTCTGGCATTTTTCATGTCCGTGGCTCTCCTATGGGCATTAATATATACCTCATCAGACTTTAACCACGTAATCCGGTTGTGGCTGAAGCCCGGTTGGACTGGCAGCAAGCCGCTTCTGCAACATCTGCCAGGCAAGAACAGCGAAGGCGGCAAGCCAGAGCCAATTATACCGGTACAGATTATGGCCGAATGTTCCCAGAAAGATTAATAACCACAATGTTTGACTGATCGCCTTTGCCAGGTCCGGAAATATCAAGGCATGCACACCTTCACTCTGTGCAGAATATCGCCTGATTTTTCTGCAATTCTGAAATGCAGCACCGATCATCAACAGAAATGCGACTCCCCCTATCAGGCCCAACTCTCCCAAAAGTTGTCCTTCAAGATTGTGAGATTCAAGATAAACCCCATCTACTTTCTGTTGGCGATAAATCAAAAAGTTGCCAAAACCGACGCCGGACAAGGGATGCCTTGCAAACATCTCCATTCCGACTTTAAATCCTTCGAGCCTACCCTCTGCAGATATTTGCGCGTTATCGGGCCCTGATTCGGGCGACCAGATAGTCTGGAAACGCTCCTTGTTTTCTTCCGGGACAAATATCCAGAGCAGCAGCAACAGCAGAATCCCTGAGACCAGGTACTTCATTTTCCTGAAAAAGCCTTGGCCGCCGAAAATCAGCATTGCCACAAAGAAAAGCATACCGAGCAGACCACTCCTGCTGTTAGTCAGAATTACAGATGATACGGCCAAGGCAGCATAAATAATAAGTCCGATTCTAAATCTTTTTTTCCATACATTTGGCCATGACGCTGTAATTCCCGGCAAATTGCGCCATAAAAACATTGCAAGCGGCATTGAAGCAACAACCGACATGGCCAATGCATTAGGACCGCCATAGGTGGATTCAATCCCACAAAGCCGATGTACTCCCATATCGAAAACATTCTGTCCATTAACAAAGAATTCCCATTGTGATTTAGCCAGATACACACCCATGGTAGTTACAAAACTTATTATTATGAACATTAATTCGTACGGCGTTCTGATAACAACAAGCAAGATAAAATAAAAGACCAGTAATGACAGATACCTGTCATAGAACCCATCCCACGCTGTAGCAGTTGAGAAAGCAAGCACAACGGAAAGAAGGATTGCAAATATGAAAAATATTACCGTAGCAGTCTGCCAGGTAATCGCAAATCTGGCTCTTTTTGAAGACAGGAAAACAGTAAGAATCATTACTATGGCATAAGTTCTTTCAAAACGTATTGCCGACAAAAACGGGAATAATTGTTCCCAGGGGCGAACAATGAAAAGTGCCACATAAAAGGCACTCATCAGCAACGGGATCGAACGTGGAAAAATCCCATAATAGAGTGATTCACCTTTATCAAGAAGAATCGCAGTGCTACTGCCTGCCATATCATCAAAGTTATTACTTTTTTCTAGCGATTGCATAAAAGCCCATTCTCAAGACGATAGCACAGCTATATTTTTACGATCTTCCCACCCATACGAATAGTTTCGAGAATCATCTGTCGTTCGCCCTTGTGAAAAAACCCAAACAAAAAAAGTACCACTGGAAATGTCATAACAATCAAAGACCTGCCAATAAGGTTCAGATAAGGTGAAGAGGCATCAAACGTCTGAGATATTAGATAGATAATTATTGCGGTTGTGAACATGGTGGCCAGCCTTTTGAGTTCATATGGTATCGGATATAGCCGTTGGCTGATATAGTATATAAGGATTAATCTAACAAAATAACCAGCAAGATTCGAAGTAGCTGCACCGATCAGTCCATATCTGGGAATAAAATAGATATTCCAGGCTACAATCACGATTAAAGACAGAAAGGTTATATACGCGGTTATTTTTGTTTTTTTGCAACAAATGATCCCGGTGGAAAAATGACTTTCAAGTCCCAGAGCGATATATGAAAGCGCCACGAATGGGACTACCGCATGGGCTCCCTTATAAGCGGGATCCGCCATTATCTCGATGATGCTTTCAATCGACGATGAAAGAAAAAGCCCGGCAAAGATCGAGCAGAATGTTGCATAAGTACATACACGCGCAACAGTACTTTTTGAATCCACCATGCCGTCAAGCAACAACTCCATTCGCCTCGGCCCCCAGAACGAATTGAATGGTGAATTCACAAAACGATTTACTATAACTCCAAATTTATGCCCAAGTGAGAACAACCCAATTTGAGCCAGGGCCATGGCAGGATCTGCCGGTCCGAGCCAACGCAAAAAAAACCGGTTTGACACAAACCCCAGCATGAGCCCAATACGCGATGGTACCAATGGAATACCAAAACTAATCATATCCTTCAGCATTGGAAATGAGCATCTGGTGCCAACCCTACTCAATATTCCAACAACAAGAATTACACCAATTAGCCCCTGCGAAATCAGAGTCGAATAAAATATCCCCAGGATGTTAAGCTTTAGATAAACTACAAACCAGATATTTAGAGATAATGCGATAACCAGTTGCAGGGTTGTTATAATGACGAAAAGTTTTGCCCTGTACACCATGCGAAGATAGGAATAGCCCACGTCACAGAGCATGCCAAACCATGTGGAAAGAAAGGATATCTGGAGTATATAGCGGTATGTTTCATCATCAAGGACAATATCTGATAAAAACCTGGCTCCAAACCAGAAAACAGCCAAAATGGGTAGGGCAACGGCTGAAAACCCCAAGATAACGGTGCTGACCACTTCTTTTCGATGCTCTTCATCCCTGTTGGTATAATAGTAACGCGACATGACGTCAGCAGCGCCGATTGATATTGTAAACATTAATATGCTTGAGAGTATTTCGATTATCTCCATGGCGCCATAGTTGGCCGGGGCAATGAACCTCGTATAGACAGGGATCATAAAGAACCCCACTGCACGGGAGAGAGCCTGCCCGATCATGTAAATCATCGAGTTTTTCCCTATAGACAATACCTCTTTTTTGAGTGCTGAATCGGATGAACCTTTATTATTCATGAAACCCCTGTTTAGAATAGCCGCTATAATACCGCTCGTAGAAACTAACATACTGACTTACAACAATTTCAGTAGTCCACATCTGCATGGCCCTTGTTTTTGCCCGTTGCGCCATACAAGACGCATAATCCATATCACCGCAAAGGGAGATGACTTCCTTAGCAAGCTCTTCAGGATCCTCTGGTGCCACCAATTTACCGCATTGCCCGTCATCCAGTATAAACGCAGCATCTCCCACTCTGGTAGCTACTATCGGCTTTGCGGCCGCCATATATTCCACCAATACGTTGGAAAAGCTTTCAGATCGTGAGGGCTGAACAGCAATGTCGAATGCAGCAATCAATGTATTGGCATCCTGGGTACTGCCCCAGAAGACAACACAGTCAGCAATTCCCATATCGGCAGTGAGCTTGCGCAACTCGCTTTCTTCAGGTCCACTTCCCACGAGCATGAACCTTGCTTTAGGAATTACTTCATGCACCTTGACAGCTGCCTTCAAAAACACATCCGCGCCCTTGACGTGGCGCAAGTTTCCAACCACTCCGATGATCAGATCATCTTGACCAATGTCGCATTTGCATCGAGCCATCTGGCGCGATAGCGAGTCAAACAAATCAGGATCAACACCATTGGGTATTACTGAAATTTTTTCTGTCGGGACATTTTCCAGTTCCATGCAAACATCTCTGGCACAGTAGGAATTTGCCAGAACAGCCTGTGCAGAATGCACAAGCCGCTTCCCTATTTTAAATCGTAATGGATCCTCTTTTATCCAATGGTAGAGGTTTCTCCGTGTTGCAATTAATACAGGTCGTTTAGCGGAGAAAAGTGCCGCCAGAGATCCATAGATTTCCGACTCTACGAACTGGGTTTGCAAAACATCAATATTACTGTTTTCCAAGTAGTTCTTTATTCTGCGAACGAGACTGATATTCTTCAGCAACGGGAAGCCAGACCAGTTAAAATTAATGATTGGCGTCTCGAGTCGTAACCCTCGACTGAATTCAGTTTCGCGCAGGACTCCAATTACCGGTTCAAACCGTTCCCGAGGCAATGATTCCGCCAGGAAAATGAGCTGTTTTTCGGTCCCCCCTACCTGAAGTTCATCGATCAGAAACATGATGCGAATCTTTTTGTTCGCTAACTCACCGACTTCATCGTTAAAGGCACATAAGCTCATTTGCTGACCCAAGTTTTGCTAAACCCCCACCCCAAACCAAAATGAGTAGTCCATATTGCCAATGCGACATAAAATGCCTGGATAAAATGTCCACGTTTAAGCGATTCGAATAGCCCAGTAGCAAACAGTATTGCCACATAAAAGAGAAAGATGGATATAACAGCAATGGATAATAATGGCATGGCCGGCAAAGTAAGCAGTGCCAGTGGCGTCAACACGGTTAAACCAAAAATCCCAACAGGAACAAGAGTTTCTTTGGTAAAAGCCTCGGGATGCTTTTTCACCAACCGGGCTCTTCCTTCTCCATAGCGAGTCTGTTGCCGGAAAAGCGAACCAAGAGATTCACGAGGATAGGAATAGATGAGCAGCGAGGAGGCCGTATAGGCCAGAATGCCAGCCTTTTTTATACGGTAATGGAACTCTACATCCTCAGCAGCATCAAACGACTCGTCGAAATAGCCGACTTTTTCAAAGACAGTTCTGTCGTAAGCAAAACCGGCGCTCATGGGATCAACAAATCCTTCGAAGCCGCTATAGATAAATGATTTGGTGCTGTGACCAAGCCAGCATTTTCGTGCAACAGCAATCCAATATGGTGCCCCTCCGGTAAGTCCGGGGACATCCAGCGGCGCAGGTCTGGAAAGACACAAGGCGTTGTTGCTTTCCCTCAATCGTTCCATGTTCTGGAAAAGGTATCTATCCGGAATATGCACATGACCGTCGATAACCGCTATAAGTTTGCCCTCTGCCGCCCTGATGCCCACATTCCGGGCTCTGCTGGATAAAAGGCCTGGATTATCCAGCAATTTTATGACGGTATCCGGATTATCCTTTATTACCCTCTCGACTACCGACCTAGTATTGTCAGTTGATCTGCCATCAACTACCAGCAGCTCAAACATGTCTCTGGGATAATCCTGCTCGATCATGCTTTTCAGAGTCTTGGCAATGAATTTTTCTTCATTGCGAATGGGAATCACTACACTTAAATATCTCATCAGTGCGGCTCGCTTCCTGTCAATATCCGCTTTAAGCGATCATATGAATCCAACCCCAGTATGCGTTTGGGAACAGAGAGCAGTGAATATCTGATTTGATTTCTAGCTAGCAAAAAACTATCGCCCGCTGCCAGGGAAGATATATATGGGGACCGATGGTGCGACTGGATGTGATTTCTTCTTACAACAAGAAGATCATCGGAGCGACTATTGAAAGTACGCCCAGGGATCATCGTGGCAAATGCTCTGTAACCAACGTCGCGGGAGAAACCAATCATCCAAGACATATAATGCCCCCCTACCGGTGCAAACGACGTAACAGGCTTTCCCAGTAATTGCTGTAAAGTTTCTTTTGAATCCTGAATTTCCCTACGAGCATCGGATTCAGACAGATTTACAAGGTAGCGATGTTGCAACCCGTGACTGGCTATTTCCATACCGTAACGAGCCAATTCGATGATTTGACTCTGATTCATATATCCAGGCTTGCCAACATTTTCAGTAGTTATAAAAAATGTCGCTTTGATCCCTTTATCTTGGAGAACTGGAAATGCTTCTGAGTAATCAGAGATAAGCCCATCATCAAAAGTGAGAATTGTATTTCCATCGAAGGTGTCATCAACAAATGCTTCAAGAGGACAGCTTTTGCGAGCCTTTAAAAGGTTGGCAATTTCAATCAAAGTTGAACGAGTGATTGTGTATTTGGCGGCACTGACATCTTGACCAGCTATGGTTTTATTATCTGGTGCTACTCCATGCAATGTAAGAACTACAGCAGTTGTCATAAAAAGCCTAGAATTGGAAATAGATAAAACTTTGTGTACTCACTCCATAAAAAAGAGAAAAGTATAAAATGAGTCCGTATGCTGTTCCTTGCATCCAGCAAGGCATTTTAGCAAGCCAGGACAAACCAATTCTTCTACTGTTATCTTCTACAGGATGTCTTAGTGACTCGATAAGCAATGTTAATGCAGTCAATAAAAGAATGATTACAATTTCGAACTTCTGTTTACCCAACAGTTGCAGTATATGTTCGGAATCGCCGATTAATTTGGGGACAGTAATATCAATAAATACTGTCATTATCTTCGAAACTATATATACCGAATCAGCTAATGTCTTTGAACGAAAGAATATCCACGCAAAACAAACCATGTGGAAGGTAATGACTGTGTTTATAATTTTAAATGTTTGGCTTTTATCAATTCTAAATCGCTTATAAACTCTAGATAGTGGCTTGCTGAGCATGGCTGATCCAGCTAGATACAATCCATGGATACCCCCCCAAACAATAAAACACCAACTCGCACCATGCCAAACACCTGAAACTAAAAATGTTATTATTAGCGCAAGCGGTGTACCCCACCGTACCCATTTTCGAAATTCAAATTGTAACGGTTTAAAAATATAGTCCAATATCCATGTTGAAAATGAGATGTGCCATCTACGCCAGAAATCGGCTATTGAGGTTGACAGATATGGATTATTAAAATTCTGTGTCAGCCGTATATTAAACACTCTTGCTATTCCTAAAGCCATATCGGTGTAGCCAGAGAAATCAAAGTAAATCTGTAGCGCATAACAATAAGTTGCTAAGACAAGTGAAATTCCAGAATGGTCGTGGACATTCTGGTAGACAGCATCAACTGCCAATGCTAGCCGATCAGCAATAACCACTTTCTTAAACAAACCCCATAAGAATAGGTTTATCCCGGTTTTAAGATCATCAGCATCAAAATGATAATCACTTCTTAATTGCGGCAAAAGAGCAGAAGCACGTTCGATCGGTCCCTGGAGAAGTTTTGGAAAAAAACTCAAATAGAGTGAAAAACGCCCTAAATGCTTCTCAGGTTCCTGAATTTCAAGGTATATGTCTGTAAGATATGAAATTGCTTGAAATGTATAAAAAGAAACACCAATTGATACTATCTGCCGACCAAAAGCATATTCTACATCGGTAAAATACGATACATTGTCCAATATGAATGGAATGTATTTCAAACTGACGAGAATACCGACATTCACAGTAATTCCAAACCACAACCAAGCCAGTTTAGCTTGTGGGGTTATTGATTTGCTGATTTGAATACCACCCACAAATGTAGCTGCTGTGATGAAGATTATAGCCAATATCAGATATGGAACATTCAGTGTCGAATAGAATACATAGCTTGCAATGAGTAAGACGCCCCATCGGTATTTTTGGGGAGAGACTCTGAAAATGAGGTAGACACCCAATAAAAACACTATGAAGAATATCGAAGTAAAAGTCATATCCTACCAATTTACAAGAATAGTGCAGATCAATTTCAAGCTATTTTGCCGGATTTGTCTCGACAATATAGTTCTTTATAGCAAGTGCTACTTTATGAGCGCCATCATCAGTGTAGTGCACATGATCAGCAAAATACTGAAGATTTTTGGGGACCATGGAATCAATATCAACATATCCTACACCTGATTTTTGGGCAGCATCTTTGATTTTCAGATTAATTTTCTCAGAAATATCAATAAGCCCATTGAAAGAATACTCAACAAGACCGACACGACTTTCGATAAAAATATCGTTATATGCTTCAAGTGTCCCAGGCTGCAGCAAAACAGGGTAACTGCTGAGCACTACCTGAATATTTTGTTGCTTTAAATATTTTATTAATTCGTTTAATTCGTATCCAAAAGCATCGACGTGACTTTGAGACACGGTCTCCATTGGCAATTTGTTTTTCAAACGTCGCATTTCAGTTTCATTAACTATTTTTGAGTATTGCCAAACCCGATATTTCTTAAGTAAATCGGCCGGCAACTCCTGCTTCACCTCAGCCTTAAATTTCAGCTTAAGCTTTTCAAAAGCGCGGAACGAAAAGTATTTTTTCTTTTCTTCAATATGTTGTCTCTTATAACGGTCTTCACTATGCTTGTTTGCTTTTTCACTCCCCATAACGTAAGCATATGGGTTAATGAACAAAATTATTATGTCCGGCTTAATTTTAACAACATATTTTTCGATATACGCCCTGTACTTATTTAAAGGCATTCCTACCACTGAAGCGTTGATTACTTGATACCTGGCACTATTTGGTAACAACGACTGAAGTTGAGCAGGCCACTCCATGTTTGCACTTTCATATAGCCCATAGGTCTCCGAAGTTCCCATACAGACAACACGGACCAACCCAGTAGGTTTTTCAAGTAAAACTTCTTCGCCTCTAAAACCCAAGCTGTTGTTTTTCCATTTTTCGAAACTACTATTAGGGACATTTCTGTTTATCCCACTTTCATCAATAGTTCTTAGGCTCTTGTCCGTATATGTCCCCCAAAAAGGGGCGTCAAAACGCAATACATCGTCGAAACGTGCACACGTTTCAATTGTAAAGGCAAATGCCAGCACAGTTATTAGAATTTTAAACAATTGCTTTATAAAAATTAGTCGTTTGTTTTCAGAAGTATTCAGCACTAATGCACCTACAGTTTAGATTCAAGACACTTGTACAGATCCCCGATATTTTTGAAGGAGAGCACATCTTTTCTGGAAAATTTAATCCCATATGCACTCTCAACCGCTACTATCAAGTTTATATGCGAGAGTGAATCCCAACCATCAATGTCGTTTGCCGTCATTTCCGGTTTAATCGTTATTTCATTGTCATCAAACACCATACGAAATATTTGATTAAGTTTTTCAAAATTGTCCAAGGTAATGCCTCCTTAAATGTCAAGTGTTGAAATATCGCCAAGATCAGCGCCCATATATTTTGCTTTCAAGACCCTTCGCATAATCTTGCCGCTTTTGTTCTTAGGTATAGAATCAATCACAAAAATTTCTTGGGGTGTTGCTATTGAGGAGGCTTTGTTTGACACATGCAGCCTGACCTTCAGCTCCAGATCTCTAGTCCATTCCACGTTTTTATTTATGGAAATAAAAGCAACGACTTTCTCGAACAATATTTCATCCGGAACGCCTATAACCCCTGATTCTGCTATTTCACTAATTTCCAGAAGGGCACTTTCCACTTCAAAAGGACTGACCAAATGCCCGGCGGTATTGATGACATCGTCACTTCTTCCCATAAACCAGAAATAACCATCTTCATCTATTTTTGCTGTATCGCCTGTCCAGTACCATCCATATTTAAATTTTGATCTATAAATTTCTTCATTGTTGAAATATGTGATAAACATAGAATCCCAACCGGGCCTAACACATAAATTGCCTTGCACACCGCTTGGCAATAACGTTCCATCATCATCAACAATTGCGGCTTGGATGCCATGTAGTGGAATGCCCATAGAGCCTGGTTTTATCTCAAGCCCAGGCCTGTTGGAGATCATTATTGAGCCTGTTTCTGTCTGAAACCATGTGTCATATATATCCTTACCCAAAACACGCCTTGCCCATAAAATCACCTCTGGATTCAATGGTTCCCCCACACTGAAAATGCAGCGCAAATTTGAAAGATCCCAGTTTTCAAAGAACGAGTCATCTTCTCTCATAAGCATGCGGAGAGCTGTAGGAGCCGTATACCAAACTGTTACCCGCTGTTCTGCCAGCATCTTGAACCATGCCTCAGCGTCATATCCACCAGCATAATGAATCTGGGAGATGCCTAGGCTCCAAGGCCCAATAATGCCGTATGACGTTCCGGTAACCCAACCCTGATCCGCCGTACACCAGAAAACATCATCAGGCAAAAGCTGCAGAATATCTTCGGTGGTTTTTGATTGCATCAATATGCTTTTATGAGCATGAAGTGCACCTTTCGGCTTTCCTGTTGATCCGGAGGTATAATGTAATATCGATGGAGTATCCGGACGTGTCATTTCAACTTTGAAAGTTATATCAGCAGCATTCATAAGCTTGGAATAACTCATAACAGACTCGGAAAGGTGATCATCTATATCAACAAGAATAATATGTTCCAACCTTGGCAATTTTTCTTTTATCTTAATAATTTTTTTTAGAAATGATTTTTTGGTAATAATCACTTTTGCTTCAGCATTGCCAAGCCGGTCAAGCAGCGCATCTTCCCCAAAATTAGAAAAAAGCGTTCCTGTTACCAACTGCAATTTAAGAGAGCCCAAAAATGAGATTATTTGCTCTGTTGATTTGGGAAGAAACGTAAAAAAGACATCTCCAATTTTATACCCCAGATTTTTCAATACATTTGCAAAACGCGAACTTTCAGTATGTAATTCAGTAAACGTATAGTCTTTTACCAAGCCATTAAGATCAATCCATCTAAAAGCGATCTTATTACCATTTCCAATATAACATTGCTTTTCTGTACACAGATATCCGATGTTACAATTATCAGTTATATCAATAGGCATAAGACTCCTCCTTGCAAAGTATCAGTGCGATGTAGGATTTATGACAAGATTTTGTTATATAGATTTCCATACTTGTTTGTCTGTTCTGTATAACTGAAATGCTCGGCGACATGCCTGCTACCAGCCTCACCCATTTTTTTACGTTGATCAGCATCAGAAATAAGTTCAAGCAGATATCCTGTCATCCCTTCAATATCCTCCGGGGAAGTCAGGAAACCTGAAACACCATGCTGAACAACTTCCGGCGTTCCACCAACCGCTGTGGCAACTATAGGTTTTTTTGCCGCAAAAGCCTCCAGGGCAACATTGGGGAGACCTTCCGTAAAGGAGGGGAGCATGAATACGTCAATTTCCCTGTATACTTGCTGCATGTTCTTACTGAAACCCGGAAGATAGAATCGTCTTTCCAGCCCAAGTTTTTTTATCTTAATTTCCAGGTCAGTTCTTAAAAAACCCTCTCCGAATACCGCAAAAAAAACATTATCTCTTTGAGAGCAGACCTGACTCGCAACCTCAATCATTGCGGCATAATTTTTTTCGGGCGAAAGCCTGCCGGCCGATGCAACAAACAGTGCGTCATCGGGTATGCCCAAATCAGCTCTTGCCTTTGTTACGCCGTCTGTACCGGAATCGCATAAAGCAAGATCAATCGCATTGTGAATGACTGAAACAGACTTTGGGTTGATTCCCAGCTTCAGGATTTTCTCCTTCTGGCCATGGGAGACAGCTACAACATGGTTATTCAATCGTAGAAAGAACTTGTCCAAGGCTTCGTAAATTTTTATCTTACGGTTTTCACCAGTCCAGCCCCTTGATATGGCTATTTGAGGAATTCCTTTAATCCAGGTTGCCAAACGTCCGAGAACATTGGCCTTGTAGCCATGGGAACAGAGCAGGTCGATTTTTTTGTCCTGCAAGAGATTCTTCAACCTGACAATCGCACGAGGATCAAAGGCATGGCCAACATGGAGTTCAACCAGGTCAATGCCAAGTTGTGAAGCCTTTTCAATAATCTCGTTCGGTTGACCATTTTCAACGAACGAGATCAGCACAAACCTGAACCGGGAGGAATTAAGGTGCCGGGCATGGCTTAATATCTGCTTTTCCGGACCGCCATAGAAATTAGTTGCTATAAGATGGGCTATATTGATTGGACTTGTCATGACCGGGTCGTCCTGACCCATTGGTTTTTACGGAACCCGACCAAACCAAGTAACGAAACCAGACAAAGCCAGGCAAGATAGATCGGTGATAAAAACAGATGCAACATTTTTTGTTGCGAAATGCCATTCAATGCTATTCCAAGACCTATATAGAGTATTTGGGCCAGAAGCAGCAAACCAGCCCAGTACATAATTCCGGGTGTGCTAAAAAATGCAGAAACCAATAACATAATATTCACAACCAGCAGCAATGGTCTGCTGCCTACTATGAGACTGAGTCCGAGGTCAATCAATTTTAAACTGCGCAGTATGACACCCGATGAAATCAGCTTGATTGCACGTCCCTTGGTCAGAGTCGAGTTGCCGGATGCCCAGCGCACCCTTTGGGCAAAAGCCTGTTGAATGGTCTCCGGTTGATGGGCGTAGACACCAATTTCAGATGCAAAATGGACTCTAATACCATTGGTTACCAGCATCAAGCCGTATTCGGTATCTTCTGTTATGGAAAAAGCGTTCCAGGAATACTTCTCAAGAATTTCTCGGGAAAAGCACATGCCGTTGCCTCTTAAGAAAATTGGCAGGCCCAACACCTGCTTTGGCTCCCAATAAAGTTTATTCTCAATCAGATTGCCAACCTGGAACAGATACGTCAGGATGCTTGCGTCCGGATTGGACATACCATCATATGCCTGGACCACCTGTTCTCCCTGACCGAGGCGGACATCAAGACATGAAAGAAAATTTGTACTTACGATGCTGTCAGCATCTATGACTATAAAAGCGTCATAGCCTCTCGACATCAATTCAGTAAAGGCATGTTGCAGGGCATATCCCTTGCCACGCATGTTTGTGTCATGTCGCACAAGGCATTCAGCCCCTGCGTTTCCAGCCAGTTCGGCCGTTCTGTCAGTGCAATTGTCTGCAACAACCACTATGTCAAATAACGTCCGCGGGTAGCTGACACTTGACAGACTCCGCACCGTGGCTGTTATCCCTGTTTCTTCATTGTGGGCAGGGACAACAAACACAAATCGTGATTTCGGTTCGATTGCTGCTAAAACATCACGTTTGCCGGTCACAAAGTAAAGCACGGCAAAGAGCCAGAGGTAGAGCACAAGAGCGGTTAATCCTGACAGTCCAATTATCAGAAATACATCCACAATGGTTTGTATTAGAATCATCAGAATACAGACCTTGTCATTGATAAGTGCATAGTGGCAACAGCACTTCACGCATGGGTGCAAATTTCAAACTTCCCATAATACACCTCAACTTCCCCTCGGTCTTATGAAGATTCAGATAATGCCTGAAACTGGACTTCAACCCGGCCTTTATGCGCGGCTGCTCGGGATCAATCTCCCATGGATGGAAGTACAACACGGCGGGCTGTTTCTCTAGCCGATTGATCTTTTCGATTCCGCGCCGGATTATACCGACCGGCAACAGCCTCAAATAACCACCACCGGCAATCGGCAAGCGAATTTTCTTCCAGCCCACCTGCAACGGCAACGTAGTCAGCGGAAACTCAACCAGCGCTCCGGCTCCGGTAGAGATCGAGTGCGGAAAGCGCTCCGCATCCGGAATTCCGTAGGTGTCGTGCAATACAGGAAAAATACTGGAGTCATACTTAAAACCTTCCTCGACCAGAATGTCCAGCGCCCAGAGCGACTGTTTCGTGATCGAGTAGCTGGGGGCTCGGTAACCATTAACCGGCACACCGCACTGATCTTCCAGCAGAGATTTCGAGCGCCGAATATCTGCCCTAAAGCGCCCTGGTCCGATCGCATAAATCAACTCGTGGCCGTAACCGTGGCAGGCGATCTCATGTCCACGGCGATGGATTTCCTTTGTTAGTTCCGGCAGTCGCTCCGCCACCCAGCCAAGGATGAAGAAGGTTGCCTTTATACTGAACGAGTCGAGCATATCCAGTATATGACGGGTGTTACGATCAACCCGCAACGGGAAACCGTCCCACTGTTCCTGCTTCACATGCCTGGCAAATGCGTTGACCTGAAAGTAGTCTTCCACATCTATGGTCAGGGCGTTAAGCATGTTAAAAGCTTTTCTTCACTTCCAGAATCACACGATTGACCTGATAGTTGTCAGTAGCAATCTCGGCCGAGGAATAGTCTATATATTTGTAGGTAAGTCCGACAGTCAGCTCTTTTCCAAAGTTGTAGTTCAACCCACAATCAACGTAGTACTTGTCGGTCGTGCCATTACGCTGCAGATCTTCATATTTTTCATAGGTAACTCCCAGAGAAGCCCGCAAATCCAGCACCAACTCGTATGCACCGGTAAAACCGCCCGAGTAGCGTTTGTTTTTCAACCTGTCGGTATTTGCATCCAGAAACTCGGTATATGAACCTCGCAGCGTGAGGCTGCCCCTTTGCAGATTCCTGGTCAGCGAGATGTTGTAAGATGTATCCAGGGTGGAATTACCAAGCGGATCATCGGAGTACTTCATTCCCGCGGATAAATCTGCGGTCATGCTATCAAAGGCATGCGTTATTCCGGCATTCCAGGAAGGATTAAAATAGTCAGTTCCATTGTCGTAATTACTGGCAATAATGCCTCCACGAGCATAGATGAATGACTTGTCGGCATATTCATAGCGTGGTCCGAGGTAGGCCTCATGTCTATAAAAGCTGCTGTTTTTGAGCGGAATTTCACGTGTGAAGGTGTAATCGCCGGTCAGGAATAACTTCGAAGAGAGCTCGTAAGAGCTGTTTATGAAACCGATGTGATCCTGTTTGTCAACCGCCTGAGGATCCTTGTACCAGGTATTGATGTAGCGGTAGCCAGTCTTCAGGGTCAGACGGGCAGTGGGATGCAGAACAAGATAAGGGGAAACTGTTCCAACATTCTGGTCGGATTGGTTGGAGTAAAGACTTTCATTGGTATTGTCGCGGGTCACATCCAGGGAAACCCTTTTATAGACATCGCTCAACTCAAGAAACAGTACTTCATCGATTATTTTCACCAGACCTTTGGCATTGATGTTGTGTGTTGTGTCGTCGTTTCGGTTGCCCCTGGCATAATAGCGGTAATCAAAAGCATAGCCCAGGTCCCAGTCCCAGAGTGGCGCGTTGTATTTCAGCGCCAGACCGGGCTGTAGCCTGGTAATATAGTCGGATTTTTTATTCAGATTGCTCTCAAAAACATTGTCGGTATATTCCTCGCTGATCGCTAGTGATGGTTTTACTCTGAAATCCGCTCCCTGGGCCTGTACGGCTCCCAGCAGGAGAACAAACGCGGCACCGCAAAACAGCCTCAATCGGCTGATGGACTTTGAAATCACCGCACACGGCGATTCAACAGTCGTTTTCCGTCCAAACTCGAAGTTTTCTTTATTGATAGAGCGCATCATCCGAATATCCTCCGTATCAGACCCGGTTTTGGCAGATTGTCATTCTCAGGAGGTTCCTGAGACGCTAAAGAATTATCCGGCTGCTCTTGAATTTTTTTGTTCAACTTGACAATGGCGGAATTGGTCCTGTTGAGCTGTTGGGTGAAAGTATCCTGGATCTGCTCCAGACGCTGGTTTAGTTCCTTGAGCGGCGCCTGGGCAGCCACCAGAGAATCTTTTTCATAATTTTCCAGACGTTGGTTCAGTTTACCGAAAAGATCCTCGATCCTGTTTTCAGACCAGAACGAACCCGGTCTGGAAACACCCGTATCGGTTACTGGCTTGTCACCGTCGGACGGCGCTTGTTCCTGTGCCCAATAGTGATTATCGAAATCCAGATCACCGACGATATCGCGGATCATCTCTTCATCAACGTCCCGCACCTCTTCAGCAAAGGCCGCCAAAAGCAGAAAATCACAGATGATGTTTATCAAGCGTGGAATACCACTACAGTATATGAATATCAGATCCAGGGCTTGCGGAGTAAAGTGGAGAGCATCGCGGTTTCCGGCCACCTGCAGACGGTGGAAGATATACTCCTCCACTTCCTGGCGGTTGAGCGGCTGCAGATTGCACTGGATGCTGATCCGCTGGCGCAGCTGGCGCAACTCGGGCTTGGCCAGCAGGGTGCGTAATTCAGGCTGCCCCACGAGGATGATCTGCAACAGTTTGGAATCGGAGGTTTCCAGATTCGACAGCATGCGGATCTCTTCCAGTGTTTCGGGCGGCAAATTCTGGGCTTCGTCGATGATCAGCACTGGCAAGTTCCCCTTGCCATACTGTTCAACCAGAAAATGGTTCAAATCCCGCAACAGCTCAATCTTGTCCTTGCCCTGTACCGGCAGGTCGAAATCGTCATTGATCATTGACAGCAGCTGTTCCGAATTGACTTTTGTATTAAAGACCTTGGCGAGCACTACCCGTTGAAGGTGTTTGTCGATCATCTCCCTGATGATGGTGGTCTTGCCGGAGCCGACCTCGCCGGTCAACAGTATAAAACCAACCCTTTCCCGGATGCCGTAATCCAGGTAGGTTATGGCTTTTTTATGGGTTTTGCTGAGGAACATGAAGTCCGGGTTCGGAATCAGGTCGAACGGCTTGCATGTCAGATTGAAGAACGAACGGTACATTGTCATGCTCCGGGCTAATACGTCACGAGGCGGTCTGCCTGGTATAATATCTGCTGTAATGGGAGTTTTCCAGGTCCAGCGCGGTAGAATCGTTAAGCACCACTCCCAGAACCGGACAACCTTTCAGGATTTCTTTGGCCTCGGCAACACTTTCCTGAGGAGTAACCCCTTCATGGATCACGAATATGACTCCATCCACGATGTGGGCCAGCGAGCGTGTCTCGGCAAATGGCAGCAACGGCGGGGTATCAATGATCACATATCTATCATTATAGCGGTGCTTGATCTCGGCCATCAAATCCTGCATCTTTTTTGAGGCAAACAGTTCCAGCGGCTTGGCCACCTCACGGCCGGCGGAAATTATCGAGAGCTTGTCTATGTCGGTCTTGATGATAGCATCACCTAGATTGATTCCATCCTGAAGACAATCTGACAAACCGATGGTTTGCTCAAATCCAAGGTAATTGTGAATACTGGGGCGTCTCAGGTCGGCATCTATCAAAAGGACCGTCAGATCATACTCCTGAGCCATGGATATGGCCAGGTTGGCGGCGGTCATACTTTTGCCCTCTCCCGCTATCGCGCTGGTCACCATCAACAGGTTTCGGAACCTGTCTTCATTTGTCAGACGCACCAGAGCGCTTTTCAGTTTGCGGTATTGTTCGGAAACAGCCGAATGCGGCTCTTTAATGGTTGGCAACAGGCGATTATCGGCATTGATCGTGATTGTCCTGGTCTCACTCTGTCTCGGAGGAGGCACTTCCTCGCGTACGGGTTTTTCCACGACATGAATTGCCGGTTCGCAATTACGCATCTGTGCTGCTTTTTCCAAAGCTTTTTCGATTCTGCTCATTAATTCACCCGATACAATTTCAAATAAGATAGAATGTTAGAAATATCAGCTTGTCAGTCTGCCGACAAATTTTGATATCACGTTAATACCCGCCACCTCAACTGCAAGCACGACCAGAATCATGGAAAAATATAATGCGGCTGCAATGTATATTTTCCGGTCACGCTTGGCCTGAATCACCAACCTCTGGGGATCTTCAATCCTGGGAATGACTGCCAAAACCGGAAATCCGAATTGCCTGGCCATGTCCACGTTCTTGACGGTGCTGTCCATCTGGTCCTTCAACACAATCAGCCCCAGACCACCGCCGATCCCGGCCAATATACCCATCAAAATGATCTTCACACGATCCGGGCTGACCGGTTTGAAAGGCAGAACCGCCGGATCCACAATCCTGAAAACGGTGGACTTGTCCTGAACTTCCATCTGCTTGGAAACTTCCGACTGCCCCTGACGCGCCAGCATCGTCTCATACAGGGTTTTCTGCGAGCTTTTTTCACGCTCCAGGCTCTCAAGCGTCGCCCTTGCGGCCGGTATGCTATGCAGCAGACCGCGATTCCTGGCGATATTGTTGCTGAGATTTGTTTCTGCCTGTCGAAGTGCCCTGAGTTCAGACGCCAGTTTTGCATACTCGGGAGAATCAACCGGCTTGGCAACTCCCTGCCCACTTTTAAGCTGTTCATCAAGTGCCCGGATATCTTCTTTTACCCGCTGAATTTCTGGGTAGTTGTCGGTATATTGCAGTTGCAACTCCTGCAATTTCTTCTGTAACGCCGGCATATTCGACTGGGCCGAACTGACCTTGCTTAAGCCGGCCAGGAGCGTTTCCAGCTGGGTCTGCCTTATCCTGAGATCATCCAGGCGCTGCTGTGAATCATTGATGTCCCTGAGCAAAAGCGACGGATCCATGCTGGCGATCGAGCCGGAACCGCTTTTAAAGGCATTAGCCGCTTCTTCCGATTTGTCAAGTTTCTCCTTGAAGGTGGACAACTGTTCGGACACGAATTGAGTAGCTCCGTAGGATTCTTGCCTTTTGCTGGAGGTGTTTTCATCTATGTAGCGCCTTACCAGCGCATTTACATAATCACGGGCAATCTTGGGACTTCTGTCCTGAAACGAAATCACAAAAAGCCCTTCCTTATCCTTGATCTTGATCTGCGTATTGTCCTGCATTTGTTTAATATGCTTTTCCTGCTCCGCTTCACTGCCTTTCTTGAGATCCAGCTCGTCCAACACCTTGGCTATCAAGGTGCGGCTGTTGAGCGCATACGACAGCACCTTGATCTTGTCTTCAGCGGAAGGTGTGAATGTCAGCCCTTTCAAGAGCTCCGAAATAACACTCTTCTCGATAAATACGGTGCTCTTTGCTTCGAATTTATTTGGCAACAGGTAGCTCACCACCGTTATGACTGTCATGATTGCCAGTGCTGTAACGATGCACAGCACCTTGTTCTTCCTGGCCAGATTCAGGTATTTTTTGTAATCAAATTCGCTGGATGCCATCTGTTTCTCCAAAAATCTTGTAGTTCTGGTAATTCATTATCGTTAATCTACCCGTAATCAAAAAATACTTTCTTTGACAATAATGTAATCGCCCGGCTTGAGCTTTACATTCTGCGACATGTTCCCGCCCTGTATTATATCTTTCGCCTTGACGGGAATCGATACTTCGCCTTCGGCGTCTTTTCTACGGACCTGGGTATCATTCTGGCTGGCGAATTTTGTAAAACCACCTGATTCAAGTATCGCTTCCATGACCGTCATGCCCTCGCGGTACTCGATGGCCTTAGGCATGTTGACCGCCCCCAGCACATAGACGCTTTTATCAAGCAATAACGGTATAAAAAGCGAATCCCCCGACTCAAGTTGGACGTCGCCACTGGTGTCACCATTTACAATCAGCGCATGGAAATCTTCCTTGATCTTCTTGCCGTTCCTTAGCAGATAAGCCTTCTTGAGATCTGCAGACTTGACCTCTCCGAAAGTACAGAGCAGTTGCAGAAGCGTTGAGCGCTGTAGCAGTTCGAATACACCAGATTTCACTCCACCGCCGAAAACGTAGATTTTGCTGTTGGTAATACCAGTGACGGCGACCGTGACAATCGGGTTTTTCACCAGTTCTTTGAGCCTCAAGGTTAATGAAGATTGTAAAGCTGCTGGTGTTTGTCCGCTGGCAGCCACATCGCCCAATCCAGGGACGGTGATTTTGCCGTCAGGTCTGACTTTGGCGGGGAACGTCAGTTCCTTAACTCCCCATACGGCGATGTCGAGCATGTCTCCCTCACCGATTACATAATCACCAGCCTGGGTTGTAATTGGTAAAACCATCAGTATGGCTGCAATTAACAGCATGCTTCTAATTTTCATGGAGCAACTCCCGGCAATGTTATTTTGTAAATTCAAATCATGGATTAAGTAATGGGCATGGACATAGTCAGATGTAAAACCATTTACCGCTTCATCTCACTCCGCGACCAAAAAGCACCACTTTGATGGTTTCAAAGAAAATCAGCGTATCCAGGAAGGGACTGATGTTTTTGATATAGTACAGGTCATAGCGCAGTTTTTCGACAGCATCCTCAACCGAGGCTCCGTATGGATAGCGAACCTGCGCCCACCCGGTCAGCCCCGGATGTATGAAATGGCGTTTAGAATAATACGGGATAATCTGCTTCAGTTTTTCCACAAATTCGGGGCGCTCGGGGCGAGGCCCTACAAAGCTCATGTCACCTTTCAACACATTAATAAGCTGCGGAATCTCATCGATTCTGGAATTCCTGAGAAACTTGCCGAGCCTGGTCACCCTGGGGTCGTTTTTCTCCGCCCAAACCGCTCCCGAACGTTGCTCGGCATCCTGACGCATAGACCGGAATTTATACAACAGGAACTGCTTTTCCTTGTTACCGACGCGCAGCTGGCTGAACAGCACCGGCCCTTTTGAATCCAGTTTTATGGCCAGCGCAATAAACGGAAAAAACGGAAGTATCAGCAGTAATCCCAACAGGGACAAAAAAACATCGACTGCCCGCTTGCAAAAGCTGAAAAGCGATGTTCTGCGAAAACCCTGTGAAAATATGAACCAGCTGGGGGTAATCGCCTCAAGCATCAGCTTTCCCTGAATGCGTTCGAATAATGTTGGCGCATCCACGATCTGGATGCTGTTCAATTTACATCTCAGGACATCACTGAGAGGAAAATGACCACGTCTTTCAGAAAGTGCCACGACAATCAAATCCGCGCGCACCTGCATCGCGGTGCTGAGCAGATCATGACTATTTCCGACTATCGAATCCGCTGGAACAAGCACTGGATCGATTTCACGGTGGTTCTCCTGCTTTTCAAAACCGTTGCAAGAGGTATAGCCGGCCAGAATGAAACTGCTCTTGCCCGAGGATATCATTCCACCGACCTGGGCGGCCAGTTCACCTGTTCCAAGAACCAGAACCCTTTGCAAAAAACGTGGGTGGTTCTTACCGACCAGATAGATCGCATGCCAGATGAACTGGCTGAAAGAGAAAATAAAGAGCGATATGATCAGAACGCCGCGCCCCAGTATTACTTCCGGATCCAGATAGTATACAACGGAGAGCAGTGAAAAAGAGGTGATAACACCAAACAGAATATTTATCAGGATTTCTCTTTTTCTGGTGTTTCTGGAAAACTCGTAAACTTCCATCAGATGTGAAGAGAACAGTATCACCAGAACAAAAATTGTGATCGTGTATATTGTTGCAAATTCCGGCAGTTTCCCGGCTGCTTCAGTATAACCGAATCTCATCACCGCAGCCGCAAACAGGGACATGACTGCCAATACGGCATCAATGGCAATCAATATGACCCAGTGAGAAGCCATGATCGGACTTGCAAACTACTTCAGCTCTACGGCAAGTGACGCGGCCGCGGCGGAATCGGGAAAACTCCCAAGTGAAAGAGCCTTTTTCAAAACTCGCTGTGCATTCGCTTTATCACCCGACTCCTTGTAGGCAAGCGCCAGATGATACTGTACCGTCGGATTATTAGGGAGAGCGGCGGCAGCTTTTTCCAGGACTTTTTTGGCGTCTTCCTTTCGGTTGTTTTTAAGCAGTGCGAATCCCAGCGTATCCATCACGCCGGCATTTCCAGGCTCCTGTTTATAGGCTGATATAGCCAGGCGAAGCGCCTCTTCCTTGCTTCCGTAACCGACTGCAGAGAGATAGGCCAGATTATTGAGCGCGGGCACGTAATTATCGGCTTTATCCAGGACCATTCTATACTTGGCAATGGCTTCTTTCTTTTTACCGGTGGAGTCCAACAGCGCTCCTTGGGCAAACAGTGCCGGCACAAAATCAGGTTTTTTACGGAGCGCTTCCGAATAGAGCGACATGGCCTGGTTATAATCCTTGCTGGACTCATACAGGTTACCCAGATAGAGTAGGACTTTTGGATTGTCTCCGTCCACGCGGACACCATTTTTTGCTTCGCTGATGGCACGGGCATAATCTTTCTGACTTTCGTGGATTGAGGCCAGCACCATGTATCCGCGCGCCGAGTTCGGATATTTTTCGACTATTCTTCGCGCCTGTTCAAGCGCTTTAGCCGTGTCTTTCATTGAAACATAGGCGCCTATCTTAAGTGCGACTCCCGCCTCCGGGTTAATAAGTTCGATCTCGTCAAAAACCCTGAGAGCTTCCTTGTGCTTTTTGTCAGCGACCAACAGGCGTCCTTTCATTTCAAGAACGGATAGGTTGCGGGAATCAATTTTAAGTGCATCGTCAAGAATCTTGAGCGCTTTACCAGGGTCGTTTTTTTTCTGGTAATACCCGGCATACGCCATATATGCAGCCGGTTGTTTTGTTTCGACCGCCTTTACATATTGGGCCAGCGCCTCACTATCCTGACCTTTAATTTCATACAGTGCAGCCAAGCCAAGTATTGCACGGATATTTTTAGGATCATAGCGCAGCAGAGTCACATATTCTTCAATCGCCTTGTCATATTTGCCGGTAGCAGCGTAGATAGTGACCAGATTCTGATAGGATGCGGCAAAAGCAGGGTCAACCTCCTTGGCCTTTTGTATGTTTTTGAGCCCCTCGTCAAGTTTGCTTGTTGATAAAAGTACCGAAGCGATACTGTTGTAGATGACGGCATCACTTTTAGCGCCTGTCAGTCCGGCACGGAGAACAGATAAAGCCTTGGCGCTGTTTCCTCCCCTTTGATGATAGGAAGCCAGTATAAGCCTGCTGTTGATTGCGTCCGGCGCAGCCTGTACCGCCGTAACCAACTCTGATTCACCTTCTGCATTTTTGCCGTGACTGAAATAGTAATATCCTTTCTTCAGGTAGGCATCCACTATTTTGGGATTAATTTTGGTTGCACGGTTGAACTCGCGCAATCCGTCATCAAACATACCTTTAGCCATGTATGCATTGCCCAACAGATTGTGGGCCGCAGCATCGGCGTCGTCTTTCTGGAGCACTTTTTGTATTTCACTGATGGCATCATCTGTGCGCTTCTGTTTTAACAGGATAGTGCCGGTCATCAGATGGGCCTGACGCGAGTCAGGTACATTATCGAGTATTTTGCGGAACTGGCTCAGAGCACTTTCCAATTCACCCCGGTTATAATAGCAAAGGCCGAGAAAATGGTATGCCTCCAGTGTGGGCGCTATCTTGATCGAGTTTTGAAGATGAGTCATCGCTTCCGCATAGTTTTTACGGTAAAAACTCACCAACCCCTTCAATCGGTACCCGTCAGCCCGTTTTGGATAGTTTGTAATCAGATCATCGGCCATTTTTTCGGCCTTATTCAGATCGCTTTTTTCAATCTGGATCAGACCGGCTTTATATGATGCAAGTGTTTCCGATGGGTTATTGGCCAGCAGCCTGGAATATATTTCAAGTGCTTTGTCACTATTGCCGGCTTTCTTCTCCAGAGCAGCCAACATGTAGAAAGCTTTGACGTCTTTCTGATCAGTTCGCACCAGATCTTCCAACAGTGACTTGGCTTTTTGCTCTTTGCCGCCAGAAACATAAACTGAAGCTAGTTCAAGCTTTATTTTTACTCGCGTGGGGTCCACCGCCAGTGCCTGATTCAGGTAATTCTCCGATTCTACATACTTGCCGCTGATAGCACTGGAAACTCCAAGAATCTCTAATCCTTCCACACTGTTCGGATGCTTTGCAAGATACTGCTCTCCGAGCTTGAAAGCCTCTTCCGGCTTTTTCAAGGCATTATAAACATCCGCAAGCTCAGGCAACACGTCATCACGTGATGGATTCTGTTTCAAAACCTTGAGAAACTCTTTCTCCGCCTGCTCGCGCTTGCCGAGCTTAGAATAGGCTCTGGCCAACTGAAAACGTGCATCCAGATAGTTTTCATCTTTTTCAAGGGCATTCTTGAACAAGACAACCGCACCACTGGGATTTGCGGAATTCAGTTGTTTGAGACCTTCCGCATACAACTCTTCTTTCGACTTGCTAATACAGGCAGTACACAGGCACATGATCATGATCGCCCAGAGAAGCTTCTTCATATGATTCCCCCACCACCAAGATTAAGAACAAACCATACGGTTTACACTACAAATGGTATCCTAACTTATCCGGATTGCAACAGGCCTCCGCAGTATTTGTACAATACAATTATAATAATTTTTTGTAAAGCCATTATAAATCGCCAACATATCGTTAATACTTACCAATACTGCTACTACAGCTGACCCACTAGACCGTTTTATCCGATAAAACGGCAGTTGTTTTTATATTTTATTTAA
Source organism: Pelobacter sp. (assembly GCA_030824515.1). Taxonomy (GTDB): domain Bacteria; phylum Desulfobacterota; class Desulfuromonadia; order Geobacterales; family Pseudopelobacteraceae; genus JACRCG01. The sequence goes on from JAVBXN010000002.1 coordinate 75,580, forward strand.
TCTGAGATGTAAAGTAATTCAAATGTACTACTTAATGTTCCCATACATATTTACCGCGCCTTTATCACTATACACTTCAAATATATCAGTGCAATACGCCAATCAGCAGTGCCTGTTCATGCACATACCGTAGTAAACTGGCGTGACTGAATTTATGCCATGTTGTTATATCGTATATTTATTAGCATGTAGCATGCGTTATCTATACATCTTGCAAACAATTGTATAGCATTTATGTACAGTCGCACATTTGTGATCATTTATACGAACACGCGTGCATTCAGCTACTTACAAAACATAACGTTAATAAGTGCATGCTAACCACTGTATATGTTTCATATACATATTTTATCTACAAACTTGATTCAGAGCGTTTACCCGAAACCACTCAATACAATTTTACACATAGTATCAATTAGTTAGAATGATTAATTCATAACTGCAATTATTTGGCACGCTCGATGCTTTAGTAATAATCAGAAGACAGAGACAGCAGAAACAATTGAAGCAGGAAGGGAGATAGTCATGAGAGCCATATCAACAGCAACATTTGCAACAGCAATGATCACCGCCAGCCAGGCATTGGCAGCCACCGGAGCAGTCGAAAGCGAAGGCATTGGTATCCTGGCAGCTTGTTTTATCGGATTCGGCGCCATGATCGTACTTTTCCAGTTCATCCCCGGCATCCTGATGATGGCCGGCATCCTGAAAGG
>JAVBXN010000004.1 GCA_030824515.1 Pelobacter sp.
GTGATCGCAGCGGTCAAGGTTGTCTTGCCGTGGTCAACGTGACCGATAGTCCCGATGTTTACGTGTGTCTTGTTACGCTCGAATTTTGCCTTTGCCATGATAAAGGCCCTCCTGATGGACGCTTTTTGTATGCTGCTTTATTATTCGGATATTTCTGAAAAAGTGGAGCCCACATCCGGACTCGAACCGGAGACCTCTTCCTTACCAAGGAAGTGCTCTACCTCCTGAGCTATGTGGGCTAACTGGAGCGGGAAACGGGACTCGAACCCGCGACCCTCAGCTTGGAAGGCTGACGCTCTAGCCAACTGAGCTACTCCCGCGCTACCAGATGAAGACATTTGGAAAACGTGAAGTCATCCACTTACCAGTATATCGACTTTCGTCTCCTGGGGTCGCGCTCGACTGCCGTGTTCCGGTGATTTTATGGTGGAGGGAGGAGGATTCGAACCTCCGAAGTCGCTGACGACAGATTTACAGTCTGTTCCCTTTGGCCGCTCGGGAATCCCTCCAGGGATGATCGGGGTGCTGCAAACTAAAAAAATATTATGGAGCCCCGTATCCGAATCGAACGGATCACCTGCTGATTACAAGTCAGCTGCTCTACCAGTATGAGCTAACGGGGCCGACACTTCTTACGACAAGAAAACAGAATTTGTTTATTTAGAGAAAAAGTGGATGAAAGTCAAGATAATTTTCTAAAAAAGATTTGTCCTCGTTTCTTATCGCTGACAAAGTGCCGGCGTTACAGATTTATTCTGTATCAGGCAGCCAGAAGCGGGAGCAGAGCCTGTTTTGTTTTTCTGAGGGCTCCCTCTTCTATTTGGCGCACCCGTTCGCGGGAAATCGAGAAATGGCTGGCAATTTCCTGCAGGGTCAACGGTTCGTCAGCGGTGATGCGGTGTTCAATGATGAAGCGCTCTTTTTCATTGAGCTTGCTGACCACATCCGCAACCTGCTGCTGTAGTTGCTGATTCTCCTGGTTCTGCGAAAGAAGTTCTTCCTGATTCATTCTGTCGTCCGCGAGCGTTTCCAGTGCCGTGATGCCGTCGCTTCCCGGAATCTCAGCGTTCAGGGAGCTGTCGCCCCGCATGCGCTGCTCCATCTCCGAAAACTGCTGTTCGGTCACATCCAGGGACAGGGCCGCGCTACGAGTATCGTCCCCGTTGTCGCCCATTCTGGCTATGGCGTTCTTGGCCTGGCGCAGTTTAAAAAACAGCTTCCTCTGTGCCTGGGTTGTACCGATCTTGAGCAGGCTCCAGGAGGAGATGATGTGGTTCTGTATGTACGCCCGGATCCACCACACGGCATAAGAGATGAGCCTGATCCCCTTGTACGGGTTATATTTTTTTACCGCCATCATCAACCCGATATTGCCCTCTTGAATCAGATCCAGCATTTTAAGCCCGTAATGACGGAACTCATATGCAACCTTAACCACGAATCTCAGATTGGAGGTAATCAGGCTATGGGCCGCGGCCAGGTCTTTATTTTCGAACAGAGCCACCGCATAGCGGTGTTCTTCCTCTTCACTCAGAAGCGGGAAACGCCGGATTTCACCAAGATAAAGGCGAAGACTGTCAGTAACTACAGGTAGTTGAGCAACCATGATTCAACTCCATTTAAGACATATTTAGCACTCACTGTGCCTGACTGCTAAAAATATAGCAACTGAGTTTTAAAAAATCAAGCCGATTAGGTGCAATTGGTTCTTTGTTGCAAACTAATTGCACGCTTTCCGATGTTGGGGTACCTGCGGGTATGGGGGTGTAGAATAATCCACTTACCGGCTGTCGAATATGCTTCGCATGTGACATGCGGGCTTGTTTTGAAAACTAAAAAAGACTGGCAATACAGGGTGTTATGTGGTGGTGTTTGTTGTGGCACAGCTATTGTATATCAGCGGTGTAATGGATAGCGCCTTTATATACACTTTCGTAGCGTGCTGCCGTTAAATCCGGGGAGTAGTGATCATGTACATAAAAAAACTTGTCAGTGGTTTGCTCGTGCTTTCGGTCGTCGGCCTGCTGATCTACCTGGGGCTGCACGTAAATATCAGTTCTGCCTCCGAAGCAAACAGCGTTGCCATTATCAAATCGGCCGGTATGACCTGCAGCAGCTGTTCAAGCAAGATTGCCAGGGCACTGGGTGATGTGAAAGGTGTCGCGGTTACGGAGGTGGATGTCGAGGGCGGTTGGGTCATAGTCGGTTATGACTGTAAATCGGTGCAACCTGAAGGTCTGGCGCATAAGATCAGCGCTGTTGGTTATGCCAGCAACTTGCATAGGGTGTTGACGCCTGACGAGTTCATGAAGATTACCGGCAGGGATATCAACGCCAGGACGGTCCAGGCTTCCGGTTGCTGTGGAACAAAAAACGGCGGTTGCAGTTCAAAAAAAGAAACTAACGCGAGGAGATTGTAAAGATGGTAAAAAACAGCAAATGTATTTTTATGACAGCTATGGTTATGGTGGCGATGATGGTAACTGCCTTGAATGTGTCGGCACTCTCATTTGGCAAATACGAGAAGATCAAGGCGAGCGGCGAGGTCGTGTCGATACCGGTTTCCAAGGCTGCCGGTGGCAAAGCGAAATTTTACCGCTTTGATGACGGCGGCAAAGAGATCGCCTTTTTCCTGGTCAAGGCCGGGGACGGCAGCTACCGAACCGCTTTTGATGCCTGCGACGCCTGCTACAAGGAGAAAAAGGGTTATGAGCAGCAGGACGACAAGATGGTATGCAAGAACTGCAACATGAAATTCGGCACAAACCGCATCGGACCGCATGCGATCGGCGGGTGCAACCCCTCCTATCTGCCCAGCCGGGTGAGCGGCGGTAATGTAATCATCAATGTGAGCGACCTTAAAGCCGGAGCCAGGTTCTTCTAATGAAGCTGCATACCATATCCATTAATAACCTGAAGCGCCGCAAGGCAAAAATGGCTTTTCTGACGATAGGTCTGATGGTTGGAATTGCCACAATTGTCTCGCTGGTGACTTTGACCCGTTCCATGTCCAGTGATATCGAAAAGAAAATGGATGAATTCGGGGCCAACATATTGATAACTCCCAGGAGTAACGCCCTTTCGATGAACTATGGCGGTATCAGCCTGGGTGGGGTGGACTTCGACCAGCGCGAAATACTTGAAAAAGATCTCGCACTGGTCAAGACCATCGCCAACCACATGAATGTCTCGGCTGTCGCGCCGAAAGTTCTGGGTGGCGTCAAGGTTGGAAACCACGATGTGATGCTGGTGGGCGTCAATTTCGACAGCGAGCTGAAGATGAAGCAGTGGTGGCAGATCTTTGGCGAGGCGCCCAAAGCTGACTACGAGTTGCTGATCGGCAGCGATGCCTCAAAGGTTCTGAATGTTGGTCCGGGTGACAGCGTTAATATCAAGGGAGAGGAGTTCAGGGTGTCCGGTGTGCTGGACCAGACCGGTTCCCAGGATGATGCGCTCGTTTTTGTGGCACTGAAAAAAGCCCAGAAGATGCTTGGCAAAGAGGGCCGGATCACTCTGGCCGAGGTTGCCGCACTCTGCTCCGGCTGCCCGATCGGCGACATGGTGACGCAGATCGCGGAGAAGCTTCCGGATGCCAAGGTTTCGGCGGTTCAACAGGTGGTCGAGGGGCGCTTGAAGACGCTGGACCAGTTCAAGCGTTTCTCCTATGCGATTGCCGGGGTGGTGGTCTTTATCGGCTCCCTGGTGGTCTTTGTAACCATGATGGGCAGTGTCAACGAACGTACGGTCGAAATCGGCGTATTCCGTGCCATTGGTTTCAGAAAGAGCCACATCATGCGCATCATACTGCTGGAGGCGGCCCTGGTCAGCATTCTGGCCGGTGTTCTCGGCTATGCCGTCGGCATGGGGGGCGCCGGATTGGCCCTGCCGTTCATGGCGGAGAGCCGCAGCGCCCACCTGGTCTGGGATGCTACCATCGCCTTCGGCTCCGTGGGACTGGCGCTGGCCCTGGGATTGCTGGCCAGCCTCTATCCTGCGCAGCATGCCAGCAGGATGGACCCGACCGAAGCACTGCGGGCACTGTAACCAATATTCATCTACAACGGGTTGAGAACCCTGGAGCTTAAACATGGCAATGATTGAAATCAGCGGACTTAAAAAGAATTACACCAGCGGCGAAGGTACTGTCGAGGCCTTGCGTGGCCTGGATATCTCGATTGAAGCGGGCGAGTTCATAACCATCATGGGGCAGTCCGGCTCAGGCAAAAGCACCCTGCTTTCTGTCCTGGGCGGAATGAATCACCCCTCCAGCGGTGAAGTGGAGATGGACGGGGTCAAGCTCTACCTGCTCAACGGTGAAAAACTGGCCGATTTCCGGGCACAGAAACTGGGCTTCGTGTTCCAGTCGTTTCACCTGATCCCCTACCTGACAGCGATTGAAAACGTGATGTTGCCGCTGGCTATCGTGGCGATGAAAAGCGATGCCAAGAAGGAAGCGGCCCGCCGGGCCCTGGAGCGGGTCGGCCTGGGCGCCAAGCTGGACCGGTTGCCCAACCAGCTTTCAGGTGGCGAGCAGGAACGGGTGGCCATTGCCCGGGCGATTGTCAATAATCCGCAGATTCTGCTGGCCGACGAGCCGACCGGCAACCTGGACTCGAAAACCAGCGAAGATGTCATGGCCCTGTTCCGTGAGCTTAACGATGCCGGCCAGACCGTGGTCATGGTGACCCATAATCCGGACAACGGCAGGTATGCCGACCGGACGATCACGCTCAGGGACGGCATGGTCGTTCAGTAATCGTCATCTCACCGGCCCACGCCAGCTGCGGGAATGTCGTTTCCCCCCAGACGATCTTCTCCGGTCAGCGTGGGCCCGGTGAAAACGGCTTCATTCTCCGGCTCGGTTTGCCCTTGTGTTTTTCATGACTTCCGCTATAACCAGAACCATGAAACTGTCCATCCTGCGCATAGGCCTGCTGGCCCTGTCCATTCTTGGCATCAGCCTGTTTCACTATCTTACCCCGCTGCACCTCCATTATCTGCACGACATTTTCCAGCGTTTTTACTATCTGCCGATCATCCTGGCCGGTCTCTGGTTCGGTTTCCGGGGCGGCCTGGGATGCGCCGTGGCGGTCAGCATCGCCTATGCGCCCCATATACTTTTCCAGTGGGGCGGAGGGCTGACCCTGGAAATGGAGAAGTATCTGGAGATCGTCATGTATAACGTGGTCGGCGGGGTCACCGGCTTTCTGGCCCAGCGCGAACGTGAGCGCAGCCTTGAGCTGCAGCGCACCGCCGAAGGGCTGGAAGAGTCATACAAAAAGCTGCAGACCCAGTCGGAGCGGATCATTGCCGTGGAGGAACAGTTGCGTCGGGCGGAAAAACTGTCAACCCTGGGGGAGATGGCGGCGGTGCTGGCCCATGAGATCAGGAACCCGTTGGGCTCGATCCGCGGCACGGCCGAGATCCTGCGGGATGACTACCGTCCCGGAGATCCCAAGTACGAGTTCATCGAGATCCAGATCAAGGAAACCGAGCGCCTCAACCATGTGGTCGAGGATTTTCTGCGCATGGCCCGGCCCCAGAACGCCGAGATGTGTCGCTGCTCGCTGCGGGAGGAGTTGGAGACCATCGTCGTGCTGACCGCCAACGATGCCGGCCAGCGCCGCGTCCGTCTGGTTTTCGAGCCGCCGGTGGATGAATTGGTGGTCACCGGCGACGGTGAGAAGCTTCGCCAGGCCTTCCTCAATATCGTCATCAACGCATTGCAGGCCACGCCGGCCGGCGGAAGCGTTACCATCTCCGCCGGCCCGAAAGATGGATTCTGTGAGGTTTGTTTCAGAGATACCGGGGCCGGTATAGATGCGGAAACCTTGGGGCGAATCTTCGAGCCGTTCTTCACAACCAAAGCCGACGGCACCGGTCTTGGATTGGCCATCACCAGAAAAATCATCGAAGCGCACGGCGGAACCTTGACCGTGGAAAGCCAGATCGGCTCAGGGACGACGGCAACCGTCAGGCTGTCTGAAGCAAAAATGAGCTGATACTGCCTATGGTCATATGTGGGAAGTAACGTATAAATGTTCCATTTGGGGGGATGAGCGGTTCACGCACGCACGCGCGCGCGTGAACCGCTCAATAACCAAGTTGTAAATGAAGGGAAAGCCCATTATGTACTGTTTTCCACAACGAGTAAGCCAGCACAAGAATGAGACGAAGGCTCTTGCCATCTTTCTCTATCATCTGCGAAACTTCGGAGGAATCATAAGGGACCTCAGGGAGAGCGACTACGGTATAGATTTGGAGTATGAGTTTGTAAGTGGTGAAAATGTAGTGGGGCGGTTCTTGAAAATACAACTGAAGGGCTTTGAACGAATTAGCTCTAAAAACCCCAAGATAGGCAACTTGAAACAAAGTACATTGAATTATTGGGCTGAATTATCATACAGGGTCAACACGGTCGTGGTCGGCGTAGATGTTGTCAGGGAAAGAATGTATTTTACTTTTCCGGTTTTTTGGGACGCCATATCCGGCATAAACAACACAAATGAGCGGAAGTCGATCGCATTCGCAAACATGGGTCGCTGTTCCGCGAATACCGATATAAATGACTTGAACCAAGCCGCTGCCATATTGATCCATCACATGGCGTTAATCCCTACCGTAGGTGAGTTACTTCTGAGGCACAAGAACATTCTTGCTAGAATTGGCGAAATCATTGAATTGTGCAGCGTATGTATCTTCAATGATCAGTTCCTTGAGTTCGAGGAGTTTGACGAACTCAAGAGGTTACTCGATGACTCAAGCGCCTTGCTCTGGCGCCAGGATATTCAAAAAGCGCTTGAAGGTTCAGACAAGAATTACAACTGGCACAACCTTGACTTTTTTCGTGCAAACACCAGGGATGGGACTCTCAGGTACTGGGACATGCCTGACAAGTTGAATCCTATAGTTATTTCTTTGTTCAGAGAGCTTGCATCATTGCGGACGAAAACGCTTAATGGGCTCTGCTACTGGCTTGTGAAAGACAGAGACTATTTGGAGCTTGTCTATAAACACAATGTCTCGAAATTGTTGGGCGAAAACATTGAAGAAATAATTAAGAACTATGGAATTGGTGAGTGCACTTATGTTGAGAAAGACTATGATGCTTTCGTGATGGTCAGGATCGATGAGTTAGAGGGTAAGAAGCTCATGGGAGAATAAGCGGGACAGATATATTTCTCGTTCATTTGAAGAAAATAGATCTGTTCCGGATTTTAATGTCGAGGAGTGAGTATGAAGTTCGTCACAATTCTTCCTCTTGTAGGTGTATTGCTCGGCTGGTCATTAAATGAGATCAGTCAATATCTCAAGGTACGTCGAGACCAAAAGGCTTCTTTAAGCAGAGTTATCAACGCATTGATAGAATTTCGCTACTGTATTTCTAAAAGACTGGATTCCTTTAAAGCTGTCTGTGAAGCGGGGAGGTTATCTAGGCAAGGGCAGGATATACTAATCGATTTTGTTTCAGACTCGCGTTTTTCTTCTAACGTCATTTCTGACAAGATTGCCAAGTCATGTGATCTTCTACAGGCAATTGACCCACTTATCGCTCATAACGTTGAATCTACATGCGATTCAATGTTAAGTCTCTGTAGGGTGAACCACGACAAAATCACTAGCCGCGATATTGACATGAATGATGTAGAGCTTGAGATACGGATGTTACAGGCACTGCTTCATTGCCTAGACCAACACATAAAGCTCCTTGCCAAGAAATACAGCTTCAGGTTTTTCCTTAGATATAAGAAGTATATCAAGCGTGATGTTTCATCGTCAGACACGATGAAGCAGGTCTTTGAAATTGCATAGCGGACGGGTTCCCCGTCGAAGAAGAAAAGAGACAAAAAAAGAGGAGTTAGCCTTTAAAAGAGAAAAGAGGATTCTTTGGCACTTGATCACTATGTATCCCAAGTTCACTTAAAAAACTTCTACTCCCAAGCACTTGACTGCAAGCAACTATATGCTATCCGCAAAGCTGATCAATATACATTTACAACCGGTTCACGAGCGATCTGCCAGAACCCTGATGGCAGCACAAACGATTGGCTGAATGAACCACGAATCGTTGAAGAGTTTCTCAAAGAAATTGAACCAAAATATAACTTGGCGGTTTCAAAGCTTGTCTCCAGTCACGCAGATACTGAGTCAGTTTATGTTATTGCTGGTTTTCTCGCCTACATTTTAACATGCTCACCGGCCGGAATGAGGCTGAATTCTAAGCCCTTTCATCATGTGGCCGAAGAAACCACTCGGAGACTCGATAGAAAAGGGGTGATCGGGCCGGCACCTGCCGAGCTCGGAGGCAAAACAATTTCTGAAATGATAGATGATGGGGATATCACACTGACTGTGGATCAGAAATATCCTCAAGCCCTTGGCATTTCCTCTATTCTGGAATTTGCCAGCGTTTACGGGAACAGTAACTGGGATGTCCTGATAAACGAATTTGACGACACTCCCTTTTTTACCAGTGATTTCCCAGTAGCAATCGAGTCAGTATCCCTCAATCTTCCCTTGAATCGGATAATCCCTCTGACTCCGAGAGTGGCACTGAGAATTTTCCCGGATCCATCGCACGAATTTTATGAAGTAGACCTCAGCTTCCCCCGGTTCAGGTACAAAGTCCGGAAGGTATCAAGGAAAGAGGTATCAAAGATCAACAGGCTGATTGTTCAATCGGCAGAAGGATTTGTGTTTTTCCGGGACAACCACGAATGGGTAAGTCGATTTGTTCACAGAAATTCAGGCTACAGGATCGAGCAGAGAACCGATCGAATACCGCATAAAGGAGGGGTAATGCTTGTGTGTCGTTTAGAAATAACGCGATAGGGAACAGCGGAGGATGTCAGATCTAAACATTAACAAAACACTAGAATTTCCAACAAGTAAAACAGACCATCCCCCCAAAGAAACCGGACGGCAGGTCATTTCCCAAGCCGTTGGCCAAAACACAGAGGAAGTAATTCAATGGCAACTAACAACAAGGTCGTTTTGTTCGCAGACATCCTTGGGTTTGCAGCATTAACGGAGTCCTACCCACTTGACGTTGATCGCTGTAGCTTAGGTGACAGACCGCTTTCGTACCAGTTTGACGATATACTTGAACTGTCTCGCAATGAATTGGCCCACACTTTCTCAGGTTTTCATAGTTCACTGAGAGGTGTACTTAGTCTTGCTAGAATGCGTCATCCTCTAACAGCCATAACGTTTTCTGACTCGGTTTTCGTTGCCACCACATACGTTCATGAAGCCGCTAACATCGCTATTAATCTACTTCACGCACTACTGCCACAGAAAATCCCGATACGGATGGGTATTGCTTATGGCACGTTTGCTGCACTCAGATTTAGATCTGACATCACTGCCGATAGTGGAGACCATGCTTCCCAATTCCTTGGAACAGCCATAGTTCGAGCTCATTCAGCAGAATCTAGCGGAATTAAGGGGCTGCGAATCTTGCTCCACCCATCAGTCATGCCCTTGTTAGATAACATCAACCACAATCCTACACCAACAGATGGACGATCTCATCCGCTTCGTCATCTCGAATGTTCTGAAAAAGAACGGCTAAACAGATCTAGCGTTCTCCACGAAATCGACTACTGGCATCTACCGCCCACAAGGGAAGCTGATGCATGGCGAGGGCTGCAAGATATGTGGAACAAGTCGCCTCTGTCAGAAACAACACACTATGAAGCTACTGCTGAAGCCATTAATCGCATGAGAATAGCTCAGGGGTACGAGCCGATAAAGAAGTTACGACGGCGCACTCTGCCATAATGCTGAACGCGGAGTGCCAACCAGAAAAATGGATGCCGACCGCCCGGAAAAGCTGGGCGGGCGGGTCATTTTCCGAGCCGTTGGGTGAGAAAAAAGATGATGAATGAACAAGAAGAGCAACTGATATTATTGCTTCGCCAAGCAGCCCATCAGTGGCTTGCCCTCGGGCATGTGGATATTTGGGATTCAGATGATTACACCGATGACTTGGGAACCTTCTGCAACGAAGCAGCAGAAAAGGTGGCAAAAATCGAAATATCAGATGCCGAGAAGAAGAGGCTTTATTTCATCTTTGCTCCGACATGCGAATGGGACAATTCTGTGGGGGACGCAGACTTGGGTAACAAGATATTCGGGTGCCTTGATGCTTTATATCGTGATGTGTCGTTGATGTGACATAAGTCAATCGACGGCAGACGGACAAGCCACAATCACGAATGCTGTGGTATCAGCCGAATCTCCAGTTTACAGTTGACAGCGGCAGCGTACTTGCGGAGCATCTCCAGAGAGGGAGAATGACGGTGAGAACCGAGCGATGCCTCAACCCTCGCCAACGATGGTTGTGAAACTCCCATTTTAGCCGCCACTTGTTCCTGGGTCATCCCAGCCTGACGCCGCGCTGCTAGCAGGGCATCCAGAGCGGCAAATTCATCATCCAAGGCTTCCCATGCTTTCTTGAAATCGGGGTCTTGAAGCTCATTCTCCAATTTTTTCTTGGGGTGGTACGAAACCGGCTTATAGCTCACGACTAATTACCTCCTTTTGTCGAGTAAGTGCTATATCGAGTTCACGTTTTGGTGTCTTGTCCGTCTTTTTGATGAAACTGTGAAGAATAATGATTTTTCTTCCAACCATGGTGCAGAAAAACGCTCTTCCAATTCCTTCTTCTGCCTTGGCACGGATCTCAAAAAGGCCATTACCAAGCGCACGTGTATGCGGCATTCCCAGGTTGGGGCCGTATTCTTCCATGCGCACAGACAATGCTCGAAATCGAGCACGCAAGCCCACAGGCCAAGCATCAAGCTCAGCTTCGACAGCTTCATTGTAATATGAACCTAAAAAAAGCAGTTAACTGATATCTACCCGGTAGTTGGTAGCATTTTTCGTGACGGCAACTGGGGCGAAGCGGTCAACAATTTCCTGAAAGCCTTCTGGGCAATCAGCCTGACTC
>JAVBXN010000032.1 GCA_030824515.1 Pelobacter sp.
GCATAAGTTCCGGCGGCAGTGGGTGCGACTATGCTGCCGTTATATGTGCTTGTTGTGCTCAACCCGGCTGGAGAAGTGACAACGGTTGCCGACTTGGCGCTGCCGTCATAGGTCTGGCTCAGGTTACTCAGAGTTGCTGTTGCCGCGGCCTTGTTGACCGTGATCGAAACGCTGGCATTGGCGCTGTTGTAGGCCGTTGTATCGTTCGGCGTGAAAACCAGCGACAGGGTCTGCGGTCCGGCATTCAGCACCGTGCCGGCTGCCGGAGTGTAGGCAAAGCTGCCCGGCACGTTTGCGGTCGCATTAAGCTGCGTGGCCGAAAGTGCGGTGCCGTAAGTGATCGCTGCCGGTGTCGGCCAGGTTATGACCGGATCCTGCACACTGACGGTGCCGACCGTGATGTTGAAGCTGTAGCTGGCCGTGCCCCCCTGGCCGTCACTTACCTGTGCCGTTACCGCGTGTACCTGGTTGTTCTGGTCGGCGGTAGGCGTCCAGCCGATCACTCCGGTGGTGCCGATGGTCATGCCGGTCGGTTTGGTCGTAAGACTGTAGGTCAGGGCGTTGCCGTCCGGATCGCTGGCTACGATCCGGTAGCTGTAGAAGGCCCCGACCGTAGCCGTGGCCGGAGGCAGGGTGGCGGTGCTGATCACCGGCGGTCGGTTGACATGGGTGACGACGATGGTGAAGTCCTGATAGGCATATTGACCGTTGCCGTCATTGACGACGATCTGCACGGCCTGGTTTCCGGCCTGGGACATGGTTGGCGTCCATGACACCTGGTTGCCGGTGATGGTCATGCCCAGCGGTCTCACGATAAAGCCGTAACTCAATGTATCGCCGTCCGGGTCGCCGGCCGTGATGGTGTAGCTGTAGAGCTGATAGTCGTTGGCTGTCAGGGTCGGGGTGCTGGTGATTACCGGCGGGTGGTTGACCTTGTTGACCGTCAGGGTGAAGGTCTTGCTGGCGCTGATGTTGCCGACGCCCGAGTCGGTTACCGTTACGGTGATAACGTATGTTCCGGCAACGCTGACCGGGTAGCTGATGAGTCCTCCGGCGGAAATGGTCATGCCGGCCGGGGCATTGCTAAGCTCATAGGTGAGCGTGTCCGTTGTATCGGCATCCAGGGCCATGACCTGGTAGGTAAACGCAGCGCCTTCATCGATGGAGGCTGCCGGAATGGCGCCCATCAGCGGAGGGTGATTGCAGAGCGCGGCCGGGTCGGTGATGCGGGTCGGGAAGGCCTGATCGCTTACCAGCAGCAGTTCGTTGGTTATGTCGCTGGCGGAGTTTACGGTGATCGACAGCTGTTTGCTCTGTGTATCAGCGCCGGCAGCCAGGGACGGCAGGCTCCAGGTGACGCTGTTGGCGCCCTGGTCGTATACAGCGCCGTCCGCCGGCGGGTCCGTGGCTGGAACGGTGCTCGTGGGCAGAAAGTCGATGATCCTGATGTTGTTGAGGTTGTCAACGCTGTTGGCCAGGTTATCAAAGCTGACGGTGTAGTCCGCCTGCCCGCCGTAGGTTACGCAACCGACATGGGTTTTTGCGGCAGTGACCGGTTTGGTGTAGTACAGGTCTTCGTTGATTGTAAAACTGAGCGATTGGCTGGCCGGAATACTCAAGTCCCACTGCTGGGCGTACTGCATGTCATCGCCGTAGCCGTAGGTTGTCTGGGGGATCGACAGGTCGCTGGGGGTGTCGTCCTTCATTTCGGGCAGAAGGTAGATCTGGTTGTTGTCAAGGTCGTATTTGTTCGGGGGGAGTGTCGATTCATGGACAATCACGACTCCGCTGCCATCGGCCTGGTCGCCGTTCTGGTAGACCTTGCCAGCGATCAGTTCCACGTTATCGGACGGTGTGGCCAGGTCGCTGATGTCGAAGTCCGAGTATTCGAACAGGTGGTAATCCAGATCGGAGGTGGAAATGTTGCTGATAGTGACGTTCTTCTGCAGCCGGGGAGTTCCTCCGGCGGGATAGGTAAGTATATAGCCGACGGTGATGTTGAAGGTGTCGGCAAGGGTGTAGGTCAGGGAGAGCGTGTTGGGACTCGTGGTAGATGGCGGAGTAACGCTGGTCAGGGGGAGCGACTCCAGTGACTTCTCCATGCCGGCCGGTCCGATGCGATACCAGAACCACTGCTGCCAGAGCCGCTCGGAGCCGTCAACCACCAGGGAGTAAAGACCGGTGTAGGGCGTTGTGTCGTCCACGACAGCCTTGGCGATGATGTAGCCGTCACCATCTTTGACCTGCAGGGTATGGACCGCGGCTTCGCTGTCGGGGACCATAATGCACATTACCAGCAAAAGCTGAACAAAAATTGCTAATTTAATTACAATACTCTTCATTCGCTGCTCCTGCCCCCGTTAAATTATCGTCAGATTCTCCACAACCGCGGACCCTCTCTGAAATGTCAATGACCCGCTAACCGTGGTTACTCCGCTGTTCAGCAGGAAAGCGGAATCATAGCCCCCCTTGATCGTTACACTGATGTCCCTGTCCAGCGTGAAAGCGCTGAAGGTGACTGCTTGAGTCTGAATGGTCATGCCACTTGTCGTAGCCGGATCAGCGTAAGCTTCCTGCAGTGTGTTGAAGTCGGTTCTGACACTGTTTGCGGGGACTTTGGCTTGTGTGAGTTTGAATTCGGAAGTGACGGTGCAGTCGGCGGATAGCGTGCCGGTTGCATAACTGTTGCCGGCCAGCGTTCCGCCGCAGCCGCTGACACCAGCGATGTAATAACCGCTGCCGGCATTTACGACAAAGGTAGTGCTTGCTCCGATGTTAAAGATTTGTGGTACGTTTGGAGTCATGCTGCCGCTACCGATAATGGCGGTGGAGACTACGCAGGTTTGGGTGATGGTGACATTCACGATGATCGTATCCAGCCCCCCCTTGCCGTCTGAAACCTGGACGATGAAACTGTCCGAACCGACATAGCCGGTCGTGGGAGTGTAAGAGACAATCACGCTTGACCCGCTGCCGCTCGCCACGGCCGTTCCGTTGGATGCGGCCCCGGAAATGCTCCAGGTGAGAGTGTCGTTATCGGCGTCGGTTGCATGCAAGGTCAGGTTGAACGAAGTCGGAGCCCCGTTTTTACTCATTGATACTGATGTGGATTCACCTTCCGAAATCAGCGGCGCGCTGTTCGGCAGCGCATCACGCACCGGCCAGACGTAATAATCATCCCACCCACCGGCGACACCAGATTTGTTGTCGTACTCCGCATAACCATCGTAAATACTTACTAACCATGCATCAACGGCACTGCCGGTGTTGCTGCTGGATGACCAATAGTAGTCATAGAAGCCGAATTTGGCGTCAGTGAACAGATGCCCGGTCGGCAGTGCCGGGCTTGAGTTCTCAAAGTCGATCAGACTCTGCATCTCCTTGCGGTTGGGCAGGCGCCAATCGCCGGCCAGCGAGCCGTCGGTCAGAGAACAAGCGCCACTGGCCAGAGCATTGGCGCTGTTCAGCGCACTTTGCCAATTCTGCAGACCGAAACAGTTGGCATTGGTCAGCCAGACCAGTCCGGTCAGATTATCGGTAACCGTGCCGTTGCCGTTGTTCGTAAAACGCGGATCGGGCCAGGCCACGCCGGCCAGTTTGTCGCCATCCTGGCCGCTGCCGGCACAGGCAACCGGGAGGCCGCCCGAGTCCCAGCAACTCTTCTGGCCGCTTTGCGGTAACTGTGCCGGTGCCGCCGAGGGATTTACCGCTTTAGTGTCACGAACCGGCCAGGCATAGGGAGCTGATTCGGCCTTATCACCCATGATCAGGTAACCATCTTTCATGTCCATGATCCAGGCGTACTCATTGTAGTCGGTTACCGCATACGTGCTGGAGAGCCAGTAAAAATCGTTTTTGACATTGCCGAACGGGTGTACTTGTGGAATAGCAGGAAGGTTTCGACCCAGGTCCACCAGACTGCCCAGCTCGACCGCGTTGGGCAGTCGCCAGTCACCGGCCAGAGATCCGTCGCTAAGCGAGCATGCTCCGTCCGACAGCACATTGGCGCTGTTCAGTGCCCCCTGCCAGTCCTGAACGCCAAAGCAATCGGCGTTCTTCAGCCAGATCAGCCCGGTCAGGTTGTCGGTAACGGTGCCGTTGGAATTATCCGTAAAGCGTGGATCGGGCCAGGCAACACCGGCCAGTTTATCGCCGTCCTGGCCTGTGCCGGCACAGGTGATTTCTGCTCCGGCGGTATCATAACACTTGGTTTGCCCGGTTTGAGGAAGTTGGATGGTTGAAGCATGTATTACGGGGGACGAACATAGAAGAAGCAGAGAAATGGCAGAGGTAAATGTACCGGTATTCATTGATCGACCTTTCCGATGAATAAAAGAGGTGTCCAAGAGAGGCAAAACCGCCCCACAACAGTGAAAGGCGGTTCAACCCTGACCAGTATATTTACATATTCTTATTGTATTTTTCAAGTTAAATTTTGTTATATTTTAAAGCATAATTAATAATTTACGAATCCCGGTTCAAAAACTGTGCGAACTCTTCATCAGCATGCTGACACCCAGATAGGTGAACAACATCACAAACACGCCGACAATCCCGAGCCAGGCGGTAAGTTTATCCCAACCGGCCCCCTTCAGCCTGACATGCAGCACCATCGCGTAAAAAAGCCACAATACGGATGTCCACAACTCCTTTGGTGTCCAGAGCCAGTAGGTGCCCCAGGCATAATAGCCCCAGATTCCACCGGATATCATTGATGCCGAGAAGAACGTCCATCCAACCAGTGCTGCTTTGTAGTACACATCCAGATAACTTCTGGTTCCCGAAAACAGAAAGGCTGCGCAGACCACTCCGCCGATCGCGAACAGCGCGTAAGCAAAAAAAGCCACTACCACATGCAGCTCGAACCAGAATGTATCCAGAATCTGGGGCAGCGGCATGTTGAGCGGCTTGAATCTTAATGCCAGCAGCGTGACCGCGCCGGCCGACAAACCGGCGGCAACGGTAAACCAGCGCACGCCGCGCAGGATCGGCGAAAATGACATGAATAGCCCGACAGCCGCCAACGACAGTGCGAAGAACAGCAACGTGTCATGCGGACCGATTAACGGCAGGCGACCGAGGGCAAGTCCGCGACTGCCGACATAGATCAGTTCAGCAAGCAGGCCGGCCATGAGGCCGATACGCCAACGTGTGCCGAAGAATAGTACGATTACTGCAAACCAGGGCATCCAGTTGATGGTCATCAGTTCCGCCGCCTCAGAGCCTGACAACGGTTGTGATGGTGCGTTCGTGCAGATAACGTTCCAGCAAGTACAGGGGGATTCCGACCAGAGCGCTGATGAAGATGATGTTGAAGACTTCGATCAGGTAGCCGGCAATTGTATGGGGAATCGGCTCCAGCACCCAAAGAATGAAACCGACGAGCATGGACACCGGCACATAGGCCATGGCGGTCCAGATCAGCCATGTAAGCGCTTTGAGCGAGAAATGCATATGCCTGAGGAACATGACCGCCACGGACAGGGTAAGCAATCCGTAGATGGATTTAACCCAGTGCATGACACCGAAATTAAGGAAAACATACCAGCCGGAAACCTGCTCATCGCGCTGTTCCGAGAGCCTCGCCTGTATCGCCTGGCCATCGTAACCGATCACGCCCCACAAACCGACCGCTACTATCACGACCGCTGCCAATGCCACCCCCCAGCCGACCAGGTTGACCGGATGCAGGTTCTCCAGAAACTCGGCAATCGGTGCCGATTCCGCCTCGGATTGGGGCGGTTCTTCATCACGATTGAACTTCTTCGACAGAAGTTCCTGATTCCTCTGCTGCAGTACTTCTTCGCGCTGGCGCTCCACAAAGGACTTGACCAATACACCACACTTGGGACAGGTGCCGAATGTTTCGTCTCCGAATGTGCTGAAATTGCAGGCCGGACAGGTATCAACCAGATACGAATCGTTGCCTGCTCGCGGTTTTCTCACCGTAAAGCCCTGTTGACAGCGCGGACAGCTTACAAAACGCCCGGCTTCCGGGATTTCATGTTCAGGTATGCTGCCAACGGCGTTGCACTTGGGACAGGTAATCTTCATCTTGATGACATCTCCGCGGGGATGATTGCTGAATTCAAAATAGTGCTATTTGTATCAAATGATTGTCAAGCTGTCATCATTACAATTACCGGATCCCAACAAGTAATAAACCTTAAGAAACTTCCGCCATGACAATATTAATATCGGCAGCAACAATCTGCACAAAAATTAAAATTTGCGGTATAGTACACACCACAAAACTGGAAGGGGGCATGTATATGTCATTTAACGGCGCTCTGGAGCATATTCCACTCGTAGACGTTATCCAACTTCTTCATATGACCGCCAAGACCGGCATACTGTACCTGAAGAGTCCGAAAGGCGAAAGCCAGTTGGTCTTTCACGAAGGTTATTTTGTCAGTGCCAACCATCTCAACGACAGTGTGCGTATCGGCAGTGTTTTGGTGGATATGGGAGCCATAACCACCGAACAGCTCGAACAGGCGCTGGATCTGCAGAAAAACGCCGGCCAGGACAGAAAACCGTTAATTGCAATGATGATCGAACAGGGTGTGATCGACAAGGACACCGCCTACAATGGTCTGGAATCACTGATAGAAATGACGATAGTTGAAGTTATGACATGGCCTAGCGGCACATTTACGCTGGATGTTTCAAAAGAGTACGTTTCGGACGAGTATCGCTACTTCCCGGAAAAACTGCATCAGGAGATCCTTCTTAATGCCCAGGGCGTTTTGATGGATGCTCTGCGTATTTACGATGAAAAGATGCGGGACGGAACACTGAGCAAACTGTTTTTCAGCAGTGAAAGCTCCGAAGAAGCCCCCGGTACTGACAATGATGCAAGCGCTTCGGTCATCACCGCCGACCTGTTGGGACTGGAAGATCTGGATACGATAGAACGTGAAATCCCGGCGGTGTTCACCGGCCTGGTTGATCATGACCCGGCCAAGCAGCACCGTCACATTGTTGCAACCGCGCTGCCTGAGGCTCCCCTAGACCGTCAGGAACAGCTGGTGTCATATCTTTGCGATATCTCCCGCAAAACCTCCGACTCTTCAAAGCCGCCTGTGACGGCGGTAATCCTGATGACGAGGGACGAACTGTTGTCGCATGTGATCACCACCTATTGCAGACATGAAAACCTGTTTGCCTTTTCGACCGATGATGAAGCAACCCTGGACATGATTATCGAACAGTCACTGGGACGTGATCTGCATCCGGTTCTGGTCTTCGATGTAACTGATGAGGACGATAAGGATCAGTCTCTGGAATTCGTGCTCCGCCGGTTGAACTCCTATCCCCGGATAACCGTGTTGATTGCGGCATGTAGCGGAATGTGGAACTCCAACGGCATGCGGGCCATGGAAACAGGAGTCCGCGCCATCATGCCGCGCCCCTGCCGCCAGTGTCATGGCGACCGTTACGTGACACTGATGATCGACTTCATGTCTTCGCTGGGACGTTTTTTAAAGACGGTCATGCCACCCTGTCAACCGGAAATCGAGCAGCGTTTCAGCAGCAGCATGGCCCGGATGAGAACTCTTTCCGAGCCACCGGAGATTGCACTGGCGTTGCTGAACTTCGCATCGCTGCAATTCGAAAGGGTGATCACCTTCGTGGTTGCCAAATCGGAACTGATCGCCGAGAAATCAATCGGCGTCACCAGTTGCAAATCCGACGGCCCGACACAGCCGCTGATGTTCAGGATAGCTCTCGAAAGCCGTTCCCTCTTCCATGAGGCGGTTGAAAAAGGCCGCCCCTATTTCGGGCAACGCAACGACACCGTTCTGACAACGGTGCTTTACAAGGAGATCGGAGCTCCACGCAGTCCGAAAGTGATGATATTGCCACTTATCAGCCGGGGCAAGGTGATCGCCCTGACCTATGCCGATTTCGGCACAAAACCGGTATCTCCGCCGCATGTCGGCCTGCTGGAAGCGATGGCTCAACACGCCGGACTGGTGCTGGACAACGCGCTGTACCGCAAGAGCATTGAAAAGCCTGCCTGATCTGTTATACAAGAAGCAATCTTCGATTCATTTACTGCGGGGGAAATGATGGACGCGAACATACTGCACCAGATTCTTGAAATAGCATTCCAGAAAAAAGTCTCGGACCTGCACTTCGAGGTTGATAACCCCCCTTTTTTCAGGGGACGGGGGCAACTGATCCGCGCCAAGATGCCCAGCCTGACTCCGGCCGACACCGAGTTTATCGCGGCACAGGTGCTTGAATACAACGGGCGGCAACTCTCCAATGACCTGAAAGAATGCGACGCATCCTACTCGATCCCGACCGGCGGGCGCTTCAGGGTCAGCATTTTCCGTCAGAAGGGTCACTATGGAATAGTGATGCGCGTGATACCACCGGTGATCGGTACTTTCGAGGACCTCAACCTGCCGCCGGTGCTGAGCGAAATCGCCCAGGCCCCCAACGGTCTGATCCTGGTCACCGGCCCCACCGGCAACGGTAAATCCACATCACTGGCATCCATGCTGCGACACCTGAATGAGAACTTCAGCTACAACATCATAACTATAGAAGATCCAATAGAATTTTTATTCACATCCAAAAAGAGCTGCATCATCCAGCGTGAAATCGGAATCGACACCGAAAGCTTCTCCTCGGCGCTTAAAGCGGCGCTGAGAATGGACCCGGACGTGATCATGGTTGGCGAGATGCGCGACAAGGAAACCATCGACGCATGCATCAAGGCGGCCGAAACCGGCCATCTGGTGCTTTCGACGCTGCACACCCAGGGCGCGGTCTCTACCATCAACCGGATCATCGGCCACTTCCCTCCCGAGGCCCAGGAGATCGTCCGCCAGCGCCTGGCCGATATACTGGTGGCCACCGTTTCGCTGCGCCTGATCAAGGACAAGAGTGGTGAGAACATCCTGCCGGTGGTGGAGATCATGCGATCCACCACAACCATCCAGGCCTGCATCCGTGAAGGACGTCTGGACGAGATCGAGAAGCATATCGAAAACGGTGCCTCCCAGTATCAGATGCAATCGCTGGACATGCATCTGTTGCAGATGTACCGCCAGGACATGATCTCGATCGAAGACGCCAAACGCCTGACCCATTCCATGGACTTCGAGCGCAAACTGATGTTCGACAACTAGCAGATGTCGGACATAAAATACGATTCCAGTCATATATTCCAGCTGATGGCTGGACGGCCTTGAAACGATGCGCCTGACCCTCTTCAAAAAAATCCTGGCTGTCACCTTGCTGCTGTCGCTGCTGCCGCTGCTGGTTTCATCGCTGATCCTGCTCTCCAACCTGGAATCGGTCAATACCCGCCTGACGGCCGAAATTGCCGACACCTCGGACATCCAGGCCGCCGAATCGCTGCAGATGCGCGCTCAGCACGTGGCCGAGACCATTTCCGAGTTCCTGCGCCAGTGCGAGGGAGACCTGCTCTTTCTGGCCAGCACGCCGACTGACAGGCAGACCTTGCTGAACTTCTACACCACCCGCCGCAGCGAGGTCTGGGAACGTTTCGGCGCGACCGAGGAACTCCGCAAACTTACACCGCTCTACCGCACGATCGCCTATATCGACAAAAACGGAAACGAACGGATTGTGCTCCGTGACGGCATGTTTCTGAAGCAATCCGAACTGCGCAATGTTTCCGTTCCATCCGGCACCGAGTTTAAAAACGAGGACTATTATTTCCGTACAAAAGATCTGCGCCAGGGCGAGATCTATGTTTCCCACCTGACCGGTTTTCACGTTTCCAGACAGGAACAATTAGCCGGGGCCAGCGAACCGGAAAAAGCCTATGACGGCAAGATCTACGAAGGTGTAATCCGCTTCGGCTCGCCGCTGTTTGATAAGCGCGGAGCTTTCAACGGCATGGTGGTGATATCCCTGGACCATCGCCACCTGATGGAGTTCACCCAGCACATCGATCCGGGGCGAAATTTCTCGACCCTGTTCCCTTCTTACAAGAGCGGCAACTACGCCTTTCTCTTCGATGATCAAGGCTGGATCATCACCCATCCCAAATTCTGGGACATCCGCGGCCTGGACCGTGACGGCAGACTGGTTCCCGCCTATACCGCAAAATCCAGCCAGGCCGACATCGATAGCGGTCGCATACCGTACAACCTGGACCAGGCCGGCTTCATCCACCCGAACTATCCGGTCGTGGCGGATGCGGTCAGAAAACGGAAAATCGGCTACGTGGACACCACCAACGTTGGCGGCGCAAAGAAGATCATGTCCTATGCCCCGATTTTGTATGACACCGGAGACTACAGCAAATACGGGGTATTCGGCGGCGTCACGATCGGTTTCCAGGCCGACCAGTTCCACGACGCGGCCCGCAAGGGAAGCCGCCTGATCCATCGCGAACTGCGGGCACACCGCACGCTGAGCGCCATCATCATCATCTTTACCGCGCTGGTGGCCGGCTTCTCGGCCTGGGCGCTGTCACGGGGCATAACCCGTCCGCTGAACCAGTTGATAATCGGCGCCCGCCGCCTGGCAGAAGGAGACACCCGCAGCCGGGTCAGCGTCTCCTCGACCGATGAAATGGGAGAACTGGCCGACACCTTCAACATCATGTCCAATGAACTGGAGATCCGCAAGGTCAGCCTGCTCTCGACCCTGGACGAACTGCGGCGTTCAAGACTTGACATTCTTGACGAACGCAACTTCAAGGAGAGCATCCTGGAGAGTATCTCCAGCGCCATCGTCACATTTTCTCCCGACGGCCTGCTGACCTCGATCAACACCACCGGCAGGAATTTCCTCGGCAGCGAGGTGGCCGTTGACATGCACTACCGGGATGTCTTCAGCGGTTGGGAAGGAATGGAGCAGCGCACGCAGCAGGCGCTGATCGAGCACAGCGGCTACGGCCGCCAGGCCCTGCGCTTCGAGCGGAACAACGGCTGGGCCCATTTTGACGTCGGCTTATTTCCGATCGGCAACAACGCCGAACGCGGACTGACCGTGACCATGCGTAACGAAACCGAAAAAGAAAAGCTGCGTGAGGAGATGATGCGGCTCGACCGCCTGGCCTCGCTGGGCAAACTCTCGGCCGGCATCGCCCATGAGGTGCGCAACCCGCTGACCGGCATATCGCTGCTGCTGGACGACCTGCACGACAATGCCGCTCTGGCGCCCGACGACCAGAACATGATCAAGAAGGCCTTGGCTGAAATCGAACGGGTTGAGCGCCTGATCAGCGCACTGCTGAATTATTCGTCACCGGTCAGGGCCGATTTCAGGATGGGTGACCTGAACCTGGTGATCAATGACACCGCGCTGATGATGAAACGGCAATGCGAACGGCAGAAGACAAGCATCGTGATTGATCCCGGAGAGCTGCCCTCTTTCCGCTTCGATCCGGAGAAGGTTAAGCAAGCGCTGATTAATATAATCAAAAACGCGCTGGAAGCGATACCTGACGGCGGCGAAATCCGCATATCCACTTCCGCTGACTCACAGCATGCCAGGCTGATAGTTTCCGACAACGGACCCGGCATCCGCGCAGAGGACCTGCCGCTGATCTTCGAGCCGTTCTTCACCAGCAAAGGGGCCGGAACCGGACTGGGGCTGTCCATAACACAGCGCATAGTCGAAGAACATCACGGGCAGATCCGGGTGGAGAGTTCGGCAGAGACCGGAACGGTGTTCACCCTGGAGTTGCCGCTGGTTTACTGATTCTGATAAACTGAAACACAGATGAAAAAGGCCAACAATGGAAAAAATACTGATCATAGACGATGAGTCGTTTATCTGCGAAAACGTCGAACGCATCCTGGGAGATGAAGGTTATCAGGTCTGCTCCGCCGCATCTGGTAACGAGGCGCGCGAAGTAGTTTTGGCCAATGATATCGATCTGGCGCTGCTTGACTTGAACCTGGGAACGGAAAACGGTATCGATGTGCTCAAGGCACTCAAGGAGATTGATCCGGAACTGCTGGTGATAATCATCACCGGTTACGGTTCGGTGGAGAGCGCCGTGGATGCACTCAAGTTGGGCGCGTTCCACTACATGAAAAAACCATTCAAAGCCGATGCGTTAAGAGTAATAGTTAAACTGGCGCTTCAGACCCAGACACTCAAACGCGAGGTGCGCAACCTGAAACGGGCCGACGGATTCCTGCCGGGACGATTTCCGATGATCGGGACCAGCAGCGCCTTTGGCGAAGTGGTTACCCAGGTGCGCGAAATCGCGCGCATCCCCTCCTCCACCGTTCTGATCACCGGGGAATCCGGCACCGGCAAGGAGCTTGTGGCGCGCGGCATCCACGATCTGTCCGAGCGCAAGGAAGCAGCCTTTGTCGGCATCAACTGCGCCTCGCTGCCTGCCAACCTGCTGGAAAGCGAACTGTTCGGCCATGAGAAAGGCGCCTTTACCAACGCCACCAGCCGCAAGCCAGGGCTTTTCGAGGAGGCGCACCTGGGCACGATCTTTCTGGACGAAATCGGCGAAATGGATATGAGCATGCAGGCCAAACTGCTGCGCGTACTTCAGGAGCGTACCATCCGCCGCGTGGGTGGCATCAAGGACATCGCCATCGATGTGCGCGTGATCGCTGCCACCAACCGCAACCTTCACAACAAGATCGCCAACGGCGGTTTTCGTGAAGACCTGTTTTACCGGTTGAATGTCTTTCCGATCCATATTCCGCCGCTGCGTGAACGGACCGACGACATTCCCGCGCTGGCGGCCTACTTCCTGGACAGTTTCAGCCGCTCGTTCGGCCGCAACTTCAGCGAGGTTTCCACGGATGCGGCCGAGCTGATGAAGCAGTACGCCTGGCCCGGCAACATCCGTGAACTCCGCAACGTAATCGAACGCATCTGCATCATGAGAAACGGCCCGGCCCTGCTGCCGGAACATCTGCCGCCCGAGATCCTGGGAATCTCAAGCTCACACTCTGCTGCAATCGCGGTGCAAGGGCCGAAAACGGCTGTATCTCTCGAATCCGCCGGTGGATTGGAGGATGCCGTGGCCGAGTTCGAGAAGAACATCATCAGCCAGGCGTTGAAGAAGACCAGGGGCAACGTCCTGCAGACCGCCGGGATGTTGAAGATTCCACGCGGAACCCTGCGCTACAAGATGGATAAATACGGATTATAATTTTGAGTCGCTAAAAAGTCTTTCATTGCACAGACGCTTCGTTGCATGAATCAATAATCCAGAATAAGAAGTTTCACGCGACGAACGCAACGACGCAACGTAAAACCAAACAGTTAACCGATAACATAGTTTACCAGATTGGTGAGGTTATAAATCCTTTCAAGTATCTGAATTTCGTCGCGTTCGTTGCGCCGTTGCGTGAATAAATGCAGTTATTGACAATACAGTCAATACTTCCAGGGAGGTACACACATGCGCTACTTGCTTATTATGATTGGATTGTTACTGGGTACACTAGCCACTTCCATCAATGACTGTTCCGCGGCTTCGAAACAGGAAAAGGCCACCTTTGCCGGCGGCTGTTTCTGGTGCATGGAAGCCCCGTTTGACAAACTGGACGGCGTGGTTTCCGTCACCGCCGGCTATACCGGCGGCTCCGTCAAGACGCCAACCTACGAGCAGGTCTCGGCCGGCGGCACCGGCCATACCGAAGCGGTGCAGATCGTCTTCGATCCGGCCAGGGTCAGTTACGCCAGGCTGCTGGAGATTTTCTGGCACAACATCGACCCCACCGTCAAGGATCGCCAGTTCTGCGACATCGGCCACCAGTACCGTTCGGGGATCTTCTATCACAGCGAACAGCAGCGACAGGCGGCACTGCAATCAAAATCGGTGCTGGACAGGAACAAGCCGTTCAAGGAGCCGATCGTCACTGAAATTACCGGGGCCACCGAATTCTATCCGGCCGAGGAGTATCACCAGCACTACTACAAGAAGAACCCGCTGCGCTACAAGTACTACCGCAGCAGTTGCGGCCGCGACAAGCGTCTGAAAGAACTTTGGGGAAGCCTGGCGGGGCATTGAGCGAAGTCAGCACCTCAACAAAATGTAACTGGGAACCTGACGGGCAGATCCGCATCGGAACCCGGGCCTATCGTCGTGCCAACCTGGCGCTGTTCTGCGCCGGTTTCGTAACGTTCATCACGCTCTATGACCTGCAGCCCCTGCTGCCGCTGTTTGCCAGGGAATTCAACATCTCGCCGGCCGCAGCCAGCCTGCCGCTGTCGTTTTCCACGGTAGCGCTGGCGCTGGGGATGCTGATCGCCGGGACAATCTCCGAGACACTTGGTAGACGGGCGGTAATGACCACAGCGCTGTTCCTGACCTCAATCCTGGCGCTGCTGACCCTGTTCAGCCACTCCTTCGAATATCTGCTGGCGCTACGCCTGGCGCAGGGGATCGCACTGGCAGGTGTTCCCTCGGTGGCCATGGCCTACCTGGGTGAAGAGATGGATGCCGGTTCCATCGGCCCGGCCATGGGTCTCTATATCAGCGGTAACGCCTTGGGCGGCATGTCGGGCAGGATCGGATCGGCGCTCTTGTGCGAATATGTGCCGTGGCAGACTGCGATTGCGCTGGTTGGCGTTATCAGCCTGATACTCAGCCTGGTATTCCTGAAGTGCCTGCCCCCCTCGACCAACTTCCGCCAGCGCCGGTTCCGGATAGGCTACCTGGTCACCTCGCTCTACCAGCATCTGCGCGAACCGGGCCTGCTCTGCCTCTACGGGCTGGCTTTCCTGACCATGGGCGGTTTTGTCTCGCTCTACAACTACATCGGTTTCCGCCTGCTGGCAGCCCCCTACGGCATGAGTCAGTTCCAGGTCAGCCTGATATTCCTGGTCTACCTCTTGGGCTCGTTCAGCTCAGGCATGGTCGGCAGCCTGATCCATCGTTTCGGGCGGCCGTTCATGATCCGCCTGGCCCTGACCGTAATGCTGGCCGGAACCCTGCTGACGCTGGCCGGATCAATTGTGACTATCGTGGCCGGAGTAGGAATCTTCACCTGCGGTTTTTTCAGCGCCCATGCAATCGCTTCAAGCTGGGTCGGACGTCGCGCCAGAACCGCCAAGGCTCAGGCCTCTTCGCTGTACCTGTTTTGCTACTATCTGGGATCGAGCATTTCCGGTACCGCGGGAGGACTGTTCTGGATGCATTACGGCTGGAACGGAGTGGCAGCGATGATCTCGCTTCTGATTATCGCTGCATTCGGAGTAGCGCTGTTGCTGCTGCGTCTGCCGGTAATGGAATAGAAAAATCACAACAAAGGAAATCACATAATGCCTGAAAAACACGACATCAAGCCGGAACAGTCGCTCGAACTTCTGAAGGAACTGCACATCCTCACCCGGGACGGCAAACTCAACCAGGACAGCCGGCGCAAGCTCAAGCAGGTCAACCACCTGTTCCAGTTCATCGAGCCGTTGCTGAAACAGGTTCAAAAAGAACATGCCGACATCACCCTGGTCGATCACGGCGCCGGCAAATCCTACCTGGGCTTCATCCTCTACGACCTGTTCTTCAAGGACAGGAACAACGGATCCAGGATCTACGGCATAGAAACCCGCGATGAGCTGGTGGAAAAATCCAGGTCCCTGGCGCAGCGTCTGGGTTTCCCGGGCATGTCGTTTTTGAATCTGTCCGTGGCCGATTCCATAACCTCGGAGGCGCTGCCAGAGACGGTGGATGTGGTGACCGCGCTGCACGCCTGCGACACCGCCACCGACGACGCGATCCGCTTTGCGTTGGAGAAAAAGGCCCGCTTTATAGTGCTGGTGCCCTGTTGTCAGGCCGAAGTGGCGACAGTGTTGCGCAAGAACAAGGGCAAGGCGCTGGCTGGAAACAGCCTCACCGAAATCTGGCGACACCCGCTGCACACCCGCGAATTCGGAAGCATGGTAACCAACGTGCTGCGCTGCCTGCAACTGGAGGCGCACGGCTATAAAGTAAACGTAACCGAACTGGTCGGCTGGGAACATTCGATGAAAAACGAGCTGATCATCGCCGAGTACCTGGACCTCCCCCGTCGCCGCCCCGGCGAACGCCTGAATGAAATGCTCCGCACACTGGGACTGGAAGAGATGAGTACCCGCTTCTTCACCCCCGCCTGACTTTCAATATCCCACCTGGTGGCGGTTATCCGCCACCAGAATTGGCCGGTTTTGGCCACCAACACGCTTCCAACCTCACTCGCAATAACGACATACACAATAATAAAACAACATATCAGCAAGTTACATTGGCATAGCGGTTTGGCACAACCACTGCATCCTTTAGCGCAGTTTGCCTGTAATATCGTCTGTTGTTCAATCAATCAAACAGCACATCACACCAAGGAGGAACACGCATGAAACTGAATCAATGTCTGAAAAGCCTGGTGATCGGGGCATTCGCCCTGGCACTGCCGCTGACCGCCCAAGCCGCGCCGATCGTGATCAAGTTCAGCCACGTCGTTGCACAGCACACACCCAAGGGACAGGCCGCCGATTATTTCAAAAAGATTGCCGAGGAACGCACCAAGGGACGCGTCAAGGTAGAGGTTTACCCCAACAGCCAGCTCTACAAGGACAAGGAAGAGATGGAAGCGCTGCAACTGGGCGCGGTGCAGATGCTGGCCCCTTCGCTGGCCAAATTCGCCCCGCTGGGCGTGAAGGAATTCGAACTTTTCGACCTCCCCTTCATCTTTGACAACTACACCGAACTGCACAAGGTAACCCAGGGTCCGGTTGGAGCCAAACTGCTGGCAAAGCTTGAGTCAAAAGGCATACATGGTCTGGCCTATTGGGATAACGGCTTCAAGGTAATGAGCGCCAACAAGCCGCTCAAGACCCCGGAAGATTTCAAGGGGCAGAAACTGCGGATCCAGTCCTCCAAGGTGCTTGATTCCCAGATGCGCTCCATGGGCGCCAACCCTCAGGTTCTGGCCTTCTCTGAAGTTTACCAGGCCCTGCAGACCGGCGTAGTGAACGGCACCGAGAACCCACCCTCCAACCTCTATACCCAGAAGATGCACGAAGTTCAGAAATACGTGACCCTCTCCGACCATGGCTACCTGGGCTATGCGGTTATCGTCAACAAGAAGTTCTGGTCCGGTCTGCCAGCTGACATCCGCACCATCCTGGAAGGCGCGATGAAGGACGCCACCAAGTACGCCAACGATATCGCCAAAAAAGACAATGACGAAGCGCTTGCCGCCGTCAAGAAGTCCGGGCGCTCACAGTTCATAACACTGACACCCCAGGAGCGCGCTGTCTGGAAGAAAACAATGGACAAGGCCCACAAGGAACACACCGGTCGTATCGGCGCCGAGCTGATCAAGGAAGTTTACACCGCTACCGGTTATAATCCGAACTGATCACCCACGAACCCTCATCAGTACAGGCCGCTGCGGCCAACGCAGCGGCCTTTTTAACGACCAAACCAGCAAATAGAAATATCAGTATCTTTAACGCACTCATCCCGCTTGCCGGGACCAGGAGATGATCACATGATGAAATACCTCGACCACCTTGAGGAGATCATTATTACTTTTCTGATCGGTGCTGCGACAGTCATCATCTTTGTCGCGGTTGCCCACCGCTACATGTCCGGAGTGCCGATACCGGGCCTCCAGGACTGGCTGCTGACGATCAACATGAGCTGGGCCCAGGAGCTGTGCATCTACATGTTCGTCTGGATGGCAAAGTTCGGGGCGGCCTACGGCGTACGCTCGGGAATTCATGTCGGGGTGGATGTGCTGGTCAACCGCCTGCCGGATTCATGGCGAGTCAAATGCGTGCTGATCGGGATCGCCGGCGGAGCGCTTTTTACCGGCCTGATCGGAACCCTCGGCGCCCGCTTCGTATGGGAAAACGGCATGCATTACGCGATAGTCAGCAGACTGGGGATGGAGATCGGAGACCTGTTCGAAGGACCGATCACGCCCGACCTGGAGTGGCCGACCTGGATCATCTACGCGGCCATACCTCTCGGCTCATACCTGATGTGTTTCCGCTTCCTGCAGGTTGGCTGGAGCTTCTTCCGCACCGGCGAACTGCCGCACCATGATCACTCCCATGTTGACGGTCTCGAAGACGAGACAATAGTAGACGCAACTGAAGCGCTTGAAGAATACGAAACACATAAGTTTGATGAAACACATGAAAAAGATGGGGGTGCCAAATGAGTACTACTGCTGTAGCTGGTTGGGAGCAGTTTTCCAAGAAGAAAGCTACTAAATGGATGTTGTGCATAGCAGCAGCTCTTGGCGCCATCGCACTGTTGGGCAACACCGGTATCGTCTTCGCGCTGCTGTTATTGCTGATGCTGACCGGCATGCCGATTTCGATCGCGCTGGGCCTGACCGTACTCTCGTTCCTGTTCTTTTTCACCGAAATCCCGACCGAAGCGGTGGCAATGAAGCTCTTCACCGGTATCGAAAAGTTCGAAATCATGGCAATTCCGTTCTTCATACTGGCCGGAAACTTCCTGACCCATGGCGGTGTCGCCAAAAGGATGATCAACTTCGCCACCTCGATGGTAGGTCACCTGTACGGCGGCCTGGCGTTGTCGGGTGTTATCGCCTGCGCCCTCTTCGCTGCGGTGTCCGGCTCCAGTCCGGCCACGGTTGTGGCGATCGGTTCGATCCTGCTGCCGGCCATGGTCAAAGCCGGCTTTCCCAAACGCTTCGGCGCCGGCGTAATCACCACTTCCGGATCTCTGGGCATCCTGATTCCGCCTTCAATTCCGATGGTCATCTACTGCGTGGCCACCAACTCATCGGTCGGCGGACTATTCATGGGCGGCGTGGTTCCGGGCCTGATGCTGGCAACACTGTTGGGACTGGTTTCCTGGTGGATCGCCCGCAAAAATAATTATCCGCGCATGCCCAAAGCCACGGCGGTGCAGAGAATCAAGGCCTTCAGGGAAAGCGTCTGGGGTCTGCTGCTGATCGTGATCGTGCTGGGAGGTATTTACAGCGGCATGTTCACGCCTACCGAAGCGGCAGCCATGAGTGCGGTCTACGCCTTTGTGATCGCGGTCTTCGTCTATAAGGACATTACCTTCAAAAAGATTCCCAAAGTGCTGCTCGATTCGGCCAGCATGTCGGCCATGCTGCTCTATATCATCACCAACGCGGTGCTGTTCTCGTTCCTGATGACCCATGAGAACATCCCGCAGTTGATGGCCGACTGGATTCTGGGCCACAACCTGGGCGTGGTCGCCTTCCTGCTGGTGACCAACGTGCTGCTGCTTCTGGCCGGCAACGTGATGGAGCCGTCCTCGATCATCCTGATCCTGGCGCCGATCCTGTTCCCGGTCGCAATGCAGCTTGGCATCGACCCGATCCACTTCGGCGTGCTGATCACGGTCAACATGGAGGTCGGCATGTGCCATCCTCCGGTCGGCCTGAATCTGTACGTGGCCAGTGGCATCACCAAGATGGGGATTTCGGAGCTCTCGGTGGCGGTCCTGCCCTGGCTTGTCGCGATGATCGGCTTCATGCTGCTGGTGACCTACGTCCCGATCATCTCGCTGTGGCTGCCGCGAATGCTGGGATACTGATTCCGGTCTCTGAATACTGAAACAACAAAAGGCGCTTGTGCAGGCGCCTTTTGTTGTTGTAAAAAAGATCAACATTTTTGCTGGTTATATCTACAGGAGATTACAACTTGAAAAACCGCCTGAACCTTCTCCGTGAATTCTCGATACCACTGCTGGCAGGAGTAGTAGTTGCCGTTGTATGGGCCAATCTGGATCCGGCCGGCTACCAGGCCTTCAACACCACCCCTTTCATCGGCGGTCTTTCCTTCCACTTCGTATCCAACGAGCTGTTCATGGTGCTGTTTTTCGGGATTGCCGCGGTTGAAATCACCCAGAGCTGTCTGCCGGGCGGAGATTTGAACCCGATTTCAAAAGCGATCAACCCTTTGCTGGGCACGTTGGGCGGCGTAATCGGCCCGGTCGCAGTATATCTATTGCTGAATGCAGTTATTGGCGCTCCGGAACTGCACAAAGGCTGGGGCATCCCCACCGCCACCGACATCGCCCTGGCCTGGCTGGCCGCCAGGATGGTCTTCGGGGCTTCACACCCGGCAGTATCATACCTGTTGCTGCTGGCCGTGGCCGATGACGCCATCGGTCTGGCCATCATCGCCATCTTCTACCCCAATCCGAACCTGCCGACGGAACCGGCCTGGCTGCTGCTGACCGTGGCGGGCATGGTGACAGCCTGGCTGCTGTGCCGTCTCAACTTCAAGAGCTATTGGCCCTACATCCTGATTGGCGGTTCACTCAGCTGGACCGGCCTGCACCACGCCCACCTGCACCCGGCCCTGGCTTTGGTGTTCATCATCCCGTTCCTGCCGCATGCAAAAAAAGAACACAAGCATCTGTTCGAGGAAGATGCCTCCGATCGTACGACCCTGGCCCTGTTTGAACATGAATGGAAAGTATTTGTGGATTTCGGCCTGTTCATGTTCAGCCTTGCCAATGCCGGCGTACAGTTTTCCAGCATGGGAACGGTCACGGCACTGGTTCTGGTTTCGCTGCTGGTCGGCAAGACCGTGGGAATTTTTTCGTTCGGATTTATCGCTTCCAAACTGGGCTTCACTCTTCCTCACGGCATGAAGACGCGCGACCTGTTTGTCGCCGGCATAATAGCCGGCACCGGTTTCACCGTGGCCCTATTCGTTGCCGGCGAAGCCTTCACCGACCCGGTAATTCGCGGAGCAGCCAAGATGGGGGCCATGTTCAGCCTGGTTGCGGCATTTTGCGGACTATTGATGGGCAGATTGATCGGTGTGGTAAAGAAGCCGTGACAGCCTGAGCTTAATCACTGCCCTGAGTGAATCTGACCCCTTGCAACTTCAGTAGCGCCGGCAGGGTAATCAACGCGCACAGGGCGGTGAAACCGACCCCCAGGTTGGTGGACCAGCCGATGGATGCCAGGGCCGGATAATCGGCAAAGGCCAGTGATCCGAAACCGGCGATGGTCGTCAATGCCGAGAGCAGTACCGCCCTCCCTGCCTGGACAAAACGCCCTTCCCTGCCGGATTCATCTCCTCTGTTAACCCGATGGGCGACATGCATGCCGTAATCGCTCCCCATTCCCACGATTGTCACGATAACCATGGCGTTCATGAAATTAATGCCCATGCCGAAGACGGCCATGCTGCCGAGCATGAGAACGGCGCCGGCGACCACCGGCAAGAATGCGTACAACATCCCCAGCCTGGATTCGAAATGGGTAATCACCAGGAACAGCACCAGCAAGCCGCCCACCAGAAAACTCCACAAGAAGCTGTTCGAAACCGAAGCCGCCAGCTGGCTGCTGACCAGCTCGACACTGGTTGCGCGCGCCGGCGGATCGATGCTTGCCAGCTCTTTCAGGAACGTGTCCACATCAAGGGCCGTACCGTCGTAATGCAGAAAAACCAGACTGTGGTAGCCGGAGCCGTCATGGATCAGATGCCGGTTGACGACGCCCCGCAGCGGGGACGCCAGCAGACGCTCGATGGCTTCAGCCTCCGACACTGAAACAGCGCTGCCGAAACTGGACAGCGAATCCAGAAAGGGTGTGAACGGCCCGGCTTCAAAACCGTGACGATCCAGGGCTGATCGCAGACCTGCAGCGGAAGCCTCCCCGACTGAAGCGGCGGACAAAGTGCGGGCAACGGCCTGCTGCTGGTCCCGATCATTGATGATCGTACCCAGAGAAGACCAGGCAACGATTTTATTGCCGGTCCGGTACTTTTCGACCTGCTGTCCCACCCGCCCGGTCCTGGTCAGGATCCTGGCAAGATCAGAGTCGTCAATCGCAACCAGAAGTTGACGTGGGGCCAGACTGAGATGTTTTTCAATTTTTGCCTGAGTCAGGAATGCCTCGGAATGCTGCGGTTGCAGGTTTTTCAGTTCACCATCGAATGAAACGAAAAACGCGGCGACAGTTCCGGCGACAATTACCAAAAGCGATACTGCCAGGATTCTTTTGGGGTGGCGGGCGGTAAAACGGTATACAGCTCCCATGCCCAGACCCGCGATCGGCCGGAATGGCGCCGGAAAACGGCGTTCCATGAAAATCAGCACCGGCGGCAGGAAGAACAGCGTCGCGTACAGTGAAAACATCACCCCCAGACCGACGAGCAGACCGAGTTCGTACAGGGCGCGCACATCGGAAATCATCAGCGCCAGAAAAGGGAGCGCCGTGGTTGCCGCAGCGGTAAAGAGCCCATGCCCCGTATCCACAACCGCCTGTTGCAGAGCCTGCTCAAGATCGCAACCCGCGACCCGTTCGCAATGATAACGGTCGTAGAGATGGATCGAGTAATCCGTTCCCAGACCGATGATCAGGGCCATGAAGGCGAAGGAAATGATGTGGATGGAGGGGAGCAGCAGGGAGGCGGTCCCGAGCGCCAGGGCTACTCCGACCGCAATGATCAGCGGCAGCAGGATCGTCGGCAGCAGGCGCCGGTAGACGGCATAGAAGATCGCCAGCACGACGAAGAGCGATGAAACAATGCAGGAAAGGATATTGGATTTCATGGCCGCTTCATCCATCACGGCACTGACATGAGCGCCGGCGCAGCTGACCGAGACGGCAAGTCCGCTGCGGGCCTGATTGATGCCGACCACCAGCCTGCGGGCAAACTCGATATCCTGAACCGGCCGGGCCGGTTCGGCAATGACGATCATCACACGCTTGTCCCGGGACAGGAAATAGGGGGAGTCCGTATCCAGGTCCAGGGCCTGGCTGGCCGTCTTCAGGCGCGGCAGGATAAAATCCCTGATATGGAGCGGGTCAGCCGTCGCCAGAGTCGTCATGCTGCCGCCAAACTGCCCCGCAAGATCGGTTTTAATACGCTGGAGCGCGGCATCGAAGGCAACCGGCGAAAGCTGTCCGGCCAGCTTCTCCGCATCCTTGGCGGCAACAAACAGCTGCGGCCTGGCTACGGCATAGGCTATGAAATCGGCAAACAACTTACCTTCCGATTCCTCATAGATTCGCCAGGTAACCCGGCTGAAGGCCGGTTTGCCATCCAGTTGCAGAGCCTGCAGGCGGATAGCCAGTTTTTCGGCTTCCACCGGGAGCACGGCCGGCTCCCCTTCCAGCACGAAATAGGCCTCCCTGGCGCCGCCGGTCCACTCCAGGGAATCGAGCAGAAGCCTCAACGCGGGCAGGCGCGACGGGAACAGGCGAAAGATGTCCGCCTCAAAGCGGGTCGAGGCGATCATGATGGCGGACAGCGTGACCAGCAGCAATGCTACGGCAATAACCTTGAGCGGCGAGCGGGTGGTTACCCGGTAAATCCACTGCAGATGGCGTTGGGTAAGCGCGTTAATAGCCGAGGTTGAGCGTGAAAAGAGGTGGCGAAGCATGGTGGCGCTGGAATCCTTTACTTGATAAAGTCAGTTTGTATCCGTCCGGCGGGAGATGCTTTCAGTTACGGTGCAGAATTTGTCCATAATGTCGTTTCTGCTTTCGAAATGCGACTATGGATTCATGAATAGATCAAATCACCAGGTGATGCAAGCAAACTGTAATCCCGAAAATATAGCTTCACTACTGATACTTGGTCAAGTTTGCCACGATTGCCATTTGAATTGCTTAGACATTGACTCAAAGAGAGGTAAGATTATACTCCTTCTGCTGCGGCAATGATTTGCCCGATCAGAGGATAGGACGCACCGGGAGAGCCGGAACATTATAAATTTCGTGGCATCTTTTGATGGGTGCATTTTAAGCCGCAAATGGATTCTTGAGGGATAGCCAAAATGAATGTCCACATTCTTTACCAGATAAAAAAGCTGAAAGATTATCTGGCCATTAAAACCGAAATGGTCAACCACCAGTTGATCATAAAAGATGTGGCCTCGGGTGTTGATCGTTCCTGGATATATTATCTGATGCTGCTTTCGGCCGGACTGATCGCTCTATTGGGACTACTTACCAACAGCGTGGCGGTGGTTATCGGCGCCATGCTGATCTCCCCGCTTATGGGCCCGATAATTTCCTCCGGCCTGGCCCTGACCATCGGTGATCTACGACTGGCCGGCAGAGCGTTTCGCACCATTGCTGTCAGTGTGGCGTTGACGATCCTGGTCAGCGCACTGGTAACCTTGATCTCACCGCTGAAAGAGCCCACAGCCGAGATAATGGCCAGGGTGCGCCCCAATATTTATGACCTCTTTGTGGCGGTTATTTCCGGTGTTGTTGGCACCGTGGCCCTCTGTACCAAGCGCAATTACCTGATCACAGCCACCGGCGTAGCCGTGGCAACGGCGGTCATCCCCCCCCTGAGCGTGGTCGGCTACGGACTGGGCACCGGACAACTGATGCTTGCCATGGGGGGCTTCCTGCTGTTTTTTACGAACTTCGTGGCAATTATCCTTACCTCCGACCTGGTGTTCTTTATCCTGGGATTCAGAACCACGCATGTTGAAGCAATTCAATATACCCCTCGTAAACGCCTGCTGATAATCGCCGGCCTGCTGACTTTGATCTCGATCCCTCTTGTATATACCCTGGTGGTTGATCTTAAAAAGGTTAACACTAAAAAACGAATTGAGCGAGTACTGAAAAAGCAACTGAACCGGGAACTTGCCTCACGCATGACCAATTATTTCTATCTGGGTAAGAAGGATAGAATTCAGGTTAATGCATCGGTCAACACCGTCAAGTTTATCGACTCACGAATAAAAGAGCAGATTGAAGCAGAATTGACAAAAGCGGTCAAAACACCGGTTAATCTCAATCTTGAGCAGGTTATCGTGGCTTCGGAAAATCTGCCTGTAAAAAGTGCGCAAACGGAAATGATAACAGGCGCGAACACTTCACCACCGCGGATTGATTCTCCGGCAGAGATCCGTGGCAAAGTCGATCAAATGGCAGAGCAGGTTGAGGCGGAACTGGCAGCGGCGCTTGATCCGTTTCCGGTTTCAAGTACCCGCCTAACCTTTGCCGGAGGAATCAGTCCTCTCCTGATAACAATCGACCTGCGTCGGGATTATCCGGCAGTTAACGATGAACTCCTGTTACTTTCCCGCCTTGTTCAGCGAACCATCGAGTTGCCGGTTGTACTGACGATTAACGAATTGCCCCTGCTGCCGGTCCTGAAGTTTTCCAAAGACGGGAGCCTCACGCCCGATTCAGTTAAACACTTGACAATCATCTCCAAGCTGCCAGGTGGACCGGCTGGTTTCAGGTTCTTGCTGAAGGGCGCCAGGAAAAACGGAAATAATCTGTCTGCAGTTAAAAAACATCTGACCGGGGAGCTGAAAGTACCGCAAGAGCTTATTTCAACAAGCCATACTGCCGGCAATAATTCCGGAGAAAACGGTGTCAAACTCCAAGTCATTCGCGACCAGCAGATGCAATGAAACATAACGGATAAGGAGTTTCCGCCCGTTTTATGAAAGCAAAACTTACCAAACTGTTTATTGATTTTTTTGAGAGCGAGAAGACATCAGGCATCATCCTGGTCCTCTGCACGTTTACGTCGATCGCTATTGCCAATTCGAATTTTGGGGCAGATTACCTGGATTTATGGCACACCAGGATCGTTATCGGTGCAGGCGATAGCTTCTCTTTGAATTACACTCTTGAACAGTGGATTAACGATGGTCTGATGGCTATCTTCTTCCTGCTGATCGGACTTGAGATCGAAAGAGAACTTTATATCGGCGAATTATCCAATCCCAAAAGCGCATCCCTGCCGATCATTGCCGCGATTGGTGGCATGCTTGTACCTGCGCTGCTGCACTTCCTGCTTAATACCGGGACTGCAACTCAAGGCGGCGCAGGCATTCCGATGGCAACTGATATTGCTTTTGCCCTTGGGGTGCTGGCACTGCTCGGAGACAGGGTTCCGGTCTCTCTGAAGGTTTTTCTTGCCGCCCTGGCTATTATTGACGATCTGGGCGCGATTCTGGTTATTGCCCTGTTTTATCAAAGTGACTTTTCGATGCTCTATTTTGTCCTGGCCATAGGAGTGTATGCCGGCTTGCTGCTCTTGAACCGGCTTGGGGTAAACCGTTTGATCGCCTACCTTGTTCCGGGTGTTTTTATGTGGTATTTCATGCTCCAATCCGGTGTCCATGCCACAATTGCCGGTGTTCTGCTGGCCTTTGCCATTCCGTTCAGGAATGGCGATGAGCAGTCGCCATCATTCAAGTTGCAGCATTTTCTGCACAAACCGGTAGCTTTTATGATTATGCCGCTATTTGCGCTGGCAAATACCGGCATAATCCTGTCAGCAAACTGGGCTCCGGGCTTGTTGGAAACAAACAGTCTGGGCATCTTCGCAGGTTTGTTCGTTGGCAAACCTGTGGGCATAGTGTTGTTCAGCCTGGCGGCAGTCAAGCTGGGGCTGTCTCAATTGCCGGAAGATGTGCATTGGAAGCATATCGTTGGTGCAGGTTTTCTGGGAGGCATCGGATTTACCATGTCAATCTTCATCACCATGCTGGCATTCGGTAACCACGGAATCGTCCAAAGCTCGAAAATCAGCATATTACTCAGTTCTTTTTTTGCGGGTATGGTCGGGTTCCTGATTTTGAGGAGACAAAATGCTGGTATTTTCAATCAAAAGGCAGATCAGATCAACTGAACAGCCACATTCCTGCATACCTGTCCACATCGAACTTCCTGCGGCAGCCCTTGTCATTCATATACCTGATCTTGCCAAACACCGGACGCTCGCCCCAGGCCCGGTCATGCACGCCGCCGATGCTCCAGGCGATGCCGGCATAGCCGTTCGGGTCGCGTCCATCCAGCTGGTAGCGGTCATTCAGATAAATGGCTGTCTCCAGTGCCGCTTCCGGCGACTCCGTCCACTCCAGGATCTTCTTGGCCCAGTACATGCGCAGGTAGCCGTGCATCCTGCCGCTGCTGACCATTTCCATCTGGGCTGCGTTCCAGAGCCGGTCATGGGTTGCGGCGTTCTCGAACTGTTCGGCCGAATAGAGGTATTCCCGCCGGTCATGGCGATGCTGCGCGATGGTTTTCAAGGACCACTCCGGAAAACCTTCGACCCGGTCATAGTTCAAGTTATACCAGCAGAAGTTATCAGAAAGTTCCCGCCGTATAATCAGTTCTTCCAGAAATGAAGCGCCGGATGCATTTCCGCCCGACGCCCGCGCCGACTCCAATGCGACACGCTGGGCCGACAGCTGGCCGAAATGCAGCCAGGGCGAAAGCCCCGACTGTCCGTTGGCATTGGGATCGTTGCGCAGATCGCCATAGCGGGACAGGCAATTGGTGATGAAATCATGCAGATAACTATGGGCTGACGCCTCCCCGGGCGACACAGCCGTTTCCGGAACGCTGCGGTCAACCGGCAGCGAATCTACAAGCAGTTCAATGGCATCAACTTTGTCAAAGGCAGGCTGGGGGGGATTATCCCGGGTGTACGGATGGGGCACGGGTTGGGGAATGTCAGTCAGGAAATCCGGCAGCAGCCGGTTGATCTTGGGCCGGATGGTGTAGGCGCCGAATTCCGGTTTTGGTGATGCGATCCGGCAGGGTACGATATTGTGGGCATCTACCTCGATACAGGCCACGCCTGCATCGGCGGCCACTTTATCACGCCAGGTCCGCTTGATGCGCAACGGGTCGAAGTCGGTCACCAGCGCGCCGACGGCATTTTGCCGGACAAAACGGCTGACCTCCGCGGGAGGATCCCCCTGCAGCAGTACAAAGGGTATGTTGAGCCGTTCCAGTCGTTGCGCCACCTGTGCCAGGCCGCGCAGCATGAAGCCGTACTGCCTGATGGTCGCCCCCAGGAAGGCCGGGGCCAGCGCGAAGACCACGATCAGCGGCGCCTGTCGCTCCAGCGCCAGATTCTGGGCATGGGTCAGCGCCCAGTTGTCGGCCACGCGCTGGTCGCGGCTCATCCAGTAGACCACCGGACCGGCAGAGACCAGGATATTGTTGAGGAGACTGATCCGGCGCGGATCGACCGCCATTAGCGTTTGACGCGCGGATCGAGGGCGTCGCGGATGCCCTCTCCCAGGAGGTTGTAGGCCAGCACCGTTACCAGAATGGCCAGCCCCGGAAACAGGGAGAGCCACCAGGCGAACTCGATGTAGTCCTTGCCGGAGGTGAGGATGTTGCCCCAGCTGGGGGTGGGGGGCTGGACGCCGATGCCGAGGAACGACAGCGCCGATTCGGTCAGGATTGCTCCGGCCACTCCCAGCGTGGCCGAGACCAGCACCGGAGAGACCGCGTTGGGCAGGATGTGGCGGAAGATGATGCGGGCGTTGGAACAGCCGATGCAGCGCGCCGCCATGATGTAGTCCATCTCGCGGATCGAGAGCGTTTCCGCCCGCACCAGGCGCGCCACCCCCATCCAGCCGGTCAGGCCGATCACGATCATGATGTACCAGATCGACGGCTCCAGGAAGGTTATCACCGCCAGTATCAGGAAGAAGGCCGGAAAGCAGAGCATGATGTCAACCAGCCTCATCAGAACCGCGTCCACCGCACCGCTGTAATAACCGGAGAGCAGGCCGACCACGGTGCCGATCGTTACGGCGATGCCGACCGCCACAAAACCGACCTTGAGCGATATTCGCGCCCCGTAAAGTACCCGACTGAGCACATCCCGGCCAAGCTCGTCGGTGCCGAACCAGTGCTGCCATGACGGCGGCGACAGGACCTTCCAGGCATTGATGGCGTTGGGGTCATAGGGGGAGATCAGCGGCGCCGCCAGAGAAACCAGGAAAAGCGCCAGCACCACCGCTCCGCCGAGCAGCGCCAGACGGTTGCGCTTCAGACGCGGCCAGAAGATGGAGTATAAATAGGAATGCCTGAAGGCCATGCCCTACCCCTCCCCGTGCCTGATGCGCGGATCGGCCAGCGCATAGCAGAGATCGGCGATCAGGTTGCCGAGCAGCGTCAGAAAGGCTCCGATCACCAGGATACCCATCACCACCGGATAATCGCGCGACATCACGCCCTGGTAGAAGAGCTGTCCCATGCCCGGTATCGCATAGATGGTTTCAAAGATGACGCTGCCGCCGATCAGTCCGGGAATCGAGAAGCCGAGCAGCGTGATCAGGGGCAGCAGCGCGTTTCTAAGGGCGTGCTTGTAGATTACGATCCGTTCCGGCAATCCCTTGGCGCGGGCGGTGGTGATGTAATCCTGGCTGATCACGTTCAGCATCGCCGAGCGCATGTAGCGTGAAAGTCCGGCCAGGCTGCCGAAAGAGGCCACCATCACCGGCATTACCAGGTGTTTGGCCATGTCCCACAGGTAATGCAAGGTTCCCCAGGAATCACTCCCCAGCGTATGCAGACCGGAAATGGGCAGCCAACCCAGGCGCACTCCGAAGAGATACATCAACAGCAGCGCCAGCCAGAAGGTCGGCACGGCAAAACCGACAAAGACAAAGACGGTGATGCCCTTGTCCAGCCAGGTGTCACGGCGGGTGGCGGCCAGAATGCCGATCGGGATCGCCAGGCCGAATTCAAGGATCAGTGCGATGATGTTCAGCGAGATCGTGATCGGCAGGCGTTCCTTGATCTTGTCTTTGACCGGCCGGCCATCGGGCGAAAAGGAACGTCCCAGGTCGAGTCTGGCCAGCTTGCCGACCCAGCTCAGATACTGTTCGTGCAGCGGCTTGTCGAGACCGTAGAACTTGGTCAAGCGGTCCCGGGCCTCCTTGCCGACCTTGGGATTCATCGCCATCTGCATCTCCACCGGCTCTCCCGGAGCCAGGTGGATAACCGCAAAGGTTATCAGCGTGATGCCGAACATCAGCGGAATCAGCAGCAGTATTCGTTTTAACAGGTATGTTGTCATGACATCCGTAATTCACTTTTATATTGGAGGGAGTCACCTTCCGAAAAGGTCCTGATATGCGGCGTATTCCGAAGGCTGACCTTTAATTATGTCATCAGCCAAAACGCAACTTGCGTAACATGTACACCGACGGATTGTCAATCCAATCATGATGTCGGTTACCAGGCTCGGTATCAGCATTCAATAAACAGAATAGATTGATATGCAAATAGCTTCTTGACGCTGGCTCAATAATGGAATAATTATTTGAACCTTTGAGATTACACTTCGTTAAATTGAGTACACTTGGCCTGCTCGGCACCTTTTTCAAGGTGCGGCTGACAACAGTTCTCGTGACAGATGTATGAACTCGACACTATTTTTAAGTTTGCACCCCTGTCATTCAAGTATTTTATCGAATTCAATCAAT
Source organism: Pelobacter sp. (assembly GCA_030824515.1). Taxonomy (GTDB): domain Bacteria; phylum Desulfobacterota; class Desulfuromonadia; order Geobacterales; family Pseudopelobacteraceae; genus JACRCG01. The sequence continues at coordinate 30,152 of JAVBXN010000032.1, forward strand.
ACCGGCATATATATTGCTTCATTAGAACTACAAAACATAAGCAGGTTACACCGGATCAGCCAGAATATCTGTGCAACATTTTGATAAGAGTATTTCTGCACAATTTAAGTACGGCGCAATGCCTGTTTCGTTACGCTAAAACACGGATAATTGCAATATATGTCAGTGTAATGGATATATTCAAAATCGCCGGCCTCTGACTAACAGGATAAGTTCATTGATATGATTTTTTACCGGAAAACTCTAGATAGCAATTTCTAAATCATCAACAACCGGGCTGTTGTCGGGTAAAGTCATTCAGCACAAAATAAACAGCCGCATCGACGGCATACACGGAGGAAAAAATGAAAACTCGTATTGTTATGCTGGTAATGGTGATGGTATCCGCATGGAGTTCACTGGTATTTGCAGCTGAATCCAAGATGGTCGGCACAATTTCGGCAATCGAAATGCGTGGCAACGTTGCGGAAATAACCATGCAGGATCGAAAAAACGACGAAAGTGTAGTTCTGCACGTTCGCGACGCTTCGACACTGGAAAAACTGAAAGACAAAAAGATCCGTGTAGGTGATGAGCTGCGTATCCGATTTGACAAAGGCACCAAGGTTATCACCTATGTCAGAAAGACCGCCGGCTGCTGATATACCCCGAGAGTCGGTTACGAGAAGAGGGCCTGGCGTACAGTCCCTCTTCCTGTTTTTTTAGCTGTTAGTAGTCCGAATGGCGGAAACTCTCCGCAACTCCATTCAAGAAGGAATTCATCATGTTTCTGCTGCCAAAAGGAAAACCGTTGGTCGAAAATTTCCCGATCGCCAAACTACAACTCCCTGAAGCGCTCGATAAGCTGAAAAACGGCAAACTAACCGGATGTGCCATATTTGACTTTCCCGCTTCGGACTGTGCCTTGATCTATGAGGAAGGCAGGCTGATCAGCGTTCTCATGCGACGTAACAAGATCGAGGAAAAAGATGCTGACGCTCTGCGTGCTTTGGTTGATCAGATAATCCTGACCGACAGCGGCAGCTTTAATGTTTATGGATTTACAAAAGATGTAAATCAGGCCGTGCTGGCGCTGATTCGTGGCGTGAAGGTTCTTGACAGGCAAGAATTGAAAATGATCGACTTCAAGAATCTCAGAGAGAGGATCAAAAATGAGCGCATGACAGCCACGCTCAAGATTTCGACGGATCAAAGTGTTGGCATGATCCTCTATCGGGATGGTGAAACAGTTGGTTTTTTCGATGACACTGCTGATGCGATCGAAAATTCGCCCGCCAAAGTACAGCAAATAGCCACACTTCCCGGCGCAACTGTTGACCTGATGGCCATCAGGGGGACAGATGGGGTGAACCAGGATCTGTCGGCACAGGTGAATATCAGATCACTGTGGGCATCCGCCAAGGGAGATGTTTTTGCCGCACCCGAACCTGCAAACGTTTTTCAACCACAGGCAGTTGCAGCTCCCCAGCCGCCACCTGTCGCGGCAAACAGCGCTGAAGTTGAAACCGCAATAATTGCGATAGCAAATGCAAGTCTTGGAAAGCTTGGCAAGACTCTTGTGGATAAGGAACTGTTGAATGCAGGCGGAATCAAGGCACTGAAGGACGAATCCAAGTTGCGTGATTTTCTCAACGCTGTGGAAAAGAGTTCCATACTTCTGGCTAGTGCCAACAAGATCAAGGAGATGCGCAATGCCATTTCCCTGGAAGTAGAAAAACTTTAATTTCACACACCCAGATAGGAGCCGTTTATGGATTTCACGAGTTTTTTTCAGTACTTGACTACAATCATCCCGTTTCTGCCCAAAATCTACAATCCGGTCGTTTATAATGCATCAGACCTGGTGCTGATATTTTTCTGGTTTGTCGCGGCTGTTATCAGCTTTTATTTCAGTTATGGAAATGCCCGGCTCTGGACCAGCGTCTCGATCGGTTTCTTCCTGATCTTCTGGGGACAGGCCTACCTGCTGAACCCCTATGCCTCCAGCTATTTCAGGGTAACCGCCGTGCATACCATCATCGGGGCGGTTTCCATCCTGCTGATCAGCCACGGCTTCCAGGAATACTTCCTGTTTACAAAAACCCTGGATATCACCGGTTCAAAGAGAACCATCTATCTGGCCACCATAGGCGCCATTGTTTTGGGAATTATATTCGTTTCACTCAATCCCAAGCCCAGCCTGTTCGTGCTCAGAAACTACCGTATGGCGGAAAATACAGTGTGGCTGTTCCTGTCCATAGTTAACATTTTTGTAGTGTTAAAAATCTACCACGAGATAAAAGGATCTCCCATTGCCAACGGCATACTTTCCTTTGTTCTGGTATTTTTCTTCATCGTTATCTGGAAGGGCTCGGAACTCTATCTGCAACTGTATCAGTGGGATCCTGCCTGGCAAACATTGGTGGAGGAATTTGACTTTAACATCCAATCCGAGGGCATTGACGGCGCCATGGTCAAGATTGCTACAACCATGAGCTCCGCCGGCGCAATGCTTTCAGGTTTATCGGTGGTCGGCACCTTCGCCTACCTTTTCAAGCTGGTTCGCTAGCAAGACCTCTCCAGCAGCTGTAACATCAAAGGGGGAAACGGTTGTCCGTTTCCCCCTTTGATGTTGAATGCATAACACTCATGGCAACTTCCATTACCGGTACTGAAAGTCGGAAAGTCACGGCACGTAAACCTGCTCATTCTTGGGTACGAACCACTTGATCTGGTTATGTCCAATGCCGGCCGGGGCAGGTTCCACGCCTCGAATGCGGGCGCTTACCACCGGCAATGAATCGGGCACATACAGGAAGGTGTAGGGCTGCTCATCGGCCAGGATCTCCTGGATGCGGAAGTAAGCCCGCTTGCGCTTCTCGATATCGAAGGTACCGCGCCCTTCCACCAGCAGTCGATCCACCTCCGGATTTTTGTAACCGATAAAATTCAGTTCGCTCGGATTGGTCTTGCTGGAGTGCCAGATATCGTACATATCCGGGTCTTGCGATATGCCCCAAGCCAGCATCACCACCTCGAAATTGCCCTTGTTTATGAACTCCTTGAGAAATGCTGCCCACTCCACGATGCGGATCCTGACGTCGATGCCGACCTGCCTCAGGCGCTGCTGCACGATCTGGGCGGTCATCAGGCGCTGCTGGTTGCCCTGGTTGGTCAGGATCGTGAATTTGAACGGTTTGCCGTCCTTTACCAGGATTCCTTCGCTGTTTTTATCCTTCCAGCCGGCCTCTGCCAACAGTTCGGCAGCATGCTTCGGATCATAGGCGATATCCTTCACATTCGGATTATAGGCCCAGCGCCCCGGAACGATCGGGCCGTACGCCTTCTGTCCCATGCCGAACAGCACCCCCTGGATCAGCTCGTCCTTGTTGATCGCGGCGGTCATCGCCTGGCGGATGCGCTTGTCGCCAAACAGCGGATGACGCAGGTTGTAACCCATGTAGAGATAACCTGATGAGGGATAACGGTATTTGTTGAACAGGGATGTAAAGCTACGTCCGGAAGTCTGGCGAGCGTACTGCACCGGGGTCAGCCCCATCAGGTCGATCGCGCCGGATTTCAGCTCCATGTACATCGTGGAGGTATCGGGAATGATGCGATAGATGTAACGGTCGATATATGGCCGACCTTCAAAATATTCAGGATTGGCTTCCAGCACTATTTTCTGTCCCGCCACCCACTCTTTGAAACGGTAGGGACCGGTGCCGACCGGCTTGCGTGCCAGGGGACTCTTGGTGATGTCCTGCCCCTCCAACAGGTGGGCCGGCAGGATGTTGGTCGCCCACGAGGCCAGGGCCGGCGCGAAGGGCGTGGCATAAACCACCCGGATGGTATGGTCGTCAGGAGCCGAGATGCTCTTGACCTGTTTGAAATCCTCGGCGTAGGCAGTGGGGGTTTTGGGATCAATGATGACGCGGTAGGTGTAAAGCACATCCCTGGCGGTGAAAGGCGCACCGTCGTGCCATTTGACACCGCGCCGCAGATGAAATGTTATTGTCAGGCCGTCGGGTGATATATCGAACGATTCGGCCAGGTCACCGGTGATCTTCAGGTTCTTGTCGTATTTGACCAGGCCATTGTAGATCTGGCCGGCCACGGCATGGGAAGAGGAATCCGAGGCCAGCACCGGGATCAGGGTCGAGGCCTCACCGATAGTGCCCTCGACCAGGGAATCGCCGGTGACCGGTGTTGCGGATTCAACGCGTTTGGTTATGGGTTGGCGAGTCTCGGAACTACTGCAGGCAGTCAGGCAAAGGCAGCACAAAAAAAGAAACAGCAGGCATCTGCCCGTTGAGGCATTCATTTTTCACCATGCTCCCCTTTGAACTTGCGAATCTTTTCAGCCAGCTCCTTGCGGTCAGGGTCGATTTCCAATGCCTTGCGGTACTGTTTGAGAGCCTTCCTGAATTCACGCCGGGCGGCATAGGCGTCCCCGAGATGTTCGGCAATGGTGGAATCGTCGTTAACCAGGCTGAAGGCATCCTCCAACAGCCGGACCGCTTCATCGTAACGCTTGAGCTTGAAATTCACCCATCCGTAGCTGTCCAGTATGAAGGCATCATTGGGACGTATCTCAACCGCCAGCTGAATATATTTGAGCGCTTCCTCCAGGTTGATGCCCATTTCGGCATATGAATACCCAAGGTAGTTGAGCGCTTGCGCATCCCGTGGGTTGAGCGTGAGCACCTTCTTCATCCGATCGATGGATTCCGCGCGTTTGCCAAGTTTGTCCAGCAACACCCCGATACGGAACTGGTAGCGCGACTCCTTGGGGAATTTGTGTTCATTTTCAAAAAGAAAGGCCAGACTGCCGTCAACATTACCGATGGATTCATACAGTGCGGCCAGGTTCAGGTATAACTCAACATGTCCCGTATTGGTGGCGATGGCTTCCTTGAGTATTTCAATGGCCTGGTCATTTTCGCCCTTTTCCTTGAGAATGAATGCGATATGGCCGACAGCCTCCGGATACGGAGCTACATCAGCTGGAATTTTTTTAAACTCGTCATAGGCCTTGTCCAACTCCCCTTTTTCCTCATATGCGATGCCGAGGTAAAGCCGGATATGGTGGGCTGCGGAGTCTTTTTCCAGAATATCGCCGAAAACGGCAATTGCCTCATCAAACTGTTCCAGTTCCAGGTGAACCAGTCCGATCTTGCGCAAGGTTTCCTGACCGCCAAGACCAGATTTTACGGCATTTTTCAGGTGTTCGAGCGCCTCCGGGAAACGACGCTGCTGAATCAGCAGTTGAATCAAGCGCTGCAGCACCGCGCCCCTGGTCTCATCCCGGCCGAGCTGGGCACGATAGCTCTCAATGGCCTGGGGGTAATCACCCATGGACTCATAGGTGGCAGCCATGTCAATTGCAGCCTGATCGAATTCCGGGCGCAGCTCAAGCGTTTTTTTGAAGTACCCCAGAGCGTCACGATACAGTTTCATCTGGCTATAGGTTCTTCCCAGATAATAATAGCCCAGGACAGAATCAGGGTTCACTTTTATCAGGGCCTTGAGCGTTGCCACGGTTTCCTCATACTCGAACAGCCTCGTCAGCGAAAGTGCCAGATGCAGGTAGGCATCTTCCTTGGAGGGGTCCAGTTTGACCGCCTTGCGCAAATAATCGGCGGCCTCCCAATCCTTGCCGGCCGATGACATCAGAATGCCGGCGATGACATAGGGCGGACGATAGTCGGGATCGAGCTTGATCGCCTTCTCGATGAATTCGAGAGCTTCAGGCACCTGCCCGATTTTCAGTTTGATTTCCGCGACTTCGGCATGCAGCATCGCTGAACCCGGATCAAGTTCAATAGCCTCGCGCAACAAGCTCAATGCGGACGGATAATCACCGTCGTGGGAAGCGAGCCTGGCGCGGGAATACAGGTACAGTGAGCGGGAATGACTGTCGAATGATTTATGGATGACGGAAGAGTTGTCATCGGGATGAGGCATACTGGAGGCGCAGGAAGCCAGCAGCAGGCAGGACAGGAGTATGATCGGGCGCAACGACATTTCGAAGCATTCCATTTCTGAGTAAATTGGTTTCGAAAACTAACATGAATCGTTATCGTGGTCAAACGATAATCAAGATACCTGACCGCTTGCGGACAGGCCGGTTTGATGTTACTCTTCACATGAATGCGAGCCGACACAATGAAGCCAACCACACTGAAATCATTAATGATTCCTGCAAACTACCCGGTTCCGACAAGCAAGGTCGAACTGACACAGACACACGTATCATGGATTTTCCTGACCGACTGCCATGCTTTCAAAATTAAAAAACCGGTTGATTTCGGTTTTCTGGATTTTTCCACGCTCGAAAAGCGCCATTTTTACTGCAACGAAGAGCTGCGTCTCAACCGTCGACTTTGTCCCGACATCTACGAAGGGGTTATCGAACTCCATGCGGACGGCAACGGTGCGTCGTTTAACGGCAGTGGGCCGATACTGGACTATGCCGTGATGATGAAACGGCTCCCGGCTGAGCGCATGCTGGACAGACTGATTGAAACCGATAGCGTGACAACGGCGATGATCAAAAGGATTGCTGGCGTTATAGCCGAATTCCATGCCGGAATCACTTCCTCGCGGTACATTTCCGATTTTGGAACTCTTGACAGAATCATGGACAACTGGAACGAGAACTTCGAACAGGTGGTGAGTTATGCAACCAGCACTCTTCCGTCAGGCGAGCTGGAAGCAATACGTTCATGGGTTGAAGGATTTGCCGGATCCAACGAGACCCTCTTCGCCCGCAGGGTGGAACAGGGCTATATTCGCGAATGCGATGGCGACCTGCACCTTGAAAACATCTGCCTGGTTGATGATAAAGTATATATATTCGACTGTATCGAATTTAACGAACGCTTTCGTTTTTGTGACACCGCCGCCGATATTGCCTTTTTGCTGATGGACCTTGACTTTCACGGTCGCAGTGACCTGTCAACACTGGCTTTGAAAACCTACCTGGAGTTGTCTGGTGACGTTGAACTGGAAAAACTTATCAATTTTTACAAGACTTACCGAGCATTTATTCGCGGAAAAGTTGAGAGTTTCCTTCTGAACGACGAGACAATTGATCCAAGCATGAAGAAAGTTGCAAAAGAACGTGCCATACGCTACTTCCGGCTTGCCAGGGGCTACTGCGAAAGAAGCAGATTGCGCCCGACCCTTTTCATAACCTGTGGAACCATGGGTTGCGGCAAAAGCAAGCTGGCAGAGCAACTGGCATTCGAACTGGGAATTCCCGTTTATAACTCCGACACAATCCGCAAATCCGGTTCAGGGAAAAAATCGGGTTTATCGGTTCATGAACGATATGGACAGGGGTTGTACGACAAAGCGGTCACCGAGGATGTTTATGCACAATTGAAGCGGCTTGCTGGAAATGAACTTTACGCAAACCGCTCGGTCCTGATCGACGCCAGCTTCAAAAGAGCCTCTGACCGCTCTTCACTAGCGGCTTTGGCGGTCAGACATGGCGCTGATTTTGTGATCCTCTCGATAACCTGCGATGAAGAGGAACAGAAACGTAGACTGATGCGACGTTCCGAACGCGGAGAATCCGTTTCAGACGGAAGAATCGAACTTCTAGGGCAACAGCAGGCAGAATTCGAACCTCCCGGACTGGCCGAAGGCAGAATAATCACCCTCGATTCGATGAGTTCCACCGAAAGTCTTGCAAACAGGATTTATGAGGAACTGAGCCAATGATCAAGCGGTTATTTTCCAGAGTGATGCATAGATTACAGCTGCGGGAATCGTGGATAATATTCTTTGTCCTGGGAATAATAATGATGACCTTTCCGTTCCTGCGCATCTTCAACAAACCGGTGACACTGTTCGGTTTTCCATTGATGCTGCTCTATCTGACAATCGGATGGGCTTTTTCGATCTTTGTCATCTACCTTTTCATGCGTTCGTTTTCCTCACACAACAAGAACCCCGACGAGAAAAAAGACGAATGAATACCGGAATCGTCTACGCAACATCCATATCCGCACTCTATACCGCGATTATCTTTCTGGTTGCATGGTATGCCCACCATCGCAAGGAAATCGGCCGCAGCATCGTCTCCAATCCCATCGTATATTCCCTGTCAATCGCGGTATACTGCACATCCTGGACATTTTACGGCAGTGTCGGCAAGGCTTCCACCACCGGGATAGATTTTTTGATGATCTATCTCGGACCGTCGCTGGCGGCTTTTTCCTGGCTTTTCCTGCTTCGTCGCATCGTCAAGATCAGTAAAGAGAACAACATCACTTCGATTGCCGACTTCATCAGCCTGCGTTACGGGAAATCACTCTGGCTCGGAGCGCTGGTGACGATTATCGCGGTTCTCGGCATCATGCCCTATATAGCCCTGCAAATTAAGGCGGTTTCCCACAGTTTTTTCCTTGTTAGCGGGTTGCCGGCCGACGACATCCCGCTAACAAGGCTCGGATCAGGTGCGAAACTGCCAACCGGCCTTATTCTGGCAGTGATTCTGTCGATCTTCAGTATCATTTTCGGTGCTCGCAAACTGGTTTCATCCGATCGTCATGAAGGTCTGGTCGCAGCCGTTGCATTCGAGTCCCTGATCAAACTGATCAGTCTTCTGGGTGTCGGTATATTTGTAACCTACTTCCTGTTTGATGGCGTTACGGATATTTTCACGCGTTTCAAAGCATTTGATCCTGCTGCATTTGACCGGCTTTTTACTTTAGACACCTCAAGCAGAAACTCGGACAGTATTCCCACCTTCACGATGTTGTTCCTCTCCATGGGGGCGATCATGCTTCTGCCCCGACAGTTCCACGTGATGGTCATAGAGAATTCCGATGAAAAACATATATCAACCGCAATGTGGCTCTTTCCAACCTACATGTTTCTTATCAACCTGTTTGTGATGCCGATTGCGCTTGGAGGTATCCTGACTACCGGCAGCAATCAAGGCGCCGACTTTTTCGTAATCAGCATACCTCTGATCACCGGCAACAGTGCCATAGCCCAACTGGCATTTCTGGGAGGCGTTTCCGCCGCTGCCGGCATGGTGATGGTTGAATCGGTGGCCATATCGACCATGCTCCTGAACCACATCTTCATGCCGATCATTGTTCGGTGTACACCGCAAGTCTGGTTTCCGTTACTGCTGATTAATCTCAAACGGTTCGGCATATTTCTGGTCATAATGATGGGGTACTATTACCACCGCATTGTAGGCGACTCTTACATGCTGGTAAATATGGGGCTGATTTCATTTTCGGCAGCGGCCCAATTCATGCCGGCCATGCTGGGTGGTCTCTACTGGAGGCGCGGCAACAAGGCCGGAGCAATCGGCGGGATTCTGCTCGGGTTCATGATCTGGTTTTACACGCTGTTGCTGCCATCATTCAGCAAATCCGGCTGGCTGCCAACAGACCTGCTGACGGAAGGTCCGTTCGGGATTACCCTTCTCAGGCCCACCGCACTGTTCGGTCTTTCGGGGATGGATCTCTGGAGTCATTCTCTGTTCTGGAGCATGCTTTTCAACATCAGCACCTATATAACATGCTCGATAATGCTGAAGCAGACCGACAAGGAACGGGAACAGGTATCCAAGTACATAGCCGTCTTCGAGCGGGAACGCGGTTATCGCCAGACTGAACAGAAACGACTTTCAAAACCGGTAACAAAAGCACAATTCGTTACACTGATGGCCAAGTTTATCGGAGAAGCTGAAGCTCAGAACGCCATCAGCCTGTATGGGGACAGTCGCGAACTGAATTCGAATGGAGCCGTATCGGAATTCGAACTTCCGAATCTGAAACGGCATACCGAAAAAACGCTGGCGGGTTCCGTCGGAGCCGCTGCAGCCGGCGCGATTGTGGACAGCTTTCTGTCCGACATGGGTTCCCGCATGGAATCGGTCTATGACATTTACAGTACGGTAAGGGCATCTCTCGACCAGAGCCGTGAATCACTGTTTGTAAGGCTGAAAGCTTCCGAAATCATCAATCGCACACTCGATCTGCAAATTATCATGGATGACCTGCTGAATCTGCTGTTGAAGGAATTCAAACTCGATGCAGCCATCATACAACTCAAAAATGATAATGGTACGGTTTCGGTCACAAGCTATCAGGGAGCAAACCGGCGACTGATAAACGAGAATCACTGGTATACCGAAAGTACACCTTATATCGACATGGTCTACCATGATAAAAAAGCTCACTTCACGAACGACGCCAGACTTGCCAGTAATACACTTTCACTGGAACGCACTCTGGCGGAGGGCATTATTTCGTTTGCACACATTCCGATCTCAAGGGAAGGTGAACAGGCGGTCGGAATACTCTCGGTATTTTCCAAGTCGATCGCCGGCCTGTTCACCCAGGAGTTCATCAACCTGCTGTCCAGCCTCTGCGGACAGCTTGCACAGGCGATAACCATCGTTCATGAAATGCATGCAAAAGACCGTGAACGTGACCAGAAGGAAAGGGCCCTGCTGCAACATGCCCGTGTACTGCGTGACATGGAAATAGCGCAGCAGATACAGATTTCACTTCTTCCTGACAGCGCGCCGGAAATATTCGGGTGTGAGTTGGCGGGAAGATGCATCTCCGCCGCCCATGTCGGCGGTGACTACTATGACTTCTTTCTTCGAAATGAAAATACTGTCGACCTGATGATTGCCGATGTCTCCGGTCACAGTGTTGGTGCCGCGCTGATCATGGCCGAAGTCAGAACTCTTCTGAGAGCACAGGTAAATTCGGCTCATAGCGCCAGCGCCATACTGAACATTCTCAACGGCCAGTTGCATGATGATTTGACCAGGGCCGAATTATTCATATCCATGTTTTATGCAAAATACAATTCCGCAAGCGGCAAACTGTCCTACTCCAATGCCGGGCACAACCACCCCATCATCCATCGCTCCGGAACAAGCGCCTGCATTGAACTCGACACAGAAGGGCTCATTATCGGCGTTAAAACATCGGTTATCTTTGAAGAGCGTAACATTGAACTTGTCAGCGGTGATGTGCTACTGTTGTATACAGATGGATTGACGGAAGCATTTAACAGCGAAGGTGAAATGTTTGGAATCGAAAATGTTTGCGCTCACCTTGGGAGTGTGGCACATTTATCGGCCAGAGAGATCATTGATTCGATCTTTGACGCGGCGTCTGCTTTTACCGGATCCCGGACGTTTCAGGATGACATCTCTCTGGTAGTATTAAAGATAAATTGAGATAAGGAGCTGTCATGAATCTTAAAACCGAGTCTAACAAAGGAATAGTTGTAGTTTTCGTAAGGGAAGAACGTCTTGATGCAAATAACTCGGAAGAGTTGAAATCTGAATTGAATCACCTTTTTGAAACCGGCACCAAAGACGTGATAGTCGATCTGAAAGAAGTAAGATTCATCGACAGTTCCGGTTTGGGAGTACTGGTCTCGGGGTTCAAAAACGCCTCTACACGCCAGGGGACAATTAAGCTGTCCGGATTGCAGACCCAGGTAAAATCGATGTTTGAACTAACCCGCCTCCATCGGGTTTTCGATATATATGCAACCGTTGACGATGCTTTGGAGAATCGCTGAAGATATGATCCGGTGCGAGGCTGCTATGAAAAAAAAGATAGCCCTTGAAATAACCATTCCTAACCAGACCCGCTATCTGGGGTTGATAGGCAAGATCGGCGAAAACATGGCCAAGGAATTCGATGTCACAGTCTGTGACCGTGAGATTCTTGCCAGCCAGTTGAATATTGTACTTACCGAATCAATAGTAAATGCAATAAAACACGCCAATGCAACCGACCCGAACAAAGAAGTTCATGTCCGAATCAACGTAAATGACTGTGATTTATCAATTCGTGTCTATGACACCGGCAGCGGCTTTGATCTTAATAAGATACCGAACCCGAGCTTTGATTCCGGCAGTCTGAATGAAAAAGGGCGCGGAATATACATAATCCGATCAATGATGGACTCGGTGGAGTATCGCCGAACAAACGGGGGTAATGTACTGGAAATGAAAAAAAAACTTGGTCAGGGATGACTGGCAATAAAGCATTCATGACAGATTGATTTAGCCTGAATCATGAAATGTGTTGTCCGTTAACCAACTTGCATTGAACCAAATTGTCTGATACGTTGGCAAGATGAGTATGTTTGCAAAACATAGTGGATGGATTCGTTTCATCATTCTGATGATCCCGTTATTTCTGGCTTTTTCCGGAATACGGGTACCTGATCTGACCCGTCCGCACAAACCCAAACCCATGCGGCGCGCTGTTCTGGACAAAACCCCAGTACAGACCGTACTAAAATCCATTGTAAAGATTGACATAGACCCGATAATCGCAACGCTCCCCTCCCCGCTTATCCCGGTCACCTTTGAGTACGCCCCGGAAGCACACCCGCATCATTCTTCCGTACCACTATTGTCGCTAAGCCCATTACCTCCAAGAGCGCCCCCTATATCAATCTCTCTCGCATAGCCTTATCCAACACATATCCGGAATTCACCTGTTTCGGATCGGACGGCGCAGTTTGCCTGTTTTCATCTAAAATCAAATATTTCGAGGAGACCTCCCATGCAGAAGCGCATATCGTTTCATGCCGTTTACGTATTTATTATTGCCGTATTCATCACTGCTGGCTGTGCAAAACAGGAAGTTGTCAAGAAGGACGAAGGGATTGCCCCCACTCAGTCACTAAAGCAGGACGATTCAAAAAAAGCGACTGCAACCGCTTCCTCACTAACCAACGCTGCACCGGCAGTACCGACAAAAGCTCCCGACCAGCCGCTTCCTGTTCAACAGACGCAAAAAACGTCTACAACAGAACAGATGCAATCGGCTTTGAACAAGATCTACTTTGATTTCGACTCCGCCGACGTATCCGAATCCGCACGTGACACTTTATCAAAAAACGCGACCGAAATGATGAAGGATAGATCGGTAAAATTCCGCATCGAAGGTAACTGCGACGAGCGCGGTTCGACGGAATACAACCTGGCGCTGGGTGAGCGCCGCGCCAAAGCTGCCCGGAAATACCTAGTCACCATGGGAGTCAAACCCGATCGCCTTTCCGTCATCAGCTACGGTGAAGAAAAACCGGCTGTTCAGGGAAGCGACGAGTCTGCCTGGGCTAAAAATCGTCGCGATGAGTTTGTTATTTTAAAATAGCGGTTTCTCGTATCTACATGACTAATGTCGCAACATCAGCAAAGCTTCTCCCTCCCTTGCCGGCAGGGGAAGCTTTGCTGATTGTAAAATGTATATTTGAACGAGAAGATAATTGAACAATATTAAAATGGAACATACAAATATGAGACTGCTTTTGATAATTGTGACAATTACTGTATTCGCCGCGCTGCGCACGAACTGCCATGCCGGCTGTAACTGCGATGACTGGGTGAACAGGGACGGATATTGCGTTGATTATGTTAAAACAAAGATACCCTCCTTTCCGGTTCCAAATGACGTGACAGAAATCACGACACTCAAAAACAGGGAAGTCCCGGAAGTCTCGGAAGGCGATGTCGCCATATTCGACCTCGGAAGATATTGGCACGTTGCGTACGTAGAGAAAGTCCACCTGGACAAGCAGGGCAATGCGACGGCAATCGACGTCAGCGAGATGAATTTTGGCGGAGATTTGTCATATCAGGAATATAAAGGCAGATGGAGCCCCAAAAACGAAAATGAATGGAAACGAGCTCTCTGTTGCGGGGTTACGGACAAATACAGCCTGACAAGCTCACGCAAGAATGTTGCGCTATCGACTGTCACCCAGATCTGGTCACCGGCTGAGGAACAGCCTGAAGGCAACGGTATAAGCCGTATCAACTCTTTCGTCAACAAGGTCAGGGAAGTTCTGAATCGTTTCATGCCATACACGTGGAGAGAACTATGAAACATCCATACACCGTCCTTTTACGGACAGTTGCGTTGTTCGCCGTTCTCGCATTCTGTTGCGGCTTCAGCTGGGGATTGGGTAAATCTGATACCTGCCAGGAAGCGCGCACGACCCTCAATACGCTTTCAACCGTCACAGACCCCGTTAAGCGCACGAAATTGGAAGAGTCCATACTCAAGTCATGTCCAAATGGCGGCGTCGGAGTATTCATCAAAGCCCTGCAGGCGGAAAGAGCCTCAAAACAAGATGCCGCAATATCCCTTTACCGGGAGGCGCTGGAGAAAGACGGCACTATCGCAGAGGCCCACGGCAACCTTGGACTGATTCTACATGATCGCGGCCTGGACGAGGAAGCATCGGTCGAGCTGACCCAAGGATTGATGGGGCATCCCGATCCACGCTATCACCTGGCCATGGCGCAAATCCTGTGTGGCGGCACAAACCCGTCGCTGGCGGTTTTTCATTTTAGTGAAGCATTGAAGGCATATGCGGATGACGCGTCAATCCATGAAGGACTCGCTAAAGCGTATCTTCAGCTGGGGCAATACAAAAAGGCGGGAGAAGAGTTTCTCAAACTGAAAAGACTAAGACCCAAGGAAGTCAGGTTTCAGTTGGGGCTTGCGGATACCTGGCGCAAAGCCGGCCGTCTGGACCGGGCGATTGAGGAGCTGCGAGCATACATTGGCGCAAATCCATCGGACAAGCAAGGGCACCGTTTGCTGGCGGAAGTGCTGATGGAAAACGGTGACCGGGAAACAGCACGCAGGGAATATCTTCTGGCGGGTGTGGATGTAACCATAGACCCCGAAGACTTTGCCCGCAAAGGCGACCAGTACATGAAAGCCCGCGAATACGGTCAGGCTATCGGCGCTTACCAGACTGCGCTCAAGGGGCGTCCGGCCTGGACGGAAATACAGTATAACCTCGGCAAGGCCCAGATGGCCGCCGGTCGCGATGACGATGCCATGGTGACATTTACGGCGCTGATCAAGTCCGGCAGCAAGGATGGCGCACTTTTCCACGATGTGGGCTTACTTTATGAACGTATCGGGCAACTTGACCAAGCCATAGACGCATATCGCCTGGCAATTGCCAATGAACCGGATAATGTCAACGCCCATCGCCGTCTGGCAGAGATTTTCACCTGGCGTGGCAGCTTCACCGAAGCGGCGCAGCAGTACCGGGAATTGATCCGTCTCAGGGGAGACAATCCCCTGTATCACCTGAATCTGGCCCGCGTCTATGATCGGAGCAAAGATCAGAAGCGAGCTGCCAGCGAGTATGAAACGGCGGTCAAACTGGACCCGGATAACCTCGAGGGGCACCGCGAACTGGCAAGAATTTATCTGCTCAGGGCACAGACAGCCAAGTCCGAACACCATTACCGGGAAGTTCTCAGACTTAACAATGAGGATGAGGCGGCCAGGAATGCGCTGATCACCATGTATGTAAAGCAGAAACGTTACGATGACCTGACAACGTTTGTAAAAGAATGGTTGGACAAAGCTCCCGACGATCCGCAACGTCACTATCGCCTGGGAATAGTTTACGAATTCAAGAAGGAATACAACCTGGCCGTCAGCGAATACAAAAAAGCAATCGAGTTACAACCGGATAACGCCAGAATGTTGTTCGCGCTGGGACGGACTTATATGAAAACCGGACTTCTATCCGAATCACGGGAGATGCTGGCGGCGGCAAAAAAAGCGGACCCCACTCTTGCCGGTCCGCAACTGCTTCTCAGCAGTCTTGATAACAGCTCTCAACCCAGTAAAAAACAACTGCGCAATTCAGGCAAAACATCCTCTGAAAAGCAGATTGTTCGCAACAAAAAGAACCGGGCCGCCAAGAAAGCGGTTGTACGCAAGAAAAGTTCAAAAAAGCATTGAGCTGCAAATAAAACCGGGGAGCAGGCGGTGGCCTGCTCCCCGGAACAATATTATTGGCGGAAGAACATGAGAATCGAACTCACCAGGGAGATTTCTCATCCCCCTCACCGGTTTTGAAGACCGGGCGGCCCACCAGCGACCGTTGTTCTTCCGTGTGACGACCTTTGTATACTATGCCGCTGCTGATTCCTCAAGCAGTATTTCCGGTTCCTCCACCATCTCCGGACAGTTGAATGCAGTTACTTCACTTTGCGCCGGAATCGTTCACATTGGTTTCAACCGGCTTGTTTTTCAATCCCTCCAGGTATGCCGCAATTTCCTTTTTGAACAGCGACTGGGATTTGTCATATTGGACATGCAATTTCAGACCGTCCGCAGGGATGTCACTGGTAAATACCTTGAGACTGTTTTCCAGGTAATCGGCACATTCCAGTTCCCTGGTATTGTCTTTTTTTACCAATAGCTTGCCGCAGACACCCTTGAACATATTCATCAACTCGGATAACTGGTCAGATTTAATCGAAGTTGATTCCATGTGCAGGCTTTTGAAAAGATAGGGATGATCGTCTCCGCCGACGTACAGCAGGTCCGATTTGAAATTAACATCGTTCATCACAAAGACTATTTTGAGCTTGTACTCGTAGCGATTCCAGGTAGGTTTTGCCGAACGGCCAAGCGCGTACCCGGCCAGCGCTTCATCATAATTATCGTTATTCGCAAGCATTTCTATTGCATTGGGAGCAGCGACAGACTTGCCGTCAACAAAGATATACCTTAAATCGTTATGCCAGCTAATGCTTGAAACGCCCGGCATTTTCCTGATTTTATCGACAGCGGCAGCAACAGTGTCATCTAACCGCAGATTAGCGACGATCGGCAGCAGTTCATTGTAGACCGGCTTACTGTCATGATTGAACTTCTCCTGCTCCGCTTTTTTCTGCATTTCGATGCGCTGGTTCTCGGCGTTCTGCTTTACGCTCGGCATGTTCGGCAGTATTTCCGAAACATACCTGTATATCGCAGGATTATCCAGTTTCTCGGAGTTGATGATAATTGCCGTAATTACCGCAACATTGGTATTCTCATGCTTTGCATACCCGAATTGGACCTTCTCGACACTCTTCTTCCGTGTGGATTTATCCTTGAACGTAGACGTGTGGGCCCATTCCTGTCCGGCTTTTGACCAGACACCCGGCTTTAGCCCCTCGGCGGCAAACTGGTAGACCGTTACGCCGGACTTGCTCAGTCCGGAATTTGCATCGGATTCCAGGTACAGGTTCTCGTTAAGGAAAGCGGACGGCGGAGATGCGGCGATAGCCGCAAAGGGCGATGCCGCAACCATCAGCAGAAGGAACATCGTTTTTCTGATTAATACCATGCCTGTTCACTCCTCTTTGGCAACTGTCAACAACAAATCGACCGCCGTGACTCAATAAAACCGCCCCCCCCACCGGTACAATGGGGGGGGCGGTTTTATCAGCTTATACGGGCCATTACTTGACAGCCAGCTTCTCTATCGTCACCGGGCCGCCTTTGAACGTCACCGGCCCCTGGATGGTCGAAATGCCGGCATTGGGTGTTGAAAACAATGCATCGTAACCGCCTTTGATTGTCACACCGACCGGACGATCAAAGGATATTGGCAAGTCTGGCAGAATGATCGAACGGGCCTGGATGGTGCTGGGATGCAGGGCATCAGCAGATGCGGCGTCATAGGCCAAACGCAGGGTGGCAAAACCCGAGGCGGATCCGTCCAGCAACTTGACCGGTGGAGCCGCATTAAAGTAGACCGTAACAGTTTTGGCAGAATTCACGGTCACGTTGCAGGTTGTTCCTGAAACGCTGCCGCAACCGCTCCAACTGCCAAAGGTGGAATTGGTGTCGGGAGTTGCCACCAGGGATACGGCCGGAGTTTCCGGAATCGACACTGGACTGCAGACATCATCAGACACACAGGAGATGGCGCCATTGACCTGACCGCCGCCTGTTCCGGCAAAAGCCAGTGTCAGCGGGTATTGAAGTGTTATGGTAAGCGATTTTGTCGATGTCGCATCTGTTATGGAAATATTTCCGGCAGAATCCTTGAGAAAAGCATATAGAGTCTTTGCTCCGGATGTACTGAAAACATGCTGGGTAGGTGAAGACACCAGCCATGTGCAACCGGCGGCATCATTGGTTTCGGTCAGACAGTAACCGGCAACATCCACGTCATAACTGTTGAGGACAATTCCGGTCACAATCAGGCTGCTGGATGACGAGGGCATGGTAAATTCGAAAATAGTCGGCGGTGTTGTATCTGGCGCTTTACGAACAAAGAAATAGCGCGGACCGTCATTTACATTAGCTGTAAAGGTTATCAGCTGGGCATCTGCGGCACTATCCGCATTCGGATACCATTGCGGCAGAATATCCGAACTCATCGGAATGATTTTCACCTTGTAGTTTCCCGGCGGAATGGCGCCTACCAGAGCGATGGCAGCCGGGTTCATGTCATAGCTGAAATGGGTCCTGGAAAACTGCAGGACTCCGGCCGCGTCGTAGAACTCGGCCGTGAAATGTTCGTACATCATCGGCATTATAGATGAATTCAGCGTCCGCAAGGCCACATTCATACCGGCATAGGTTGAATCGTTGATGATGGTGAGCGGAGTAACACGAGTGTAAAGAGTACCACCTCCGACAGCGGAAATCGAGCCATGGAACAGATAAGTTCCCATTTGGGTCTGGTCGTTATCCACCAGGAACTGGCCTCCGTAGTAGTAAGGTGGCGGGTTGGAATTGAAAGCAAGCGTACTGTCTGTCAGGGTAATCATGCCGTTGATACCCGCGCCGTACCACTGCCCTGTCAGAAATGTAAAAGTGGTGTTCAGCTGAATCAGAGTTGTATTCTTGTTGGTCACCGTGTCAGGGAACAGTGAAATATCTATGCGCTGGTCAGCAGGCACCGTAATGGTGATCGGCAGGCTGGCGGAAACGCCATCCGGCGCGGTGGCAACCAGATTGGCGCTGCCGCTTTCAAGAGAATAAACATCATAATATCCCATTGTGTTTTTGTAGACTCCCAGGACAGAAGGGTTGCTGCTAGAAACCACGAGTTCACTGACAGATCGGCCGCTGCTGTCCAGCGCGGAAGGAACTACAACCAGTTGTTTCTGTCCGGTTACCGGAAGAGATAACACCGGTGTTGACGGATTGACTCCATCCGAATAGTTAAACACAAAACTGGCCGGGTTGGTGGTGGTTATGGTCAGTATGCAGCTGATTACCCGGTCAACCGATGAAGCTTCATTTGAAGTAATCGTCAGATTATATATACCCGGAGTCATGGTACCGGTTGCAATTCGCAGCACCACCCCGCCATTTCTGCTGATCGGAACCGGCGCAAAGGAATAAACCGTGCCAACCGGCAAGCCGCTGACGCTGAAATTAATGCCGGCCACAGTTGTAAAACCATTGTGCAATCCAACATTCATGACAAATTCAGCGTTCTGTCCTTTGACTACCTGTACCGTTTGCGCCATCAGGTCTACGGTATAATTGGCGGAAGTTACCGAATATGAATTGTTGTTATTGCTCTCGGTAAAATCAGACACCACGACCACCCGGCCACTGCGGGCCGGATCGACGACAGTAGCAACGATCGAGGTGCTGCTCCAACTGGTGATGGTGGCGCCGGAACTGGCTCCGATCGTTATTTTACCTTGAGTTGATCCAAAATTGGTACCGGTGATGGTCAACGGACTGCCATAGTTTCCGGAATTTGCAGAAATGGATGTGATCTGGGGGACAGAGCCTACCGTAACAGTGGTTGTAGATGCAAACTGGATATCATCAATTACAAACTCGCCGTATTCTTCTTTTACAATTCTTAGTTTGACCAGTTTGCGAGCCGTTGCCGGAAAGATAAAGTTTCTGTTAACCGGTGTCGCTGTGGTTATCGTTGAGTTGGATGGATTGACAAGGCGCTCCGAGACAAGCGCATCTGATCCGGTCTCCGTGTCGATGTAATCGACATAAATCGCAATTGTGTTGCCTGGGGGAGCGCTGACATTAGTCAGAGTGCATGCAAAATTGAAGGTTTTACCGCCGATTCCGGACACATTCAGATTTTGGTAGATAACTTCACCGTTAAAACTGTCGGGCGGGTGCAAATTGGCTGCACCAGACACAAAGGGACTCCAGGTCGATGGAATAGCCGGATTTATATTCCACTGATCTCCGCCGGCGCTGAAATCGCCGTTTCGGGAAACAACATCTGCGCGGGCATCCGTACCCATTAAAACCAGATGACTGAATAAAAAAACTAACAGAACAAAAAAACCGGACTTGAACCTTCTCATCTTAAACCTCCTGTTCAACAAAGACTGCCATGAATAAAACCAAAATGAACCACTTAGCCTATGTTTGTTATAACTTGGTTTTTACTCATGTCAAGACACGGGCAGACAATAGCATTTAATTAAAACAGTGTTTTCACGTAGTTCAAACAATCACTTGAACAGTAGTTTCCATACTCCGGCAATACCCAGGAGAGCCACGAAAGCGCCCATAAAGCGTTGAAAAACGCCCCGACCCAGTGCGGACAGGGTTGAAGCCACCTGGCCATATGCCAAGAGCGCCGGCAGGGTGCCGATACCGAAAGCAAGCATCATGCCGCCACCCTTGATCGCCGAACCGCTGGTGGCCGCGGAGATCAGAACACCATAAACCAGGCCGCAGGGGATCAGTCCCATTACAAGTCCGGCGGGAAGCGCCGCCAGCACAGAGCCGTCGGCACTGATACGCGGCAAGAACTTACGCGAGACACCCCATCCGGCGCCGTCCAGTGCGGAAATTCCGAGCGAACGTATGTCGAACAGCGTAAAAAGCCCGATCGCCACCACGAACAGATTGGCGGCCAGGTACAGTCGATCCTGATACGGCTTGACCGTTTCAAACATTCCCGCCCGGACGGCAAATGCCGCCAGCAGGCCCAGCATCGCATAGGTGGTGACTCTCCCCAGATGGTAGAGCAGGTTGAAGAAGAAACGCTGGACTGGACCGGACTCCCGCCTGGAGAGCGCCAGCGCGGTCACGATCCCGCCGCACATCCCCAGGCAGTGGCCGCTGCCGGCCAGGCCGATGGAGAATGACAGCCAGAGTTCCAGCATCCGCTCAGGTTTCCAGCGCGCCGATCAGGCTCTTGACATCGGCCACACCGTTTTCAACCAGCCAGGCCTCCATGTCCTCCGCGATCTTCTGGGCCGCGCCGGGATTGATGAAGCTGGCGGTGCCTACCTGAACCGCGGTGGCTCCCGCCAGCATGAACTCCAGCGCATCGGTGGCGTTCATGATCCCGCCGATACCGATGATCGGCACCTTGACCGCTTTTGCCACCTGCCAGACCATGCGCAGCGCGACCGGCTTGATGGCCGGCCCGGAGAAGCCGCCGGTGATATTGGCCAGCACCGGACGACGGCTGTTCAGGTCGATGGCCATGCCGGTCAGAGTATTGATCAGTGACAGGCAATCGGCGCCGGCATCCTCGCAGGCCCTGGCTATGGCGACCACGTCGGTCACGTTGGGGGAGAGCTTGACGATCAGCGGCTTTTTGGTGACTGCGCGGCAGGCCGACACCACCGATGCGGCGCAGTCCGGGTCGGTGCCGAAGACGATCCCACCCTGCTTGACATTGGGGCAGGAAATGTTGACCTCCAGTGCGGCCACCTCCGTGATCTGATCCAGGCGGCCGGCCAGCTCGGCGTATTCATCGACGGTATTGCCGAAGAAGTTGGCGATGGCCGGTGTGTTGACCGAACGGAGGAATGGCGCCTTCTTCAGGATGAAGGCCTCGATGCCCACATTCTGAAGCCCGATCGCGTTCAGCATACCGCCGGGGGTCTCGACGATGCGCGGAGTCGGGTTGCCGGCGCGCGGCTTGAGTGAAAGCCCCTTGGTTACGAAGGCGCCGATCGATTCCAGGTCAACATATTCGGCAAACTCCTCGCCGTAGCCAAAAGTGCCGGAGGCGGTCATGACCGGGTTGCGCAGCAACATTCCGGCCAGATTAACGGTCATATCAGGTTTCATCTCAATCCCTCCACTTCAGTTCGCCAGATTCAAAGACCGGCCCTTCGGTGCAGACACAGCGAAAATCCGGCGTTTCGGCTGAATGTCGCTGCCCCGGAGCCACACACCCCAGGCAGGCGCCCACGCCGCAGGCCATGTACCCTTCCAGCGAAACCTGGCAGGGAATACCCCGTTCGGCGGCGATGTTTGCAACAGCATTGAGCATGCCGTGCGGTCCGCAGGCGTAGATGGTGGCCCTGCCCTGCAGCGCATCCAGCCGTCGCAGCAGCGCCTCTGTCACCAGGCCGCACTCTCCCAGCGAGCCGTCCTCGGTGGCGGTGTAGCACTCCACTCCCAGGCGTTCGAACTCGGTGATGCAGAGGATATCGTCCCGCGTGCGGCCGCCGGCAAACAGCCGCACAGGCGACTTCTTCACCAGTTCCCTGGCCAGCAGGTAAAGCGGAGCCAGCCCTACCCCGCCCCCCACGATCAGCTTTTCCTCGGCCGGATCGCCCATGTCGAAGCCCTTGCCCAGTGGTCCGAGCACGTCCAGCAGGTCGGTTTCATGCAGCGCCGAAAGCATCGCCGTGCCCTTCCCCACCACCCGGTAGAGCATTTCCAGATAGGGTTGGGCAACCGCACCGCTGTGGGCCGGAGTGTGGGTGCCGACGTCAAAGACACCGAAGGGGCGTCGCAAAAGGGGATCAATGGCACCGTTGACCCGCACCATTACGAACTGGCCGGGCGCGGCGGAAGCAAACTCGGGAGGGGCGGTCATACGCATGCGCCAGTAACCGGGCGAGACCTCCGCATTGGATAGAATCATTGCTGTGAACTGCATCTCAGGTCTTCTCCTTAATTGTTATTTCCATCAAAACCGCATTTTCTCTGGATTCGTAATAATTTGCCCTGATGCCGACCCGCTTGAAACCGAGCGCCTGGTAGAGCCCGATCGCCGGCGCACTGGATTCACGAACTTCCAGCGCCATCACCTCGGCCCCCTTTTCAAGCGCAACATCAAAGGACTTTTCCATCAAAAGCCGTCCGATACCGCTGCCACGCTGGTCAGCTGCCACCGCAATGTCCAGGATCTGCGCCTCTTCGAACAGTGACATCAGGCAGACGTATCCGGCAATTTTCCCATCCAGTTCGGCAACAAACGGATAGGAGTGCGGCGCCCCGATTTCATGCAGGAAATGTTCGCGCTTCCAAGGCAGCGGGAATGACGATTTTTCAATCAGCAGAACAGCGTCAAGATCGGCTTCGGTCATCGGGCGTATGCATGGAGTCTCGGGTGAATTCATCGCTGGACATAATATGTAAAGCGCGATGCGTTGTAAACGGTTTAATCTCACCTTCAACATTGACAGCATACTGACTATCTGTATAATGATTATTCCGTTTGAATACGATTTTGATTACGAGGTATTGCTACATGTATGACGTAGAAAACAGCATCGGATTCCTGCTTTCCAAAGGATACCAGCGCGCCTGGGCGCTGCTGCGGGAAGAGATCGAACAATACGAACTGACACCGCCCCAGTTCGCGCTGCTGGCGTTTCTCTGGCGCGAGGACGGCCTGACCCAGACCGAACTGTCGGAAGCAGGGCAGATCGACCGCACCACACTGGGTGGCTTGATAGACCGACTTGAAAAAACCGGGCTGGTCGAGCGCCGTCCGCACCCCCGGGACCGGCGCGCCTACCAGATCCACCTGACCACACGCGGACGAGAACTGGAAGGCCCGTTGAGCGAGTGCGCAACGCGGACGCTGGCCAGGCTCACCAATGGCCTGACTGAAACTGAAGTCAGCGAACTGCGCCGAATGCTGATAATACTGAGGGGAGAAAGGACTGTGTATGATTTTCCAGCGTGCTAGCCTTGTCTGCATGGTTTTGCTTGCTGTGGCCGCCCGGAGTTGGGCCGCGCCGTTGACACTGCAGGAATGCCTGCAGAAAGCCAGAACCAATAACCCGTCTTTAAAGAGCGCCGCCTGGGATGCCGGCCTGGCCCGGGAGAATGTCCGCCTGGCCAGGTCAGGCAACTATCCGCGCATCGACGCCCAGGCCGGATATACGATGCAACTGGAACCGCAGGCGGTCATCATCAGCGGACGGACCGCCGAGACCCAGGAAGCGGATTTTGCCTCTGCCGGACTCTCGGCCAGTTACACTATCTACGACTTCGGGCGACGCGACGCCAGAAGTCAGCAGGCCGGGGCCGCAGCCGACGCTTCGTATCAGAACTTTGAATCGAAACGGAGCGACGTTGCGCTGCAGGTGATTGAAACCTGGTTCGGCATCCTCGAAACCGGCAAATTGATATCCGCCGCTTCCGACGAAGTCACCCAGGTCGGCGAACACCGTCGGGTGGCGCAGGTACTGTTCGAAGAAGGGGTCGTGACCCGCAACGATGTCCTGCAGGCCGATGTCCGCCTGGCCGCCTCGCGCCAGAAACTGCTGACACTCAAGAACCGGCTCGAAAACGGCTGGCTGCTGCTGAATTTCCTGACCGGCAACCAACCCGGGTTCAGGGCGGAGCTCGACGAAAGCGACTCGCTGGCTACAGTTAAAGCAGATGATAATGATTTATCTTCCATCATATTGAAGCGCCACGATATTCAGGCGCTTCAGCACGGTGTCGAAGCCAGTGAGTTCGAGGTCAGCGAAAGCCGCGGCAACTTTTTCCCGGAGCTGTACAGCCGTGTGGCTCTGGATTACGTGCAGAACGACAAGGTGCGCGAGCAGACCATCATGTCGGCCACACTCGGTCTCAAATTCAACCTGTTTGACGGCTACGCATCCACGGCAACCAGGGAAAAGGCGATCAAGAACCGCTCGCGAATCCAGGACAACCTCAGGCTGGCACGGGAACAGGCCCTGCTTGAGATCAATAGCGCCAGAAACGATGTCGCTGTATCGAAAGAACGGATTACCGTGGCCGAAACGGCGATCCGCCAGAGTGAAGAGAACCTGCGGATCAACAGGGAACGTTACCGTGAACGGGTCGGAACCGCCACCGAAGTGCTGGATGCCCAGACACTGCTGACCCAGACCCGGACCGATTACCACCGTGCCAGCTATGAATACCAGGTCGCCACGGCACGCCTGAAACGGGCAAGCGGGGAACTGTAAGTAACGATCCCTTTGGCTCCGCTCAGGGAACTTTCCGGTCGCTGAGCGGAGCCGAAGCAAATTTTTTGGAGGAAACAGATGTCAGAAGAAGTAAATGCCGGCGCAATACCGGTCGAACCACCTGCCGCCGGGAAACCGGTTCTCAACAAGCGAATTAAGGCACTGCTGGTGATGCTGATCATCGTCATTGTCGGCGGATGGTACGGCGTGACGCTGTTCATCAAGAGCAAAACCCACGTCGAGACCGACAACGCCTTCATCGAAGCCCGCATCGTGCCGGTATCCGCCAAGGTTTCCGGGACAGTGTCGCGGGTACTGGTAAATGACAACCAGTTCGTCAAAAAGGGAGACCTGCTGCTTGAGCTGGACCGGGATGACTATAGTCTGAAAGTTGCGGAAAGCGCGGCCGGAGTCGGCATAGCCGAAAACGAAACCGGCGGCGAATATCTGAAGGTCGATGCGGCCCTGGCCGCGCAGCAGTCGGCTGCGGCGCGCCATGACCAGAGCGTGATCGATCTTGAGCGGGGTGAGAAACTGTACCTGCGCGAGGTGATCCCCAAAGAGCAGCTGGACCGCTTGCGCACCGCCAATCTGGTCGCCCGGGCCCAGTTGAAGGAAACCGGGGAGAATCTTAAGCGCGCCCGGGCGGAGGCCGGACTTGGAGTCAAAACCGGCAACAGGGCCAAGGTGCAGGAGCGCCAGGCCCAGCTGGACGAGGCCAGGCTGAAGCTCTCCTACACCAGCATCCATGCCGCCCGCGATGGCTACATCACCAGGAAGTCGATTGAAGCGGGCGTCAACATCCAGGCCGGACAGCAGCTGATGGCGCTGGTCCCGCTGCAGGATGCCTGGATCACGGCCAACTACAAGGAGCGACAGATTACCCATATCAAACCGGGCCAGAAGGTCGAATTCAGCGTGGATGCCTATCCGGGACGCACCTTCAGCGGCCGGGTGGACAGCATCATGGCCGGCACCGGCGCCGCCTTCTCGCTGCTGCCGCCGGAAAATGCCACCGGCAATTACGTCAAGGTGGTACAGCGACTGCCGGTCAAGATCGCCATCGACGGCAGTTCGGATCCGACGCACCTGCTGCGGGTCGGCATGAGCGTGGTGCCTACAATTCAGACCGGACGGAGCAGCGCCGAGGTTCTCAGGGACCTCAATCCATTCAGATAAACCACGGAAACAATGACACAATCCGACGACAGAAACATAAACAAATGGCTGATCACGATCACCGTGATGCTGCCGGCGATCATGGAGATCATCGACACCTCGGTGGCCAACGTGGCCCTGCCGCACATGCAGGGGAGCCTCAACGCCGGCACGGACGAGGTTACCTGGGTGCTGACCTCCTACCTGGTCGCCAACGCGGTGGTGCTGCCGATGACCGGTTGGCTGTCGCGCGTGTTCGGGCGCAAGCGTTTCCTGATGACCTGCATCGTACTCTTCACGCTTGCCTCGCTTTTGTGCGGCGCGGCTCCCAATCTGGGCTCGCTGATATTCTTCAGGATACTGCAGGGGGCGGCCGGAGGGGCGCTGATCCCGATCAGCCAGGCAATCCTGATGGAAACCTTCCCGCCGCACCAGCGCGGCATGGCCATGGCCATCTTCGGCGTCGGGGCCATGTTCGGACCGATCGTCGGCCCGGCCCTGGGAGGCTGGATCACCGACAACATGAGCTGGCGCTGGATTTTCTACATCAACCTGCCGATCGGCATAATCGCCATGGTGCTGTGCGCCTTTTTCATCTTTGACCCGGCCTATCTGAGGCAACGGGCCACGGCGCTCAAGATCGACTACTGGGGACTGTTTCTGCTGACGTCCAGCATGGGGTCGTTACAGGTCGTACTGGACAAGGGGCAGCAGGAGGACTGGTTCAGCTCGTCTTTCATCATAACCTTCAGCGCGGTTTTCATCATTTCGATGATTGCGCTGATCTGGGTCGAGCTGACCCACGAACACCCGATCATCAACCTGCGCCTGTTCAAGAATGTATCCTTTTCGGCCGGCAACCTGATCATGTTCGTGGTCGGTTTCTGTCTCTACAGTTCGATCGTGATGATTCCGCTCTTCCTGCAGACCCTGATGGGCTACTCGGCCACCGATGCCGGCATGGTCATGGCTCCCGGCGGCGTGGCGACCCTGATCACGATGCCCTTCGTGGGTGCGGCGCTGGCCAAGCGCGACGGACGCAAGATCGTGTTTTTGGGGCTGATGCTGGGAGCTGGTTCGATGTTCATCATGCAGGGGCTGAATCTGCAGGGGGCCTTCTGGAACTACACCTGGCCCAGAATCGTGCTTGGATTCGGGCTGGCTATGATCTTCGTGCCGTTGACGACCGTCACGCTGGCGACGATCTCAAGGGATGAGATGGGCAATGCCACCGGCATGTTCAACCTGCTGCGCAACATCGGCGGCAGCGTCGGCATCGCCATGGCCGCCACGCTGCTGGCCCGCTATCAGCAGTTCTACCAGACCAGCCTGGTTGCCAACATCAATCCCTATAATCCGATCTGGCAGACCCGCTTTGAAGGACTGAAGCAGACCCTTATCTCCAAGGGGATGGCTGTCTCCCAGGCAGACGGCAGCGCGCTGGGGATGGTTTACGGCGAAGTCCGCCGGCAGGCGGGCGCGCTGGCCTTCAACCGCATCTTCTTCATCATCGGCCTGACCTTCCTGGTGATCATGCCGCTGCTGTTGTTGCTGAAACGCACCAGGCATCATGCGGAGGGAAGTGCCGGGCATTGATCCGGCCCAATCCGAAGCATCATTTCATCGTATGAACAGTCGTGCGGCGGAACGCGGCCACAAAGGCATTGACCGGATTTTCCATCACCTCGGCCGGACTGCCCTCCTGAACGATCGTACCCTTGTCCATCACCACCAGACGATCCACCACCCTCAGCGCCTCGATCCTGTCGTGGGTGGCGATGATCGCCGCGGTCCCGGATTCGTGCAGGATCCGCCCCAGATCCTCAGCCAGCACGATGCGGGTCGGCAGATCCAGGCTTGAAAAGGGCTCGTCCATCAGGATCAGTTTCGGCTTGACGGCAAAAGCGCGCGCCAGGCTAACCCGCTGCGCTTCACCGCCGGAGAGCTTATGCGCCGAGCGGCCGGCCAGGTGGACTATTTTGAAGAGCTCCAGGCTTTCCATGCCCAGTTCCCTGGCCTCGGAACGTTTTGTACCGCGAATCCGCAATCCTTCGGCCACGTTATCCAACACGGTTGTATCGAACAGCAACGGTTCCTGGAAAACCATCGCAATCTGGCGCCTGTAGGCATTTTCATCACGTTGTGTAACCTCGCTGCCATTGAAAGAGATCCTGCCGCCATCCCTGTTGATCAGGCAGGCCAGACCCAGCAGGAAGCTGGATTTGCCGGCGCCGTTCGGCCCGATCACGGCCACCTTCTGATCGGCAGCCACGGAAAAACGCGGCAGGTCGATCACCTGCACGCCGCCGCGCCTGATCTTCAATCGCTCCACCTGCAATATCGGCATCGCGGTGTTCATCGCGGACGCTCGCGCTGCTGGATAACGGTCAACAGGTAATTGACGCCAAAGGCCAGCGACAGCAGAATCAGCGACAGTGCTATCGCCACATCGAAATTGCCCTTGCCGGTTTCCATCACGGTGGCAGTGGTCAGCACGCGGGTTTGGCCCTTGATGTTGCCACCCACCATGATCGAGGCGCCAACCTCGGAGATGACACCGCCGAACCCGGCCATCACCGCCGCCAGGAGCGGCAGGCGCGATTCCCGCACCAGGATCCAGACGGTCTGCAGCCGGGTTGCGCCCAGCGCCCGTACCTGGAGCTTGAGGTTGGCCGGCAGATTCTGGATCGAAGCGATGGTTATGCCGGTAACGATCGGAGTAGCGATCACGGTCTGGGCCAGCACCATTGCCAGCGGCGTGTAGAGAATTTCAAGGAAACCCATCGGACCATTGCGCCAGAGGAAGATCGTCACGAACAGCCCCACCACCACCGGCGGCAGCCCCATCCCGGTGTTGACCAGGCTGATCACAAAACGGCGCCCCGGAAAAGCGGCCAGTGCCAGGAATACGCCGAACGGAATTCCCAGGAAGAGACTCGCCAGTGTGGCGCTGCAGGAGATCCGGAGCGACAGCAGAGTCACCTCCAGCACCTCCCGGTCCAGCGAGAAGATCAGCTTCAGCGCGGTAACAAAGCCGTCGAGAATCAGCTCCATCGCAATCTCCCGGATGCGGACGATACCGCTCTTTTATTCATTACAATCCTCCATACAGATCATGATAGCAGTCGCATCAAACAAAAAAGCCCCTTCTCGTGATGGAAAAGGGGCGTGGACAAACCGGCGCTGCGCTCTGTCATATACACGATTCCCCTTTTCGAAAGGAGGGCGGCGCTGTTTCCGGCGACACCCGCAGGTTGCAGGCCATGGGGTTTTACCCGACAGGTTCTGCAACTCGGAGACTGGCAATTTGGAGCCGCACTATAGCGGAATTGATTGCAGCAAGGCAAGCTGTAAATAGTGGATCAATAAGGCTAACCGGTCATGGAGATCACTTCTTCGTAGGTAGTGGAACCTTCCAGCATCTTTTTTATCGCCACTTCGCGCAGACTGACCAGACCATCCTGGCGCGCGGCTGCCGCAATCCGGGAAAGTTCCGCCGAGCCGCTGATAAGTGCCTTCATGTTCTCGTTGATATCCAGGACTTCGAACAGACCGCTGCGCCCCTTGTAACCGGTGCCGCGGCACTTTTTGCACCCCTCCCCCTCCCAGACCGTATGCTTTATCTGCGGCAATTGCAGGTAATCACACTCTTCGCGGGTGAGAATCCGGGCCGTCTTGCAGTCCGGACAGATCTTGCGAACCAGGCGCTGCGCCACAATGCCCAACACTGTGGCCGAAATCAGGAACGGCGGCACCCCCAGATCCAGCAGACGGATGATGGTGGAAACCGCATCGTTGGTATGCAGCGTGGAAAGCACCAGGTGCCCGGTCAACGCGGCCTGTACGGCGTTTTCGGCCGTTTCACGGTCTCGGATCTCGCCGATCATGATGATATCCGGGTCCTGGCGCAGGATGTTTCTAAGAATGCTGTCGAAACCGACCCCGATCGCCTGCTGGACCCCGATCTGGTTGAACTCCTCCATCACCATTTCGATCGGGTCTTCGACGGTGACGATATTGACCTCCGGCGAGGAGAGCGACCTGAGCGAGGAATAGAGCGTGGTGGTTTTGCCGCTGCCGGTCGGGCCGGTCACCAGGATGATGCCGTTCGGCCGGCGCAGGAATGAATTATAGAGCGCCATTTCCCGCGAGTAGAAGCCCATGCTGTCCAGGTCCTGCAGCAGGATATCCGGATCGAATACCCTGATGACCACTTTTTCGCCGAACGCCACCGGGACAGTCGAGACGCGCAACTCGATATCCTTGTTGTTGAAATTGGTCTTGATGCGGCCGTCCTGTGGCCGGCGCTTTTCGGCCAGGTCCATGCGCGAGAGCATCTTGATCCGCGAAACGATCGGAGCGTGCAGCTGTTTCGGGATCACGTGGATGTTGTGCATTACTCCGTCGATCCGGAAACGGATCAGCGCGGTCTCCCGTTTCGGCTCGATGTGGATATCGCTGGCATGCTGGTCAAAGGAATAGTTAAGCAGGAAATCGACCGCGGAGACCACGTGCTTGTCGGTGCCCTCGATTGTCTCGTGCTGCCCCTTGATCTTGAAGAACTGTTCCAGGTTGCCCAGATCCACCGAACTGGTTGCCTCGGCTTCGGCCGCGACCACCGATGCGCGGAAACCGTAGAACTCCCGCAGGATCTTCATGATATCGCTTTTGGAGCTGAGTACCCGACGGATCTCCAGGCGGCGGGCCGAGGCCAGGCCGCTGACAATGGTCTCGTTGAAAGGATCCGCCACGGCTACGGTAATGACGCCGTCCGACTCATCGACCGCGACAATCATGTTTTTAAGCGCGAAGGGGCGCGGTATGTGTTCGGTAACCACGTCGAGTTTCAAGCGGAGAGGGTCGATCTTGAAGTACGGCAGGCCGGTTACCGCGGCCAAGGCCTCGGTAACCGTGTCCTCGCTCAGAAGCTGCCCGGCGGTGGATGGTATCACCAGGTTGAAGGAAGCGATCACTTCCGCCGGTGAAACCGTTTCGGCCCCGGCATGGCTGCGTCGTGACGCACCGGAGTGATGCTGGGCGTAGAGACGCAGTTCCTGGTCCTTCCCCCGGACCAGCACATCTTTTAACTGCTCTTTCGACAACAATCCCCTGCGCTCGAGCATATGCGCGACATTTTCCACTGTGAGCTTGTTTATGTTCGGCATGGTTCCCGTCAATTCGTGAATTTGTTACTCTGTTCGGCTTTCATCCTCTTGGCCTCGATACGCCTTGCAACCTCTTCCACCACCTGATCCGCCGATGGAACCGTCACGGCCGGTATCTGGCCGGCAATCACCTGCTCGGGCATGACCGGAGAAGCTCCGGAACCATGGTGCCTCGGCCGTGGTGGCGGCTGGTCCTGGTAGAGCATCAGCGTGGACAACAGGTTTCTGAAAAGCCGGAATCCGAGCCAGGCCACTATCAGCAGCGCTACGATATCCTCACGCCAGTACTCGAAGCTGCGCTGCTGCACCATCGCTCCTGCCAGGAGTCCGGCCGAGGCAAACATCAGGCCGAAGGCATTGCCTATCACACGATACTCGATATCGGAAGGTATTTTTATTTGAACAGTTTTAGCCATGCCTCGACCTCAAGCGTTTGCTTATATTTCGTCTGCAATACTGCACCATTAACTATTAATCGACAAATCAATTGATTCCTGAAGGCCTTTTGAATCTTTGCAGCGCCCAGGTCTGGATGCGGTCCATGTAGTAGTAGACCACCGGCGTGATGTAGAGCGTCAGAAGTTGCGAGACCAGCAACCCACCCACCACCGCCAACCCCAGGCTCCTGCGGGAGTCTGCGCCGGCGCCGATGCCGATCGCGATCGGCAGAGTTCCCATCAGCGCCGCCATGGAAGTCATCATGATCGGCCGGAAACGGACCAGGCAGCCCTGGCAGATGGCGTCCATCGGCGTCTTGCCCTCGCTTCGCTGCGCCTCAAGCGCAAAATCGATCATCATGATGGCGTTTTTCTTGACGATCCCCACCAGCATGATGATGCCGACGAAGGAATACAGGTTGAGATCCTTGCCAAAGATCAACAGCGTGATCAGCGCCCCGAAGCCGGCCGAAGGCAAACCGGAAAGGATCGTCAGCGGGTGGATGTAGCTCTCGTACAACACCCCCAGCACGATATAAATTACGACGATGGCGATGATCAAAAGCAGTGCCAGCCCCTTGGTGGAGGCCTTGTAAACCTCTGCGGTCCCCTGGAAGCCGGTCGTGATCGCGGCCGGCAGGCTCTTGGCCTCTTTTTCGATCGCGGTCACAGCATCACCCAGCGGAATGTCCGGTTTAAGATTGAACGAGATCGTCACCGAGGTGATCTGGCCCAGGTGGTTGACCGACAGCGGACCCAGGCTGTTTTTGAGGGTTCCCAGCGACGCAAGCGGTACCAACTGCCCGCTCGCCGAGCGTACATACAACAGCCCCAGCGCCGAAGGATCCTGCTGGTAGCGCGGCTCCACCTCCATCACGACCCGATACTGGTTGGTGGGTGAATAGATCGTGGTGACCTGCCGCGAACCATAGGCCGAATAGAGCGTGTCCTCGATCTGCTCCGCAGTGACCCCCAGCACCGCAGCCCGGTCGCGATCGATCTCCAGGTTGACTTGCGGGTTTTTTATCTGCAGGTCGCTGGTCACATCCTGCAACATGGGCAATGCGCGCACCCTGTGTTCAAAGTCCGTAGCCTGACGGTAGAGTTCTTCCGAATCCGGGCACTGCAGCACAAACTGGTACAGCGCCTTGCTCTGGGTGGTGTCCAGCTGGATCAGGGGCGGATTGCGCATGAAAACCATGATCCCCGGCACCGAAGACACCTTGGGACGCAGTTTCTGTATCACCTGGTCGGCGCTCAGTTTGCGTTCGTGGCGCGACTTGAGTTTCATGAACAGGAAGCCGGAATTGGAGCCGACCCGGCTGCCGCTGGCCCCGACCGAGGACATGAAGGCCTCGACGTTGGGTTCCTGCAGCACGATCTCCATCACCTTCTTCTGCTGGCTTTTCATCTCCTCGAAGGAGACCCCCTGAGCCCCCTCGGTAGTGGCAAAGATGGCGCCGATATCGTCCGATGGCAACAGCCCCATCGGCATCCTGGTGAACAGCCAGACCGTGATCACCCCCATGACCAGCGTGACCAGCATCGTGGTGCGCCGGAAACGGAGCACCTTCAACAGCGAACGTTCATACATGCTCAGCATGCCGCTGAAAAAGCGCTCCATGAAATTGTACAGACGTCCGTGCTCCAGCTCGGCCGGCGGCTTCAGGAACCGGCTGCATAGCATCGGGGTCAGGGTCAGGGAGACCACCCCGGATATGAGAATCGCCACGGTTATGGTCAGGGCGAACTCGTGCAGCATGCGTCCGAGCATGCCGGCCATGAACAGCACCGGAATGAAGACCGCCACCAGCGAGATCGTCATGGAGAGGATCGTGAAGCCGATCTCCTTGGAACCGCGGTAGGCGGCCTCCAGCGGTTTCTCGCCATGCTCCATATGCCGGACGATGTTCTCCAGCATCACGATGGCATCATCGACAACGAATCCGACCGACAGCGTCAGAGCCATCAGCGTGATGTTGTTGACCGAAAAATTTAGCGCGTACATGGCAGCAAAGGTGCCGATAATCGAGAGCGGCACGGCCAGGCTGGGGATGATCGTGGCCGAAACATTGCGCAGGAAAACAAAAATCACCATGACCACCAGGGCAATGGTCAGCAGCAGGGTGAACTTGACCTCACTGACCGATTCACGGATGGACTCGGTACGGTCGAACAGAACATTAAGTTCCACCGAGCCCGGAAGCTGGCTGCGGAAGGAGGGGAGCTGCTGCTTGATGCTGTCCACCACCTCGATCGTGTTGACACCTGGCTGGCGCTGGACTGCCAGCACTATGGCACGGGTGGAGACCCCCTTGGTATTGAACCAGGCCGCGATCTTGTCGTTCTCGACGCTGTTGGTAACAATTGCCACATCCTGGAGTCGCACCGGCGCGCCGCCACGATAGGCTACGATCAGCGGTTTGAAGGCATCAGCATCGTAGAGCTGTCCGGTGGCCTGGATGGTGAAGGCCTGGCTGGCCCCCTGCAGGCCGCCGGTGGGCAGGTTGACATTCCATTTATCCAGGGCTGCGGCGACCTCATCAATGCCGATCTTGCGGCTGGCCAGCGCCCTGGGGTCAAGCTGCACGCGCACCGCGTACTTCTGGGAACCGTAGACCAGCACCTGGGCCACGCCGTTGACCATCGAGATGCGCGGTGCGATGACCGTGTCGGCAAACTCGTTGACCTCAGACAGAAGAAGGGTTGGCGAGCTGAGCGCCAGGTACAGCACCGGCTGGTCGGCCGGGTTGACCTTCTGGTAGGAGGGCGGGGTCGGCATGCCCTGTGGCAGCTGGCGGGCCGCCTTGGAAATGGCCGCCTGCACGTCCTGGGCGGCCGAGTCGATGCTCTTTTCCAGCGAGAATTTGAGCGTGATGATCGAGATGCCCTGGCCGTTGGTGGAGTTCATCGAATCCAGGCCGGCAATGGTGGAAAACTGCCGCTCCAGCGGGGTAGCCACGGCCGAGGCCATGGTCTCCGGGCTGGCCCCGGGCAGGTCCGAGCGCACCTGGATGGTCGGGTAGTCGATATTGGGCAAGCTGTTGACCGGCAGCAGCTTGTAGGCGAACAACCCGAAGATCATCACCGCCAGCATCACCAGGCTGGTCATGATCGGACGTCTTATGAAGAGTTCGGAAATATTCATCTGGCGCTGGCGCCCGCCTGCCCCGATTTTCCCGCAGCTTCCGGCTGCCCCGACTTGGGCGGAGCCGGTTTTTCAGGCTGTTTGGTTTCGACCTTGCCACCCGGCACTACGCGCATCTGGCCGTCGATTACCACCTGTTCGCCAGGCCGCAGACCGCTGAGAACAACGCTCATGCCCCTGGCGGCAGGTCCGACCGTGACCGAACGGATCTCGGCGGTGGTGTCCGGCTTGATCACGAACACGAACTGCCCCTTCTGACTGGTCTGGACCGCCTGGGAGGGAACGACCACGGCGTTTTTCCTGGTTTCCAGGGTGATGGAGAGGTTGATGAACTGTCCCGGCCAGAGCTGCTTGCCGGGATTGTCGAAGAGCGCCTTGAGCCGGATTGTACCTGTGGTCGGATCAACGGTGTTGTCCAGAAACGATATGACGCCCTGCTCCGCGCCGGAGTTACCGGCCAGCTCCGCCTGCACGGCGACCTTTCCGGCGGCCATATGGCGCTTGATTTCCGGAAGCTCTTTTTCGGGGATCGTAAACGAGGCGTGGATCGGGGAGATCTTGTTGATCGTCACCAGCACGGTGTCGTTGGCCTTGACCACGTTGCCGCGGTTGACCGCCAGCACACCCAGCCGGCCGCTGATCGGCGCAGTGATCGTGCAGTAACCCAGCTGTTCCCTGGCGTTATCGACCGCGGCCTGATCGGCGGCCACATCGGCGGCGGCCGATTCGGACCTGGTGCGAAAACCCTCGGCCTGCTCCTGGGTGACGATGCCATCCTTGACCAACTGCGAGTAGCGCTCGTAGTCGCGGGCGGCATTGGCCATGATGGCACGGTTGCGGGCCAGCGCTGCTTCGGCCTTTCTCAGGGACGCCTGGTAGCTGCGAGGATCCAGCTGGAACAGCAACTGCCCCTTTTGGACGTCCTGCCCCTCGCGAAAGGCGACCTTGATCAATTCACCGCTGATCTGGGTCCTGACCACGACGCTCTCCGACGCTTCCATCGTGCCGATCGCCCTGAGCTGTACCGGTACGTCCTGCTGCGTTGCGGCGGCGGTGACCACCAGCGCCGGCGGCCGCCCCTTGGGCTTTTCGACCTTCTTGGCACAGCCGGCTGTCGCCAGGATGAATAAAAGGCAGGCTGCTGCTGCAATACCACGTGTCACGGGTTGAAAACAGGCTGTCATCCGGCACTCCGTCAGAGAGATCACATCTAATGAAACTGGCGA
Organism: Pelobacter sp.; assembly: GCA_030824515.1. Lineage (GTDB taxonomy): Bacteria > Desulfobacterota > Desulfuromonadia > Geobacterales > Pseudopelobacteraceae > JACRCG01. The sequence goes on from JAVBXN010000032.1 coordinate 66,241, forward strand.
AGTATATACCATCAACCGTGCAGGGCAAAACAAAAACATGCGCATGACTACAGCTGGATGAAAGCCCCGTTCAGGGTTGTCTTCAGCTGCGATCATGCGCATTAAGTGATGTACACTGGAGAAAAAGAATCAGGACTTCTTGTCCTCAAATTTAACGGCTATGCCTCTGACATTGGTACAGGTGTAACTGAAAAAGTTATAGACCGGGATAAAGCCGTAAAGGCTGCTTGATACCGTAACATTCAGCAATGCATCGCCGCCGGACGCGCTTAAAGCTTCGTCAACTGCCGCTGCCACATCGGATTGGCCGAAGGGAAGCACGGCCAACACAAAAAACCTGCACGCTTCTCCGTATGCCGGGCCTATCTCGCGAAACGATGTCTGATTTTTCAAAAGCGCTCCCGGATCCGCGGTGCTTCTGACAACCATGCCGAGACTTCCCGCCGAAGAACAGCCCGCAAGCAACATCACAACCGACAGCAGCAATAACTTCTCTTTCATTTAACCCTCCAGTTTATAGTGGTTTTACAACATCCCGATTGTATCGGTTCCTATCCGCTCTTATCAACTCCAACCCTGGCTCGAACGCATCTACATCGTTGACGGTTCAGGCATTTTTTTTCGAAGCATGGACAGAAATTCATCCTTTGGCGGCGTGCCCGCTTCACGGGCCTTTTTCACCATGCGCCAGGCGTCGGCATAATCACCCAGCCAGTAGCAAGCCGTGGCCCGGGATGCGAAGACGTAGCCCTTGTTTTCATCTCTCCGTGACGCCTCGGCATACAACGTCTCCGCTCTATCCAGGCGCTTCTTTCTCTGATCCAGGGACAAGCTCGAATCCGACACGGTGCAAAGCACGATAATACGTCCGGCATCGGCATAAAGACCCGTGAAGTACCTGCCGAACGACAGCGATTTATCGATCATCTGCATCGCTTCGCAATAGCTCTCCTGTTCCTTGAGAACAGAGGCAAAACCCCAGTAGACTTCCGGATTGTCCGGGTCGAGAATCCAGGCCTGGTTGAAGCGTTTCATGGCAAAGGCCAGGTCGCCCTGCAGATAAAACCTGATACCGCGCTCCACCAACTCCGCAGCCGCCTTTTCCCGGTTACCATATTTTTTTACGGAACCCTCAACGAGTCTCTCATCGGCGGCTTTGAGCCGCGGCACTGTGCTTCTGTTCATCCCGCCATACATGGGCAGCTGGTCGATTGATTTACGCCCTTTTAATGGAGATTGAGTGGCACAGGCCGTGAGTGTCAGTGCAATAATTCCAAGATAAACAAGTCTCATCGTTTGTTCCTTAATGACGTTTAGTAACCAGCAGGGGCTTTTGTTCCCCGAAATCATCTGATGACAACCCTGTCCGTCGTGAGAGAGCCGAGAGTTACCGTCAGGTTCCCCAGGATGGTTGTATATCCGCTGTTGTCCGTATAGGCGGGATTGAAGCCCCCCAGCAAAATTACCGGAATCGAACGGTTGAGGTTCGGGTTTTCCACGAACGTGAACTGGCGCGCATGAATCGTCCCGCCGCTGGAAACCGGCAGGGCCGCGTAGGCGGCCGTGAGGGTGTTGAAGTACGACGTGGCGGACGTCCTTGCCGGCTGTACGTAATTAAAGGTCGCGGTTACGCTGCTGTCGGCGCTGATGGTGAAAGCGCAACCGCCTGAGCCGGTGCAGGCGCCGCTCCACCAGGAAAAGAGCGAGTCTGAGTCCGGGCTGGCGGCCAGGGTGATGAATGTCCCGCTGGTAAAATTCGCGGAGCAGGCGCCGGAGGTAGCTGTGGTGCAGTCGATCCCGGCCGGGGCGCTGGCAACCGTCCCGCCGCCGCTCCCGGCCAGAGCTGCGGACAAGGCCGGATTCTGCTTGTAAGTCTGCCCAGCGCGTCCGGTTTTCCAGAGTATGCGGGCATTGGCCGAATCGGGCACCTCAAACGCGACGACCCCGGCAGATACTGTATTGATGACGATTTCCAGGTTCGGGTCGTCATCGATATTAGCCAGGGTTGGCGCGGCCAACGCGCCGTTCCAGTAGACTGACGATGACCTGGGGGCCGGAAGATCCACCTCGTGGATGGGCGTGCCCTGGTAGTTGAGAATATGGAGTTTACCCAACCGGAGTGGAGCGCTGTTGGTCTTGGCCGGCCAGGAGGTAAAAATCACTTCCGCAAAGCCGTCATTGTCCAGATCCGCCACTACCGGTTCCGAGGCAAAACGGTAATAGCCCTCGGAAGGTTTATGGACGGAATAGGGCCAGTTGTGGTGCTCGGTTTTGTCCAGCCAGAAGGCATGCAGCCTTCCGTCATAGGCGGGATAGAGGATTTCCCTGAAACCGTCGTTATCAAGATCGACCACCACCGGGTTCGGTTGATTACTCTCGATAACGCTGTAATCCTCGCTTAACGGCGCGCCGGTATCAACCGGAATCGTCTCCCAGTTGAATCCGTTGGCCGTATCTTTGAAACGGCTGCGGTCGGCGTTAAATATGTAGACCGCATTGTATCTGCTCGGAGGATATCCGGCATTGCAATCATACATATTTCCGGTGGCGATTATTTCCGGAATCCCATCCTGATTTACATCGGCCACCACGCTGGCGCCGTCGGCGAAATTGGTACGATAGCTTTCCTCCCGTACTCCGTCACACGCCCCCCACCCCCGCAGTTCCGGGACCAGGCTCTCCCAGACGCCGACTTTGCCCCAGACCTTATCGCCGTACATGACATTAGCCTGAATCTTGCCGCCGTCAGGATTATAGGCACAGATGTAGTGCACATCGGATGGCACGATGATTTTCGCGGCGCCATCGCCAGCGATGTCCCCCACCGCAAGATTGTTGTTATACACTCCCCAGGCATAACCGTTGGCATCACTCAATTGTGGCCAACCGCCCCTCACAGCGCCGGTATGCTCATAGACCCAGGTATTGATCGCGCTGCCCCGGGCGGCTGTCACCAGGATCTCCATGTCACCGTTACCGTCCAGATCAGACACAGCCAGACCGCGCAGCTCGTTTGCCACCGGATTTTGAGGCCAACCGGGTTTGAAATAGCCATCCCGCGCGTACACGGAGACATACCCTCCACTATGGGCCGAGATGATTTCCAATTGACCGTCTTGATCGACATCCTTGATCACCACGTTCGGCCAGGTGCGCCCGACATTGGTCGCTGTTGATTGAGAGCGATCATGGCCCGAGGCCACCCGCCAGTTGAGGCTGCCGTTCGCACCATCCAAATTGACGATCGAATATGCGGAAGCAATCACTTCCCTGGTTCCGTTACCGTCCAGATCGGCAACGGCCGGCGATGAATACCACCCGGTTTCGCACCAGGAACTGTAGCAACCGCCATAACTCCATTGGATCAGCGGCGCGCCGAAGCCGCTACTGGAAGCAGGAAAACCCGCAGAGCATGCCAGGCTTATGACCGTGATAAACAGCAGGTTTGTTTTTTTCATACAAGACACCTCGGACTCACGCAGACAACTGTCATATTTTACCAACTTGACAAGGCGTATATCGTGCGCATAGTATGACACTCAGGAGGTACGCCATGCAAAAATCCAGAATTAATCTTACCCTTGATGCAGACTTAATCGACTTTATCAAGGAATATGCTGAAACCCAACGAACAACGGTTTCCGAAGTCTTTACCCAATTCGCCTTAAAGCTGAAGCGGGTTAAGGAGAATGACCCTACTGAAACAATCATGGCAGACCCTGATTTTTCAGACTCGCTTTTAAGCACAATCAAGCGAGTTAAAGCCGGTACAGTCAGTTGGCACGGTTACGATGAGGTTTTTAAATGAATCTCGTTTTTAGTGATGATTTTGTCGCTTCTCTAAAAAAACACAGTGCAATTAAAGAAGCTGTCCGAAAAAAAGTGAATATGATCTGCGAAAGCCCCGTGGCTCTGGGTGAGCCGCTCAAAGGAAACTTTCGTGGTTACTACAGTTGTCCCGTCAGGCGCAATTTTCTGATTATCTTCCTTTACTGTGCAACCTGCCGAAAAAAGGGTGACGATGCCATTGTCCTCTGTGCCGATTGTCCGGACTGCCTCGACGAAACCATCAAGTTTATTGCCCTTGGCCCCCATGATGAAGCGTACTGGGGGTGACTTTACTCTGAAGTCTGGAACGTACAAAAGTCGCCCAGTCCTCAGGCTGGTGGCTGAAGCGATAGCGACAGTCCCCTGAAAGTCAGGGTTGGGAGTTGCTTGCTTGCCCAAATTGAAGTTGAAAAAAGAACCCCTCACCAACACCTGGCGGAATAGTCATCCAAGTGTATATCCCGCTCGGTTCCGACTCAGGCCGGTCTTTAATGCCCTGAAAATTCAACTCTCCCAGTCCTGTGATTTTCCAAATACCTGACACCTGGTTATTGGTGATCATGCCGGACAATTGTGCGGGATATGTTGACTTAGGCGAACTCAGTTGCAGTTCGCCAGAGGCAGAGACAGACCCCTCGACTCCTGCCACTCCACCGGAGTAAGCCAACAATGATCCGGTTACCTTTCCTGCATTATCGACAGTCAAGCCCCATTGTCCTTGGGTGAAGCCTTGAAAAGTACCTATATATTTGCCGGCAACATCGGCATAGTTGGCACTCTGAGAATCATTGCTTGAGCTGCCGTTGCCACATCCGCTGGCGAGGACAAGCACGGACAAAGCAATGCCGATCATTTTCAACAACTTTTCCATCTGAATTCCTTTCCAAGCTGTGAAGGTCTCAACTTCTGATGCACTGCCCTTGTTACCCTGCTAATGTCAAGAGTTGAGACCCCTCTATTATCCTCTTTTTTACAATAAAACTTTGCAATATTACCTAAATTGATATATCAATATAAAAATGAACGGTAAAGAAATCATAAAAAAACTCAAGGCACTGGGATGGGAAATCAAGTCCATCAATGGCAGCCACCACCAGATGATCAAGGATGGCGTTAAGGTCACAGTGCCGGTTCACGGAACGCAAGACGTTAAAATCAAGACATTGCTTTCCATAGAGAAACAATCGGGGGTAAAACTAAAATGAAAATCGAATATCCGGCCATTTTTGATCCTGCCGACGAAGGCGGATACACTATTACCTTCCCTGACTTCCCTGAAGCCATCAGTGAAGGAGATACGCTTGAAGAAGCTAATTACAACGCCATAGAAGTTTTAGACCTAACCCTGAAATCAAGGATGGAAGATAACGAGGTTATCCCTCTTCCACACTCCGAATCAGGGGCGAACGTGCATATGATTGCGCCGGATGTCAACATTCAGGCGGCTCTGCTAGTCAAGTTGAACCGGGGAGACAAAAAGTTTTCCGACCTTGCGCGTACGCTCGGAACCTCATGGCCTGCGGTCTCCCGTTTGGAAGATCCGAAGCATTGGCCGTCACTTCGTCAACTGGATAAGATAGCGGCGGCTCTAGGCAAGCGATTAGTGCTTTCACTGGAATAGCAAGCCAGCCACCGCCGGCTGTTTCCGGAGAAGTAGGTATCTAAACATTGACACATTTAACCTATAAACGGCTATTAACCGCCGAGAAAAACGGATACACGCAGATAAAACCAGGCAACACCATTAGGGGTCAGGGCTACACAATTCATATTTTTAGCATTCCCTTCACCTGGCAACACCATTAGGGGTCAGGGCTACACAATTCATATTTTTAGCATTCCCTTCACCTGATCAACCTTCTCCTTCAACCCCTTTTCCTGCTCCATTTTCAGACGAAATCTGCGACTGGCCTCTGTGATTGCCGATTCGCGAACTGCAAAATGCTGGCTTATCTCCTTTAACTTTGCACCGCTATATTTATGGCAGATATGAATGCTTGCATTTCTGGC
>JAVBXN010000040.1 GCA_030824515.1 Pelobacter sp.
TGCTGTAGTGGTTCCTTGTGATTTTGTCTTTGTTTTGGTCTTTAGCTCCCCCTCTTAAGTTAAGAGGGGGCAGGGGGAGTTATGAATGTAGCATCGTAACCCCTCCTGTCCTCCCCTTAGATTAAGGGGAGGGACGCTCGGATGAGGCTGCGGTGGCTCTTTGTTATTTTGATTTTTTTTGGCCTTTAGCTCCCCCTCTTAAGTTAAGAGGGGGTGGGGGGAGTTATGATTTTGCTTGTCATACACACGGAGGTTTTCTGAAATGGCTGAAACTATATTCGACTTAATCATAATCGGCGCCGGGCCGGGCGGTTATGTGGCCGCTATCCGGGCAACGCAGCTGGGGATGAAGGTGGCGGTGGTGGAGAAACGGGCCGCGCTGGGCGGGGTCTGCCTGAACGAAGGCTGCATTCCCAGCAAGGCCCTGCTGGATTCCAGCGAACTGTTTGCGCTGGCGCGCGACAGGTTTGCGCTGCACGGCATCAATGTCGGCCCGCCGCAACTCGACCTGGGCGCGATGATGCTTCGCAAGGACGACGTGGTTAAAAAGCTGACCGACGGCATCGCCTATCTCTTCAAGAAGAACGCGATCCAGAGGTTTCATGGTCCCGCGCTCTTGCGGGGCAAGGACACCGAAGGACGGCACCAGGTTGAGGTCGCGGCTCCGGCAGCGGAAGGGCAGCAAAACCTGCTGGATGCGCCGGCGGAGAGTGTTACGCTGACCGCCGCCAGGGTGCTGCTGGCCACCGGCAGCGAAGCGGCCGGGCTGCCCGGCATCCCTTTTGACGGCCAGGTGGTGGTCAGCGCCCGCGAAGCGCTTTCATTCGAAAAGCTGCCGGAGCATCTGATCGTGGCCGGCGGCGGCTATATCGGCCTGGAGCTGGGTTCGGTCTGGCGGCGGCTGGGGGTAAAGGTGACGGTGATGGAGATGCTGCCGCAGATCCTGCCCAACATGGACCGGCAGGTGGCGGACACGCTCTACCGTTCGTTGCGCAAACAGGGCATCCAGTTCAAGCTGGGCACCCGCATCAACGGTGTGCGCCGGATCGGTTCCAAGGCGATCGTAGAGTTCAACGACGGCACCGGCAGCGAGGAGATCGATTGCGACAAGGTGCTGGTGGCGGTCGGCCGGCGTCCGCTGACGGCCGGTCTGGGCTTTGAAGAGTTGGGAGTGGCGCTGGACGGGCAGGGGCGGGTGGTGGTTGATGCCGATTACCAGACCTCCGTGCCGGGCATTTATGCCATTGGCGACCTGGTGCCCGGCCCGATGCTGGCCCACAAGGCTTCCGAGGAAGGGGTGGCCTGCGTCGAACGCATGGCCGGCCAGCACTCCGCGGTCGAATACGACTACATTCCCGGTATCTGTTACACCTGGCCCGAAGCCGCCAGTGTGGGACGGACCGAGGAACAGCTTAAAGATGCCGGAATCCCCTATCGCAGCGGGCGCTTCAACTTTGCCGCGCTGGGGCGGGCGCGCTGCATGGACGAGAGCGAGGGTTTCGTCAAGATTCTGGCCCACCAGGAAACCGACCGGGTGCTGGGGGTGCATATCATCGGCCCGCGCGCTTCGGACCTGATCGCCGAGGGGGCCACGGTGATGAGTTTCGGCGGCACCGCCCGCGACATCGCGCTGATGTGCCACGCCCATCCGACCCTGTCGGAGGCGATCAGGGAAGCGGCGCTGGACGTTCATAAAGAGGCGATTCACGCCTGAAATTGCGACTTGATGGAATTGAATCAGGGAAGGCGGGAAGTGGCGCAACTATTCAGATACTCAGCCGCGAATCTTAACCCCTCCTGTCCTCCCCTTAGACTAAGGGGAGGGACGCTCAGATGAGGCTGCAGTGGTTCTTTTTGATTTTGCTTTTGTTTTGGCCTTTAGCTCCCCCTCTTAAGTTAAGAGGGGGTGGGGGGAGTTACGGATACACCGGAACCCCTCCTGTCCTCCCCTTAACTAAGGGGAGGGACGCTACGATGGATTGCTGCTGGAGCCTCCGGCTTCGTCGCCAATCACGTCCCCCCTCTTAAATTAAGAGGGGGACAGGGGGAGTTATGAACAGTGCCAACAACTACCAAGCGACATTTTCATTGCCGTTCCTGCAACTTGGAGCATAAACTTTATTCCGGTTTCACCCCAATCCCAGATCCTGCCTTATGATCGTTTCCAGGGTTGCATCCAGCATGGCCTTGCGGCAATCTACTCCGTCGATGGCGCCGGTCTTAAGCCGGCGGAAGAAGCGGCAGCCGCCGAAGCAGAGCGGCAGGTAGGCGCAATCCAGGCATTCCCCGTTTTTCCAGAGGTCCAGGTTGTGGGACTGGCGGTAGTCGCCGATTCCGTCGGCCAGGCTCCCGACCCGCAACTCCTCCTGCCCCATGAAGACCGGACATTTGTAGATACCGCCGTCGTAACCCACCACCAGGTCGTTTTTGAACTCGATCATGCAGGCGCCCGGTTTGATCTTGGCGACCGGAAAACCGCGCCTGATAACCTCTCCGCGCAGGAACACACCCGCTTCGATCGCCCACGGTTCGGCCGTGCAGGCGCAGGCCGAGCCGCGATCACCGGCCACGCTGCCGTCCGACTTGGGCATGACCGGCGAGAAAGAAACCTCCTTCATGCAGGCCGGGTCGATGCCCTGATCGATCATTATGTCCAGCAGTTCCGGAAAGCGCCGAAAATTGTCGCGGGTGTAGTTGCCACCCAGATCGACCGGCACCAGCTTGTGAACGGCCAGCAGGTTGGAGATGATTCTGCCGAAGCTTCCGGCCCCGGAAACAAAGGGGCGCTGGGCGTTGTGGATGTCGGGCGGCCCGTCGATGGTCAGGCGTATCGCCGACAGGCCCAGCGGCAGCAGTTGTTGCACTACGGCGGGCGTCAGCAGCACGCCGTTTGAGAAGATGTTGAAGGAGAATGAAACCGAGTGTTTTGCGGCAGCTTCGCCCAGGCGCGCGGCGATGCTTTTCAACAGTTCCAGCTGTATCAACGCTTCGCCGCCATAGAAATCCACCCCCACATCCAGCCCTTCGGACATGCGTTCCGTCAGGCGCTGCACCAGCAGGTCGGCGGTTTCCCGGCTCATCACGAAGTGCCCCCGGAAGGGATCTTCATAGCAGTAGGGGCAGGCCAGGTTGCACTCCAGGGTCAGGGTGGCGGTCACCTCGACCCGGCGGCTTGCGTTGTTGATGGTGTCAAAGGTGCCCCGCATCTCCTCCCGCTCGGCGTCCCGGTCCGGCACCAGCACACCCAGGCGGGCCAGCGTGGAACGCTCTTTTTCAGGCAGTTCGCCGTCGTTGCGGATTTTGTCCCACATTTCCCCGGAAAGCTCCATTACCGAACAGCGCCGGGTGGCCACCAGCAGCACACGTCCCGGTTTTTCAGGGCAAGGGTAAACTTTGAGATAACGGGATAGTTGCATGGCGAGACTCCTTGGCGGGATGAATTGTAGGGTTGAAAATTTATATGGCGAAAATACTGCTTATTGAGATTGGGTTGAATATGGACTATAGAACAGCATGTCTGTTGCTTTTTGGCGGCAGGAGTTTCGCATTTGAATCACTCTGATACGGTTAAATAACGTAGCGGGGAGGGTCGCCCCTCCCCGCTACGTTGATTACCTGACTGATGAAGTGTTTGAGGTACAGCACGCCTGAACCGCGCCTGATTCAGAGCCTTCCTCCAGCACCACCAATTCCTGATTCTCTTCACGCATAGCAATCACCTCCTTTTTGTGCAGAATAAACATTTTGACAATATCGATCTCATCTGATAGTGAAGAAGCATAATCAGTGCCATGACAAATATCAATCTATTAAATAGCCTCCGGGTATTTCTGATCACACTCTGTCTGGGGCTGTGTGTCGTGCCATGTCTTGCGTGGGGCGATGACCTTGATAATGACGACTCTCTTGATCTATTAAATGCCTGGCAGGGAACATCTTCAGGCGCCTCCCGCATTCCCAAGCCGATCTCCCAGTCCGCCGAAAACATAACCGTCTTGACCGCCAAGGAAATCGGGCAGCTTAACGCTCATACCCTGGCCGACATTCTGGACACTGTTCCGGGTGTGCAGATGCAATTGCTCGGTGCTCCCGGCGGCGTTGCTTTTACATTTGTGCAAAGTACAAATTACAATCACATTACTGTATTGCTGGACGGAATTTCCATCAATGACCTGGGTGACCATTTCGCCAATGTAAGTGCAATACCTGCCCAGATTATCGAGCGGATCGAGATTGTCAAGGGTTCGGCCTCCTCTGCCTGGGGTCAGGCGCTGGGCGGTGTTATCAATGTCATCACCAAATCACCTGAACAACGCAAGCTCGGCGGTTCAGTAACGGCATCCATCGGGGAGCGAACCACGGCCGATACCAGGGCCGAGATTACCGGAACCAGCGGGCGCTTGGGGTACTACCTCTCCAGCGGTTATCTGGGATCAAATGGTATCTCCCCCAATAGCGCACTTCCACTTAATTCAAACTCAACCTACGCCAAGTTGGCCTACGCGCTCCCAGGACAGGGGGAAATGCGGGCCAGCTTCAATTATTACCACGCTGACCGTGGCAATGTTTATTCGCCTGACATTCTGGACTTCAAGGAGAAGCAGAATGTCAACAGCCTGCTGGCAACCCTGGCATTGAACAAGCCGTTGTCCGATAGCCTGGTTCTGGATATCCAGGCAAGCCATATGAATGACCGGCAAACCAAATTTGACACAGAAATCAGCAGTGGCACTGAATGGAATGTCTTTGGAAAAAGCCAGATAAGTGCCGTGAAGGCCAGTTTGTTGTGGCGCACGGATAACAATTCACTGGTTGGCGGCTCCGACTACGAGCACGTGGAATATACGAACGATTCCAGTTTCCGTAAAAAGGACCGCTGGGGCGTATACCTGAATGATACCTTGACCTTGGGGCCGCTGGCTGTTTCGCCGGGGGTGCGCTTTGACCGGACTGGTGCCGGCGACCAGACCAGCGCATCTTTTGGAACAACCTGGCAGGTTACCGACACGACCCTGTTGCGTGCCTATACTGCGCGCGGATTCGGTGTTTTTCAGTTTGAACAAAATGTCAGCCCGGAGAAAATCTGGACCACCCAGGTCGGAGCTGAAAGCACCGCAATTCCATATCTCTGGCTGAAGGCAACCCTGTTTCGTAATGAGATCTGGAATGTTTACAGCTTGCGCAATCTTGATCCTGCTGTCCCGGAGCGTCGCATTGCCCTCGGCGCAGAGCTGGAAGCGCGTACCATCCCTGTTTTCAACACCTCGCTGGGCGCCGGCTATACCTTTACCGACACCGTCCGCACCATTGATGATCATCAGGTTTATGAATCCGCCCGCCACACACTCCAGCTGGCGCTGCGATATGATGACAGTACCTATAGAGGTGTACTAAATGGCCGACATGTTTATTGGAACGGCGTTCCAGGGTACGGCGGAAAGTATTGGGGGCTGATCTGGGATCTGCACTTGGGCGCTACATTGCTCAAGCGTGAGAATTCCTCTCTGGAACTGTTCTTTACCGGGCATAATCTCTTCAACGGCAAGCAGTTCATGGACGAGACTTTGCCTAACAATGGCCGCTGGTTCGAAGGCGGAATGAGGGTGAGGTTCTGATGAGACGCCTTATGCTCCTCATACTCGCCCTGGCGACCCTGCTCCCTTCCCTGGCCCAAGCCTATGATGTGCTGGTGCTGCAGAGCCGGCGCGACCCGTACTACGACGAGGTGATGAAAGGCTTCCGCTTCGAGCAGAAAACATCGCTGCGGATACTGGTGCTGTCCGACTACGCCGAAGTGGACGTTGTCCGCATCGTCCGCGAAGACCAGCCCCGCCTGATACTGGCGGTGGGCGACGCCGCGCTGAAAGTGGCCCGCAAGGTCCAGAACACTCCGGTGCTGGCCGTGATGACCCTGGGCATCCCTGACCATAAGTCAAGCCAGTCCAACCTGACCGGCATCAGCATGTTCGTGTCGCCCGAGCGTTATATCGGCGTGTTCAAGAATATGAAGACCCGCCGTGTCGGTGTGATCCACAACCCGGCCAAGAGCGGCTGGTATCTGAGCCAGGCCCGTCAGATTGCCCGGCAGGCCGATATCGAACTGGTGGTGCGTGAGATATCTACGCCCCGTGAAACGATTGAAAAACTTTCCGGTCTGTCCGGCAAGGTCGATGCGCTCTGGATGCTGCCGGATACCACCGCCGTGACGCGCGAGACAACCGAGGCTTATTTCCGATTTGGCCAGCAAAATGCCGTTCCGGTTATCTCGTTTTCCGGCAACTACATCGGCCTGGGGGCCGCGGTAGCATTGGAAATCGACCGTTATGCGCTGGGGCGCCAGGCTGACGGCCTGGCTGTAGCAATCCTTTCCGGCCAGCGGACCGAACGGCAGGTCGTATTTCCGGCCAAGACCGAGCTGAAAAAGAACAACAGCGTGCTGCAACGGCTCGGTGTCGAACCGGGACGGAATTAAGTTGACTTGACGCGCTCTTCCGGGGCGCAGCCGGCATCTCCAGATGAGCAGCTTTTCATGACAAAGGCCATGTCCGACTATCGGGGCATGGCCTTTATTTTTTTATTCGTTCCAATCAACCGCAAAGGCTGATAAGCAGTCCCCTCTCCATGAGGGAGAGGGCCAGGGTGAGGGGGAATGTTGCAATATATGACACTGCTTCCCCCTCATCCGGCCTTCGGCCACCTTCTCCCTCAGGGAGAAGGGATTCGCGGCGATCAGAACGAATCAGGTTTCTTTTATTCGTTTGCCGTATCGCTGTTCCGGCATATTCCGGATTTGCATTCAGCGCGTAATCAATTACACTGGTAGTAGGAAAACCCAAGAATACATGCTGTTTAAGGAGTTTTGTCATGCCAAAAAATCTGACCACCAAGATTCTTGAAGCACATCTTGTTGAAGGGACGCTGGTTCCCGGTACTGAAATCTCGATTCGTATCGACCATACCCTGCTGCAGGACGCCACCGGCACGATGGCTATGCTGGAATTCATCGCCATGGGGTTGCCGCGGGTCAAGGTTGACCTGGCGGCCCAGTATATCGACCATAATCTGTTGCAGACCGATTACAAGAACGCCGACGACCATGCTTTCCTGACGTCGGCCGCGATGAAATTCGGGGTGCATCTCTCCCGGCCCGGCAACGGCATCTCGCACCAGGTCCATCTGGAGCGCTTCGGCCGGCCGGGGCTGACTCTGCTGGGGGCCGACTCCCATACACCGACCGCGGCCGGTCTGGCGATGCTGGCGATGGGAGCCGGCGGACTGGATGTGGCGCTGGCCATGGCCGGGCATCCCTTCAATCTGCCCTGCCCGAAGGTTATGGGTATCAAGCTGACCGGCAAGCTGCCGGAGTGGGTCTCCGGCAAGGATGTTGTCCTGGAAATGTTGCGCCGCCATACCGTCAAGGGAGGGGTGGGCAAGGTCATCGAGTATTACGGACCGGGAGTGGCAACCCTTTCCGTCACCGATCGCGCCACGATCGGCAACATGGGCGCTGAATTGGGGGCGACCTCTTCGCTCTTTCCCTCCGACGAGCGCACGCGCCAGTTCCTGGTTTCGCAGGGGCGGGGGGACGGCTGGCAGCCGCTGGCTGCTGATGAAGGCGCCGTATACGACGAGTACGACGAAATCGATCTCTCCGCACTGGAGCCTTTGATCGCCTGTCCCTCGTCGCCGGATAACGTGGTCAAGGTCAGCGAGGTGGCCGGGACAAAGGTCGATCAGGTGATTGTCGGCAGCTCGGTGAATTCGTCCTACCGCGACCTGATGACAGTCTGCCGCATCATGCAGGGGAGACGGGTGGCTGCCGGGGTGCATTTCCATGTCAACCCGGGCAGTCGCCAGGCGTTGGAGAATGTGGCCCAGGATGGCGGCGTATTGATGCTGCTGATGGCCGGAGTCAGCATTCACCAGTCCGGCTGCCTGGGCTGCATCGGAATGGGGCAGGCGCCCGGGACGGACCAGGTCAGTCTGCGTACCTTCCCGCGCAACTTCCCCGGCCGCAGCGGCACCCAAAACGACAAGGTCTATCTCTGCTCGCCCGAAACAGCCGCTGCATCGGGTATTTCCGGCGTCATCACCGATCCTCGCAAGCTGGGGGATGTCATGACGTATCCTGCCGTACAGAATCCCGAAAAATATCTGCTGGATGATTCCGGGATTCTCTTCCCGCTGGAAGACGGCTCCGCGGTAGAGATCAAGACCGGGCCGAATATCGCCCCGTTCCCCAATTTCGAGGCGCTGCCGGATAGCCTGCAGGCCGCTGTCGTGATCAGGCTGGGTGACAATATCACCACCGATCATATCATGCCGGCCGGCAACAAGGTCCTGCCGCTGCGCAGCAATATACCGGCCATCAGCGAGCATGTGTTCGAACAGGTGGACGAAGAATTCCCACGCCGCGCCAAGGCCTCCGGAAATGGGGTCGTTGTTGCCGGGGAGAACTACGGGCAGGGGTCGTCGCGCGAGCATGCCGCCATTGCCCCGCGTTATCTGGGAATTCGCGCCAAGATTGTCAAAAGCTTCGCCCGTATTCACAAGGCCAATCTGGTCAATTTCGGCATCCTGCCGCTGGTTTTCAAGGATCCGGCCGATATGGATCTGCTTCAGCAGGGGGATCAGTTGTCGTTCCCCGATGTTCGTCAACTGGTCGAAAGCGGCGCGGTTGAAATTCCGGTGTTCGTCAACGGCCGGGAGGTCGTGACGCTGCTGAACGTCTCCGATCGTCAACGCCGGGAACTTCTGGCCGGCGGAACACTGAACTACGTAAAAGATAACCATAACTGAAAGGGACATGATGCCCGGATCAATACGCAAAACCAAGATTGTGGCAACTGTCGGGCCGGTAAGTTCGTCGCCGGATATGATCCGTAAATTGATCAAGGCCGGCGTCGATATATTCAGGCTTAATTTTTCGCATGGTGAAAACTCCCAGAAGCTGGAGCTGATCCATACTATCCGCGGGATATCGGGCAAGTTGGGATTTCAGGCCGGCATTCTGGCTGATCTTCAAGGGCCCAAGATCAGGACCGGAAAGATGGCCGGAGAGGGAATGATGCTGGTCAAGGGGCAGGAGGTGGTCATCACCACCGATGATGTGCTCGGCCGTGACGGCATCATTCCGACTATTTATCGCTCCCTGCCGCATGACGTTCATCCCGGTTCGCGAATATTGCTGGATGACGGGCTGCTGGAGCTTAAAGTGCTAGGGCTTGATGGTGAGCGTGTGCGTTGCCAGGTCATCACTGGTGGGCTGCTCAAGAACAACAAGGGCATCAATCTCCCTGGAGTCAATGTTTCCGCGCCTTGCCTGACCGAAAAAGACCTGATCGACCTCGATTTCGCGCTGGAGGCCGGCGTCGATTTTGTCGCGCTTTCGTTTGTGCGCACCGCCGCAGATATCGAAGAAATCAAGCAGATCATTGCTTCGAAAGGCAAAGATACTCCGGTCGTGGCCAAGATCGAGAAGCCTGAGGCGCTGCGCAATTTCAAGAAGATCCTGGAAGTCACCGATGCGGTGATGGTGGCGCGTGGTGATCTTGGCGTCGAGATAGAGCCGGAAAAGGTGCCGGTTTACCAGAAAAAGATCATTCAGGCCTGCAACAGGGCCGGCAAGCCGGTGATAACCGCAACCCAGATGCTGGATTCGATGATCCGCAATCCAAGGCCGACCAGGGCCGAAACCTCCGATGTAGCCAATGCGATCGTGGATGGCACCGACGCCATCATGCTCTCGGCGGAAACCGCATCCGGTGATTACCCGGTCGAATCGGTCGAGACCATGGTCCGTATTGCCAGGGATGTGGAGTCTACCGGGTTTCTTACCGGCGGAGCGCCTGATGGTTCAAGCCTGACGGTGGCGCAGGCCGTGGCGGAGTCGTCCTGTCGCACGGCAGCGGCGCTGAAGGCCAAGGCAATCGTGGTTTTCACGCGCTCCGGCAGCACCGCCGCGCTGATTTCGGCCTTTCGCCCCTCAACGCCGATCCTTGCTTTCACTGCGTCGCTGGAAATCCGCCGCAGGCTGTCGATCTGCTGGGGTGTGCGTTGCACCGGTGTCGGCATCATGGAAAACACCGATCAACAGATCCATGAAGTGGAGAAAAAACTCATGGCGACCGGTTTTCGCAAAGGCGATCTTGTGGTGATCACCATGGGGATTCCGATTGAAACACGTGGCTCAACAAATTTGATGAAAGTGCACAAACTGGGAACTCATGGATTCTACGAGGTATTTGACCGCTGAGAGTTCTGGTCGTAAAAATAAATTGCTTGCGGTGCATTTTTATTTTGACATAAGTGAAAAGTTCATGGTAAACAACGAGTCCCTTTTGAGACGGAAGTTTTCGAGAGGCGCAGCAGAGAAGAAGAGCTTTGGTCTTTGAAAACCGAATAGCAGTTAATACGTGATTGTATTGAATTATTTTTGTCAGTATATGTTTTCGAGTTACAAACTTTCAGTACAAACTGGAGAGTT
Source organism: Pelobacter sp. (assembly GCA_030824515.1). GTDB lineage: Bacteria > Desulfobacterota > Desulfuromonadia > Geobacterales > Pseudopelobacteraceae > JACRCG01. The sequence goes on from JAVBXN010000040.1 coordinate 10,487, forward strand.
TGATCCTGGCTCAGAACGAACGCTGGCGGCGTGCCTAACACATGCAAGTCGAACGGGATGAGGGGGCTTGCTCCTTCATT
>JAVBXN010000039.1 GCA_030824515.1 Pelobacter sp.
TTGCCATATTTGATACTGGCGACAGCTTCACCCACCCCTCAATCCCCTCCCGTCAAGGGAGGGGAGGCTAAATGCAAAGACCAAACCGGATAACGCTGGGTTAAACCCATAAGGTGATTGACTTTTTCGATGTAAGTCCGGGTTTTATCGGCGTGCATCCGTTTTTATCGGCGGTTAACTGCCGTTTTAATGCTTTTAATTTGATTATTCCGGCGAGAGGACCAGGTCCAGGGTGGAGTGCTTCCGGTTGGGTTGGGGGTAATGCTGGCTGATCAGGCCCGCGTAGCCGCGCATGTCGATCAGGATGTGGATGTGGGGCGGGCGCCGGCCGTAGGGCGCCGGAAAGTCTGTTTCCAGGCGGTAGCGCCCCTGGCGGTCGGTAATCACCGTGGCCCGGTGGGCTTCGTCGTAGTTACCGGAGGAGTTGGCCTGCCAGAATTCGATGCGGGCTCCGGGTAGCGGTCGGCAGTCCGTGGATGAGCGGACCGTGCCGGAGAGGACATAGCCCTTGCCGATTCTGTTGCGAACCGGGGCGCCGGGCCGATAGAAGGGGCCGATCTCGTCCCAGGGCGTCGGCGGGCACTTTTGTGCCGCCGTGGCCGGCGCGCCCGCAACCGACATCAGGGCGGCAGTGCAGAGTATGGTGAGCAGGATGGAGCGGATCATGGGACAAGTCTACCGGTTATTCTGTTTATGACAATCGGAAAACAAAGCTTTGACCGTGCCCGGAAGTGCAAAGGCGGTTACGACCTGCTTCCCCGGCGGCCGTTTTTTGGGGCTGGACGCTCCTGTACGGCTTTTTTCCGCCTGGGTTCAGCGTTCTTAGCCGGTAGCTGCGCGGCCTTGTCCTTGGACTTCCTGGCCCTGGTCTGCGCATCGGCCTGCTTGATAGCCTGTACCCGCGCGCTCCTGCGGACTGCCGACGGGGGAAATTCCACCAGGGTCCGTTTCGGGACGGCATAGGTCAGCAGCTTCTCGATCGCGGCCAGTAGCGGCCGCTCCTCGGGGCTGACCAGCGACAGCGCCACCCCGTCTTCACCGGCCCGGCCGGTGCGGCCGATGCGGTGCACGTAGTCCTCGGGCACCTGGGGCAGGTCGTAGTTCACCACGTGCGGCAGGCGTTCGATGTCCAGACCGCGCGCGGCCACGTCGGTCGCCACCAGCACGCGGAATTCGCCCTGTTTGAACTCCGCCAGGGTGCGCGTGCGGATCGACTGGCTCTTGTTGCTGTGGATTGCCGCCGCCTTGATCCCGTCCAGCAGTAGCTCTTCGGTCAGCTTGTCCGCGCCGTAGCGGGTGCGGGCAAAGACCAGCACCTGGTTCCAGCCCCCCTTGCGGATCAGGAACGCAAGCATCTCCCGCTTGCGGCTTCGTTCCACCTCGTAGACCGCCTGGGTCACCGCGTCGGCGGCGATATTGCTGCGCGCCACCTCGATCCGGCGCGGGTGGTTCAGCAACTGGTCGGCCAGCTGCTTGATGCTCTTGGAATAGGTGGCCGAAAAGAGCAGGGTCTGGCGCTTGGCAGGCAGATATTCGGCCACCTTCTTGATATCGTCGATAAAGCCCAGGTCCAGCATGCGGTCGGCTTCGTCCAGCACCAGCACCTCGATCCGGGAGAGGTCGATCGTGCCCCGCTCGGCATGGTCCAGCAGCCGTCCCGGCGTCGCCACCACGATATCGACGCCGCGATGCAATCGCTCGATCTGGGCCTGGATCATGACCCCGCCGTAGATCATGGTGGAACGCAGTGCCAGCCGCCGGGCATAGTTGTTCATCTGCTCGCTGACCTGGGCCGCCAGCTCGCGGGTCGGCACCAGCACCAGTGCGCGCGGTTTGCGGCGTTTTTCCTTGGGAACCTTTTCACTCAGTCGCTGCACGATCGGCAGCGCGAAGGCCGCCGTCTTGCCGGTGCCGGTCTGGGCGCCGGCCAGCAGGTCGCATCCCTCAAAGATCAGCGGGATCGCCCCGGACTGGATCGGGGTCGGAGTGGTATAACCCTGGGCGGCAACCGCACTCAGCAGTTCGGCGCACAGGCCGAGGGTGTCAAATGCTGTCGGGGTGACGGTTTTCGGGCGTGACGATGAAGTTGTTTCATTATTCATTGGTTATCTCTCTCATTCCGCGCTCACAAAAAAACCACAGGGTGTGTCCCCGTGGTTCAGGCGCTCCGTAATATAGCATGTTACGTTTCGCGGAGCAATGCATTAGCAGGCTTTTGAAACAACCTTGTTCCGTTGACAGCCGGGTATTGCCAGAGTAAATTAAATCAGGAACTCGGATTCCACCCGGAGATTGAGACAAATGTCACTAAACGGCGATCTGGAAAATTTTCCGATAATCGATATCATCCAGCTTTTGCACGGCACCAAGAAAACCGGGGTGTTGCGTCTCTCCAGCAATAAAGGGGAGAGCCAGCTGGTTTTCCACGAGGGAGACCTGGTCAGCGCCAACTACCTCAATAACCGGGTGCGGATCGGGCAGGTGCTGGTAAGCGCGGGAGCAATAACCGAAGGGCAGCTGTCCCAGGTGCTGGAGATACAGAAAAATGCCGGCGATGAGCGCAAGCCACTGGTGATCACCCTGCTCGAACATAACATGGTTGATGAAACCGTGGCATACAACGGACTGGAATCATTGATAGAAATGACCATTGTCGAAGTGTTGACCTGGAAGAGCGGGGAGTTTTCGCTGGATATGGGCAAGAGCGGCAATGCCGACAGGTATCATTTTTCCAGGACTAAATTTCCCCAGAGGATCCTGTTGAACTCCCAGGGCATCCTGATGGAATCATTGCGCATCTTTGACGAAAAGGTGCGTGACGGCACCATGGATGAGATCCTGAGCATTGCCGGCATCACCAACCTGGATCTGGGCGCGGAACAGCCCGGAAACAACGCGCCGGCTATTTCGGAGGAAGCTCGCGAACAGGACGGCGTCCCGTCGATGATGCAGCAGTTGCTGGCGGAGCAGCGGAACATGATCCAGCGCAGCAGTGATCAGAGTTACCGCGAGCTGGGCGCGCTCAAGAAGCTGATCGTCGAAGAGTTTCCGCATGCGGCGAAAAATCTGAAACGGCATCTGCTGGAGCTGCTGTCGGGCCCGGTGCCGGAAGACATCGCGTCGGCCGCGCCGCCGGACATCGCGGTGATCGTGGTTACTCCATCGCAGCTGTTATCGACGATGGTAAAATCGATCTGTTACCAGGAGCGGATTTACGCGCTCTCGTCGGACTCCATCACCTCGCTGGCCATCAACATCAGGCTGCTTTTGTGCCAGACGGTGCATCTGGTCATCCTGCTGGATGTTTCCCATGAAGATGAGATGCAGGACACGCTACGGGTCTGCGGGGATATCCGGCAGTATCCGCAGGCGTCGCTCGTGCTGGTCGCCTGTTCGCATTTTTGGGACAACCTGGGCCTGCCGGCGCTCAGCACCGGGATTCGCTCGATTATTCCCAAACCCTGCAAAGAATGCGCGGGCGTGTCGCCGGTGCAGCAGGCGGTGGCCTTCTGCTCCGGTCTGGGAAATTTCCTGCGGTCACTGTTGTCGGAGTACGGCAGCAGCGATGAACAGCGCTTTTTCACCTGCATCACCCGGCTGCGCGGTTGCAAGACACGTACGGAGATTGCAGACGCCGTCCTTGACTACCTGATCGATGTATTCGAACGCGCCATTGTGTTTACGGTGACGGAATCGGAGCTGGTGGCGGAACAGTCTTTCGGGATCAACGGTGATAAGAGCGAGGGATTGACGCTGCTTTCCAACCTGAGTGTCCCGCTTGACGACCAGCAGATATTCGAGGATGTCATCAAAACCGGGCAGATGTACTATGGCTTCCACAGCGATTCGACCTGGCCGCATAATCTGTACCGGCTGATAGGCTGGTCGGACAGCCCGGAGGTGCTGCTCTTCCCCCTGATACGCGCCAACACCGTCGTTGCCTTCATCTATGCAGATTTCGGATCGAAATCCGCATCCTCCCCCTCCCTCCGCTATCTGGACGCCTTGCTGCAATACACCACCGCCCAGATCAGCGTTACGGCCTACCGCCAGAAATTGAAATCCATGCTGGAACAGATGCGGATGCAGGAATCTTCTGGCGTGGAGGAAGGCTAGGCCAGCAGCAGTCCGACTGCATGCAGCAGCAGGCCGATCACTCCGCCGACCAGGGTGCCGTTCATCCTGATGAACTGCAGGTCGGAACCGATGCTCAGTTCGATCTCTTCGGTATAGTCGTCGCTTTCCCACTGCTGCACGGTGCCGGAAATATGCCCGGCAATTGCGGTTCGCAGCGTATCCCCGTAGTGCAACACCAGTTTTTCAAGGTGTTCATTGAAAGACTCTCTCAGCTTCCGGTTGTGCGACAGGGTCTCGCCCAGACCGGCAACCGCTGCGGATATTTTCTCCTGAACCTCCGAATCTGGTCGTTGCAGGTCGCAGGTCAGCCAGCTCTTCAGATCGTTGCCGAGGTTTAGGGCATAATCGGAGATCGATTGGTTATGCACAACCTCCAGCTTGATCGCCTCGACCTTGCCGCGCAGCAGCGGGTCGGTTTTCAGTCCGGCAATCAGATTCGTCACGGCGGTGTCAAACTTACCCCTGATCTCATGGGCAGGATCCGAGTTGACTTCCTGAATAAATGCGTTGATCCTGCCGGCGACCTTTTCTCCGGCCCCACGGGAAAACTGGTCCCGGTTTGGAATGAAAGCGCTCAGGATCGGGTATTCTTTCTTACACATGTCGTCAATGGAGTTGGCCAGCCTGGTCTGCGCTTCCGCGGTTGCCAGCCATCCCGCAAGGCGGTTCAACAGGTCATCAAGTACGATCTGGTGGCGATTGTCTTTTCTGAGCGTGTCGAGAATGGCTCCGGCGGAAGAGGAGAGGTCGAAGTTCTCAATGCGGTTGCTCAGCGCGGCTCTCAAAAGCTGTTGCACGCGCTCATCATCGATAAAATCCAGGGAGTCGGCAATTACCCGGGCCAGTCCTTTGGCCAGGCCGGCGGCATTATCCTTTGACATCAAGTAAACGGCCAGATGCTCGGCCGGATTGTATTCCCGCAGCTTGGCGATCAAGGTATCGCTGGCAAGAAACTTGTCACGGATAAAGTTGGCCAGATTCCCGGCAATCACATTCTTCTTGTTCTTAATGATGGCCGTATGCGGAATCGGCACCCCCAAAGGGTGGCGGAACATTGCCACAACGGCAAACCAATCCGCCAGGGCGCCGACCATGGCCGCCTCAGCAAAAGCGGCCAGCCACTCCCAGGCGCCATGCCCCTTCTGGGAACGGGCAACCACAAACAGTATGGCCGCGCCAATCATCAATCCAGTGGCTATGGCCTTGTTTCTGCTCAGTATTCTTTTTCTGTTGTCCACGCGTTGACTCCGGTTTCCTGATCGTGTCGTCATGCTGCAAATAACAAAAACCGCTTCGACTGACAGAAGCGGCTTTCCCTTACGCAATCAATTTATGGCACGGCTGCGGTGTTTTTGTCAACGTTTGGTGCGTAAAGCCTGCCGATGAGGCACGATCATTCGCGGTAGCTGATGCGATAGAGGGCGCCATCAAGGAGAGGCACTCCATCTGGGAACCTCAGTCCGCTGGCGATGGTTACTACTTCATCGGCCTTGTAATCGCCTTTGCGCCAATACGCCGCTTCCCATTTATGCGTGCCGGCGCACTCTGACGGTTTTCAGCCCACACCCCGGACAGCGTTTTTCCGCTACCTGGCGCTGGCAGGTTTCGCACCAGTACGCCTGAGGCGCGCTAATGCCGCATGCTCTGCAGGCCGGGTCGGCATCGTTTTTGTCGGAACAGCATTCCCGTTTGTCCATCATCTGTTTACCTCGGTGGATTCCCGTTGATTGATACTCCACAAGTTGATTCTAGGCCGGTTGCGCAAATATGAAAAGCGCGGAGTGGACGAACGGGAAATGCCCCGGAATGCGTTGTCAACACAGCGGTGCAGGGGTGAGTACAACTACCCTCGCGGATCGGATTCTGCTATACTGAAACCATCGGACAGGTTGTTTTGTTTGAGACTGAAAGATGTCCGCGCCCAGGGCGCGGCGGGGAGGTTCGTCATGAAAGCCAGCACTAAACGGGTGGCACGAGGCATGTTTCACGAAGTTAGCGGCAAGGCCAAAGGGATGATCGGTTCACTGATCTCGAACAGGATGTTAAGCATCAAAGGGAAAATGGAGCTGATCTCCGGCAAAATGCAGAGAAAGGTCGGCAAGGTTCAGTCGGTGTGCGGATTCTGACAGCAGCAGGTGTATGCTGCGGTGAACGACACAAGGCAGCTTGCGGTTAGTAATGTCTGAATCCACGAGCCTTATTGAAATTTGTTTTCAATAAGGCTCGTTCCTGTTATGATAGGTACAAATGGTGGAAGGGGGTATGAGAGATGAGAGACATAAACAATGACATAAATCAGGAATATATTCCGGTAGAACTTCATCGAATGACCGAAGAAGAATTCGAGTTGGGGGAACCCGAGCTTTGCGAGGCAAGCGCTGACTGAAATACTTCACTGACAAGGACCCAATGGCCGATTCCAGCAGGGATCGGCCATTGCTGTTTGTGAGTTGAAGCGTGATTCCGTTTACGTGAATTCATGTCGTTAACAGCCAGCATCCGGCTAGTGGTTCGGACTGTTATCGAGCATCCCGAAATCCTGTTTCATCTTCTTAGTACATTCCGGGCAAACACCGTGACTGAACATGGCTTCAGAATGTTTGCTTATGTAAGTTTCCAACTGTTGCCAGCTTTCCTTGTCATCCCTGATGCTTTTGCAATACATGCAGATCGGAATAATACCTTCGAGCTGCCTGACATTGGATAATGCCTGTTCCAGTTCGTAGTTGCGCCGCGTCAGTTCATCACGGCGTTCCTTCAGATTCGTGCGGCTTTTGACAAGTTGGAGGAAAATAGAAACCAGCCCTGCAAAGAGCGCGACAGAGATTGTGGCAAGGATTTCCACCCGGTGAGACATGATGATGCCGGGCGGCTTGTTGATAATGATACTTTCAGGAGGCAGCAGTTTTTCCGAAACGCCAAAGCGGTCCATCGCGGCATAATCGAACATATACTGGTTTGGGCTGGGGGAAAGGTTTGGCAGTGTTGCTGGTGTTTCGCCTTTCAAAATCCTGATGGCCAATGTTCCCGCAAGGCTCCCATGTTCATAGAGGTTTATCAGACGACCGCCGATGATTCCCTTGCCCAGATTAAATTCCCAGCCGCCGTAGACAGGCATCCCGCTGGCAGCTGCAACTGCCTGCAACGCATCCCCGCTTGATATCCGCTCACCGTTACCGTCTTCGACGAATGATGCAAAATAAATGATGACACTGCCTGGTTGCAGTTCCCTGACTCGACTGACAAGCTCCTCCAGAGGTAAGCCGGCAAGGTATGTGAACTTAGCCCGGCCAATGAATCGCCCTGATGCCTGGCTGAATTCCCTGCTGTTGAGCTGCCCTGTTATGGAGTTGTCATGAATAACCACAATATTACTGGTGTCAGGATGAATGCCGAATATCAGGTCAAGGGTGTCAAGAAAACTGGGGCGCTCGTCGATGCCGATCATATCCCGCACTCCTGAAAGCCTGGAACGATCGAACGAATTTGTCCCGCAGAATACCACCGGGGCACCACCGAAAATTCCATTCCGGTTCTTTTCGAGAATATCGAATGCATAGTCGTCGGTGGATACAATCAGGTCGAAGTGGTGACGTTGATATTTGAAACGTAGCATTTCAAAAACCTTGCGGTCGAATTCCGCTCCGCTGAAGTTCTTGGAATCAAGGTACTCGATGTGCAGCTCCGTATCTGGAAGCGATTTCAGGAGCGTATCCCTGAAACCGATGAGGATGTCGTCGGAACCCTTGTAGCCTGAGTGGTACGAATTCAGGATCAGTACCTTTTTCTTGCCGGATTCACTGGTTTCAGCAGTTGCAATAGAGTTCATGATGAAGACGGAAATCAGTGCCCACAGCAACATAAACCGCCATGCAATTGTATTTGCTATCACCATCTGCACTCCTCTCCTTCGAGTCTGCTACTCTGCAAAGCATGCATACAAAAACGGCAACGTTCGGATGTTGTCTGTCTGAATTTACCTTTGGCGTTGTTTCAAAGAAACATTTCTTTATCGAAATGCTACGTTAACATTAAAAACGGATTTCAATCAAGCTTGCCGTTACTTGAGCCACAAACGATGGCCACCCGTTTTGACGATTGCCGTACCCTGTCATTTCAGCTACTATGCCGGGGAATTTTTATACTTCACCCCAAGGAGCCACAATGCCAGCTACTGCCCGCCACATACTAGTAGAGACAGAAACCCAATGCCTGCAGCTCAAGTCCGAGATTGAAGCCGGCGCCGATTTCGCCGAAGTTGCCAAACACAAATCCTCCTGCTTTTCGCGCCTGCGGGGTGGCGATCTCGGCGCATTCCGCTCCGGGCAGATGGTCCAGGAGTTCGATGATGCCGTCTTCTCCGGCGAGCTGAACAAGGTGCTTGGCCCGGTCAAAACTCAGTTCGGCTACCACCTGATCGAGGTGACCAGTCGATGGTAGCGACAACAGAAGCATCCCGGGAGATGAGCGGACTCGATCAGGCTCTGCAGGCACTGCGCCAGGATATGAACAATGCCAGACGTCAGTCGAAGTTTTACGATCTCTTCATCAATACGACTTTTTGCGTCCCGACTCTTGATCAAAAGGAGCTTGACGAAGAATCGGCGGTTGGGGAAGGGCAGGTTCTTCCCCTGATCATCGAATCGGAAGGGAACGATTACCTGATGATTTTCGACAGCGAAGAGCGTTTGAAAGCCTGGGCCGCAGAAGATGTCAAGTGGGTCGGGGTCCCGGGATACGTGCTGGCCTCCACCACCATGCCGCCGCTCCATCTGGCGATGAACGTCGGCACCGAATATTCGAAACAGTTTCTGCCCGATGAGATCGCCTGGCTCCGGGAGGTTGTGGAGCGTTGCAACGAAGCTGTGACAGCCCAGGAAGAGCCGAATCCATAGGTGTCATCACGAAACCTACGTTGAGTTTCCATGTTGGCAGAGTGACACGATATCCACACTCCTTCTTGAATCGATAAATATTTTTCCGTAGTTGCATTGGCAAAGGCGACTCAACCGGGGGTCAAACAGGAGAGATGAGTGTTCAATCGATCCACTAAAATTGAGAACAAAGCGCGGCAGACGGTCGGCGCGAAAGGCCGCGCCGCCGCTACGCTCACCACCGTTGTAATGTAGTAATATGAAACTACTTATAATTACAGTTATCTCCTTATGCGCGCCCAGCTTTGCACAAGCCTTAGGCGGTGCTGCGCCAATGGCAAAATCAGAGTATCGTCAGATTGTCATCGGTATGTTGGTTTTTTGGGGAGTATGGATTTTTATAAACGGATTCCAGGCAATTCGACAAAAGCGACTTTTGCCTGGAACAGGTAAGTATGACGTTGCAAATGGTGATACGGCAGTGTTTTGGGGCTGGGTTCATTGCCTAATTGGCAGCATTATGCTTATTATCGCCGTCATAGTCCTAATTTTATAAGAGTCAATTCCAACACGCGAATATCCGCTTGCCAAAGGCGACTCCTGATTTTACGACTCTTTCATTTTATTTGTATTTTCTGGCTTGATGTGATGTGTCAAACGAGATACAGTTTGCAAAATGATACGGGGAGGAGACGATATGCCACGAGCTGCAATGATCCATGCTCGAATGGAACCGGAATTAAAACAGGATGTTGAGAGCATCTTCAGGGCACTTGGAATGACCACAACCGAAGCGGTAACGCTTTTTTACAAGCAAGTTAAGATGCGGCACGGATTGCCGTTTGCTGTTGAAGTGCCGGATGATGAACTGGATACTTGGCAAAGAGAAGAGATTAAAAAAGGGCTTGAGGAAATGAGAGCCGGAAAGCTGATTGACCACTCCGATGTTGTCAAACGCTGGGCGGATCGGCAATGAGAATACGCTGGACTGAAGGAGCGGATGGCAACCTCGATCAAGTTGAGGAATATATCTCTCAGGACAATCCACCGGCTGCGGTTGCTACGGTAAATAAGATCATCGATTCTGCTCAGATGCTGGCTGACTATCCGGCCATCGGGAAACGCGGACGAGAACGCGGCACACGTGAACTTGTTGTTGCCGGCCTCCCGTACATCGTCATTTATGCTGTACAACGTGAGGAGCTGATTATTCTACGAGTGCTGCATACATCCATGAAATATCCGTAACCAATCTCTAATGAGATAACTTCAGAGACTTCAACGAATCCATTTCAATAATGATCGCGACATTGCGCAATCAAGATGGTATCGCCTTTGACTGAATATACCAAACGGTGGCAACTGTCTATTCTGCGAGACCAGAAACCGGCCAGTTGATGCTTGAGCGGTTCCGGCTTGCCTATACCGGCAAAAGGTTCTCGCTGAATATCCCGAATAAGCTGATTGATGC
>JAVBXN010000060.1 GCA_030824515.1 Pelobacter sp.
CCGGTCGATGCCCGGTGCGCATCGGTGCTTCCCAGTGACAGAATCCCTTTCAGGATGCCGGCCATCATCAGGATGCCGGGGATGAACTGGAAAAGTACGATCATGGCGCCGAATCCGATGAAGCAAGCGGCCAGGATACCAATGCCTTCGCTTTCGACTGCTCCGGTGGCTGCCAATGCCTGGCTGGCGGTGATCATTGCTGTTGCAAATGTTGCTGTTGATATGGCTCTCATGACGATCTCCCTTCCTGCTTCAATTGTTTCTGCTGTCGCTGTCTTCTAATTATTACTAAAGCATCGAGCGTGCCATGATGTCGTAATATTTTTTCAAATAGCGCAACATATCGATTTAAATGGAATAACAGTTTGGGTTGTTGTTGGGCGATTACTAAATTATCATAAATCACATTGAATTAATGTATTCAAAAAATATACGCCTTGTAATCTGCCTGGAGATGCTAAATTGGCGTATTATGCTGATATATAAGGAGATGTGTTGAAGTGGGCCTGCAGAGGTGGTGTACATTAATTTTATACATGTATTACGCAGGAAAGTGACAGTGGCGTTCAGATGGGAGCATCCATAGATGATGCTGTTTGTGCGGATTCTGTGAGGAGCAGGAAAGGGAAGTGTTCCGGACAGCCATGAAGCCCGCTATGGCGGGCAGTTGGCGCAAACTGACTTGAAAAGGTTGGTACTTAGATAGCGATCCCCACGGTCAGGGATGATGACCACGATGCAGCCGGACTCAAGTTCGGCGGCAAGTTTCAGCGCCCCGGCCACCGCGGCGCCACCCGACATGCCACAGAAGATACCCTCGCATACGGCAAGTTGCCGGGATGTTTCGAATGCCAGATCATCCTCAACCACGATCTTGCGTGTCAGTGCAGTTTCATCATAGATAGGGGGGACAATCGCCTCGCGCATGTTCTTCAACCCCTGGATCTTGTGACCGAGAACCGGCTCCACGCCAATGATCTGTACCTCCGGCCTTGTTTCCAAGAAGTATTGTGCTGTTCCCATCAGGGTTCCGCTGGTTCCCATGCCGGCCACGAAATGTGTGATGCGTCCCTTGGTTTGACTCATGGCCTCCGGGCCGGTAGTTTCGTAGTGAGCCCTGGCATTATTGGGGTTGGCGTACTGGTTGGGCATGTAGTACACATCCGGCGACTCATTGTTGATCTTGTGCGCCAGGCGGATGGCGCCATCGGTTGCTTCACAGCCAGGTGACAGCTCTATTTCGGCTCCGTATGCCTCCAGTACGCTGCGACGCTCTATACTCACGCAAGCGGGCATGACCAGCTTGATGCGATAGCCCCTGGCGGCTGCGATCATTGCCAGCGCGATACCGGTATTTCCGGAGGTCGGTTCCAGGATGATCTTGTCCCGTGTTAATTCACCGCTGGCTTCCGCGGCCAGTATCATCTGTCTGGCCGGGCGATCCTTGACTGAGCCGCCAGGATTGTTGCCCTCCAGTTTGGCATGGATCGATACATGCGGATAGGGATTGATGGTTGACAGCTGGACGAGTGGGGTATTGCCTATGGATTCAAGCAGGTTTTGGCCGCGCATGATGTGCCTTTCACAACACTTTGATGACAGGGCTTTATAGCGTTACGTCGCTTTCATGGTCAAGGAAAATAACACGTCTGCTGCCGGCATGGCGTGCGATGTGGCATCCGGCGGCGAGGCTTTTTTATTGTCAGCTCCTGATCGTTCTGCTAACGTTCCTGCTTGTTTCAGATCCCTCGAAAGGTTGTCCCATGAATGATTCCTGGCTTGAAATAGCCTGTGATGTACCGGCGGAAGTCGCTGATGTAGTAGCTGAATATCTGACCGTTCTTTCCGGAAACGGGGTCTGTATGGAGAATCTCTCCGTTGATGCCTTTTCCGCCAGTGAAATCCCGGACTCCCCGCGGATGACCGTCAAGGCCTATCTGCCGGCGGATCTGGATCCGGCCCCCCAAATGGCCGAACTGGAAGCGTATCTGCTGGAGTTGGCCGGGCGGAAAGCGGGTCTTGTGCTGCCAGCCCCGACAATCACCGCGGTTCGCTCCGAAGACTGGAGCACCAGTTGGAAGGTTCATTTCAAGCCGCTGCGGGTTGGCGCCCGCCTTTTGATCGTGCCGACCTGGGAAGATGCCGCTGCTCTGCCGGGAGACCTGGTGCTGCGAATAGATCCGGGAATGGCCTTTGGCACCGGAGGCCACGAAACTACACGACTCTGCCTGGAACTGCTGGAAAAAGTTATGGATGCAGGCAATCAGTCCGCAGCGCCTTCCCTGCTCGACCTGGGTACCGGTTCCGGAATTCTGGCAATGGCCGCCAGCCTGCTGGGCGCGGGCAGGATTCTGGCGCTCGACATCGATCCGGAAGCGGTTGAGGTCGCCCGCGAGAATCTGGCCTTGAATGAACTTGCCGAAAAGGTGGAGTGTGGAACGACTCCGCTCGAGTCACTGCAAGAAGGGTTTGATATCATACTGGCCAATATTCTGGCGGAAGAGCTGGTTCGACTGGCGTCCGGTCTGGCTGCCCGACTTAATCCCGGTGGAGCATTGATCCTTTCCGGTATCCTGTCCGAAAAGGAGGATCTTGTACGCAGAGGGTTTGCTGATCAGCCGCTGGAGTATCAGGAGACCAACCGGGCCGGAGAATGGGTTGCCATGCTTTACCGGAGAATACCGGCAAAATGAGTATACGCCGTTTCATTATAAACTCGGGTAACGTTAGTGACGGGCATGCCGTAGTGGGCGGAGAGGTGTATAAGCATATTGCCCGGGTGCTGAGGATGGGCGCCGGGGATCCGCTGCTTCTGGTGGATGAAAATGGCGTTACATATTGCGGTAATATAGAGCTGGTGACTAAAAAGAGTGTAGAAATAGCGATCTCTTCGATACAGGCGGCTGAAGGAAGTAGCAGTACGTCACCACGGATTACGATCTGTCAGGCTCTGCCAAAAGGAGACAGGATTGATCTGATCCTGCAGAAATGCACCGAGCTGGGAGCCCACGATTTCCAGCTGTTCGGAGGCAGCCGGTCGATTGCCAAGGTCCGCCGGGATCAGCTGCCCGGCAAGCTTGAGCGTTGGAACCGCATCACCGCTGAAGCGGCCAGGCAGTGTGGCCGGAATGACGTCCCGGTGGTGACCTGGTGTTCCGACGCTCTGGACGCCGCTGCTAATGCCGGTCATCAACTGCGCCTCACGCTCTGGGAGGATGAACGGGAGCAATCCCTCAAGCAGGTCTTGTCGGCACAGGAAATGCTGGATTCGGTGATTGTTGCAATCGGTCCCGAGGGGGGCTTCGACCCGTTGGAAGTAAGGCACTTCTCACAGCATGGTTTTCAGCCGGTTTCGCTGGGTTCCAGGATACTGCGTACCGAGACGGCAAGTATTGCTATTCTGGCCATTATGCAGTATATGTGGGAAGCGATATGACCAGATCACAATCAAGGAGCCGCCCATGAAGTGCCCCAAGTGCGGATACAACAGTTTTGAGTTCCATGACAGCTGTACCAAATGCTCCGGTGACCTGAGCGCATACAAGCAGACCTATGGCATCACTCCGATTGTGCTTCCACTTGAGGTTCGGGAGAAAATGGCCGAGGAGTTTCGCGCTTCCTCCGCCGAAAACGAGCCGCTCTCGGAAAATATTGAAACCCATGAGGACATGTTCGCGTTTGACCTGCCGGAAGAAACCGCGGCTGCTTCATCCGCTTCACCTTTCAACGACGACCCCTTCAACTTTGATGATGAGCCGGCTGCCGGTGGAACCCAACCGGCCAAACAGGAGGAAGACCCGTTTGCCGACCTGCTTGAAACTACACCGCAGGTGAAAAGTGCTTCCGTCGCGACGCCGGCCACGGCAAAGGCTGCCGCGCCGGCATCCAGCCCCGGAGAGTTCGATCTGGAAAACTTTTCATGGGACGATACCCCAGAGACTACCACCGCCACCGGTGAAAAGGCTGAGCCGGATGACTTCGACAGCCTCTTCGGCGATACCGGAGAGAGTAGTAACAAGCCCTGATACTGCGACCAGCACCATTTTGCGGCTAAAGTTTCCAGTAATGCAGCACTACCAGAAAGAGCGGGGTTTCCCGCTCTTTTTTTAATAATTGTACGGAGCAGCCATGTCCCAGCGTATCGCGATACTGCCGGAGAACCTTACCAACAAGATCGCCGCCGGTGAAGTTGTCGAACGACCGTCCTCGGTAATCAAGGAATTGATTGAAAACTCGCTGGACGCGGGGGCTACCGATATTTCGGTCGAGATCACCGCCGGCGGCCGGCGCCTGATCCGCGTCACCGACAACGGCCACGGCATGTCGCGCGAAGACGCGCTGCTCTCGCTGGAGCGGCACGCCACCAGCAAGATCAGGAATGACAGTGACCTGGAGAGTATCCTTACCCTGGGTTTCAGGGGGGAAGCGCTTCCCTCGATTGCATCGGTGTCGCGTTTCTGTCTGTCCACCCGCGAGGCCGGCAGCCTGGAAGGAACCGAGATCGTTGTGGAAGGCGGGCGGGTGCGCGATGTCAAGTCCTGCGGCATGGCCCAGGGCACGGTGATTGCCGTCGAACAGATATTCTTCAATACCCCGGCCCGCCTCAAATTCATGAAGAGTGCGGAGACCGAGGCCGGTCATGTTGGTGATGTGATGGCCCGGTTGGCGGTTTCCCGTCCGGATGCGGCCTTCAGCTGTATCGGCGATGGACGTGAGATCATGCGGGTGCAACGCAGTGACCTGCAACGGCGACTGTCACAAGTTGTCGGGAAGGATACAACATCGCATCTGCACCGGGTTGACAGCGGTGGAGAATATGTTGCCGTCAGCGGCTTTGTTTCCGGCCCGTCACTGGTCCGTTCCGGCCCGCAGGCGATGTTCACCTATGTCAACGGACGCTTCGTGCGCGACAAGGTCGTGCAGCACGCCATAATGCAGGCCTACCGCGGCGTCATCGATCGTGGCCGTTATCCGGTGGTGGCCCTGTTCATTCAGCTTCCGGTGGGGGAGGTGGATGTCAATGTCCACCCCACCAAGCATGAAGTGCGGTTCCGGCATCAATCAACCGTGCATGACGGGATACAGGCGGCCGTGGAAGGTGTACTTCGGCTTTCCCCCTGGCTGGCCGTCAAGCCGGCGCCGCCATCATCGCTATCATCGCTATCATCCGCTTCGCAGACCGCCCAGGCCTATCGCGAAAGGATCGCGGCCGCTGCGCAGGCTTCACTGACGCTTCCCAGCCGCGAACAGCAATATCCCCAGCCACCGGTTCAGGCCAGGGCGGAGAATAAGGGAACAATCCCGGTTTCCGAAGCTCCGCTGCCTGGCGCTGTCGTCGCTGAAGCGGAAATGCCCTTTCAGGCGGAGCAGCGCACTCCGGTCGCCGGCTACTTCTCCTCACTGGCGCTGATCGGACAGTTTCACGGCGAGTACATCCTCTGCCAGTCCGGTTCGGACCTGGTGATCATCGATCAGCACGCCGCCAGTGAGCGGGTGGCTTATCAACGCTTGAAGCAGCAATGCCGGGAAGGAAGCGTCGAGTCACAGCGCTTGCTTTTCCCGGAGACGGTCGAGTTGTCCTTCAGCGAGGTGGTCGTTGCCGGGCGATTCCGTGACAATCTGGCTGGCATAGGTTTCGAACTGGAGCACTTCGGCGGAAATACGCTGATGATCGCCGCCGTGCCGCGTATATCCTCCGAAAAGGACGCTATCGGCCTGGTGCGGGAGATCCTGGCCGATCTTGCCGGTCTCGGGACCAGCGCCGCCTTTCAGGAAGCGCTGGATGAACTGCTCTCTCGGATCGCCTGCCATTCGGTTGTGAGGGGCTTTCATGCGCTGGAAAGCCGGCAGATCAAGGAACTCTTGCACAGTATGGACGAGACGGAATTCGCCGCCAGTTGCCCCCACGGGCGACCTGTTTCGCATGTCGTACGCCTGGATGAGCTGGAGAAGATCTTCAAGCGGACGTGATTAGCGGTGCGGAGTATCGAAGAATGAATAAAAAAACACAATCAGTAAGACTTACGGAAATATTTCTTACTTTTGCCAAGATCGGCCTGACCGGTTTCGGGGGTGGCATGGCGATCGTGGCACTGGTGGAGCGGATCTGCGTAAGAGAGAAACGCTGGATCACTTCCGAGGAGTTCCTGCACGGGCTGGCCTTCGGCCAGATCCTGGGTCCGTTTTCCCTTAATGTCTGTACCTTCACCGGCCATCACCTGCGGGGGATTCGCGGCGGCATCACCGCTGCAGTCGGTTTTATCCTGCCATCGTTCCTGCTGGTTTCTCTGCTGTCCTGGCTATATTTCACCTACAACGAACTGCCCCAGCTGCAGGCCGCGCTGAAAGGTACCAACCCGGTCATCATTGGCCTGATCCTGGTGGTTGCCATGGATATGGGCAGCAAGCAGATCAAGGGGATTAATAGCGTCCTGATGGCGCTGGCGGCTTTTGCAGCCACGGTATTCCTCAAACTGAACGCGGCCTGGGTACTGCTGGCGGCGGTACTCTGGTCGTTATGCGTAAGCATCTTCCGCAGGAGGTTGAGCTGATGACTTCTCTCCTGACCCTGGCCTGGATCTATTTCCGGATCGGTCTGGTTTTTGTCGGCGGCGGTTATGTCTTGATTCCGCTATTGAATCATATCATGGTCGAGCAGTATCACTGGCTGACCCTGCGGGAATTTTTGGACGGATTGGCGCTGTCCCAGTTGACTCCCGGTCCGCTGGCGATGCTGGCCACCTTTACCGGCTTCCGGGCCGGAGGCTTCCTGGGAGGGCTGGTGGCCACGATCTTCATCTTTCTCCCCTGCGTTGTACTGATGCTGGTGGTTGGGCGCAATTACAACCGCTTGAAAAACATAGACATCATCAATTCCACGCTGGACGGATTGCTGCCGGCGGTAGTCGGATTGGTGGCAGCCGCGGCCTGGAATCTGGGTGCATCCTCACTGTCCGAAACCAGGGAGTTTATAGCTCTGCTGATCGGATTTGCAATTTTCAAATGGTCCAGTGTCAGTCCGATGGTGGTCATCATCGGCGCCGGATTGGTGGGGTTGTTGATCAACTGAACTGTTCCGGCCTGAAGCTTACGGATAATACGGAACAGGCACCGGGATTCGGCGGTGTCTTTTTTTGTGCGCTGTGCTATTGTACCCAATCCTATGGAAACCCACTTTACCCAAGATTGCCGCGCCCTGATGCGCCACGAAATTGCCGCGTCCGCTGGTAACGAGGTCTTTTTCATCGGTCGCACCAACGTTGAAGGTGTCGTCTGCGAGGTGGAAACGATCGCCCGCGGCAGCAAGCAGGCCGTTCCGGCGATCATGGTGCGCGCCTCGAATGGCGATGTTGTCATACATAACCACCCCTCCGGCGACCTGACCCCTTCGTCGGCCGACATGGAGATCGCCTCGGTGGCCGGCAACCAGGGTATCGGCTTCTCGATTGTCGACAACGACTGCCTGCGCTGCTACATGGTGGTAACCCCCCATACCGAGAAGAAAGGCGAGCTGCTTTCACTGGAAGAGATCGGCCGCGTATTTGCCTCCGACGGCATGATGGCCCACCTGAAAGGGTATGAGCAGCGCGATGAACAGGTGCGCATGTCCCTTGCCGTAGCCGAGGCTTTCAACCGTGACGGCGTGGTGCTGGTGGAGGCCGGCACCGGCACTGGCAAATCGCTGGCTTATCTGGTGCCGTCGATCCTCTGGGCGGTGCGCAACAACGAGCGGGTCGTGATCTCCACCAACACGATCAACCTGCAGGAACAGCTGATCCGCAAGGACCTCCCCTTTCTGGCGCGCAATTCAAAGATCGAATTCAAGACGGCACTGGTCAAGGGGCGCGGCAACTATGCCTGCCTGCGCAAGCTGGAGCATGCCGAAGCCGAACCGTCCCTGTTTCCTGATGACTCCTCGGCCGAGCTGACCAGCATCATCGAATGGAGTCACGCCAGCCAGGACGGCTGCCGCAGCGACCTGGCCTTCACTCCCCGCCACAGTACCTGGGAAGAGGTCTGCTGCGAGGCCGATCAATGCAGCCGTTCGCGCTGCAAGCACTTCAACCGCTGTTTCTTCTACCGTGCCAGGCGCGAATCGTCGGCCGCCAGGGTGCTTGTGGTAAACCACGCGCTGCTTTTGTCCGACATCGTGCTGCGGAAAGAGACCGGCTACGACGCCACCGCGATCCTGCCTCCTTTTACACGGCTGATCTTTGACGAAGGGCACCATCTGGAGGATGTGGCCACCAGCCACCTCTCACTAACGATCGCCCGTAGCGGCATCCTCAAACAGTTGCAGCGTCTTGTCCCGCAAAAGGCCAACCGGGCCGGCCTGCTGACGATCATTTCGTCGCGCATCGCCCGCGATCTGCCGGAATCACAGGAAGGGCTGTACGCCGAACTGTCCGGTCTGCTTGAGAGCCACCTGCTGCCCAAGGCCCACGACCTGGCCGGCCTGACCGAACAGATTATGGACTGGTTGGCGATCTCCGTGGAACATGACTCCGGGGGCGTGGTAGGGCGGGAGCAGAAGCTGCGCATAACGCCGGAGGTGGAGCGCAGGGCCTTTTGGAGCGAGTGCCGCCAGCGGCTGCACGGGCTGGCCGATGCGGTCAATGACTACACCTCGGCCATGCGCACGCTGCTGCGCCGCTGCGGTGATCTGCCGGAAAAGCTGCGCGAAAAGCTGGCCGACCAGTTACTGGACACCGGCGGTATCGAGGGTCGCCTGCAGGCCATGGCCGACGGGCTGCTGTTTTTTACGACCGATGCCGAGGGCTACTGCCGCTGGATCGAGACCAGGAATGGCAGCCGCGGTGTGCAGGCCCGTCTCTGCGCGGCGCCGCTGGATATTTCCGGGCAACTCAAGGAAACCGTACTGGACCGGCTTAAAACGATCATCGTCACTTCGGCCACTTTGACCGTGGGGGGGCAGTTTGGCTATCTGAAAAAACGGACCGGTTTCGGTCTGTTGCCCAAGGAACGCTTGACTGAGCTGCAACTGGCGTCTCCTTTCAACTATGCCCGCCAGGTTTTCGTAGCGATACCGGAGAATATGCCGGAGCCGACCGAGCCCGGCTATCGGGAAGCGTTGGAAAGCCATATTCTGCAGGCGGTGACGCTGGCCCGCGGCGGCGCCTTTGTGCTGTTCACCTCCTATGACCTGCTTAACCGCGTCCATGCCGCATTGGCGCCGCAGTTGACCCGGCTGGGACTGACAACGCTCAAACAGGGCGAAACCGGTCGTCATGCGCTGCTGGCGCAGTTCCGCAAAGAGGGCAATGCCGTGCTGTTCGGCACCGATTCGTTCTGGGAAGGGGTTGATGTCAAGGGCGAGGCGCTGCGACTGGTGATTATCACCCGGCTGCCGTTCCAGGTGCCGACCGAGCCGGTCCAGCAGGCTCGGGCCGAAAAGATCAAGGCTGATGGCGGCGACCCGTTCCGTGACTTTTCGCTGCCACAGGCGGTTATAAAGTTCCGTCAGGGTTTCGGCCGCCTGATCCGCAGCCGTGACGACCATGGGGCGGTGCTGATACTGGACCGGCGCGTGATCAACAAGAACTACGGCAGAACCTTTCTGAGGTCGTTGCCGGATACTGAGATAGTCAAGGGGGATTCGGGGGAGATGTTCGGGAGAATGGCGGCGTTTTTCAAGCCCGAAAAAAGGTAGGGGCGACCC
This sequence comes from Pelobacter sp., assembly GCA_030824515.1. Lineage (GTDB taxonomy): Bacteria > Desulfobacterota > Desulfuromonadia > Geobacterales > Pseudopelobacteraceae > JACRCG01. Next base: position 9,680 of record JAVBXN010000060.1, read on the forward strand.
GTTGGGTCGCCCGCTTTTGAATTTGAAGTATGCCCAGGCAGGGCGAGGGCGAGCCAACCACTTACCCCTACGTGATTGCCTTAATCCGTTTTTTGGCGCTGAAGTTGAAACATTGGAAATACAGCAGGCAGGTCAGCAGGAATGAAAAGATCGTCGAGGCCAGAAACCAGGTGGCGCCGGCGGCTTTCTTTGCATCCGGGATCAGCGCGACAAAAACGATGAAAAAAGTTACCGCACAGAATTTCCAGAGGTCGCCTATCAGGCGCTTCTTTCGTAGCGCGGTCAGTTGCTCACTGCTGAGGCCGTCCGCGTTTCCCTCAATCTCGATCCCGGCATCACGCCAGGCCAACTTGTAGACTGGATAAATCAGCAGCAGCTGGACCAGGATGGAAACAATCATGCTGCTGATGAACTGTTCCGGTTTGCCGCGCATTGCAAAAAGGTTCTGAAAATTCATTGCCAAAAAAGCCAGCAGTCCTATCAGAATGGTCTGCACTATTCGATAGAGCATCATTTGTCGTTTTAGTTTTTTGAATTCCACAACAGCCATTGACATACTCTCCAGTATATATTTATAACTCTGTTTCAGAGTTGAATGCTTATAGCAGAATGCAGCCGGATTCACAAGCACGCAAAATGAATTCCGTGCCAAAAAACTCATCACCAGCCACCGGAGCAACGATAAATCAACAGATTGGATTGAGATTGTGATGCACTTTTTACGACGCATTTTTACGCCGGTCATGACCATGATCGCGATTCAGCTGGTCTGGATCACGCTGGTGGTGTTCTGGATTTACTGGTTTATCGGCAAGCACAGGGAGTTCAAGGCTTTAGCCGAGAAATACCGCCCGGAGCTTCTCGGTGACGGATTGAACTGGCCGGTCATGGTTGAAGGACTCGGTATGCTGCTGTTGATCCTGATCGGTGCTTATGTGATTTTTGTCTTCTGGAACCGGCAATCAAATCTGTATTCGCAGCAACGCAATGTCATTTCCCAGGTCACCCATGAACTGAAGTCACCCCTGGCTTCGATACAGTTGCATCTGGAAACGATCCGCCTGCGACGCCCCAATGAGGAAAAGCTGGATTCCTTTGTCGGAACGATGCTGGCCGATACGGAACGCCTGCACTACCTGATCAACAACCTGCTGATGGCGGCCCGTCTTGAACAGCGTCGCAAACAGGCCGAGCGCCGTATGACCGACCTGACGGCTCTGGTTGGGGAGCATGTGGAGCGTGAGCGGGGCACCATGCCGCATGGCGGCAGTATCACCTTTGAAGCGCTGCCGGCGCTGAAAGCGATGGTCGATCCGGAAGAGATGGGCATGGTGGTCCGCAACCTGTTTGAAAATGCTAGGCTCTACTCATCCCAGAGTCCCGAAATTACAGTCAGGCTGGTCAAGTCTGGCAACACACTGCAACTATCGGTACAGGACCAGGGGCGCGGTCTGGAAGCAAGGGAACAGAAAAAAATCTTCGATCGTTTCTACCGGGTCCAGCCTGCCGGGGAAAACGTGCGCGGCACCGGGCTGGGACTTTACATCGTCGAGTCGGTTGTAAGGGGCTATGGGGGTACGGTGGGAGTGACAAGCCCCGGCCTGGGCAAGGGCAGTACCTTTACGATTAAAATTCCGGCAGGATAGGGCTCTGGATATGATGAACGACAAACCGCAAATCATGCTGGTAGAGGATGAAATCCATCTGGCACGGGGTATCTGCTACAATCTGGAAGAAGAGGGGTTGCGCATCAGCCATTTTGAAACCGGTGAGAGCGCTCTCAAGTCGCTGGAAGTCGAGCGTTTTGATCTGATCATACTGGATGTTATGCTTCCGGGCATGGACGGGTTTGAAGCTTGCCGCCTGATCAGGAAACTCGATCCGCGCGTGCCAATTCTGATGCTGACCGCCCGTTCCGATGATTCCGACCGGGTAGAAGGGCTGGAAAACGGAGCCGATGATTACCTGACCAAACCATTCAATTTGGCGGAGTTTCTGCTGCGGGTCAAGGGTATGTTGAGGCGTTCGTCATGGTATCGTCCGGAACCGGTTGAAGAGGGGTATCGTTTTGGGGATAATGAGGCCTTCTTGCTGTCATACCGTGCCAAAACCGCCCAGGGCGAGATCGACATGACTGAAATGGAGGTGCGTGTCCTGTCGCTTTTCTTCCGCAAGGAAGGGCAGGCGATCCCGCGCAGCGAACTGTTGCAGAGCGTCTGGGGCTATACCAGTGACACGGAAACCAGGACGCTGGATAATTTCATTGTCCGTTTGCGCAAATACTTCGAACCGGATCCGGCGCATCCAAAACATTTTCAGACTGTACGAGGGGTCGGATACCGTTTCAGTCGCAGTGGCAGCAGCGTTTAAGCAGAATTGGCACGGGCGGGATCGAATGGAAAGATCCAGGTATGGCCGCAGTTTAATTTGTCAAGGAGTAGCGGCATGAAAAATCCGTGCGCGGAATTTAACCGGAGTCAGCTTTTCAAAAAGCTGCGCCATGGTGTTGGCAAGGCGATCGCCGACTTTGGCCTGATCGAACAGGGCGACCGTATCGCTGTAGCCGTGTCGGGGGGCAAGGATTCATACTCACTGCTGCTGTTGCTGGAGGATTTGCGCCGGCGGGCACCGGTCTCCTTCGAGCTGGTGGCGATCAATATCGATTCCGGTTATCCGGGTTACCGGACCGGGGTGATTGAGACTTTTCTGCGCGACAACCACTTTGCATATCGCATGGTGCCGACTGAGCACTACGAAATAATCCAGGAAAAACGTCGTCCGGGGTCATCGTACTGTTCGATCTGCGCTCGCCTGAAACGGGGCGCGCTTTATGAAGTCGCCCAGGAGATGGGGTGCAACAAGCTGGCGTTGGGGCACCATCAGGATGATTTCATCGAGACCCTGCTCCTGAACCAGTTCTTTGTCGGTTCTCTCAAATCCATGGCCGCCTCGATGCTGGCCGACAACGGTGTCATCACCGTAATCCGGCCACTGGTATACGTTGCCGAAGATGACATCATCAGCTTTTCCAACCAGGTGTCATTGCCGGTAGTCTGCTGCAGTTGTCCGGTCTGCGGTACCGCCGATCTGCAACGCAAGCGGATGAAACAGCTTCTCAAGCAGCTGCAGGTAGAAATACCCAATGTTAAGAGCAGCCTGCTCAACGCGCTTTCAAATGTTCACCCCCGCCACCTTCTTGACCCGTCTTTGCGACGCGTGGAGACAGCTGCCGAAGACCGGTGAGCTCTTGCCGGATGTCTTTGAAGTGCTGACCTGAATTCCCAGGTCGGCCAGCAGATCCAGAAACGAGTATATCCCTCCGACAACAACTACGGCGGCCCCTGCAATCGTTACTGCTTCCATGACATTTCCTCCCGATTGTGTAGATGGGAAGAAGATAGCACATGGTAATGACGGAATAAGTCATATGGCCTGACTTGCTTTGAATCTATTCCATATTTTCAGCCGGTTGCAAAAGAGGGTAAGATGCTGAGATGGGTTGCTTGCGGAAAAATCAGGGTTCCCCGCGTTCACCGTCTCCGGAAAGCATGACGATGTCTACGCGGCGGTTCTTGGCGCGACCTTCAGGCGTTGAGTTGTCGGCTACAGGCCGGAATTCGGCATAGCCGGTGGCGGATATCTTGTCCGGATCAACATCGAAATTCTTGATCAGATATTTGAGGCCGTTTGTTGCGCGGGCAGTGGAAAGCTCCCAGTTGGAGGGGAACTGTGCCGTGCTGATCGGAACATTATCGGTGTGACCTTCCAGCCGTAGCGGGTTGTTGTACTGGGTCATGACCTCGGAGATGGTATTTATCAGATCATACGCGTCCGGTCTGATAACGGCCTGTCCCGAGTCAAAGAACCCGGCTTCCTTAAGGCTGACGATCAGGCCGCGGCGGGTAATCTCCAGTGACACCTTGTTCTGTGCGCCACGCTTGATCAAGTAGGCCTCCACCGAAGCCTTGATCTGCCGAAAGTCTTTTTCCTCGGCCCGGGACTTGGCCGTGCCGCTACGCTGCCGACCGGTCGGAGAAATTGACATCTCTGGTTTTAGAGCGGGGATGACTGTGATGGCCTTGGAGGGGATTACATTTACCTTGGGGGTGGGAGCGCCGGCATTGACCATGCCGAATGATTCCTTGAGCGACTGCATGACCTCTTCTACCTTTTTCTTGTCACTCTGCCCCATGGCATACAGAACAACAAACACGGCAAACAGCAGGGTTATGAAGTCGGCATAGGATACCAGCCAACGTTCGTGGTTGACATGCTTTTCAGGTTCTTTCTTGAGTGCCATGGCCGTTTAATGCCCGCCCACGAATGCCTTGAGTTTCTGCTCGATGAAATGCGGGTTCTCGCCGTTCTGAATCGCGATCAGTCCTTCCAGAATCATGACGCGGCGCAAAACCTCTTCCTTCATACGGATTTTCAATTTGGTTCCAATCGGGAGGCAGATGATGTTGGCGATCATAAGGCCATAGATGGTTGCAACGAACGCAACCGCGATACCGCCCCCCAACTTGGAGGTGTCGGAGAGGTTGCCCATGACGTGAATCAGTCCGAGAACAGCCCCGATGATACCGATGGTGGGGGCAAAGCCGCCGGCAGCCTCGTAGAATTCAACACTGTGCTTGGTATGGTCTTCATAGGCCATGATATCGGCCTCCAATGTCTCACGCAGTTTTTGGGGATCGATGCCGTCAACCACCAGTGAAATCCCTTTTTTGATAAACGGGTCCCTGGCGTTCTGGGCTTCCTGCTCAAGTGATATCAAGCCGTTGCGCCTGGCCTTGGTAGCATAGTTGATGATGTCTTTTACAACCCCTTCGTGGTCCACCTTGTTGGGGAGAAAAGCAATTTTGACAGCTTTTAGCGCATTGATGATCGCCGGAAGCGGAAAGCAGACGAAAGTGGCGCCAAAGGTACCGCCCAGAACGATCATGGCGGCGGTCGGTTGGATCAGAGCGGATATATGTACGCCTTCGATCGCGGCCCCGCCAAAAATCGCGCCGAAGCCCATCACCAATCCTATTATGGTTGCTAAATCCATACGCTAAAAATCCCGACTGTGGAATGGAGTGCGATCGTGAGCGTTCCTGGTGGCCGGGCAGACTGCCTCTTTGGCGATTGCGACTCGCTGGAACAGGCTTTTACGCTGCCTGTGCAGATATTTCCTGCCATTGAAGTACTGGGCTCTTCGGATCACCCTGGAGCGGAAGGCTACGACTCTGCTGATAATCGAGTCGGCCCGCTCCATGACGATATAATGATTGCCGTTGAAAAGTGTAATAACGGTATCGGGAGTTTCCTCAATGCTGATAATGTGATCCGGATTGAGATACATGAGCTGTTTGTCCATACGCGTCAATGCAATCATGCCGACTCCTCTAACTGAATGAACACTTTCCTATAAATATTAAAAACAGCGCGTGGTCAAGAGTTTTTTAGCGATACGCCGGCCTGATAACCCTGATTGAGATCAAAGTCTGGCGTCAATTGCGTCGAAGTCGATGTACTTCTCGGCTATCGAGTTTATAAGCGCAATCTTTTCGTGGTCTTCAGGCCCGATTTTTGAAACATGTTCCCGCAGCTGATAAAATACCTCCGATGAGGTCTCTTCAATTCTGATATAGGGAATGCCGCTGTCATCGATAATCCGTTGGGTAATGTCTGAGATCGGTGCATGCCCACCTATAACTAATCCTGCCAGCCGTTTTTTAAATTCTGGAATATTATACAGTGACGATGCGGTGACCATGAGTTCATCCCGTGAACTGGTTACTATCAGCAGTGTCGAATCTTCCAGGTTATCGATAACCCGCTGGGAAGAAGCGGCGCCGAGCTGGATCGTGTGGCAGATGCGGCTTTGCTCGGACGAGTCACCCTGGAGTGGACGCCTGAGAAGAGTTGCCACATGCAGCAGGGTTGGATCAGCCAGTGTGGGAGAATAGTTGAATGCGCCGGTGACAAGCAGCTTGTTTGCCGCAAAAGCCTTGTTGAGATAGGTCATTGCATTGGCACGTTTTTCTGTGACCAGCTTGTTGGGCATGATCACCCTGACGCTGGCCTTTTCCCTTTCATACAGAGCCAGGTTGAGTTCGACGGCGTCAATTACATTGCCGATGCCGCCACCGGTTACCAGAAGAGCAGGGGCGTTCAGCATGGCGGCTACCCTGGCATTGTTCGCTCCGACCACGGAACCGACGCCACCGTGCCCGGCTCCTTCAATGATCAGGAAGTCATACTTGCGTTCCAGTTCGGAGCAGGCATTCAGGATAGTCTGTCGCGGGGAGGACACTTCAATCCCGCCATCAAGAAAACGGCGGGTTGTGCCGGCCGACAGCGTCATTGGCGACATCAGGGCAACATCCTCTTCAACACCGAATACTGTGGCAAACATTGCAGCATCCTTGTCAACGGTGAGGCCGTTAAATTCGATACACTTTGGGCCGATCGGCTTCATGAAGCCGACTTTTGCGTATTTTCTGCGGGCAAGGTGCATTAATGACAGGCTTATGGTTGTCTTGCCGCAATGTTGTCCGGTCGCTCCTATGAAAATCTTTCGGCATGCCATGGCAATTCCTCAACTGGGTCTGTTATCTGCTGATAGTTCCTTGAAATAGCCGTTGAAAAAGTCTTCTCCGGAATGGAACCGCAGGAATCTCACTCCCATGCCGCTTTTCTTTACCAGGTGGAAAAGATTCTGGGGTACCTTCTTGGCCCACATTACTCTGGCTTCAATTTCAACAATCCGTTTATCTGACAGTTCCAGCACTATTCTGATCTTTGCGTTGGGCGGCACAATGTTAGGGGTTTTGATAAACATTCCGGTCATGGAAATGTCTTCCGTGAATGCAACCCGGCTGGCCTCATCAATTCCAAAACGGACTGTAATGCGTTTTTTGTGGCGCTTGATATCACGCTTTTCAGCCATTTTTCACTACTCCGGATGTGGATTCGTAGGGATCGCAACCATGACTCCGGTACAATGCCAGAAATATACCACAATTTCAATGCAACTCACGCTAAGGTTAAAAATATATTGCACTTTGCGACCAATCATGCTCATAAAATTGGGTTGACAGAGGTGCGGTAATCATCTAGTTTGACGGAAAGCTAGGGGAGTTTCGACTGAGAGCGGTATGCCACCGCGACCCTTCGTACCTGATCCGGGTAATGCCGGCGTAGGGAAGCGCGCCGATATATTATCAATAGCCGCTTCCGCGGCTTTTTTCTTTTGTGGGGAGTGTCGTATGCAGATCATCCTGAATGGGGAGAATTCAGAACAACTGGACGGCCTATCGATTGCCGGACTTTTGGCCAAGTTGGGTATCGGTCTGGAGCGGGTTGCGGTCGAAGTGAACCTGGATATCGTCCCCAAGTCAAATTATGGCACCCATATGCTTTCAGACGGGGATAGAATCGAGATAGTTCATTTCGTGGGTGGAGGATAGTTAAAATGACAGATAATACCGATAAACTTGTAATCGGCGGACGGGTGTTCAGTTCACGACTGATGGTGGGAACCGGCAAATATGCCAGCTTTGAGCAGACCGCCAGGGCGCTTGAAGTCTCGGGTGCGGAGATTATCACCGTGGCAGTGCGTCGGGTCAATCTCGATCGCAGCAAGGAGTCTCTGCTCGATTACATCGATCCCCAAAAATATACCCTGCTGCCGAATACGGCCGGTTGCTACACCGCCGACGATGCCATTCGCACCTGCCGTCTGGCGCGAGAAGCGGGCATGTCCGACTTTGTCAAACTTGAGGTTTTGGGGGATGAGAAGACTCTCTTCCCTGACAACGAGGAGCTTCTCAAGGCCGCCAAGGTTCTGGTGGGTGAGGGCTTTACGGTGCTCCCCTATTGCAGCGACGATGTCATCCTCTGCAAGAAGCTTGAAGATCTGGGGTGCGCGGCGGTGATGCCGCTGGGGGCGCCGATCGGCAGCGGCCTGGGTATTCGTAATCCGTACAATATCAAGATTATTCTTGAAAATGTGAAGATCCCGGTCATCGTCGATGCCGGTGTTGGTTGCGCGTCCGATGCCGCAATCGCGATGGAACTTGGCTGTGACGGCGTGCTGATGAATACCGCAATCGCCGGCGCCAGTGATCCGATCGCAATGGCCGAAGCGATGAAACTGGCGGTGATCGCGGGGCGACTCTCCTACAAAGCCGGCCGGATTCCGCGAAAACTTTACGCCAACGCCTCAAGTCCGCTGGACGGCATGTTCCTATGACCGTGTGATGGTCGATTTCAATCTCTATCTGATAACTGATCGGACTCAGACGGCAGGGAGGGAACTCCCTGCCGTTGTCGCAGATGCCCTGGCCGGAGGAGTGCGCTTGGTTCAGCTGCGCGAAAAAGATCTGCCGGCACGCCGACAGTTTGAGTTGGCGTTGCAGCTGCGCTCAATTACCAGCGCACACAATGCCCGCTTGTTGATCAATGATCGTATCGACATCGCCCTGGCCGTTGGCGCGGATGGTGTGCATGTTGGTGCCGACAGCCTGCCGGTGGCTGAAGTGCGAAGATTGCTGGGTACGAAACTGCTGATCGGATATTCCGCCCATTCCGTGGAAGAGGCGTTGCAGGCGGAACGCGATGGCGCCGACTTCGTCACATTCGGCCCGGTGTACCAGACTCCGTCCAAACTGAAATACGGCGACCCGGTTGGTGTGATGCAGCTTGCCAGGGCGGCCAGCGTCCTTGCCATCCCCGTGTTTGCACTGGGTGGTGTCAAAATATCGACAATCGCGGAGGTTATCTCCAGCGGTTGCCATGGCGCGGCCATGATTTCCGGGATCGTATCTGAGCCGGACCCACGGAATGCAGCCAGATTGCTGCTTGAAAAGATAGAGAAACATGCCACACGTCGCTGACCCATGTCTTCATCCCCAACTCCGTATCAACTCATACGGCCACTATCTGCGTAGCCGCTTCGGTTGCAGGGTGAGCAAGGTCAATGTGGATGCCGGCTTCACCTGTCCCAACCGGGATGGCAGCAAGGGGAGCGGCGGCTGCATCTATTGCAACAACAGCTCTTTCTCTCCCAAGGATACGCGCTCGATCATACCTCTGGAAGAGCAGATGGAGCACGGCATGGCTTACCATCGCATCCGCCTCGGCTCTCAAAAATTCATCGTCTATTTTCAGAAGTACACCAACACCTACGCTTCGGTTGAACTTTTGGCCGACCTTTATAGGCGCGCTCTTGCCCACCCGGACGTGATCGGCATCTCGGTCGGAACCCGCCCAGACTCGCTGACCGATGAGGCTCTGGACCTGTTGACCATGATTGCGGAAGAAAAGTATGTTTGTCTTGAGTTGGGATTGCAGTCGATGGATGACGAGATTTTGACTCGCATCAACCGAGGGCATACGCTTGAGGATTTTGTTGCCACGGTGCAGCGGGCTGCCGGTCGTAATTTTGACATATGCGCACACCTGATCTATGGATTTCCTGGTGAAACCGCTGAAGAGTTTCTAAAGAGTGCCGAACTGATCGCTTCGCTGCCGATCGATTCGGTGAAGTTGCACCAGCTGCATGCAGTAGAGGGTACCGAGCTGGCGCAGATGCATCGGCGCGGCGAGTTTGTCCCACTGACACTGGCCGAATATGTGGCTGTAGCCGCAGATTTCCTGGAACATATTCCAACTCGGGTTACGGTGCAGCGACTGTACGGCTCCGCTCCGCTTGATATCCGGGTGGCGCCGCAGTGGGGGCTCAAGAACAACCAGATGTGGTTTGCCGTGCTGAACGAGTTGCGCCGGCGCGGTACATGGCAAGGTTCAAAGTTGCCATAAGATAACCATTGAACCCTTGTGGTGACCGTGCTATTGCAATTTAACCGGACTTTGTCCGCTAAAACAGTCGCATTGATGCAAACGGCGTACGATCCGTATGCCGGGACTCATTCAATTTCAAGGAGAACAACATAATGTCAGAATTAAGAGTCCGCTTTGCCCCGAGTCCGACCGGCTACCTGCACGTTGGCGGAGCTCGCACCGCGTTGTTCAACTGGCTTTTGGCCAGAAAACAGGGAGGCACATTCATCCTGCGGATTGAGGACACCGATGTGGAGCGCTCCACCAAGGAATCGGTTGACGCAATCCTGCAGGGGATGCAGTGGCTTGGCCTGGAGTGGGACGAAGGGCCTTTCTACCAGTCGGACAACTTCGAGCTGTACAAGGAGTATGTCAGGAAACTGCTGGATGAAGGCAAGGCCTACAAATGCTTCTGCAGCGCCGATGAACTGGAAAGGAAGCGCGAACTGGCTATGAAGGAGGGGCGCAAGCCCAAGTACGACGGTACCTGCCGTGAACGCGCTGATCAGCCCGATGCCCCGCATGTGGTGCGTTTCCGTGCTCCCCAGGGGGGCGAGGTGGCCTTCGATGATCTGATCAAGGGGCGTATCGCGTTCCCGGCCGAAGAACTGGACGACCTCGTGATACAGCGTACTGATGGTACTCCGACCTACAATTTCTGCGTGGTAATCGATGACGCCAGCATGCGCATAACCACGGTCATCCGCGGCGATGACCACGTCAACAACACCCCGCGCCAGATCCAGCTCTACCAGGCGCTGGGGTTCCCGGTGCCGCAGTTTGCCCATGTGCCGATGATCCTCGGCGCCGACAAGGCGCGCCTCTCCAAGCGCCACGGCGCCACCAGCGTGATTGCCTACCGCGATATGGGCTTCTTGCCGGAAGCGCTGCTCAACTACCTGGTACGTTTGGGCTGGAGCCATGGTGATGACGAGATCTTCAGCCTGGACGAGATGATTCAAAAATTTGACGTGAATAACGTGGGACGTTCGGCCTCGGTATTCAATACTGAAAAGCTGCTCTGGCTGAATGCCCATTACATAAAAAACTGCGACACGGAAAGGCTGGCGGACCTGTTGCTGCCGCATCTTTCCAAGCGTGACGTGACAACTCTGGGTGGTCCGGACCTGATGCTGGTTGTCAAATCCCTGCAGGAACGTGCCCAGACCCTGGAAGAGATGGCCGAGCGGGCCGTGTTTTATTACAATGCACCGCAAGGCTACGATGAGGTCGCGCTGGCCAAATTCGAAAAGGAACATCTGCTGGCGGTATTCGCCGCCGTAGTCGAAAGGCTGTCGGTTTGCACCGCGACTGAACCCGCCGCTATTGACGCCATTTTCAAGGAAATCTGCAGCGAAAACGGATGGAAAATGCCCCAGGTAGGGCAGCCGGTCAGGATCGCCCTGTCGGGTGGAACCCAAGCGCCAGGCATCGGCGAGATCATCAACGTTCTGGGGTGTGATGAGGCAATCCGGCGGCTTCAAAATGCCGTGGCTTTCCTGTCGTCAAAATAACCGTTAAGTAATGTTTCAGGCCAAAAGGGGGGCAATTCCACGATAAATGGAATTGCCCCCCTTGTTTTGATCATGCCAGGTTATGGCGACTACTGACCCACTCCATAAAATTATTCTACAAAGACCACCCTGTTTCTGCCGAGCCTCTTGGCTTCGTACATTGCTCCATCGATGCGTTTGACGAAACTGGTCAGATCCTCTCCGAAATGGTAACTGCCGCCGCCAATGCTGATGGTCATATTCACGCAAATTCCATTGGCTGGCGAAAACGTGGTCTGCTCGAAGCTCTGCCTGATCCTCTCCGCGACGATGATCGCTTCCCCGGGTTCGGTTTCCGGGAAAAGCACGATGAACTCTTCTCCACCATAACGGTAGGCGGAGTCAACTCCCCTGATACCTTCCCTGATGACATCCGCCAGTCTGGCCAGTACCCGGTCACCGTCGATATGGCCGTAGGAGTCGTTGAATATCTTGAAATTATCAACATCAAGCAGAATCAGCGAGAGTGGCGATGCATAGCGGTTGCAGCGCTCGATCTCCTCTCTGGCGCGTCCGAAAAAGTGACGTGAGTTGTATAGGCGGGTGAGTCCGTCGGTTATGCTGAGTTCGCGGTAAAGCCGTTCACTCTCTTTCAGCGCAAGTTCGGCTTTACGTCGTTCCGAGATGTCTTGGAGTGTCTCAATTGCGCCGATGATCTGCCCGCTCGAGTCTCTTAGAGGCGCCGCCGTAAAATAGAGCCATTTGCCGGCATCACCGAAATGTGGAAAGAAATCCTCGGCTTCGAAGGCTCCGTTAATAACCTTTGAATGCAGGTATTTGCCCCCATAATGTCTCGCCACCATGTCTTCAATGACCCTGTCCACGATCAGGTCGGCCATGACCGGTCGCTCGGAAGTGTAGAAAGCCCGCCATTGCTGGCGTGTGCCGATTACTTCGTCAGCAGGTACGCCGGTAATATTTGCACAGGCCTGATTCCAGTGTGTCACAATGTGATTTTTGTTGATTACGAAGGTGGGGATGGTTATCCCTTCGATAATATGCTGCAGTCGTTCCTGGCTTTCACATAGAGATAGAGTCGCCTCTTCGCGTAAACGATGCTCCCGGTCGGATGCGACTACCCTGCTCAATACATATGGAAGTATCCCCAGGTAGGCGTTATAGGGATCCTTGATTATGTAATCATTTACTCCGGCTTTCAGGGCTTCAGCGGCTATCCCTTCTAGGCCGCTGCCGACGAGGAGCACCAGCGGCAACGGGATAGGGGCCGCCAGTATTTTTTTGCATAATTCCAACCCGTCCAGGCAGGGGGGGTGATGGCTGATAACAACCACATCAAATGAATGGCAATCTCTGGCAGCAGTGGTGAACGCTTCGTGTGGGCAACTGCAATCAGTAATTGAGTATTCGACCGAGTCCTGGTTCGGAATTTGTCTGAAGCAGGCACGATCATGCTCATTGTAAACGACAAGCAGGATGTTGATGCGTTGCGGACTTTCGTGCGTTTTCATGGTATCCTCCCGATTGTCGTCACGGCCTAAAGGTTCTTGCGGGTGTATTGTAACACTCTGCTTCGCGTGTTACTTTTGAGATGCTGACGCCTTTGACGGAATCGTCAATCAGTATGTTCAGTATACTAAATATCAGATTTTTATCAAACACTGTTTCACAGGATCTGCGCCATGTCTCAATTCAAGCTTGCAACCTCGTATATTCCACGTGGTGATCAGCCCCAGGCTATCAATGAACTGGTGGAAGGCATCGAACGCGGTGACAGGCATCAGACCCTGCTGGGGGTGACAGGCTCCGGCAAGACATTCACGATTGCCAACGTGATCGCCCGCACCGGCCGGCCGGCCTTGGTGCTGGCCCCGAATAAAACCCTGGCGGCCCAGCTTTACGGCGAGTTCAGGGAGCTATTCCCGGACAATGCGGTTGAGTATTTTGTCTCCTACTATGATTATTACCAGCCCGAAGCCTATATTCCCGCCAGCGACACCTTCATAGAGAAGGATTCTGCGATCAACGACGAGATCGACAAGATGCGCCACTCCGCCACGCGCAGCCTGCTGACCAGGCGTGATGTGATCATAGTTGCATCGGTCTCCTGCATCTACGGTATCGGCTCGCCGGAAGCCTATTCCAGTCTGCACATTTTCTTTCATCAGGGGGAAGAATACGGCCGCGACACGCTGTTGAAAAAACTGGTCGAGATCCAGTACGAGCGTAATGATATGGATTTCCACCGTGGTACTTTCCGGGTGCGTGGGGATGTGGTTGAGGTCTTTCCTGCCTATGACAGTGAAAAGGCACTGAGGATCGAGTTCTTTGGCGATGAGATCGAGACGATCAGCGAGATAGACCCGTTAAGGGGCGTGGTGCTGCACAGGCTGACAAAATGTGCGATCTATCCCGCATCACACTATGTCTCAAGCCGGGAAACCATGGAGAAGGCCATTGAACAGATTCGGACCGACCTGGGGAAACGCATCCGTCATTTCCGTGCCGAAAACATGCTGCTGGAGGCCCAGCGCATCGAACAGCGCACCTTTTTCGATATCGAGATGATGGAGGAGATGGGCTTCTGTCAGGGGATCGAGAACTATTCGCGCTATTTCGACGGTCGACAGCCGGGCGACCCTCCCTACACGCTGATCGACTACTTTCCGGATGACTTCGTGCTGTTTGTGGACGAATCGCACATCACCATCCCCCAGACCGGGGCCATGTATCGTGGTGACCGTTCTCGCAAGGATACGCTTGTCAATTTCGGTTTTCGCCTGCCGGCGGCGCTGGATAACCGTCCGCTCAACTTTCAGGAGTTCGAGGCGCGTATCCGGCAGGCGGTGTACGTATCTGCCACCCCTGCCGATTACGAACTGGAAAAAAGCGCCGGTGTATTTGTAGAGCAGATTATCCGTCCGACAGGACTGGTGGACCCGGTGATCGAGGTCAGGCCGGTGTCGGCAGGGAAATCCAATATTCACCCTAACGCTCCCCTGGAGGGGCAGGGGGGCGGTTTCGGTCAGGTGGACGATCTGTTGCACGAGGTGCGAGAAACCGTCGCCCGAGGGGAACGGGTGCTGGTAACAACACTGACCAAGCGCATGTCAGAGGAACTGACCAACTACTACCGCGAGTTGGGGGTGCGTGTCCGCTATCTGCACTCGGACATAGATACGATTGAACGGATGCAGATTCTGCGTGATCTGCGTTTGGGCGAGTATGATGTGCTGGTGGGCATCAACCTGCTGCGCGAGGGACTGGATCTGCCCGAGGTCTCCCTGGTGGCGATTCTGGATGCCGACAAGGAGGGTTTCCTGCGTTCGGCCCGTTCATTGATCCAGACTTGCGGCCGTGCTGCCCGCAACATTCATGGCAGGGTGCTGATGTATGCGGACAGTGTGACCCGTTCCATGCAGACCTGTATTGATGAGACCGACCGGCGTCGTGTCCGGCAACTGGAGTATAACCGGGAACACGGCATCACTCCGGAAACGATCCGGAAGGAGATGCGTACTATCCTGGGTTCGATAGAGGAAAAGGACTACTATACTCCGCCGGTGGGTGTGGCTGAAGCGAGCGAGATTTACGGCGTTGCGCCCAAGGATATACCGAAGCAGATCAAAAAAATACGCAAGGAGATGCTGGCGGCAGCCAAGGATCTCGATTTTGAAAAGGCCGCTACTTTAAGGGACAGGTTGAGGAAGCTGGAGGAAATCGAACTGGCATTGAGGTGAACTGCCGCTGGAAAGGAAACCGCTTGAAATAGAAAGGGAGAAATGCGCCATTGCATTTCTCCCTTTTCAAAACAAAAATTCAGATCAGATTACTTGTGGCATTCCTTGCAGCCGGTCGGGCCCTTTTTCATGTCGGAGTGGCAACCTTTGCAGCTCTTGTGAGCAAAGTCCTTGCCGAAGCCTTCGATCTTGCCGGCGCCCTTCTCGTGGCACTTCTTGCAGTCTTTCAGAGCTTCCTGGTGGGCCTTGTGGTTAAACTTGACGCCTTTTTTCATTTCGATTACGTCGCCGGCAAATGCGGTTCCTGCAAAAGCTACCATGGCAATCAGTGCAACTAAAGTCTTTTTCATTCTGTCTCTCCTTGTTATGTTTTTTTTCCGCACAAAAGCGCAGGAAAGTTGTAGGTGTGTTAAATGAAAACAAACATCATGATGTATACGGCTTCAAAGCTTTAACCGTATAACATATCATCCGAGAAAAAGTAAATACCATTTTAAAACCATAATTGTTATTAATTATTAAGACTTTCGCGTTTCTCGCTGCAGAGGTTTGGGTGCGTATTAACCCCTGCCCGGGTTTACGGGTTTATCTCCTGACAGATTATTTCTTATGACAGTCGTTGCAGCCCGTTGGCCCCTTCTTCATGTCGGTATGGCAGCCTTTGCATGTTTTGTGAGCCCAGTCCTTGCCGAAACCGGCAATTTTCCCAGGTCCCTTCTCGTGGCACTTTTTGCAATCTTTGAGCATCTCCTGGTGTTTTTTGTGCGGGAACTTTATACCTCGCTTCATTTCGATTACATCTGCGGCAAAGGTTGTTCCGGAAAAAGCGACCAAAGCGAACATGGCAATGACAGTTTTTTTCATCAGTAGTTCTCCTTTTTGATGGTTTCCGTGAATACCAAAAAGCTGAGTGACTCCTATACTACATTTCACATGCCAATACATCACAATTATTTAAAACCATCGTGATTACAGTGACTAATTAAAAATATCGGAGCCGATGGCCGCTTTGAATACCGCAATTGCGGTGGTGTTGTTTCTATTTGAGTCATTGTCGGATTTAATTTTCTTGCCAGAGCCGATTCGCTTTTGTAAAGTCCAACAACTGCAACAACTGCCCTAAATCGAAAATACGGAGGAACAGGCCAATGCGGCATATCGGCAACAAAAAGGGTTTTACGCTGATTGAGATCATGGTTGTAATAGTCATCCTGGCGCTACTGGCGGCGCTGGTCGGACCCAAGCTGATGGGGCGCACCGACGACGCCAAGATTACCGACGCCAGGGTGCAGATTAAGAACATCGAAACCGCGCTCAAACTCTACAAGCTGGACAACGGCAATTACCCTACAACCGAGCAGGGGCTTACTTCGCTGGTTACCAAGCCGACGGTCGGCGTCATACCGAAGAGCTATAAAGAGGGGGGCTATCTGGAGAGCAAAAAGATACCGAAAGACCCCTGGGGCAATGATTATCTGTACGTGTCACCAGGCGAACATGGCGATTACGATCTCTTCTCATATGGCGCAGATAGCGCAAAAGGCGGCGAGGGGAAAAACGCCGACATCTCCAACTGGGATACAAAATAAGAAAGCATTTCTCATAATATAGTTGATATTTTGAAAATCTGCGCTATAGTCTGATCCTCTAAACGGTTATTTTTATTGTAAATAAACGTTTTTAGTGAGTGTAAATCGCGTAAGCGTTAACTATCCAAGAGGAGGCAGCACAATGGCGCAGAAGTTCGTGTATTTCTATGGTAATGGTCAGGCAGAGGGTCGGGCCGATATGAAAAACCTGCTGGGGGGCAAGGGGGCCAATCTGGCCGAGATGACCAGCATCGGCCTTCCGGTTCCTCCCGGTTTTACCATCACCACCGAAGTATGCACCGAGTATTATAAAAACAACAGTACCTATCCCGCCTCACTGGCCGCCGAAGTCGCCGCCAACCTGAAAGAAGTTGAAAAGTTGATGGGGCGCACCTTTGGCGATCCCCACAATCCGCTGCTCGTTTCTGTCCGTTCCGGCGCCCGGGCCTCCATGCCCGGCATGATGGACACCATCCTCAACCTGGGTCTCAACGATACCACCGTGCAGGGCATCATCTCCCAGAGCGGCGATGAGCGCTTCGCCTACGATGCCTACCGCCGCTTCGTACAGATGTACTCCGACGTTGTGATGGGGATGGACAAACACGTTCTTGAACACCTGCTCGAAGAGAAAAAACACGAAAAGGGCGTGCATCTCGATACCGAACTGAGCGCTTCCGACTGGAAAGAGCTGGTGGCCGCATTCAAAGCCGCCATCAAGGAAGTGCTGGGAGTCGCGTTTCCTGAAGAGCCTGAGGCCCAGTTGTGGGGCGCCATCAGCGCCGTGTTCGGATCGTGGATGAATCAGCGTGCGATCACCTATCGCCGTCTTAACAATATTCCTGCCGAGTGGGGCACTGCGGTAAACGTACAGTCAATGGTATACGGCAACATGGGTGACGATTGTGCCACTGGAGTCGCTTTTACTCGCGATCCTTCCACCGGTGAAAACTATTTCTATGGCGAGTACCTGGTCAACGCCCAGGGCGAGGACGTGGTCGCGGGTATCCGCACTCCCCAGCCGATCAACCGCGCCAAGGCGACCACCCTTCCGCCGATGGAAGAGGTGCTGCCGGAATGCTACCAACAACTGGCCAGTATTCGCGACATCCTTGAGAAACATTACAAGGATATGCAGGATATCGAGTTCACGATAGAAAAAGGCAAGCTCTTCATGTTGCAGACCAGAAACGGCAAGCGCACCGCGCCGGCAGCGATCAAGATCGCGGTCGATATGGTTCGCGAGGGGCTGATCGACGAAAAGACCGCCGTACTGCGCGTGGCCCCGTCGCAGCTCGATCAGCTGCTGCACCCGTCTCTTGATCCGAAGGCCAAGAAGGACATTATCGCAAAAGGTCTGCCGGCTTCACCGGGCGCCGTTTCGGGTGAGGTTATCTTTACCGCCGATGAAGCGGAAGCCGAAGCCAAGACCGGCCGCAAGGTGATCCTGGTCCGTGTCGAGACCTCACCCGAAGACATCCACGGCATGCATGCCGCCCAGGGTATCCTGACCGCTCGTGGCGGCATGACTTCCCACGCTGCGGTCGTGGCCAGGGGCATGGGCAAGTGCTGTGTAGCCGGTTGCGGTGACATCAAGGTTGATTATGCCAACCAGTGCTTCACGACCCGCAACGGCACAGTAGTCAAGCGCGGTGACATCATCACCCTGGATGGTTCGCTGGGCGAGGTCATTCTGGGTGAAGTGCCGACCGTGTCTCCCCAGTTGACCGGCGATTTTGCCCAGTTGATGCAGTGGGCCGACAAGTACCGCACGATGAAGGTCCGCACCAATGCCGACACGCCGCACGATTCCAAGGTGGCGCGTGAGTTCGGAGCCGAGGGCATCGGCCTGTGCCGCACCGAACATATGTTCTTCGACGCCGAGCGGATCGCCGCAGTGCGCGAGATGATCCTTTCCGAGGAGCTTGAGGGGCGCGAACTGGCCCTGGCCAAGATCATGCCGATGCAGAAAGGCGACTTCATCGGTATCTTCCGTGAAATGAAGGGGCTGCCGGTTACGATCCGCCTGCTCGACCCGCCTCTGCACGAGTTCCTGCCCCAGGAAGAGCGGGATATCGAGGAACTGTCCAAGACCATGAAGGTGCCGGTCAACGCCATCAAGCACAAGATCGAGTCTCTGCACGAATTCAACCCGATGCTGGGTCACCGTGGCTGCCGCCTGGGAATCACCTACCCAGAGGTCTACAACATGCAGGTGCGGGCAATCATGGAAGCGGCCTGCGAACTGGTCAAGAACGAAGGCTTCAGCATCGTACCGGAGATCATGATCCCGCTGATCGCCACGGTCAAGGAGCTGTCGGTTCTCAAACAGAACGCGGTGGCGATCTGTGACGAGATTATCGCCCAGTACGGAGTCAAGGTCGAATACCTGATCGGCACGATGATCGAGCTGCCGCGGGCTGCGCTGACAGCCGATGAAATCGCCACCGAGGCCGAATTCTTTTCTTTCGGCACCAACGACCTGACCCAGACCACCTTCGGCCTCTCACGCGACGACGCCGGCAAGTTCCTGCCGTTCTATGTGGATAACGGCATCCTGCCGGAAGATCCGTTTGTCTCGCTGGACCAGGCCGGCGTCGGCAAGCTGGTCAAGATGGCCTGCGAACTGGGACGCTCCACCCGCGCCAACATCAAACTCGGCATCTGCGGTGAGCATGGCGGAGATCCGGCCTCGGTGATCTTCTGCCACAACATCGGGCTTGATTATGTTTCCTGTTCACCTTTCCGGGTTCCCGTAGCCCGTCTGGCTGCGGCCCACGCGGCAATCGCCAAGTAGCAGCTTCACGCAATACAACGCAAAAAAGGATGGGCCGGTTACGGTCCATCCTTTTTTTGTCTCGGCTGCTGGTTATTCAACCTATAAACTGCAGTTAACCGCCGAGAAAAACGGATGCACGCCGAGAAAAACCAGGACTTACATCAAAAAAGTTGATTACCTTATTGGTTAAACCAATATTTTGTTCAAGTTTTTGATTTCTCTGCGTGTCTCGGCGTTCATCGGCGGTTAACTGTTTTTTCTGGGTTCAAACTGCAGGCTATCCTGCCGGTGGATTATTTCTCCCCGAACACCAGCGCGCTGAAGATGTAGATGTCGCAGTCCCCGCTCCAGGCGTCTTCCGGCAGGCCGGCCTTGATGCAGGTGTGGCGCAGGAACTCGTCGCGGCTCCAGCCGTATTCGGTGGCCACCTGCGGCAGCAACACCCCGCGATAGCTCCCCTTGACGATGTAGATGCCATGAGTGCCGACCTGGATCTGATCGACCGACGAGACCCTCTCCAGCGGCGACAACACCGAGATGTCGATTTCGAAGTCGTCCAGGTCGTGCGTCTTCATCGGGTAGAAGCGCGGGTCGCGGGTGGCCGCCGATACCGCCATCTCCTGGACCAGCCTGTAAAGCGGCTGATCGGAGATGAAGTTGCCGATGCAGCCGCGCAACTGCCCCTTCTGCTTGATCGTCACAAAACAGCCAGTTTGCAGGTTGAGCCCTGCCGCCGCGGTCTCGATTGCCGGAACGTTTCCGCCGGTCACATACTCGACAACAGTATCCCGCGCGATCTTCAACAGTTGTGCCTGCTCTCTCTTGGTCAGGAGTTCCGCCATGATCCTCTCCTCAGTCTGGAAATCTAGGAATAGTTCTTTCTCCGGAAGAGACCGGTCTTGATGCTGACGATCCGGTCGAGAAACAGTACGCCGTCCAGATGGTCCATTTCGTGCTGCAGGGCAACTGCTTCGAAACCGCTGGCGGTGATCTCACGGCTGCTGCCGTCGCTTTCGCTGAAACGGACCGTGATCTCCGTGGCGCGGTCCACATCGCCGGTATAGTCGGGAACGCTCATGCACCCCTCGCGCATCACGGCGAGTCCACTACGGGCGACAATCTCGGGGTTGATCATGCAGAGCAGGCCGTGGTTGTTCTCTTTGCCGAGCCGGTTCTTGGATACATCCACGACGCAGACCCGCAGGGTCACGCCGATCTGGGAGGCGGCTACGCCGACCGAACCGGGGCCGGCATGCATCGTATCCACCAGATCCCGGATCAGGTCGACTATGCACTGGTCGATGCCCTCGACCCGTTTGCAGACTCTCTTCAAGACAGGGTGCGGATATCTCAGAATAGGTTGAACTGCCATGGTCAGAAAGCCACCGGCGTCACGACGCGTACGCCGATTTCCACGCTCAGCTCTTTTTTCAGCTTCTCCAGCAGTTTTTCAACTCCTTCAGGCGTTTCCCCCTCCGGCAGCGCCACCTCCAGCATCAGCACATAGACCGGCTCCTGCGGCGTGCCGATCAGCTTGGTGTTGAGATCCATGATGTTGATATTGCGTCCGGCCAGTTCGCGGGTGACGCGGTAGACGATTCCCGGCTGGTCGGCGCCGTAGACCGAGATGATGCAGATCTCGCTGTCGGTCTCCTGGCGGATGATTTCATCGGCGTGCAGGGTGCGTACGGCCAAAGACATCCCCAGTGCGTCACAGGCCGGTTTCAGCTCGTCGAACAGGCGTGCCTTGCTGAAGGGGCGCTGATGGGAAACGATCAGGATCATGGCAAACTCGCCGGCCAGCATCGTGCAGCTGGAGTCGGCCAGGTTGCACCCCAGGCGAAACAGGCCTTCGGTGATGCCGGCCACGATCCCGGGGCGGTCCTTGCCGACCACGGATACGGCGTAATGCAGTGTTTCCGGCTGTGGCGTCATAATTAACCTCCAACGATAATGTTGCGAATGTGGTTATCATCATTCGATTTCATCTGCAAATGTTTTTTGGAATCGGGTATATTACCTCGCATCTGTCACAGGAGGAATCGCCATGCCCACAGTTATCACCCGTTCCGTCTGCCCCTTCGACTGTCCCGATACCTGCGGCCTGCTGGTGGAGGTTGAAGACGGCCGCGCGATTAAAGTCAGCGGCGATCCGCAGCATCCAGTTACCCGGGGGCTGCTCTGCTCCAAGATGCTGCATTACGAGCGTAGCGTGCATTCGCCGCGCCGTCTGACCGTGCCGTTGCTGCGGAGCGGGGCCAAGGGGGCTGGTGAGTTCAGGCCGATCACCTGGGACGAGGCGATTGAACGGATCTGTTCCCGCTGGCAGGAACTGGCCGCTCGCTATGGCGGCCAGAGCATCCTGCCCTATTCCTATGCCGGCACGATGGGACTGGTGCAGCGCAACAGCGGCCATCCCTTCTTTCACAGATTGGGCGCCTCCCGCCTGGAACGAACGATCTGCTCCCCGGCCAAGGATGCCGGCTGGAAGGCGCTGATGGGTGACACTCCGGCCATGGACCCGTCCGGGATCGGTCAGAGCGACCTGGTGATCCTGTGGGGCATCAACGCCGTTGCCACCAGCATCCATGCCATGCGCGACGCCACGGAGGCCAGGAAACGGGGCGCGCGCCTGTGGGCGATCGACACCTACCGCACGCCGACCTGCGAGGCTGCCGACGAGGCGTTTATCGTCCGCCCCGGGGGCGACGGAGCGCTGGCGCTGGGCATGATGCATGTGATCGTGAGGGAGGGTTTGACGGATCAGGCCTTTATCTCCGCCAACGTGCTGGGTTTCGATGACTTTACGGAAAAGGTCCTGCCGGACTGCACTCCGGAGCTGATGTCTCCGCTCTGCGGCCTTTCTCCGGAGACCATCAAAAGGCTGGCGAGGGAATACGCCCGGGCCGGGGCGCCCTTTATCCGTCTCGGCAGCGGGCTGACCCGTTACGCCAACGGCGCGATGACCGTGCGCACGATCAGCTGCCTCCCGGCGCTGACCGGCGCCTGGCAGCGTCCCGGGGGCGGCCTGCTGGCCGGGACCTCGACCGGGGCCGCCTTCCCGGTGCATAAGGTGACCCGCGAGGATTTCATCGGACAGCCGACCCGGCTGGTCAGCATGAACCAGCTGGGCGCGGCGCTGACCGAATTAGATTCTCCACGCGTGATGGGCCTGTATGTCTACCACTCCAACCCGGCCTCGATCGCGCCGGACCAGAATGCCGTCATCAGCGGACTGTTACGGGACGACCTGTTTACAGTGGTGCACGAGCGCTTCATGACCGACACTGCCCGCTACGCCGATATCGTCCTGCCGGCCACCTCTTCGCTGGAACATCCGGACCTGTACCGCTGCTACGGCGGCTACCACGCCCAGTGTTGCGATGCAGCCATTCCGGCGATCGGGGAGGCCAAGTCCAATTGGGACGTGTTCTGCCTGCTGGCGGAGGGGATGGGGTGGGATGAACCCTTTTTCCGGCAGTCGGCCAACGACCTGATCCGGCAGCTGATCGATTTTGATACTCCATGGCGGGATGCCGCGGACACTGAACGGCTGCGCCGGGGCGAGCCGGTGATGCTGACGCCCCCCGAAAATCAGGGGCGTGTCTGGCTGACCCCTTCCGGAAAGATCGAGATCCTCAACCAACGGGAGCAGGAACCGCTACCGCGCCTGCTGCCGACCCATGCCGAAGGTGACGGTTATCCGCTGCGACTGCAGCCGGCCGTGACCCCCCAGGCGCTCAACTCCAGCTTCTATGAACAGGAAGAGCTGCGTGGACGTCAGCAGTGCATGGAGCTGCTGATGAACCCGGCCGATGCCGCCCGGCGCGGCCTCTCCAGCGGCGATGCCGTGACGGTCTTCAATCTCTTGGGCCAGGTCAGGTTTATCCTGAATGTGACGGAACGGGTTCCGCCGGGAACGGTGGTGACC
Organism: Pelobacter sp.; assembly: GCA_030824515.1. GTDB lineage: Bacteria > Desulfobacterota > Desulfuromonadia > Geobacterales > Pseudopelobacteraceae > JACRCG01. The sequence continues at coordinate 33,061 of JAVBXN010000060.1, forward strand.
GAAGGTGTCTGGTGGAGCGAGTTCATTGCCGGTGGCCGCGGTGTGAACGCATTGACATCGCAGCGGCTGACTGATGGCGGGCGGGGGAGCACCCTCTATGATGTGGCGGTGGAGGTAAGGAAAGGGTGAGGTCACCATTGATTGGATTATGTGCAATGCTGTTTTAAGGCTTGTTGGTTAGCCTGTAGATAATTATTTCACAGTATAGTCGCTGTTTCCATTCCCAAAACCTCACCAACCGCCTGGTACACCTGCCCCAAGGCCTCATCATCAAGTCGGAGCAGTGGTCCGTTAGCCAGACGCTTGTTGTCGATAGCGCGAAGTTGATCAACAAGCAGGTCGGAATCCTTGTTCAGGCCTCCCCGGGCGATGACGCGCAGGCGGAGCGGTTCGGCATTGTCTACCAGGTTGGTGGTGAGCGGAATGATCAGGGTTGAGGGGTGTCCGGCGTCGAGCAGCGCCTGGTTCTGCAGGATCAGCACCGGCCTGATTTTACCCGGTTCAGAACCGCGACCCGGGTTGAGGTTGGCCAGCCAGATTTCGCCGTGATTACGCATGAGGAGCATCCTCAATCTCGTCAAATTCAGTATTCACCCGCATACTTTCCGTCCGCACCTTCAGGCTGGCTTCCATCAGTCTTGTTCTGCGGCGCTGGGAGGCGACCGATGCATTCATCTGTTCCAATGCCTTGCGCACATAGGCGGCCCGGGGGATGTGCAACTGCTCGGCAGAGGCGTTAACCTCGTGTAGAAGGTCGTCCGGGAGTCTTAGCGATAGCGTGGTCATGTTTGTGCTCCTTTTTGTCTCTCGCTGGTAAATACTAAAATAAACACGTATTGAAGTCAATAATAACCACTGTGCGCTGGAAGGGGGGCAGATTATCAGATCAGTATTGCCTGTTGCAGACTATTTCCTTCGCAGTACCCGCTTGTCCCCCACCCGGATCGTGACCTTCTCGCTGTCGAAGTGTTCCAGCAGCGGAATCAGGAATTTGCGCGACAGGCCGGTCTGCTCGCGGTATTCGGGAGGAGTGACCTCTCCCTTTTCCCGCAGCAGCGCCACCAGCTTCTCCCGCAGCCCGTCCAGGGCGGAGGTGGAGTAAAACAGGTCGGCCGAGATGCGGGCTATCTGAGCGTTGCGGGTCAGCAGCGCCAGGTTGTCGCGCACGGTTTTCTCGTCACAGCGGAAACGCTCGATGATCTCCTTGACCGTGGGTGGCTCTATGCCTCCCCCGGCGATAAAGGCGGAGATTCTGTTTGCCAGGCCATCGGCAGCGGCGGCCGGGCGGGCGGTCTGTCCGGCCGGACGGATGATGTCGCGGTCGGGGATTACCAGGCCGTCCTTTTCCAGCGCGGTCATCAGCGGGGTGAAAAAACGTGCGTCACTCCGCCTGGGAAGGCGCGTCTTCAACTCTTCCTTGCCCATGCCCTCCTTGAGCGGATTGGCTGCCAAAAATGAAGTCAGCTCCTGCACAAGACCCTGCTTGAGCGTGTCAACGGCGCACTTTGCCAGAAACAGCCGCGGTTCGCGGACCATCTGAACGATCTCGCCGGCCGAGAGCAGCGCGGTCAGCGTCGTTTCGACCGCTTTGCGGGGGAATCCGCTGCGCATCAGCACGTCGTCGAAGGTGATGCCGGAGAGCAGGCTCTGGGAGATGATCAGCTGGACGGTGCGCTGCTGGTCGGAGGTGCCGAACGCCTCCAGCAGCTGCAGCGCCTCGTCGTTGCGCCTGCGCCGGCGGGGAGGGAAGGGGTCCAGCGTGACACCGCCGCCGACCGTGATCTGAGGCGAAAAGGCCCGCAGGATGTAGCTGTCGCCCGAGAGCAGCAGCGCCGGTTCCTTCAGGCGCAGCTGTACGTAGGCGCTCTCGCCCGGCTGCAGCGAGTCGCGATCCAGCAGGATTACCTGGGCCGGCACCTCGTAGGTGGCCGAATGCAGCCGTACCGTGGCGCGGTGTTTCAGTTCGCGGGGAGCCGAGGCCAGATAGTCCAGGCGCACATCCACGGTGCGGGTGGCGTGGAACACGCCGCGCGGCGTCACCACATCGCCACGATGGACCTGGTCCAGGTCGATTCCCTGCAGGTTAACCGCCAGCCGTTGACCGGCCTGCCCCTTGTCCCCCTTGATGCCGTGGGCCTGGATGCCGCGCACGCGCCCCTCGCGGCCGGAGGGGAGTAGCTCCAGCTCGTCTCCGATGCCGATCTCACCCGACAGCAGCGTGCCGGTCACCACCGTGCCGAAGCCGGGCACAGTGAATACGCGGTCCACCGGCAGGCGGAAAGGGCCTTCACGGCGTTTTTCGACCGCCTGCTGCGCCAGTAGCGACAACTGCCGCTTCAACTCGTCCAGTCCTTCGCCGTTGCGGGAGGAAACCGCCACGATCGGCGCTTGCTCCAGGAAACTGCCGGCGACGAAATCGCGCACCTCTTCCGTGACCAGTTCCAGCCACTCCCGCTCCACGCTATCGCGCTTGGTCAGCGCCACCAATCCGCTTTTGACACCCAAAAGCCGCAGGATGTCCAGGTGCTCGCGGGTCTGTGGCATGATGCCTTCGTCGGCGGCGATCACCAGCATCACCAGGTCCATGCCCCCTACGCCGGCCACCATGGTGCGGACGAACTTCTCGTGTCCCGGCACATCGACGATCCCGAAACAGAGTCCGCCCGGCAGTTCCAGGTGGGCAAAGCCCAGCTCGATCGTGATGCCGCGCGCCTTCTCCTCCTTCAGGCGGTCGGTATCGATGCCGGTCAGCGCCTTGACCAGCGAGGTCTTGCCGTGGTCGATATGTCCGGCGGTGCCGAGGATCAAGTGTTTCATGGCGATTTGACGTGCCGATCGTGATGGAATTTGCCGCCGCAATCGTCCTGCCCGCCGCGTATTTTCTCCACCGCGTGACCGATCGTGGCCCAGATCGCCCCCAGGTTTTCCACTGCCCCCTTGGGGCTGCCGGGCAGGTTGATGATCAGGGATTGTCCGCGGATGCCGGCCACCGCCCGCGACAGCGCCGCCATCGGCGTGATCTCCAGGCTCTTCAGCCGCATCAGCTCGCCCAGGCCGGGAATCAGGCGTTCCGTAACCTTGATGGTGGCCTCGGGTGTCACGTCGCGCGGCGAAACGCCGGTGCCGCCGGTGGTCAGGATCAGGTCGGCCAGATCGGCGTCGGCCCACTCGGTCAGCACCGCCACGATCTGTTCGAACTCGTCAGGAATCACGCGGGCATGCACTGTGCGTACCCCGTGTTCCGCCAGCCAGGCCGCCAGGGCCGGACCGCTCTCATCGACCCGCTCGCCGCGGGAACCCTTGTCGCTCAGGGTCAGGATGGCTGCTCTCATCATGCTTCCTCCCGCTGGTAGACGCCGCTCTTGCCGCCTTCCTTGAAAAGCAGGCTGATTTCGCCGATTGTGATCGATTTGTCGCTCCCCTTGCACATGTCATAGACCGTCAGCGCCGCCAGGGCCGCGCCGGTCATGGCTTCCATCTCGACGCCGGTGCGTTCGAAGGCCCTGACCTTGCACTTTACCGTCAGCTGCCCGGGAGCGGAGCCCTGCTCGAAATCGACGGTAACATTGTGGATCGCCAGCGGATGTGAAAGCGGGATCAGGTCACAGGTCTTCTTGGCGGCCATGATGCCGGCCAGACGGGCGACGCCCAGCACGTCCCCCTTGGCCACGCCGCCGCTGTTGATGGCGGCCAGCAGTTCCGGAGACATCCTTACCACTGCCTCGGCCACGGCGGTCCGCATGGTCGGCTGCTTGGCGGAAACGTCCACCATGATCGCATGGCCGCTCTCGTCGAAATGATTGAAGTTCATGATGTTACCTCACATTAGTAAGTTATTTTTTTACCGCCATAAACCGCAAATCATATTTTTGTCCGGCTATTTTCAATTCTTCCGCCAACGGTAAGGGCAAGTTCGATTTGAGGTTTTCTATTTCCAGGGAGAATCCTTTCCTTGCCGTATGATATTCCATCCTGTTTAAGGACAAGGAATCCGGAGAATTGATAACCATTGAATTCGTCTTTTCATAGAGTGCATACAGTTTTTGAAGAATACTTGCTGCCTGGCTGTACTCTGCCGATGGTTTATCCAATTTCTTCATGATTTTGTCGATTTCGGTTTTTACTGACTCCAAATCGGCCAGTGCCTGGGGATTGATTGTGCCGGATCTGGGAACAGTGGAAGGTTCAACTCCCCTCCAGGCATTGAAAGTCCCGTTACAAATCATTTCGCCCAAATTCATACCGGATTTGATTGTGTAAAGCGCCCGTACGTAATTTTGTGCGTACTGTCTCCGTAAATGACTTCGATGCTGCATTATTCCAGCACCCACTGATACCAGGAGCAGAAACGTAATGCCAAGTACAATCACCCTGGCTCGCAACGACGCATTGCTGAAACTGCCGAGGGCAGCCTGGAGGCGGGAGAGGAGTCCATGGCAGATGCCCTTTTTAGGGTTATCGGGCGAGAACGTTCCACTGGACCGCAGTTTGTTTAGCGAGGGCGCATTGGATCCAATCAAGACGAAGCAGGCAAAGTCACAGTCGCAGAATGAACATCGCTCAGAAAATGGCTGACCTCTCCTGCATTCTGGACAATACATGCCGGCCGAGCGCAAATGCTCGGGAACCTTGTGTATTCCCATCGCATACGGCCAGAAAAAAAATCTCCACCACAATGGGGGTGACGCTTTTTTGGGAACACCGATTAGTCCCCTCTTGCAGATTGAATTAGGTTTCGGAGACGGCACGTTCGTGTCCCCCCTGCCTTGAATCTGCAGCTGAATACATCCGCGGTTCGGCATTTTCAGGTGATTCGAGATATACGGCCCGGTCTATCTTCAGAAAGGCCTTGACTACCTTGGGATCAAAACTGCTCCCCGCTTTTTCTTCCAGATAGGAAAATACTTTGCCAATCTCCCACCCCTGCCGATAGGGGCGGTCGGAATTCAGGGCGTCAAAGACATCGGCAACCGCGAGAATACGAGCCCCCAGAACAATCTCATCACAGGCCAGTCCAAGGGGATACCCCTGGCCGTCGTACTGCTCGTGGTGTTGGGCCACGATGGGGATAGCCCCATGGTATGCCCTGATAGGTCTCAATATCTCGGCCCCTTTTTCGGGGTGCTTCTTGATAAGTGCATATTCCTCTTCCGTGAGTCTGCCCGGTTTGTCGAGGATATACTCCGGAACTCCGATCTTGCCAATGTCGTGGAGCAGCCCGGCTAATTGGATTAATTCAAGATCACTAGCGGAAAGCCCCACCTCCTTTCCTATTGCCAATGCCAACCTTGTCACGCGTTTGGAATGTCCGGCTGTCCATGGCGATTTTGCATCTACCGTGTTTGCAAGAACCTCTATAGTCCCCCTGTTCAGGCGGTTCAGTTCCTCTATGAGGCGAATGTTGTCCAGCGCTATCGCAATTTCATCTGCAATCTGCCGCGAACGGACCAGTTCCTCCCGAATCCGCTCCGGCACACTGCGGTATCCGATAGTAAGGATGCCTAAAAAACGCTCCTTGATAATAATCGGCAGCAGGAAAAACTCTCTTGCACCTTCACTCATCATCGGTGAAAGCAGGGGAGTAAATCCCTGTTCAGCACTTACATGCAGACTCTTGCCGGCCGATTGCAGGGACTCAAAATCGATTTCGTTCAGCAACGCCCCGAATCGTACGGTCTCGCTGTGGGTACTTCCGGAGTCCTTGTTACAAGCGGTCAGGAACCGGAAATTGGCGTTTTCATCTGTAAAGGAAATACCGAGCCATTCACAGGAAACAGAATTGCGGAAGCGTGACATGACTGTATCGATTATGGTGTCGCGATCGTGGGCTGCCAGTATTCTCTGGACGAGCATTCCCATCTCACTCAGGCTGTTGAATTGATTCCCCAGCTGCGCCGTCATGTCGTTGAAAGAGACCGCAAGTTCCTCGAACTCGTCGCCGCTGTCTATCTCAACCCTTGAATGAAAATCTCCGCTGCTGAGGCGCCGGGCACCGTCTTTGAGGATGGAAAGGGGTACCAGGCTACGGCGTATCAGGAGACTGCTGAAGAAGATAACCACAAAGAGGGTCAGAAACACAACGAGCAGGAATGTGGTGATAAAGGAGCGTGCCGGACCCAGTGCGTTCCGCTTGGACTGGTAGGCGGCCACGGTCCATGAGTCAGCCAGAAAAGCAGGTTTCATGAAGAGTGGCCAGGAATTGACCAGATATTTTTCATCCTCCGGTTGCCATCCTGATTGACCTGTTGATGCTAGCTTCTGGTTTGTGTTGACAAGGGAAGCAAGGGGAGGTGTCTTTGGGCTGGTGGAATACAGCTGTTTCCCGGACGGGCCAAGGATGCAGATATCAACACCCGGCGGCAGGGTGTACCCAACCAGGGTCCAGAGGTATTCGGGATTAACCTCTCCTACCAGCAGTCCATTTTGTGGCAGGCTTCGGTTCATTGATGTCGCCATAAATATTGGGCTGCCTGCTCCCAGATCAGCATCGGCGTAGATCAGCGCATTTCCCGCGTCGAGGTGGGCTCGCGCGGCAGGGGATATAATGCGTGGCATGCCCGGGATGGTCTTGATATTGTCTGCAGATTTTACAAGGGTAACGGCCCGGAAACTTTTGACTCCCGCTGGCCGAACCATCTGCCGTGGAATTTCCCTGGATTTCTCCACCGGGGAGATCGACATGAATTCAAGTTCGGCCTGGAGCAGGTTAAACCCCCCGAAGATAGCCATCCCCGCGCTCTTGGCGGCCCGGCGCAGGCGCTCCTGGCTGTCCATTTCTAGCCTGGCCGACACCCTGTGCAATGATACCAGGGCCAGTATGCAGACCGGTAACAGGGCGCAGATGACGAAGAGTACGAAGATTCTCCGTGCAACCTTGCTATGTATGAATGAAAAGACTCTTTTCATATCTCTTCCGGATCAAAAATTCTCGGCAAGGCCGACAAAAGAACCATCCCTGGCTCGCACAATATCGTCCAGGCTCTCCTTCAGATTGAGAGGAAGTTTGCTTTCACCGTCTTTACCCATGCTGTACAGGTCATAATCCGTATTCAGTGGGTTAATGGCGCCGTCTCTGCGCAACTTTCCCTTTCCCTTGATACCGCCATCCGCTATGTTCAGATACTGGTAGGGGTGTCCCCAGGGATCCATGAGATTGCCTTGCCCGATGTCGCCCAACGTATCAGGCAGATGGCCTGCATCTGACAGGTATATGGTAATCTCCTTTTCCATCATCCGGATTTCAGCGATAGTCCGGGCTATCTGGGCCTTTGTAATATACACGCCATAGGCAGGAATGGTTATTGCGGATAAAATTGCAATTATAGCGATGACCGAGATCAGCTCGACGAGTGTGAAACCGGCCCCGGCTCTCTTGAAACGTATGAACTCCAGTAGTTTGTCTTGACGAAAATAGTTCTTGGTTGACATTGCTCTACCATATCCACACGGTGCTATTATGCTGATGTTTTGCCAGACCCGACGGCATGGGAATCGATTCGTAACGGCACTTGGAACGGCGCCTTCCAAAACCTTTCAAATCAATTTTAGTCTCAGGCCGGTGTCAGATACTGCTCAAACTGCTTCTTGTCGATCGCGCAGCGGTAGGCCTCTTCCGGGTTGACCTTCTTGGTTTTCAACAGATCGAGAAGGTGCTGGTCCATCAGCTGCATGCCATCCTTCTTGGCGGTCTGCATGATGGAGGGGATCTGGAAGGTTTTTCCTTCTCGGATCAGGTTACCGATGGCCGGGGTGCCGAGCATGATCTCCAGCGCCGCCACGCGCCCCTTGCCGTCGGCGGTCTTGAGCAGCTGCTGGCAGACGACCCCCTTCAGCGATTCTGACAGCATGGCCCGTACCTGCTCCTGCTGGTCGGTGGGGAAAACGTCGATGATACGGTCAACGGTTTTGGCGGCGGTGCTGGTATGCAGTGTCCCGAAGACCAGGTGGCCGGTTTCGGCGGCGCTCATCGCCAGCTGGATCGTGATCAGGTCGCGCATCTCCCCGACCAGGATCACGTCCGGATCCTCGCGCAAGGCGGCTTTCAGCGCCGAAGCGAAGCTCTCGGTGTGCTCGCCTATCTGGCGCTGGTTCATCAGTGACATCTTGTTCTGGTGGATGAACTCCAGCGGGTCCTCGAAGGTCAGAATATGTTCCTGGCGGGTCGAGTTGATCAGGTCGATCATGCCGGCCAGCGTGGTAGACTTGCCGGAACCGGTCGGCCCGGTCACCAGCACCAGCCCCTTCTTGAAATTGGTCATGCGCCGTACGCCCTCCGGCAGCCCCAGGTCGTCGGCCGAGAGGATCTTGCTGGGAATGATGCGGAATACCGCGGCGATGCCGCGGTACTGCATCATGATGTTGCCGCGGAAACGGGCCACATCCGCCACTTCGTAGGCAAAATCCAGGTCCTTGGTCTCCTCGAATTGCGCCTTCTGTTTCTCGTTCAGGATCTCGAACAGGATTGCCTTGATTTCATCGTGCGTGAGCGTCTTGAAATTGAGCCGGACCATCTCGCCGCGCAGGCGGAAAATGGGCGGGTTGCCGCTGGAAAGGTGCAGGTCGGATGCCCCCTGTTCCTTCATCATGTTGAATAATGCGTCTATGCGTGCCATGAGATCACTCCCGTTTGTTTTTATAGAACTACTGCGGCAATGTACTCTTCTGGAGATACTTCACCCGCGTTCAGGATCTGCAGTCCCTCTTCTCCGATCCCGCGATAGCCGGTTACTCCCAGGTACTCCTCCAGCGCGCCCACATCGGTGCTCTGTTCGAACACCCGCAGGAAATCGTCGTCGAATCTCAGCACGTCCAGCAGGAACCTACGTTTGCTGAAGCCGCTATGGCCGCAGGAATCGCAGCCGGTCGTGCGGTAGAAAGACAGCGGTGGCTGCGGGAGGTTCATTACCACCAGCTCTTCGGGCGGCGGGGTGTAGACGGTGCGGCACTCGGGGCAGAGGATCTGGATTCCCTTGAACGACACCAGTCCGTTGACGAAGACCGGCAGGAAATAGTTCTTCTGCTGGTACAGCAGCAGCTGGCGCAGTACGTTGCGGGTGCCCCTGATCTCCAGGCCGGCCAACACCAGCTTGCCCCGCATCGCGGCCCGGCAGGCGGCCGCGAAAGGCAGCGCCTCGGTGGCATTCTCGATCACCAGGATGTCGGGGGCGTGGTCGAGGGCGGACATGATAACGCCGGCGCGCTCGGTTTCCACCTGGGGCAGCTGGATGCGCGGAAAGCGCTTGTTCATCCGGCCCGGACCTTCTCCCAGGATGATCACATTCCGGCCATTGGTATCCATTTCTTCCAGCATCAGGTCAATGAAGCGGTCGCGTTCCTGGGTGTTACGCGAGGCGAAGAAGGTGACCCCCTGCCTTGCCTGCGCCAGTCGCGCAAAACTGCTCTCCTGGTGTGCGGGCAGGTGCAGCTCGGCCAGCCTGGCCGGGACGCTGGCGGCCACATGCGGCCTGATGGTGACATAGTCGCCGCCGTAGCCGGCCATAACCGCAATCTGGAAGGTGATCGGGTGCGAGCGGTAGCTGAATGTCAAAAGGCCGCTGTCGCAGGAGGCGCCGCCCTGGCCGATGCCGGCGCTCTTGCGGATCTTCATGCTGATATCCGGGTAATAGTTGTTGGCCAGGGTTCCGATCGGCCGGGAGACGCCGCTGCGCCTGCCGCTTACGGCCACGGAATCCCCCAGCGGCTGCAGCGACAGCGATGAGAGGCGGTTCTGGAGGATGAAGATCAACAGGTAGTCCAGCAGTTTGCCGCCGCCAAGATCTGCGTTGATCGCGTCCAGCGCCTTTTCCGCAAAGGCGCCGGACGCGAATCCGAGGCTGTCCCGACCGGAGCTGCCGTAAAAGATCTCGATCATCTCGCGTATTTCGCGAATCAGCGCCACCGAGATGTTGACCGTGCAGCCGCCATGCTGCTCGACCGCCTCGATTGCCGGCTTGTTGAGCGGGTCGGCAATGGCGATGTTCAGCTCGCCACCGGCCTTGATCAGCGGGATCAGGTTGAATTTCCTGGCCATGGCGGCCGGGATCAGCTTGACCGCATCCGGATCGATCATGTCGCTTTTCAGGCGGATGTAGGGCAGGTCGAGCTGGTTCGAGAGTGCCCAGTCGATGTCTTCCTGCGTGACTATCCCCAGGTTGACCAGCGCTTCGCCGAAGCGCGTACCGCTCCGTTTCTGCTCATCCAGCGCCAGCGAGATGTCGGCTTCACTGATGATCTGCGAAGCGGAAAGGATATCGCCCAGGGAACCCTTCTTGATTTGATCTGCCATGCCGGACCTCCATTGTTACGGCAATCTGTTGTTAAAACTAATCGTTGCGGTCGCTCAAGTTTTCGAAACGGGTATGCTCGCCGAAGAAGGCCAGCTGTACCGTGCCGAGCGCGCCGTTTCTCTGCTTGCCGATGATCACCTCGGCGTTGCGTTCGTGCCCCTGGGTGCAGGAGCCGTCCCGCTTGCGGCAGTTGTCGCAGTAGACCGATTCGCGGTAGACGAACATGATCACGTCGGCATCCTGCTCGATCGCGCCAGATTCACGCAGGTCGCTCATCATCGGACGCTTGTCGGCCCGCTTTTCCAGCTCGCGGTTGAGCTGGGAGAGGGCGATCACCGGCACGTTCAGCTCCTTGGCCAGTGCCTTCAGCGAGCGGGAGATGTCCGAGATCTCCTGCTGGCGAGATTCGGAGTTGGCGCCGCCGCGCATCAGCTGCAGGTAGTCGACGATGATCATGCCGATGTCATGCTCGCTCTTCAGTCGGCGCGCCTTGGAGCGCAGTTCCAGCACCGTGATGGCCGGGGTATCGTCGATGAAGATCTTGGAGTCGTGCAGGATGCCGGCCGCCCGGGTCAGGCGCGGCCAGTCCGAATCCTGGAAATGGCCGGTGCGCATCTTGCCGAAGTCGATCCGGGCGATCGAGGCGAACAGACGCATCACCAGCTGCTCCTTGCCCATCTCCAGCGAGAAGACCACCGACGGCACCCGGTTCTTGTTGCGCGGGTCGGCGCTGGCGTATTCGGCGATGTTCAGCGCCAGCGTGGTCTTGCCCATCGAGGGACGGGCCGCGATGATGATCAGGTCGCCCGGCTGGAAACCGGCCGTCATCAGGTCCAGGTCCACATAGCCGGTCGGGGCGCCGGTGACCAGCTCCTTCTTGGAGTGCAGGCTCTGCAGGATCTTGAAGGTGTCCTTGATGATGTCCTTGACCTGCACATACTGGGGACGCAGCTTGTTTTCGGAAATCTCGTAGATCTGCTTCTGGGCCATGTCCAGCAGCTCGTTGACATCCGACTTCTCGTCGTAGCCGCGGGTGGCGATCTCGGTCGCCACGCTGATCAGGCGGCGGTTGATCGACTTTTCCTTCACGATCTTGCAGTAGTAGGAGATGTTGGCTGCGGTCGGCACATAGTCAACCAGGGTCACCAGGTAGGAGGCGCCCCCCACCTCCTCCAGTTCACCCTGCTTGCGGAGCATCGAACTGAGGGTGATCAGGTCGCACGGCTCGCGCACGTCGGAGAGCGCCATCATGGCCAGGAAGATCTTGCGGTGGATTTCGCGGTAGAAGTCTTCCGCCACCAGCACTTCCAGTACCCGGTTGATGGCGTCGTTGTCGATCAGGATCCCGCCCAGAATCGACATCTCGGCGTCCAGGTTCTGGGGGGGGAGTTTGTGCTGCTCTGTGTTGTTCATGCGGTTTTTATATCTCCAGTGTTCAATTTGTACAATTTAAATGAATGACAGCGCGCCTTATTTAATACTTCTGGATAATTCCTTCGTGCCTGCTTGGATAATATCCATTGCCTCCCGTGGTGTGAGCTTGGTTATCTGCTCCTGCGTATAACCGAGGTTCAACAGGTCCCTCTCGTCCTGCAACGTTATCATAAACTTCACGCTGGCAGTGGTCGCCGGTGAAGGTTCTCCAGGACAAGATAACAAAGCCTGTATAAGAGATGTGGCAGATTCATCAAATACAAAATGCTTATGCTCCGGGTCATCTTTCATGCGAAAAGCTCCGTGACTACTTGGTTAGTTATGTCCAGTTATTTTAGGTGGTGTGGCTTTGCAACAATTCACTTGTTTCTCTGCAAAAGCAAGATGCTAAACGCGTATTTTCCATTTATCGCGGCGTCGGGCTCGGCTTTGCCCCGCCTGTTGTCACAAGATATCTGGAGGGACGCAGATATTTCAGCCAATAGATAAATAGATAGATAGCACCATTCCTCTTGCCGCCCCTTTTCTTCAACGCGTGGAATCAGTTGTGGGTCATCGGATCTTTTCTTGAAACCAATTGCAGTTCCATTCTTGTCGACAGGGAACCATCACTCATGGCGGCGTGGGGCAGGGGGAGCCCCCACCAGGCTACCCGATTGCTGAACGTATCAAAAACCGGTTACGAGGAAATCAATGGCAGCTATTATTTCGTTACGATGTTCCTTGAGGGAACATACTTTATCCCCAAGGCTATTTACCGCAACTCCAGCCAATTCAGCCGTTGACATTATTACAGTGGTTCGTTTTACGGAAAATTGGATGTTCAGATGTTTGGCCGCTCTGCCCATGGCAGAGACTGTATAAAGTGGAACAACAACACGTGTCGTCAGGTTGTTCAAGAGGTCGGCCTGTATGTCCAGCAAATAGGGAATTGCAGCTTTTGTTACAGGATTCGGGTTTGAATACACATCGAACTGAGCCATCAGAATTGCCTCAAGCCATCGCTGAAAACTCCCCGGGCTTCAATGCGTCGATTATATTCTTCAATAGCCTCTTGATTTTCCTCCTGCCATTCCTGCCGTTTCCGGTCCCGTAATATTTCCGCGAGGCGCAGCTCTAATGTCTGTGACAGATTAACATGATGCTCTTTGGCTTGCTGGAGTAAATCGCTGTTAATGCTTAAATTAGCAGGTTTTTTTTGTGCGTTAGGGTTAAAGAAATTAAGTTGCATGGTGCACTCCTAATGCGCATTTGGTATGCGCATAATTTACGGTTTTCGATGAAATAGTGCAAGATTTTTATGAGTCAGAATCATCAAGCGGCAACATCTTATTGAGCGGTTCACGCGCGCGTGCGCGTGAACCGCTCATCCACCCAAATGGAACAATTCATCCAGCAGAGTCGATAAGGCTTCCCAACTATTCTTCCTTCAGCGCCTATTGGCGCAAATCACATCCTTGACCGCCGCCACCACGTCCCGTGCATCATCATCTGACATTTTGGGGAAGAGCGGCAGGGACAGTATCCGCTGCGAGGCGTAGCTGGCGTTCGGCAGGGCCTCGTCCGCGAGCGGCATGTGCTCGCGGTACCAGGCGTGGTGGTGGATGGCCTTGTAATGCAGGCCACTGCCGATGTTGTGCTTCTTCAGCTCTTCCATGAAACGGTCGCGGTCGATATTCAGCTTTTCGATCCTGACCAGAGGGGTGTAGAGGTGCCAGGCGTGGCGCTGTTGATAGGGCGCATAGGCCGGCAGGGCCAGTTCGGGCAGGTCGGCGAATTCGCGGTTGTAGAACTCGGCGATCTCCTTCCGGCGGTCGATGAAACCGTCCAGCCGTGGCAGCTGGTGGATGCCGATGGCGGCCTGGATGTCCATCATGTTGTATTTGAAACCGGGCATCATGATGTCGTAGTTGGGTGTGCCGCTGGCGGCAAAACGCTTCCAGGCCTCGCGGTTCATGCCGTGGAATTTCATCAGCGAGATCTCTTCTGCCAGGTTCTCGTCGGCGGTGCAGACCATGCCCCCCTCGCCGGTGGTGATGTTCTTGTTGGGGTGGAACGAGAAAATCGAGATCGAATCCAGCGAGCCGATGCGCTGGCCCTTGTATTCGGTTCCGACCGCGTGGGCGGCGTCCTCGATCACGGTCAGGCCGTGCTCTTTGGCGATGGCGAAGAGCGGGTCCATGTCGCAGGACTGTCCGGCGAAGTGCACCGGGATCACAGCGCGGGTAGCGGGGGTGATCTTCTCGCGAACACGCTTGACGTCGATGTTGAGCGTGCCCGGCTCGATGTCCGCCAGGACCGGCGTGCCGCCGCAGAGGATGATCATGCTGACGGTCGAGGCAAAGGTCATGGGGGTCGTGATGATCTCGTCCCCCTCCTTGATGCCCAGCGCCAGCAGCGTCAGGTGCAGTCCGGCGGTGGCCGATGTGAGCGGCACGGCGTAGGGCGCGCCGACATAGGCCTTGAAGGCCTCCTCGAAGCGTTTGACCTTGGGGCCGGTGGTGATCCAGCCAGATCGGAGCGAATCAACCACCTCGTTGATTTCGGCATCTTCCAGGGTGGGGGTTGAAAAGGGGAGAAAGGTGGTGCGCATGGTAAATACTCCTTGGTTATCTGTTGCTGATCAAAATCCGTCGTCCCGATTCCATCACGGTAATTGCCTGCGGCTTCAACTGCGGCGCGAGGGCTTCAAGCTCACGCTTTTTAAGTATCAGCAGGACATGATCCGGTCCGCTCCAGAGTCGCAGCAGCGCTTCCCGGTCCGGGAACCAGGCCGATTGATCTCCTTGCTTGCTGCCGAAGGTCAGCTCATCCGGGTTGCCGGTCACCAGTACCCTGCGTCCGGTATACCAGGAGACCGCCTGCATCGGCCCGACTGTGACGATGCGGCTTTCCGGTCTGGCCAGTTCACGGACTTTCATTGCCAGGTCGCGCGGCGATTCGCTGCTGGCTATATTACCCATGATCAGGTGCGGAACCAGGATTTCGAGCAGGAAAGAGGCCAGGCAGAGCACGATCACGATCCGCAGCGGATCCTTTCCGGCCGAGAACAGCAGCACCGCTCCCTGCAGCAGGAACAGCGCGCCGATCGCCAGTCCGGCCGCGCTTGAGACTACCGGGGCATATGTGACGAACTGCTTCAGCGGAGCCGCCAGGGAGGGAATCAGCGCGGATATGGCAGCCGCCACCTGCGAAAGGTTGGAGTAGCCGATGGCCCCGCAGCCGAGCAGCAACAGGATGGAGCCCAGCATGATCGCTGCCAGCTTGATTTCGCGGCCGCGTCCCTCCAGCAGGGCGCAGAACCGTTCGGAAATCATTATGGCCAGCGGCGGGAAAATGGGCAGCAGGTAGGGCACAAGCTTTGAGTTGGATTTGGAGAAAAACAGGAAGATCAGCACGCTCCAGATCAGCAGGAACAGCCCCGGTAACCCTTCGTGATGGCGGTTGCGCCAGGCGCGTCCCAGCGCCCCCGGAATGAAGAACGACCAGGGCAGCATGGTGCCGGCCAGCACCGGTATGAAAAACCAGACCGGTTGGGAACGGCCGTGAACAGTGCTGGTAAAGCGCTCGAAGTGTTCGTGGATAAAGAAAAACCGGGCAAATTCGGGGTTGCTGAGCGAGACGGCGACGAACCATGGCGCCGTCACCGCCAGGAACAGCAACATTCCGCTTAAGAGCCGCATCCGTTTCAGGGTGCGCCATTCATGCCCCAACAGCATGTAGAAAAAGATTATGCCGGCCGGGAAAACGAATCCGATCAGCCCCTTGGCCAGCACCGCCAGCGCGGAAAACAGGTAGAACAGGTGCCAGGGAAGCGAGCTGTCCCGATGCTTCTCCCGCGCTGCGGCCACGATGAATGAACCCAGCGCTGCCGTAAGGCAGAAGGTCAGCAGCATGTCCGTCAGGATGATGCGCGACTGCAGCACGAATCCGGCCGAGGTCGCCAGGATCAGCGCCGAAATCAGCGCGGTGCGGCGATCGTACAGGCGGCGGGCGATGACGTAGGTTGCCAGCACCGTTGCCAGGCCGCTCAGCGCCGACGGCAGGCGGGCCGCGAATTCGTTCAGGCCGAACAGTTTCATCGAGGCCGCGTTCAGCCAGTACAAGAGCGGCGGTTTTTCGAAGTAGTGCACGTAATTAAGGGTTGGCGTGATGAAGTCCCAGCGCTCCAGCATTTCACGCGGGATTTCGGCGTAGCGCCCCTCATCCGGGTCGATCAGCGGCAGCGAACCCAGAAACTGCAGGAAGGGGATGCCCAGCACGATCATGATCAGCAGCATGTCCCGCAGCCAGCCGTCATGGCCGCTTTTGGCGTAGACCTTGAGATCCCTCATGCCGCCCCCCGCTTCTCACGGCGGAGCAGGTCGCCGGCCGCCACCGCGAACGGCAGCTTCAGCAGCATGCGCTGGTTCGGGTTGGCAACTTCGGAGGTTTCCAGCGCGCCGCGCTCTGTCAGTGTTGAGAAAGGAGGTACGTCGAACGATTCGGCCCTCATGCCGGGGCCGACAAGCTCCAGCAGCTCTCCTGTCCGGATCCTGTTTCTTACTCCGACCAGGACCGTTCCGTCCGGTCGGACCTCTTCGACCACGCCGACGAATTCATGGCTGCGGATGTAGGCCGACTGGTATTCCTGGCCGACGTTGCGCGGTTCGCCGAACAAAAAGCCGGTGGTGTAGCCACGGTGGCTCAGTTTGGTCAATTCCTCCATCCATTCCGGCCGGCAGCTCCAGCCGGACGGGTCGAGGCAGTATTCGTCCAGCGCCTGGCGGTAGACGCGCAGCACCGAGGCGACATAGTTGATGCCCTTCATGCGCCCTTCGATCTTGAGCGAGCTGACACCGCTTTCGACCAGGTCCGGAATCTGTTCCAGCAGGCAGAGGTCGCGGGAGTTGAAGATAAAGGTGCCGTTTTCGTCTTCCACCACCGGGAAGTATTCGCCGGGGCGGGATTCCTCCACCAGATGGTAGCTCCAGCGGCAGGGGTGGGTGCATTCGCCCTGGTTGGCGTCACGCCCGGTGAGCATGCTGGAGATCAGGCAGCGGCCGGAGTAGGAGATGCAGAGCGCGCCATGCACGAAGGCCTCGAACTCCATTCCCGGAACCGCTTTGACCGTTTCGCGGATGTTGTCCAGGCTCATTTCGCGGGCCATGTTGATCCGGCAGACGCCCTGTTTCTGCCAGAAGCGGGCGCTGCGCCAGTTGATGGTGTTGGCCTGGGTAGACAGGTGCAGGTCGCGCTGCGGCGAAATCTGGCGGACCGCGTCGATTACTCCCGGGTCGGCGACGATGTAGGCGTCGAACGGCAGCATTGCCACCTGCTCCAGGTACTGTTCCAGTTGTGGCAGCGCTTCGTTGCGTGGATAGCTGTTGATGGTCAGGTAGGCCTTGACGTTTCGTTCATGGCAAAAATCAAGCGCGGCCGACATCTCCTCAACGGAAAAATTATCCGCCATATTGCGCAATCCGAAGGCCTGTCCGCCCATGTAGACGGCGTCGGCGCCATAGTGGATGGCGATCTTCAGTTTTTCCATGTTTCCGGCCGGAGCCAGCAGTTCAGGTTTTTTCACGGGATTTCCGGTCAATGAATAGTTGCAGTGCAAGAGTGCGGATGCTAGCATAATCGGAATGCCAATAAAACCGAAAAGGCAGCTTTCACTTGACAAAGAGATCCATATCGCTTTTATTATGAAAAACTTCCGTTAAATGGGGGGATTATGCCTTTCGGCATCCGTAAGACCGCAATTATTTCCGTTTGTTTCGCCCTGACCGGTTGTGCCGCAAATGACCTGGTAGTCAAGCGTCAGAGCGAAGCTGAAGCCAAGATCGAGCATCTGATCCAGTCCGGAAAAAAGTACGAACAGCGTCAGAACGAGCTTGCCGACCAAATCCATGGCCAGGACGACCGCTTCAGCCTGACAGCTGCCCAGCTCAAGCAGCTGCAGGAGGCCGTTCAGGAATTGCGGGCCTCACAGGATGAGCTCAAGGTGAAAGTGGCGCTGCTGTCCCAGCAGGTTTCAACGCCAAAGGTTGAGGTCGTCAACCCGGCCCCATCTTCGAAGACGTCCCGGGATTCCGGTCCGCCTGCCGATTATCTCAAGGCGTTCGGTTATTACAGCGCCAACAATTTTGCCGATGCCATCAAGGCCTTCGAGACGTTCCTGAAGGCCAACCCCCAGAGCGAATACACGGCAAACGCGATTTACTGGATCGGCGAATGCCATTACAGCCTGTCCGACCTGCCCAAGGCCAGGGACGCTTTCTCCAGGGTGACCGAAAATCACCCCACCAGCCCCAAGGCGCCGGATGCCATGTTGAAACTGGGATATACGCTGGCCGCGATGAAGGAAAAGGACAAGGCGCTGGCCATATACGAACGCCTGATCAAGTCTTTTCCCAGCAGTCCCGCCGCAATAAAGGCGCGGGAACGATTGAATTCGAATTGATAGCCTGAACCGGCTCTTTTACTCCAGGCATCCGCTCTTCAACTCTTAGTGCATACGAGGTGCATTGTATGAAAACAAGAATTTTGCTGCTCCTTCTGGCGCTGGTCACCATCCCCTGCTTCGCTCAGGCGACGGAACGGGATGAACCGACCATCTATGTGATCAAGCAGGGCGATACGCTCTGGGGGATTTCGGAGCGATTCATCAAGGACCCCAACTATTGGCCGAACATGTGGTCAAATAACAGCCAGGTTACCAATCCGCATTTTATCTATCCCGGCCAGAAGGTCAGGGTCTTTCCCGACCGTCTGGAGTTCGTGCCCAAGGAACAGTCTGCAGCGGTTACGCAGAAAGCCGTCCCCGCCAAGGATTCCGAGGAGATGCGCGAAGTCGCCGCCGAAAAAACCTACACTATTTTCGGCAGCGAAGGTTTTATTCTTGAAAACGGCGTCAAGCCTGCCGGCATGGTGATCGGAATCCAGAACGACCGGATTCTGGCCGGTGACGATGATATCGTCTACACCGACATCGGTACTTCACAGGGCGCCAGGGGCGGCGAAAAGTACTCCATATTCCGCAAGGACAGCACTGTTACCCATCCTGTCACCAATGAAGTGATGGGCACCAAAATCATCCCGCTCGGCACTCTGCAGCTTACCGATCTTGAACGAAAATCGTCACGAGCCGTTGTTGCACGGGTCTCCCGGGAGATCAGCCCCGGATCGTATCTGCTGCCTTACAGGGGGGACAGCCGTCGCGAGATTTCGCTCAAGATGGCGACCAGGGAACTCAAGGGGTATGTCCTTGACAGCTATAGCGGCATCAGCATCATCGCTGCCGGCGACATCGTCTATATCGATCTGGGAAGCGCTCAGGGAGCCGAGGTAGGCAACATGCTCTACATCGTGCGGGATGTGGTTCTTGATCAGCGTTATGCCGAAGGGCGCATCGACAAGCTGCCGCAGGAGCTGTTGGGGGCGCTGGTGATTCTGGAAACCGGCAAAAAAGTCGCCACCGCGCTGGTGGTCAAGAGCATCGATGCAATTTATAAAGGTGACCGGCTCGTAAGCATGACCAAGTAAACGGCTGGAAGATTCAAGACCGGTTCGCAGCCGGTCTTTTTTTGTGTACGGGAATGAACAGGTATGGATGAGTTTTACTGGATAGCTCTCAAGGCCGTTCCCGGTGTTGGCAATGTGACCTTTCGCCGGCTTCTGGAGCGGTTTGACACCCCCGAAGCGGTGTTGTCGTCCTCACCGGCGTCACTCACCGGCGTAAGGGGGGTAACGGCAGCGATTATTGACGAGATCCGCGGCAAAGCCTGGCGTCGATTCGCGGAGGATGAGTGCCGTCGTCTTGAAACCAGCGGTGCGCGACTGGTGATGTTCACATCCGGTGACTACCCCAAGGCGCTGTTTCAGATTCCTGACCCCCCTCCCTTCCTCTATGTCAAAGGTTCCCTGCCGGTCGGAGAGATCGCCGTCGCGGTCGTCGGTTCGCGCCGGGCGACTTCATACGGATTGATGACCACCTCCAAGCTGTCGGGGGAGCTGGCGGCCCGTGGCGTATGTGTTGTGTCCGGTCTGGCCCGTGGTGTCGATACGGCTGCCCACAGGGGCGCGCTGCAGGCGGACGGCAAGACCATCGGGGTCTTGGGCTGCGGTATTGACAGGATCTATCCGCCCGAGAACAGGCTGCTGTTTGAGGAGATGACCCGTAAGGGGTGCCTTATCTCCGAATACCCGCTGGGAACCCTGCCGCTGGCTGAAAATTTCCCGCGCCGCAACCGGATCATCAGCGGGCTCTCCCGTGGAGTGCTGGTGATCGAAGCGGCCGAGAACAGCGGTTCCTTGATTACGGCCCAGTATGCACTGGAGCAGGGTCGTGATGTTTTCGCGGTGCCCGGCAATATCTCGTTTGCCTCCAGCCGCGGCTGCAACCGGCTGATCAAGCAGGGCGCCAAGCTGGTGGACTGTGTCGAGGATATTCTGGAGGAACTGCCCGGGCGCGAGCGGCTGTCAATTGATGAGCCGCTGTTTCAGCCACCGCCGCGCAGCTTCGCGCTGTCGCCGAAAGAGGCCGCCATTTACGAGTTGCTGGTCCGTTCGCCGCTGCATATCGATGAAATCATTTCCCAAACTGAATTGACAGCCGGTGAGGTTTCCTCTATGTTACTGCACCTCGAACTCAAGGGGGCGGTTACCCCGCTTCCCGGAACACACTACGCCGTCTCCGGATAGTCGCACCTTTTCAATCACTTCAATCACTTAAGGTACGGAAAACCTTACTGACAAAGGAATAATGGATATATGTCTCATAATCTCGTCATCGTCGAATCCCCCGCCAAGGGGAAAACCATAGAAAAATTTCTCGGGCCGGACTATACGGTTCTGGCTTCATTCGGCCATGTGCGGGCGCTGCCCAGCAAACAGGGTTCGGTGGACATCGAGAAGGGCTTCGAGCCCAAATACCACATTCTGCCGGAGAGCAAAAAACATCTCGATGCGATCAAAAAAGCGCTCAAGGGGGCGGACAACCTGCTTCTGGCAACCGACCCCGACCGTGAAGGGGAGGCTATCTCCTGGCATCTGCTGGCCGCGCTGGGGTTGGACAAGAAGAATCCCGGAATTAACATTCAACGGGTCGTATTCCATGAGATAACCAGGGACGCCATCATCCACGCGGTCCAGAACCCCCGTTCGATTGCCAATGAACTGGTTGATGCCCAGCAGGCGCGTTCCATTCTGGATTACCTGGTTGGTTTCAACCTGTCACCGTTCCTCTGGAAAAAGATTCGTTACGGGCTCTCCGCCGGTCGTGTCCAGTCGGTGGCGCTGCGGCTGGTCTGCGAGCGTGAAAAAGAGATCCAGGCCTTCATCGAACAGGAGTACTGGACCATCGCGGTGCGCCTGGGCGTTGCTCCGGGGCAGGAGTTCAAGGCCGGCCTGGTCGAGGTTGGCGGCAAAAAACTCGGCAAATTCGATATTCCTGGAGAGGAAATCGCCGCCGGTCTGAAAGCTTCCCTTCAATCCGGCAGCTATCGCGTTGACCGGATCACGAAAACCGAGAAGAAACGCAATCCATCGCCTCCCTTTACAACCTCTACGCTCCAGCAGGAGGCGTCGCGCAAGCTCGGGTTCTCGGCCAAGAAGACCATGTCCACCGCCCAGAAACTTTACGAGGGCATCGATATCGGTCAGGAGGGCACCGTCGGTCTGATAACCTACATGCGTACCGACAGCGTCAACCTTTCGAACCAGGCCCTGAAAGAGGCCCATGACGTGATTTCGGCCGCCTACGGCAAGGAATACGCGCTGGCCAAGCCGCGCATTTTCAAGACCAAGACCAAGAATGCCCAGGAGGCCCACGAGGCCGTGCGGCCGACATATATCGCCAAGACTCCGGCGGAGCTGAAGAAGTTCCTCACGCCGGATCTATACAAACTCTACGAGCTGATCTGGAAACGGACCGTGGCCTGCCAGATGGCCGAGGCACTGCTGGACCAGACCTCGGTCGATATTGCCGTTGACCTGACCACTGCTCCCGTGGGCGGGCCGTTTGCCGGCGCCAGGGCGGCCAAGCTTCGGGCCGCAGGAACCGTGATCCGTTTTCCCGGATTCATGAAGCTGTATATCGAAGGCCTGGATGATCAGGATGAGGAAAAGGAAGGGTTGCTTCCGGCCATGAACGAGGGTGCCGCCCTGAAGCTGCACGAGATCCTGCCGGAACAGCACTTCACCCAGCCGCCGCCGCGCTATACCGAGGCGACGCTGGTCAAGACGCTGGAGGAGTACGGCATCGGTCGTCCTTCCACCTATGCCTCGATCATGAATACGCTGGTCGAGCGCAAGTATACCCGCCTGGACAAGAAGCGCTTCTTTCCCGAAGATGTGGGCATGGTGGTCAGCGATCTGCTGACGGCCCATTTTCAGAAATATGTCGATTACAATTTTACCGCCGGACTGGAAGAGGAACTGGATCAGGTTTCGCGCGGTGAAAAAGAGTGGAAGCCGCTGCTGAAGGAGTTCTGGGAGCCGTTTATCGCACTGCTCAAGCAGAAGGAGGGGGAGGTCAGCAAGTCCGACCTGACTACCGAGGCTACCGACGAGGCCTGTCCCGAGTGTGGCAAGCCGCTGGTGGTCAAACTCGGCAAACGCGGCAAGTTCATCGCCTGCTCCGGTTTTCAGGAAGGGTGCAAGTATACCCGCAACGTTGACCAGGAGGGGGGGGCGGAGTTGGCCGAGCCGGTCCTTTCCGAGGAAAAATGCGAAAAATGCGGGCAGCCGATGCTGATCAAGGACGGCCGTTTCGGCAAATACCTGGCCTGTTCCGGTTATCCGGCCTGCAAGAACATCCAGCCGCTGGTCAAGCCCAAGAGCACCGGAGTGGTCTGCCCGGAGTGCAAGGAAGGCGAGCTGACCGAGAAAAAATCACGCTTCGGCAAGCTCTTTTATTCCTGTAACCGCTATCCGCAGTGCAAGTTCGCGCTGTGGGATCTGCCGGTTGAAAGCCCCTGCCCCAAGTGCGGTTTCCCTCTGCTGGTCAAGAAGGTCTACAAGCGCAAGGGCGAGTTCCTGAAATGCCCCAAAGAGGGCTGCGACTACACCAGCGAGTAGTTCCACAAAAATATACCCATCTTTCAAGGTTCCCATGAATCCCAATCTTACCATCATCGGCGGCGGGCTGGCCGGCTGCGAGGCGGCCTGGCAGGCCGCCCGGCGCGGCGTGCCGGTTACGCTGCACGAAATGAAGCCCGAGAAATTCTCTCCGGCCCATCACCTTCCCGGACTGGCCGAGCTGGTCTGTTCCAACTCGCTGCGCGGCGATTCACTCGACAATGCGGTCGGTCTGCTGAAGGAAGAGCTGCGCCGCTGCGGATCACTGCTGATGGAAGCGGCCGAAGCCACCCGTGTTCCGGCCGGAGGGGCGCTGGCCGTTGACCGTCAACTGTTTTCCGAATATGTCACGGAGAAGATCAATTCGCACCCACAGATCCGGGTCGAACATGGCGAGGTGTCCGGCATCCCGCTTGATGGGCATGTGATCATCGCTTCCGGCCCGCTTACCAGCGATGCGTTGGCTGAGGCGCTGGCCGAACTGACCGGTGACCGGCTCTACTTCTACGATGCCATCGCCCCGATCGTTGCAGCCGATTCACTCGACCACGGCAAGGTGTTCTATGCCTCGCGCTACGGCAAGGGGGACGGCGCTGATTATCTCAACTGCCCGCTGGATGAGGCTGAATACCTGCGATTCGTCGACGAGCTTTTGCGCGGCGAAAAGGTGCCGGCCAGGGATTTTGAAAAGGTTGTCCATTTTGAAGGCTGCATGCCGGTTGAGGAGTTGGCGTCCCGCGGAGTCGAGACGCTGCGTTTCGGGCCGATGAAGCCGGTCGGCCTGGCCGACCCGCGCAGCGGAAGGGAACCGCATGCGGTTATCCAGCTGCGGGCCGAGAACCGGGAGAAGACCATGTACAACCTGGTCGGTTTCCAGACCAAGTTGACCTATGGCGAGCAGCGTCGCATCTTCAGACTGATTCCGGGTCTGGAGAATGTCGAGTTTGTCAGGCTTGGCTCGATGCACCGCAATACCTTCATCAATTCTCCGGCCCTGCTGCAGTCGAGTCAGCAGATGAAAAGGGATTCGCGCATCATCTTTGCCGGCCAGATAACCGGAGTCGAGGGGTATGTGGAGTCGGCCGCCAGCGGTTTTTTGGCCGGGGTGACGGCCGCTGCGCTCCTGCAGGGGCGCGAAAGTGCCGTCCCGCCGCCTGAAACCGCGCTGGGGGCTCTGATGGCGCATATTACCAATGCCGATGCAAAGCACTTCCAGCCGATGAATGTCAATTACGGGCTCTTCCCGGAGCTGCCGGGACGGGTCAAGAAGAAGGAACGCCGCCAGAAGCTGGCGGAACGGGCTCTGGCGGCGCTGGATACCTGGAAAGCAACCCTTTAATAACACGGAGAAGCGGCCGAAAGTAGGCGCTTGTATGCGAGTGCACGGAGTATACCGGAGTAATCTTGTTGAGAATATTTACCGATTTGTCTATTCTACACTACTGGGCTTGAAGTTCTCTGTGTCCTCGCTGACTCTGTGGTGATAAGGATTTTAACAAATGGAAGAAAATACAACTATCGATCCCCTCAGGCGGGTTGAAGATCAGCTTAAAAAATGCGTCAAGTGCGGAGCCTGCCGCACCAACTGTCCGGCATTCGCCGCTTTCCAGCGTGAACCGGCCGTGGCCCGCGGCAAGGTGGCGCTGGCGCAGCACGTACTGAAGGATGATATCGATCTGGATGACCAGACCTATCTGGCGATGTCCAGGTGCCTTCTGTGCGGCAGCTGTGTCGAAAAGTGTCCCAACGATGTGCCGACCGATGAGATTGTAGTTGCCGCGCGTGAGGCGCTGGCGCAGAAACGGGGCCTGACCACTTTCCACAAGGCGGTCGGACAGGTGATAAACAGCCGCTCGCGCATGAAGATGGGGGCCAGGATGGCGTCAATACTTGGCCCGCTGTTCTTCAAGAAGGTTCCCGAAACCTCCGGACTTAGGCTGCGCTTCCCGCTGCCGTTTGTGGGCAACCAGCGTTTTATCCCTGCCATCGCCAAAGAGCCCTTTATCGACAGGCACCCGGAGGTGATTGCCGGAGAGCCGGGCAAGCCCCGCATCGTCTTCTTTGTGGGGTGCATGACCAATTTTGTCTATACCGAGGTCGGCGAAGCGGCGCTGGCGCTGTTCCGTCACCTGGGCTGCACCGTGATCATTCCCAAGGGGCAGCAGTGCTGCGGATTGCCGGGGATGTCCGGCGGCGATCTTGCTACGGTGCGTGATCTTGCTGAAAAGAATCTGTCGGAGATGGAGCGCTACGAGGCGGATTACGTGATGAGCGCCTGCGCCACCTGCGGCGGCGCTTTGCACCGACTCTATCCCCTGGTGATTGGCAAGCGCAATCCCGAGCTGCGTGAACGTCTGGACGCGCTGGCGAAAAAAACCGTGGACGCCTCACAACTGCTGCAGAAGCTGGGACTCAATCCGCAAGAAACCGGAGCCGGCGAACAGATAAACATCACCTACCACGACCCCTGCCACCTCCGCACCCGCGGTATCACCAAACAGCCACGCGAATTGTTGAAGGCGACCCCCGGTGTGGAGCTGGTGGAAATGGAAGGGGCCGATAAGTGCTGCGGTTTGGGCGGCACCTTTAACGTCTATCATTACGAGTCATCGATGACGATCAACGATACCAAAAGCCGTGCAATTATTGCCACCGGCGCTCAGGCGGTGGCGACCGGCTGCCCCGGTTGCATGATGCAGCTTTCGGATGGCCTCAAGCAGCATGGTTCAGATCTGGAGGTGTTGCACACGCTGCAACTGCTTGCACGCGGGTTGAAACAGTGATCTGTTGTGTTTAAACCGGACATTTTTAGTCAGGCTGTTATTCTTTGTTACTGATAAATAATTTTTATTGACATTATAAGTCAAATTGTATACAAACCCCGCACGAAAACTGAGTTTTATTTTTGTGATCAGGGGGTTGGATGAGCGAATTCAATATCGGAGCAAAGATAAAGAAGCTTCGTCTTGCCAAAAAATTGACTCTCCAGGCCGTTGCGAGAGAAACCGGTTTTTCACCGGCACTTATATCACAGATCGAAAACAACAATGTATCGCCTCCAATTGCCACCCTCTCCCGAATTGCCAAATTCTTTGACGTCAAGATAGGTCTGTTTTTCACCGAAGAAGAAGAAGAGTGCCGCTTCGAAGTCGTGCGGGCTCACGAGCGTAAAGCAATTCCCAGGGTTATCTCCAAGGCCGGCACCAGTCAGGGCTATTCCTACGAATCACTCTCATTCCACAAGCAAAACAAGAAAATGGAACCGTTCCTGCTCTCCGTAACCGAAAAGGCTCTGGAGGAGAACACTTATAGCCACGATGGTGAAGAGTTCCTGTTCATTATGAAAGGAACGGCCGAGCTGATTCTTGATGAAAAGCGGATAGTTCTTGAAGAAGGCGACTGTGTCTATTTTGATTCGGCACTGAGACACCGCCTGCTTTCAAAGGACGGCTCGGAAGTCAACGTGCTGGCTGTAGTCACACGTTAAATTGTTTGTATTCAAATATATGATTAAAGAACGAAGTCGGTTTATATCACACTGGAAGGATGGCGAAGATGTCCAAAAAAGCAATTAAACCATCACTGAAAAACCCGTTTGCACCTCCCGAGAATGTCGAATTTACGATTCCTGGAGAAATTCCAGGCATGAAGGGCGGATATGAAGAGGCGATGAAGGAAGGTTATGACCTGATTCAGCGCCCGGTCAAGTCGGTCAGCATTGCGCAAATTGAAAAGCAGCATTTCAAAAAGCGCATGACTGTCTGGGAACGCCTGCGTGTGTTGACGGAGAACGAGCCCAATATCCTTTTCCAGAACTGGGGCAAGAACCTGGATGGTGCCTCGCTGGTAACCGGCATTCTCAATGTCAATGGACGGGATGTGGCGGTTTACGGCCATGATTTCACGGTTCGGGCCGGCTCTATTGATGCCACCAACGGCCGTAAGCTGGCGCTGTTGTTTCAGATGGCCGGTGAGAAGGGTATT
Organism: Pelobacter sp.; assembly: GCA_030824515.1. Taxonomy (GTDB): domain Bacteria; phylum Desulfobacterota; class Desulfuromonadia; order Geobacterales; family Pseudopelobacteraceae; genus JACRCG01. Next base: position 59,823 of record JAVBXN010000060.1, read on the forward strand.
CCGCTGATCGGCATGAACGATTCGGCCGGGGCATTCGTACCGGCCGGCGTCGGCGGTCTGGATGGATATGCCGAGGCTTTCACAGCGCTCCGCAAGATCAGCGGCGTTGTTCCCAGTATCATGTGCATGTTCGGCTTCAACGCCGGCGGAGGCAGCTATCTGCCGCGTCAGGGCAGCTTTGTGATCCAGCCCAACAACACCTTTTTCGGTCTGACCGGTCCGGGCGTTGTAAAGTCGGTCCTGGGTGAGGATGTAACCCCCGAAGACCTGGGCGGCCCCAAGGTCCATGGGCAGTCCGGGGTTGCCGACCTGACCGTGGAGGATGAGGTCTCGGCGCTGCGGACCGCTCTGCAGCTGCTTTCCTATCTGCCAGACAACAACAGTGTCATGGCCCGTTTCCAGAAGACCACCGATCCCATCGATCGTAAAACCTGGGAAATCAATACCCTGCTCAAGAAGGCCTTCAACTCTCCGACCGGGTTCAACACTCCCTTCGACGTGTCGATCATGATCCAGCAGATCTGCGATCATGGCGATTACTTCGAACTGCAGCGTGACCGGGCCCGTGAAGCGGTGACCGCGCTTGGCCGTCTGGGCGGCAATGTGGTCGGCTTTGTTGCCAACAACAGCGCCGTGGCTTCCGGCCAGATTTCGGTCGATTCGGCCTACAAAATTGCCCGCTTCAACCGTTTCTGCAACATCTACAATATCCCGATGATCTTCATGGAAGACACCACCGGTTTCCTTCCGGGGCGCGAACAGGAGTGCCGTGGCATCGTCCAGGCCGGTCGCGCCATGCTCGATTCGATCGTGGACATCAGGACGCCGCGTATCCTGCTGATAATACGCAACGCCTACGGCGGAGCGTACGCTTCCTACAACAACTACCCGACCGGCGCTGACCTGGTTCTGGCCCTGCCAACTACACGCCTGGCGGTCATGGGGCCGGCCGGCAAGGAGTTCGTCTACAAGGATGAGCTGCGCAAGCTGCGGAGTGCCGTCACGGTCAAAATCAAGGACGGAACCCAGGAACGCGTGGCTGCCGGCATGGAAGCCGGCGAGGCCAAAAAGGATGCTGAAAAGGATGCCGCGGACTGGTTGAAGATCGAGGAAGCGGCCTTGAACAGCCGTTACGAAAAAGAACTGATGAATCCAAAGGAAGGTCTGGCGCTGGGATCAATCTCCTCGCTCGTCATGCCAACCGACCTGCGCAAGGTGCTCGGGGAGAACATGAACTTCTTCCTGCGTCACTATAAACCGGGCCCGATGCAGGCCGTTCAGCGCGAGTTTCATTAAATAATATTCTTAACTTATCCGATGAGATTGGAGATATATACCAATGCCACAGACCGATTATTACAAGCATAACCCATTGATTCACCGTGATCGCCGCTTGAGCAATTCCGCATCCGAGTGGGTGCGCTCGTTTACCTGCGAAGACCTGAAGCCTCTGATCGTCTGCCGTGGGCCGATCCGCAAGGAGGCCATGGATGTCTATGACGAGATGGGGATCGCCTATTACGGGATTCTTATTTCCGAAAAGGACTCGATTGTCTATCCCAATGCGCTGGCTCCGGAACTGCGCCAGTTGACTGATTCAAGGCGCGTACATCGCGTTCCGGACTATTCCGGAGCGAGCAAAGAAGAGCGGATTGAACGTATCAACCAGATTATCGGCATTGCCAAGGACAACTTCTATGACTCGATCTTTGCCGGCTACGGTTTCATGGCCGAGGATGAGGAATTTGTCGCTGCCATCGAAAAAGCCGGGCTTAAATTCATCGGACCCTGCGCCGCAACCCAGGCCAAGGCTGGTAAAAAGGACGAGGCCAAGCGCACCGCGCTGCAGGTGAACGTCAGCGTTACTCCCGGCGTGGACAATGTCACCGCCCGGACCCTGCTCAAGAAGTATCCTAACCGCGAAAAACTTTTGAAACTGGCAGAAGCCGAGGAACTGGCTCTTAACAAGGATGTGCTGGCAGACAAGAATCTGGCGGTGGAACTGCTTGCCGACCAGATCCTGATGGCTTCCTACAACAAGGGCATCGACCTGTTTTCGATCGATGAACTCTGTGCCCAGGTACAGACGGAAGTGGCCGAACTCTTCCGCAAATATCCACAGAGCCGTTTCCGCATCAAGGCGATCGGTGGCGGCGGCGGCAAGGGGCAGCGCATTCTGGGCGCCTCACTGCTGGCTGTCAAAAAAGCGGATGAGAAGCTGATTGCCAAGGCTGCCGCAGAAGCTCCAGCGATGGTCAGGGAAGTGTTGAACGAAGTCAAGGCCAATGGCGTTGGCGACAACAAGAACGTTCTGATCGAGCTGAATATCGAACAGACCCGGCACAACGAGATCCAGTTGCTGGGAAACGGTGAATGGTGCATCTCGCTTGGCGGCCGTGACTGTTCGCTGCAAATGCACGAGCAGAAGCTGCTTGAGGTCTCCGTCACGCAGGAAGGGCTGCTCGCCGCGATTGCCAGCGCCAGGACCGCCGGCAGGCAGGCGGAAGTCGAGGCGCTGGAATCCGACCTGAAGGTGCTTAACAGGATGGAAGAGGAGTCGGCCCGTTTCGGACAGGCTGTTGGCCTGGATTCCGCATCTACCTTTGAGTGCATCGTGGATCGCGATCGTCACTTCTTCATGGAAGTCAATACACGCATCCAGGTTGAACACCGCGTTACTGAACTCTGTTACAGCCTGAAATTCACCAACCCGAAAGACAAGAAAGATTTCTTCATCGTTGAGTCGCTGGTCGAGGCGATGGCGCTTCTGGCCCGCCATAAAGAGCGCTTGCCCAAGCCTGAGCGTATAGTCCGTTTCAACGCATCGGTCGAGGCCCGTCTGAATGCGACCGACGCGTCGCTTTCTCCACATGCCGGCGGCATGATCCGCTATTGGTCGAAGCCGATCGAAGGCGAGATTCGAGATGATCAGGGTATCAGTATGCTAAACCCCGATACCGGTATCTTCATGAAATACAAGGTGGCCGGAGCGTATGACTCCAATATTGCGCTGCTGCTCACCAAAGGCGGCGATCGTCAGGAAAGCTACGAGCGCCTGTCCGACGTGTTGTGCAGCACCACGCTGCACGGCAGCGCCCTGGCAACCAACCTGGAGTTCCACTATGGTCTGGTAAGCTGGTTCCTTGGTAGAAATGTGATGGCCAAGCCGACGACACGTTTCGTGGTTCCATATCTCACGCTGGTGGGAACGCTGAAAGAGGAGGCCAACAAGCTTGATGTTGTTTATGCCTTCTTCCAGATGAAAAAACATTACGCCAAGCTGGTGTCTGAGCAGTATGCCGATCAGCCGGACGAGTGCGCCAGGCAGCTCAAGAACATGTCCGCACTGCTCGACCGCAAGGGAACCCTGATCACCCGCCCGATGGAGCTTCTGCTGGAAGACCCGCATCTGCTTTCCGGCTGGTTGAGCAGAAACATGAACAACTTCCGCATAGATAACGGCAAGGTCGTCTGGATAAGGAATCCGCTGGGTGTCATCAATGAAACCTACGAGTACCTTCATATGAACTATCGCCCTCACAAACCGTCGGCGGAAATAATCTGGGACCACGATAACGAGTTGCTGCAGAGTTCGTTGCTTTTCTATCGTACCTTGCGTGAAAGGTTTGGCCTGACACGCGGTGAATATTTCAAGCTCAATGAACTGCTCAAGATGGAAGCTCCGCAGGGTGGTTATGATGCCGAGATGTGGGAGCAGATCCGTTCCGCCCATGTCGGTTACGAGGCTGGACTTGAATTGCTGGGCATGCTGTTCCTGATCGGGAATAATACCAAATTCTGGGAGATGAAGGTACTGGATGACCTGGAGGTTGTGATCCCGGACTATCTGACCGACCCGGATCTGCAGGCTCGCATGAAGAAGATACTGGTGCCGCCGCCATCCACCAAGGCCGACGAGATCGTGGCGGTTTGCGGCGGGATGTACTACGGGCAGGAAGCACCCGGCCTGCCGGCGTTTGTTTACGAAGGCATGCATTTCGAGAAGGATCAGCCGCTCTACATAATCGAAGTCATGAAGATGTTCAATACCATCCGGGCGCCGTTCTCCGGAACCATTGACAAGATCATCATCGACGGTGGTGATGGTACCATTGTACAGAAAGGGCAGCCGCTCTTCAAGATCACTCCCGACGAGAAATTTGTCGAGGTCGATCCCAAGCTGATTGAGAAGGAAAAGCGAGAATGCACATCGACGTACCTGAAGGCCGTGCTTTAGCCGATCTTCCATAATACCGGGATTCTGAGAAAGGCTGACGGCAAGAAGCTGGAAATTTACCCAAACTTCTTGCCTTTAGCTTTTACCGGCCGGTTGATTTCGCCCTGCTTTCCTGCTTCTCAGGAATAAGCGCCTGCTTAAGCGGGGGCGCACGGTTTTAATTATCAATAATTGGAGAAATTACCATGAGCATCCAGGACCGTAAAGAAAAGTGGAAAGCTGTTGTCGCCAAAAATATTGCCAGGTCGCCCGAGCGGATGAGCGAATTCCGCACCACGTCCAATATCGAGATGGAGCGTTGTTTTACCCCCGGATTCGATTATCCGGGCTACGAAGAACAACTCGGTTTCCCCGGTGAATATCCCTACACTCGCGGCGTTCAGCCGACCATGTACCGCGGCCGTTTCTGGACCATGCGTCAGTACGCCGGTTTCGGCACCGCCAAGGAGTCCAACGAACGTTACAAGTACCTGCTGTCAGCCGGGCAAACCGGACTCTCGGTGGCCTTTGACCTGCCGACCCAGATGGGCTATGACTCGGACGCTGGCATGAGCATGGGCGAAGTCGGCAAGGTCGGCGTTGCGATCGATTCACTGGCGGATATGGAGATCCTGTTTGACGGCATCCCGCTGGACAAGGTCTCTACCTCTATGACAATCAACTCCACCGCCGCGATTCTGCTCTGCATGTATATTGCCGTGGCCGAGAAGCAGGGTGTGTCGGCCGACAAGATATCCGGCACGATCCAGAACGACATCCTCAAGGAATACATGGCGCGCGGCACCTACATTTATCCGCCCAAGGAGTCGATGCGCATCATCACCGACATCTTCGCCTACTGCAAGGACAACGTGCCAAAGTGGAACACGATCTCGATCTCCGGTTACCATATCCGCGAGGCCGGTTCCAGCGCGGTCCAGGAAGTCGCCTTCACCCTGGCCGACGGCATAGCCTACGTTGAGGCCGCTATCAAGGCCGGTCTGGAAGTGGATGACTTTGCGCCGCGCCTGGCATTCTTTTTCAACGCCCATAACAACCTGTTCGAAGAGGTTGCCAAATTCCGAGCTGCCCGCAGGATCTGGGCCAGGATCATGAAAGAGCGTTTCGGCGCCAAAGACCCCAAATCGCAGATGCTCCGTTTTCACACCCAAACCGCCGGTTGCACGCTGACTGCACAGCAGCCGGACAACAACATCATGCGTGTAACAATGCAGGCACTGGCGGCGGTGCTGGGCGGTACCCAGTCACTGCACACCAACTCTCGCGACGAAGCGCTGGCGCTGCCGACCGAAGATTCTGTGCGTATTGCGCTGCGGACACAGCAGGTTATCGCCTACGAATCCGGCGCGGCCGACAGCATCGATCCGCTGGCAGGCTCGTTCCTGGTTGAGTCCCTGACTGACCAGATCGAAAAAGCCGCCACTGAATACATTGAGAAGATCGACAAGCTGGGTGGGGCGGTCGAGGCTATTTCGCGCGGATTCCAGCAAAAGGAGATCCAGGACTCGGCCTACGCCTACCAGAAAGCGATTGAAAAGGAAGAACTGATCATCGTGGGAGTCAACAAGTTCACCGTACAGGAACCACCTCCCACCGGTCTGCTAAAGGTCAAGGAAGAGGTTGAAATCTCGCAGAAGAAGTCATTGGGCGAGATGAAAGCTGGGCGGGATAACGCCGCTGTTAAGGCTTCACTGGCACAATTGGAAGTTGCTGCCAGGGGTACGGACAACCTGATGCCTTACATCCTGTCGGCGGTCAAGGCCTATGCCACATTGGGCGAGATCGCGGATGTGTTCAGGGAAGTGTTTGGAAAGCATACCGAGACGGTGGTGTTGTAATATAAATGTTTATTCGGAAAGGTTTGTCATGCTGACAAAAATCAACCATATCGGCATCGCTGTCAAATCCCTGGAAATATCCATCCCGTTCTATCGCGATAGCCTGGGCATGTCGTTTGCAGGCATTGAGGTTGTCGAAGAGCAGAAGGTCCGTGTAGCCATGCTGCAGGTTGGTGAATCAAAGATAGAGCTGCTGGAACCGACCGCCGAAGACAGCCCGGTAGCCAGGTTTATTGAAAAAAATGGTGAAGGAATCCACCATGTTGCGTATGAGGTGGAAGATGTTGAAACCGCCATTGCAAAGCTGATGGAAGAGGGGGTCAGGATGATAGACCAGAAACCGCGCTGTGGCGCGCACGACACACGTATTGCATTTTTGCATCCCAAATCATCCGGCGGAGTGCTTACCGAGCTGTGTCAGTGCGGTCATTAATAGTATACTGTAGCCCAGTTTGCAGATTGTCTATTACTTACAGCCGGTTACATGATCTGAATGCTTTTTTTACTTGACAACCGTTTGATTTGTTGTATATTCCGCTAAACCAAATAGAACAGATGTACTGAAACCTACGATCCTTCTAGTAGCTAACCGATTGATAATACTTGATTCCAGCATTGCTGGCAGCAAAAACCGGGAGCGAAACACACTGTGAACGTTTCAGAAAAAAACATAAAGGAAATTCAATCATACCTTTGAGCGCATTGGGGTCTTCCAGTGTGTAACAGAGGTATTTGTGTTCAAAAGAAAAATTGTTTGGATTTTAATGGCGGTTGAAATGCGTACAAGTGCCAAATTTACTTGAAAGGTGGTGAGCATCGGCAAGGAAATTATCTGACATTCACGTTGTTCGCAGTTGTAACACGCATCTTATAAAAATGAAGGAGGCACACATGAGTATCAAAAAAACAGTAGCAATCGCAGCAGCAGCAGGTGCTATCGCCGCAATTTCAGTACCGGCAATGGCATTCGAGAATGAGTTCCACGGTACCTACGGCTTTAACACGACTTTCTCGAACTTTCAGAATGGTGGTTCCGGCGATTTCAGCCCGGTAGGTCGTGCTGACAAGGAGATGAACAACTATTTTGAGCAGCGTGCACGCCTGCAGTATATCGCCAAGGCCAGTGATGACCTGAAATTGGTCACACATTTCGAGATCGACAATCGTTTCGGCGATGCAAATACAGACCTCGACACCGACTCTCTTAACTTCGAAGTCAAGCACGTATATTTGGACTTCAATCTGGGCAAAAGCTTTAACACCAAGCTTGGTACACAGGCCTACACAGACACCATCAAGGGTTTGTTTATCACTGCAGATGTGCCGGCTATCATGACTACCACCAAACTGGGCGCATATACCCTTGGTCTCGGTTTTTCCCGTTTTGATGATGATGGTGCTGCGAACGCTGGTCCTGGTACTGGAACCCGTCTGGGTGACAAGAACAAAGATCTGTTCATTATGGACAATACCTTTGCCATCAACAAGGATGCAAAGGTCGCCTTATCCTACTACTTCCTTGCTGACTATGCCACCGGATCTACCGGTTACGGCGCAGCTAACGCACCTTCCAATATTTTGGAATTAGCTCCTGCTAGAAATGCTGAAAATGCTGTCTTGCTTCACACCTTTGCGTTGAGTGGAGAGTCCAAGATCGGTCCGGCAACCCTGAGTGGCTTCATGGCAATGCAAGCCGGACACCAGAAGTTTATGGCCAATGCCAACACTACTAGTCGCCAGTTTCATGGATGGGCCGCCAATCTGGCCGCCAAAATGCCTATTGGCCCTGGTACAGCCAAGACTGCTTTCCTGTTCACTTCCGGTAACAACAGTACGGATGCTTCTCACTACAAAGGCTGGGTAACCTCCTCAATAAATGCCTACAATGAAGGCGGTATGATGATTCTTACTCGCAGCACCGCCAACAGCCCAGGTTCTACCGACACATATCTCCGCCGTAATGTTACTAATATAGCTCTTGCCAGCCTTGGTTATGATGCCAAGCTTACTGATAAGCTGTATCTGAACACAAATCTGGGCTTTGGTTGGACACCCGCCTCTCACCGGGAGCTTGGCGTAGGCACTAAGAATTCAAGTGACTTCATCGGTACCGAGATTAATGTTGAGACCGGCTACAAAGTGTACAGCAACCTGACACTGAAGGCTCAGGCTGCTTACCTGATGCTTGGTGGCCTCTACAAGGATACCGCAACCAGCGATCCTACCAAAGATCCGGAAAACCCCTACACAATGCGTCTTCTTGCTTCTTACGCATTCTAATTCTGTTTCACATGATGTCCTTAAAGGCGGGAGCAATCCCGCCTTTTTTTATGCAAATTATGCTTTGTTATCGGGCTGCTTTATGGTAGTTTGCCTCCTCTGAGTTAACTTCTCCAATTTTATCAATTTATATTCTGCTGAAAGTTTAGTGATCCATGTCCCGTATTATCTGCATTGCAAATCAGAAAGGCGGCGTTGGTAAAACAACAACCGCCGTTAATCTTGCGGCTTCGCTGGCGGCGGCCGAACGGCCGACTTTGCTGATCGACATCGACCCGCAGGGCAATGCTACCAGCGGTGTGGGCGTTGATAAAACGCGTCTGCGGCACACGGTATACGATGTGCTGATAAATGGGGCCGACCCGCAGGATATCATTGTTGATACCGGGCAGCCGTTCTTGCATATTCTTCCATCGAATGCTGATCTGGCCGGAGCCGAGCTGGAGCTGATCACTGAAACCGGGCGTGAGCTGAAACTGAAGTTTGCTTTGGCTGCGCTGGCGAACAGCTACCGTTATGTGATTATCGACTGCCCTCCGTCGCTGAACCTGTTGACGATCAATGCCATGACAGCCGCCGACTCGGTGCTGATTCCGCTGCAGTGTGAGTTTTACGCCATGGAAGGGTTGTCCCAGATCTTGCAGACTATCCGTCTGATCCAGAAAGGTCTTAATCCATTGCTGGTAATTGAGGGGATATTGTTGACCATGTATGATGCTCGCGGCAATCTCGGCAAGGAGGTGGCTTCAGAGATTCGAACCCACTTCCCGGAACAGGTTTTCGAATCAGTGATACCCCGCAATGTTCGTCTTGCAGAAGCTCCAAGTCACGGCAAGCCGATAATTTATTACGATATAACATCTCGCGGAGCTGCCAGTTATATGCAGTTGGCGCGTGAAATTATCCAGAGGGAGGCGGTCAATGGCTAAAATAGGCGGCCTCGGCAAGGGGATGGCGGCGCTTCTGCAAGTTACCGAGACTGTGGATGAGTCAAAGAACTACTTCATTTGTCCGATCGAGAAGATACGCCCCAATCGAAACCAGCCCCGTAAGCATTTTGCACCTGAAAAAATCGACGAGCTGGCGGCTTCCATTAGGGAGCAGGGGATAATCCAGCCGCTGGTGGTGACCAGAAAAGATGGTCTTTACGAAATCATTGCCGGTGAACGCCGCTGGCGCGCTGCACAGAAGGCCGGTTTGCACGAAATACCGGTCGTGATTCGTGAGGCTACACCGGAAGCGGTGATGGAGCTGGCACTGATCGAGAATATCCAACGCCAGGATCTGAATGCCATCGAAGAGGCACAAGCTTATCGCTCACTGGTGGAGCAATTCAGCATTTCCCAGGAAGATGTCGCCAAAAGAGTCGGTAAAAACAGGACCACCGTTACCAATTCACTGCGACTACTCAAGTTGCCGGAAAATATCCAGCGGGATATCGTAGAGGAGCGGCTTAGCATGGGGCATGCCCGCGCTTTGCTTTCCCTGGACAGTGCGGAGTTGATCGAAAGGGCGCGCCATGAAATACTTCATCGCCAGCTTAGTGTTCGCTCAACCGAAGATCTCGTCAAGAAACTTAAAGTAAATCCCAACCCAAAACCGACCCAGCGTTTTCAGCAACCGGATTTGCTGATGTCGTCGCTTGAAGAACAGCTCCAAAAACGATTCTTGTCTCGGGTTTCAATTCGCAAGGTGGGGCAAAAGGGGGGGCGCCTTGAAATTCACTTCAATGATTCCGATGAGTTGACCCGCATAGTAGATCTGCTGGATATCTAGAAATATCTAAAAATAATCAGGTTGGTGCAATTGTCTTGACAGCCCGGCAATTACTATGATAATTAGTCGCTGTTTACACCATTTCTGGGATACTGTATACATCTCAGCATACCTGCAAGGGGTAGGTCGTGATTGAATTAAACTTAGCATTCGTAGTTCAGCTGATTAACTTCGGCATCCTCGTCCTCGTTCTCAATATTTTCCTCTACAAGCCAATCCGCAAGGTGCTTGCGGACCGCCGTGCTGTGATTGATTCTGCGCGCGACAAGACTGCATCTGTGGACGAGTTGGTTCAGGCCAAAATGACACAGTACGAAGCACGTCTTCGCGATGCCAAGTCTGGCGCCGGTGCAACTCGTGCAGAGGCGCTCAAGCAGGCCCAGGCCGAGGAGACGGCTGTGCTGGAGAAGGCGCGCAAAGAGGCGTCTGAGTCGTTGGCTTCAATTCGTACAAAGGTTGCCAAAGAGGCGGCTGATGCGCGTGTGTTGCTTAAACAGCAGGCCGAAGCGTTGTCCGGCGATATTTGCGAGAAAATCCTCGGGAGGAGCCTGTAGTCATGTTGATGGTATCCGATCGTACTAAAAAAATTGTAATTTCGCTGGCTTATGTTGCCATGCTCGTTTTTGTTGCTGACGCCGGATTTGCTTCCGAAGCTGGTGGCGGGGCGCATCATCCCGACAGTGGCGCTCAGATGAAGGACTTTGCCTGGCGAGTGCTTAACTTTGCCATTCTGGTGGGGATTCTTGTATATGCGCTTAAGAAAGCAGATCTGAAGGGTTCGCTGGCAGCGCGTCAGTCCGAGATCGAAAAAAGCCTGAAGGATGCGGAAGCAGCTCGTGATGCAGCCGAGAATAAATTGCGCGAATACAGTGCCAAGCTTGATCAGGCTTCAAAAGAGATTGACGAGCTTCACGCGGCAATCATCAGTGAAGGTGAGCGTGAGAAGGGCCGGATAGTTGCCGAGGCCAGGTTGGCTGCCGAGAAGATCGTTGCTCAGGCAGCGCTGTCGGCCGAGCAGGAAACGCTTAAGGCGCGTAACGAGTTGCGAGTGGAGGCTGCCCGTTTGGCGGTTGAGATCGCGACAGGAAAGTTGAGCAGTTCCATCCAGAAGAACGACCACGACAGATTTGTCGGTGAATATCTTGACAAGGTGGTACAGATCCAGTGATCAATAACACGATTGCGAGACGATACGCCAAGGCGCTGGTGCAACTTGGTTCGGAGGGCGGACTTGTGGACCAGTTCCGTGAGGAATTGGCTGCGGTAGACCGTCTTTTTGCCGGCAACTCTGAGTTGCGTGCCGCTTTTGGCGACCCTGCCATTACGCTTGAACAGAAGAAATCGATCATGAGAGAGCTGGTTGCCAAATTGGCCTGCTCGGAGTTGGTTGGAAATTTTCTGTTGCTTCTGGTCGATAAGAATCGCACTGCTTTTCTTGGCCAGATTGTACAAACCTATGAAAAACTCGCCGACGACTTTTCCGGCGTGATTCGCCCTGTTATCAGGAGCGCCTTCCCGCTTGATGATAGTCAGGTAACAGCCATTCAGGTGGCACTTGAAAAGAAGAGCGGAAAGAAAGTGGTTCTGCAGGTACAGGTGGATGCGACTCTTCTGGGTGGTGTTATTACCCAGATAGGTGATACCGCCTACGACAGCAGTGTCAAGACCCAGCTTAAACGGATTCAAGATATATTACAGAAGGGGTAGGAGTTTCCATGGAAATCAAAGCCGAAGAGATCAGCGAGATCATCAGAAAGCAAATCAAGGAGTATGGTAAGGAAGTTGAAGTGTCGGAAACCGGCACAATCATCTCCATTGGTGACGGTATTGCCCGTATTCACGGCCTGGCTGGCGCCATGGCCGGCGAATTGCTGGAGTTTCCGGGCGGTGTGTCCGGCATGGTTCTTAACCTTGAAGAGGACAATGTCGGTGCTGCTATTCTTGGTGAATTTGCCGAGATCAAAGAGGGTGACACTGTCAAGCGTACCGGTCGCATTACCGAGGTACCAGTAGGCGACGCACTGATCGGCCGCGTTGTTAACGCAATCGGCCAGCCGATTGATGGCAAGGGCGCCATCAATACCAGCAGCTTCAGCAAGGTAGAGATCAAAGCCCCCGGTATTGTTGACCGCAAGTCGGTTCACCAGCCAATGGCAACCGGCCTGAAGGCAATCGATTCCATGGTTCCAATCGGACGTGGCCAGCGCGAGTTGATCATCGGCGACCGCCAGACCGGTAAAACCGCTGTAGCACTCGATACGATCATCAACCAGAAAGGCGGCGACGTGGTTTGTATCTATGTCGCCATCGGACAGAAGCGTTCCACGGTTGCCCAGGTTGTTTCCAAGCTGACCGAGCATGGCGCCATGGATTACACGATCGTTGTTGCCGCTACCGCTTCCGAGTCTGCCCCGCTTCAGTTCATCGCCCCCTACACCGGCGTTACCATGGGCGAGTTCTTCCGCGACACCGGCAAGCATGCCCTGATCATTTATGATGACCTTTCCAAGCAGGCCGTAGCCTATCGTCAGCTTTCCCTGTTGCTGCGCCGTCCTCCAGGACGTGAAGCTTACCCGGGTGACGTATTCTATCTGCACAGCCGTCTGCTGGAGCGCGCCTGCAAACTTTCCGATGCACGTGGAGCCGGATCATTGACCGCGCTGCCGATCATCGAGACCCAGGCTGGTGACGTATCCGCCTACATCCCGACTAACGTAATTTCGATTACTGACGGCCAGATCTATCTGGAGTCCGACCTGTTCTTCTCCGGTGTTCGTCCGGCTATTAACGTTGGTCTCTCTGTTTCGCGTGTTGGCGGCTCGGCCCAGACCAAATCAATGAAACAGGTTGCAGGTACGTTGCGTCTCGACCTTGCCCAGTATCGCGAGATGGCGGCATTTGCCCAGTTCGGTTCCGATCTGGACAAGGCCACTCAGATGCAGTTGGCTCGTGGTGAGCGCCTGGTTGAAGTTCTGAAACAGCCCCAGTATCGCCCGATTCCAAACGAGAAGCAGGTTGTAATCATCTTTGCCGCCAACAACGGCTTTATGGATGAGCTGCCTGTTGCTGTTCTCAAACGTTACGAAACTGAACTGTATTCATTCTTCGATAACCGTCAGGCTGAGTTATTGGTTGAGCTTCGCGACAAAAAAGCGATCGATGATGACCTGAAGAAGCGCATGATATCTGCACTGGAGCAGTTCAAAAAGGAATTTACCGCTTAAGCAAGGACGGTTTGAAACATGGCGAGCCTTAAAAGCATAAAAAAACGGATTGTCTCCGTAAAGAATACGCGCCAGATCACCAAGGCCATGAAAATGGTTTCGGCGGCAAAACTGCGCCGGGCACAGGAAAACGTGGTGGCTGCCAGGCCTTATGCAAAGAAGCTTGGTGAAGTGCTGCAGTCACTGGCCGGTAATCTTGAAGGAGATCTGCACCCGCTGCTTGAGAAACGTGAAGCTAAAAAACTGCTGCTGATAGTAGTTACATCGGATCGCGGTCTGTGCGGCGGCTTCAACACCAACCTTTGCAAGGCCGGTGAACGTTATATCAAGGAAAAACAGGGTGCATTCGAGCAGATAAGCGTAATGACGGTCGGTCGTAAAGGTTACGAGTATTTCAAGAATCGCCTTACGGTGTATAAGAACTTCACAGGCGTGATCTCCAAGCCGACTTATCAAGTCGCCGCCAAGCTTGGTCAGGAGGTCATTGATGGATTTCAGGAAGGTGAATACGATCAGGTTGAGTTGTTGTATAACTCCTTCCGTACGGTCATGACACAGGACATAACATTCCAGCAGCTGCTTCCGGTTGTTCCTGAAGAAAAAGCAGTTGTGGATGAAGCGCCGGTGGAATACATCTACGAACCGTCGGTTGGAGAGCTTTTGGCTGAAATATTGCCGAAAAATATTGAGGTACAGCTCTTCAAGTCCATGCTGGAATCGGTTGCCGGTGAGCATGGAGCCCGTATGACCGCCATGGACAGCGCCTCCAAAAACGCATCCGAGATGATCGGCAAACTGACGCTGCAATACAACCGTGCCCGTCAGGCCGCCATTACAACGGAATTGATGGAAATCATCTCCGGCTCGGAATCCATCAAGGGATAATATTTAAGATCGAACACTATATGAGGCCTCAGGGCCGCAGGAGGACTAAGTTCCATGAGTCAGAACACTGGAAAAATATCGCAGGTCATCGGCGCAGTTATTGACGTCGAGTTCGAGCCCGGCAAATTGCCGGAGATCTATCACGCACTCAGGGTTACCAATCCGGCCATCGACGACCGCGAGAACAACCTGGTGCTTGAAGTAGCCCAGCATCTGGGTGAAAACTCCGTTCGTACAATCGCTATGGACTCCACCGACGGCCTCAAGCGCGGTCAGGTAGTCATCGATACCGGCAAGCAGATCTGCGCACCGGTTGGCCGCAAGACACTCGGTCGTATTATTAACGTCATCGGTGAGCCGGTAGACGAGATGGGCCCAATCGGTAATGAGAAAGAATACGGTATCCATCGCGAAGCTCCGCCATTTGAAGACCAGTCCACCAAGGTAGAAGCATTCACAACCGGCATCAAGGTTGTTGACCTGCTTGCTCCTTATGCCCGTGGAGGCAAGATCGGTCTGTTCGGTGGCGCCGGCGTCGGCAAGACCGTTCTGATCATGGAACTGATCAACAACATCGCCAAGCAGCACGGCGGTTTCTCGGTTTTCGCAGGTGTTGGCGAGCGTACCCGTGAAGGTAACGACCTCTGGATGGAAATGAAAGAGTCCGGAGTTCTCGACAAAGCCGCACTGGTTTACGGCCAGATGAACGAGCCTCCAGGCGCCCGCGCCCGCGTTGCTCTTACTGCACTCTCGATCGCAGAATATTTCCGCGAAGAGGAAGGCCAGGACGTTCTTCTGTTCATTGATAACATCTTCCGCTTTACCCAGGCCGGTTCGGAAGTTTCAGCACTTCTTGGACGAATTCCTTCCGCTGTTGGTTACCAGCCCACACTGGCTACCGAGATGGGTGAACTGCAGGAGCGTATTACATCAACCAAAAAGGGTTCGATCACATCAGTTCAGGCCATCTACGTTCCCGCCGACGACTTGACCGACCCGGCTCCGGCTACCGCCTTTGCCCACTTGGATGCTACCACGGTTCTTTCACGTCAGATTGCCGAGCTGGGCATCTATCCCGCGGTTGACCCGCTGGATTCCACCTCGCGTATTCTCGACCCGCAGGTTATCGGCGAAGAACACTATGCCATCGCGCGTTCAGTTCAGTATGTTCTTCAGAAGTACAAGGACTTGCAGGATATCATCGCGATTCTTGGTATGGACGAACTGTCCGAGGAAGATAAACTGGTTGTTGCCCGCGCCCGCAAAATTCAGCGTTTCCTCTCACAGCCGTTCTTCGTTGCCGAGGCGTTTACCGGTTCACCCGGCAAATACGTCGAGCTGAAGGATACCATCAAGGGCTTCCAGGAAATCGTTGCCGGCAAGCACGACAATATGCCGGAACAGGCTTTCTACATGGTCGGTTCGATCGAAGAGGCTATTGAAAAGGCCGCCAAACTGGCTGCGGTTTAATTTTATCGTGTAGGGGCATCCCCTTGCGGGTGCCCAAAGCAGGGCAGGTGCAAGACCTGCCCCTACAAGGATCATATATGGCTGAAAAGATGAAGCTTGAAATAGTTACCCCCTATAAGAAAGTTGTCGAGGTAGAAGTTGACGAAGTTACCGCCACCGGTAAGCTCGGTGAGTTTGGTGTACTTCCGGGCCACGCACCGTTTCTGACATCGCTCCGTATCGGAGAGCTCTGCTACAAGTCGGAGGGGGCTCTTGTCTCCATGGCGCTTAACTGGGGTTACTTTGAAATCAAGGACGATACGATCATTGTTCTTGTTGAAACCGCCGAGTACGCTGATGATATCGATATCGAGCGTGCCAGGGCAGCCCAGGGTCGTGCCGAGGAAGCGCTCAAAAAGCTCACTCCGGAAGATAAACAGTTCAAGATCTACGAGGCTGCGCTTGAACGTTCGATAATTCGTATGCAGGTCGCTGGCAAAGCGGTACGCAAGTAACAACACAACCGGATAATGATAAAACTGGAGCGGCGTAAATGCCGCTCTTTTTTGTTTAAGTGGATAAACTGATTCAACTTTGTTATAAACCTACAGCTGCTGATCATGTTGTAGGAGATTTATATGCCGCTTTCCAATGAACTCAGACGCAATAACTGTTACGAGATATTTTCCCAATCCACCGGTGTTGAAATCCGTCCCGCAGTCAGGAGTCACGAGGAGAGGGGTGTTGTCGTTGAACGCTCCGGAAGAATACAGCTACGTTTCTTCAAGCTGACCCCCAAGGCAAATCCGGACGATTTAACCCAGATACGCTTTGTCTGCGAACCGGACGAAGCCTTCGAACTGTCCCATAAAATCTCCTGTGTTGCTGCTTCGGCAACTCCCTGCAAAGAAAAACTCAATCCCCACAAGTTCTCGACGGGAGAGCCGGCGACCGAAACTGTCACTACACTTTCCGTTGAAAAGTGGGAGCGTAACGGCAAGAGTGGCTTCGCCTTGACGGTGGGGCGGGGCAAGGACTTCATCAGCGTTCCAGTTCCATTGGCAAAATATCTGTTTGCCGCCGAATTCCTCAGATACCTGTCAACAGATCAATGCTGGGTCGAACGATCAGATAAAGTATCTTCCAAAAAATCTCCCTGATATGTCCATTGCCAAGCGCTACAGCACGTTTTCCGGTGAATTGAAGCGTGTGTTCGATTGCAAGGTCCAGCGAATATCCATCGATGCCGGTCTTACCTGTCCGAATCTGGATGGAACACTGGATAACAGGGGCTGTATTTACTGCGGAGGCCATGGGTCCGGCTCGTACGGAATACGCCGTGAGCTTGCTATCACCGGGCAGTTACAGGACGGCATGGAAGTGATGCGCCGCAAGTACAAGGCCTCGGCATTTCTGGCTTACTTCCAGTCCTATTCCAATACATATGCGCCGGTGGAACTACTGCGGAGGATGTACGGGGAAGCCCTGGCCGTACCCGGTGTAGTCGGCATGATTTCAGCTACCCGTCCGGATTGCCTGGCGGTTGATATAATGGATTATCTGGAGGAACTCAACGGCCGTACCTACTTCTGGCTTGAGCTGGGAATGCAGTCAATGCACGACAAGAGCCTGGAATTGATCAACAGGCGTCATGACCATGCCTGTCTGGTTGATGCTGTTCGGCGGGCAAAAGCGCGGGGATTGCGGATATGCGTGCATGTGATTCTGGGGTTGCCGGGTGAATCGAAGGCTGAAATTCTGGCCATGGCCGGAGAGTTGAACCGGTTGCAGGTCGATGGAGTCAAGTTGCATCTGCTGCACGTGATGCGCGGAACCGCGCTGGCGGATATGTATGCGCGCGGAGAGGTAGATGTGATGGACCGCGACGGCTATGCCGGACTGGTCTGTGACTTCCTGGAACTACTGGATCCGCGGATTTTGATCCATCGCCTGACCGGCGATGGCGGCCGTGATAATCTGATCGCTCCGCTCTGGTCTTTGAAGAAATTCGAGATACTCAACCTGATCGATGCGGAACTCGAACGGCGCGGAACATGCCAGGGCAGCCGCTTCAATCCCTTATAGCTACATCTCCACCCGCGTAACCACTCCCTGCAGTTTGGCGGCCGGCAGCTTGTTGAACTGTACGAAGTTGGGGGTCAGCTTCTTGATCAGTGCGAACACCTTCCAGAGCGGGTTCCTGGTTTCAATATCCTCGATGCCGTAGAAGATGACCTTTTCTTTAATGCCATTTTCCGCAAGCAGTTTCTCTATATCCAACACCTCCATGTAGCCGGCGTTGACTTCAAAAAACTCCAGACCTGTGCCCACATCCTTCTTGTGATGGCAGCTGACATCGAACGGTTCATCGGTTCGTACTATGGAAATGAAGATATTGCGTTCATAGATGATGTTGGAACGGATCACGCAATGCACAATATAGGGCGGGATCACGTCCAATCCCTTGAGGAAGAAGAGTGCCGTACCGGATATGTTCTTGTCTTTGGCGTAGATCTGCTCGTAGGAGAGCATGAATATGTCCAGCTCGAGCGGCCGCAGAGCCCGGTAGAGTGCGCGCTGACCATTGGTCCAGATCAGGATGGTAGCGAAGGGGATCGAGGCCAGTATCAACGACCAATAAGCGCCATGGGGAAACTTGGAGAAGGTCGAAGTGAAGTAGACTATGTCTATAATGGCGATGATCACAACGATCGGAACTTTCCACTTCTTGGTGGTCTTGGAGAAAACCATGATCATCATCAAGGCGGTGATGGTCATTGAGCCTGTGACCGCCATGCCGTAAGCGGCGGCCAGGTTGCCGGACTTCTGGAAGAAGAACATCACAAAGATGACCGCTACCATCAATGTCCAGTTGACCGCTCCGATATAAATCTGTGACTGGATCTGGCTGGAAGTATAATCGACTTTGAAAAGGGGCATCAGGCGGGTGGTGATTCCCTGGTAGACGATCGAAAATACGCCGCTGATGATCGATTGGGAGGCGATGATGGTAGCCATGATCGTAAGTATCAGGAAAGGGATGTAAAGCAGTGCCGACTGGCTCTGGATCATTGCGAAGAGTATGTTTTTGGCCTCGGGGTTGCGCAGGATGAAGGCCCCCTGGCCGAGATAGTTCAAGTAGAGAGCTGCAAAGACGAAATACCAGGCCCGGATGATCGGTTTCTTGCCCAGATGCCCCATGTCGGCATACAGCGCTTCGCCGCCGGTTGAACAGAGAATCACTTCCGAAAGTACGATGTAGCCGGCAAAGCCGTTCTGGCGAAAAAACTCGAGTGCATGCCAGGGATTAACGGCAGAAACTATTCCCGGCGTGCCGGAGATAGAAATAAGTCCTGATAACAGCAGAGCACCGAAATAGACCAGCATGATCGGTCCGAAGATGCCGGCCATCTTGTCGGTCCCGCGTGACTGGAAGAAGAACAACGTGAAGGCGATCAGGGCGGCGATTATAACCAGCACCGACTGCTTGGTGGCAGCCAGAGATGGAATCAGCAGCAGACCTTCCACGGCCGAAAGTATCGAGATGGCGGGCGTGATGACCCCGTCCCCCAGCAAGAGCGAGACCCCCAGGAAGGAGAGGAAACCGGCGAAAGCCAGTATGCGCCCCTTCTTGAAGAGCTTGATGATGATCTCGCGCAGCACGATTTCACCACCCTGGCCCTTTCTGCCCAGGCTCATGGCCAGCCAAGCGTATTCGGCCGTCACCAGGATGGTCATGGTCCAGAAAACCAGCGACAGGATGCCGTAAACGTTGGCCACGGTAGGCTTGGTCATGGCAAAGACCACGGTCAAGGTATAAATCGGGCTGGTGCCGATGTCTCCGAAAACCAGTCCCAGAGCCTTAACGATGCCGCCCCAGAATGAATCCTCATGTTTTTGGGTCATGTAATCTGCCTTCGAAAAAAGTAAGGGCGGCATTTCTGCCGCCCCCGCTTATACATCATTTGTGTCTGAAATGTCACCAGAAGAGTGTTACATCTCGACTCTAGTCACCACGCCCTGCAGTTTGGCCGCCGGCAGTTTGTTGAACTGCACGAAATTTGGGGTCTGGCGCTTGATGGTGGAGAACAGTTTCCATGCAACATTATTGGTCTCAATGTCTTCGATTCCGTAGAAAATAACCTTTTCCATGATACCGTTACTCTTCAGAATACTTTCGATATCAAGAATCTCCATATAGCCGACCTGGATTTCAATTGCATCCAGGCCGCTTGCCAGGTCTGTTTTCAAATCCGTCTCCAGGCCGTAAGGTTCGTCGGTGCGGATGATCGAGATCAACACGTTGCGTTCGTAGATGATATTGCTGCGGATAATGCAGTGTACCAAATAGGGTGGAATGACGCTCCACTCCTTGACGAAGAACAGGCCGGTGCCGGGGATGTTCTTGCCCTTGGCGTAGATTTGTTCATAGGCCAGCTCAAAGGTGTCAAAATCCAGCGGTTTGAGTGCCCGGTACAGTGCCCGTTGACCCTTGGTCCAGACGATGATGGTGATGAACGGGATCGCAGCCAGGATGATCGACCAGTAGCCGCCATGGGGGAACTTATTCAGGTTGGCAATCAGAAAAACCAGGTCGGCGAAGGTGACCAGCAGAGCTATTGGAACCTTCCATTTCTTGGTGGTGCGGGAGTAGATCATCGTCATCATTATGCCGGTGATGGTCATGGTCCCGGTCACGGCCAGGCCGTAGGCAGCTGCCAGATTCTCGGATTTTCGGAAGACCAGCATGATCAGGATAACTGCTGCCAGCAGCATCCAGTTGATCGAGCTGATGTAGATCTGGGATTTCAGATGGGTCGAGGTGTAGTCTACCTTGAGTAGCGGCAGGATGCGGGTGGTGATTCCCTGGTAGATGATCGAGAAAACCCCACTGATCAGAGCCTGTGATGCGATCACGGTGGCGCTGATGGTCAGGATCAGGAAAGGGATGTAAAGTATGGCTGCTTCATTGCGTACCATGCCGAACAGCACGTTCTTCGCTTCGGGATGGGTGATGATGTAGGCACCCTGGCCCAGGTAGTTGATTACCAGCGCCGCAAAGACAAAGTACCAGGCCCGTACGATCGGCTTGCGACCAAGATGGCCCATGTCGGCATAGAGCGCCTCGCCTCCGGTGGCGCAGAGGATGACCTCGGAGAGAACAAAAAAACCCGCCAGACCGTTATCATACAGGAACCGTGCAGCATACCATGGACTCAGTGATTTCAGTACAACCGGGTGGTCGATGATCGAGAACGCACCCGACAGGGTCAGGGATACGAACCAGAGTACCATCAACGGTCCAAAGGCGCGGGCCACCTTGTCGGTGCCCTTGTTCTGGAATATGAAGAGACCGACTGCGATGATCGCTGCTATCAGGATCAGGACGTTCTGCGAGGTGTGTTCCAGTCCGGGAATCAGCTCGATACCCTCCACAGCCGAGAGAATCGAGATTGCGGGAGTGATTACGCCGTCGCCGATCAGCAGGCAGATGCCGACATAGGAAAGGAAGGTGACAAACGCCAGTGTGCGCCCGGGCTTGATCATCCTCACCAGGATTTCGCGCAGGACTATCGTGCCCCCCTCGCCCTTGCGCCCCAGGCTCATGGCCAGCCAGGCGTACTCGACCATTACCAGGATCACCAGTGTCCAGACAATCAGTGAAACGATGCCGTAAATACTCTCCTGGGATGGCTTGGTGAGGGTGATTATGACAGTAAGGGTATATATCGGGCTGGTACCGATATCTCCGAACACCAGGCCAAGCGCCTTTACAATGCCGCCCCAGTATGATTCTGCTTCGTGCTGCTTCATGATAGCTGCCCCTGATCAAGCGATATCATTTCATACTAGATTGTTTGGTATAAAGATTATGTCAAGATATCAGGCAGGAGCATCAAGAAAGTATCAAGATCGTATTCGGAGAAGCGTTGGATCGCGGAAGTCAGTCGTTATGCCGGGTCACGATCTAACTTATTTACTTAGAGAGTGAGCCGGTATCCGACACCAGGCTCGGTGATGATGTGACGGGGACGGGACGGGTCGGCTTCGATTTTGCGCCGCAAATTGCTGACGTTGACTCGCAACACGTGCGGCTGCTCCAGATAGGCGATGCCCCAGACCTGTTTGAGTATCTGGCTGTGGGTCAGGACCTTGCCGGCGTGGGTAACCATCAGTCGCAGGATGTCGTATTCGGTGGGGGTCAGTGAAACTTCCTCGCCTTGGATGGTGACCTGGCGGCGGGTCAGATCTACCTGCAGACCGTTGCTGGTGTAGATCGGTTCCGGAACCTCCTGGAGAGAGCGTCGCAGCGCGGCCCTGATACGAGCGAGGAGTTCTCCGACGCCGAAGGGTTTGGTCAGATAGTCGTCGGCCCCTGCATTCAGGGCCGCTACCTTGTCATTCTCGTGTTCACGAACAGACAGCACGATAATCGGCACCTGCGACCATTCGCGGAGTCGTGTGAGCACCTCGATACCATCCAGGTCGGGCAGTCCCAGGTCGAGCAGGATGATATCAGGTTTGAAGGCCGCAGCCGCCGCCAGGCCGGCGTGCCCGTTCTCGGCCTCGTGCAGTGAAAAATCTTCACTGGACAGGATCGTGTGGAGAAAACGCCTGATGGCCAGTTCATCGTCAATAATCAGGATGCGGGGCAGGTTCTCGGCAGACATGGATTTACCTCGTTGTAGTACTACAGCGCAATATGGTGCTACTTCTGCATCAGTGGCAAACGTATCACGATTCTCAGACCTCCGCCAGTGCGGTTTTCGGCGATAATCTTTCCTCCGTGGGCCTCGACAATACCCTTGCAGATTGACAGTCCCAGCCCGGTGCCACCTGCTCCTTCCGGAATCGGGATGCGATAAAACTTGTCGAAGACCCGTTTCAGGTCATGTTCGGGTACTCCCGGCCCCCGGTCTGAAACCTCCAGTGACAGCCAGCCATTATCGGTGGTGGCGCTGACCTCGATGCTGCTTTCCGCTGAGGCATACTTGTGAGCATTGTCCAGCAGGTTTACCAGCACCTGGGTCATCAAAACAAGATCCATGGAAACCAGGGGCAGGTCATCGGCCAACCTGATTTCGACGGAGCGATTGCCGAGACGCTGTTCGGTGGCAGCCAGTGCGCAGCCGACCAGATCCTGGACATCGCACAATTCAACATTCAGCCTGATCGCGCCGGCTTCGATGCGGGTCATGTCCAGCAGATTCCCGACAAAACGATTCAGGCGTTCGGCCTCGCTGCAGGCGGAATCCAGCAACTCTCTTCGAACTTGGTCACTCAGATGGGTCCCTTCCTCCTTCAGGCTGGAGAGCACGCCGGTCACCGAAACAAGTGGTGTGCGCAGGTCATGGGATATGGAGTTCAAAAGGGCCCGCTCCAGGTTTTCCCGTGCCTGGAGGATCTGGGCCTGTTCCGCTTGCCGGGAAAAACGGATGCGTTCCATGGCCATGGCCGCCTGGGTGGTAAAGGCATCCAACAGGCGGCGGTTGTCCTGGGAGTGGTAGTCATGTTGATGCATCAACTTTACTCCCATCACACCCAGGACACTGGACGGGGTCTGCAATGGGAGATAGATCAAGTTCGCGGATACGAGCGTATCCGTGGCGCGCCCGGCGGGATGGTTGTTGCGAAAGGCCCAGTCGGCCACGGCCTGTTCCTTTATATCCAGCGCCAGCCCGTTGCTTGACGCCATGATATCCAGATGCTCCCCCTCCGGCAGCAGGATCGCGACCTGTGCATCCAAAGCCTCTTCCACATTTCTTTGTACCGCCTTCAACACCGCATCGATATCCGCGGATGCGGCCAGGTCGCGACTGAGGTAGTACAGGCTGGCGGTCTGCACTTCGCGTGAGCGCATCACCTCGGCCCGTTCCCGCGCACGTGCCACCAGGCTGCTGATTACCATGCCCACCACGAACAGCCCCAGAAATGTCAGCAGATACTGGGCATCAGCCACAACAAAGGTCAGCCGGGGCGGGACAAAGAAAAAATTGAAGGCAATCACACTGAGGAATACGGTGGCAATGGCCGGTTTGCGCCCCAGGCGCACCGAGGCGACAACCACGGCCAGCAGATAGAACATGACCATGTTTGTCGGCGCCAGGAACGGGCGCAGCAGTTCGCACAGGATAGTTGCGGCAGCCACGAGCACCAGGCTTGCCGTATATCCTTTGGTTTCAAACGATGCGCGTTTCCCGGAAACTCCGGAAACATCTGCGCCCGTTTCCTGTGTGAAGCTGACGACAACTATATCGATCGCGCCACTCCGGCGGATGATGCGGTCTACGATCGGCTGCTGCAGTACTTCACGCCAGCGGGGCCGGTTCGGTTTGCCCACCACGATCTTGGAAATATTGTGGCGGCTGGCATATTCCATGACCGCATCGGTAACATCGACAGCGGTAACGCTGGCAACCTGCGCCCCCAGTCCTTCCGCCAGTCGCAGGTTCTGCCAGATGCGCCCCCGGTTCTCCTCAACCTGTTTTCCGCCTTGCGGTGTTTCGATGTAGAGGGTAAACCACTGGGCCTTCAGCTCTTCAGCCAGACGGCAGGTGGCCCGGATCAGCTTTTCGCTGTAGGGGCTGCCGCTGACGCAGACCAGCAACCGTTCCGCGGTCGGCCAAGGTCCTGCAATGGATTGGGTCTCCATGTAGGCTCGCATCTGGTCATCGACACGGGCGGCGGTGCGGCGCAGCGACAATTCCCGCAACGCCATCAGGTTGCCGGGGCGGAAGAACTTTTCGATGGCCTTGGCGGCCTGGTCGGGGACGTAGACCTTGCCCTCCTGCAGTCGTTGAATCAGGTCTTCCGGAGGCAGGTCGATCAGCTTGATTTCGAAGGCCAGGTCCAGCAGGCGGTCCGGCACGGTTTCACGCACGGTGATGCCGGTGATCTGGGACACCACGTCATTAAGGCTCTCGAAATGCTGGATATTGACCGTGGTATAGACATCGATGCCGGCTTCCAGGAGCTCCTCCACATCCTGCCAGCGTTTCTCGTGCCGCGATCCGGGGGCATTGCTGTGGGCCAGTTCATCCACCAGCACGATCTGCGGCCTGCGGGACAGGATGCCGTCCAGGTCCATCTCGGGCAGTGTTACCCCGGCGTACGATGTCTCACGGCATGGCAGAAGCTCCAGTCCCTCCAGCAGGACGTCGGTTTCAGGACGGCCATGGGATTCCGCGTAGCCCACCAGCACATCGCGCCCTTCATGTTTGCGCAACCGGGCCGCCTCCAGCATGGCGTAGGTCTTGCCCACTCCGGCGGCATAGCCGAGGAAAATCTTCAGCTTGCCCAGCTCGGCCGTGACCTCTTCGGCCTGGGCCAGTTTCAGCATCGCCTCGGGGGTGGGGCGTATGTCGTCGGTACCGGTCATTGTTACAGTCTAGCCAATTCCAGGTTCAGCACAAGCACATTCACTCGCGGCGACCCGATAAATCCGAATTGACGATCTTCTATGCTGTCGTTGACAATTTTATGCAGCTTTTCTCTGTCGATACCTCGCGCAACGGCAACGCGAGGTATCTGCAAAAGTGCCGCCTCCGGCGAAATGTGCGGATCGAGCCCGCTGGCCGAGGCCTGCACCAGGTCGGCCGGAACCTGGCCGGTCACTCCTGTGTCGCGCAGCGTCTTGACCCGCTCGCCAACTGTCCGCAGGTAGGCGGGGTTGGTCGGCCCGGCATTGGAGCCGCCCGAGGCGGCCGGGTTGTAGCCGAATTCAGCCGTGGCCGAGGGGCGGGGCCAGAAGTATTTCGGGTCGGAGAAGGGTTGACCGATCAGCGCTGAGCCAACCACCTTTCCGTTGGTATCGCTGATCAGGCTGCCGTTGGCCTGTCTGGGGAATATGGCCTGGGCAATGCCGGTCACCAGGGCCGGGTAGATTCCGCCGCAGATGACGGTGAACACAAGAAGCATCATTATGGCTGGTTTTATGTCTTTCATGGGGGGCTCCCTTTTGGTTTTGCCTCCCCCTTTAAGAAAGGGGGATTGAGGGGGATTTGCCTTTGATGGCAGCAGAGCTAAATCCCCCCTGGCCCCCCTTTCGTAAAGGGGGGTAAAATCTTTACACCATCATCCCGATCACCATATCAATGGCCTTGATCCCCACAAACGGGGCAATGATCCCGCCTACCCCATAAATCAGCAGGTTGTGGATCAGCAGCTTCTCGGCCGGCATCGGGCGAAATTTGGTTCCTTTCAGGGCCAACGGCACCAGCATTGGAATGATGATGGCGTTGAAGATCACCGCCGACAGGATCGCGCTGTAGGGACTGGTCAGCTGCATCACGTTGAGCGCGGCCAGCTGCGGGTAGATCGATAACAGTGCCGCCGGGATGATCGCGAAATATTTGGCAATATCGTTGGATATGCTGAAGGTGGTCAGGTTGCCCCTGGTCATCAGGATCTGCTTGCCTACCTCGACGATATCCAGCAGCTTGGTCGGGTTGCTGTCCAGGTCGATGATGTTGGCCGCTTCGCGGGCCGGCTGGGTGCCGGTGTTCATGGCCACCGCCACATCGGCCTGGGCCAGCGCCGGGGCGTCGTTGGTGCCGTCGCCGGTCATGGCCACCATGTATCCCTGTTCCTGATACTCGCGGATCAGCCGCAGCTTCTCCTCCGGTCTGGCCTGGGCCAGAAAATCGTCCACCTGGGCCTCGGCGGCGATGGCGGCCGCGGTCAGCGGGTTGTCGCCGGTGATCATCACGGTTTTGATGCCCATGCTGCGCAGGCGCAGGAAACGTTCCTGGATACCGGCCTTGACGATGTCCTTGAGGTTGATCACCCCCAGGATCTCACGGTCTTTGCAGACCACCAGCGGCGTGGCCCCGGCCCGGGCAATGCGGTCTACCACACCGGCCAGATCGACCGGAATGGCTGCGGCGCCCTGTTTTTTGACAAAAGCGATCGTTGCATCCGAGGCTCCCTTGCGATAGCGCGTGCCTTCCAGGTTGAGGCCGGAGAGGCGCGTGTCGGCGCTGAATTCCACCAGTTCGCCATCTGATGGCGTTTCCCTGTTCAGCCCGTACTGCTGTCTGGCCAGTAACACCACGCTGCGCCCCTCCGGTGTCTCGTCGGCCAGTGATGCCATCAGGGCCGCTTCGGCCAGTTCCCTTTCGTTATGGCCCCCCACCGGTACAAAGGCCACAGCTTCACGGTTGCCGTGGGTGATCGTGCCGGTCTTGTCCAAAAGCAGTACGTTGACATCTCCGGCCGCCTCGATCGCCCGTCCCGAGAGGGCAATCACGTTCTTCTGGAACAGGCGGTCCATGCCGGCGATGCCGATGGCCGGCAGCAGCGCCGCGATAGTGGTGGGTGCCAGGCAGACGAACAGTGCCACCAGTATGGTCAGCGAGACCGGCGTGCCCTGCCCGGCGGCCTTGACGCTATAGATCGAGAGCGGGCTGATATTGGCACAGACCAGCAGGAATACGAGCGTCAGCGCGATCAGCAGCACTTCCAGGGCCACCTCGTTGGGGGTCTTGCGCCGCTTGGCCCCTTCGATCAGGCCAATCATCTTGTCCAGGAAGGTCTCGCCCGGATTGGCGGTGATCCTGACGATGATGCTGCCGGAAATGACGGTGGTGCCGCCGGTGACGGCACTGCGGTCACCCCCGGATTCGCGGATCACCGGGGCCGATTCGCCGGTCACGGCCGATTCGTTGACCAGCGCCGCTCCAGCCACAACATCGCCGTCACCGGCGATCATATCGTTCGACTCGACCAGAACAAGGTCTCCCTTGCGCAGTTGACTGGCGCCGACCGTAGTGTAGTTCTGGCCAAACTCGGCCTTGTCCAGGCGTTTGGCCGTCACGTCGGTCCGGCTCTTCCTCAGGGAAGCGGCGCGGGCCTTGCCGCGCCCCTCGGCCAGTGCCTCGGCAAAGGTGGAAAATAATACGGTCAGCCAGAGCCAGATTGAAACTGCGCCGGTGAACCAGGCCGGTTCCAGGTTTGAGCCGGTCAGCGACAGGATGAATGTGACCAGGGTGATGCAGCTGGCGACCTCGACACACAACATGACCGGGTTGCGCCAGAGCGTGCGGGGATCGAGTTTTTTGAGAGAGTCGAGCAGGGCGCCCTTGAGGAGTCCGCTGTCGAAGATGGACTGCGGTTGTTGATTATGTTTGGACATTTTACTTATCTCCATGTGTTTCATAACTCCCCCCAACCCCTTCTAATCTTAAGAGGGGGAGTATTTGAAAGCTCCTCCCCTTATTTAAGGGGAGGCTGGGAGGGGTTAGCCTTTACCCCTTATTTAAGGGGAGGCGGGGGAGGGGTTATTACCCCACCATCATCAGATGTTCCACTATCGGCCCCAGCGCCAGGGCCGGAAAGAAGGTCAGCGCCCCGACAATCAGGATCACCAGCGTCAGCCAGAGCGCAAAAGGAACCTTGTCGGTCGGCAGGGTGCCCAGGCTGGGGGGGATGTACTTTTTCTCCGCCAGCGATCCCGCCATGGCCAGTACCGCCACAGCAGGTATATAACGTCCGATGGTCATGGCCAGGGAACCGGACAGGTTGTAGAAGTTGACGTTGGCGTTCAGGCCGGCAAAGGCGCTGCCGTTGTTGTTGGACATCGAGGCCAGGCCGTACAACACTTCCGACAGGCCATGCACGCCCGGATTGGCCATGGAGGCCACCGCCTGAGGGGTGATCATGGCGATGCCGGACAGGATCAGTACCGTGACTCCGGCGGTCAGGATGATCAGGATCGACATCCACATCTCGCGTACCTCGATCTTTTTGCCCAGGTATTCCGGTGTGCGGCCGATCATCAGTCCGGAGACGAACACCGCGATGATGGCGAAGGCCAGCATGGTGTAGAGACCGGAGCCGACTCCGCCAAAGATGATCTCGCCCAGCAGAATCAGGGAGAGCGGTATCATGCCGCCGATGGGAGTCAGGGAGTCGTGCATGCTGTTGACCGCGCCGCAGGAGGTGCCGGTGGTGGCCACTGTAAAGAGGTTACTCCCGGCCAGGCCGTTACGGACTTCTTTTCCTTCCATGTTGATGCTCTGTACGCCCTGCCTGGCCACCAGCGGATTGCCGCTGCTCTCGGCCCATTGCAGGACACCGAAGGCGGTGATCAGGATCAGGAGCATCACCCCCAGGAGCGCCCATCCCTGGCGGGTGTTGCCGACCATGACGCCGAAGGTGTAAGTCAGGGCGCCGGGGATCAGCAGGATCAGCAGGATCTCGATAAAATTGGAGACCGGCGTCGGATTCTCGAAGGGGTGGGCCGAGTTTGCGTTGAAGAAACCGCCGCCGTTGGTGCCCAGTTCCTTGATGGCCTCCTGGGAAGCCACCGGCCCCATCGGGATCTGAACTTCTTTTACGCTCACGCTCTCGACCACCGGGTTGCCTTTGGCATCCTTGAACTGAGCACCTTGGTCATCGAACCTTGGTTTGACCTGGCTGGTGGCCTGGATCAGCGGCATGGTCCTGTAGACGCTGAAATTCTGGATTACCCCCTGGGAAACCAGCGCAAGCGAGAAGATCATGGAGATTGGCAGCAGTATGTAGAGGGTGCAGCGGGACAGATCGACCCAGAAGTTGCCCAGCATAGAGGTCTTGCGCCGCACGAAGCCGCGGATCACGGCAATTGCTATCGCCATGCCGGTGGCGGCAGAGACGAAGTTATGCACCGCCAACCCCGCCATCTGGGTGAAGTAGCTGACGGACTGTTCACCGGCGTATGCCTGCCAGTTGGTGTTGGTCGTGAAACTGACCGCGGTGTTGAGCGCCAGTTGCCAGGTGAAGGCTGGGACTTTTTGCGGATTGAGCGGCAACAGGTGCTGGGTCAGCAGCAGGATGAAGAGCGACGCGAACAGCGCCAGGTTGAAGAACAGCATGGCGCCGGCGTATCGCCGCCACCCCATCTCATCTTCCGGTTTTACTCCGCTGATGCGGTAGATCAAGATTTCGCAAGGGGCCAGGACGGGCGACAGGAAGGTGCGTTCCCCCTGAAAGACCCTGGCCATAAAACTGCCCAGCGGCTTGACCAATGCCAGTAATACGACGAAAAAGAGGATTGTTTGCAGCAATTCGTAGGAGTTCACGATTTGCTCCCATTTGGATCCGATGCATCGAGACTTAGCAACTGGCGAGCAATGTTGACCGGTATCACCGCCCATTGATTATTCCGCCGGTCGAACACCGGCACCTGACCATGCTCATATTCGGGCGGCGAAACAGTAGTGATGCCTTCTTCATATGGAAGCATATCAGCTTCTTCAAAAGTTTCACCCTCGTAGAGACCGTTTTCAGTGTTGAATAAATAGGCTTTCATGAGTGAGCTCCTCCGTCTAGTATTACTTCCATGATTTAAAGGTAGCAAAGACGGTATAAAGTCGGTGTCAAAATGCGGGAGTATGCTGTCAAGAAAACATCAAGAAGTTTATCGCCTTAAAAGTCTATTTTGCTGTTTACACTACGCGCAAAACTGGTAAACTCCGCCTTCAAGCAACAGGAGAGGGACGGATGGTTCATGGCTGAAAAAATTGTAGCGCTCAAGGTTGATGTTGATACCTATGCCGGGACGAGGGATGGCGTGCCGGCCCTGCTGGAGGATATGGCACGGTTTGATGTCCCGGCCACGTTCTATTTTTCGATGGGTCCGGACAACTCCGGCAAGGCCATCCGACGCATCTTCACCCGCCCCGGTTTTCTGAAAAAGATGCTGAGGACCAAGGCCCCCTCCGCCTATGGCATCAAAACCATGCTGTATGGCACTTTGCTGCCGGCGCCGATGATCGCCTCAAGCTTTCCTGATGTGCTGCGCGAGACGGAACGAATGGGGCACGAAGTCGGCATTCACTGCTGGGACCACGTCAAGTGGCATGATTACCTGCCCTGGTTTCCCAAGCATCTGACCGCAATGGAACTGGGACGTGCCAGCGCGCTTTTCGAGGAAATCCTGGGTCATCGCGCTGTCACCACCGCCGCGCCGGGTTGGACCGTATCGGCAGACTCGCTGGAGGTGCAGGATGCGCTGGGATTGAAATACTGCAGCGACGGACGCGGCACGCACCCCTTCTATCCGGTCATGGATGGCCGGCGTTTCCGTACTCTGCAGATCCCCACCACGCTGCCGACCGCCGATGAAATCCTGGGCGAGAACGGCATCACGCCGGAAAATATCGACAGGTATTACGCCGACAGCCTCAAGGAAGGGATTAACGTGCTCACGATCCATGCCGAACTGGAAGGTGGAGCCATCAGGGCCGCTTTCGTGCGGTTGCTGGAGCGATTCAAAAAGGATGGCGTGCGCTGTATAACGCTGGGGCAGGTGGCGCGCGAGATCACCGCACTTCCCGCCTGCGAGCTGTTCATGGGTGAAATAGCCGGCCGGGCCGGCAAGGTTGCGATTCAGGGAGGCAACTGCCAATGATCTGCCGCTATTTCAAGGTTGCCCACCGCGACATGGTTTACCTGAAATTCATCCTGGAGGCCTACGAGGGGATGAACGTGATGAGTACCGTCGATAACAAGGCCGGAATCATCCGTATTGCAATAATGCCCGGTTTCGTGGATGACATGGATGCCCTGCTGGCGGACCTGGGGCAAAAAGTGGTCATGGAACCGGTTGAATGGAGCGACGAACCGCTTGGATTCTGAAGAAACCCGCCATCCCCGGGCCGGTTACGCCCTTACTCTGCTGCTGGCGGTCAACCTGCTGAATTACATCGACCGCCAAGCCCTCTATGCGGTCTTTCCCCTGATCAAATCCGACCTGCAACTCTCCGACACCGCTCTCGGCCTGCTGGGGAGCGCCTTCATGCTCTGCTACATGCTGGCCGCGCCGCTTTTCGGGAGGCTGGGCGACCGGTATAATCGCGCCCACCTGGCGGCCGGTGGGCTGGTGGCCTGGAGCCTGGCCACGATGCTGTCGGGCATGGCCTCGTCCTACCGCATGCTGCTGGCGGCCCGCAGCCTGGTCGGGGTGGGGGAGGCCAGCTTCGGCACCGTCTCGCCCGGACTGGTGGCCGATTACTTTCCCCGTGAAAAACGCGGCCGGATGCTGTCGCTTTTTTTCCTGGCCATCCCGGTCGGAAGCGCGCTGGGGTATCTGCTGGGGGGGCAGTTGGGGCAGGCCTTCGGTTGGCAGCGGGCTTTTCTGCTGGTCGGACTCCCCGGGCTGCTGCTGGCATTGCCGCTTTATCTGCTGGCCGAACCGCGCCGCCCAGGCGGTTCTTCCGATTCATCCGCCCGAGAGAAGCTTTTACCGGAACTGCAACGGTTCCTTTCAAACCGGACTTATATCCATGCCACCTTTTCGATGGCGGCCATGACCTTTGCGTTGGGTGGTCTGGCCCAGTGGGCGCCCTCCTTCCTGAACCGGGGCTTCGGCCTGGATGTGGCCAGGGGCAGCATGCTGTTCGGCATGATCACGGTCGTGTCCGGCATCCTCGGCACACTGGCCGGCGGCTGGCTGGGGGACCGCTTGCAACGCCGCACGCCGGCCGGCTACCTGTACGTCTCTGCCGCCGGATTCCTGCTGGGTGCGCCGGCCATGGTGCTGGCGCTGGTGACGACCAACCTGACGCTCTGTCTGAGCGCAATCTTTGCCGCCGAACTGTTCCTGTTCCTCAACACCGGTCCGCTCAACACCGTGCTGGTCAACGTGGTCGCGCCAGGACGCCGCGCGATGGGTTTCGCGATCAACATCTTCGCGATCCACGCCTTGGGTGATGCCATCTCGCCGGCCATCATCGGTTTTCTGTCCGATCGTTGGGGCTTGTCCGGCGCACTGCTGATTACTCCGCTGGCGGTGCTGCTGGCGGCCGGTTTCGCGCTGTGGGGCGGAAGATATGTGGCGGATGATCAGCGGCTGGCGGAGGAGTAAACCTATAAACGGCAGTTAACCGCCGAGAAAAACGGATGCACGCCGAGAAAACCTGAACTTACATCAAAAAAGTTAATCACCTTAAGGTTGACCCAGTATTTTGTTCAAGCTTTTGATTTCTCGCTTGGAAGCGCCTACTACTGGCGGCGTGTATCGGCGTTCATCGGCGGTTAACTGTTTTTTAAGGTTTATCTGCCGTATTGTACAAATCCGGATGACGTGATAGGGATATGCCCCTTTAAATTCAAAACCAAATTCCCGGGAGAAAAACCTGATGCAGTTCAGCACCGAAGATGTCCACCCGATTCTGCCGATCCTTGTGGAACAGAGCGGCCTTTCAGCCGCCTCTGTTGCCAATACCGTTGAACTGTTGAAAGAGGGGGCCACGGTCCCGTTCATTGCCCGCTACCGCAAGGAGTGCACCGGCGAGCTGGACGAGGTGCAGATCCGGCTGCTGGAGGATCTGCTGGCCTACCATAGCGAGCTGGCCGAACGTAAGATGACCGTGCTGAAAAGTATCTCCGAGCAGGGCAAACTTACCCCGGAGCTTGAGGGGCGAATCATCGAGTGTCGTCAGAAGACCGAGCTGGAAGACCTGTATCTCCCCTATCGTCCCAAGCGTCGCACCAAGGCCACCATTGCCAGGGAACGCGGACTGGAGCCGCTGGCCGACCTGCTGGCGGCCGGCGTGGCTTCCGGCAGCCTGGAAGAGTTGGCCGCCGCTTTTGTGAATCCGCAAGGCGATGTGCCGGATGCTGCGGCGGCGCTGGAAGGGGCCGGGCATATTCTGGCCGAACGTCTGGCCGACGATGCCGATGCGCGGGCATTCGTGCGCCGTCTGACCTGGGAGGAAGGTATCCTCTGCTCACGGGTGGCGGCCGACAAGAAAGAGGTCGTGACCAAGTTCGAGATGTACTACGATCACCAGGAAGCGTTGAAAAACGTGCCTTCCCACCGTCTGCTGGCCATGCGGCGAGGAGAAAAGGAAGAGGTGCTTTACCTGGCGATCCAGGCGCCGGTCGATACGATCCTGACCGGCTTGAGGTCGCGTATCTCCAAGGGCAAAGGAGTGGCGGTCGATTTTCTGGAGCGGGTGGCCGAGGATGCCTACAAGCGTCTGATCTCAACCGCGATTGAAGGGGAACTGAGGCTGGAGGCCCGCAACCGGGCCGATGAGGTTGCCATCAAGGTCTTTGCCGACAATCTGCGCAACCTGCTGTTGCTGCCGCCGGCCGGAAGCTGCCGGGTGCTGGGGGTCGATCCCGGCCTGAGGACCGGTTCGAAACTGGCCGCAGTGGATGAAACCGGCCGTCTGCTGGAATATGCCACGATCTATCCCCATACCGGTGGCGGCGCCAAAGTGTCCCAGGCCCGGCAAACTTTGATCGAGATGGCCAAGCGCTGCAACAGCCAGCTGGTGGCAATCGGCAACGGCACTGCCGGTCGCGACATGGAGTTGTTCGTCAAGGAAACCCTGCGCGAGGCCGGAATGAATCTGGCTGTAGTGATCGTCAACGAGGCCGGCGCCAGTGTTTATTCCGCCTCGGAGATCGCCCGCGAGGAATTCCCCGATCTGGACCTGACCATTCGCGGCGGCGCCTCTATCGCCCGCCGGCTGCAGGATCCGCTGGCCGAACTGGTCAAGATCGATCCCAAGAGCATCGGAGTCGGTCAGTACCAGCACGATGTTGATCAGGCCACCCTGAAAAAATCGCTGGATGTGGTGGTGGAATCCTGCGTCAACTATGTCGGCGTGGATCTGAATACCGCTTCCTGGGCGCTATTGGCCTATGTCTCCGGCATCGGTGAAACCCTGGCCAGGAATATTGTCCGACATCGCGACGAGCACGGTCCTTTTGCGACCCGCAAGGCGTTGCATAAGGTGGCCCGTTTCGGCCCGAAGACCTATGAACAGGCGGCCGGTTTCCTGCGTATCCGTCGTGGCAAGGATCCGCTGGACAACACCGCCGTGCACCCCGAGCGTTATGCGCTGGTGGAGCGTATGGCCGCCGACCTGGGTGTCAAGGTCGCCGAACTGGTGGCGGATCCGGGCAAGGTGGAGCGGATCGACCTCTCCGGTTACATCACGGAGGGGGTGGGGCTACCGACCCTGAAGGATATTGTCGAGGAATTGAAAAAGCCGGGGCGCGATCCGCGGGCCGCCTTCAGGACCGCCGATCTGCGCGATGATATCCGGGAACTGTCTGATCTGAAGGAGGGCATGATCCTGGAGGGGACCGTTACCAATGTGGCCGCTTTCGGAGCCTTTGTCGATATCGGAGTTCACCAGGACGGGCTGGTGCATGTCAGCCATCTGTCGAACCGTTTCATCAAGGAACCGGGCGAGGCGGTCAAGGTCGGCGAAGTGGTCAAGGTCAAGGTGCTGGCGGTGGATATACCCCGCAAGCGGATAGCGCTGTCGATCAAAGAGGCCGCGCCACAGTTGCAGCAGGCCCGCCCCAAGGCGACTCCGCCGCAGAAAAAAGCAGCGCCCCCGGCGCCGGTCAACAGCTGGGAAAATGCCGGTTTCCGGGTGCGGGAACAACGTAAAAACAGGTAACTGTTCAGCACTTTTTCATAACCCCACCTGTCCGCCCCTTAACTTAAGGGGCGGGACGCACTGATGTTGCACAGTGGTATCTGGCGGGTTGATTCTGCTTTCG
Source organism: Pelobacter sp. (assembly GCA_030824515.1). Taxonomy (GTDB): domain Bacteria; phylum Desulfobacterota; class Desulfuromonadia; order Geobacterales; family Pseudopelobacteraceae; genus JACRCG01. The sequence continues at coordinate 95,021 of JAVBXN010000060.1, forward strand.
CTCCCCTCTTAAGATAAGAGGGGCCGGGGGAGTTATGAAGGGTATGCTGAATAGTTGCAAAAATAGTTGTGCCATCACACCAACATTACCCGCAAGCCCTGTCCGGTCCCTGACACGTAGAGAAACGTGCAGGTGGCCGGATTTTTTTTCCACTCTTCCTGGCGGTAATCATTGATGAATTCATAACGGAAAGCCTTGATCCGGCAGCCGGTCGGCAGTTCCACCCCTTCAGGAAGATCCCGCAATCCGGGCCAGCCGCAGCGTTCCTGGCCTGCTTCGGCAAAGGCCGGCAGTTTGCCCATCAACGGCATTTCGTTCAGGCAGTAGTCGAAGAAAAGCGCGTCGTACAATTCAGCTTGTCCGGCATCACCGGCCAGCTCTTTTGCCAGGGTGGCGAACAGCTCGTAAACCCGTCGCCGTGAGAAGCTGGAGAGGTTTTCGTTGCCGGCCTTGCGGGCCATGCTGTCGAGTATGTCCGCCAGGGATCGATCGCGCTGCAGATGCTTGAAGGCCGTGGCAAACCCGCCATGTTTCTGGAAAAGATCCAGCAGGCGCCCGATGGTTTCGATACGACAGATATCGTCGTAAGAGAGCCACTGGTTACGCAGAATGGTATAGGGAGGGGAACTGGAAAAAAAGTATTCCTCACGTGCGGCAATCTCCCGCATTGGAGATCCTTTCAGCACCTTGAGCGGTTCAATCTGGATCTCGTGCGGCTTGAGTCCGGCAACCGTCTGCAGCGAACTCAGAAAACCCTGGTAGTCTTCTTCCGGCAGTCCCGCCACCAGGTCCAGATGCAGTTCGACTTTTGTCTCGTCTTTCAGCCGGCGGACGTTGTGATAGATCCTTTCCAGATCGGCCTTGCGTCCCACCCGGGCCAGAGTGCTCTCCGAGGCGGACTGGATGCCGATCTCGAAGCGGAAGGTATTTTCCGGAACCCGCGCCAGAATGCGCAGGTTGTCGTCGGTCAGCAGGTCGGCCGCTATTTCGAAATGGAAGTGGCTGCTCCGGTTCTGTTCCAGGATGAATTCCCACAGCAGTCCGGCCCGGGCGGCATCGTAATTGAAAGTGCGATCCACCAGCTTTATCTGCGACACATTGTGACTCATCAACAGCAGCAGATCTCGTTTGATGCGTTCCAGCCCGAAGGAGCGAACCGGACCTTCCACCGATGAAAGGCAAAATGCGCAGGAGAAGGGGCAGCCCCGAGAGGTTTCGTAGTAGACCAGCGGCTTTTCCAGATCCACCAGGCCGGCCTCAAAGGGCGAGGGGATCGAGTCCAGTCTGATCTGCCTGCCGGTTATCGGTCCGGAAACCAGATCCTCGCCGTCGCGATAGAACAGGTTGGCGACTTCGGCCAGCGAGCGCCAGGGCGAGTGACCGTAATCCTCTTCAATCAATGCCTTCAGCAGCTGATGGAAAACCTCTTCGCCTTCACCCTTGATCACAAAGTCGATTCCAGGGTTGGCGTGCATCAGCTCAAATATTCCGAAAGAGGCTTCCGGTCCCCCCAGTGCGATCATGGTTCGCGGCGCAATCTTCCTGATGTCGGAGATGATCCGCAGGGTCTGCTCAATGTTCCAGATGTAGCATGAGAAGGCGATCAGGTCGGCCCGTTCGGCCATGATCAAGCGCAGAATCTGCTCGCGGGGCTCGTTGACGGTCCATTCGCGGATCTCGATTTCCGCCCCGGCAATGTCGCTGCAGGAGGCCGCCAGGCAGGGGAGTGCCAGCGAAGCGTGGGAGTATTTGGCGTGCAGGGTTGTGAGGAGTATTTTCATTTATCAACACCCGTAAAATCAATGCTGTATTTTTCAGCGATACTCTGGAATTCCGTCTTGAACGGACGTGACAACACCCCCAGCTTTTCAATTACCTCTTCGGCCCTGTTTCCCGACAGCAGTCGGGGTTGAAAACCGACCCGCTGGTGCAGCACGTCCAGCGGCAGTATCTCGGCCGTGCGCTGTTTGCCGTCAAGCCTCAGGCGAACCAAGACGCTGACATCGGCGGTTTTGCTCTTGCTGGCAAAGGTAAAGTTGCCCAGGCTATAGAAGATGATGCTGTTTTTATAGCGCTCGATTCCCTGCAGCACATGGGGATGGTGGCCGATGACCGCATCCGCTCCGGCGTCGATGGCGTTGTGGGCGGCGTTGCGCTGGTAAGCCTGCACCGCGCCGCTGGCTTCCCTGCCCCAGTGGAACGAGACGATGACATAATCGGCCTGACGGCGGGCGCTGGCCACGTCGGCCGTCACCAGCTTTTCGTATCCGGGGGTAGTGCCGGGGCGCGCTTTACCGGCGAAGAATTCCAGCGGCTGGGTCAGGGAATATCCCAGGAAAGCGATCTTCTTGCCTTTGATGGTATAGAGCGCCATTTTGCGGGCTTCGTCCAGGTTTACACCGGCGCCGATCCAGGTGATACCGGCCGAATCCAGGTGTTGTTGCGTCTCGGCCAGCGCCTCAGCGCCGAAATCCATGCTGTGGTTGTTGGCCAGCGTGACCAGGTTGAAACCGGCCGAGCGGATCGCCTTTGCAATCGCCGGCTCGGCCCGGAAACGGAACTGCTTGTTGCTGAATTCGCTGCCACCGGTTGCGATCGGAGATTCCAGGTTGGCCAGGTTGATGTCCCCCTTGGCCAGTTCGCTCCTGACACCGTCGAAAGAGTGCTCGTAGCCCCTGGACCTCAATGCTTTTGCCCATTTGCCGGCCAGCATGATGTCGCCGACGGCGTTGATGATGATCTCTTCCGCCCGCAGGCCGATCGGTGCGCAGAGCAGCGCCAATGTAAGCAGGATAAGGGTAAGCGCAGGTTTCATAGTGGCTCTTTTGCATTGACGTGAGGTGGCACAAGTGTTAAAAAATACACTTTTAATCCTGAAAAATAAAGGTGTTTCCCGATGCTAGACATGAAATTCATCCGCGAAAATCCGGACGAGGCCGAGCAGCGCCTGAGTACCCGTGGCGGCGCATCTTATCTGGACGGTTTCAGAGAACTCGATCAGGAGCGCAGAAATCTGCTCCATGCAAACGAGACTCTCAAGGCCGAACGCAACCGGGTTTCCGACGAGATCGGCCGGGTCAAGGACAAGAGCCAGGTGCAGGACCAGATCCTGCAGATGCGGGCCGTGTCCCAGAAGATCAAGGAACAGGACGAGGAGCTGAAGCAGCTGGAAGAGAAGCTGCAGTCCTTCATGCTGACGATTCCCAATCTTCCGCACGCCACGACTCCGGTCGGCGCCTCGGAAAACGACAACGTCCAAGTGCGGGTCTGGGGCGAGCCGCGCCAGCTTGAATTCAAGGCCAAGCCGCACTGGGAAATCGGAGAGGAACTGGGCATCCTGGATTTCGAATGCGGCGCAAAGATCACCGGCGCCCGCTTCACTCTCTACCGCGGCGCAGGCGCCCGTCTGGAACGGGCCCTGATCAGCTTCATGCTCGACCTGCATACCGACCGGCACGGTTACCTGGAAGTGCTGCCACCGTTCATGGTCAATCGCGATTCGATGACCGGCACCGGCCAACTGCCCAAGTTCGAGGAGGACCTCTTCAAGCTGGTCGATCCGGAGTTTTTCCTGATTCCAACCGCAGAAGTTCCGGTGACCAATATCCACCGCAATGAAATTCTGAAACGCTCGGACCTGCCGATCAGCTACGCCGCCTACACCCCTTGTTTCCGGCGCGAGGCCGGCTCCTACGGCAAGGATACCCGTGGCCTGATCCGTCAGCACCAGTTCAACAAGGTGGAGTTGGTCAAGTTCGTCCATCCCTCGGAATCTGATGCCGAGCTGGAAAACCTGACCGGCCATGCCGAAAAAGTGCTGCAACTGCTGGAACTGCCCTACCGGGTCATGGCGCTTTGCAGTGGCGACATCGGTTTCTCCTCCGCCAAGACTTACGATCTTGAGGTCTGGCTGCCGGGGCAGAGTTGTTATCGGGAAATCTCGTCCTGCAGCACCTTCGGCGATTTCCAGGCCAGGCGCGCCTCGATCCGTTTCCGCGAAGACGAAAAGGCCAAGCCGGAATTCGTCCACACGCTGAACGGTTCAGGGCTGGCGGTTGGCAGGACGCTGGTGGCCATTCTGGAAAACTACCAGCAGCAGGACGGTTCAGTGCTGATCCCGGCGGCGTTGCGCCCCTATATGGGCGGACTGGAAAGAATTATCTGAAAAAGGAGCCGCATTAGTCTTTGAAATTTGAAAAAGAGTGTGATATACAAATCTACTCAAAATTTGGAGAGGTGGCCGAGTGGTTTAAGGCAGCGGTCTTGAAAACCGCCGAGTGTAACAGCTCCGTGAGTTCGAATCTCACCTTCTCCGCCATAAATATTCAGCGCCCGCATTGATTGCGGGCGCTTTTTTTTAGCGCCATGGACGTCCTTTTGATACTGACTTTTGCAGGTTAATCTGGTAATAATTAAAAGCATTCGCCACATTGATTACTTCTTTTATGTCGGCTGATTCCGAAGTAATGTCAGTTCTAACAGGTCCATTTATTTCAACAAGGGGGTGCGTATGTCGGACGAAAACAGGCCATACCGTTTCCAGTGGAAGGATTTGGGGGATATTGAACTGGGACGTCCAAATCTTGGCAATACTATGAGCGTGGCTGTCTACAGGCTGATGCAGTACACGATGCGGGATGTGCTGAACCGCAAGTTCTCTACCGAAATTGCAGCGGAATTGCTTCGCGAGGCCGGCCACGAGGCTGGCCGCGAGTTATGTCTGAACATGCTTGATACGAAGCTGCCGCTGAACGGATTTGTGGCCCAGCTCCAGGACGTGCTGCAGTCGCTACGGATTGGCATCATGAGGCTTGAAAAGTCCGATGCGGAGATACTGGATTTCACATTGACGGTCTCCGAGGATCTGGACTGTTCCGGCCTTCCCGTAACCGGCGTTACGGTTTGCGAGTACGACGAAGGGTTCATTGGCGGAATTTTCGAGGCGTATACCGGAAAACCTTTCACGGTGCGCGAAGTGGACTGCTGGGCAACCGGCGACCGGACTTGCCGTTTCAGGGCGGTCGCGGTGAGCGGTGCCGAGTCGTGAAACCGTCGGAGCGTGAGTTGCTGGATAAGCTGCGACAGAGCATTGAACAGCTGACACTTGGTGAAAACGCCCCGGTGCTGGAAACCCCGGAAGAGTGCGATAATGATTTGAGGAGCCTGGTCGAGGCCTTCAACCGTTATATCTCACTGGTTGACGAAGCGAGAAGCTTTGTCGCTGCCCTTGCCTCGGGAAATCTGAAAGAGTCGCCGCCACCCCGAAACCAGGTTGCGGCACCCTTCAAGCAACTGCATGCCGCCCTTCAGCACCTGACCTGGCAAACCGGGCAGGTGGCCCAGGGTGACTACAGCCAGCGGGTACATTTTCTGGGTGAATTTTCAGAGTCATTTAATTCGATGGTCGAGGCCTTGTCCGAAAAGGAACGCACCGAAGCGGCTCTGCGGGAGGCGCGCAGCCAGGTGCGCAATCTGGAAGGAATTATCCCGATCTGCATGTATTGCAAAAAGATCCGTGATGACGGAGATTCATGGCAGCAACTGGAACGTTATATCAGCGATCACTCGGAGGCTTTCTTCAGCCACGGCATCTGCCCGACATGCTTCGAAGCCCGTTTCAATAAATAGATAAGAAAGTTTGTGCAGCTACAAGCGGGGTCGCTTCTGACAGCTACCCCTTTTTTTTATCACAATCCGGCCAACATCACTTTTATAGCAATTTAAACGGGAGTCTGAATGCAAATAACTACACCATTCATAAAGCTGGACAGTTTTCTCAAGGGCGAAAATGCCGTGTCTTCGGGTGGCGAGGCCAAGATCGTCATTGCCGAAGGGGCTGTTTCGGTCAATGGCGAAGTGGAAACGCGCCGGGGCCGCAAGTTGTATCCCGGAGATCGGGTCACATACGGAAGAAGTAATTTCACGGTGGAGGCGGCATGAAAAAACTGCTGATGCTGGCGTGGTTATATCCCGTGACTGTGCTCCTGCTGCTCTGTTCACACTCCCAGGCGGCCTACAACCTGGAGGTGCCGGTTGATCCCTGGGACGAATACCGTCTGCAGTTCAAGACCTATTCAAGGCTGCTGCTCGCATCCTATGATCGGGCTTTCGTAGATGACTACGAAGGAGCCATCCGGGAGGTCGGCAAGGCGATTGAGCTTTTGCCGGAAGAGGGGATCGGATATGCCGAGCGTGGTAAATATTACCGTATGCTGAACAATGCGGCGTTAGCCGAGAACGATTTCAAGAAATCGCTGTTGTTGTTCGAACGGGCGATTGAACGCTATCGACCTGATGGAGACAGGAAAGCCAAAAAACGCGCAAGCCGCAAGGTGGATCCGGCGGAGGCCGCCAGCCTGATTGCCACATTGCGTTACCAGCGCGGCGAAGCCTATTTCAATTTTGAACATTATCACCAGGCCGCCGATGATTTTGCCGCATCCTGTCAGAGTGGCAATACGGTAGCATGCTCACGGATGTGGGATGTCAAGGCGATAGAAAAGCGCGGACTGAACTGGGTGCCGATCTCCGCGCTTCAATATTATGACCGCCAGCGGGTTGAACGTCCTGATCGCGATGTCGTCCGCGCCTGGGTGCGCAGGGAGGAATCGCAGCCGGTGCAGGAGGAGGCCGGTAACGTGAAATATGTGCAGCAGCATCTTGAACTGAACTGTTCCACGCGCGAATTCCGCCTGCTGGAGGCATTTGTCTCGTCGGCCGGCCGAGCGCCGGCCTCAAAAAAGAGCCCGGAGCCGGGTTTCTCCAAGCCGGCTCCGGGTAGCGCTCCGAGCAGGTTGCTGACGATTCTTTGCTCCGGATCCGCCCTCAAATGATTTGACTTCTATGGTTGTTTAAAATTAGTATGTCTGTCTTTACCGAATAATTTCCAATCGTATTTGGATCCATTTACAGGAGAATGCTAATGAACATGAGATTTCTCGATGCCTGTTGGGGCAAACCGGTTGATCGCACACCGGTATGGTTGATGCGTCAGGCCGGTCGTTACCTGCCGGAGTACATGGCGGTTCGTTCGAAATGCACATTTCTGGAACTGTGCAAAACCCCGGAGCTGGCCGCCGAGGTGTCTATTCAGCCGGTCGATATTCTGGGCGTGGATGCTGCCATCATGTTCTCCGATATCCTCACCCCTGTCGAGCCGATGGGGATGAAGCTGGATTTCGTTCCCGGCCCGGTTTTCGAGAAGCCGATTCGCAGTATGGCCGATGTCGAGGCGCTGCGCATCCCCGAGATGGAACAGGATGTGCCTTATGTTCTGGAAACAATCAGGATTCTGCGCCGGGAGCTGGCCAGCAAGGTGCCGCTGATCGGCTTTGGCGGGGCTCCGTTTACGCTGGCCTGCTACATGGTCGAGGGCAAGGGCTCCAAGGATTTCGCCCAGATCAAGCGCATGATGTACGCTGCGCCCGACATCTATGCCGCGCTGATGGAAAAGATCACGATGATGAGCATGGAATACCTGAACGCCCAGATCAAGGCCGGAGCCCAGTGCATCCAGATCTTCGACACCTGGGGCGGCATTCTTTCGCCGGCCGATTACGAACGCTATGTGCTGCCATATACCACCAAACTGATCAACGGCCTGAACCGGATGCAGACGCCTGTGATCCATTTCGTCAAGGGCGCCGGTACGATGCTGGACACTGTCAAAAAGGCCGGTGGCGACGTGATGGGGCTGGATTGGCACGCGGATTTGAAAGCCGCCCGCGATGTGCTCGGTCCGCAGATGGCGGTGCAGGGCAACCTGGATCCGACCGTATTGTTTGCTACCAAGGAGATCATCGAGCGTGAGGTCAAGCGGGTTCTGGATGAAAACGCCGGCCGCCCCGGCCATATCTTCAACCTGGGACACGGCATCCTGCCGACCGTGCCACCCGAAAATGCTATTTTCATGGTCGAATGCGTCCACCGGCTATCGCAGAAATGATCCAAGAGGTTTCCATGTCCGTTTCACTTAAAAATATCGTAATTTTTGTTGCCGATCTTGCCAGGGCCAAGACCTTTTATGTTGATATGCTTGGTCTGCCGGTTGCCGGACAGAGCGAGATGATCATCGAATTCTTTCCCGGCGCCGGCGCCACCATGGGGGTGTCGCTGGCCCTGCATGAGGATGCCCGCCTGCTGGTCGGCAGACACACCGGCATCACGCTCAAGGTTGAAAATATTGTCGAGCTTTGCGAGACGCTGAAAAATGGCGGCGCAGAATTCGTCGAGCCTCTGGAAATCAGCCCCTGGGGTAAAATGGCTGTTGTCCGGGATTTTGACGGTAATATGATCGCTCTGGTTGATCGCTGATGAAGATCATTGACCGGCAGCTTCTGGAACAGGTAACCCTGGAAGCATCGGCATCTCCGCGTCTGCGCAAAAACCACAATATTCACCGTTGCGACGAAGCCCGCTGCCACCGTCTGTTGAACGCCATCGAACCCGGTTCCTACATTCGCCCCCATCGCCATCTCGATCCAGAAAAGGACGAAGCTTTCATTCTGATGAAAGGGCGCTTGGGGGTTGTCGCTTTCAGCGATGACGGTACTGTCGCCGAAACGGTGCTTCTGTCCCATACCGGTGGAAACCTTGCGGCCGACATCCCCAGCGGAGTCTACCATGCCGCGGTAAGCCTGGAAACCGGTACGGTTTTCTACGAAACCAAGGCTGGGCCGTATCTGCCGCTGGCAGAGGAGGAGAAGGCTCACTGGGCGCCCGAGGAGAACGATCCGCAAGCGTCGGCATATCTGCAACGGTTGCGAGGATTGTTCAAGTAGAATGGCCATCAGATTCCTGGCCGTCCTGCTGTTGATGGGGATTCTGGGGAGCGTTGGTCCGGCCTGCCTGGCCGCCGAACCGGCCAAGATGCGTCCTTACAGCGGCATCGGTATCGTTTCGCTTCCCGCTTCTTCGGCAAACAAGGAAAATGAATTGCCGGTTCATCTCTACCGGCAACCGGGTCTGTCACGAGTGGGAACTCTCGACAGTTCGAAGCTGTCGGGCAATGATTGGATTTTTGGAGCCCGGACGGACAGTATCAGGTTGATTGTCATGTCGCGCAAGGGGGACTGGTTGCGGGTCAGTTACGATGATGCCGGCCGGGAGGCCTGGATTGAGCCGCAACGTCGGGACAGGTTTCAACCCTGGGACCATTTCTTGAAGAGCAGCATGAGCCGCATGCTGCCGGGGTTGCGCAAGCAGTACTACCAGCTGTTCCAGCAGCCGGAACTGAATCCTCTGATGGTATTGACTCCCAAACAGCCGTTCAGGGTGCTCAGGCTGGAAAATGACTGGGCCATGATCGTGTCTGACCAGGCGGGGGTAGGTTGGCTGCGCTGGCGTGACGAGGATGGCCGATTGACGATCGGCCTGGACTTATAAATTGAACCGAAGCTGCGCGATTTGCGTTGCGAATTTTGATGTGAATATATGAGGTGGAGCAATGAGAGTCGAACTGGTACCGCCCGGCACGGGCGAACTGACCTACGAAATCAGAAATATTGTCAATGTTGCTGAAAAACTTCAAAAACATGGCGTCAGGATCAACTGGGAAAATATCGGTGATCCGATTGTCAAGGGCGAGGCAATCCCGGTCTGGATGAAGGAAATCGTTGCCAAGGCGGCCATGGACAACAACTCATGGGGCTACTGCCATACCCGCGGCGTGCTGGAAACCCGCGAGTTCATCTGCGATACGACCAATGCCCGTGGTGGGGCGCAGATCACCCCGGACGACATCATCTTCTTCAACGGGCTGGGCGACGCCATTGCCAAGATCTACGGATGTCTGCGCGCCGAGGCCAGGGTGCTGATGCCTTCGCCTTCGTATACCACCCATACCCTGGGCGAGATTGGCCATGCCCATTCGGCGCCGTCGCTGTTCCGTCTTGATCCGTCCAACAAGTGGTACCCGGATATGGAAGACCTGAAAAACCATGTGCGCTACAACCCCAATATCTGCGCCATCATGATTATCAATCCGGACAATCCCACCGGCATGGTCTACACCAGGGAGATGCTGGAGCAGATCGTGGCGGTGGCCCGCGAAAACGACCTGTTCATAATCTCCGACGAGGTTTACACCAATATTGTTTATAACGGCGAGAAAACGGTGCCGATCAGTGATGTGATCGGTGATGTGCCTGCCATTTCGCTCAAGGGTATTTCGAAGGAATTCCCCTGGCCCGGTTCGCGCTGTGGCTGGATCGAGGTCTATAACGGCAACAACGACGAACAGTTCCGTAAATACGTCAACCTGATCCTGACCGGCAAGATGAACGAGGTCTGCTCCACCACCCTGCCGCAGATGGTGATACCGGAGATCGTCCGCCATCCGGAATACGCTTCCTACCTGGCCGAGCGTGTCGCCAGTTACGAAAAGATGAGCAACATAACCTACGATTTCCTCAGCAAGGTCCCGGGGCTGCAGGTCAACCGTACCAACGGCGCATTCTACATGGCGGTGGCATTCAAGGACGGCCTGCTCAACAACCGCCAGACCATCCCGATTGCCAACACCGAAGTCAAGGAGCTTGTGGACGGTCTGATCAACAAGCCGGGGGTGTCTCCCGACAAGCGTTTCGTCTATCAGATCCTGGCCGCAACCGGCATCTGCATCGTGCCGCTCTCCTCGTTCTCCACGCCGCTGCAGGGCTTCCGCGTGACACTGCTGGAGAAGGACGAGAACGAGTGCCGCAGGATTTACAGCACGCTGGCGGAGAAGATCGGCGAGTATATCAATTCGTAGAGGTCAGAAATCCAGCAATAACCATACGGGGAAGGGGCTTGATATCCGATCCCCGTTTTTTATTTGTTCAACGTAGCGGGCAAATCTTGCCTGATGTAAGAAACAGGCGCCGCTCCAATCAGGTATAAGCCTTGTATCGTTCCGCGCGGTTTGCTGAAAAAGGTTTCTATAAAATTATATTGTGCCCTGAATTAGGGATGGTCGGGTCGGAGCTGTCCTGAATGGCTTTATAGTTCTTTAGGTGTTGGCGGACATCTGTTTTTGGAGCAGGAGCCGGTCCCAGGGAAGATTCATCCGTATTGACAATAGCAAGAAGATCTCTGTTGGAATTCTGATCAGCTTCCGGAATGTTTTCCTGTTCGATAACATTTTGCGGTTGAATACGGTCTGAATCAGTATTTATTTCATGGCTGATCCAATCCTGCTTGACTATAAAGTTATCGGGGGTTGTCTCCAAAACCGGTTCAGTCTTATTTGCAGACGTATGTTTTGTTACAGGATCACATTTGATGATTTTAGAAGTGGAATTGCTTCTCTGAATTGATTTGTCGATAGCAAATCGTTTCTGTGAAAATACCGCAAAATCAGGCTTGGTTTTATTAGTTACGTTTTCAGTTGCTATGTGGGGGCGGGATATGATGGCCTTATCCTCTGCAACGCCAGGGTAGAATTCTTTCACCGGATGGCATTCATCTTCGGCAACCGGCGGCTCTGGAATCGTCTCTTCAGCAATTTCCGGCACCAGGATCTTCTGTTGCTCCTCATCAGTCAGATCATCATCTTCATCCGGAAGGGTTGCCACGTTTGATGCCGTTTGCACTGGAACTGAATCTTCTTCAGAAATATTGATGATTTCAGGAGTCTGGTCAGAAATGGATGCTGATTCATCCTGCACTTGCAGGGTTGTGCTCATTGCACTTGTCTTTAAGTTTTTAAGCTCACTTTGCAGATAGTCTGTTGTTGATTTCAGGTGTTTGTTTTCATTCAACACCGCTTCATAACTGCATTCAATGTCATTTAATTGGGCTACCAGTCGCGCTATCTTTAATTTGAGATCGTCGTTTTCGTCCCTTAGCATGTTAACTTCCAGTTTTGTGCGGTCTGCTTCAATGTTGATTACTTTGTCGATAACCGTGCCTGATGTGTCGACTGGTTTTGAATAGTCATCCGCCGTTTTATGGACAAAGCGGATTTCCCCTAAATTAAGATTCATATTGTTCATATTGGGTGGGGATGCCAGCATGTCATTCAAATAATCAACGATTGCATTAAACACCCCTTCGTTGGCAATGACCCCTTCAGCGTTGAAAACCGCTTCAACATTAAATTGCTTGTCCTTGTCGGTAACGTTTTTCATGAGGGAAAGCAGCCTTTCACTTTATGCCTTTGCAAGGACGGTTTGGGGGCGTGTCAGTTCCTGGACACAAACATGCTTCTTTGGAGCTTTTGCATAACTATACGTATATGGAAAACAATAAGCAAGATTGTCGGTTGTGTGCTGAAGTTATGAACGTCTTTTGCATATCCGTGTCCCCAGTCGGCAGACAAAAAAAGGGGGAAACGGTTGTTGCCGCTCCCCCCTGTTTTACCTGTCAAACCTGAATCAGGCTTTCTTGTCGCTATCCTCACTCTTGGGCTTGATTTCAATCTCATCCTTGCCGTCCGAGGCTTTCTTGAAATTACGGATACTCTTGCCGAGTGCCCCGCCAATTTCGGGCAGACGCCCAGCTCCGAAAACGACCAGTACAATAACCAATATAATTATCAGTTCAGGCATGCCAAATCCAAACATTGAATCCTCCACACAGCGTTTTTAATTGTGGCAGTACTATCGCACCGACTAAAAAAAAAATCAAGCTCTGCAAGCTTCGGTGGTGATCGGGACGTTCAGGACGGTGTTAACGGATATGCAGGCAGTCATGCCTGAATGCCTGTTGACACTATGTTTGCATGAATCGCCCGCAGGTCCCGATGCATTGACACTGTCTGGGCCGCGTGTTACAAACTTACAACTTGCAGCTCCAAAAGGGTGGCTTATGTCGAAAAGTCAATATGCCGGCATGTTCTCGATACGTGCCAGGATGATCGTGATCTCGCTGGTCGTTGCGGCGGTTGTTGGCGGTGTTTTTACCGCAATCGACGGCGCGTACCCGCTGCTGGCCGCGATGCTGGCCGCGCTTTTCAGCTCGCTGCTCTGTGCCGCTATCTGTGGGAGGCTGGTTGCCGATATTCGCAGTGATCAATCCAGGTTGATTGCCGAATGCGCTTGTAACGAAACTGCTGCCGTTTCTCAACCGGAGAATGACGATCTCAAGGCTCTGTTCGCCGGCACCGAGACTTCCCTGCAATCGTTCAAGTCACAGGACAAAAGACATCAGGAGCTGATACAGCAGCTTTTCGGCCTTCAGGAAAATCTCGGACAGATCATGAACAGCAGGTCAAGCGGCGATGAAAGAGAAGTAGCCCTGGTCAAGGACGCCGTGAATGCGATGGGAAACCTCAACAGCGCATTCAGCCTGGTGATTGAGGAAATAGAAGATCTGTCCGGACGAACCGAGGAGCGGGCCTCCATTTCAGCCCAGATGAGCGCCACCACCGATGCCATCGCCGAGAACATCAACCAGTATTCCAATTTCGTGATGGAGACGTCCAGTTCCATCGAGCAGATGGCGCGCGCGACCCGGGAGACAGCGGACAATATCCGCGCGCTTTCGGAGTCTACGGAACAGACCGTTTTTTCGATCAATACCATCAGCGCCTCCCAAACCACGGTTCGCGACAATTCCGAGAGGAGCGCAGCTGCTTCCGAAAATGTCCGTACCCAGGCCCAGCACGGTTTGCGCAGTATGGCGGCAACCATGAAAGCGATGAAGGAAATTGCAAAAAGCAATGACGAGTCGTTCGAATCCATCAACCGCCTGTCCCGCCATTCGGCCCGGGTCGGCGAATTCCTCAGCGTCATTCAGGAGGTTGTGGAGCAGACCAACCTGTTGTCGCTCAATGCTTCAATCATTGCCGCGCAGGCCGGCACACGTGGGCGGGCTTTCGCGGTGGTGGCCGAGGAGGTGCGTTCCCTAGCCCATCGCACATCAGCATCCACCAAGGAGATAGAGGAGCTGGTTCGCAATATCCAGAAAGAGACGTCAATGGTTCAGCGTACGGTCACCCAGGGCAAGGACAAGGTCAAGGAGGGGGTAAAGATATCCGGCTTGGCCAATGATGCGCTGGTGATGATTGACAAAAGCGCTGAAGAGGCTTTCGGGATGGTTTCCAATATTGCGGCGGCCACAACCGAGCAGACCGTTAGCATCAAGCGGATTACCGAAGAAGCGGAGAAGAACCTTGAACGCGTCCAGCAAGTAACCATTGCGACCGAACATCAGCAGCAGGGGGTTACTCTGATCGTGAAGAACCTGGAGCACATGCGCGAGCTTGCACACCGGATAAATTCCTCCGCCCAGGAGCAGGCCAAGGGTAACCGACTATACCTGAAAAGCGTCATGGAAGACAACGACCGTACCAGTGATCTCAAAAACGAGGCGTCGCGCAACATATTGCTGGCCAGTCAGGCGGTCGAGGCCGTGCGCGGCGTTGAATCGCTGATTGCAGCCAATACCAGGGAGGGAGAGAAAATTATGAAGGCCCTCTCGGAGCTTGAAATGCTGATCGACAAATACCGTGACGAGGCGATAATGGATCTCGATCAAGAGGCGGACAAAAATGAGTAAATGGATTCTTGTGCTGGTTATGATCTGCTGTTCCGCGGTTGTCGCACTTGCGGAAGATATGGCAATAACTCCGTTCAGGTCAGTCAACCAGAGCCCGGTTGCGCAGATCTACGGACTTCCTGCCGATACCGGCGCTGATATCGTCGGTCCGGGCCTTGTCATGCTTGGCCTGACACAGGATATATCCAGTAATTATACGGTCAGCAGCAACTCGCGGGAAGAGATCAGTCTGGATGGTGAAACATACCGACTGACGCTTTCCGCGCGCTATGGCTTCAAGCCTGGTTGGGAGGTTGGCGTTGAGCTGCCCTATGTCATCCAGGGAGGCGGTTTCCTTGACAGTTTCATTGTTGATTGGCATACGGCCTTCGGCCTGCCCCAGGGGGGGCGCGAGTCGGCCCCCAAGGATCGTATCGGCTACCGTTACCGTAAGGACGGCATCCAGAAACTGAAGATGGATCATGCCGGATCGGGGATTGGGGATATGAGCCTGACGGCAGGCTTCGGCCTGCATGACAGTCGCGATGAAAAGTCGCAGGAACGGCTTGCGGTCAAGGCGGCACTCAAGCTGCCCACCGGTGACAGCTCTTCGCTGCGCGGCAGCGGCGGCACGGATTTCCTGCTGCAGCTGTGTGGAAATACGAACCGTTACTACGGCTGGGGTTCCCTGGGGTTGTTCGGTTCCGTCGGCGGTCTGGTGATGTCCGATGGCGATGTGCTGAGCGGACAGCGTAACAACCTGGCCGGTACCGGAACGGTTGGCATCGGTTGGGGGCCTGCTTCATGGATATCCTTCAAGGTCCAGCTGAACGGCAATACTCCCCTTTATCGCGGCAGTTCGCTGGACGAGCTGTCGGGAAGTTCGCTGATGCTGATTTCAGGTGGAGCCGTCAGGCTTCCCCAAGGCTTTCTACTGGATATCGGGGTCTCGGAGGATGTGGCGGTTGCGACCGCCTCGGATGTGAGTTTCCATCTTGGATTGAGTAAAAGCTTCTGACAAAAAAGCCCCGGTTTCCGGGGCTTTTTTATTGCTGAATATCCTGTCTGTCAGGGTTTGGCGCTGTGTCCTGAATCAGTAGTTCTGGTCGGCGTAATCGACCCAGCCGCCGGCCAGCACCAGCGCCTTGTCGAAGGGTGAAATCTCGAAGCTGAACGTCTGCTGCTGGCCGTTTCCGACCATCGTCAGCGTCCCGGCTTCGATATCGATCTCCATCGCGGCATCCTGGTCGCCGGCGTGAGAGAAGATCAGGTCCAGGTCGGCCTTGGGAAGTTCGATGGCGGCCATGCCGCAGTTGAACATGTTCTGGCGGAAGATGCGGGCGAAGGATTCGGCAATCACCGCCGTGATTCCGTTGACCTCAAATACCCAGGGTGCGTGCTCGCGAGACGAACCGCAGCCGAAGTTGGCGCGGGAGACGATTACCTTGGCCGCCTTGGTTTTCGGGCCGACCGGGTCGAATCCGGGCAGTTTCAGATCCTCCAGGATATACGGTTTCAGGTCTTCCTTGGTGATCTCGGTCAGGTATTTGGCCGGGATGATTTCGTCGGTGTTGATGTCGCCGCGGTCGAGAAAGAGGACCGGGCCTCCGAATGTTTTCATATGTGGACTCCTTTTGTCGTAATTGGTGGCGGCTTTCAAATCCCCCTCAATCCCCCTTTTGTAAAGGGGGAGGCTAAAAACTGAGAGGCTGCATGTTTCCCCCCTTTACGAAAGGGGGGCAGGGGGGATTTCTCTCACAGATACTTCCTCGGGTCGGCGATCTTGCCTTCTATCGCGCTGGCTGCCGCGGTGGCCGGCGACATCAGGTGCACCATGCCCCCCTTGCCCATGCGTCCCATGAAATTGCGGTTGGTGGTCGAGGCGCAGACTTCGCCCTCGGCCAGTACACCGTTGCTCATTCCCAGGCAGGCGCCGCAGGTCGGGTTGGTGACGCAGAAACCTGCTTCCATGAAAATTTCTATCAATCCTTCATGCATGGCTTCCTGCTGAATCTTTGGCGTGGCCGGGGAGAGTATGCCTCGCACGTTCGGCGCGAGCTTGTGTCCTTTCAGAATCTGCGCGGCAATGCGCAGGTCTTCCAGGCGGCCGTTGGTGCAGGAGCCGATGTAGATCTGGTCAAGCGGAGTGCCGGCCATTTCGGTTACGGTTTTTACCTGATCCGGTTTGTAGCCGAAGGTGATCGTCGGTTGCAGGGTGGCGACGTCTATGTCGATCACCTGATCGTACTCGGCGTCAGCGTCGGCGCGCCATTGCGAATAATCGGCCAGCGCCGCTTCCTTGCTGGCGAAGTCGCCGTTGATGAACGGCCACAGGAATTCCACCGTGGTCATGTCCGGCATGCATATGCCGGACGTTCCGCCGGCTTCGATGGCCATGTTGCAGAGCGTCATGCGCGATTCCATGGTCATCGCGTCGATCGTGGAACCGTGGAATTCCATCACCCGGTCGGTGGCGCCGTTGACGCCGATCTTTCCGATGATATGCAGGATCACGTCCTTGGCGTAGACCCCTTTGGGGAGCACGCCGTTGACGTTGAACTTGATCGTCTTGGGCTGGCGGAAGGCGCAGACCCCTTTCAGGATGCCGACTTCCAGGTCGGTCGTGCCGATGCCGGCGGCAAAGGCTCCGAAAGCTCCGTGGGTGCAGGTGTGGGAATCGCCCATGATGACCGTGTAGCCCGGGCGGATGAAACCCTGCTCGGGAAAGAGGGCGTGGCAGACGCCGTTGGCGCCGATGTCGAAAAAGTCCTTGATGGCGTGGCGGCGGGCCCAGTCGCGCAGGATCTTGGCCTGTGTCGCGGTTTTTGTGTCCTTGCTGGGGGTGACATGGTCGATTACGGCCTTGATCTTTGTTGGATCAAAGACGCGGTCCTTGTCCCTGCGGATCAGGTCGTCGATTGCAATCGGCGTCGTGATTTCGTGGCAGAGCACCGCATCCAGCCGCAGTACCTTGGTGCCGGGGAACGGTTCGTTTACCAGGTGAGCATCAAATATCTTTTCAGCAGTTGTTCTACCCATATTCAGTAACCTCGCATGATTCAGAATTGTAAACTTGTAACATAAATACGGTGGCAAAGTAAACCGGTGAACTTTTTTTTGATGATCCGAGATGACGCCTGCGTCAGGATTTTGGATGGAAAACGGGCTTGGGCATGGTATAAGGTCAATACCAATCCAAATCCCGATCATCGGGATAATTGACAGGAAAAACGATGAACCCTGATAATATCAAGAACCTGCTCCACTCCGTCCGGGATGGGGAGATTTCCATCGATGACGCCATGCTTCACCTCAAAGAGCTTCCCTATCAGGACCTGGGGTGTGCCCAGGTGGACCATCACCGCGAGCTGCGCCAGGGTATGCCCGAAGTGCTTTTCGGTGAAGGGAAATCGGTCGAGCAGATCGTGGCGATCATGACCGCCATGTCCGCCAAGGGGAGCAACGTGCTGGTGACACGCCTGACCCAGGACAGGTCCCGGCAGATCCTGACAAGCTTTCCGGCAGCCAGCTATCATGCCGAAGCCCGCTGCCTGACGCTGGAGAAGCAGCCGGTGGAGCCGTGCGGAAAGGGGACCATCCTGGTGATTTCAGCCGGCACCTCCGACATACCGGTAGCGGCCGAGTCGGTAGTGACGGCCAGGTTCCTCGGTAACAGTGTAGAACAGATCTACGATGTCGGCGTAGCCGGTATCCACCGCCTGCTGGCCCGTAGCGAACAGCTGGCGGCCGCCACGGTAATCATTGTCGTGGCCGGAATGGAAGGAGCGCTGCCGTCGGTGGTGGGAGGATTGGTGGACAAACCGGTGATCGCGGTGCCGACCTCGGTCGGCTACGGCGCCTCTTTCGGCGGCATCGCCGCCCTATTGGGGATGCTCAACTCCTGCGCCGCCGGTGTAACGGTGGTCAACATCGACAACGGATTTGGCGCCGCCTGCGCCGCTAGTCTGATCAACCGGGTGTGATATGCATGTTGACGACATGATGTGTTGCGCATACAATATCAGCATATTGCGGAGGTGTATTTTATGCGTGCAACTTTGAACATACCTGGCGAGCTTATTGATGAGGTGCAGCGGCTTTCCGGTGAAAAAACCAAGACCCAGGCGATTGTGACCGTTATGGAAGAGTATGTGCGTCGCCGGAAGATGGAAGACCTTCTGGCTCTGCGGGGCAAGGTTGCTATTGAGTACGACTGGGAGCGGGAAGAAGAGGCCGAGCTGAAGGCAGTGGAAGAGCGGGAGCGTTATGCTGCCCGATAGGATACTGGCGGATACCTGCGCCTGGATTGATTTCTTCAGGGGCAGGCAGACTCCTTTGGCCGAGGCTCTTGGAGAGTCGCTGGTGCGGGCCGAGGTTGCTACGTGTGGAGTTGTGATTTACGAACTGCTCCAGGGAATAAGAGACCCGCGTGAAGAAGAGTTGGTGCAGAATGCCTTTCAGGCCCTGTCTCATCTGGAAATGACACGGGAACTATGGATTCGTGCCGGACGACTGTCGGCCCGATTGCGCGGCAGTGGCCACACACTGCCGTTCTCAGATATTATGATCGCGGCGCTTGCCTTGGAAAACGGCTGTGCCGTTCTGACGATTGATCACCATTTCGATGCGATCCCCGAACTTAAGGTTGTGAATAAACCGCTATGAAAATCATCTATTTCGACTGCCATGCCGGCATATCCGGCGACATGACCGTGGGAGCGCTGCTGGATCTGGGGGTTCCGCTGGAACACTTGCGCTCCGAACTGGCCAAGCTGGCGCTGCCGCCGGACTCGTTCTCGCTCTCAACCAGCCATACCGAACGGCAGCAGATGTCCTCGTTCAAGTTCGATGTGGCGCTGCACGATCATCACAGCCACCGCCATTATGCCGATATTGACGCCATGATTGCCGCCAGCGCCCTGTCAGCTTTGGTACAGGAAAGGGCGCGGCGGATCTTTCGCCGCCTGGCCGAGGCCGAGGCGCTGGTGCATGGCGTGGCCATCGAAAATGTGCATTTCCACGAGGTCGGGGCGCTGGACTCGATCGTGGATATCGTCGGCACAGCGATCTGCCTGGACTATCTTGGCGTTGAGGCCATTTACGCCTCGGCGCTGCCGTTGGGTAGCGGTTTTGTAAATACCGCCCATGGGCGGCTGCCGGTGCCGGCCCCGGCCACGGCGGAACTGCTGAAGGGCTTGCCCGTCCATGGCGATTGCGGCCCCGGCGAACGGGTCACGCCGACCGGCGCCGCCATTCTGGCCGCATTGGCCGGAGGATTCGGCAAACAGCCGGAGATGCTGCTGGAGCGGATCGGTTGCGGCGCTGGCAGCAGGGATTACAGCGATTGCCCCAACATCCTGCGGGCATTTCTGGGGAAATCTCCGGAAGCGGGCCGGCAGTTGGAGCGGGTGATCGTGGCGGAGACCAATATTGACGACTCTACTCCGCAGGTGCTGGGCTATGTGATGGAACGCTTGCTGGAACTGGGGGCGCTGGATGTCTACTTTACCCCGATCCAGATGAAAAAGAACCGGCCCGGCGTGATGCTCTCCTTCCTCTGCCGCGAGGAACAGCTCGATGCGCTGGCAAGTGTGACGCTGGCGGAGACATCTGCCATCGGCCTGCGCCACTACCCGACTGACCGCATCGTTCTGGAACGCCGGATCGTCCAGTTGCCGACGGAGTTGGGCCTGGTGCGCTTCAAACAGGTATTCGATTGCGCCGGAAAGATGCTGCGGGCTGTCCCGGAATACGAGGATTGCCGCCGGATTGCCCTTGAACGGGGCCTGGCTTGCAGGGATGTAATTCAATTGGCGCAATGCGCGGGAGTATCCGTATCATGAAAATATCTGCCTTGAGCATTGGTGACGAGCTGATCTGCGGCCAGATTACTGACACCAATGCCGGCACAATTGCAGCCGTGCTGCTGAGCGAGGGTTTGCGGGTCCAGCGGCACCTGACCGTCGGCGACAACGAACCGGATATCATGGACGCATTGAATGAGCTTGGCCGGAGCAGCGACATGGTGATCGTGACCGGCGGACTTGGCCCGACAATGGATGACCTGACCTCGCGGGCCGCGGCACGCGCCACCGGGCGCAGACTGGTGATCAACGAGGACGCCAGGGCGCATGTCCGCCTGATATCCAGCAAGCTGGAGTCGCTGATCGTCTGTCCGCTTAGCGACAAGCAGGCCATGATTCCGACCAAATCCAGCCTGATCCCCAACCCCAACGGCACCGCCTGCGGATTCCAGCTGATGCACAACGGCAGCTTCATGTTTTTCATGCCGGGCGTCCCCTCCGAGATGGTCGTGATGCTGCGCGAGTCGGTGATACCGTTCATACTGGAGCGGGTGACGCGCAAGCGGGTTATCCGATCGCTCAGCCTGAACCTGTTCGGGCCTTGCGAGGCCGAGGTGGATGAACTGCTGGCTGGGATCGCCCGCCCCGAACTGGGGCTGAACATGGGCATCTGCGTTACCTATCCCTGGATTCGGGTGACGCTGCGGGCCGAGGCGGATAACCTGGAAACGGTTTCGGAACTGCTCGGTTCGGCCGGCAGCCTGGTGCGTGAGCGCCTCAGTGAGTACATCTTTTCGGACAGCGGCGCCGGTATGGACGAGACCGTGGCGGAGCTGTTTCGTGGCAGTTGCCTGACTCTGGCGCTGGCTGAATCCTGCACAGGCGGTCTGATCGCCAAGCGCATCACCGATATCCCCGGCAGTTCCGCCTATTTCCTGGAAGGGGTGGTCACTTATGGCAACGCCGCCAAGATGCGCTTGCTGGGGGTGCCGTCCGAACTGCTCGACACGAAGGGCGCGGTCAGTTCCGAGTGCGCTTCGGCCATGGCCAAGGGAGTGCGGGCCGCCGCCGGCAGCGACCTGGGTCTGGCGGTGACAGGCATCGCCGGTCCGGATGGCGGCACCGAGGAGAAACCGGCCGGCACGGTGTTCATTTCGCTGGCAGCCCCGGACGGCTGCTGGACCAAGCGATTCCAGTTCCATGGCAGCCGGGATGAAGTGCGTGTTATCACGGCCTGGACGGCGCTGGACTGGCTGCGGAGATACCTGCTTCAGAGAGCGGTAAGCTGATCCAGATAAACCCTTGCGGTAAAACCGCCGGATATGCTATTTTTCATTCCCTTTGGTCCATAACATCCCACATTTTCAGGAGATACCATTCATGCAGGATAAAAACAGCAGCGCTGATAAAAACAAGGCGATAGAGCTGGCTCTCGGCCAGATAGAAAAACAGTTCGGCAAGGGCGCCATCATGCGTCTGGGCAACGATGAGCCGTTGCCGGGCGTGGACGCCATCTCCACCGGCGCCATCTCCCTCGATGTGGCCCTGGGTGTGGGCGGTGTGCCGCGCGGCAGGATCGTCGAGATCTACGGTCCGGAGTCTTCCGGAAAGACCACGCTGGCGCTGCATATCGTGGCCGAGGCGATGAAAACCGGCGGTATTGCCGCCTTCGTCGATGCCGAGCATGCGCTGGACATCGGCTATGCCCGCAAGCTGGGAGTCAAGACCGACGATCTGCTGGTGTCCCAGCCAGATACTGGAGAGCAGGCGCTGGAAATCGCCGAAACGCTGGTTCGTAGCGGCGCGATCGACGTGCTGGTGGTCGATTCGGTGGCGGCCCTGGTGCCCAAGGCCGAAATCGAAGGGGATATGGGCGACTCCCACATGGGCCTGCAGGCACGGCTGATGTCCCAGGCGCTGCGCAAGCTGACCGGCATCATCAGCAAGTCCAACTGCTGCGTGATCTTCATCAACCAGATCCGCATGAAGATCGGCGTCATGTTCGGCAACCCCGAGACCACCACCGGCGGCAACGCGCTCAAGTTCTACGCTTCGGTGCGCATGGATATCCGCAAGATCGCCACGCTCAAGCAGGGCGACCAGATCATCGGTTCCCGCACCAGGGTCAAGGTGGTCAAGAACAAGGTGGCGCCCCCCTTCAAGGAGGTCGAATTCGACATCCTGTACGGCGAGGGGATTTCGCGCACCGGCGATGTGCTGGATATGGCCGTCGAGAGAAGCATCGTCGAGAAGAGCGGCGCCTGGTTCTCCTACGGCAAGGAGCGCATCGGACAGGGTCGCGAGAATTCCCGCACCTGGCTCAAGGAGCATCCGGAAGTCCTGGCGGAGATCGAGGGAAAACTTCTGGCGATTGTCAAGCCGGCCCCAGCGGCTGCAAAGCCCGAGTAAAACGCGGAGGTAGCCTGTGGAGCTGAACGAAATACTCACGATTGCCTTCAAGGCCAAGGGCTCGGATATCCATATCAAGACCGGTCTGCCGCCGATCGTCCGCATCGACGGCCGACTGCATCCGATCCCCAATGCCCAGCGCCTGTCTCCGGACTATGTTTCATCCACGGCCCAGGCAATGATGAATGACCGCCAGAGGCGGATTTTCGAGGAAAACTCCGAGGTGGACCTGGCCTACGCTGTTCCGGGTCTGGGGCGTTTCAGGGTCAGCGTCTACCGCCAGCGCGGAACCGTGGCGATGGTTTTCAGGTCGATCGCCTTCGTGATCCCGACCCTGGAGGGGTTGAACCTTCCGCCGGTGATCCAGAAGATCTGCAAGGAGGAGCGCGGCCTGATCCTGGTTACCGGAACCACCGGTTCGGGAAAATCCAGCACCCTGGCGGCGATGATCGATTCGATCAACCAGAGCCGCACCTGCAACATCATCACCATCGAAGACCCGGTGGAATTCCTGCACCGCGACAACAAGAGCATCATCAGCCAGCGCGAGGTCGGCTCCGATACTCCGACCTTCTCGGCGGCGCTGAAGGGCGCCCTGCGCCAGGACCCGGACGTGATCCTGGTGGGCGAGATGCGTGATTACGAAACCATCGAAACCGCCATGACCGCCGCCGAGACCGGCCATCTGGTCATGTCCACGTTGCATACCATGGATGCGGCCGAAACCATCAATCGCATCATCGGCGTTTTTCCCCCCTACCATCAGCGCCAGGTGCGCATTCAGCTGGCCAGCATCATCAAGGGGGTCGTGTCCCAGCGTCTGGTGCCGCGGGCTGATGGCAAGGGGCGTGTGCCGGCGGTGGAGGTGATGCTGGCGTCGGCCCGCGTCAGGGAGTGCATCGACGACAAGGAGAAGACTAAACAGCTGCATGACGCGATATCGCAGGGTTATGTCACCTACGGCATGCAGACCTTTGACCAGTCTTTGATGAAACTCTATTCGAGCCAGCTGATCACATACGAGGAGGCTGTCCGGCAGAGTTCCAACCCGGATGATTTCGCCCTCAAGGTTTCCGGTATTTCGTCCACTTCGGATGCTTCTTGGGAAGGGTTTGAAAACAAACCGGATGATTCCATCGCCGAGCCGGAAAAACTTGATATCGAAAAGTACTGAACCGCCAACCGCCGAAGGCGCCTATCAGTACGCGTTGCGGCTTTTGACGGCGCGGGATTATTCGCTGGCCAGGATGCGGGCAAAGCTTTGTGCCAGGGGTGTTGAGGAACCCGATGTCGAAACGGTCATGCACCGTTTGCAGCAGGAAGGGTGGCTGGATGAGCGGCGCTATGCCGGACGTTTCGCTGAATCGGCGCTTGCGACCGGCCGCTTTTACGGCCCGCGCCTGCGTCTGGAAATGCGCCGCCGGGGATTTGAAGCGGGCGTTATCAGCGAGGTTCTGGAAAACCTGCTGGAAGATCACGACCAGGCCGCCGATATCATGATGGTCGTCAATCGTCGTTATCCGGGTCTGGATTTTAGCGCGGCATCGGACCGGGATAAAAGAAGAGTGGTCGGTTACCTGCAGCGGCGAGGTTTTGGGCTCTCGGAAATTTTCAGGTCTCTCAGGACCGCTCGATAGATTTTCATGGCGTATCATTTATCCAGGAAAAAGAAGTTAACCGCCGATGAACGCCGATGCACGCCGCCAGAAGTAGGCGCTTCTAAGCGAGAAATCAAAGGCTTGAACCCAATACTGGTTTAACCCATAAGGTGATTAATTTTTTGATGTAAGTCCAGGTTTTATCGGCGTGTATCCGATTTTCTCGGCGGTTAATTGTCGATTTTAGATTTATTTGCCTCAGGGGAGGGGAAGATGAAACAGTTGCTGCGAGTGTCGTTGTTTTACATGAGTCTGTTGCTCTTCTGCTCTCAAGTTGCCATTGCGTCCGGCAGCGCTCCGATTACCGTTGAGGTGGAAGGTTACGGCAGCATCGTCGGCGGCCGCAAGGATACGGCACGGGAAAGCGCGCTGAGGAATGCTTTCCGGCAGGCGATCGAGCAGGTGGTCGGTGTCATGGTGCAGTCAAAGACGGTGGTGCAGAATTCGGAACTGCTCAATGACAAGGTGCTTTCAAAAAGCGCCGGTTTCATAAAGACCTACAGTGTCTTGTCGGAAGTGTTCGAGGCCGACGCCTGCCGCCTGAAGGTCAGGACGACCGTTTCCGCTGTGCGGCTGGAGAAGAGCCTGGATGATGCCGGCCTGCTCTCGAAAAAACTGGACAAGCCCCGTATCGCGATCATCATGACCGAGCAGAACATCGGAAACGACACCCCTTCCAATACCCTGGGCAACGGCACCGTCAATGCGGGGATTTCCGAGAGCGTCATCAATGATTATTTCGCCAAGAAGGGCTATAACCTGGTTGACCGGGATACTCTGGTCGCCCTGGCCCGCCGGAGCGGTTTCTCGCCCGCTTCGGTCAACGAATCGGACAGCGAAACCGCGCTGCAGATAGCCTCCAGCGGAGGCGCCGAGGTGGTGGTTGTCGGCCAGGCCGTTGCCAAGGCAGGTTCCGGCGTCCTGAGCGGCACCAATATGCGAGCCTCCCAGGCGACCGTTTCTGCCAAGGTGGTCGATGCGGACACAGCCCAGTTGATAGCATCCTGTTCGGCCTCCAGCAATGCCGTTCATGTCAATCCGACCGCCGGCGGCGCCGATGCCTTGAGAAAGGCTTCCAGGGAACTGGCTGAAAACATGAACAAACAGCTGGTTGCCAAGTGGGGTAAAAAGGTTTCCGGAACCCGCACCGCGCGCCTGACAATCGATGGCGTCGTTTTTTCCGACATAGCGGGTTTGCGGGAAATGTTGCAGAATCGGGTGAATTGCATTGAAGAAACCTTCGAGCGGGGTTACCGGGACGGCACGCTCAGCCTTGATGTCGAGATTACCGGCAAGGCACGGGAAATGGCCGATGAAATAGCTGCTGCCAACATGAACGGCTACCGGTTCAACGTGCTTTCATTTTCCGGCAACACCGTCAAGGTCAAGATGGATAAAGTACATTAAGAGGGGGACGAGATGCGTAGACAGATATATTCGATTCTTGGCGCTGCTGTGATATTTGCCGGGGGGTGCGCCACGCCCGGAAAGGACAGTTTCGATCTTGCCCGTGAACTGGAACGCCAGAACCGGTTTGAAGATGCTCTTCCGATGTATGAGGATGCCTACAGCAAGGAAGCCGGCAATCCCGAATACCGTGTGGCGTTGAACGGTATCCGAACCCGCCTGGCCCAGCAGTCGATTGTCAGCGCCCGGGAACAGTTGGCAATAACTCCTCAAAAGTATGAAAATCTGCGCACGGCCCAGGGCTTTGTGGACAAGGCTCTGAAAATAGATTCCGCTAACTCCGACGCCAATGCCCTGGCTGAGTCGCTCAAGGTGCAGATGGGCGCCATGGCAAAAAAAGCCGAGGAGACTTACAGCGCCGCGATGAAAGCGGTCGAGGCCAAGGATTGGTTGACCGCCCTCAACTCGTTCAAGGAAATCCGGGCCTATTATCCCAACTATCTGGATCTGGGCATGAAGATTACCACCACTGAAAACAGCGCAGTTTCCTACTATTTGAAAGAGGCGGACCGCTCGAAATCAGTTGATGATGTGGATGGGCTGATCAGTAACATCGAGGCGGCGCTGGTTGTGCAACCGTCCAACAGCCAATTGACCGCGGTGCTGAACGATGCCAGGTCAAAGAACATCTCTGCCGTCAACCTGGAGAAGGCGGAAAAATTCGCCTCCGAAAACAAGTGGGATCGTGTGCAGTTTTTCCTGAAACGGGCGCAACAGCTCGGCCCGAATGCCGGCGAGTCCGGAAGGATTAAGAAGCTGTATTCGGAGGGTGGCGCGAAGCTGATGGAGAGGGCCGCCAAGGATTTGAAAGGCAAAACGCTCTACAGTGCCTATGTCGATACGATGCGGGCCTATGAGTTCAGTCCGTCGGCTTTCAAGACGCCTGAAGCGGACGAACTGCGCAGCCAGATTATTTCCCAGCTGCTGGCAAAGGGAGAAGAACTGGATACAGCTGGATATAGCGGTTATGCCCTGTACCTGACCGAATGCGCCTATCAGCTGTCCGGTTCCCAGAAGGAAATCTACAAATCGATTCAGCAGCTAAAAGACAAGGTGCGTCAGAGGGTGATCAAGAAAATCGCGATCATGGACTTCAACCCACCGACCAACAGCCTGGATGCCGGACGTTTGGTTACCGACAGCCTGCTGTCACACATGACCAAGAATGCCAGTGGTGACGTCAAGATCCTGGCTCGCGACGTACTGGGGGCTTTGATCAAGGAGATCGAGCTCGGCCAGGCCGGCATGTACGATATTGAAACTGCCAAGAAGTCCGGCAAGCTGAAGGGTACGGATTA
This sequence comes from Pelobacter sp., assembly GCA_030824515.1. Lineage (GTDB taxonomy): Bacteria > Desulfobacterota > Desulfuromonadia > Geobacterales > Pseudopelobacteraceae > JACRCG01. The sequence goes on from JAVBXN010000060.1 coordinate 122,114, forward strand.
TTTCATTTTCGGGAGCCTGTTGCAGTACACCGTCGAGAACAACAAGGAAGAAGGACAGAAGATGGTGATTGCAACGGTTGGCAAGGAGCGGGAACCGAATCCGCAATACATGACCTGGCTTTCCGCCAATCCCAAGGCATCCGATGATGAACGGAGAAATGCTCCGCCGCCATTCATCGAAAAGGACAAGACCGAAACTATCCGCTACAAGGTGGCTACGCACCGCAAAACGGCCAACGTGACTATCTCGTTCCGGGTTGTCGATGTCGAATCCGGCGAGGTTGTGATCACCAAGACGCTGAAGAGCAAGAAAGAGGCCGTGGGCAACTATTCGGAAGGTGTTGACATCGCCGGTATCGCCTATCAGAAGATCGAGCTGCCGCCCGATTCGGAACTGCTTGAAAAGGCGGTTGACGAGGCTATTACCGATCTGGGGCACCATGTGCTGTCCCGTTTCCAGAACCTTCAGGAAAGCTATCTGAATACGGCCGAAACTCTCAAGAAAAAAGGTGAGATCGAGCCGGTGGCCGAAAAGTACATGGCTGCCGTGGTAACGGAAGAGGTGAAAAACATCAAGTCCCCGGTCACCGAAAACGCCCGGCGCGAGCTTGACCGGTGGCTGAAGCAGTCGGAGAATTATCCGATATAAAGCTGCCGGGTCATTTTATTGATTGTTTGATTTGCAATATCGGGAGGGGAATAAATGGCTGTAAGGATATTGTATGCTGCAATGTTGCTGCTGCTGGGCATTGCCGGCACCGCATCGGCGCAGGTGGCGAATTTCAAGCCACGACTCGGCTGCATACCTTTCATGGCTACCAGCCTTCAGGCGATGGCTTTTACCGAAAACATATCCTCCTCCCTGCTCGACAGTATCGACAAGACCGGCCATTTTGAAGTGGTTGAACGTAAAAAAGTAGAACATTTCATAGAAATCGAAGGACAACGTCTTGATAACCTGAACCATGACGGCATAGTCAGAGTCGGACTCAAGGCCGGTATTGACTATGCCGTGCATGGCAGCGTAAGCATGACCGACTCAGGAGCAAGCCTGGAAGTTAACCTGATCGCTGTGCGTTCGAAGAAGACGCTGATGAAGGGTACTTTCCGCATATCGGAAAGCGATTTTACCCGCCAGCTGCAGAGCATTGCTGCCACTATCGTCGAACGCGTGAAACAGTCGGTGCAGGAGTCTCTGGCCACGCCGGAAGTGGTTCAGGTGGTTGTTCCGCAACCCAGGAACATAAGCGTCAGTGGAACTTCCACCAGTATCAGGCTGACCTGGCAGATGAGCGACATGGAACAGATTGCCGGTTTCAACATCTATCGCTCGGTGCACCCGGATGGCCCCTTCTCGCTGCACGGGACCACGACCGAGCCGATGTTCGTTGATGACCGCCTGAAATTGAACGAAGTATTCTACTACCGGATATCGGCGGTAAACAGATCCGGCATCGGCTGCGAGTTGACTGCCGCGGTGCGCGGCGCCACGGTGATTGCTCCGCCGGCACCCATATTCCTGAATGTACAGCCGGACATCAAGGGAGCCAGGCTCTCATGGCGTCCAAGGCCGGGCGCCGGTTCGGTTTCAAGTACGGTACCGGCCGCTTTCAAGATCTATCGCAAGAATGAGAGTGATAACACTCTGGTGATGGTGGTGCAGTTGCCGGTTGAAAGTATTGAGTACTATGACGGCGACCTCAAGGACGGAATCAAATACATATATACGATCACCGCCTGCAACAGCGAGGGGGCCGAGAGCGAGATGTCGGCCCGGCTCAGTGTGGTGCCGCTGCATCCGCCAAAGCAGGTCAGACCCTTGAGCAATCTTATCCGTCAGATTCCGATCAGTTGGGATGCCTACGGCGGCGAATCGGCCGAAGGATATGTTCTTTACCGTTCCGAATCCCGTGACGGGAGCTATGCCCGGATAGCAAAACTGGATCTGCCTGCCACGATCTCCTACACCGACAAAAAGCTGGCTGACAATACCAGCTATTGGTATCGGCTAAGCGCCTATAAAAAAGGCGGCATCGAAACCGATCCATCTGACCCGGTTTCCGCAAAGACCAGGGATGTGCCGCCGAAACCGGCCGCTTTGACCGCCGAGAGCGGCCAGCCGCGCAAGGTTACCTTGCGCTGGCAGAATGTCGGCGTTGCGGAAGATGAAATCACGCAGGTGCTGATCTTTCGCTCCTTGACATCGGCGGATATGAAGTTCGAGAAAATCGGCGAAGTTCGGGCGGACATGACCAGCTTTGTCGATGACATCCGGCCGCTGCTCGACAAGACCAGCTATTCCTACCGGATCAGCTCACAGAATTCGGGCGGCGCGTTGAGCCCGATGACGGATAGTGCCGTGGCAACCACAAAGTCGCCGCCGGAGGCGCCGGCCGGGTTAGCCGTGAAGTCCGGCCTGGTAAAAAAGGCGACTGTCAGCTGGCAGAGGAACCGGGAGAACGACATCAAGGAATACCATGTCGCCCGAAAACAGGCGGGGGATCCGGAATACAGGGAAATCGGTATAACCGCCGATACGGTCTTCGAGGATCTTGAACTGGCGGATGGAGCCGAGGTTTCTTACAAGGTCAGGGCCTTTGACCGGGATGGTCTGGTTAGCGGTTATAGCGATGCGGTCAGCGCCCGGACCAAGCCACTGCCGGCCAGGGTCGCTGGTTTCAGGATTGCCGATCAGGCAAGCCGGTCGCTGGAGTGGCAAGCAAACAGGGAAGTAGATGTGCTTGGTTATGTGATATACAAGAAAGGGTTTCTGGGGGTGGCGCAGAAACAGACCACTGTTTCCGCAACCAGCTGGAAACCGGCCGAAACCAGGGAAAAAGCCGAATACTATGTTACCGCTCTTGATGCCGCTGGCCTTGAGAGCCCGCCTTCCGAGTCAGTCAGTTTCGAGTGACCTGAAGAAAGGAGCAAGTATGAAAAGTCTTTGTATGGTTGCAGCGATTGCCATTTTTACGGCTACCAACGTGCAGGCCGGCGATGCCGGAAAACAGCCGCAGGAGATCGGCCGATACCAGCTGTTTCAGGGCACTTTTACCACACTTGACCTGAAGTACAGCCAGGCCTCTTCGACACATAATGCGGTTTTTCTGCTGGATACCGTAACCGGGCAGGTCAAGAGGTATTCCAACAGAATCGATGAAGACGGGCGCTATATCGAAACCTGGCTTCCGACAGACGTTACCCAGCAGATGGGTCCCAAAAAAACATTTCCACCTCAAGCTGAAGGGAAACAATAAATGACAGGTAAAGAAATCAGAAAACAATTTTTGCAGTATTTTGCCGACCGTGGACATACGGTTGTTGCCAGTTCGGGCATCCTTCCCAAGAATGATCCGACCCTGATGTTTGCCAATGCGGGTATGAACCAGTTCAAAGACTGTTTCCTGGGTCTTGAGGACCGTGGTTATAACCGGGCCTGCAGTTCGCAGAAGTGCGTGCGGGCCGGCGGAAAACACAACGACCTCGAAAATGTCGGTCGCACTGCGCGTCACCATACCTTTTTCGAGATGCTGGGAAACTTCTCCTTTGGCGATTATTTCAAGAAAGAGGCGATCGCATTTGCCTGGGAGTTTTTGACCGGGGAGTTGCAGCTGGACAAGAGCCGACTGTATGTGACGGTTTATAACGATGACGACGAAGCCGCCGACATCTGGCACCTTCAGGAAGGGGTGCCGCGCGAGCGGATCTTCCGTTTCGGAGAAAAGGACAACTTCTGGTCCATGGGTGACACCGGTCCCTGCGGTCCCTGTACCGAGATCTTCTGGGACAATGGCCCGGAAGTGGGTTGCGGTTCGCCGGAGTGCGCCGTGGGCTGCGATTGCGATCGCTACATGGAAATCTGGAATAACGTCTTCATGCAGTTCAACCGTTCGGCGGACGGCAGCATGACGCCGCTGCCGAAGCCGTCCGTGGACACCGGTATGGGGCTGGAGCGCATCACCACCGTGATGCAGGGCGTGCATTCCAACTACGACACGGATCTGCTGCAGGGCATCATCCGTCACATAGAACGCCACAGCGGCAAAAAGTACGGCGCCAATGAGAAGGACAGCGTGTCAATGCGTGTGATTGCCGACCACTGCCGCGCCGTCACTTTCCTGATTTGCGATGGCGCCCTGCCGAGCAACGAGGGACGCGGTTACGTGCTGCGCCGGATCATGCGCCGAGCCGCACGCCATGCCAAGATGCTGGGTGTGAGCGAACCGCTGCTCTGCCGGATGGTCGAAGCGGTGCGTGAGATGATGGGGGATGCCTACCCGGAACTGGCCGAACGCGAGGCCTATATCAAAAAGGTGACCCTGGCGGAAGAGGAGCGTTTCAACGAAACCCTGGATCGCGGCCTGGGCATTCTCAACGACGAAGTGGCTTCACTGCGGTCAGCCGGAAAAAGCGTGATTCCCGGAGAGGTGCTCTTCAAGCTTTATGACACTTACGGTTTCCCGATCGATTTGACTGGAGATATCGTTGATTCGGAAGGATTCACGATTGACGAGGCCGGCTTTGAGTCATGCATGGAAAAACAGCGCGAGCAGGGTCGGGAAAACTGGAAGGGGTCCGGAGCGGCCGGTATCGCCGATATCTACAAGGCTATCCACAATCGTGGAGTACACTCCCAGTTTATCGGTTACGATGCCCTCACCGCCTATTCTCCGATCAGGGCTCTCGTGCGGGACGGTGTTGAAGCAACCTCCGCCGCTGCCGGCGATCGTGTGGATGTGATCGTCGAGTCATCCCCCTTTTACGGAGAGTCTGGTGGACAGGCCGGCGACATCGGAGTAATCTCGTCCGGCAGCGCCCATCTGGACGTGCTGGAAACCACACGGCCATTCCCGGATTTTATCGTACATCATTGCCAGGTCAGGGAAGGGGCGGTACGGGTATCGGATGCGGTCAACCTGACCGTGACAACTTCCGTCAGAAGAGCTACGGCACGCAACCACACCGCGACCCACCTTTTGCAGACCGCTTTGCGCCAAGTGCTGGGCGATCATGTCAAACAGGCCGGCTCGCTGGTATCGACGGACAGGCTGCGTTTCGACTTCACACATTTTTCCGCCATGACTGCGGATGAAATTCGCCGGGTTGAAACGCTGGTGAACGGTTTCGTCATGGAGAACGATCCGGTCTCCACCAATCTGATGCAGATCAACGAGGCGATCGAAGCCGGAGCCACCGCGCTGTTCGATGAGAAGTACGGCGATTCTGTAAGAGTCGTCCGGGTTGGCGACATCAGCATGGAGCTGTGCGGCGGAACCCACGTCAGGGCGGCCGGTGATATCGGGCTGTTCAAGATCGTTTCGGAAGCCGGGATTGCCGCCGGAGTGCGGCGCATCGAGGCCTTGACCGGTACGGGCGCACTGGGTTTCGTTCGGCAGATTGAAGACGAACAGCACGCGATAGCCGTACTTCTCAAGGCGGAGGGGGGCAACCCGCTGGACAGGCTTGAGAAGCTGCTGGCGCGTCAGAAAGATCTGCAACGAGAGATGGAAGCGTTGCAGGGCAAGCTCAATGCCGTTGCTTCCGGCGACCTGTTGTCGCGGGCCGAGCTGGTTAACGGTGTCAAGCTTCTGGCGACGCAGGTCAAGGTGGAGGATATCAAGGCTTTGCGGGACCTGTCCGACGCCCTGAGAGACCGCATCGGAGAAGGGGTGATCGTGTTGGGGGCGGATATTGGCGGCAAGGCCAACCTGCTGGTAGCGGTCACCAGGGAGTTGAGCGCAAGAATCAAGGCCGGAGACCTGGTCAGGCAGATGGCGCCAATTGTTGGCGGAAGCGGCGGCGGCAAGCCGGAGTTGGCCCAGGCTGGAGGCTCGCAGCCTGAAAATATCGGGGACGCCCTGGCAATGGCCGCAAAGATTCTTGCCGGCGCCTGACATGGGCAGGGAAATAATATGAATACACCAGTTGAAAATGGATCAGAAGCTCCCATAAATACCGAAAAGACAACCATTCTGGTCGTTGACGACGATCCCAATATCCGTGATCTGTGCGGACGGGCTCTCAGGGAATACCGGGTGCTTCAGGCCGGCACGATACAGGAAGCCATCAGTGTCTACAGGAAGGAAGCAGTAGACCTGATTCTCACGGATGTGATGATGCCGGGCGGTTCCGGAATCGAGCTGTTGAAGCAGGTCAAGCAGTTGGACCCGACCGCGGCCGTTATCATAATGACCGGTTTTGCCGATAAAGACGTTATTCTAAACGCGCTAAAGGAAGACGCGGATGACTTTATCAATAAGCCGCTCAATCTTCTTCAGTTGAAGACCTATGTTGAAAAGGCGCTGGCAAAAAAAGCGCTCAAGGAAGAATTGACAAATATCAAATGCGCTGACCAGCTGAAGAGCACTTTTCTCTCTTTGATCTCACATAAATTGCGCACTCCGATAACCGGAATCTCACTTTTCCTGCAGAATATTCAGCGTGGAGTCTATGATTCCGATAAAGAGATGTTTCGTCAGAACGCTTCATTGGTCTATGAGGAGTCCGCCTACCTCAGTCGCCTGGTTGCCGACCTGTTGACTTTCAGCCGGATCATGATTGACGGGGAAGAAAACCAGCGTGAAGAATGCGACCTGAATGCGATTGCCTCCGACCTGTTGAGTAAGGCAAGAGAAGCCCACGGCAAATTGTCTATCGAGATTGATCTGAATCTGGGGCAGTTGCCGCTGATGAATCTTTACAAACACAAAATCAGCTTCGCCCTGTACCAGGTCATAGATAATGCCTTCAAGTTTTCGGGGGATATCGGGCATGTGGGGTTGACTACCGTTGCATCCGGGAATGAAGTCTGCATAGTGATCTCTGATTCGGGTGTCGGCATTTCCAGATCAGATTTTCCCAAGGTGTTTGAAAAGTTCTACCAGGTTGATCCGGACTATACCGGCCAGGTGCGCGGGTTCGGCCTGGGGCTTTTCTATGCCCGGGATTTCATCCGCCAGCATGGCGGCAGCATCAGTCTGGATAGCGAACCGGGCTTGGGTACCACTGTCACCATCTGTCTGCCGCTGCAATAATCTTTTGAGATTTTGCCGGACTTCCTGTAGACTGCCGACTTTAACGTTGGCAGTTTCTATTTTAGAGTGGGAATCGGGATATGAAACATTTAATCGAAAAAGCCAATACCTTGATGGAGGCTTTGCCCTACATCAGGCGATTCGCCGGAAAAACCTTCGTGATAAAGTACGGTGGACATGCGATGTCGGATGACAAGTTGAAAGAGTCGTTCGCGTTGGATGTGATACTTCTTAAATCGTTGGGAATCAATGCCGTCATCGTGCATGGCGGCGGTCCGCAGATAAACGAGACCCTGAAGCGCTACGGGATCGTGTCTGAATTCGTCAGGGGCATGCGGGTGACCGACGCCGAAACCATGGGTGTGGTTGAAATGGTGCTGGTCGGACAGGTCAACAAGGAGGTCGTCGGCTATCTTAATCAGCATGGCGGCAAGGCGGTCGGACTTTCCGGCAAGGATGGCACGCTGCTGCTCTCCAAAAAACTACTGCAGGAAGCCAAGGCTGACGACGGCACGCTTGAGTTGCTGGATATCGGCTATGTCGGCGACGTGGTCAAGGTCAACACCGATTTGATCAAGACACTCGAGGGGGGCCACTATATACCTGTCATTGCACCGGTCGGGGTCGGAGTGGAAGGCGAGAGTTACAATATCAACGCCGACCTGGTGGCCGGGCGGGTAGCCGCGGCCCTGAATGCCGAGAAACTCATTCTGTTGACCGATATCAACGGGGTCAAGGATAAGAACGGCACCCTGCTGCAAAGCATTTCGGTCAGTGACCTGCACCGCCTGATCGAGGAGGATGCCATCACCGGCGGCATGATCCCCAAGGTGGTCTGCTGCGCGGACGCCCTCAGGGATGGTGTCAAGAAAGCCCATATCATCGATGGCCGGATGGAACATGCGGTGCTGCTGGAGATTTTTACCGATGTAGGCATCGGTACGGAGATTGTGAAATGACATCAGATCAATGGATAGAGAAGTCCGACAAATATATAATGAAAACCTACGGCCGTTACCCGATCGTACCGGTGCGGGGTGAGGGCTGCCGCCTGTGGGACGCCGATGGCAGGGAGTACCTGGATTTTCTGGGTGGAGTGGCGGTCAACAACCTGGGGCACTGTCATCCCAGGGTAGTCAAGGCGCTACAGGAACAGGCCGCCCAGCTGATCCACTGTTCCAATTACTACCAGATTCCGCAGCAGATCGAACTGGCCGAGCTGCTCTGCAGCCATTCCTTCGCCGACAAGGCTTTCTTCTGCAACAGCGGGGCCGAGGCCAATGAAGCGGCCATCAAGCTGGCCCGTAAATACAGCCGCGACACCCATGGCCCGGAACGCTACGAGATCATCACCGCGGCCGACTCCTTCCACGGACGGACCATGGCCACGGTCTCGGCCACCGGCCAGGAAAAGGTGCAGCGCTTCTTCGATCCGCTGCTGCATGGCTTTACCCACGTTCCCTTCAACGACGCGGCCGCACTGGAAGCCGCGGTCACATCCAATACCTGTGCCGTAATGCTGGAGCCGATCCAGGGCGAGGGGGGCGTAAACATCCCTTCGGCCGGCTATTTTCAGGAAGTTCGCCGCATCTGTGATCAACACGGCCTGCTGTTGATCTTCGACGAGGTACAGGTCGGCATGGGGCGTACCGGCAAGATGTTTGCCTATGAACATTTCGATGTGGTCCCGGATATCATGACGCTTGCCAAGGCCTTGGCCGGCGGGGCCCCGATCGGCTGCATGCTGGCCAAGGACCGCTTTGCGGCCGCCTTCGTGCCCGGCACCCACGGTTCAACTTTCGGCGGCAATCCGCTGGTCTGCGCGGCCGCGATCGCCACGGTGCGGACCATTCTGGAGGAAGGCATCCTGAACCGGACCGAGGAGATCGGCGAGTATCTGGTGGGAGAACTGGAAACTCTCGGCAAGAAATATCCGTTCGTAAAGGATGTACGCGGGATCGGACTGATGATCGGCATGGGATTGTCGATCCCGGGGGCGGAGATCGTCAAGAAGGGACATGCCCGGGGAGTGCTGCTGAACGTGACCCATGATACGGTGCTTCGTTTCGTCCCGCCGCTGGTCGTGACCAAGCAGGAGATCAACACCATGATCGGAATCCTGGACGGCATCTTTGCCGAGGTTGAAGTATAGCACGTTATTAGTGGTTACCACGCATACAGGGTTAGGAGATATATAGATGGCGCGACATTTTCTGGCGTTGCACGACTTCAACGAAATTGAGCTTTACGGGATGCTGACACTGGCTCGTGAATTGAAAGAGAAACAGAAGCAGGGCATTCCCCATAAACTGCTGGACGGCAAGACCGTGGCGCTGATCTTCGAAAAAGCTTCCACCCGGACCAGGGTTTCCTTCGAGGTGGGTGTCTTTCAGCTGGGCGGGCATGGACTGTTCATCTCCTCCGCCAACTCCCAGATGGGGCGCGGCGAGCCGATCAAGGATACGGCGCGGGTCATGGCTCGCTATTGCGACGGCGTGATGATCCGCACCTTCGGCCAGGAAATCGTCGATGAATTTGCGCGCTACTCGGATGTACCGGTCATCAACGGCCTGACCGACCTGTTTCACCCCTGCCAGATCATGGCCGACCTGATGACGGTTATCGAGCAGAAGCGCACCTATGAAGGACTGGTATTCGCCTGGATCGGCGATGGCAACAACATGGCCAACACCTGGATCGAGGCCGCTGCGATTTTCGGCTTCGAGCTGCGACTGGCCTGCCCGAAAGGGTACGAGCCGGATGCCGCGGTCTTGGCTTGGGCAATGGCCAAGGCTCCCGGCAAGATCACGCTTACGACCGATCCGAAAGTTGCGGTCGCCGGCGCCGACGTGATCAATACCGATGTCTGGGCCAGCATGGGTCAGGAGGCTGAACAGAAGATTCGCGAGCAGGCCTTTGCCGGCTACTGCCTGGATGACGCGCTGGTGGCCCTGGCAAAACCCGATTGCATCGTGTTGCACTGCCTGCCCGCCCATCGCGGCGAGGAGATATCCGATTCGGTAATCGAGGGAAAACATTCGGTGGTCTGGGATGAGGCCGAGAACCGTCTGCATGTACAGAAAGCGATCATGGCTACATTGATCAAGTAAGATTCAATATTCTTTTTAAGAGGAGGTTTTATGGCAATGACAGGGAAGCGTGAAATCAAGAAGATAGTTCTGGCCTATTCGGGTGGTCTGGATACCTCAATTATCCTCAAATGGCTGAAGAACGAGTACGACTGCAAGGTCGTGGCCTTTTCGGCCGACCTTGGCCAGGGCGACGAGCTCGATTCGATCCGCGAGAAGGCTCTGGCCACCGGCGCCGATAAAGTCTATATCGACGATCTGAAAGAAGAGTTCGTGCGCGATTTCGTATATCCGATGTTTCGCGCCAACGCCATTTACGAAGGTCACTACCTGCTGGGCACCTCGATCGCCCGTCCGCTGATCGCCAAGCGTCAGATGGAAATCGCCGCCAAGGAAAAATGCGATGCGGTATCCCATGGCGCCACCGGCAAGGGTAATGACCAGGTTCGCTTCGAGCTGGCCTATTATCATTTCAATCCCGCCATCAAGGTTGTTGCCCCATGGCGCGAATGGGACCTGAACAGCCGCCAGGCCCTGATCGATTACGCCAAGAAGAACGATATCCCGATTCCGACCATCAAGAAGCGTCCCTGGTCGTCCGACCGCAACCTGCTGCACATCTCCTTCGAGGGTGGCATCCTGGAGGATACCTGGGCCGAGGCGCCGGAAGAGATGTACGTGCTGACCAAGCCACCTGAAAAAGCACCCAACAAGCCGCAGTATGTGGAGATCGAGTTCAAGAACGGCAATGCCGTGGCCGTGGACGGTGAGCAGATGACTCCGGCCCAGCTTCTGGCGCACCTGAACTTCATCGGCGGACAGCACGGCGTAGGCCGGGTTGACCTGCTGGAAAACCGTTCGGTCGGCATGAAGTCGCGTGGCGTCTACGAGACACCCGGCGGAACGATCCTGCGCGAAGCCCATTCGGCTGTCGAGCAGATCACGATGGACCGCGAAGTAATGCGTATCCGCGACAGCCTGATTCCCGAATATGCCAAGCAGATCTATGCCGGCTACTGGTTCTCTCCCGAGCGCCTGATGCTGCAGACGCTGATAGACGATTCCCAGAAATGCGTCAACGGCGTGGCCCGCGTCAAGCTCTACAAGGGGCACTGCCGCACCGTCGGCCGCAAGTCCGAGTCCGATTCGCTCTTCAACCTGGACTTCGCCACCTTTGAGAAGGACCAGGTCTTCAACCAGGCCGATGCCGAAGGCTTCATCAAGATCAACGCGCTGAGGCTGAAGATCAGGTCGCTGATGCAGGCCAACCGGAAGAAGTAACAACTTTGTAACATGAGGATGATGAAAAAACCGCTGAACCGCAGAAATGCCGGTTTAGCGGTTTTTTGTTATGAACCCTAAAAAAGGCATTTACTCACGCAACGACGCAACGAACGCGACGAAATTCAAATACTTAAGAAGATTTGTAACCTCACCGATCTGGTGAATGATGTTATCGTTTAACTGCCTGATTTTACGTTGCGTCGTCGCCTAGAGGCGCCTACTTTTGGTGCGTTCGTCGCGTGAGACTGCTTTTTCTGATCGTGAACCGGAAGCGGTTATGCGGGCGTTACGGGGGTAGGTTTGGTCGTCTCGGCGCGTGTTTTGGTCTGATCCGTTGACAGGCAGGCGTTGCCGGAGTAACGTGGGCGATCATTTTTGTTATGGGGTTGGTTATGGAGTGGGATCGTGTTAGATAAATGACAGAAGCCGCTTTACCGGTATGGCCCGGTGGAGCGGCTTTTTTATTTTTGGGAGAATCGTATGTCACGAGGCAAACCTTGGACACATGATGAGTTGATGCTGTTTCCGCCGGATTAAGGGTTTGTGCAGATGCACCGGGAAGAGGTTTTCTGAATTGAATGGTGTTGGTTTACTCCCTTGTCGTGTTAGCAATGAGCACTGGAAACGCTATTGTGCAGGGGAGGAAGTTACAAGAATGCGGTGTATTGCGACTAAAAGGGAAGACAGATTTGTCCTCATCCGGAGCAAAAGCAGCGTTAGAAGGCTACAGAAAGCAAGCACTCTATACGCTTGCCTGCATTCTGCATCCCGATGGACAGAACCTTATTTTTCAACCTGAAGGCACTGAGGATTTGGCGGTGTATCGTGGGCAACATCTTCTTCGCACCATACAGGTCAAAGCCTATTCCGACAATCTGACGCTCTCCAGTTTTACACCGGGAAAACTGGGATCATTTTTTCACAGGGTAACGGATCATGCAACAGACGATGACCTTGAAATTGAAGTGGTCAGCTTTGGGCCAATCGGCGCGGAGATAAATGGCGCTTGGTCAGGCGTTGAGCGACATTGTGCATCGGTCAGAAAAAAACTCTGTGATTATAAGTTTACCGATTCACAGGTAGACACCCTATTTAACCGGCTGCAATGGAAAAAGGTCAATGAGGAATCGCTGCAAAGGCAGGTTTTTGATTTCTTACGTGACTCGGCAGCCGGAGGTGACCCTGAAACCTCCTTCGATCTCCTTACTATCTGGGTATATTTTGCTGCCGAGAAGAGACAGAGGATCACCTACCCTGAACTGATAGACAAGATCAACGCCATTGGCACATACAACGCCGAACGTGCTGCTTATCTTCAGGAATGGAATAATTCAATCATCCCTATCACAGACTCACCGGTTGATTCAGGCCAAAACGAACAACTGTCCAGAGAATTCTACAACGGTATATCTACCCGTTACTCCCATATTCTTGCCGGGTTCGACGTTCCCCGCCATGACAAGCTAAATTCGATAGAGCAGGCGTTCTCACCAGATACTCGCACAGTGATTGTTCACGGCGCATCTGGCCAGGGCAAAACCACCCTTGCACTGCGTTTCCTGCATGACTACGTGCCAGAACAGTGGCGTTACTCGATTCGCTATCTGCAAGACAAAAACCAGATAGCACAGGTTGCCAATGCGCTGGCCGGACATCTGCGTGTCGTCAATGCTCCTTTGTATCTGCATCTTGATGTGTCACCCCGTGACCATGAGTGGCCGGAGCTGGTCAAAAACCTGCTGGATGAAATGAATATTCGCCTCCTCATTACTATCCGCGAGGAAGACCTTGCCAGGAATACGGTTTCCGATGCCGAACTCGGATTCCCCAAGACCATACCCCTTATTTTCAATGAGAGCGAAGCACGCACCATCTATGAACGGCTGCTGGAACAAGGTGTAACCGCGCCATTCCCTTCATTCGACGATGCCTGGGGTCGTTTTGGCGGTGAAGGTCCGCTGCTGGAATTTGTCTATTTTATAACCCAGGCTGAATCGCTGAAAGAACGCCTTCACAATCAGGTTCTTCGTCTGCGGGAAGAGGTGAGAACCAACAAGCTTTTTCCCGAGGAGCTTGTTTTTATGCGGGTCTGCGCGGTGGCAAGCGCCTTTGAAGCCAGGGTTGATGCGGCATCGCTTGCCACAGAATTGAAGCTGAAAGATCCTGTCCGCACTCTTCAACTTCTTGAAGAAGAATATCTGCTCCGCTCCACCCATGATAGGCGTCATGTTGAAGCGCTTCATCCAATCCGTTCTGAAATACTTTCCAACGAATTGACCGATCCGGTTTTCGAGCCATGGCGCGAAGCAGCACAACTGGCGATAAACCATATGCCGGAGCCTGACCTCGAAGCATTTCTATTGTATGCATTTGCTCGGCGACCAGAAGACGTCGAGTTTCTTGTTGCGGACATTAGCCGGTATTGCCCCAAAACGTGGTCAGGTGTAGCAGCCATTATGCGCGCCTTGATCTGGCTTGGCGTGAAAGAGTATGTGGACGCAAATATGCCGCTGATTGTTGAAGCGCGGACATTGTTTACCCAAGCATGGTACATGGCGCTGAAATTCGATATCAGCGGCATTTCTTCAGATGGTGACGCCGGACTTCTTGGCGCGTTTAAGCTTCTTGAATTTGGCTCAACCGAAGCAATTGAAAATCTGCGTTTGCATCAAACGGACAAGCAAACTGTTTTTATCAGATTAACCGTATGGGTAAACGGCAACAATGGCGTACCGCATGCCCCGCAAACCGTCTCGGACTGGGCCGGCTTTGCCGAGGCGCATTTCTGGATTCGGCATCTCAAACTTGCAACAGCATTGACCGATTCTGTGGGGTTATTAGACTTGTCCTGGCCTTTGGAACAGCTCTCGTTCAGAGGCTTTGGCGAGGTTCTTCTCAGCCTGTCGTACGCCCCCGAAGTTGTCTACCAAAAGGTCATTAAGCCGCTTCAAAGCCGGATCATGGAACGTTTTTGCGCAGAGACCAAAACGATTGCAATTGAAGAAACCGACGAAATGGTTCGTGCCCATTATCTGGTTCCCATGGAGTCGCCCGAGAACAGCACGGATAAGAAGAACCAAAAACAGACGGGCGATAGACTGGAGACCGAAACCATCAAGTTGTTAGGCCTGCTGCGCATGTATGTTCCTGACCGAAAGGCATATGGTGTGCAAGGATACGGGCACAATCTCCGCTTTATTCCCATACCGTTTGATCGGACTGCAAAAGGACCGGTGGAAATGAAGTATCTGCTCCCGGAGTGGCCCGTTAGAGTAAACAGCATTTTCCGCAACTTGGCTGACTTGCCTTTTCGTCAGGCTACTTGGCAGGCTTATTCCGAAACAATTGTTGCTATTCGTGAACAGGTCATCTCGGCCTTGAATTCTCTTGTAAAGGCCTTGACCGCCTATTTTGCAGGGAACAGGGCCGAAATACTGTCCAGAAAACTGCCGCAGGAGTTGTGGAGTGAAAGCAACAGGGTGGTTAACCAGAATTTGAGTCTGCCAAGAATAGCTGTCGATGAATGGGGATTGGTCGGTGAAGGTGGTGGCGCTTCTGACAATGAATCCGCCATGAAGACCCGGAAAGACCAGTCCATCTCTCTTGTGCTTCAGGCGTATCAGCCGTATTTGAAGGCTAAAAATGACTATTTTTCTTCATTGAGGAACTATTTCAACCAGTCTATTGAGTCACTTGTCGTAAACAGCAATTTGGGCCGGATGAAGGCGGGGAGTGAAAGGGAACGGTATTTGGAAAAGTGTGCCGACCTTGGATATAAATCCGGTACCGACAGGCTCAGTCTGATCAATTTGAGCGCGGCCTGGAAGGTGCTTTCCGGCTTACAGACAAACTTTCACTCACTGTTGTCCGGTTTCGTTGTCAAGGATCGCCTCCAAAAACTGGAAAACCGAGAGAACAAGATTTTCCCTGCTGCCTGGGCCTTATGGTATCAATTTGTCTATCATCCCGAAAACCAGTGGGATGCAGCCGATATACGGGCTGTTGGAGCGTTTGAACGGGTACAGGACACATTGCGGAACAACATAAAACGTCGGCTGAATGCTTTGCCCGATTCAGGTTGGAGCGGTTCGATCATCAGTGAAACAGTTCTCTGGGAAGGACGGCCAAGTCTCTGGTTTCGTCTTGATGCAGAAAATTCACTGGCGATTTTTGAGGCGTATCAAAGGCTTGTACAACTGCTTGAAGAAGCGTTTGCACCGATGGATATCGGGACATTGGAACACTACGTTCTCGATATTAAATGGCCGCATATAGTGATTGTCCCGTTCATTGCCGGAGAGTATTTGCAGAATGGAGTCTGGCATCTTTCGTCTTGTCTTTTCTGGGGTGGAGAGAAGGTCTTAGATCCCGAAAAAACCTGGTTATTTATGCCGAGAGAAGTTGATGCCGAATCATTGCAGCAGATTGGTATAGAAGTGTTCGAGCAAATTACACCGGGGAAAGTCCAATTGCTCCAGCAAGCAGCTTCCGAATTATTGGTATATGTAGACCACCTGTCCGACCTGCTCAAAGCACCGGATGACCTTGATGAAATAGGCATGGCTATTTTTCAGAAACATGTCCATGCAAAAGTGCAAGATGCTTACGATGCACTATCAAGGGTGGTTGCACAGATTCAGGTGTTGCTTGACGAAGTTAACGCTGGTGTTTTTGATTCATCGCCGCATGCCGATGAAATTCGGAGATTGTTGGTAGAAATCTGGAAATGCGTCATGCCGGAGGGCAAGTCCGAAGACTCGTTTGAGATTAGTCTTTCATCCTGCGGTGCATGGGCGGAAAAATTGCTGGAAGGCCTCGGGCATATGACAATCCTGAATTGTTTGTATGTTCAAGTGTAGCAATTAGGGGAAACCACATAAGTTTGTCTCCTTACAAGCTGTACCTCAGGCAAGAATGCACTTTATTGAATGAAGATATGGGCTCATTATCTGCTACCATCAAACACTTCGCCTCCCTCGACCGCGCCCCCGGCTCAACCTAGACCGAAGCCACCAAGTGCAAGGCGCCGCACAAGAGCATAATTATGAAGGATGAATTATGAGGGATGAACCTTGGATAAAGCGTCTAATGATCCTGTAAATGAGCCTGTAAAAGCGAAAGCTAGTTGGACGCCTTTCGAATATTCACATTCCCTGTTAGTCTTGGTTGCGAGAAAACTTTGACCAAAGCAAAGGAACGGATATGAACTTTGAAACCATCGAAGACGCCTTTCATTTTGTCAGTAGCGCTGCCTATGGCGAGCATGTAGCGGTTGTCAGTCGCACGACCGGCCAGGCGTATTTTGCCTCGATTCTGTCCAATTACGACGAAATGCCGGACGATGTTGACGAGAACGACGACTATATCGGTATCCCCCACAAGAACGATCTTGACCTGGGGAAGTCGCTGGTAATGGAGTTTGTCCGGCTGCGTTGCCCGGATAAGATCGACTACGTTCATTCCGTCATGAAGCGGCGGGGTGCGTACGGGCGCTACAAGGAGTTGCTTGCAGAGAAAAATCTGTTGGAAGAATGGTATGCCTTTGAAAACGACCGGACCAGAGAGGCGCTGCTGGAATGGTGCAAGGAGAATGGAGTGGTCTTTTAACCTGTAAACGGCAGTTAACCGCCGAGAAAAACGGATGCACGCCGATAAAACCTGGACATACATCAAAAAAGTTAATCACCTGCTGGGTTAAACCAGTATTTTGTTCAAGGTTTTGATTTCTCGGCGTGTATCGGCGTTCATCGGCGGTTAACTGCTTTTTCTAGGTTTAATACAGCAAATTGCAAGGCAGGAAACCATGACCACTCACTCTCCAACGCTGCGCCCTCACGGCGGTTACCGTAAACTTCGTTCATTTCAGGTAACCGAGATCGTCTACGACGGCACGGTTTCCTTCTGCGACCGTTTTGTCAGCAAAAGGTCGCGGACTCATGACCAGATGGTTCAGGCGGCGCGCAGCGGACGGCAGAACATCGCCGAAGGGAGCAGGGCATCGGCAACGTCGAGCCAAACTGAATTGCGGCTGGTGAACGTCGCACGCGCCAGTCTTGACGAACTGCTGTTGGATTACGAAGATTTTCTCCGTCAGCGAGGTCTGCCGGCCTGGGGGAAGGATGATCCGCAGGCGCGGGAGGTGCGGACGGTTGGAAGAGAAAACCCGACCGATCAGTCTGATCGGACAAATCAGTCGGATGCAAAAGCCTATGCTTGTTGGCTGAACAATGCCGATCCGGCGGTGGTCGCCAACACGCTGATTTGCCTGATTCATCAGGCAAATTATCTGCTCGACCGGCAGATTGCCGGCCTGGAAAAGCAATTCATTCAGGAAGGTGGCTATAGCGAGCGGCTGCACGCTGCCCGGCTGGAGGAGCGCCGAAAACAGACACTGCCAGATCAATCAGTCAGATCGGACTGATCAGCCGGATAAATTACTTTGTCAGGCATGCGGCAAACCGATGGTGGTTCGGACGGCCCGGCAGGGACCCAATGCAGGGGCACAATTCTTGGGGTGTTCGGGATATCCAGAGTGCAAATCTACCCGGCCGGTTATCCGAGGCGCGCCTGGTTCATAAGATAGGCGCAATCACCATCAAGGAACTTGCGCTGGTTCAAAAAGGTTCAAACTTGAGGGTCGCGTTTCCAAATTCCATTTTTCAGAAATATGATCCCATTTTTGACCGTTTTAACACAAGGATTGCCGCTTTGCCTGCCCCCCCGAAGAACATAACGGATTTCTGGTTAAAAAAGCTCATATCCAACGAGACTCGCGACAGCCAAGTCAAATCTGATCTGGAATTGTTGGGCTGGCGGGTGATAACCGTCCGGGAATGCGAACTTCGGGAGCCGGGGCAACTGGCGGCTCGGCTGGATGCCGGGTTAACAAGTGACATCCCCGTATTCTATCATTGACTTAGGAACAGTCATTGTTTTATTTTACTTATATGTATCCAATAAAATAATTTATATTCAACATGTTACCGTGATATTTGCATGAATCATTATTAAAAATATTGAAACATCTCCTTAAAACTGGTATGTTTTTATGGAGGTAAACTTAATGACCGCTCTGGAAAACGTAAAAACCAAACTGAAACCCGGCCAGGTGTATCGTCGCTCCGACCTTGAAAAGTTGTCACGTAGCGTGGATCGCGACGTTGCCGGGTTGGTGAACGAGGGTACACTGGTGAAAGTTGGCAGCGGGATGTATCAATGTCCTCAACGATCCCGTTTCGGTGTGTTGCCTGCCAATATCGATAAACTGCTCACCTCATTCCTGAAAGACGATGATTATCTGGTGACATCCCCCAACGACTACAACTCCCTGGGACTGGGTACAACACAGCTCTACAACTATCAGGTTGTTTACAACCACAAACGGCATGGACGCTTCGAGCTTGGCGGGCAACTGTTCGAGTTCCAGAGAAAACCGCGGTTCCCGAAGAAAGCGACTGCAGAGTTTCTGCTGGTGGATCTGGTGAATAACCTGGATCAACTGGCGGAAGATCGTGATGCGGTTCTTGCCAGGGTGCGGGCCAGGGTGCCGGAAATGGATGCCAAGCGCCTGCGTGCCGCTGCAAAGAGCTTCGCCAAGGTAGCCACTCGAAAGCTGCTAGAGGAGGTGCTAGCCGATGCAAGCTGACAGATATCTGCACGACTTGAAGGACTTTCGCGACCTGATCCGGGTCGTCTCCAATGAAAGGCGAATCCTGCCGCAGTTGATAGAGAAGGATTACTGGATCATGCATGTTCTGTATGGCCTGGCGAAACAGGGATTTGTCTTTGAGCTGAAGGGTGGTACGTCTCTCTCGAAGGGATACCGGATTATCGAGCGTTTCTCTGAAGACATTGATATCCGCATTGAACCACCTGGGGAATTGAAGGTCATGGCCGGCAGGAATCACCAGAAACCGGCCCATGTCGATTCCCGTCGGCGCTTCTTCGACTGGCTGGCTGAAAACATCCACATTCCGGGAATTGTGAGCGTCAATCGTGACCATGAATTTGACGATGAACAGTTTCGCGGTGCCGGAATCCGCTTGATTTATCCGACAACATTGCAGGCGGTTGATGGGCTGAAACCAGGCATACTGCTGGAAGTGGGCTTCGATGATACCACTCCCAACGAGGCGGTTGACATCTCGTCATGGGCGCTGGACAAGGCTGCAACAAGCGGCGTCAAATTCACCGATAACAGCGCGTTGCAGGTGAAATGCTATCATCCTGCCTATACACTGGTAGAGAAACTTCAGGCCGTATCGACCAAATTCCGTCAGCAAC
Source organism: Pelobacter sp. (assembly GCA_030824515.1). Taxonomy (GTDB): domain Bacteria; phylum Desulfobacterota; class Desulfuromonadia; order Geobacterales; family Pseudopelobacteraceae; genus JACRCG01. The sequence goes on from JAVBXN010000060.1 coordinate 141,804, forward strand.
AGGAATCGGGGGGCTTCCCGGTGAATTTCCTGCGGCATTACTACGACATTTATTGCCTGCTGGCTGATCCGCGAGTGTTGGAGTTTATCGGCACGGAGACATATCAGAAGAGTAAGGAGGAGCGTTTCCGCAAGGAGGATATCAGGCGTGTCTCGGAAAACCAGGCCTTCCTGCTCCAGGATCCGGCGGTTTACCAGCTTTACACTTCAGAGTATGCAAAGACCGAAGGGCTGTATTATGCAGGTATGGTTTCGTTCGATACGATCCTGAAGCGAATTCAGGATAGCTTTGATCGGCTGTGAAGAGATATGCGGAGCAACGAACCAAAGAGCATCAATAGATTTCTGGTTGAAGAAACTTGAATTCAACGTCATCCGTGACCTGCTGGTGGCCTTGTCTCAATTGCCGCCATACTGAAAAGCATGGAGCGGGCGAGCTCTGGTTTGGCGTTCGCAACGATGGCTAGGCCGTATAGATTGTATGCAAGCGAAATGAGTCTGCGGGACCTCTCCCAATCCAATGCCGCTCACATCGAGCACAGAATATATCCCAATTATTGGGCTGGCGAGTGATAATCGTCCGGGAGTGTGAACTTCGGTTGCCGGATGCCATTTGCTCCCCATTTTCAGCTCGGTATCACACCATGCGGCACAACTGTGCCCATATAATCTCCAGCCAGGTTCCATAACGATCATAATAACACTATTGACAATGCTCTTTACCGCATGGTTAGATGTGTCATAAAGAATGCCGAGGGGGCCGGTTATGCCGCACATATCTGCAAATGACCTGAAAATCAAAGGGGTTTCCGTAATTGAAGCCATACTTGCCACTCAACCGGAAGCGGTTATTTCCGTTCGCGGCAAGGAGCGGTTTGTGGTTATGGATATGGACCATTATCATTACCTGCGTGAATGCGAACTGGAATCGGCTCTGGCCCAGACACGCGCCGATCTTGACGAAGGGCGCTTTGTCAAAGGAAGCGCGGAAGACCATCTGGCCCGTCTAAAGACCGCGTGATGAGTTGGTCCCTGGTTTTTACCGAGCAGTATGAAAAACGTGCCCAACGCTTTCTAAAGCGCCACCCGGAGCTGGAAAAACAGTATCTGAAGACTCTGCAACTACTGGAAGCCAACCCGCACCATCCTTCATTGCGCCTGCATCCGCTGTCAGGGCGACTTTCCGGATTGCATTCGGTTTCAATAAACCTGTCCTATCGTATCACTCTTGAGTTTCTGTTAACTGACCAGGAGATTATTCCGGTAAACGTTGGCGACCACGATACAGTGTATTGATGCAAAGGATACGTCTCTGCTTTGATTTTATCCGTTTTTCGCGTATAGTGACCCATCTCGGATTTCTAGACCAGTCATAAGGAAACAACCTGCCATGTCCAAAGACAAACTCTGGGGCGGCCGCTTTACCCAGCCCACCGATAAGTTCGTAGAAGAATTCACCGCATCGATTGATTTCGACAAACGCCTCTATCATCAGGATATTCGCGGCTCTGTGGCCCATGCCCGCATGCTGGGCAAGCAGGGTATCATCCCGCTGGAGGACGTGGAGAAGATCGTCCACGGTTTACAGAGGATCCTGGGACAGATCGAGGCCGGCGAATTCGATTTTTCAATCAGCCTTGAAGATATCCACATGAACATCGAATCCCGTCTGTCGGCCGCCATCGGCGAGGCGGGCAAGCGGTTGCACACCGGCCGCTCACGCAATGATCAGGTGGCGTTGGATATCCGCCTCTATCTGCGGGATGAGATCGTGGAAATTACAACCTACCTGGATCTGCTGATCGACGCGCTGCTGACCCAGGCCGAAGACAACCTGGATACGCTGATGCCCGGATTTACGCACTTGCAGACCGCCCAGCCGATTCTGTTTGCCCACCATCTGATGGCATACGTCGAGATGTTCAAGCGCGACAAGTCACGCCTGGAAGACTGTCTCAAACGGGTCAACGTGATGCCGTTGGGGGCAGGCGCTCTGGCCGGGACTACTTTTCCGATCGATCGTGAGTATGTGGCCGAGCAGCTGGATTTCCCATCGGTTACCCGCAATTCGCTGGACGCGGTTTCTGACCGGGACTTCGCACTGGAGTTCCTCTCCGATTCCTCGATCCTTATGATGCATCTGTCGCGCTTCTCGGAAGAGCTGATTCTCTGGTCCACCAGCTCATTCCAGTTCATCGAACTGTCCGACGGCTTCTGCACCGGTTCCTCGATCATGCCGCAGAAGAAAAACCCGGATGTTCCTGAACTGGTGCGGGGGAAGACCGGCCGGGTCTACGGCAACCTGATGGCGCTGCTGACTACGATGAAGTCATTGCCTCTGGCCTACAACAAGGATATGCAGGAGGACAAGGAGCCGCTTTTCGATACGATTGACACCGTCAAGGGCAGCCTGAAGATATTTGCCGACATGATCCGCGAGATGCGTGTCAATACCGCCAGCATGCGTCGTGCGGCCGGTCTCGGCTTTTCTACCGCTACCGATGTGGCCGACTATCTGGTGCGCAAGGGTCTGCCCTTCCGTGACGCCCACGAGGCGGTGGGGAAGTCGGTGGCCTATTGCGTGGAAAACGAAATGGATATAACCGAGCTGTCTTTGGCCGAGTGGCAACTCTTCTCCGGTAAAATAGACACGGATATCTTTGAGTGCATTACGGTGGAAGCCAGCGTAAATGCCCGCAATGTTATTGGCGGGACCGCTCGTGAGCAGGTATGGAACGAAATTCAGAACGTCCGGGCTGGTAAGTAGCTGACGATGTACTGCGAATTTTTTGGCTTTTCCGAAAAGCCGTTTACCATTACGCCCAACCCTCATTTCATGTTTCTCAGCAGCATTCATCGTGAGGCTTTTGCCCGCCTGCTCTACGGTGTAGACAGTCATGCCGGTTTCATAACCCTGACCGGCGAGGTTGGAACCGGCAAGACGACGATGCTGCGTACGCTTCTGACACAGTTCGATCCTGAAAAATACCGAAGCGCCCTGATTTTCAATCCCTGCATGTCGGGTGAACAGCTGCTGGAGAATATCTGCAAGGAGTTCGGCGTAGTCGCTGCCGGAAAAGACCGCTTCAGCTATCTTCAGGCTTTGAATCATTTTCTTCTTGAGCAGAACCTGGCCGGCAGGACTGTGGTGCTAGTGATTGACGAGGCCCAGAATCTTGCTCCGGATGTCCTGGAACAGGTGCGGATGATCTCCAATCTTGAGACGGAGCGGGACAAACTGATCCAGATCATCCTGGCCGGTCAACCCGAACTCGACGTAGTATTGAACAGGCATGACCTGAGGCAGCTCAAGCAACGCATAACGGTGCGCTGCTCATTGACTCCGATGAAACTCAGCGATACCCATGATTATATAAATTACCGGCTCAAGGTATCCGGCTGCAGGATTCCCGGATTATTCTCACGCAAGTCGGTCCGGCAGATCTACCGGTTTTCCGGTGGAATCCCGCGCCTGATAAATGCGGTCTGTGAGCAGGCGCTGGTAATGGCCTGGACGCAGGAAAGCCTGTCGGTAACACCCGAGATATCGTCCCAGGTGTTGTCGGAACTGAGGCCGAAGGTTGAGCGAAGCGGGTTCTGGTCCCGGATTACGCATTGGCTGTTTGCCGGAAAGTGATTGAATGAGTTATATTCTGGATGCATTGAAAAAAGTTGAACGTGAAAAGCTGAAAAAAGACGCGCCTGGTGGTATGACCAGCATAGCCGGCGATCTTTTTCAGGAACGCATTCATCAGCCTTCCGGCGGTGGTCGCTGGAAGGTAATTGCATGTGTCGTGGTGGCGTCGCTGATGACTTTTGCGGGAACCTGGCTCATGTTCAGGGACAAACCCCAAAAGAGCATGACTGCCAGCCCGGTCGCCGCTCCGGTGACTATACCGGTAGCTCCTGTTCCCGCTCCAGCTCCAGCTCCGGCTACTCCGCCGGTTGCGCCTGCCCCGCTTTTGCCGTCTGTTCCACCTGCCGCAAGTCCCATGGTTCCCGCTGCTTCGCCGGTTCCACCAGCGACCGATGATGGCGACAATGAAGACAGGACCGTCAGAACCGCAAGAAGACAGTTCAGGCAGCCCGCCCCGGCAGTTGTTTCATTAAAGTTGAAGCCCGCTCCCAATACGATCCAGCCCCCGGCGGATATCAAGCTCTCAGGCATCGCCTGGCAGGATGAGCGCTCTGCCAGAAGAGCTGTTGTAAACGGCTTTCTTCTCAAGGAAGGCTCTGTCGTCTCGGGGGCCAGAATTACCGAGATCCTGGCGGACAGGGTGCGCTTTGCTTTGCCGAGTGGAACGTTTGAAATGCGTCTGGATGCGGTATTGCCTACGGAGGTCAGGAAATGAGGCTATGGGGAAGGATCGCCATGCTGGGAGGCATGACTCTGGCAATTACGGCATGCGGTAAAAAAGGAGCTTTGGTGTATCCGGACATGTTGGTGCCGGCGGCTCCTGGAGCGTTTTCCGCGATGCAAAGCGGTTCAGGCGTCAAGATCCAGTTTGTGCTGCCTGATTCTGACAGGGCCGGGAACCGGTTGAAAAATCTGGCCGGGATGAAAATCAGCAAACGAATCAGTGATTCCTCTTCCGAACAGACTTGTCGTTCGTGTATGGAGGATTATCGTTTGTTTCGCAAGCTATACCTGGATTTGCCGCCGGATGGCGCGGAGCGTTCAGGCAACCGTCTGGCGCTGCTGGATGGCGATGTGAATGAAGGGAAATTTTATTCTTACGTTGCAGTGCCGTTTACCAAGGAGGGCGTGGACGGCGCCTCTTCTCCGCAGGTGACTGTACAGATCGTTCAGGCAGTCTTGCCGCCCATACTCCATGCAGAGTCACACCCGACCGAAATCAAACTTTCTTTTGTCAGTCTGCCACCGTTTGATGGCGTTCTGGTCGGCTATAACCTGTACCGGACATCGCAAAAGAACGGGTTTTCCCACATGCCGGTCAATAAGGCGCCTCTGGTCGGAAAAGAGTATGTGGACAGTAGTGGTCTTGCCAGGGGTACCAGCTACCGTTATATGGTCAGAGCCGTGGTCAGGTTGCCTTCGGGAGCCTTGGTTGAGAGTATCGTGTCCAACGAGGTCGAGGGGATGCTGAAGGACGACGAATAGTTATCCGGCAGGTTTATTCGATTTACAAATACAAAAAGGGCATCCGCATATGGATGCCCTTTTTGTTGTTGATGCTGTGCGAGAACGCCGAGATTACTTGGCTACGGTTTCAGCCAGTTTCAGAGCGATGTCTTTGTAGGGGTTGGCGAAAAGGATGATCAGGCAGACAACCAGTGCGTAGATCGCCAGGGACTCGATCATGGCCAGACCGATCATCATGGTGGTCAGGATCTTGCCGGATGCACCCGGGTTACGTGAAACGCCTTCAACAGCGCTTTTAACTGCCAGACCCTGGCCAATGCCGGTGCCCAAAGTGCCAAGTGCCATACCAATACCTGCTGCCAGAACGCACATCGTGAAAAAACTCATTTTACTACCTCCGTATGGTTTGTCTCCTAAACTGTATAGGAGTAATTAGATTAGTGTGCTTCCTCGAGGGAACCCTGAATATAGATCATTGCCAAAAGCATGAAGACGAAGGCCTGGATGAACGATACCAGTACGCCCATCAGCATCATCGGCAGGGGAACCAGGAACGGAGCCAGTCCGAAGAAGATCATCAGAACCAGTTCGTGGCCGTTCATGTTGCCGAAGAGACGCAGTGTCAGCGATACCGGGCGGCTGAGATGGCCGATTACTTCGATGAAGAACATCACCGGAGCCAGCCAGGCAATCGGACCGCAGAAGTGTTTCAGATAGTGCAGGCCGTGATGCTTGATGCCGACGACATGGGTCGAAAGAAAGACAATAATGGCACAGGCCGCGGTTGTGTTGATGTTGGCGGTCGGCGGAAAGAATCCGGGAATCAGGCCGATCAGGTTTGATACCAAAACGAAGATTGCCAGGGTGGCGATCAACGGGAAGAACGGCCTTCCGTGCTCTCCCATCGTATCAACGATCATGTTTTCAATGCCGCCGATAATCGCTTCCATGAAGTTCTGCAGACTTCCCGGTATCGATTTGAGCGCGGATGTTGTCAACACTGACAGCACCAGCAGCAAAACGATGATCAGCCAGGTGTATGCAATTGCATCGGCACTGGCGCCGGTGATATGCAGTGGAGCAAGGAGATTCCTGAAAAACTCGAGAAACAGTAAAGGGTGAACCATGGATCTAGCCTCCTGCGCGCAGAGCGCTGTAGAGTGAAAGTGCAATTATGTTGATAACTATGATTGAGAGCCCCACCAGAATACCGCTTAGTGAGAACCACCCGGATGTAATGACAAGATAGAGTGCGAAACCTGTAATACTGATACGGCCCAAATATCTGACCTGTGCATGTGCGAACGGCCGAGCCGGCAACAGACCAAGGATGCTTTGCAATGCGTTACGGAGCCAGAAAAAATTTATTATGGCTATGATGCCGCCCGCCATGATGCCAAGGCCGGTTTTTGTCGAAAAGAAGCCGAGTCCGATAACGGTCAGAGTCAGAAGAAGTAAAGCGCTTCCTTTGATGATGACACTGAAGAGGTTGTCCTCATTGATTGCTGTCATCATTTCTGCGTATCTCCCTGCCGGCGATAAGATAGATGTTCTTGAATCCGGCAGCTATTCCGATAAATAGAAATATATAAAAGAACCAGGGTTTTGTCCCAAACCATCGGTCGAGCGTGAGTCCGAACCAGACACCTATGCCGATTGCCAGCACCACCGAAATGCCCATGCTGGAAACCATTGCCAGACTTTGAAAAAGCTCGCGTTTGTTGTTTGTCATCTGTTATTGCAACCCAATTAATGGCACAAAACCGGTATTCAATAACATAGTCTAACCCTTCATGTCAAATGGAAATAGGAGCCAACTACACAATCTGTTTGAAACACCTGGCTGCCGCAGTTATGGTCCTCTCGATATCGGCCTCGGTGTGAGCGGCTGAAACAAAGGCGGTTTCGAACTGTGATGGCGCCAGATAGACTCCCTCATCGAGCATGCCCAGGAAATATTTTGCAAAGGCCTTGGTGTCGCATGCCGCGGCGCTGGTCCAGTCGCGCACTTCGCCTCTGGTGAAAAACGCACAGAACATGCTGCCGACGCGTGTGGAGTAGATCGGGTATCCAGCCTCCTTGGCGGCCTTGGCGATGCCTTCGGCGACAAGCCGGCTCTTCTCCTCCAGCGCCTGGTAGAAGCCGGGCTGTTTGAGGATGTTCAGTGTGGCAATGCCGGCTGACATGGCCAGGGGGTTGCCTGAAAGTGTGCCTGCCTGGTAGACCCCGCCTGACGGGGAAAGTTTTTCCATGATCTCCCTTTTGCCGCCGAACGCTCCAACGGGTAGTCCACCACCGATGATCTTGCCCAGGGTGGTCATGTCTGGGGTTACTCCGTACAGTTCCTGTGCGCCACCATATGAAACCCGGAAGCCGGACATGACTTCGTCAAAAATAAGCACAATGCCTTCGTTGGTGCATATTTCCCGCAGTCCTTCCAAAAAACCTTCACATGGCGGCACCGTGCCCATATTTCCGGCCACCGGTTCCACGATGATACAGGCGATCGAATCCTTGTTGTTTGCTACAAGCGTCTTGACCGATTCGAGTGAATTATATTCGGCGGTTAAGGTGTGTTTTGCAAAATCGGCCGGTACCCCCGGAGAATCGGGTACTCCGAAAGTTGCTGCGCCTGAGCCGGCTTTTACCAGTAACGCATCGGCATGGCCATGGTAGCAGCCGGAGAACTTCAGGATGTTGTCTCGACCGGTATAGCCGCGTGCCAACCGTATGGCGCTCATTGTCGCTTCGGTTCCGGAGCTGACCATTCGCACCATTTCGATTGACGGAACCGCATCTATGACCATTTCCGCCAGAATGATCTCGCGCTCGGTGGGAGCGCCGAAGCTGGCGCCGTCCTGCATTGCCCGATTTACAGCGGCAACAATATCCGGATGGCAGTGACCAACAATCATCGGGCCCCATGAACCGACATAGTCGATGAAGGCATTGTCGTCCTCGTCATATATGGTGCATCCTGAGGCCTTTTTTATGAACAGTGGGTCGGAACCCACAGACTTGAATGCGCGAACCGGACTGTTGACACCGCCTGGAATCAGGTCTTTTGCTTGTTGAAAAAGCAGACTGGAGCGTTTGTAGTTCATTTTGAAAACCCCTTTGATGTGGAATTCGTGAAGTGGAAGTTGATCAGGATATAAGTTTAAATGGGTAACATACAGCTTGCAGCCATGTCAATCTTCGAGGGTGAATATTGTTGGAGCAGGTTTTTTCATATTTTTTTGTTTGTTGGTAGCCGAAGTAGCGAAAAGCAGGTTTTTGGATTGCCATGTAAGTATAAATGTGTCCGCAATAATGTTGTTATTAACGGCGTCATATGGCTGTTCGCAGATAAGGCGATAATAAACTAATAATAAATATACTGATGTTTGATTCTTGAAGCATCAGAAATAATTCAGAATTGCCTGCTCTACAATCGCTGTAGATTTATGGTTTCAAATAATAAAAAGCCGTAATAACAGTATGATACGATAAATAAAACATATAAATACACATAAAAAATATTGTAAAAAAAAAGGAAAAACTGCTTGACAAAGAAACCTAAATGACCTATCTATTGCCCATGTTGTATACAGTATACCGTAAACAGTAAGGGGGGCTTCAATGCTTGGTGCATATCTGCCAATATTATTAATGGTTATGATAGCAGTGATTTTTGGACTTTGTTCACTCATCTTCTCATCATTAATCGGTCCGAAAAAGAGCTCAGTCCTCAAGTTGTCTCCGTATGAGTCCGGCTGTGAACCGGTCGGAACTGCACGCGAACGTTTTTCGATCAAGTTCTATTTAATCGCGATGCTCTTCATACTGTTCGATATTGAGGCCGTGTTTCTCTATCCATGGTCAATTCTTTACAAGAAGCTGGGTGCTTTTGGCTTGGTAGAGATGGGGCTGTTTGTTGTGATTCTTTTCGTCGGTTACATATATGTCTGGAAAAAAGGAGCACTGGAATGGGAGTAGATAATCCGCTGGGCGAAAACATTATCACCACATCGCTTGACAAGCTGGTCAACTGGTCAAGGAAGTCATCAATCTGGCCGATGACCTTTGGTTTGGCATGTTGCGCAATCGAGATGATGGCAACCGGCGCCTCCCACAATGACCTGGACCGCTTTGGAATCATATTTCGCGCATCTCCTCGTCAGTCAGACTGCATAATCATAGCGGGCACGGTTACCAAGAAGATGTTGCCGGTAATCAAAACTGTATATGAGCAGATGCCTGAGCCCAAATGGGTTGTTGCGATGGGAGCATGTGCCTGTTCGGGTGGAGTGTTTGATACATATAGTGTCGTACAGGGTATAGATGAGGCGTTGCCGGTTGATGTGTATATTCCCGGATGCCCACCGCGACCGGAAGCGCTGCTCTTTGGTCTCCTCAAGCTGCAAGACAAGATCTGGAATGACAAGAACTCATTCGGATCTGCCATCGGGCTTGGAACCAGGATCGATGGGGCTACCGCCTAAATTGTCGTAGCGATCGCAATAGTACTCAAATCCCAGAATAAAGGGTTGGAACTCATGGCAGAAAATAATCGAGCAGTACTCAAGTTGAAGGAAAAATTCGCCTCATCGATAATTGATGTGGTTGAATTCAGGGGTGAGGTGACGGTTACCGTCAAAAAGGACAGTATAATTGATGTCCTTATGTTTCTAAAGCAATCACTTCAGTATAACCTGCTTACCGACCTTACTGCGGTTGATTATTTGGGGAAGAAGGAAGATCGCTTCATGATGGTGTATCAGCTCTACTCAATTCCCAACAAGGATTGCGTGCGTATTAAAACGCCGGTAAGTGAGGCTGATTGCAGTATCCCGACTGCGACTCAGGTATGGCGCACTGCCAACTGGCTGGAGCGTGAAACCTACGATCTTTTCGGGATTACATTCGATCAGCATCCTGACCTCAGACGCATCTTGATGACAGATGACTGGGTGGGGCATCCGCTTCGCAAAGATTATCCGTTGCAGGGACCTGACCGTGAACCCTATAAAGGGCGCTTGTCATAGTTATACTACATCGTTCTGTAATTCGATCATAGAAGAGGCGATACATGGCAACTACTGAAACAATGACATTAAACATGGGACCTCAGCATCCCAGTACCCACGGGGTTCTGCGGCTCGTTCTCGAACTTGACGGCGAGGTGATCGTCAAGGTTACACCGCATATCGGGTACCTGCATCGTGGTATTGAAAAACTTTCAGAACACCGAACCTACCATCAGATCCTGCCGCTGACCGATCGACTCGATTATCTGGCGCCCATGAGCAACAACCTGGGATATATCCTGGCGGTCGAGAAGCTTATGGATGTTCAGGTTCCCGAACGTGCTGAAACAATCAGGATCATTATGGCCGAGCTGACGCGACTTCAGTCTCATCTGGTCTGGATTGCATGCCACGCTCTCGATATCGGCGCCATGACGGTATTTATCTATGCTTTCCGTGAGCGTGAGACGATCATGGAAATCTACGAACTGATTTCAGGCGCTCGCATGACATCGAATTTCTTCCGTGTCGGTGGTCTGTCGCAGGACGTTCCTGACGAGTTCGTGAAAAAAGTCAGTGACTTTATCGACGTTATGCCAGGATACCTTGATCAGTACGAAGGATTGCTTACTACCAACCCGATCTGGCTGAAAAGAACTGTCGGTAACGGTTTTATATCTGCTGAGGACGCAATTGATCTGGGATTGACCGGTCCTGCACTGCGCGGATCAGGCGTTGATTGGGATCTGCGGCGTGATAACCCCTATGGCGGTTATGAAAAATATCAGTTCAAAGTGCCTGTCGGCGAGAAGTGCGATACGTTTGATCGCTACAAAGTTCGTCTGGTTGAGATGCGTGAAGCATGCAAGATTGTTCGTCAGGGACTCGATCGCCTCAAGCCAGGCCCGGTTCTGGCCGACTATCCACAGGTTTGCTACCCTCCCAAAGAGAACGTTTATAACAGTATCGAGGGTCTGATCCATCACTTCAAGATTGCCTCTGAAGGATTCCCGGCGCCCGAGGGAGAAGTATATCAGGGTGTTGAAGCGCCCAAAGGTGAACTTGGTTTCTATATTGTCAGCGATGGTGGTAATAAGCCGCAACGTTTTAGAATTCGTCCGCCTTCATTCGTTAACCTGCAGTCTATTGAAAAGATGTCTCTGGGTACAATGATAGCTGACCTTGTTGCCGTAATAGGTACGCTGGACATCGTCTTGGGTGAAATTGACAGATAACTCCGCACGATTCAAAGGAGATGGCGCGCATGAGTGACGCAGTAGCGCAGCAGGCTGCAGAGCAGGAACCGGTAATTGATCTTTCAATTGCAGATGCAATTATCGACAAATATATAGACATGTCAGGGAATCTGATGCCTGTATTACAGGCAGCCCAGGACGAATATGGGTACATCCCGCGCTGTGTGGCGGATCATATCGCCGAACGTTTGAATGTCTACCCAAGCCAGATCTACGGCGTTCTTACTTTCTACGCCCAGTTTCATCTCAAGCCGCGCGGAAAATTTATTATTCGCGTGTGCGTCGGAACCGCATGTCATGTTCAGGGTGCTCCTCGCATCGTAGAGACATTCTTCGACAAGATTGGTATCGGTCACGCCGAAACGACTCCGGATCTCCGCTTTACTTTTGAAAAGGTTGCCTGTTTGGGTGCCTGCGGAATGGCGCCTTTGGCAATGGTTAATGATTCTACCTATGGCGGCATGACGGTGCAGAAGGTCGATGACATTATTGCCGACTACAGCAAGAGACCATTGAAATAGCACGTAGCTCGAAACTATCCAGCAGGGGACAATTCAGTCATGAGCGAAAACGCAGGTATTAAAATTCTGATCTGCCAGGGTACCGGCGGGGTTTCGATGGGCGCTAAAGAAGTAGAGGCGGCCTTCGTAAAACATCTAGCTGAAAAAGGCGTTGATGCCGTAGTCGGCAAGCGTTGTGATGTTATCAAGACCGGTTGTCGTGGCCTTTGTGCCAACGATGTTCTGGTTGATATAATCACACCCGAGCAGGGGCGTATTACCTACGACTTTGTCAAGCCGGAAGAAGTTGAAAAAATCATTGATGAACATATCGTCAACCAGACGGTTATGGAGAAGAGAAAAGCCAAGCCCTATTATAATCAGTTTGTCGATGCCCAGATGCGTGTTGTTATGACCGGTTGCGGTCAGATAGACCCGGACAGTATCGATGCATACATAGAAGAAGATGGTTTCAAGGCTATTGAAAAATGTATCAAGAGCATGAAGCCGGAAGAGGTTATTGAGGAAGTCAAGAAGTCCGGTCTTCGCGGACGTGGGGGCGGTGGTTTCCCCACAGGTATGAAGTGGTCCTTTTGCAAAGCATCTCCAGGTAATCATAAATACCTGATATGTAACGCGGATGAAGGTGATCCGGGTGCATTCATGGACCGCTCCCTGCTGGAAGGTGACCCGTACTGCATTATCGAAGGTATGATGGTGGCTGCTTATGCCATCGGTTGTGACTTTGGTTATGTATACGTACGTGCAGAGTATCCGCTGGCTGTACAGCGTCTGCAGCACGCCATTGATATCTGCTATGAGCAGGGTTATTTGGGCAAGAACATCAAAGGCTGGGGTTTTGATTTCGATATGCGTATCAAGATGGGCGCCGGAGCCTTTGTTTGTGGTGAGGAAACCGCATTGATGGCCTCCATCGAAGGACATCGCGGCATGAGCCGTCCGCGTCCCCCATTTCCGGCAGTAAGAGGCCTTTGGGGCTATCCTACGAACATCAATAACGTTGAAACCTTTGGTAACGTTCGCCACATCATAAACAAAGGCGGCGACTGGTATGCGTCTCTTGGCACAGAGACAACCAAAGGTACTAAAATATTCGCAGTAACCGGCAAGGTAAAGCATACCGGACTGGTTGAAGTACCGGCCGGTATGAAAATCCGCGAAGTCATTTACGATGTATGCGGTGGTATTGCAAATAACCGTAAGTTCAAGGCTGTACAGGCCGGTGGTCCTTCCGGTGGTTGTATCCCGGCTGACATTCTAGATACACCGGTTGATTATGATTCGCTGATCAAGGCCGGCGCGATGATGGGTTCGGGTGGTCTGGTCGTAATGGACGAAACCACCTGCATGGTTGATGTATCCCGCTTCTTTCTCAATTTCACCAGGGATGAGTCATGCGGAAAATGCGTTCCCTGTCGTATCGGTCTCAAAGTCATGCTTGATATCCTTGAGCGCATCACCGAAGGTCGAGGTGTGGCAACAGATATAGCGACGCTGCAGGATCTTGGCATAGCGATTAAAAAAGCCTCGTTATGCGGACTCGGCCAGACAGCTCCCAACCCGATTCTCTCAACCATCAACTATTTCCGCGACGAGTATGAGGCACATATCAACGATAAACGATGCCCCTCCAACTGCTGTAAAGAGCTGTTGTTGTGGCAGGTCGTTGAGGATAAATGCGTTAAGTGCGGCGCCTGCAAAAAGGCCTGTCCGGTAGATGCAATTATCTGGGAAAAAGGTCAGCTGGCAGTATTGGATAAGGAAAAATGCACAAAATGCAAATCCTGTTATGATGCCTGCCGATTCATGGCACTCGAATAGAATCTTCACGCACTTGGTCAAACTCACTGGACAGAGGTCGAGATGGTAAATCTTACAATAGACGATAAGCAGGTCACAGCACCCAAAACCGCTACTATTTATGAAGCGGCCAAATTGAACGGGGTTAACATACCGATCCTGTGCCATGACAAAAAGCTCAAACCGTTCGGCGCTTGCCGCATGTGCCTGGTTGAAGTAGAGCAGATGAAGGGTCGTCAGATTCCGGCCTGCACTACACCGGTAACAGAAGGTATGATTATTCGCACATCGACCCCGGATATAATCAAGGCTCGTAAAATGGTTCTGGAATTACTGCTCCTTAACCATCCGCTTGACTGCCCGGTCTGTGATAAAGCCGGTGACTGCGACTTGCAGAACCTGACTTATGAATACAAGGTAGATTCTAATCGTTTCGCTGATGAAAAATTCCATCACCAGATTGATTATAACAATCCTTTGATAGAACGTGACATGAACAGGTGCGTTCTGTGTGGTAAGTGTGCTCGCATATGTGATGAGATCGTTGGTTTTGGTGCGCTTACATTTATTAATCGAGGCATTGAAACTAAAATTGGCTGTGAATTTGAAGAAGGGCTTAACTGTGAGTTCTGTGGTTCCTGCATCTCGGTATGTCCAGTCGGTTCTTTGCTGGCCAGGCCGTTCAAGTTCAAGGCTCGTTTCTGGTCTCTTACCAAGCAGAAATCCGTTTGCGGATATTGCGGAACAGGTTGCAATCTGACACTCGGAGTCAAGGATAACAAAGTCCTGACTACTTTATATGACGAGAATCAGGGCTTTCACAATGGTCAGTTATGTGTGCGCGGTCGCTTTGGATATCAGTTTATCAACAGTGATCAGAGACTGACTTCACCGCTTATCCGCACTAACGGCAGACTGATGGAATGTACCTGGGAAGAAGCCCTCACGGCCGTTGCCTCGCGACTCACTGGCGGTAACTCTGTGGCTGCCCTTGCTACACCACGCCTCACAAATGAAGAATTGTTTCTGTTTAAAAAGATGATGCTGGATAATGTCGGTTCAAGCAATTTTGACCACTCCGCAGGTTATGCCCATGCAGCGCTTACGGAAGGTTTTAGCCGCAGTTTAGGCGCCAGCGCGTCACCGGCAACTATACTCGATGTTCAAAAAACCGACCTGCTGCTGGTTGTCAAGACTGATTCATATGAAACCCATCCAGTGATCGGATTTGAGATCAATATGGGTGTTAAAAACAAAGGCATAAAACTGAATATAATTTCAGACAAGCGCGGAAAATTGTCCAAACTGCCGGGCGCTAACACTCTTGTACATTCACCAGGCAGTGAAGTCGCCGTGTTGAATGCAATAGCAAAGTCGATTCTGGATCAAAAACTTACAGATGGATCCGCATCATCGATACCTGGATACGCAGAACTTGAAAAAGCACTGGCAGCATTCACACCCGAAGCAGTGGCTGCATCAAGTGGTATCAGTGCGGACAGCATTAAGAAAATTGCCAAAGATTACGCTTCTGCTGAAAAAGCACTGATTCTTTTCCCTGTTGGCCAATCTTACCCTGGTCACAATCAGGAAATGGCCAGCGCAGTTGCAAACCTTGTGATTCTCACTGGCAAGATCGGCAAAGAGGGATGCGGCGTTCTGTGCATGTCCGAAAAGAGCAACAGCCAGGGTGCTGTCGATATGGGCTTCTATGCCCAGAATGGCGGCATGAACAGCCTGCAGATACTGGATGCCTGCAAGAACGGTACTGTCAAAACTTTATTTATAGTCGGTGAAAATCCGGTTGTATCTTATCCTAATGGCGCCAACGTAAAAGCTGCGCTGGATGCGGTTGATTTTCTGGTGGTAACGGAACTGTTCATGACTGATACCGCCGCCATGGCTGATGTAGTTCTCCCAGCCTGCTCGTTTGCAGAAAAAGAAGGTACATTCACCAGCACGGACCGCCGTGTACAGTATGTTAAGCCTGCCATACGCAAGGATGTAAAATGCAAGACTGACTTTGAAATATTATCTGCTCTGATAACCAAGTTGGGAGGCCAAGCACCTTCGTCACCTGCTTCGGTATTTGCTGAAATAGCTGCAAACACATCAGGTTATGCAGGCATGAGCTATATTAATCTCCAAAATAATGGCGCCTTCGCACCTGTAAATGTAACACCAAAACTGGTCGCATCTAAAGCAGCTCCGGCTGTATCCGCCGAATCCGGAAAGCTTGCTATGGTAACCGGCAGCACGCTGTACCACAGCGGCACACTTTCACAGTTTGGCGAGGGACCGATGCATGTATGTCCCGAAGCTTATGTGGAAATGTCGCGTAACGATGCTGCTCGTTATAAAATTACGGAAAAAGACCTTGTTACCGTTTCCTCTTCAACAGGCAGTATCAAGTTAAAGGCCAAAGTCACTCCGAGAATGCCGGAAGGCGTTGTTTACATACCGTATCACTTTAGTGAAACTCCGGTGAATGCGATATGGAACGGTTCCGCTGTGACAGTGGTGTCGATAGCCAAGTAGGGTACAATCATTTAACGTACGGTTAATTATACTTGTAAGGAAAGAGGGACAGATGGGAATCGAGATATTAGGACTACCGATGATGTACTACATCGTAATGGTTGTCAAGGTTCTGGTGGCGTTTGTCTTTGTGCTGCTGACCGTGGCCTACGCCACTTACGCCGAGCGCAAGATTATCGGCCATATGCAGGTTCGACTTGGACCCATGCGTACCGGCTGGCACGGACTTCTGCAACCGATTGCTGATGGAGTCAAGCTCTTTTTCAAAGAGGAGATCGTTCCGTCTCAAGCCAGCGCATTCGCCTTCCTGGTTGCACCTTTGATAGCGCTTGTACCTGCCTTCATTACGTTTGCCGTTATTCCGTTTGGTGGGACGATCGAGCTGTTTGGCTACAAGATACCTCTTCAAGTAGCTGCCTACTACGATACGACAGCCGGTCAGGTTTTTGATGTAAATGTTGGCGTACTATATATTCTGGCAATGTCATCCCTGGGCGTATATGGCATAGTTCTGGCCGGATGGGCTTCCAACAGCAAATACTCCCTGATGGGTGGTCTCAGAGCCTCGGCTCAGATGATCTCCTACGAACTTTCCGCAGGTCTGTCAATAGTCGCGGTGTTCATGTTATCGGGCACACTGTCACTTACCAAGATTGTGGAATTGCAGTCAGGTTTTGGCGGGTTTGAATGGTATATTTTCAAACAGCCCCTGGCAGCTTTCATGTTCTTTGTCTGCTCCCTGGCTGAAATCAACCGAACACCGTTCGACCTTCCAGAAGCTGAAACCGAGCTGGTATCCGGATTCTGTACCGAATATTCTTCAATGAAGTACGCCATGTTCTTCATGGCGGAATATGCAAACATGGTTACTGTTTGTGCGTTGACAGCAACGCTTTTCCTGGGCGGTTGGAACGGACCCTTTGCTGTAGCAGTACCACTGCTCGGGCCGGTTTATTTCGTCGCCAAGGTATACTTCCTGATGTTCTTCTGCATGTGGATCCGCGCAACGGTGCCTCGTTATCGTTATGACCAGTTGATGCATCTGGGGTGGAAAGTGTTTATACCGCTGGCATTGGTCAACATTGTTATCACCGGAATCATCGGCTACTTCATTTAAACAATTGCTTTAACGAATTACGCAACTCCAAGGACGAGGATAGACAACATGAATCCGATTACACCGATTATTAACGGCCTCTCAATCACGTTGAAACATCTGTTCATGAAGCCGGTTACGCTGCAATACCCTGATGAACGGCCCAAAGTGGCTGCACGTTTTCGCGGCTTGCATGCACTGAATGTATCACACAACAAGGCCAAGTGCGTAGCCTGTTATCTCTGTCCGACGGTATGTCCTGCCAAGTGTATTACGGTTGAAGCTGGTGAGGATGACAATCACGACAAATTTGCGGCAAAGTACGAGATCGACATGCTGCGCTGCATCTTCTGCGGATATTGTGTCGAAGCCTGTCCGGTTGATGCGATACGAATGACTGGGGAATTCGAGTTAGCCAATTACCATCGTAAAGACTTCATTTACAATAAAGAGCGTCTCTTAGAAAAGAAATAAAGGAGCAGTTCATGGAAACCCTTTTCTTCGTAATCATCTCGCTGGTGGCGATCATATCGGCGATATTGGTGATCACCTGCAAGAACCCGATCAACAGCGCTCTGTCGCTTATCATGACATTCTTCTGCCTGGCGACTTATTATGTAATGCTGGATGCGCCTTTCATGGCCGCGATACAGGTAATGGTTTATGCCGGGGCTATCATGGTATTGATCGTATTTACCATCATGCTGCTCAATATACGTGTAAATGCAACCCAAAAACATTCACACAAGGTATTGCTTGGATCGATATTAGGTATCTTCACCCTAATCAATACTGTGGTTCTGTTGTTCAAGAGTCAGGCAGCCAAGCCGGTTGTTGGTGGTTATACCGGTGAAATGATCAAAAATATTGGGCATTCAGAACTCATCGGCCGCGAAATGTTTACAACATTCCTGCTTCCTTTCGAGATCACCTCGATCCTGTTGTTGGTTGCTATCATCGGTTCAGTAATCTTGGCCAAGAAAAAAATATAAGAGGGATATATTCATGGAAAACCTGAACGGCTATCTCATTGTAAGCGCAATACTCTTCGCCATCGGTACCATCGGAGTACTGACCCGTAAGAATGCAATCGTCATATTCATGTGTATTGAGCTGATGCTTAATGCCGTCAATCTGACTTTCATCTCATTATCCCGTCATCTGGGGCATTTAGATGGCCAAATATTTGTTATCTTTATCATGACTGTAGCTGCTGCAGAAGCTGCGGTTGGTCTGGCTCTAATGATAGCTTTCTATAACAACAAAGAGTCAATAGACGTTGAAGATGTAAATCTGATGAAGTGGTAAACCGCCGTTCAATACTTGATTAAAACGTTTAACGATTGCATAAAAGGAGTCTTACATGTTTGACAACGTATGGCTAATCCCACTTTTCCCGCTCATCGGGTTCCTGATCAACGGGTTCTTCGGGAAAAAGATCAAGAATGAAGCGGTTATCGGTGGAATCGGTACGCTGATGATATTCATGTCATTCATCGTCTCGTGCGGAATTCTCATGCAGATGATTGGCTTGCCTCCAGAGCAGCGTGTTTTTGAAAAGGTTCTTTTCCCCTGGATACATTCCGGTAATTTCAAAGCTGACATGGCGTTTCTGGTCGATCCGCTTTCAGCAGTAATGATCATGGTAGTTACCGGTGTCGGTTCTTTGATTCACCTGTATTCGATCGGGTACATGCATGGCGAGGAAGGTTTCTACCGTTTCTTTGCCTACCTGAATCTGTTCTGTATGTCAATGTTGCTGCTCGTTCTTGGTAACAACATGCTGGTAATGTTCATTGGTTGGGAAGGAGTGGGCCTCTGTTCATACCTGCTGATCGGTTATTACTTCCATAAGAAGTCCGCAGGTGACGCAGCAAAGAAAGCATTTGTAATGAACAGGGTCGGAGACTTCGGTTTCCTGATCGGTTTGTTCACACTATACTGGTGGTTTGGCAGTAATCATAATATCTGGACAATCAACTTCACAGAAATCAAGGCAGCTTCTCATCTGCTTCCTTATGGTGGCGTAGTGACAGTGGCAACGCTCTGCTTCTTCGTCGGTGCAACCGGCAAGTCGGCCCAGATTCCACTGTTTACCTGGCTGCCGGACGCCATGGAAGGTCCTACACCGGTATCTGCCTTGATTCATGCAGCTACCATGGTTACCGCCGGTGTATATATGATCGGACGAATGAGTTTTGTTTTCATCAAGTCCCCTGATACGATGATGGTTGTCGCTGTAATTGGCGCAGCAACTGCAATTTTCGCAGCGACTATCGGTACGGCACAGAACGACATCAAGCGCGTACTGGCCTATTCCACGGTATCGCAACTTGGTTTTATGTTTCTTGCAATGGGTGTCGGTGCATTCTGGGCCGGTATCTTCCACCTGATGACTCACGCATTCTTCAAAGCCTGCATGTTCCTTGGTTCCGGATCCGTAATCCACTCCATGCATCATGCGTTGCATAAAGGCCATCTCCACGATGATGCTCAGGACATGCGAAACATGGGTGGCCTGCGCAAGGTCATGCCGATTACATTTATCACATTCTTCGTCTCAACCTTGGCGATTGCTGGCATCTTCCCTTTCTCCGGCTTCTTTTCCAAGGACGAGATCCTCTGGAAAGCATTTTCAAACCCCTACCACGGCAGCCTTAACATAATACTCTGGGGTACTGGCGCTATAGCCGCGTGTTTCACCGCTTTCTACATGTTCCGTCTGGTCTTCATGACATTCTTCGGTGAATGCCGGATTAACTCGAAGGTTAAGGAATATTTGCATGAGTCTCCACTGACAATTACTATTCCATTGATGGTGCTTGGTGTGTTGGCAACGTTCGGTGGCTTCCTGGGGATGCCTAAAGTTATGGGGGCATTGCCAAACTACCTTGAACACTGGCTTGACCCGGTCTTTGAACTGGCCACCGAGTATGGGGCCAAGTATGCTCATGCCGGTGGACATGAAAGTCATGCTCTTGAATGGGGTCTGATGGGACTGTCCATAACTATCGCTGTTGTAGGTATTATGATTGCACTTACATTGTATGTGAAAAATACGGGAGCTCCGGCGAAGTTTGTTGCAACTTTCCCTGCTCTGCATCGCGCTGTATATAACAAATGGTACGTTGATGAGCTGTATGACTTCATTTTCGTAAATCCTTGCAAGGCATTTGGCCAATTCCTTTGGAAGGGATTTGATGTGGTCGTAGTTGATGGAGTTGTTAACGGTGTAGCAAACGTAGTAATGGGTTTCAGCGGAATCTTCCGCTACATGCAGTCAGGTTATATTTACAACTATGCTTTTTCGATGGTGCTTGGTGTTGTTGTAATTCTTGGCTATTACATCTTTAAGTAACAAATCATTCGCACTTTGTATAAAGGAGCACGAATTCATGAGTAACGTACTGAGCCTGACGACATTCCTGCCTATACTGGGTGTCCTGCTGCTGCTGTTCATTCCCAAAGACAGCAAGAGTGTGCTTCGGAATGTAACCCTCGCGGTAACGCTGGTAAACTTCCTGATATCATTGACAATATTGTCAGGATTTCAGACAAATGCAGAGTTCCAGTTTATTGAAAATATGCCGTGGATCGCTGCCGGACCGTTCGTCATGCGCTACAATATCGGTATAGATGGCATCAGCCTCTGGCTGGTTATTCTTACCACATTTATCATGCCGATTGCTGTTCTTTCGACTTATACAGCTGTAGAGGAGAAGGTCAAGGAGTACATGATCTGCCTCCTTCTGCTCGAAACCGGCATGCTGGGCGCGTTTATATCACTCGACCTCTTCCTCTTCTACATCTTCTGGGAGGTTATGCTGATTCCGATGTACTTCATGATTGGTATTTGGGGTGGCAAGAATAAAATTTATGCTGCTGTGAAGTTTTTCATATACACGATGGTCGGCTCACTGCTGATGCTCGTAGCATTGATCTTCCTGTACTTCAAAGGAATGGAAGCCGGTATCACCGATTTTGGACTGCTCCAGTTCTTCAGCCTCAAGCTTGATATGGCAACGCAAATCTGGTTGTTCCTGGCCTTCGCCTTCGCCTTCGCGATCAAGGTGCCGATGTTTCCCCTGCATACCTGGTTGCCGGATGCCCATACCGAAGCACCGACCGCAGGTTCCGTAATATTGGCAGCAGTACTCTTGAAGATGGGCACCTACGGCTATGTGCGCTTTGCAATGCCTCTCTTTCCTGATGCGGCTCATAAATTCGCACCGATGATCGCCACACTTGCCGTAATCGGCATCATTTACGCCGCTTTGGTTGCAATGGTACAGGAAGACGTAAAAAAACTGGTCGCTTATTCATCGGTAGCCCACCTTGGTTTTGTAATGCTTGGTGTCTTTGCTTTCAATACTGAAGGTATCACTGGCGGTATGCTGCAGATGCTGAATCACGGCATCTCAACCGGTGCACTGTTCCTTATCGTCGGCTTCATTTATGAACGCCGGCATACAAGACTGATTACAGACTTTGGCGGACTCTCAAAGCAGATGCCGGTGTTTGCGACAATTTTCATGATTGTAACTTTTTCATCGATAGGTCTGCCGGGAACCAACGGTTTTGTAGGTGAATTCCTGATCCTTATCGGTGCATTTGAAAGTCAACTGCGCTGGTGGACTGTCGTTGCAACCAGTGGTGTTATCCTCTCAGCGGTATATATGTTGTGGGTATTCCAGCGCGTAATGTTTGGCGAACTGGATAATCCGAAGAACCAGAAACTGTTGGATTTGAATGCGCGCGAAATTGCCATAATGGTCCCACTGATAGTCATGATATTTGTGATGGGTCTCTATCCCAAACCATTTATTGACAAGATGGAGCCAGCAATAAATAAACTTGTATCTCAAATGCGTGTAGCACCAGTGAATGCACAGGTAATTCCCGTCGGTCTTCCTGCCGGTCACCCCGCAATGGAAGCGCCTGCAGCTGGGCCGACAATGATGCCCGCCGGTCACCCGGCAGTAGCGCCATCATCAGATGTTAATACTGAAAAAACAGTAAATCCGCACGAAGCTAAGTAACAAATAATAACGAGTCAATCCGACCGGAGGATATTTTAGATGGACATGATTTCAATTCCAGTCGTCAACATGACACCGATCCTGCCGGAGATATTTCTCTCCGTGTTGGCCATGGTTTTGCTGCTGATCAACGTTTTTGGTCCCAGCGGTCAAAAGTCTTACCTGGCTTACATCAGCTTTTTTGGTATTGTTGCGACGGCGGTGCTGGTAGGGGCAGGATGGGGTGGACATATTGAGAGCTTCAGCGGTTCTGTAGTGCTCGATAACTTTGCCACATTCTTCAAGATGATTTTCCTCTTAGCCGCTGGTCTCGCAGTCTTGATTTCGGATCAGTACATGGAACGCGAAGGTTGTAATCACGGCGAGCTTTATCCGTTGATCCTGTTTACCGTGGTTGGTATGATGTTCATGGCGTCAGGTACGGATTTGATGACAATATTCCTCGGACTTGAGGTTATGTCGGTATCGCTTTATGTGCTGGCTGGATTCAATCGTGCCAATAAAAAATCCAATGAGGCGGGTCTTAAATACTTCTTGCTGGGCGCTTTCTCTACAGGTTTTCTGCTCTATGGCATGGCCCTTACTTATGGCGCCACCGGTACAACACGCATTTATAAAATCGCTTCGGTAGTTGGTCAGATGACGCTTCCTTCGGCAAACATCATGCTGGTGGCCGGCATGCTGCTGATGATGACCGGATTCCTCTTCAAGATTGCTGCCGTGCCGTTCCATATGTGGACTCCTGATGTTTATGAAGGTGCACCGACACCGATGACTGCTTTCATGTCAGCCGGTCCAAAGGCTGCTGGTTTCGCAGCATTACTGCGCATTCTGCTGGTTGCCATGCCGACACTGCAGGTCGAGTGGAGTCAGTTGTTGTGGGTGCTGGCCGTTCTTACCATGACAGTTGGTAACATTACTGCATTGCGTCAAGATAACATCAAACGTATGTTGGCATATTCCTCAATTGCCCATGCAGGATATGCACTCGTAGGTCTTACAGCAGGCAATGGCACTGCAACGGCCGGTATACTGTTTTACATGCTCTCATACACATTCATGAATATTGGCGCTTTTGCCGTCATCATTCTGATTGCAAAAAAAGGCGAGACAAACGGCAACGTGATGGACTTTGCCGGATTGGGTTTCAAGCGTCCCGTACTTGCAGTAGCAATGACAATCTTCCTGTTTTCGCTCGCAGGTATGCCGCCAACAGCCGGTTTCATCGGAAAGTTCTACCTGTTCTCCGGTGCTGTACAGAAGGGTTATATCTGGCTTGCAGTAATAGGTGTGCTTAATAGTGCTGCCTCGGTTTACTACTATCTGCGTGTGATGGTTTACATGTACATGAAGGAGCCGACAGAGGAATTCGAATGGACTCAGGTGACCGCACCGGTTGCTTTGGCATTGATCATTGCCGTTGCTGGTTCCATGATTCCTGGAATCGTCCCTTCTATAATTCTTGAGTATGCACAACAGGCTGTCAAGCTGATATAGATCCATAAGTATAGATTGTTTTAAAAGGGCGGTCCCGTTGTGGGCTGCCCTTTTCTTTTGAAACGAAATAAATGGTGTATAGCTTCAATATCGGCTAGTATTGCTCGCAATTGGAGATCGCAGCATGAAACCGCAGGAAGTATGGACAACGCTAAAAGTCCTGGGTTGGACAAAGGACTTTCTCGCAACCAAGGGAGTGGAGAACTCGCGTCTGGAAGCGGAGTGGCTGCTCTGCGCAGCAACCGGCATGGACAGGGTTGGATTGTATCTGCACTATGATAAACCGCTCTCAGATAGTGAGTTGGCTGTATATCGGTCCATGGTGGCCAGACGCGCAAAACGGGAACCACTGCAGCATATACTTGGAAGCCAGGAGTTCTGCGGCCTTGATTTTGAAGTTTCCGCTGAAGTCCTTATTCCAAGACATGATACTGAACTGCTGGTTTCTCAGGCTGTATTGCTGATGCCTGAAGCCAAAACCGTGCTTGATGTCGGCACCGGCAGCGGCTGTATAGCTGTATCACTTGCGCTCGTTTTGCCCCTTGCATCGATAACCGCCATCGATATCTCGGTAACTGCTCTGGATGTTGCCCGGCGTAATACCGAGAAGCATAATGTCGTAGTTGAATTACTGCTTGGTTCACTATTTGAACCGGTAATGGACAGGTCTTTTGATCTGATTGTCTCCAATCCGCCCTATATTCCGACAGCGGATATAGCCGGACTGGAACCGGAGGTTCGGGACTTTGATCCTTTCGAAGCATTGAACGGTGGTGCGGATGGACTGGATATTTATCGAATGCTCATTCCTGAGGCGCATTCGCATCTGAATACGTCAGGATGGTTACTGCTGGAAGTCGGACAATGCCAGGCTACTGATGTTGTGAAGATCTTCAACGATGCTGGGGGCTATGACGAGCCAATCACAGCAATTGATCCGGGTGGTATTGAACGGGTTGTGGCTGCAAAGCGAAAGGAAAAACAATGACACCATTGGAAGCTGCAAAAATTATGGCCGAGGCTGACCTGCTGGTATCAGAGTCTGAAGTGGTTGCAGCAATTGGTAGAGTTGCCCGTGAGATAACCAATGAGCTGAAAGAATCAAACCCGCTTGTTCTATGTGTAATGAATGGAGGTCTAATCTTTGGTGGTCAGCTGCTGACACAACTACATTTTCCATTGGAAGTCGGGTACATCCACGCTACTCGCTACGGCCATGAAACTCGTGGCGATACCCTGGACTGGATTGTCAAACCAAAGGCAGAACTCCAGGGAAGAACAGTGCTGTTACTGGATGATATTCTTGACGAGGGGATCACACTGGCGGCGATTGCCGAATACTGTCGCCAGCAGGGGGCGTCTGCCGTGCTGATGGCGGCTTTGATTGAAAAACTGCATCTTCGCAAGGTCACACCCGGCATGCATGCGGATTTCTGCGGTATTGAGGCTGGCGACCGATTCCTGTTCGGCTACGGTTTGGATTATAAAGGTTACTGGCGTAACGCTCCCGGGATCTATGCAGTCAGGGGTAAATAAGAGTATGAACGGGTCATCTGTTGTGTTGGGAAGAAGTGGTCCCAGAGCATTTATTACGTCAGACACGAAAAGGTAACTTATTATGTACATAAGGCGGCTATCATGGCCGCCTTATGTACATAATATTCTGACTTTACATTGTTTAGCCTTCGGTCAGCACCCGTTCCTCGTAAATTGCCTCAATCCGGCGGCGGTGTCCTAATTCCACATCGGCAAAGCTCATCAAAACCTTCTGAAGCCTGTTATCATCGGTCATGCCCGCGGCAGCTTTGTAGAGCTGGTAGGCGTTTTCTTCTGTCTTGAGCGCATAGGCCAGAATCTCGCTGTAGGTCAGATCTGCCCTGAAGGGAACATCCGCCAGGTATTTGGCGATAGTTGCTTCAGGAAGTTTGCACAGTTTGTGATTCTCGGCCTTTTCCTCGTCGATCTTGCTGAAAACATCCTTGTGGGTGGCCTCTTCGGCCGCCAGTTCTTCGAACATTTTCTTCGATGCAATGCTGGTGGAAAGTTCGGCTGCGCGCTTGTAGAGTTTGTAGGCGGTGTCTTCGCGCTCAACTGCAAATTTGATTACTTCATCAAGGGTAACAAACTTCATTTAAATACTCCTCCCTGTTTGTGCGGGCTCAGCTCCGCAGATATTCCAGCACCTGTGCCGGGTGCTGGTCGGCCTTGGCTACCTTGGTCCAATGTTTCTTTACAATCCCGTCCGCCCCAATGATCACGGTTGAACGGACCGTACCGACCGTTTTCTTGCCATACATGACTTTCTCACCGAATGCGCCATAGGATTGCATCATCGAACAATCCGGGTCACTAAGCAGTACGAACGGGAGACTGTAACTGGTGATGAATTTGCCGTGAGCAGCAACGCTGTCCTTACTGACTCCGAGAAGAACAACCCCCCTGTCGGTCAGTTCCTTGAAGTTGTCCCTGAATCCACAGGCTTCTTTTGTACAACCGGGAGTGTTGTCTCTTGGATAAAAATATATAACAACTGTTTTACCGAAGTATTGCCGCAGACTATGCTGCGTGCCGTCACTTCCTTCGAGAATGAAATCAGGGGCCGTAACACCTTCCAATAACATCGAAAACCTCCTTGAATATTAACAGGACAAGTTTTATCCAGTTTATCATCTGTAGTTGAAAGGTCAATACAAAAAGTTAATCATATTCAAAAAACCATATAAAAAAAACTTTGACTTGGGTCAAGTATTTTAGAGCTGCTTTAGAGGATTATTTAGTCACAATTCGTGGGAGAATCACCGCTGGCTGAAAAATACAAGTTATATTTGACCAGAGCCGAAAAAACTGCTTGGTAATTGGGCTGAGGTCTGCTTGTAAATGCTTGAAAGTATGTTACTAAAATAAGTGCCGATGGCAGACAAGTAGATGAGTTTGCATAGATATTAAGCAGTGCAGTCATTGTTAAGGAGGTTACATGCCGGTTTCAGGGGTGGTGATAAGCTGTCTGGTTGGATGTTCCGAGGCCGTATCGGGGCGTATCGCTGCTTTTGATGGTGTCGAGGTGCATGGTGTGCTGCCGGATAACCAGATAGTGGCTGTTATTGAAGCCGATACGGTTGATGCCGAGGTCAAACTTGTTTCACAGTTGCACGAAGTGGAGGATGTTGTCTCGGTGCGATTGGCATATCATAACTTTGAGGATCTGTAAGCGGGAGCGGCTTCATCGTCACTACTTTAGTATCATGATCACGCGAGGGGGAAAACATGGCACTTAGCAGACGGGAATTTCTTAAGGCCAGCGCGGCCGCTGTGGCATTTGCCGCGGCCGGCGCATCCGTATTGAATCCGAAGGTGTCCGAGGCGGGCGATGCCGGGATCAAGTGGGGCAAAGCCCCCTGCCGTTTCTGCGGAACCGGTTGCGGTGTCCTGGTGGGGGTCAAGGGTGGCAAAATAGTCGCTACAAAAGGTGATCCCGCCGCACCGGTCAACAGGGGGCTCAACTGTATCAAAGGCTATTTCCTGTCCAAGGTGCTGTACGGAAAGGATCGCCTGACAAAGCCGCTGATCCGCAAGGGAGACAAGATGGTGGAGGCTTCCTGGGATGAGGCCATGACACTGATCGCCAGCAAGTTCAAGGAGTCTATCGCCAAGCATGGACCGGATTCGGTCGCCATGTACGGTTCTGGCCAGTGGACTGTTTTCGAGGGCTATGCGGCGCTCAAGCTCTTCAAGGGCGGTATCGGCACCAACAACATTGAACCCAACGCCCGCCTCTGCATGGCCTCGGCGGTGACCGGTTTCATGACCACCTTTGCCTCAGACGAGCCGATGGGATGTTATGACGATCTGGACCTGGGGGATACCTATTTCCTGTGGGGCGCAAACATGGCCGAATGCCATCCGGTGCTATTTTCCCGCATGATCGATAACCGGCTGAAAAACCCCGACGTCAGGATAATCGATTTCGGCACCCGCCGCACCCGCACTTCGCAGATGGCCGACCAATATGTCAGATTCAATCCCCAGACCGATCTGGCACTGCTTAATGCCATTGCCCATGTCATTATCAAGGAAAAACTGTACGACGAGAAGTTCATCAAGAAACATGTGGTCTTCAAAAAGGGCAAGGAAAATATCGGCTACGGTCTGGAAGACAAGTTCAAGTTTACCGATGATCCCAAACCGATTTCTTTCGACGATTATAAGAAGTTCCTTGAAAAATATACACCGGAGTATGCCTCAAAGCTTTCGGGAGTGCCTGCCGCCAAGATCGTCGAACTGGCCCGTCTGTATGCCGACAAAAAGCGCAAGGTCAACTCGCTCTGGACCATGGGCTTCAACCAGCATGTGCGGGGTACCTGGGTCAACAACCTGGTTTATAACGTCCACCTGCTGACCGGCAAGATCAGCAGGCCGGGAGAAAATCCGATGTCGCTGACCGGACAGCCTTCGGCCTGCGGCACGGCGCGTGAGGTCGGCACCTTCACCCATCGTCTGCCGGCCGATATGGTCGTGACCAATCCGGAACATCGGGCCAAGGCCGCCGAAATCTGGGGTATAGATGTCAAAAGGATTCCGGACAAGCCAACCTATAACGCCACCGAGATGTTCCGCGCCCTGGATCGGGGCGACATCAAGGTGCTCTGGTCCCAGGTCACCAACCCGTTCCAGTCCCTGCCGCATCTGAATCGCTACCGCAAGGGCGCCCGCAAGGGTGACGGTCGCTTCGTGATTGTCTCCGATATATATCCTACCAAAAGTACCGAGGTGGCTGATGTGATTCTTCCTTCGGCGTCATGGGTCGAAAAGGAAGGTTTCTTCGGCAACGCAGAAAGGCGTGGCCAGCAGTGGTTCAAGATGGTTGACGCGCCGGGTGAGGCCAAAAGCGATCTGTGGCAGACCATGGAACTGGCCAGAAGACTTGGACACGGCAACCTGTTTCCCTACAAATATGCCGAGAAGGAAATCTTTGAAGAATACCGTAAATTCACCGTTGGCGGCAAGGATCTGGCCCCTTATGAAGCCTATGTCAAGGCTCGCGGGTTGCGCTGGCCGGTAGTCAACGGCAAGGAAACCCTGTGGCGTTACGCCGAGGGACATGATCCTTATGTAAAGGCAGGTGAGGGCGTAAAGTTCTATAAAAACAAGAAAGACGACGGGCGGGCGGTTATCTGGGCGCGTCCCTACGAGCCAGCCGCGGAATCACCGGACAAACAGTATCCCTTCTGGCTCTGTACCGGTCGCGTGCTGGAACACTGGCACACCGGTACGATGACCGGTCGGGTTCCGGAAATAAAAAGGGCCTATCCGGCTGCGGTTTGCGAAATGCATCCGGATGACGCCAAGCGCATGGGCATCAAAAACCTGCAGAAGGTCAAGATCACATCCAGGCGCGGTACGATCATTCTGCCGGTCGATCTGAACGGCCGCGGCAAGGCCGAGAAAGGCAACATATTCGTGGCCTTCTTCGACGAAACCAAGCTGATCAACGAACTCTGCATAGATGCCTACTGCCCGATCTCGGGAGAGCCGGATTACAAGAAGTGTGCTGTCAAGGTGGAAAAAGCCTGAAGTTTATTTTTTTATTCTACCCCGGTGAGTGCAATGTCCACTATGCCGAAGGTTGAAATAGGTTAGTATGGATTCCAGCACAAAACATAGCGGTATTACCCGTCGTCGTTTCCTGAAAGATGGCGTGCTGCTGCCGCTGGCCCTGGCTGCGGCCGGAGGAGGCGTCTCAACCCTGTTTCTGCGGCGGGCGGATGCGCGCGGATTCTACCTGCGGCCGCCGGGAGCACTGGAGGAAGGGAACTTCCTGGCGGCTTGCATCAAATGCGGCAAGTGCGCCCAGGCCTGCCCGTACAATTCGATCAGGATGTCCGGCGCTGAAGCGGGAGTTGCAATCGGCACGCCGCATATCATCGCCCGCGAAACGCCCTGTTATCTCTGTCCGGACCTCCCCTGCGCCAAGGCCTGTCCGTCGGGCGCCCTGGACAGGAAGCTGGAAGATGTGGAGAAGGTCCGCATGGGAACCGCGGTCATTGTCGATCGCGAGAACTGCCTGTCTTTGCGCGGACTGCGCTGTGAGGTCTGTTACCGGCAGTGCCCGCTGATCGACAAGGCCATTACGATCCTGCCGCGCCATAACCAGCGCACCGGAGTCCACAGCATCATGGAACCGGTGATACATCACGACAAATGTGTCGGCTGCGGTATCTGCGAGAATGCCTGTGTGCGCGATAAACCGGTGATTGTGGTCATGAAGTCACCGCCCGAGCAGAAGGACTACTATGAGTTTTAAGTGGTGGCCGATACGCAGGCTGGTGCAACTGGGGGTTATCGCGCTGATCGCGTCACCGCTGGCCGGGCTGAACATCTTCCGTGGCAACCTGGCGGCCGGTGACCTGTTGGGCGTCGGCCTGGCTGACCCACTTGCTTTCATGCAGGCCACACTGGCATCTCATATATTCATCCTGTCGTTCTTCGGGTCTGCGCTGGCGGTCGCTGCATTTTACTTTGTCATTGGCGGGCGTACCTTCTGTGGCTGGGTCTGTCCGGTGTACCTTGTGACGGAGCTGAACGATAGATTAAGCCGTTATCTTGGTATTGCCGAACGCAGCTACAGCTTGAGCGGAACCCGTTGGTCGCTGGCTGTCACACTGTCCGTTTCGCTGCTGGCCGGTATTCCGCTCTTTGAGATGCTTTCGCCGATCGGTATCACCAGCCGAGCCATCATGTTCAAGTCCTGGACTCCGTTGCTGCTGGTGCTGGGAATAATGATTGTCGAAGCGCTTGCTGCTCGCAGAATCTGGTGCCGCTCGCTCTGCCCGGTGGGTGGCTTTTATGCGTTGCTGGGGCGGTTCAGCCCGCTCAGGGTGGGTTTCAGCAGGCAACGTTGCACCGGTTGCGGAGAATGTTCAAGAGTCTGCCCGGTGGAAGAGGTGCTGGCGCCGTCACTGGTTGATGGAGCCGGACAGGTGACTTCAGGTGATTGTACCCGTTGTGGCGACTGTATCGACATATGCCCAGCCAAGGCTCTGGATGTGAATATCTGGTATAAATAGCACTTTCAATTCAAGGAGGTCTTACATGAGAATGTTGCTCCGCTTTTGTGCCGTTATGTCTCTTGTTGCACTGCCGGCTTTTCCGGTTGTTGCCGGTGCCGACGAACCGGAAAACTATTCGAGGGATGCCGAGTATGCCGAGGATGCGCCGCCGATGATACCGCATCGTATCGAGGATACCTCCAATGGTGAGTACTGTCTCGGTTGCCATAGAACCGGTCTTCATGGAGCGCCTCTTTCACCCCATGCGGTCCGCCTGTCCTGCACCGGATGCCATGCCCAGGGAGAGATAAGGGAAATGAAGCGGGAGAAGAAAGAAAAAGAAAAGAAGAAGAAAAAATGAATATCAGTCGCAAGGATTTTTTCAAGAAAAGCTTGCTCTCGCTAGGGGAAGCGGTCTGTTCGGTCAGCAATGCACTGAAGGCGCCCGGCGATTCGCCGCCGGCTGTGCCGGATGTGGCGGATTTCGTGGCCACGCCGGGAGAGAGCCGGGTGGCCGTGGCCCAAAACGACTATTGCCTGGCTAAAAACAGCGGCTGTTTCGCCTGCGTGGAGCGCTGCGAATCACAGGCAATCAGGCTGATACCGGGAGTCGGCGTCAGGATAAATGCTCAGCTTTGTACAGGTTGCGGTACCTGTGAATACGTCTGCCCGGTAACCCCCAAGGCGATCAGGATGCAGTCCCGCATAAACTCACAATCAATATCTGCACATCCAGCAGAAATACCACGAGAGAAAGGAGATACAACATGCTGAAGAAGAATTTGGCCTTTGCAGCAGCCATTGCCGGAGCGGTCGCGCTACTGTCGTTGCCTGCCATGACCACTGCCGCCAAGAGCAAGCCGGTCGCCAAAGTGGCGAACGATGGACGTGCAAAATGTTACGAGTGCCACGAAGAGGTCAAGGCGCTCAAGGAGGGTTCAAAGCACGCCAAACTTTCCTGCAAGACCTGTCATGACAAGATGGATGCGCACATGCAGGATCCGGAGAAAAACAAGCCGGTCACGATCATTGATCAGGCCCTGTGCGGCAAATGCCACAAAAACCAGATGGAAAGTTTTTTTAACGTCAACCGTGACGGTGGTGCCCGCAAGGAAAAAGGTGTTCCGACCGGCCGTTCGCCGATGCAGGACAAGCTGCTGGCTCCATACGGGTTTACATTCGAGCACAATGAGCCGCGTGGACATGCCTTCATGGTCATTGATCAGTTTGCCGTTGATCGCTTCCAGGGTGGTCGCTTCCAGTTCAAGGACGGTTGGAAGGGGATTGACAAGACAGGCAAAACCTGGGACGTGCTGACCGACAAGGGCAAGGACTACAAGCTCAAGGAAACCGCGATGGCCGGCAATCCCACCTGCATCCAGTGCAAGACCTCCGACCATATCCTTAAATGGAAGTTCATGGGCGACAAGGATCCCAAGGCCAAGTGGGACCGTACCTCCAACATCGTCGATGTGGCCAAGGATACCAACAACCCGGTTGGATGTATCCACTGCCACGATCCGCACGGCACACAGCCCCGTATAGTACGTGACGGCCTGCTGCAGGCGATTGCCAAGGATCCCAAGAACAATATTTTTGCCAAGGGTGGCAATACCGATCTGAAAGAAATCTCGTTCCGCGACGGTTTCCGCAAGATCGGCATCATGGAAAAGACCGATTCGCGCATGATGTGCGCCCAATGCCACGTGGAGTACAATTGCGGCGCCGGCAGCCAGTGGAGCGATGGCAAGAAGGTCGGTTATGATGATCAACGCACCAACCATTTCCCGCTCAAGAATGCCTTGCAACTGCTCAAGCATTACAAGGAACTGGACTTCTTCGATTTCAAGCATGCCGTCACCGGCGCGCGCCTGATCAAGTTCCAGCATCCGGAGGCCGAGACCTATGCCGGCAGCGTGCATGACAGGGCCGGCGTGCAGTGCCATCAGTGCCATATGCCCAAGATCAAGGGCAAGGATGGCAAGATGTTCTCCACTCACGGCGTAGTCAAGCCCAAGCTGGCTGTGAAGGCCTCCTGTCTTGGCTGCCATCCGGACAGTACTGTTGAGAAAAAACAGTATGAGATGGAATCGATCATAAACTATACCAAGGGCAAAATGCGTAAGGCCGAGTACTGGCTGGGACAGTTGATCGATACCTATGCCGCCGCCCAGCGCATGGGTGTTACCGAGAGCGTCCTGGCACAGGCTCGGGAGAAGCATGAGGAAGCTCACGTCCTGTGGGAATACTGGACCGCCGAGAACTCGGACGGTTTCCATAATCCGGATCTGGCCCGTGAAAGTTTGACCGGATCAATCGCAGTATCCAAGGCCGGTGTCAAAATCCTGAACGATGCCATGGCCGTTGCAAAAAAAGACGAAACAAAGAAATAGAATCAAAAATCAGGGTAACAACAGAGGCCCCGTTCCGTAAGGAGCGGGGCCTCTGTGTATATGTGACACATCAACATTCCATTTGTTCAGGTGTCTGCCTGAAATAAAGCAATTTACGTTATTAAACAGAATGTGTTTCAGGTTAATTAGAGTATACTTTGCCCTGAAATATTGTTATATGTTGCTGCAATATTTCATAATTCGTAATCACGTTACATGGTTGACCTGATGCAGGCCGAACGCGGCGAGGCTGCCCCGGAGATTGCCGGCAATGCATTTCAAGTGCGCGATCAGCGTCATTTCCCGGTACTATCGCAAATGATTTCAAATGATATACTAACCAGATTTGCGCAACATTACATTCCTCCTGAACATGACCTCGGAGAAAGTATGGCATCATCCGATGAACAGCTGAAAAGCGAACTGATCCTGGACGAGCTGAAAAGGCGACAACGTGCCAAGGAAGTCGTGGATGTGGAAGAGGAGAGGGTTAAAGTAGTTATCTTCATCTGCGGCGGAAACCGGTATGCGTTTTACGGCTCTGACATCAGGGAAATCCTGCCTTCGTG
Organism: Pelobacter sp.; assembly: GCA_030824515.1. GTDB lineage: Bacteria > Desulfobacterota > Desulfuromonadia > Geobacterales > Pseudopelobacteraceae > JACRCG01. The sequence continues at coordinate 175,671 of JAVBXN010000060.1, forward strand.
TGAAATATCCTGGGTACCCTGCCTTCCCGGTTATCTACCGGGGCTGATAAATATACGGGGGGATATCGAATCGGTTATCGATATCAGCCATTTTTTGGGAGAGGAAACGTCCGGTCATAAAACGTGCCTGATCGCCATGGCCGTAAAAGGCGATTTCCACTCAGGTATCATGATCGACTCGATCGAGGATGTGGTCGATATTCCCTTGAGTACTGTAATACCTCCGCTTGCGACGCTCAACGGAGCCGTCCGCGATCTGGTGATCGGTGAAATAGAGTATCTCGGCAGGACGATCGCACTGCTCGATATCGGAAAACTGGCCGGCCTGATAGCGCTATGAGCGACCCGGGTGAAACAGGCCTCAACCTGCTGCTGTTTTCGGTCGGAGGAGTTCATTTCGGCATCGATTCCGAACAGGTGGTCGGTATAAATGCCTATCAGGGAGAAGATGCCGGGGATCTTTTCTGGTTCCACAATGTAATGGGTTTTGGTGATGCCACGGTCACTTATCTTTCGCCGACAGTTGTCACGATCCGTTGCCCGGATGAGCAGCCATACCGGGTGATCATTGACCTGATGGAGGATATCCGCGAGGTTGCCGTCGTCGCAATTCTGCCCTTTCCACCGCTGTTGGAGCCTTTTGCACTGCAAAAGGGGATGTGGGGAGTGCTGCTGGTGGAAGGCAGAATGGTTCTGCTCGTGGATTTTATGCGCATTCTGAGAGAAAAAAGGGCCGAAGCGGCCCGTCATGGAGGCTACCGATGAAGATGTTATTGCAACCGGCCAAGCAGCTGATGAACAGGCTGACCTATTCGCGCAAAATGTTTGTGGCCGGGATATTCCTCTGTATCCCCACTCTTCTGCTGGCCTATTTCCTGGTCACGAATATCTACGAACAGATAACATTTTCAGCCAAGGAGCGCACCGGTGTCCGCTACGCCGCATCGTTGGATTCGTTGCTTCAGGCAGTTATCGATAGCCGTTATGCGGCTGTGTGGGGCGGCAAGCCCAGGATTCCCATAGATCAGGCCCTGACAGGCCTGGCGGAGGTAGACTCCCTTCACGGAGGCGAGTTGGGCATGGGAGAGGCCTTCAAGTCGCTCAAGACAAAACTGCCCGATTCACGGGGCGGGGCGACACGACAGATGATCGATGCCCACGGTACGTTTGCAGCGGAGTTGCTGGAGATGAAGGTTCTGGTTGCGGACCGTTCCAACCTGACGCTTGATCCGGACATTCCCAGCTATTACCTGATGGATGCATTGATCACCAAGCTTCCGCCACTGGCCGAGACTGTATCCCGCGCCGCAATTGTTGCTGCGCGTCTTTCCGGCGGGCCTGAATCGCAGGTCGGTGACCGGGCCGAACTGCTGCTGCTCTCAGGCGGGATCAACACTCTCGTCGATGCGCTGAAAAAGGATATCAGGACCGCGGCGGGCGCGAACGCCGCGATTCGCGACCGCATCCAGAAACCGCTTCTGGAGCTGGAAACGGCCATGGCCACTTTCCAGAAGGAGCTCAGGGGAACGCGCACCGTCGGCCTGTCCAGGGCGGGGATGGAAGCGACGGATGCGGCTTTCCGCGCAGCCTCGCAGCTGTCACCGGTGCTTGACGAACTGCTAGGCAGCCGCATCTCGACACTGCAGCTGAGGATGTCAGTCTACCTGAGCTTGTCGCTGGTGGCGTTCCTGCTCGGAATCTATTTCAATCTGGCCTGCTATCTCTCGGTCAAGGAGGGCATCAGCGCTGTTCATGACGCCGCCCGCAAGGTTTCCAATGGCGACCTGACGGTGGAGGCGCGGTTGTCATCCAGGGACGAAATCGGTGAGACCTGTGGCATGTTCAACACGATGACCGACAACCTGCGCCGCATAATAGTCACCCTGGCGGAGGTCACCGAGAAGATTCACGCCAACTCGGGGGCCATCGCCTCGACCATGGATCAGCAATCAGGTTTTGCCACGCAGCTTTCCAGTTCGGTGGTGGAGATTTCGTCCACCATGGAGGAGTTTTCTTCAACAGCCAGCCAGATAGCTCTGCACAGCCAGGCGGTGGTCGAACGTGCCGACAAGACCCTCGAAGACACCAAGAATGGCGCGGCCGAGGTCGAGAACCTGACTTTCAAGGTTAACGACATCAGCGGCACCATACAGGCAAACCTGGGCGAGATCGTCGATCTGGGCAGGAAGTCGAAAGAGATCAACAAGGTGATGGAGATAATCAACAACATTGCCAACCAGACCAAATTGATCGCGTTCAATGCAGCGCTTGAGGCTGCCAGCGCCGGCGAGTCAGGGAAGCGTTTTGGCGTGGTGGCAGTGGAGATAAGGCGTCTGGCCGACAGCGTGGTCGAATCCACCTCCGAGATAGAAGGCAAAATAACCGAAATCCTGGATGCGGTAAACCGGTTGGTGATGTCTTCGGAGAAAAGTTTCCAGTTGATTCAGGAAGGTCAGGAGTACGCCTCCCATACGGTGGTGATGCTGATCGAGAGCGTGGACGGCGTAGAAGAGACCACCAGCGCCGCCCGCCAGATCTCCCTTTCCACGCAGCAACAGCAGATTGCCAGCAGCCAGGTGGTTCTGGCGCTGAAAGACATCGAGCAGGGGGTCCGCTTCTCCACCGACTCGATCCACCGGACAAACGGAGTGACCGAGGAGCTGTTCAACCTCTCCGAGCAATTGAGGGATCTGGTGATGACCTTCAAGGTCGGCAAAGAGGGTGGACAGGAAACCGTGCCTGGCGCGGAACAGAGCTAAGCCATGCTAAAGCCGGCGGGTGACATAAGGGTGTTGGTTGTAGACGACAGCGGACTGGTGCGCGACTTGATCCGGGCCATTCTCGAGTCCGAGCCGGGGATCAGTGTGGTCGGAGAGGCCGTAAACGGCCTGGAGGCCATTGTCAAGGTAGCCTCGCTCAAGCCTGATATCGTCACCATGGATATCGAGATGCCTGTGATGGGCGGACTTGAAGCAATCGAGAAGATCATTGCCGCGCATCCGGTGCCGATTCTGGTGGTGACCGCGCTGACCGGAGTGCGCACCGCATTTGCCGCGGTTTCCAAAGGTGCATTGGATGTTATCGAAAAACCGGATATCAGCATCGAAAACGTGAAACGGCTGATAAGCAAGATCCGGCTTCTGTCCAATGTTGATGTTTCTGCCCATCAGCTGGCCTTGGGGAGAAAAAACGTGGCCATTGCCGAAAACCGGCCCGTGCAAGGCTCCGTGGGGGTAACGAAGGCTGCGCTGGTCGCCATAGCCGCCTCCACCGGGGGGCCACAGGCCATCCATTCCATACTGTCGCGCCTGCCGCGCACATTCCCGGCTCCTGTCATCATAACCCAGCATATTGCTGAAGGATTCACCCAGGGCATGGTGGATTGGCTTAACGCCGCGACTCCTCTTACCGTGGTGGTCGCGGGAAATGGCGATCGTCCTTGCGCTGGTCACGTCTACGTCAATCCCGCCGAGCATTCGATGAGGATCACCGCCCAGGGGGTGATCGTACTTGGTGACCGGGAGGCCGGCCAGGTCTACAATCCCTCCTGCAATACGCTGCTCTCCTCGGTTGCCGCTACGTATAAGAAAGAGGCCATTGGACTGATCATGAGCGGCATGGGTGATGACGGTGTAACCGGGATGAATGAAATCAGGATGGCCGGAGGGACAACGCTGGCACAGGATGCGAAAAGTTCCGTGGTTTTTGGCATGAACCGGCTTGCGGTGGAACGCGGGTATGTCCAGAAGGTGGTGACGCTCGACAAGATCCCGGCCGAACTGATGCAGCGGGTTGGAACCCGGCTATGATGGCCACCGCACGCTGCAGTTATTCGGACGAACCGCTGAACTTGGCCCCGTTTAAGGAGCTGCTTCTCGGCACTTGTGGATTTTTTTTCGAAAAAGGGCGCGAGCAGACACTCTGCGATGCTTTGAATCGTCGCATGGCGGCTATGGGCTTCAACGACGCGGATGCTTATCAGGCGCTGTTGAGGAGCGACAGCAAAGAACTGGTGCAGTTGGTGGAGCTCTTGACCGTCAATGAAACTTACTTCCTGCGTGAGCCCGACCACCTTAACCTGATGGTAGACAAGCTGCTGCCATCTCTGATGGGCGGGAAAAGCGGCAGGCCGGTGAGGATATTGAGTGCGGGGTGTTCCACCGGCGAAGAACCCTATTCGATAGCGATCATGCTGCGCGAGCGTTATGGCGCGGACTGCGAGCGCCTGTTCAGCATCACCGGAGTGGACATTGATACCACTGCTGTAGCCATCGCCAGGCAGGGGGTTTATGGAAAAGGATCGTTTCGCGGCATGGAACCGTCGCTCTTGGAACGCTATTTCAAGCCTTGCGGTCCGGGGAAGTACCGGGTCGGGGAAAACATCGGCAGACAGGTCCGATTTGAGGTGGTCAACCTGTTGGGCGCGAATTATCCGCAGGAGATGCTGCTGCCCGATATAATTTTCTACCGGAATGTATCCATCTATTTTCCGCAACAGATTCAGCGCGAGATATTCGGAAGACTGGCGGGACTGCTCGGTGACGGCGGCTGTTTGATCGTCGGGGCGACGGAAACCTTACACCATGATATCGGTATTCTCTCCCTGGTAGAGCAGGACTCGCTCTTTTTCTACCGAAAAGCGCCAACCCCGGTTTTCGAGGAACGCCGGACTTTGAGTCGTCATACTGCGATTGCCGAACGGCCAAGCGGGGTGTCCCGTCAGGTCGCTACAATTTCCCCGGCCAGATCAGAAAGCCGCCAGAGTCCGCTGCCGACGCGTCGTGTGCCCGACCGCCCCTTGCAATCGCTGCAACCAGCAGTACGGCAGGATGTCAGGGTGCTTTTCGATCAGGCCATAGAACTGGCTCACAACAAACAATACGAAAAGTCTCTGGAGGTTCTGAACGAGATTGTCCGACAGGACCCAGCCTTCGAGAAAGCCCATTGTCTGAAGGGGAGCCTGCTTTTGAGCATGTCACGGTTTGACGAGGCCCAGGTCGTCAGCAACGAGGTTCTCGGACGTGATCCGCTCTGCCTGCAGGCGTACCTGATGCTCGGCATCATCGCGCGCCAGAAGGGCGACGACGATAATGCGGCAAAGCGTTTCCGGGAGGCGCTCTATCTGAATGCCTCATGCTGGCTGGCCCATTATTATTCCGCCGAGATCAGCTATGGGCAAAGGGACGAAAAACGGGCGCGAAGCGGTTATGAAGCGGCGCTCAGGGTCCTGGAGAAGGGCTCGCTCAAGGAACATGGACAGGACTTCTTTCCGCTTTCATTCAATGCGGAACAGTTCATAGTCATCTGCCGCCACAAGCTGTCGCTCCTGGCCGCGAAAAAAAGCAGGTAATATATGGCATTTGACCATTCGAAATTTCTGGCACGTTTCGTAGAAGAGGCGCGGGAGCATTGCTCCCGGATAAGCGAAGGACTGCTTAACCTGGAAAATTCGCTCGGTGATGCCGAAACGCTCAATGGCCTGTTCCGCTCGGCCCACACGATCAAAGGCTCGTCGCGGATGATGAAGCTTGCCGGAGTTACCGAACTGGCCCACAAGATGGAGGATGTGCTTGATGCGGTGCGTGGGGGCAAGATCTCCCTGTCCGCCCCGGTCTCCGACGTCCTTTTCCGGGGATTGGATGCCCTTGCCGCGATGCTGGAAAGGATAACCGCCGGCGATACAACGATGCAGGCGCCGGGGGAACTCTGCGAGGAGCTGGCCCGGGCAGCTGCTGCGCAGGCAGCCGGAGATGCGCCGCCGGTCCCGGTCGGTACGTCCGCTGCGGAGGAACCGGTCAAATTGCCGCCGTTGGTTCCTCTGGCCGAAGCAGACACTGCCGTTCCTGTCGAGTCCGCCCCGTTACCGGCTGTTGCCAGGGGACAAAAGATCGACTACCTGCGAATTAATGCCGCCAAGCTGGATGAGCTGATCCGGTTGATGGGAGAGATCGTCTCCGAACATGTCAGATTCAGGAGGCATATCGTCAGCCTTGCTGAAATCGAGAAGGCAACCGCCAGGCATCTCAAGACGGTTGCCGGCCATCTTCATGGTGCGGATAATGAACATGAACCACTGATCGAGGCCGGCCGGGCGCTGCAACTTTCCCTGCGCCAGTCGGTGCGGGCCATGCACGACGCATCCCTGCTGCAGGACCACCTCGTCGGCGACCTGCAGGAAACATCGCTCAGGATGCGCATGCAGCCGCTCTCCACTGTTTTCGACCCACTGCGGCGCACGGTCCGGGATCTTGCCCATGAACAGGGCAAGGATGTGGACTTCGTAGTGGAGGGGGGCGACACCGAACTGGACCGGAAAATTATCGACCGTATCGGTGATTCCCTGATGCACATGATCCGCAATTCGCTGGACCACGGGCTGGAAAACGCCGATGAACGGATTGCCGCCGGGAAGCCGCTTAAGGGAACCATCCACCTCTCCGCTTTTTACGACAGCGGCTGTGTCACCGTCTCCCTGAGTGACGACGGCAAGGGGTTGTCGATTGACAGGATTCGCGAGAAGGCTCTGGCGAAACGGTTGTTCGATGCCGATACGCTGGCCGGTATGTCCCGGGCCGAAATCACCGACCTGATCTTCATGCCAGGATTCAGCACCAGCCCGCTGATCACCGATATTTCCGGCCGCGGGGTGGGTATGGACGTGGTCAGGAAAAGCGTGGTTGATGAGCTTAAAGGTGCGATCATCATCGAAACCGTGGAAGGGGCTGGGACGACCTTCCTGCTGCGCCTGCCGCTCAACCTGGCGGTCTTTCCCCTGTTCCTGATTGCCATCGCCGGCAAAACCTGCGCATTGCCGGCCACGTCGCTGGTCGAAATGCTCTCTGTTCGGCGGAGCGAGATCATCGAGATCGTCAACAAGCGCGCCATCCGCCTGCGGGAGCAGATCATACCGGTAGAAAACCTGGCCGATCTCCTGCGGCTTGCAAACGAAGCGTCTGCCGAGACGGTTGAGGTGTTGATCGTCATCATCAGGGACGGAGAAGAAAAGCTGGGTTTGGTGGTGGACGAGATCATCGGACGGGAAGAGATGGTGGTAAAACCGTTGCCACCGCACCTGAAAAACCTGCGCATGGTTTCAGGAGTCACCATCGGTGAGCGCGACAGCATCATCAACGTGCTGCACGTTCCTGAGCTGATCAGGCAGGCGCGGGAAATTGCGGATCCGCTGCGGCTGCATCCCGCCGCAAGGGAGGATCATGCGGCGACGGTGCTGGTGGTGGACGACTCCATCAATACCCGCGAGATTGAAAAGAGCATCCTCGAGGCGTACGGTTATGCCGTGGTCACCGCGGAAGACGGGGAAGACGCCTTTGGCAAGACCCGCAAGACGCTGTTCGACCTGGTGATCACCGATGTGGAGATGCCGAGGCTGGACGGCTTTTCGCTGACAGAAAGGTTGCGGGCTGATGAACGTTACCGGGCGGTGCCGATTGTCATCGTCACATCGCGTGAAAAAGAAGAGGACAAAAAGCGTGGTATACTGGTCGGGGCCAACGCCTACATCGTTAAAGGGGCCTTCGACCAGTCCAACCTGATAGATACGGTTCGCAGTCTGATAGGATAACAGGAAGGAGAAGATATGAGCAGCGACACACCCGCAACTATTCTGGTGGTGGACGATGATGAATTCACCGCTGAACTGACCGGGCTGATTCTGGAATCGGCCGGATACGCCACTTTGCTTGCCAATGGCGGACTGGATGCGCTGGAGAAGATGGCTGACGACACCTCGATCCGCGCCGTGGTCTCGGATATGAACATGCCGTTCATCGACGGGGTCCAGCTCTTTGAAGAGTTGCGCCAGCAGGGTTTCAAACAGCCGTTTGTGCTGATTACCGGAGAGGATGCCGCCCCCTTGAGGATCGCCCATCCGGCTATCAATGCCATTTTGACCAAGGACGAAGAACTGCAGGAGACGCTGCCGGAAATGGTTGGTGCGCTGCTTGGGGAGAATCGGACGTGAGCACACAGATCGTTTCCGCGGCCACCAGGCTGAAAAAGATTCGCGAAGCATATACAAAACAGCTCCCGACGCAACTGGAGGGAATCCGGAAATCCTACGACGAGTTTGTTGCGGGTGGCGTGTGGGGCGAGAGGCTGGAGGATCTGCACCGCCGTATCCACACGATGAAGGGGGCCAGCGCTTCGTTCGGTCTGAGCAAGTTGAGCACCGCGGCGGCAGCCGGGGAGAACCTGGCAAAAGAGGCGCTGCAGACGACCACTCCCACCGACAAAAACTGGCATCAGCAGATGCAGGAATGCTTCAAGCTGATTGAACGCGAGATCGCCCGGATCGATCCGGAGCAGGGGATGGAGCTGCAGATTCAGGAACTGACGGTAGCTTCCGATGCTTCTGCCGATAAGGAACAGAAGGTGGTTTACCTGTGCGAGGACGACTCGTTCCAGCGTCTGGCCCTGGCAACCCAGATAGGCTGCTTCGGTTTCGAGGTCGTTTCCTTCGGGGATATCGATCAGTTGTACAATGCAGTGCAGAACTCATCGCCCGATGCCATCGTCATGGACATGATCTTTCCTGACAAGCCGGTCGGGGGGGCGGAGATCATGAATAAAATCCAGTCGGGCCGTGAGAAGCCGATTGCAACCGTATTCATATCATCAAACAACTCCCTTGCCAATCGCCTGTCGGCGGTGCGTGCCGGCTCCAGTGCCTATTTCACCAAGCCGCTCAATATAACCGATCTCTGCTCGACGCTCAGTCTGCTCACCTCCGCGCTCAAGCCGGAACCTTACCGGATCATGATCGTGGACGATGACCCGCAACTGGCCGATTATCACGCCTTGATACTCCAGGAAGCTGGTATGACCACGATGACGGTGAACGATCCGCTGCAGGTAATGTCGCCGTTGTTTGAATTCAAGCCCGACCTGATACTGATGGATATGTACATGCCGGGATGCAACGGCGTGGAACTGGCCAAAGCGATCCGCCAGATCAGCGCCTATTTCAGTATTCCGATTGTGTTCCTTTCCAGTGAAACCGATACCGACAAACAGTTTCATGCGATGTTGACCGGCGGGGACGAGTTCCTGACCAAGCCGATCAAGGCCCAACACTTGATCTCATCGGTGGCTGTTCGCGCCGAGCGGATGAAAATCATCCGCTCCTACATGGTGCGGGACAGCATGACCGGCCTGTTTAATCACACCACCACCAAGGAACACCTGGATACCGCCATTGCCCATGCCCAGCGCAAGGAAGAGGAAGTCTGCTTTGCCATGATCGATGTGGACAAATTCAAGGAGGTCAACGACACGTATGGCCATCCGGTCGGCGATCGCGTACTGATTGCCCTGGCCCGTCTGATCGGGCAGCGTGTGCGCAAAACGGACGTTGTCGGGCGATTCGGTGGAGAAGAATTTGCTGTTGTCCTTCCCGGTTGCAGCATCACCGAGGCGGTAGCGCTGTTGAACGAACTGCGGGAGAGCTTTGCGGCGGTCCGTTTCCAGGCAAAAGGGGAACCATTCGCCTGCACCTTCAGCTGCGGGGTCGCTCCACTCTCGCTCTATGGCGATGCGACAGCTCTTTGCAAGGCGGCTGACGAGGCGCTCTACCTGGCCAAAAACGGCGGCCGGAACCTGGTGTGTGAAGCCAGTAGTGAAAAGTGAAGTCAAGCTGTAGTCACAGATATTGAGATTCGAATTTTACCACCTTTGGAACTGAAAAGGAATTTCCATGGCGCGTACATTGGCGGAACTGATCGATATTGCCAACTTACAGCGGCTCATGGACCACTTCCATACCGCCACCGGTATTCCGGTCGGCATAATCGGCACTGACGGCACCGTTTTCGTTGCCACCGGGTGGCAGGACATCTGCACAGCTTTCCATCGCCGCCATCCTGTCACCGCCGAGCGCTGCCGTCAAAGCGACGACTACATCAAAGCTCACCCATTTACAGAAGAATATATCGCCTACAAATGCCGCAACGGACTATGGGATATGGCAAAGCCGATCGTCATTGCTGACGAGCATTGCGCCACCCTGTATCTGGGCCAGTTCTTCTACGACGATGAAGAGATCGACGAGGAATATTTTCGTTGCCAGGCGCAAGAGTTTGGTTTCGACTCCGCAAGTTACATGGCTGCGCTGAGACGCGTCCCGATCTTTACACGGGAAAAGGTCCGACAGATAATGAACTATTACAGCTCTTTCGTCGACTTGCTCGTCAATCTGGGGCTGGCCAATGAACGGCATGCGGATACGGCCGACAGGCTCAAAAAATCGGAGGAGAAATTTTTCAAGGCCTTTGTTGCCACGCCGGCCATACTTGCCATTTCGAGTTGCGCGGGTGGACGTTTGATTGAGGTTAACGAGGCCTTCGAGCGGGTCTGCGGGTACGGACGTGATGAAATTGTCGGGCGGACCCCGGTAGAATTGGGCATCTGGAATTATCCGGCAGCCAGTGACAGGATAATAGAAACGTTGCGGAATGGCGGGATTGTTCGCTCCGTCAATATCCAGTTCCGCACAAGAACCGGCGAACTTCGCGAGGGGGAGTATTCGGCCGAGATCATCGACCTGAATGGCGAAGCGTGTCTGCTTAGTCTTGTCAGCGATGTCACCGAGCGCATGAGGGCCGAAGAGGCTCTGCGCCTGGCACATGACGAACTGGAAGTCCGGGTGAGGGAAAGAACGGTGGAACTGCTTGAACTCAACAAGGCCTTGGAGGTGAAGATATCGGAGCGAGAGGCCGCCGAGAAAGAGATCCATCGCCTGAACCGGCTTTATGCGGTGCTCAGCGGGACCAACCATACCATCGTGCGCGCCAGGGACCGCGAAACGCTTTTCAAAACAATCTGCCGGGTTGCTGTCGAACAGGGTGGTTTCAGGATGGCCTGGATCGGACTGATTGACGAAGAATCCGGTCTGGTCAAACCGGTAACCTGGTATGGGGAGAATAACGGCTATCTGGACAGCATCCGGATCTCCATCGGGGAAGGACCGGAAGGAATGGGACCTACAGGATCGGCTATCCGCGACAGCCACTACTACATCTGCAACGATTTCATAAACGATACGCGTACCGCCCCCTGGCATGAAAAGGGTCGGGAGCGCGGCTTCCTGGCCTCGGCGGCCGTTGCGCTGACATTGAAAGACAAGGTGATCGGCGCCTTGACCATCTATGCCGGGGAAACCAACTTTTTCTGTTCGCGAATGATTGAACTGTTGAAACAGATGGCAACAGACATCTCTTTTGCACTGGACAACCTTGACCACGAAGAGCGTCACAGAAAGGCCGAAATAGCCTTGCATGAGGAGACACTTGAGCGCCTGAGGGCTGTGGAGGCCAATCGGGAGAAGGATCTTCAGTTGGTGCAGCAGAACAGACAAGCGGCCATGGGCGAGATGATCGGCAATATTGCCCATCAGTGGCGACAGCCATTGAATACATTGGGGCTTGTAATTCAGGAAATGCCGGTAATATATGAATGTGGCAGGTTCAGCAGGGAATATCTTGATGAGCGTGTTGCCAAAACCATGGCAATCATCATGCACATGTCCCAGACCATTGATGATTTCAGGAATTTCTTCAAGCCTGACAAGGAAAAAACCAGTTTCAAGGTAAGCAAGGAGATCAGCAAAACCCTTACGCTTATCGAATCCGGTTTTCAGGAACAGCAGATCAGGATCGAGGTGAATACCTCCGGAGATCCGGTCATCTACGGACATCCCAACGAGTATTCCCAGGTCCTGCTGAACATATTGCTAAATGCCCGGGATGCGTTTGCAAAACTGAAGACAGACTGCCCTAGAGTCAGGATTGACCTGTTCACCGAAGACGGCAAGACGGTAGTTACCATTGCCGACAATGCCGGTGGTATTCCTGATGATGTCATGGGACGTATCTTCGATCCCTACTTCACCACCAAAGGGCCGGATAAGGGCACGGGAATAGGGCTGTACATGTCGAAAATCATTATCGAGAAGAATATGAACGGCAGAATTTTCGTCCGCAACGTCGGGAACGGCGCTGAATTCAGGCTTGAGATCTGATGCCGAATAGACTTATGTTCGACTGTTTTCACTGGTTTAATGGAGGACCAAATGCCTGATAAACCGAAGCTGGCTATCTACTGGGCCGCATCCTGCGGCGGTTGCGAGATTGCAGTTGTCAACCTGCACGAGAAGATCCTGGACGTGGATGCGGCGCTGGACCTGATGTTCTGCCCCTGCCTGATGGACACCAAGAGGAAAGACATCGAGGCGCTCCCGGACCGGGCCATCGCCGTGACCCTCTTCAACGGCGCGCTGCGCACGGAAGAAAACCTGGAGATGGCCCGTCTGCTGCGGAGAAAATCACAGGTCATGGTGGCCTTCGGCTCCTGCGCCAAGGGGGGCTGTATCCCGGCTCTGGCCAATTTCAGCACAAGGGAGGATCTGTTTCGATCGATCTACCTGGATAATCCGTCGGTGGAAAATCCGGACGCGATCATACCTTGCGGCACCACCAGTTTTCCAGAAGGGGACATCCATCTGCCGGCGCTACTTGGACGTGTCAAACATCTGGCCCAGGAGGTGGACGTGGATTACTACATCCCCGGTTGTCCGCCTGAATCGCACCAGATCTGGAACGTGATCGAAGTGATCCTTTCCGGGGATCTGCCCCCCAAGGGGAGCACCATCGGCTGTGGCACGCTGACGGTCTGCGACGATTGCGACCGGACCAAGGAAGACAAGCGCATTCCCGCCTTCCGTCGCAACTATGAATTCTATCCCGACCCCAAGGCTTGTCTGCTGGAGCAGGGCCTGCTCTGTATGGGCATCGCCACCCGAAGCGGCTGCGGCGCGCCCTGCACCAAGGCCAACATGCCCTGCAGCGGATGTTACGGCGCGCCGGACGGGATCAGCGACCAAGGGGCCAAAATGGTGGCGGCGCTCGGCTCGGTCATGGATATCGGCGACACGGTTGGTCTGTCGGAGGCGGAGATCTCCGGGCGGGTGTCGGCCTTTCTTTCGACGATCCCGGACTATGCCGGACTGTTTTACAAATATACCCTGGCCAGTTCGACGCTGGGCGGTAAAGTCGGGAGGTAACAGATGACGACACGGATCACGATCGACCCGATCACCCGCCTGGAAGGGCATGGCCGGATAGATATCTTTCTCAACGATCAGGGGACTGTGGAGAATGCCTGTTTCCAGATTCCGGAACTGCGCGGCTTCGAGCAGTTCTGCGTGGGGAGGATGGCCGAGGAGATGCCGGTCATCACCAACCGCATCTGCGGAGTCTGCCCGGAGGCCCATCATCTGGCCGCCACAAAGGCGCTGGACGGCGTCTTCGGCGCCGAACCCACTTCGGTGGCCAGGAAGCTGCGCGAGCTGCTCTACATGGCCTTTTTCGTTACCGACCACACCACTCACTTCTATGCGCTGGGCGGGCCGGACTTCATTGTCGGGCCGGATGCGCCCCCTTCGGAGCGCAACATCCTGGGGGTGGCCCGCAAGGTCGGACTGGATGTGGCCGGCGAGGTGATCGCCTGCCGCAAGCGCAACCACGAGATCATCACCTTTCTGGGGGGCAAGTCGATCCATCCGGTGGCCGGGGTTCCCGGTGGCTGGAGCCGGCCGATTACCGAAGCTGAGCGCGTGCAGATCGAGGATACGGCCCGCAGAAACATCGAATTTGCTCGTTTCTCGCTGACCGTCTTTGACAATATCGTGTTGAAGAACCCGGCCTACCTGGAGATGATCACCTGCGACACCTACCTGCACCGCACCTATTCCATGGGCACGGTGGACGCGAACAATCAGTGCAATTTCTACGACGGCCTGATCCGCGTGCTGGACCCGGAGGGGAACGAGTTCGCCAGGTACCATCCTTCCGAATACCGCGAGCATATTGCCGAGCGGGTGGAACCCTGGACCTACCTCAAATACCCCTATCTGAAGAAGGTGGGGTGGCAGGGATTGACCGACGGCATCGGCAGCGGGATTTACACCGCCACGCCGCTGTCGCGCCTGAATGTTTCGGAGGGGATGGCCACGCCGCTGGCCAATGCCGAATACCAGCGCATGTACGAGGCCTTCGGTTGTAAAAAGCTTACCGGAGCCCGCTATCAGCCGATCCATCACCGGATGGCAACCCATTGGGCCAGGCTTATCGAGCTGCTCTACGCCTCCGAACATATGCTGGAACTGGCGTTGGACCCTGAAATCACCTCGCCGGAAACCCGCAATATCCCTGACCCGGCCCGTTTCGTCGGTGAAGGGGTCGGCTCGGTCGAAGCTCCGCGCGGGACGCTGACTCATCATTATGTCACCGATGCCAGAGGGGTGCTGACCAAGGTCAACATGATCGTCGGCACCACCAACAACTACGCCCCGATTTCCATGTCGATCCGACGGGCCGCGGAAAAACTGATCACCAACAACGCCCCTGATGAGTCGATCCTCAACAGGATCGAGATGGCCTTCCGTCTGTACGATCCCTGTTTCTCCTGCGCCACCCACTTTCTGCCGGGCAAGATGCCGCTGACGGTTGCGCTGCACGGCAGCAGCGGCGAACTGCTGCGCGAGATGCGGAGGAAGGGATGAGCGCCGGAGTTGTGATTATCGGTATGGGCAATCCGCTGCTTTCCGATGACGGCGTGGGTATAGCCGTCGCCCGTGCCGTGGCGGAGCGTTTGCGTCACCGTAATGATCTTGCGCTGCTGGAGCTGCACACCGGCGGAATCCGGCTGATGGAGGCGATGGCCGGTTACAGGCAGGCGGTGGTGGTGGATGCGATGCTGAGCGGAGCGCCGGCGGGGACATTGAAGCGTTTCGATGCGATGGATTTCGTTACCAGCAAAAACACCTTTTCCAGCCACGATACCGATTTTGCGACGGCCTATGACCTGGGACGGATGGCCGGGGTCCCGCTGCCGGAACAGGTCTCATTCTGGGGCATTGAGGCGCTGGAATTCGACCTGTTCGGCGAGCGTTTCACAGCTGAGGTGGCTGCGGCGCTGCCGGGGGCCGTGAACCGGATTGTCGATGAAATTGTCAACGGGAGGGCGGCTTGATGAAGATCGGAATATATTTTTGCAACTGCGGTTCCAATATCGCCGACAAGATCAGCTCTGCAGCGGTTGCCGAGGCGGCCGGATCCTTTCCGGAACAGACTTATTTCAAAACTGTTGATTTCATCTGTTCCGAAGATGGCAGGCTGCAGTTCGAGGAGAGCCTGAAGACGGAACTGCCGGACAGGGTAATCGTGGCCGCCTGTTCACCCCGGGACCATGAGGCCACCTTCAGGCGCTGCTTGGCCAACGCCGGGCTGAACCCCTACCTGCTGCAGATGGTCAACATCCGGGAACAGATCGCCTGGGTCACCGAAGATCCGGAAGTCGCGACCGCTAAGGCCATCAGGGCCATCCGTGGAGCGCTCTACCGGGTGCGGCTGCAACAGCCGCTGGAAAAAAAAGAGCTGGAGGTCTGTCCCGATGCGCTGGTGATAGGTGCCGGGCCGTCCGGGATGAAGGCCGCCATGGCGCTGGCCGAGGCCGGCCGCTCGGTGGTGCTGGTGGAACGGACGCCGATGATCGGTGGTTTGCCGGTCAGGTTCGAGGAGCTGTTTCCGGATTTGGAGTGCGCTCCCTGCATGCTTGAACCGCTGATGGGCGAACTTTTGCACGGCGACCATGCCGGGAAGATCGAACTGATGACCATGTCGGAAGTGATCGAGGTGACCGGTTTTTATGGCAATTTCATCGCCAGGATCCGCCAGCTGCCACGCCACGTCTCATTGCACGAATGCATCGGCTGCGGCGAATGCGCGGCCGCCTGCCCGGCGGTGACGATGAACGGGTTTAACAACGGTGCCAGTGAACGCAAGGCGATCGACTTTGCCTTTACCGGCGTCCTGCCGAATGCACCGTTCCTTATGGAGGATGTTTGCGTCCGTTCAAGGGGTGAGGAGTGCCGGGCCTGCAAGGATGCCTGCCCCATGGGCGAGGACGTTGTGGATCTGGAACAGGTGGAGCAGATCGTCGAGCGCCGGATCGGCGCCATCATCCTGGCCACCGGCACCGGGTTGTATGATGCCTCAAGGGTGACCGGCATGGGCTTCGGAACATTTCCAGATGTGTACGATGCGTTGCAGTTCGAAAGGCTGCTGTCGTCCACCGGTCCGACCGCTGGAGAGTTCCTGACCAGAGCCGGCAATGTTCCTTCATCGCTGGCCATCATCCACTGTGTCGGGAGCCTGGACAATGATCACAAGCCTTATTGCTCCGGTATCTGCTGCCAATACGCCTTCAAGTTCAACCACCTGATCAGCGCCAGGCATCCTGACACCGCCATTACCCATTATCATCGTGAACTGGTCCTGCCGGGTAAAACCGCGCACACGCTTTTCCGGCATGCTGACCGAAATGCCAACACCAGTCTGAAGCGTTACAGCAGCATCGATGATCTTGCGGTCACGCTGGCGGATGATGGCCGGCTCCAGGTGAGCGCTAATGGAGAAGATAACGTGGCTGACATGGTCGTGCTCTGCCCGGCCGTAATCCCGGCTGAAGGAACCGGACGGCTATCCGCGCTTTTGGATGTCGGCTGCGATTCGTCCGGCTTCTTCCGCGAGTTGCATGGCCGCATGGATGCCGCCCAGAGCGCCATCAAGGGCATCTATCTGGCCGGTTCCTGTCAGGAGCCGATGGATATCCAGAAGGCGATCCTGCAGGGGATGGCCACCGCCGGTTATACCCTGGCCGGACTCCAGCCCGGGCGTACTCTGGAGATAGAGCCGATCAATGCCGAGGTGGACGAAACCCGCTGCGCCGGCTGCCGCCTCTGCATATCGGTCTGTCCCTACCGTGCCATCTCGTTCGACAGCGGGCATAACGCTTCCAGTGTCAACGCTGTGCTCTGCCATGGCTGCGGTACCTGCGTGGCCGCCTGCCCGGCCGGCGCCATCACCGGCCACCATTTCACCAATGACCAGATCATGGCCGAGATAGAAGGAGTGCTGAAATGAGCGCACAGTCAGACCTGCAAGGCTTCGAGCCGAAAATAGTCGGCTTTCTCTGTAATTGGTGCTCCTATGCCGGCGCCGACAAGGCCGGAGGGATGCAGACTCCCTATCCGCCCAATGTGCAGGTCATCCGGGTCATGTGCAGCGGCCGGGTCGATCCCCAGTTTGTTCTCTCGGCCTATGAAAAAGGAGCAGATGGTGTTATCATCCTGGCCTGCCACCCCGGCGATTGCCACTACAAGGAGGGCAACTGCCGCGCTCTGCAGCGTCATGCCATGCTTATTCTGGTGCTGGACCAGCTGGGGGTCGAAAAGGAACGCTGTCGGCTGGATTATGTATCGGCCGGTGAGGGGGAAAAGTTCAACCGGGTCATCGGTGAAGTGGTAGAGGCGGTCAGGTCGCTTGGTCCGCTGCAACTGTCACGGGAAAATATCGCTTGATGTACAAAGCAATCAACGTAGTCCATAAAATCAAATTTTGGAAACCAAGGGGGTAGAGAATGGCAGTTACACTACTGGATGCACGAGGTCTCAAGTGTCCGCAACCAACGTTGAAGGTAACAGTGATGTCGGTCAAGATGAAACCGGGAGATGTTCTGGAAGTTATTGCCGATTGTCCCACTTTCGAAAAAGATGTGCGTGACTGGTGCACCCGCTCCAAAAAAACACTGCTCTGGGTGAAAGAAGAAGGCAGTGCCAAAAGGCTGCAGATCCAGTTTTAGGGATGCTTACATAAATATCTCAGTCGGCGGTTGCGGTTCCGACTCCGGCAGTCTTGAGGAGTCCGGCCGTTTTCAGGAAATTCTCCAACAACCGCCGGGCAACCATGCGGTACTTTTTTTCGCCACCCCGCCACCCGGTCACGAGCTCTTCAACGCGCGTTCCGGTGGCGGGGTCCCAGGCGCACCAGTCGCGGATGATCGCTTCGGTTACCTCCGGGTGAAACTGTGTGCCCCAGGCACAATCGCCGATCCGGAATGCCTGATGCGGACAGGCCGGTGATGAGGCCAGCAGAACGGCTCCCGACGGGATATCAAAACTGTCATGATGCCACTGAAATGTGGTGAACGATTCCTCCAGTCCGGCAAACAAACGGTCGCATTTCCCCGCGACTGTCAGATCCACCCCCAGCGTTCCCAACTCATCCCAGCGATTTGAAACAACCGTTCCACCACAGGCCGCCGCCAGCAGTTGGCCTCCCAGGCAGATGCCCAGGTATGGCCGGCCATGCTCAACAATTCTCCGGATCAGGGACTTCAGTTCCGTCAGAAACGGGTGTGCCGTATCATCGTTGGCTCCCATGGCTCCACCCATTACAATCAGGGCCGTGATGTCACGAAGATCGGGCAGTGTTTCTGCAAGATAAGGGTGATGCAGGAAATATGGTTGCTCCAGCTGTTCCAGGTTGTCGATGATGTTGCCTGGTGGTACTTCCGGGTCGTTCTGGATGATGTGGATCATTGCTGGTCCTTTATTTGAGGGGATAGTCCGACATCCTTGCAAAGCGGAAGCCGCGCCGCTTTAACTCCGGCACCGCGGCGATGATGCCGGCCCTGGTGCCGCTTTCCGGGTGGTTCATGTGCAACAGGGCAATATCACCCGGCACGGCTCTCAAAAGCGCCGCCTTGACCTGAATCGCGCTGTAGGTCGCACCGGCGTCACCCAACAGCGAAAAACCGGCTACCTGATGATCGAGCGCATTGGCGATCTCCACCGCCACCTCATCGTAATAGGCGGTGCCGGAGCGGTAAAGTTTCGGTCGTTTTCCGGTAAGTTCCTCAATCCTGCGCGCATTCAATTCAATTTCGTCCACCAGTTCCGAAGCATCTTTTGTGCCTGAAATCCCATATATCGAACGGCCACTGACCGAGGCCGGTTTGTGCCAGGTTCCGTGGTTGGCGATTTCGAACAGCGGGTTGGCGGCAATCGTCCTGAATGCTTCCCGGTTGGCATCTATCCAGCGTGAATTGATGAAAAGCGTGGCAGGAATCCGTTCCCTTGCCAGAAATTCGATCAGCCCGGAATCAATGCCTTTACCCTTGGCGCTTCCGCAGGCGTCCAGAGTCAGGGCAATCACCTTCTCTCTTGTATCCAGTCCGGTTTTTACGCCAGCGGCGTTTTCACCCCACTGTGCGGGGTGTCTGTTGCCGTAGCGGACCGTCATCTGTTGTTTGACGATATCCATGGATGGACGTGCATTTTCTGCAAAGCTTTCCGACGTGAGCAGTAATAGCGCGGCACACAGGGCCGGAAAAATGTAATTCATGAAATCCTCGATTCTCAAATTGATGGTGAATTGCCGGTGGGGAATTCATGGTTATTCTTGTGTAGTTTGTCCGATCATGCAACAAAAATTACTCTGCTGCAGCGGTGGCTCAAAAATAGAACGATTATCAATTTCAAATTTAAAGCAGTTATGAAATTCAAAATAACAGTATCTGAAAACGTTTGTATACATGGTAAAAACATGGCTGAATTTCTAAAAATAAAACTTCAAATTAATATAATATGCAATACAAGTTGCAAAAATATTATATATAACATGCCGATATAACGTGATATTTTGTGTCACATAAAAAATAATACAATTTTGCGTTGACAACTTTAAAACATTGTACTAGAAGTTGTAATAATCCATTCTAAAAAGGATATGTACCGGCCCTTAAATGCTATCTGGTTTGTTGGTGAGGACGTGCGAATGACGAGAGAGAAAGGCACATATTCGGTTCAAGCCGTGATCAAGGCGATTGACCTGCTTGAGACTCTTGCCGAGGACGGCGCCAATCCTACTGTTCAGGTTCTGGCGAACAAGCTGGAGTTGAGCCGTAATAAAGTCTTCAGGTTGTTGGCCACGCTTGAAGAAAAAGGGCTTGTGGAGAAGAACGAAGTGTCCGGTTCATACTGTCTCGGTATACAGGCATTTCAGATGGCCCAGCATATCCTTAAAAGCACCAGCCTGATCCGTCTGGCTCATCCTGTAATGGAAGAGCTGGCCCGCAAGCTGGATGAAGCGATTTACATCACTGTAATGAACAATGATGAAGTGCTGTTCCTTGATATGGTCGATTCCCTTCAGCAGATCAAGGCTGTAGACATGGTCGGAAAACGTTTTCCCTTTTTTACCAATGCGGCCGGCAAGGTTCTCAAATCGGTCACTTCGATAGATCTTCGTGGGCGTGGGGCTAAAAGACGCGATATTCCCAATCCACTGCAGCTTGAAAAAGAGCTGGATGAGATTCGTCAGAGGGGCGTCGCGGTGGATTTCGGCGGTCTGGGTGAAGGCATCTGCGCGGTAGCGGTCGTAATTCGCGATTATGCGGGCAAGGTGGTAGGTGCGTTAACGCTGCTGGCGCCATCTTTCCGGATGTTGCAGGATCGGTTGGAACAGGAGGTTATCCCTTCAATGCTTCAGGGGGCGGAAGAACTCTCGATGAAATTCGGTTATGTAAAAATACCGGTTTGATCTTCAGGTATAACTCTTATCGAAAGGAGGAAGTTGAAAAAAACCGAAGTTAACTTAGTGCGACACTAACACTATTGTAAGAAAGGAGTAACCAATGGCAGAAAAACAGTATGATTGGGCAAAGATTGCCAAGGACCCACGTTTCGTGGAACTTCATCACAAGAAGACGGCCTTCCTTTTCGGCTGGTGGATCTTTTCCACCGTGTACTACTTCCTGCTCCCGATCGGAGCGGCCTATGCTCCCGGTCTTTTCAAGATCAAGATCATCGGAGTGATAAACTTTGGCTACCTGTTCGCGCTTTCCCAGTTCTTCGTCTCCTGGGCACTGGCGTTGTACTACGCCAAAGTGGCCAACAACGACTTTGACCGCCTGACCAAGCAACTGGTCGACGAACTTCAGTAAAGGAGGATACGACATATGACATTCAAGCAAATCATCATAGCCGGTTCACTGGTCCTCTCCGTTGCCGCAGCCGCCTTTGCTGAGCCAGCCAAGACCACCGCCCCCGGCGCTGCACCTGCTGTCAGCGCACCTGCTCCCGCCGGCGCACCTGCCGTAGCTGCACCGTCCGCCACCACACCGACACCGGCCGCCGCCCCGGCACCGGCAGCACCGGCCAAGAAGAAAGAACTCAAGGCCAACAAGGCCATCACCCTCTCAATGTTTGCCGTAATCATCGGCATCACGATGGGTGTTGTCGTCTGGGCCGCACGCCAGACCAAGACCGCCGCCGACTTCTACGCCGCCGGCGGAGGCATCACCGGAACCCAGAACGGCTGGGCCAT
>JAVBXN010000045.1 GCA_030824515.1 Pelobacter sp.
GTCAGGCTGATTGCCCAGAAGGCTTTCAGGAAATTGTTGACCGCTTCGCCCCAGTTGCCGTCACGAAAAATGCTACCAACTACCGGGTAGATATCAGTTAACTGCTTTTTTTAGGATAATTGTTTTTTATAGGTTTACATGCAACTTGAAGTAAAAAGGCCGCCCCGGTTCGGGACGGCCTGACTGTTTTCATCTACCAGCAACATACTACCCTTTCAAGCTCTCCAGCTCATCCCAGCGCAGGAAGGCAGCCTCCAGCTCCTGCTCCAGCTCCGCCAGGCGGGCGTTGATGACTGCCGTTTCACTGCCGGCGTTCTTGTAAAAATCCGGGTCGGACAGGCGATTGTGCAGACCGGCCTGTTCCTCTTCCAGGGCGGCAATCCGTTCCGGCAAAGCCTCCAGTTCGCGCTCTTCCTTGAAGGATAGCTTGCGACCGCGATCCGCCTGGCGTTTCGGCTTCTCCTGGGCTGCTTTGGCCGCAGAAGGTGCCGAGGCAGCGCTCTCGCTTGCGGACTGGCTCAGCCAGTCGTCATAGCCGCCGACATAATCGCGCACGATGCCGTTGCCGGTCAGCACCAGCGTGCTGGAGACAACGTTGTTGAGGAATTCCCGGTCATGGCTGACCAGGAGCAGCGTGCCGGGGTATTCCTGCAGCAGGTCTTCCAGCAGGTCCAGCGTTTCGGCATCCAGGTCGTTGGTCGGTTCGTCCATCACCAGGATGTTGGAGGGTTTGGTGAACAGCTTGGCCAAAAGCAGCCGGTTGCGTTCGCCGCCGGACAGGATGCTGACCGGAGTGCGGGCCCGTTCCGGCGAGAAGAGGAAGTCCTGCAGATAACCGATGATGTGGCGCGACTGACCGTTGATGATCAGCGTATCGTTGCCCTCTCCGACGTTCTCCTGCACGCTTTTGTCAAGTTGCAGCTGCTCGCGCAGCTGGTCGAAGTAGAGCACTTCGCGGCGGGTGCCCAGTTTGATCTCGCCCTGCTGAGGCTCCAGTTCGCCCAGCAATAGCCGCAGCAGCGTGGTCTTGCCGGAGCCATTGGGGCCGATGATCCCGATCCGGTCGCCGCGCATGATCGTGGTCGAAAAATTTTTCATGATTTGCTTACCGTCAAAGGCGAAGGACACATCCAACGCTTCCGCCACCAGCGCGCCGGAGCGATCGGCCGCCTGCAGCTGTATTTTGGCGGTGCCCTGCCGCTCGCGCCGCTGGCGGGACTCCTCGCGCAGCTTCTTCAGCGCCCGGACGCGCCCCTCGTTACGGGTGCGGCGGGCCTTGATCCCCTGGCGAATCCAGACTTCCTCCTGGGCCAGTTTCTTGTCGAACAGCGCCTGGCGGGTAATTTCAGCCTCCAAAAGCGCCTCGCGCCGTTCCACAAAATCGTCATAACCGCAGGAAAAGGCGTAGAGCCGCCCCCGGTCCAGTTCTGCCACCCGGTTGGCCAGGCGGCGGGCAAAGGCGCGGTCATGGGTCACGAACAACACGGTCTTGACGTTCTTGGCCAGAAACTCCTCCAGCCAGAGGATCGTGTCGATATCCAGATGGTTGGTTGGCTCGTCCAGCACCAGGATGTCGGGTGACGAAACCAGTGCCCGGGCCAGCAGCGCCCGACGCTTGGTGCCGCCCGAAAGCGACGTGAACTCGGCATCGGCGTCCAGCTGCAGCCGATTCAGCACCCGCTCCACCTCCTGGTGCAGGGACCAGCCGTCGCTCTCCTCCAGCTCTTTCTGCAGCATTTCCAACCTCGCCAACAGCTTGTCACTGCCGTCATGGGCCAGTTCATGGCTGACATGGTGGTACTCGGCCAGCAGCGCGGCCACATTGCCCATGCCGGAGGCAACCACGTCGAAGACGCTGCCGGACAGGTCGGGCGGCACATCCTGGGTCAGTTGGGTCACCTTCAGCCCCTGCTGGCGCTGGATCTCGCCGCTCTCCTGGGGCAGGTCGCCGCCGATCAGCTTCAGCAGCGTCGATTTGCCGCTGCCGTTGCGCCCCATCAGGCAGAGCCGGTCGCCCGCTTCGATCTGCAGGCTGATGCCATCAAATATCGGCGGGCCGCCGAAGGCCACTGTTATGTTGCGCAGTGAGATAAGTGCCACTTAAACCTCATTTCCACATGTCTTCATCAACCTTTTCAAAGACCGCCGTGGCCTGCAGGAACTCGGCCGAGTCCTGCTCGTTCCAGGTTCCGGCCAGATTGTCCAGGTCATCGTAGACCGCGGTTCGTTTCTTTTTTTCGATCCCCAGAGACTCTTTGAGAATCTTTATCATCACTGTATTGACACTGGTATCCTCGCGGCGGGCTCTTTCCTTTAATGCGGAGGAGATGGTATCGTCGATGCCGCGCAACGTCATGGTTGTCATAGATTCACCTCCTCAATTACCTGACGGCCAATAAAATGCCGCTGATATGGCTGAAATGTTCATCGTAGGTTGCCAGCGCGAGGCCATGCTGCAGTGCCGATGCAGCCAGCCACAAATCGTTGGACGGTATCGGCCGGCCCTTTTGGCGAAGTTCGGAAAAAACCTGGGCATAGAACTCCGCAGTTTCGTCGTCCACCGGGATCAGGTTGACTCTTGCGGAGTCCAAAAACTGATCCAGCTCCATCCGGTTTCTCCGCTCCTTGTTTCCACAACGAAATCCGGCCAGCAACTCACCGAGAATAACGGTGTTGATACCAACATACTCAACCTGTTTCAGGATATTTACCGCTACATCGTCATTTCTTTTGAAGGCGGCATAAAAGTTTGTATCTATAATTATGCGTTTCATATGCACATCCAAAAAAAAAAATTGATGTCAATATATGATGTCATTATGCTGTCGCATTTTAAACCTGTCAAAGAAAATATAAGGATTCGACTTTGTGGTTAAATCGATTTATTCCATAAGCATCGGATTTATCGGCGTATATCTGCATTGATCGGCGGTTAACTGTTTTTTATGGTTCTTCACTCGCAGATCGATTTGCCGCAACGGATGAAATCCAGCAGCATCTCTCGCCCCTCGTCCTTGCCGGTGATCACCTGCAGAGCCACGTCATACATCGAATGGTTCGGGTAATGTTCACGCGCCGAGCGCCAGAAGGCCTCCAGCCCGCTGACGATCATGCTCTCGCTGATTCCGTCCTTTGGGGCTCCTGCCTGTGGCCGGACATCCGTTGACCAGAGCGAGGCCTTCAAGACCGAGACCGCAATCGGACTGACCGCCAAAGAGATATGGTCTCCGCCAAACCAGAGACTGACCGTACGGGCGGCAAAATGCCACTCCGTATGGAGCGCACCGCTCTCGGTCAGCTTCGCCGCCCTGCCGTTGGCTGCCGCGACGGTAAACCTGCCCGTGACCAGGGTGCCGGAGCCGCTGCAGGGGTTGAAAGCGGAACCGGGATACTTTCCGGGCTGGACCGTTTCGGTCCACTCCTTGATTACCGCTTCGGCATCGGCACCGCTTCGGCCGCGGCAGACCTGCATCGCTCCATCAAGTTGACGCTTTGCCACCTTCTCCATTGCCGCCAGATAGTTCCAATAGCTGTTGGTATCCGGCACCTCGGCCGATACGGTTGCCGCCGGGGAGAGCGCCAGGGTTGCTGCTGCCACGGCAATTGCCATGCGGTATGCAATCTTCGCCAACATCATCATTATTCACCGGTCCGACAAAAACAGCACATCGACAGGTCTGGTCATTTTCCGTCCCGGCCCGGTTCATGGGCCTTGCGGCCATGCACCCGTTCGTAGGCCCGGCAAAACGGACAGACGCCGGCCTCGACACCCTTGACGAAATGCCAGGCGATTCCGCGCTGGTTGTTGCGGGCCGTCCGGCAGACCGGACAGGTTTCACAGACCCTGGCCAGCACTCGATCCATGGCGGTTATGTCCATTTTGCTCATGACGACGCCTTGTGTTTGGTAGGAGGTGATGCGGCGCGCCGGAACGATGAGAAAAAACGGTGCCTGAGATCATTCAGCACCAGCTTGCGGTCGGTCAGCGAACGCAGGAAAAAAGGCACGATGCAGCCGCAGCGGTCACAATCGGCCTTGGGGCCCAGCATGCAGGGTTTTTTTGCCCCACCGGCCGTGTCAAATGCAAATGATTTGATCGCGAAGAGGCAGTTGCCGGTAACATTGCCGGCCTTGTCGGATTTCATCAGGCCCAGCGCCCGTTTCGAATTGACCATGAAATCTCCGTACTGCTCTTTCAGCTCCATAAGCCGGTCGAGCATGCGGTCCTTCTCGGGCCAATCCAGCCAGAGGTCATCGTCCAGCCCCCTGATCGGGGTATAAAAGCTGAAGACCATGTTGCGCACCTTGGGATTCTGGTACCACTCCGCCAGGGACTCCTCGATGTCGGCGCAATTCTGACGGGTGATGCAGTAGGCGATCGTGATGCGCTGCCCCTCGCTCTGACGAATATTGTCCTTGATGGTCTGGTAAAGCCCGGGACTGTTGCGAAAGCGATCATGGTAATCCCGGCCGCCGTCCACCGAGATGCACCAGCTGACGTCCTTCCAGTCCGGCAGCGGCAGCGAACCGTTGGTGGTTATCGTGTTGAACTTGAAATACCTGCGCCCCAGCTCGACCAGCTCCGGCCGCAACAGCGGCTCGCCACCGACCCAGGTGCATTGATAGAAGCGGAAACCCTCGGCCTTCATCCGCTCGAATTTTTCCCGCCACTGTTCCAGCGACCACTGGGCAACGCGATCCTGCTCGAAGAAATAGCAATGCTCGCAGCGCAGGTTGCAGTCGCTGGTGACATCCACCGACCCGAAAGTGTTGTTCGGAAAGCCGAAGAAAAAGAAGCCGACCTTGGCCAGGTCGAAAAGACTGAACGGCGCCCGGTAGGGGCGGTGAAAGACGGTTTCGGGCTTGTTTGTCATGGCGTCCATGTGAAACAGGGGCCGGCTGTGAGGGCCGACCCCTGAGGTGCTGTTACGAAAAACTGCAAGATCGGATCAGACCTGGACGACTTCCTTGACGCCGGGGATCTGCTCCTTCATCGCGCGCTCGATGCCCATCTTGAGGGTCATCGTTGACATGGGGCAGCTGCCGCAGGCGCCTTTCAGACGCACCTTGACGATGCCGTCTTCGGTAACCTCGACCAGTTCCACATCTCCGCCATCGGCCTGCAGGCCGGGCCGTACCATCTCAAGAACCCTCAGTACTTCTTCTTTCATTGTTTCATTCTCCTTTGGTTGTGGTGTTGATATAAAATCCGGGGCGTTTACTTCGGCAGCCCGGGTTCGGTCAGGTGTTCAGGCTGCATGACCTTGTCCAGATCGGCCTCCGGCATCAGCTTTTGTTCCAGCACGATCTCGCGGATGCTCTTGCCGCTGGCGACCGACTCTTTAGCGATGGCGGCCGAGGCGTTATAGCCGATGTAGGGGGCCAGCACCGTCACCAGGCCCAGCGATTGATCCAGATAAGCGCGGCAACGCGCCTCGTTGACGGTGATTCCATTTATACAGGAATCGGTGAATTTCTGCACGCAATTCCTGAGCAGTTCCATAGAAAAAGTCAGGTTCCAGGAGATCAGCGGCATCATCACGTTCAGCTCCAGCTGTCCGGCCTGTGCCGCCAGCATCACCGCCTGGTCGCAGCCGATCACCTGGAAGCAGACCATGTTGGTCATCTCGGCCATGGAGGGGTTGATCTTGCCCGGCATGATCGAGGAACCGGGCTGGATGGCCGGCAGACGGATCTCGTCCAGGCCGGTGCGTGGCCCGGAAGCCAACAGCCGCAGATCGTTGGCGATGCGCCCGATATTGACCGCGGTGCGCCGCAGCGCAGAGGAGAGCGAAAGAAACGGGTCCATGTTCTGCATCGCCTCGAACAGGTCCGGGCTGGAGACCAGCGGGAAACCGGTCGCGACCGCCAGTTGCTCGACGATGTTCTTGATGTAATCCGGCTCGGCATTCAGGCCGGTTCCGACGGCGCTGCCGCCGATGCCCAGCTCCAGCAGCGCCGGGATGCACGCCTCCAGCCCCTCGCGGTTCTTGCGGATCGCGCTCGCATAGGCGCCGAACTCCTGCCCCATGCGGATCGGAACCGCATCCTGCAGATGGGTGCGCCCCGATTTCAGGACGTGGTCGAACTCGCCGGCCTTGGCCGCCAGCGCCTGCTCCAGCGCCTCCAGCGCCTCCAGCAGCGGATCCAGCATCTCCAGCGAGGCCAGCCGGATCGCGGTCGGGATCACGTCGTTGGTGGACTGGGCCATGTTGACATGATCGTTGGGATGCAGCGTGCTGAAGTCGCCCCGCTCCCTGCCCAGCAGTTCCAGCGCGCGGTTGGCCAGCACCTCGTTGGCGTTCATGTTGTGGGATGTGCCGGCGCCGGCCTGGAAGGGGTCCACCACGAACTGGTCCGCCAGCTCTCCCGCCAGCACCTCGTCGGCGGCGGCCACGATCGCGTTGCCGGTTTCAGCCTCCAGCCTGCCGGTGCTCATGTTGGCCAGTGCGGCGCAGCGCTTGATCACCACCGTGCCCCAGACAAAGGCCGGGTGCGGTTTCAGCCCGGAGATCGGGAAGTTGTGCAGCGCCCGCGCGGTCTGGGCGCCATAGTACGCCTCGGCCGGAACGGTCATCTCCCCCATGGAATCTTTTTCGATACGTGTGGTCATATTCTCTCCCTTAGGAGGCTAGTAATAATAAGTTGAACAAAATTGCGCTCAGATTTTGGTCAAATTTGGCTGTTACGATTGAACAAAACCGCAGGCGTAGCAGGGCTACGTCAAGGATTTTGTGATTGAGCAGCAGTCAAAGATGGCCGGAAGATGAGATGCAAGATGTTCATGTTATTGTTGCTAGCCTCCTTATCCAAGCTTTTGAAAAACGAGGTTGTTCAAAAACGCGTAGATCGTCGTCCCCGCAAAAAACCCCGCGGAGGCGTAGCAGCGCTACGCCGCACAAGTGGGATTTCGAGGACGGCGGCGAGATGCCTGTTTTTCAACATCCTCTTAAACCGACAATTCTTCCCACTCGCCGTACAGCTCTTCCAGCTTCGTATTCAATTGTGCGTGGCGTTCGCCCCCCTGCTGGCCGCGCTCGGGGTCATCGAAGAAACCGGGCGAGTTCATCTCCACCTCCAGCCGTTCCAGCTCCTTCTCCGTGGATGCAATCTGCGCCTCAACCTCGCCGATCCGCTTCTGGCGGGACTGCTCTTCGCGCTTGCGGCGCTTCTCCTCTTCGCGGTCACGCAGGCGCTCTTCTTTTTTCAGCGGGGGCAGGCCGGCGGACGAACTATCCGCCGCCGGGCTCGAAGCCGCTGAAACGCCCGGCTTGGAAGCGACGCAGGCGATGCCGCCCTTCTTTTCCAGATAATATTCGTAGTCTCCGAAATAACTCTCCAGCCCGCCCCCCTCGACTTCGACGATCCGCGTGGCCAGCGCGTTGACGAAGTAGCGGTCGTGGGAGACGAACACCACGGTCCCCTCGAAGCCCTTCAGGGCGTCCAGCAGTACTTCCTTGCTGTACAGGTCCAGGTGGTTGGTCGGTTCGTCCATCAAAAGCAGGTTGGACGGGCGCAGCAGCATCTTGGCCAGCGCCAGCCGGTTGCGTTCGCCGCCGGATAGCACGCCGACCTTCTTGTGGATGTCGTCGCCCGAGAAGAGAAAGGCGCCCAGGATGTCGCGCAGCTTGGGCACCATCGCATAGGGAGCGTCGGCGTACAGCTCGTCATAGGCCGAGCGGCCCGTATCCAGCACGTTGGCCTGGTCCTGGGCGAAGTAATCCATGCTGACATTGTGCCCGGCGATCCGCTCGCCCCCCTGGAACTCCCCCCCGGCCAGCACCGTCATCAGGGTCGATTTGCCGGCACCGTTATGCCCGACCAGCGCGATGCGCTCCCCCTTTTCGATCGTCAGATCGATGCGGTTCAGCACGGTATGCGCTCCAAACGAACGGGTCAGCCCCTTCAGCTCCATCACGATCTTGCCGCTCTTGGGAGCCTCCGGAAACTGGAAGCGGATCCGTTTGCGCTCTGGCGGCAGCACGATCCGTTCGACCTTTTCCAGCTGCTTGATGCGCGACTGCACCAGCGAGGCCTTGTTGGCCTGATAACGGAAGCGGCTGATGAAAGCCTCGGTTTTCTCAACCTCCTCGTCCTGGCGGCGCTTGGCTTCCCGCAGCGCGGTCACGCGCTCTTCCCGCTGGACCAGATAGTTGGAGTAGCTGCAGTGATAGTCGCTCAGCACATGGTTCCAGACTTCGGCGATGCGGCTGCAAACGCTGTCCATGAAGAAGCGGTCGTGGGAGACCAGGATCACCGAACCGGGATAGTTGCAGAGGTACTCCTCCAGCCAGTTGCGGGCCTCGATGTCCAGGTGGTTGGTCGGCTCGTCCAAAAGCAGCACGTCCGGTTTCTGCAGCAGCAGCCGCGCCAGCGCGATGCGCATCTGCCAGCCGCCGGAAAACTCGCCGCAGTCGCGGTGCCAGTCCTCCTGGGAAAAGCCCAGACCTTTCAGCACCGCTCCGATCTCGGCCTCCATCGTATAGCCGCCGCGATGGCGGAACTGTTCCTGCAGTTCGCCGTAACGGTGCAGCAGCTGGTCATGCTCGGGCAGGTCGTGGGGCAGCTTTTCCAGCTCCTGTCCCAGACGGTGCAGCTCCTCCTCCATGGCCAGCAGCTCGCCCAGCGCGGCCCGGGCCTCGTGAAACAGCATCCGGCCGGAGGTAACGATGCCGTCCTGCGGCAGGTAGGCGGCCCGCGCCCCGCGCGCAAACTGGATCTCGCCCGAAGTCGGCTCGTTGATCCCGGCGATGATCTTCATCAGCGTGGATTTGCCGGCGCCGTTCTCTCCGACCAACGCCACCCGTTCACCCTTTTTCAGGTGCCAGGAGATGTTGCTGAAGAGCGGAGTACCGGCGAAGTCTTTGGATAGATTGATTAGCTGCAGCATGGGAAGTCTTGTAGCATGGAATGGTGGCGGTCGGCAAGCGGGGCGGGGATGGAAGGGGTGAATATTACAAAATCAACGGCAGACTCGGAGGGCTGTCAGCTGACAGAGTATCGTCAGCGTCACACGTCCCACCGTTCCTCCCTATTTATTTGATATCAATTTCAGGCAAGACCTCCGAGGTTTCATAAACCTCGGAGGTCCACAATGACTCAGCACCAATACAACCGGAATCACCTTTCTCTATGGTGTAACTGTGACGGGCACAGCTGCACCGATCCAGCTGTTATTGAAGCCGTTTACAGAGGCCGACACGGTGGTGCTACCGGTTGCCAGCGGGTCGAACTCCACTCCGCCCGTTGCCTTAGTGGTCGGAGAGTAGTAGCCGTTGATCGGCACACTCACTGTTACCTGTGCGCCGGTTGCCACGTTGGTCTCCAATTCTCCAACTGAAACGTTACTGCTGGTCAGGAGCACCTGGATTGGCCCGGCCGGGTTGACATCCTGCCAAGCCTGGACTGCTGTCCCGGCGGCATTGAGGACGCCGGTCTGAACATAAAAGGCGTCGTTGGCCGCCCCGACCGTCCTGGTGGCAGGCAGGCCGGTAATCTGGGCAACGGACTGGACCAGTTCAATGGATACCGTGCCGGTGGTAAAGAGTGCATTCGTAGCGGTGATGGTCACAGTTCCGGTTACGCCGTTGACACCCTGGATGTAGAAGTCCTTTATAGTCTGACCGTCGGCAACAACGAGATCGAGGAAGGCCGTACCCGGAGTGGTGGCGTCAGGCGACAGAAGAATTCGGGCGGTGTCGCTGCTTGCCACTCGAACCGTTACGCCACCATGAGCAGACCCTCCCAGGGTGAGGCGAAGCTGTTTCTGCAGACCGCCGCCGACTCGGTAATAGCCCTGCCACGGGTCAGTAAGGGTCATTCCCGGCTGGTTGACGGTGACTGACTGGGATGCCTCGGACCAGGTGTTGTTGAAGCCTGGAGCCGTGACCGATACCGTGGTTACACCTCCGGCCATCGGATCGAAGGCGACCCCGCCCGCAGC
>JAVBXN010000003.1 GCA_030824515.1 Pelobacter sp.
GCCAGAAATGCAAGCATTCATATCTGCCATAAATATAGCGGTGCAAAGTTAAAGGAGATAAGCCAGCATTTTGCAGTTCGCGAATCGGCAATCACAGAGGCCAGTCGCAGATTTCGTCTTAAAATGGAGCAGGAAAAGGGGTTGAAGGAGAGGGTTGATCAGGTGAAGGGAATGCTAAAAATATGAATTATGTAGCCCTGACCGTACGCAGTAACAGTTGAATATCTAACGGGTTTAAGTCCCGTCCGGGGAGTTGTCCGTTCGCCTCGGTAGTTCAAGGGTGCGGCGTCTTGGTAACAAGGGGTCGTAAGTTCCCAATTGGCAAAACAGCAGGCCGTAACGAAAGTGAACCTACAGGTAGCCTCGTAAATTGCTCGAAGATGCCGACCCTGTGGTCAGAAGGGGAAGGCCGCTGCTCTCTGGCTTTGATAACGGAATCAGCCAGAGTAATCTTCCGGGGTAGCAGGGATGGCATGTTGTGGAAGATACTCAACCCAGTGCTGGAGACCCGTTATGGTGATGCCTAAGGAGCATCAACCGGCGCGTATAAGGCAACGAAATCGCGTTGGGCTGTAACGGGAGTCGGAGGGGTTCATAGTACCGTTTGAGGGCACGGATCAATATAAACCTGCCCGAGGGAAGGAGCCCTGCTTTGTTCACGCAACCAACGAGCGGAGGTAAGGGGATTGCAACCATGCTAACAACCCCGGAAACAATCAGAACGCTACAGAGGAAGCTCTACCGCAAGGCCAAGCAAGAACCGACCTGCCGCTTCCACGCTTTGTATGACAAGGTATATCGGGCCGACATCCTTGAGTTTGCCTACCGCCTTGTCCGTGCCAACAAAGGGAGCGCCGGAATCGACGGCGTAACCTTCGAGGCCATCGAGGAAAACGAAGGGGCACCCGCATTCATTGGGGAGCTGGCGGAAGCACTGAGAAACAAGACGTACAAACCCGATCCGGTAAAACGGGTCATGATACCAAAGAACGACGGAAGTCAGCGTCCTCTGGGTATTCCGACCATCCGCGACCGGGTGGCCCAAATGGCCACAAAACTGGTCATAGAGCCGATCTTCGAGGCGGACTTCTGCGAAACCTCTTACGGATTCAGGCCGAAGAAATCAGCCCACAACGCAGTCGATGACGTAGCATACGCCATGAGTAGTGGCTATACCGAAATCATCGACGCCGATCTTTCCAAATACTTCGATACCATTCCTCACGCCAACCTCATGGCAACGGTGGCCGAACGCATCTGTGACGGCGAGATACTTCGTCTTATCCAGATGTGGCTCAAAGCCCCGATCATGGAAATGGACAAGGACGGAACGAAGCGGAACATCGGCGGCGGCAAGGGCAACAGCACCGGCACACCGCAAGGCGGGGTCATCTCACCGCTGCTATCCAATCTCTACCTGCACATTCTGGACAGGATATGGGAACGGAATAATCTGCAACAGCGACTGGGTGCTCGCATCGTTAGATACGCTGACGATATTGTCCTGCTCTGTCGGAGAAACAAATCCGACAAGGCAATGACAGTGCTGCGGCAAATACTGGAGCGGCTGAAACTTACCCTGAACGAGACAAAGACGAAGATAGTCAATGCTCACAAAGGAAGTTTCGACTTTCTCGGATTCTCGATTCGAATGGCGGAGAGCAGGAAAACCGGGAATCTGTATCCCCTTATCCAGCCATCGAAGAAATCCCTGCAAATTATCAAAGATCGAGTTGCCGAACTCACGAAGAGAACGAAAACGGTAAAGCCGCTTAGCTGGATTGTGAGTGAAGTCAACGCCACCGTGAGAGGTTGGGTGGGCTACTTCCATTATCGTAATTGCAGCAGTGCGCTCAAGAACCTCAGATACCATAGTGAGGAGCGGTTACGGACACATCTGCGAAAGCGGCACAAGATCAAAGATAGAGGCGCCGGTTATTTTCGTTTCAGTAGCCGTTTGCTCTACGGGAAATACGGATTGTACAAAGTGCCAACAACAGCGGGCTGGACGAAAGCGCATGCCTTACAGTGAAGAACATCGGAAAGCCGTGTGCGGGAAAACTGCATGCACGGTTTGATGAGGGAGGGCAGGGTGAAACCTGCTCTCTACTCTACCCTAATGGTGTGTCTAATGGTGTGTACTTGAATTATGTAGCCCTGACCCCTAATGGTGTGTATCTGACCCCTAATGGTGTGTAGACCCTGACCCCTAATGGTGTGTAGACCCCTAATGGTGTGTACTGACCCGTAAGATAGAGATTGCAACAGGGTTAGTTACGACAATGGCAGGAACCACTGGAAACGGAAACGGCGCTGACTACGGATTTGGCACAGTAGACGGAACCGGTACAACGGCTCGGTTTTATGCACCTTGCGGAATCACAACGAACGGAAAGAACCTGTTCGTGGCGGAATCTAAGGTGATTCGAAGGATTCAGTAAAAACAGATACCGGAATTAGATGGACACAATGCAATTTGAATTGATGCATGTGAAATATGGGAGAGATCTCCTGCAAGATGATAAGTCCTTGTTCTAAAACGGGATCTTGGATGCATAACCCCGCTTATTTGCCTCTGAATGTGATTGGAACCTGGTCGCTGAAAAATATTATAAGGAGTCAGTTGTATGAACAGAATTCTGGCAGTTACGATTGTTCTGTTTTTATTAGCGGGGTGTTCTCCCGTAAAAGTTAAAACCAATACTGGCCTGCTGATACACGAGGGTTTATATCAATTGCCTGTATTAAACGATGAATCCTGGATGAGTGCAGGGAAGAACACTGGGGTCAGGAAGAACACTGGGGTCAGGGCTACATATTTCATAAAATCTGAACCAAGTTTTGAATGAGAGTTCAATGGCACGACCGTTGCGCATAACATACCCCGGAGCGTTCTATCATGTGACCACACGTGGTAATGAGCGCGGTAATGTTTTCAAGAGTCGAAGAGATAGAGAGAAGTTTTTGTCGTATCTGAGGGGTGAGTTCCGGGGACACCTTATTTAATTGAGGAGAGATAGGTAAGGTGTCCCTCGAATTCTTCCCCAGTGAGGTGGCCGGGGTTTGTGAGACAGCCTGCGGGGTGAAATAAGCAATGTCCCGATGTTGTTGTGGTTATTGGCTTCAGGCCGCCAGCTTCAGTAGATCGAGTCCCCGATAATACGCCTCATCCGGTGTTTGTTTGTCAAGTGATGAATGTTTCCGTTTCCCGTTGTACCAAGTGAACCAGGTTGTCAGATCTTTGGAAAGCTCAGTTCCAGTTTCGTATGCCTTCAGGTAGATGCGTTCGTACTTCAGGGTGCGCCAGAGTCTCTCGATGAAGATGTTGTCTTTGAAGCGTCCTTTGCCGTCCATGCTGATCTTGATGTTCCAGGTTTTGAGAACGGAGGTGAATGCCTCGCTGGTAAACTGGCATCCCTGGTCGGTGTTGAATATCTCTGGAGCTCCGTATTTGAACAATGCTTCTTTCAGCGCCTCGACGCAGAACCGGGTATCAAGCGTGTTGGACAACCGCCAAGAGAGAACCTTCCTGGTGGCCCAGTCCATGATTGCTATCAGGTACATGAATCCACGTGCCATGGGGATGTAGGTGATGTCGGTTGCCCAAACCTGATTGGGCCTGTCAATGGTCACTCCCCGTAGCAGGTAGGGATAGACCGGATGCTTTGGCTGTCGTCTGCTGGTACCCGGCTTGGGGGCCAGAGATTCGATGCCCATGAGCAGCATCAGGCGACGAACACGATCCCGGCCGACAGGGTCTTCTGGTGTTGTCAGGTGATCCGCCAGAGAACGACTGCCCATCCAGGGCTGCTCCATGTAGAGTTCGTCAATCCGGCGCATCAGTTTAAGGTCGCCGGAGCGTAGACCGGATGCTGGACCACGGTAGTAGCTGGCACGGGGCACATTCAAAAGCTCGCAGCGGCGTTCGACAGAAACTTCAGGATGCCCGGCGGCGATCACCTTTTGTTTCTGCGCCCGGTCAAGTTCAGTCCGGGCAGATTGGACAAAAAATCGTTCTCAGCCTTGAGTTTGCCGATCACACGGTGAAGCTCGGCCACTTCGGCATCGTGGTTGACCTCTTTCTTCTTGCCCTTGCCGAAGAGGTCAGACGAACTCTCGATCAGCTCCTGCTTCCAATTACTGATCTGGGTGGGGTGGACCTTGTACTCACTGGCAAGCTCAGCCATGGTCTTTGACTCAGACAGGGCGGCCAAGGCAACCTTGGCCTTAAATTCTGCGCTGTAACGTGTGCGATGCTGCATGGAACCTCTCCTTTCAAAATGGATCGGTTCATTGCTTACACACCTGTCTCAAAAAGCGCAACCACTTCACAGAAACAAAAGGGTCAGACCTACGCAATTGAAAAAACGTGAAAGTCAAATGCGTAGGTCCGCCCCCCTTGCTCTTAATTCATTGAGCGTAAAACCACGCTCAACATCGGGGCAGCGCCGGTCAGTTGCTAGTGATCGGGCACCATCTTAAACTCGCCCAAAAATTGTCTTGACCAAAGGGTCCACCTAAGGAAATCAGGAGGAAAAATGTTCACTAAATGCCATGTCTCGTTTGCCAGTCTTTTTTTTGTTTCTTTATTTCTCGTCTCGTCAGCTCATTCAGCGACGCCGTTGAACGGCAATGGAACTATCCCGTATCATTTCAAAGACGGTGAGGTTATTTCCGCAGATGTGATGAACGACTTGAATGACAAGATCAGAAATGTGCTGGAAGGCTTTTCGTCTCCGGAGGAATTGGTCGGAGTCTGGTCCTGCACAACGTACACTGCTGAAGCATCGTGCGGTGTAGCTGGGTTTCTCCCGACCGAAAAAGGAATCTTGAAAAGCAAAACTCAAAATATAACTTTTGCCTGTGATTCCGGCAGTTGCAGATGGACTGCTCCTGATTTTTGGCCGGGATCGTGTCTTTCCAATTTCACCTACGGCAGACAGTTATCGCAGAACTACGATATTTTAGGGAATCAGTTTATATCATTGCCGGCACCTGTGGTCGGTGAAACCTGGACACCATCCGGGCAAGTTCATCTTTACAGGAAGCTGAGCCCTAACAGTTTCACATGGAATATTACCGGAAGTCTTCCTGCCACTTCCTTTGCAAGATGCGACAGGCAGCTAAACCCTCCGGCAATACCATCTGACCTTGCCGTCTCTGTTGCAAATACTGCCGCAACTTTGACATGGGTCGATAACTCAACAGACGAAGCAGCTTTCGCGATTCTCCGCAAGCTTGGGAATAGTGGCAATTGGGCAGAAATCGGAACTGTGACGGCGGATACCTCAACCTTTAGCGAGACGCTTTCTGGTGGCACCTATAGCTATCGTGTCCTGTCCCGCAATGCAAATGGTGACAGTCTCGGTTCTAATGTTGTCGTAGTCACTATCCCGTAGAGGTGATCATGAGATGGTATAACGCTGCAGCGGCGGTGTGTGCGACAATAATATTCACAGCTGGCACTGGTGCGGCAACTGAAGTTGACGTGCCGAGACTGGGGGTTTCAAAATTCGGGACTTCCCGCTTTGGTGTCAGCAATTTGCCGGATTTCACCATAAGCACGGCAGTCGTGGGGGGGAATGGCACCATCAGTTGTGAATCTCCCGTGTCTCAGGGAGGTACCAGTACTTGTAACATAACTCCTGATGCCGGATACCATTTGGCAAGTCTTACCGATAATGATGCAGACAAACTCTCTGCTTTTACTCAAAGCAGTTATGTCATTTACAGCATTACTGCCGGCCATTTTGTAAGCGGCACTTTCTCCTCCAGTCCTGTCCCCGGCATCTGCGGCAGCAGCAACGGCGGCACATACACCGCCATTCCTGGTACCAACCTTTGCACTTCAGGCACTTCATCAACTGTTACCGGCACAGGGCCCTGGAGTTGGACCTGTGACGGACTGAGCGGCGGGATCCCTTCAACCTGCTCTGCCGATACTGCTTTTAAGATAAAAATGCTCGCGTCAGGCACAACCCATCTAACCATTCAGGATGCGTACAACAAGGCTGCAGAGGGTGAAACTGTGCTGGCTCAACAAATCACTTTCACGGAAAACCTCTACTGTAACAGGTTAGTTCAGGTAAAACTCCTTGGCGGGAGAGATTCAAACTACGGAGCTACTATGGGATTTACTGCTATTCAGGGAACCCTGACGATTCAGAAAGGGAGTATGGAAATCAGCGGTTTCATCATTAAGTAGACGGCAGACTTTTAATGGGTAGCTCCAGGAGCATTCGATCAAATCATCACGGAGCAGTATTTCACCGATCTCAAAGGAAACATAAGGGGTGGGGGTTGCATGCGGGGGTCGGACCAAAGTAACCTCATGAAATATCAAAGTAAATGAGCTGAATTGGCCCTGTTTATGGCCTTAGAGCTACGTTTTTGCCGGTAAAAAGAGGCTTCTAAGAATGGCGAGAGCAAACCGACATCATATGGGGAGAAGATTCGAAGAGCAAGACGCTGGCCGATGTAAAGATAAAGATGCCGCACATAACCGAAGTCAGCCGACGAAGATACGCTTGAAAACTATGCCTTACGCGGAAGCGAGTACAATCGAGGAACCGGATGCCGGAAAACGGCACGTCCGGGACTGTGCGGGGGGTACCGGTTAACCGGCATTCCTATCGCGGAGTGAGGAGAAACATGAATAACCGACAGTTAGAACTGAGCGTGAACGGAGTTATAAATCGACAGATGTCGCGATTGTTTCCGGCAATGTTCATTCTTTTTGTACTGCTCATGCAGCATTCCATTGGCCGGGCGGACAGCAGGGAAGGGCTTGAAGATGCCTTTTATCAGGCTGTTGCCGAGGGGAATATCCAGGCGGTCGCCAAGGCCATAACACAAGGTATTGACGTCAATAGGGTTAACGAAATTAACAATACGCCGCTGATGAAGGCGGCACGGCATGGTTATACGGGAGTCGTCGAGTTGCTTCTGAAACACAAGGCAAATATCAGTACCCGCGATATTGATGGCGCGACACCGCTTATTCATGCCGTTCACGGCGGAAATACCGACGTAATCAAACTCCTGCTCGCCCACGGGGCACTGGTGGAAGAAGCCGATTCGCAGGGGAGAACGGCACTGTTTGCTGCCTGTTCGGAAGGCAATCTTGAGGCAGTCCGTTTGTTGCTTGATCGTGGAGCGAATATCGAGGCACGCGATAGACAGGGGAACACGCCACTGCTTGTCAGTTATCAACACCGACCGGTTCTGGAACTGCTGCTTACCCGCGGTGCCAACAGGGAGGCAACGAATAGTGAAGGGGCCAATCTCCTGATGCGGGCGGTCTGGAATAAGTTCAGAACTCATAAGAAGGAATTCTATAAACTTCTTGATGATCTGAGGTACATACTTACGCAGACCAGGGATGTGGAACAGCGCGACACCAAGGGGAATACGGCGCTGCTTACCGCGTACATATCCCACGAAATCGTGGAACTGCTGCTCAAAGCTGGGGCTAGCCCGAATACGCGCAATTATCGCGGCGAAAGTGCCCTGATGCTGGCGGCCTGCGGGAATTATTTCAAGACCGTAGAAACGCTGCTCACTCATGGCGCCGATATCGGTTTGTCCGACAACGTGGGACATACGGCTCTGTGGCATGCAAGGCATTGTCCTGCGGGCGATTCCCCCCAGATGGTAATGCTGTTGAAGGATCGCGGGGGCTTGGAAACAGGGGGGGGCACCGGAATGGAGTTCGCTTGTGAAATGATCGAATCACAATTGTCTCTGCCACTGCCGGGATCAACCCCGGTGCGCAGTCTGCTATTCCTCCCGGGCAGGTTCAGAGAAGTTCAGGTGCTGCTGAAAAACGGCGGCAGGTGCCGTCCGGTGCTGGCCGATGAATTCGACGACAAAGAGCTGAGCAAACATGTTTTGCTACGGAATGGCGCTGTCACAGACTTTCCCGATCTGGTCTTTACTGAAACGAAATATTCAGCAACTCAAGGGAACAGGGAGATTACCAGAATCTACGTCTGGAACGGGATGGCCTATGAGCGGAAGGGGCGCAGGGAAGCGGCGGAGCTTAATCGGCAGGCTCTTGCCCTTTTGGCGAACGGGGAGTTGCCCATGGTACTGGAGAAATTGAATCAGGCGTATGATCTGGTTGGTGGTGCTAATGTCGAAATGGTCAACAATCTGGGGTTTGCCTATTATAAGCAATGGCTTAAAACAAAAGATCAGAAAAGTTTCGATGATGCCTGGCGTTTTCTGGGAGAGGCGATTTATCTGGACAGGAACCGGTGGCAGGCTCAGCTTAATCTGGCGGATCTGTTCAGTCAGGCCGGAAGAAGAGATGAGGCCCTGGAACATTACAAGAAGGCAATCGAATTGAATCCCGGATCAAGCGCCTCGGCCAAGATCAGAAAGAAGATGGCCGTGTTGCAGAAACGTGCCGAGAGGCAAGTCGTGCTGCTAGAAATGCGGGAGAAGGTCGGCAAGGGTTTGCCGGAGTACAGCTTCAAGCTGTACGGCGATCCCGATATAAAGATTGCGAAGCGGCTCGTGATTTCGGACACGACAACTAAAAAGTTAATTCAGGAATTATCGCTCGAAAATGACGACGGTGAGATGGAATCGCCGCCGGGTGACGACTTCTTCTCTTTCACTGATATCAATTTCGACGGGTATAAGGACATCAGCCTACTGGTTTGGTGGGGAGCAACCGGCAACAGTAATTGGTCGTTCTGGCTGTTTGACCCCAAGACGAGAAAATTCGCGTACAGCAAAGATTTCGAGGGACTCGGCACGTTCACGCTTGATCCGAAAACCAGGCAGATCCTTACCCACAGCAATGGTGGCCACGCCGGGATGATTCATTATGACGAGATCTATGAGGTTCGGGACAACAAGCCGATACTGATTCAACGGGTTGACCAGGATTATGATGACAAAAAGGGATATTACGTGGAAGTCACCAGTAAACAGATCAATGGCAGTATGAAGGAAACGAGCAGAAAGATCATTCCGGCGCCATAGCCGTTCTTTAACGTAGCTGTAGAGTTCTTGGGACATAGAAGAGTGTGCGGGGGGCGGACCAAAGTATCCTCATGAAATATCAAACTAAATGAGCTGAATTGGCCCTGTTTATGGCCTTAGAGCTACGTTTTTGCCCGGTAAAATGAGGCTTCTAAGAATGGCGAGAGCAAACCGACATCATATGGGGAGAAGAATCGAAGAGCAAGAAGCTGGCCGATGTAAGTTGAAAGAGGAATTTGAGCCTTATAGTACCGTTTTTGACCCTGAAAAAAGCAGAACACTGGGGTCAGGGCTACATATTTCAAAGCAGAACACTGGGGTCAGGGCTACATATTTCATAAAATCTGAACCAAGTTTTGAATGAGAGTTCAATGGCACGACCGTTGCGCATAACATACCCCGGAGCGTTCTACCATGTGACCACACGTGGTAA
>JAVBXN010000030.1 GCA_030824515.1 Pelobacter sp.
ATCCACCAGCCGAAAAGGAAGGCCGTCTTCTTGTGATGAAGTTCCACGAAACGTGGGTCCTTGGCAATCTTTGCCCAATCATACTGTTTTTCTGCCATTGGTTACTCCTTTCTTAACGTGGTGTTTGCTGCTCACTTTTACCCGGCTACGTCACATGCTTTTTTCAACATGCTTTACTGTTTTAACCGTCCTGCGCCAGTCTTTGTTATTCCTGTTAAGCTATTGTTTTATAATGAAGTAAAAACATTGTTACTACAAACTGTATTCCGCTTTTAATGCATGGTTAAAATTTAAACAATACAGCGTCACATGTCAATCAAAAAACTCATTTATAAAAAGATGGTATAAAATTAATTATAACAGTAAAAACAAAGTGTTATCCGTAAAAAATCCTTGAACTAGCGTTGTGCTTCAAAATAAATCAACACCACGTTTAAAATATGTCGAATTATTTGTTGAAAAATTTGATGTGTGGTGGTTGGTGAAATTAAATGAGGACGGCCATTGGCCGCCCCTGCGAGGTGCCATGTCGTGATTGTAACCGGAGTGCTGATGCAATCGCGGATTGTTTTCTTCTGTTGTGATATCAGCATGTTTATGGCATATTTCCGCCTGTTTTTATCGGGTGTTGTCAGCGGACCGGTATTGGAATGCCGGCTGTGAGTTGAGGCAGGATTGTAATATATACTTAAGTTGAGTTGTTGAGTAAGTGGGCAAACGATATATGACTCTTTCCCAGCGCACCATACTTATAATTGTCAGCACCTTCTTCGCCCTGCTGTTTATCCTG
The DNA here is from genome assembly GCA_030824515.1 of Pelobacter sp. Lineage (GTDB taxonomy): Bacteria > Desulfobacterota > Desulfuromonadia > Geobacterales > Pseudopelobacteraceae > JACRCG01. The sequence continues at coordinate 791 of JAVBXN010000030.1, forward strand.
GCGGCGACTTCGGATGTTATCCTTCTCAGGAGTTTTGCTTCGCTTGAGCGTACTGTGCTGGCGGGCAATGTCCAGAAAATCAGGAACGAAATTGACGAGACTTTTGATGAATTGAACTCTTCTTCACGAGACATTGCCAATCAGTTTGCATCAACCGGAAATACTGGTTTATCCGGCAATCATATCCAGCAATTTGTTAATCACCATGTCGATGTGATCGCGATTTTATCGGCATCGGGTCGTGTGCTCTCTTCCCAGGCTGCAGATTTTCATAACCATAAGGCTGCGCAATTGTCGCGGGAGGATCTTGCCCAGCTTGCCAGGGTTCCGGCTCTGGCCTCGCGTATGCCAAGTGGAATTGTCAATGGCTTGATGCTGCTCGGGGACAAGCCGTTGCAACTGGTTATTCGACCTGTCGCGGATGGAAAAACAATGATTCTGGTCGGCCGCTATCTGGATAAGGAAGAAATCAGGCGGGTTTCAAGGCTGACCGCGTTTCCGATCGAGCTGTTCACGTTGACTTCGGGCAACAGGGAAGCGGATGTTGTCAGTGCCCTGGCCGGGTTTGAAAACGGAGTCACCAATCCCAGCTGGGTTATCGATAACGACCGGATTGCGGGTTATTCACTGTTCAAGGATCTTTTCGGTCATCCGGTTCTGATTGCCAGAATCGTTGAACAGCGCATATTGTTTGCGCAGGGAAAGGCCGCCATAACCTATGTCATCCTGTCACTGTTTCTGGCCGGAGGTGTATTCTGCTGCGTTATGCTGTTTTTTGTCCGTGGCGCGATTTTGAAGCGAATTTTTTCACTCAACAGAGCGGTAAGTAACCTGGGTGTGAATAGAAATGTCACCACCCGTTTGCCCATTTCCAGTGAGCAGGATGAGCTGGCGGATCTGGCCGGTACAATCAACTCAATGCTGGATTCGCTGGAATCTTCAGAAAAAGAATTGCACGAAAGCGAGGAACGTTATCGCCTGCTCTTCGAACGTGCTCCGGACTCAATAATCATTATCGGGCTTGAAGGCGGCGAAGCCGGCAGGATCATCTCCGCCAACAGGGCAGCTGCTGATCAGCATGGCTATAGTGTTGAAGAGTTGTGCCAGCTGGGTATATCCGATCTGAATACCGAGGAGAGCAACAGCATTGCCGGTGAGCTGGTCGGCAGGATCGCCGGTGGCGAGTGGGTGACACAGGAGGTCTGGCACTACAAAAAAGACGGCTCAAAATTCCCGATCGAAATCCATGCCGGACTTGTAAGGATTCAGGGCCGCAATTATATTCTCGGTTTTGATCGGGACATAACCTCCCGCAAGCTGACTGAGGAGACGAACCGTATGTACCTTGACCGGATCCGCCAGTTGAACTCCGAATTGAGGAGTCAGGCAGCCGATCTTGCCGCCGCCAACAGCGAGCTGGGGGCTTTCAATTATTCGGTTTCGCATGACATGCGCGGACCGCTGACCCGCATTTCGGGTTATTGCCAGCTTTTGCTGGATGATGAGTCGGGTATCGATTCCCAGGCCAGAACATATATTTCCCGCATTAATGATGCCGGATTGTGGCTGGGCGATATGATCGATTCCCTGCTGCTCCTGGCAAAGTTGTCTCGCGCCGAGTACACGCCCGACAGTGTAAACCTGAGTGATATTGCCGAATCGGTTGTGCAGGAGCTGCGCCTGAGCGAACCGGACAGGATGGTGCAAACCACTATTGCTAAAGATGTCATAGCCGGTGGTGATGCTTGTCTTTTGAAGATCCTGATGACCAACCTGATCGGCAATGCCTGGAAATACAGTTCCCGTAACGCCGATGCGCTGATTGAGTTTGGAACATGCCAGACCGATTCCGTGCCGATATACTTTGTTCGGGACAACGGGGCTGGTTTTGATATGAAGCATGCGGACAAGCTTTTTAGTGTGTTCAGCCGACTCCACGACTCGTCCCAGTTCAGCGGAACCGGAATAGGGCTGGCCACGGTACAGCGCATAGTAAGCCGGCATGGCGGACGTATCTGGGCCGAGGCCGAAACGGATCGTGGCGCCACTTTTTTCTTTACTCTGCAGCAGGATCCATCCCATTCCGATAACGGTGATAGATACGGTTGCGATGGCTCTTGACTGACTTTGTAGGTCTGTGTTACTGAAAATGCTTAAAATCAATTGGTTAGCATAAATTTGGTTTTATTTTCATATGATTCCATTTAGATAGGAGGAAGTAATGTCGAAACAGATCGAGTTGACGATAGGTGCGCTTCTGGATGACATGGCCCGGCGCTATCCCGACAACGAAGCGTTGGTGTACAACGAGCGCGGCCTGCGTTATACCTACAGGGAATTTAACGAGATTTGCCGTATTGTTGCCAAGGGGCTTATGCGGCTCGGAATTAAAAAGGGCGACAACATTTCCATCTGGGCCTACAACGTCCCCGAATGGGTGATCCTGCAGTTTGCCTCCGCGAAAATCGGAGCGATTCTGGTCACCGTAAATACCAGTTACAAATCCGCCGAACTTGAATACATCCTCGACCAGTCCGATTCCACAACTCTTTTCATGGTCAAATCATTCAAAGACACCGACTATGTTGCCACCCTTAATACGGTGGTTCCGGAACTGGCCGATTCGAAGTCGGGCCCGTTGTCGTGTCCAAAATTGCCTTTTCTGAAACGGGTCGTGTTCATCGGTGACGGTACACCGTCAGGAATGCTCAATTTCACCGAGATTGTCGAAATGGGCAGGGATGTTCCCGATGCGGAGCTGAATGCAATCGAGGCTGGGCTGGATTGTCATGAAACCATCAACATGCAGTACACTTCCGGAACGACCGGTTTTCCCAAGGGGGTCATGCTGACCCATTACAACCTGATCAACAACGGTTTCCAGATTGGCGAATGCATGAAGTTCACCGAAAAGGACCGACTCTGCATTCCGGTGCCGTTTTTCCACTGTTTCGGCAGCGTGCTGGCGGTGATGGCCTCCGTAAGCCATGCTACCGCAATGGTTCCGGTGGAAATATTCGACCCGCTCAAGGTGCTGCAGGCGATCGAAAAGGAGCGCTGTACCGCTGTCCACGGTGTCCCGACCATGTTCATCGCCGAACTGGAGCACCCGGACTTTGACAAATTCGACCTTACCAGCCTGAGAACCGGGATCATGGCCGGCTCCGTCTGTCCGATCGAAGTCATGAAACGGGTTGTCAGGGATATGCACATTACCGAAATTACCAGTGTCTACGGTCAGACCGAATCTTCTCCCGGCATCACCCAGACCCGCACCGAGGATTCGATTGAACTGCGGGTGGCCACGGTTGGCCGCGCGCTTCCGGGCGCCGAAGTGAAGATCATCGACATCGAGAGCGGCGCAACCCTTCCGCCGGGCAAGCAGGGCGAGTTGTGCGCCCGCGGCTATATGGTGATGAAGGGTTATTACAAGATGCCGGAGGAAACCTCCAAGGTGATAGACCCGGACGGTTGGTTGCATACCGGGGATCTGGCGATCATGGACGAGAACGGCTATTGCAAGATCACCGGCCGCATCAAGCAGATGATCATTCGTGGCGGTGAGAACATCTATCCCAAGGAAATAGAGGAGTTCCTCTACACCCATCCCAAAATATCCGATGTCCAGATTTATGGCGTGCCGGACAGGAAGTACGGCGAACAGGTCATGGCCTCGATCATTCTCAAAAAGGGGCTGGAGATGGGTGAAGACGAGGTCAGGGAGTTCTGCCGTGGCAAGATCGCCAACTACAAGATCCCCAAATACGTCAAGTTCGTCGATACTTTTCCCATGACCGCTTCCGGCAAGATCCAGAAGTTCAAGATGCGGGACATGGCGATCAAGGAGCTGCTGTTGGAAGAGGAGTGCGAGAACGCCTGACGGCTAGGCTGAATATGGATTGTCTGACGCCGGAGGTGCTTACCTCCGGCGTTTTTTTTGTGTAATAGTTCCGATGCTTTTCATGCCGTTTCCAGGCTCTTTTGGAATAAAATCCGTGCCGTCGGCATTTCTCCGCTGTCGCTTTCTTCCGAAAAGAGTATTTCGCCGGCTTGAGCTTCAAACAGCCGGACCAGTTCTCCGCGGCGAAGCAGGTATGAATGTTTGTGAGTCGCCAGCAGTTGCGGCGACTCCATAATCGTATCGAACAGAAGCAGTCCCCCCGGATTGAGCGCCTTCAGCTCTATCGGTATCAATTCCCTCAAAAGAAAATTGAAATTCAGGATCAGGTCATAGCTTGCATTGATCTCGTAATGTTCCAGGTCTACCACCCTGAAATCAACTTCAACGCCCTCCATTCCAGCCCTGGCGGACGCCTTTGCCAGGCCGACATCCGAAATGTCCAATCCTGTCACCCTGAACCCGTGGTGTGCCAGGAAGATGCTGTTCCTGCCCTCGCCACAGGCAATATCCAGCGCAGTCCCGCCCGGGGCGAGGAGCTTGATCCTTTCGATCTCGCGAGCAAGGAAAGGGGACGTGTGCTCTCCCAGGTAGAAACCTTCCGACTGATAGCGCAGATTCCATTTGATTCGATCTTCTTCCAAACGTCCTCCAATTAGGTTTGCATTCTTGCAAATGTGCAAAAAAAACCGGTTTGCAATTGTGCAAAACATCTGCATCAATCTCTAACAGGCCGTTAACACAGAAAATATTATTATTTGCATGCGCTAATCCTGTGCTTCAGATCAGCCGGTCTTTAAGTGGGCATGGCATTCATATTTGCATGATTGCAAAACGTTGATCCGGTATTTTAAAGCACAAAGCATGTAACATACTGAAATGTTTGGGTGTTATTGCTTGTGGTTCCTGTTGGCACACACCGTGCTGTATACAATGTCAGAATGGTTATATGAGGAGAATATGGGAACTTCCAGCATCTGTCCATTTTACGGCAAAAACGATGATTACTGTGATGTCGGTTGCGGTTACATTTCGCCGCACGATGTGAACATGATAATCAGATACTGCAGCGGACGCCACATGGAATGCATCAAGTACATGGAGCTGGCCGACCGCTTCCCCGGTGAACTTGACCATCTTGTAACAGGCTGATTCATACATAACATCTAAGAAAGGAGAAGACAATGCTCTACAACCTGACACTCAATTTCAATCAGTTTCACGCTGTCCTGGCACTTACGGTAACCACGTTGTTTATAGTAATTCTACTCGCAAAGGAGAAAAACGATGAGCGAAAGAGAGCTTGAACTGCAGGCAAGACTTGAATACCTTGAGCGTCACACCTGGCGGAACAGCGCCATCTTGAGGGCTGTGGCAATGGTGGCCTTCACGGCCCTGATTGGAATCGTAGTCGCCTCTGGAGTTGTCGGTGGCGGTCGCGGCAGCCACTGGTCCGGCCCGGCCTGGAACACGATGTGGCTCTATGGCCTGTTTGCCGCTAACGCGGTATCAATGTTCTGGACGACTCACAAGGAATAGGGGGATACGAAAATGCCAATGAAAATTTCCAATGCAATTCTTCTGCTGGTTGTCTGCGTAGTATGTGCAGCTTTCAGCATGCAGATTTTTGCCGGTCTCGACGAGATGATGGGTGATCAATACTGGACAGTGGACACAACCCAGGGCGATCATGGTTGGTATGCGATGGGCCTGCTGCCGCACGTAAAGAAAATGCCCAAGGATGAGGCAAAGGCGCTTAACACCGACGCCGATCCCAAAAACGATGTTGTCATTTACGCCCAGAGCGGCGATTTTGCCGGTAAATCGGTCTATGGTATCTGTTTCGGCATTCCGCTGATCATGTATCTGATCTGGTTTGCCTTTATCATCGGATTTCCCGACAAGGTCGATCCCTATCTGCTGCCTCGCAAGATATTTACCATCGCAGTAATCATCGGTTGTTCAGTTGTAGCCAATCTTTTCCTGATGCGCATTGCCGGCGATTTCGCCCGCGATCCGATGTCCCGTATCGCCAACCTGGCCGGAAACCACGCCTCGTTGCTTTTCCACAATGCCGGGATCTGGTTTGCGATTCTCTTTTCCGCCCTCGGTACTCACAACCATTCCTTCAATGAAGTTCAGGCGCCCGACAGTCGTCAATGGCATTCTCAAGCCAACGAGAAATTCAACTGGATGTTCTGTCTGCTGGGGGTTGTCACGGTGTTGGAAGTTGTACTTGTAAAGAACAAGCTTGCTCTGCCGGATGCCGCGGTTGACTATTCGGTCTGGATTATCTGGGTTGTGATCTTCATGCGCATGTACGGCTTCTCTCCGAAATACTGGATCAAGCGTCCGACAGGAATTGCCATCATGGTAGTCGGAACCCTGTTGACCCTGCCGGTATTCTACATGCTGGAGCGCGTGACCGGGACTCTTGGCGCCGGCTTTGCTTCTCCGATTCTGGCCAAGGCTTTGGGAGCCGAGAATCAGAATATAGGTTTGTCGCTGATGATTTCAATCTATCTAGTTTTCTGGATGGAGTTTGCTACCGCCATCCGTATGAACGGCCCGCTTAAAAAAGCGGTTGCCAAGCAACAATAAGCCAGGGGGGAAATAGACATGTCCGATATCAAGAACAGAGGTTGGCAGGTAGTCATAGCCGGCACCGGCATCAACCTGGCTTTGGGAGTACTTTACGCCTGGAGTATATTCAAAGGGGCCATCAAGGCCTCAATCGAAAAAGGTGGTCCGGGCGCTTTCCAGTGGGATATAGCTTCAATCAACGATCCCTATGCAGTTTGCTGTCTGACTTTTGCATTCGCAATGATCCTGGCAGGTAAATGCCAGGACAAGATCGGTCCGGCCAAAACCGCGTTGATCGGTGGTGTGCTGGTAGGGGCAGGATTCAGCCTGCTGGGTTTCTCGTCAAGCTATATAGCCTGGGTGGTTGGTTTCGGCATATTGGGTGGAGCCGGTTTCGGTTTCGGATATTCGGCGGCGACCCCTCCGGCCCTGAAGTGGTTCTCACCATCCAAGACCGGCCTGATTGCCGGAATCGTTGTGGGTGGATTCGGTCTGGCTCCGGTTTACATTGCACCGCTTTCATCCTGGCTTCTGGGCAAATTCGGGATCCAGTCGTCGATGCTGATTCTTGCCGCTGGTTTTGCGGTTGTGGTTTGCGGTCTGTCCTTCTTTGTTGTTAATCCTCCGGCTGGTTATGCACCGCCAGAACCTGCCAACCCCGGTCCGGTGGCCGCGCTGAATGCCGCCAAACCAAAAATCAATGCGGCTGCCAGCGAGATGCTGCGCTCCTACAAGTTCTATGTGCTCTGGCTGACCTATTTCATCGGCGCCGGCGCAGGCCTGATGGTAATCGGCAGCGTGGCCGGTCTGGCCAAAAAGAGTATGGGCCCGATGGCATTTGTGGCCGTGGCTATTATGGCGGTCGGTAACGCAGCTGGCCGTGTTGTTGCCGGGGTGTTGTCGGACAAGATCGGCCGCCGCGCAACCCTGTTTATCATGCTTTCCTTCCAGGCCGTGTTGATGTTTGCCGCTATGCCGGTGATCTCTACGAATAATGCCGTATTGCTGGTTGTTCTGGCTACGTTTATCGGTTTCAACTACGGTTCCAACCTGGCCCTGTTCCCGTCATTCTCCAAGGATTACTGGGGAGTCAAGAACTACGGCATGAACTATGGCATCCTGTTCAGTGCCTGGGGTGTGGGTGGTTTCGTAATGGGCAAGGTTTCCGAAATGTTGAACGCCCAACCGGGTGGCATGTCAAAATCATTCATGCTCTCCGGCGCGCTGCTGGCTGCCGGCGCCGCATTGACGATCTTCCTGGCCGAGCTCAAGCCGGCAACGGAAGGTCAGGAAGAACCCTCGCAATGGAAAGAGTTCTGGGCCGAATTCATGCTGGGCGCCAAGGTTTTTGCCGGATATGAGCAGGCACAGGTTCGCATCCCGAGAGAGGCTACCGTTACAAGATAGCCTGTCCGCGTGATCCGCCGGTCATCCGCCGCCGTCGGGTCTGAAGCATCGAGGTGGACATTTACCATAGCCAATCGGCACTGTTTTCTGCCAAAAACAGGAAAACCCCGGGGGAATCCCCGGGGTTTTCAATTTCTGGACTATTAAGTCAAAATCAATATGTCATGCAGGCCGCATTGAGGATTCCGATTGAAATCGAGCAGAATGCCAGCAGAGTCGCGGCGGCGATATGATTGTTCTCGATCTCCCGCACCAGATCCCTGAAAACAAGCCGGACAGTGCCGAATACCGCAAACTGCACCAGCATCGCGATCACGGCCCAGATCAGCATGTCGATGAAGCCGACACTGTGGGTGATGGCACTGTAAAGCGGCAGGATGAATCCGGTCAGTGCGCCTCCGAAGCTTATGGCCGCCGAGGTCTTACCTTCGCGAATCAGCTTCAATTCGTTATAGGGTGTCATTGCGCAATAGATAATGCAGAAAACAGCCACAAAACCAAGTGACGCGCCAAAATAGCTGCAGAAGCCAAGCAGCCCCGACAGTGAATCAAGCAGTTTGCCTTGCATCGGAAAATCCTCCTCGATCTGAAATTTATTGATAACTATTGAAACAGGTGCGGTACAAAGCGGCTGGTATTGGTGGTAACTCGCGATAAATCTTCGCGAATGCCGATACCGGCTGGCTCGCCACCTATTACCCATGACCCGATCACCGGATAGTTTCCTTCAAAACAGGGCATCTCGGCCAATTCCTGATAGACTGTGCCATTGCCGGTATAGCTCCCGTCATATTCCGTGACCAGACCATTGCGGTGAACATTGATGTTGCTCCCCTCCCGCGACAGAAAAGGCTTGGACACGAAGTTGTCGCGGAAATGCTGCGGGTCGAAGCTTGCTTCCAGAAGGTTGGGGTGGCGAGGGTTCAGTTCCCACAGAACCGGAAGGATAGCCTTGTTACTGAGGATCATTTTCCAGGCCGGTTCTATCAGGATTATTCCGCTCTGCTCCAGATAACGTCCGAAAAACTCGCTGACGAGCCATTCCCACGGATAAAGTTTGAACATTGAATTGATGACATTGTCATTGCTGTCCACATATCTGGAACCAAGCGAGTCGAAACCGATGTCTTCGATAAAAAACTGCTCGGTCGCCAAACCTGACTGATGGGCAGTGTCACGCAGGTATTCCAGGTTTCCAAGGTCCTCTGCGGCATCCTTGACGCAGCTGAAATATAGCGTTCCGTTGATGGCGCTTTTCAGTCCATTCCAACTTTCAATCAGTTTTTCGTGAATAGAGTTGAACTGATCCGCTTCGGGAAAACGATCCTTCAGCCAGAACCATTGTGTAACGCTGGCCTCCAGCAGCGCGGTGGGGGTGTCGGCGTTATACTCAAGCATCCTGGGAGGGGAATGTCCGTCGTAAACCAGATCAAACCTTCCCAGAATCGAGGGCTCATCGTTCTCCCAGGAACGTTCTATCAGCGGAATCGCCAGCGGCGGAATCTGCAGTTTATCGTAAAGTTTTTCGGAGATGACGTGCCCGACCGCCTCGATACAAATCTCCTGCAGTTCCGCGGTAGCAGCTTCCAGTTCATCGATTTCCGAAGCCGTGAAAGAATAATGGGCTGTTTCATCCCAATAGACCTCGCCGTCGATGGTGTGGTAGCTCATGCCGCATGATTCCACTTTTTGCTGCCACTCAAAGCGTGGTGGCGTGACATTGCGCTGCATGGCTAGCCTCCCGAGGAATGGAACGAACCCAGACTCCCGAATCCGCCTCGCGAGACGCTCATGTTGCGGATGGCCCGTGAACCCTGCCCGCCGTTGAATACGGTGCCGGAGCGAAACCAGGGGCCGTAAAAATAGTGCGCGTTGGAACGGTAATGCTGACTATCCTTGCCGACTTCCTCGCATTTTTGCGGGTCGCTGTTCCAGTCATCGAGGCAGTCCTGTTTGTTCGTGTAGACGTGCCGTTCCTCTTTCTTGCTGCAGCCGGTGACTGCCAGCGTTCCGATCAGGGCGAGAGTGATGTGGAGGGTGCATCTTCGTCGCATGGTTTACTCCATGGTTGTGGAATATGGCAAGCATACCAGAACATTCCGGATGTGCGGGGATGCTTTAGAAAATGTGAAACATTTGGAGTTTGCCCCGCAGCTTGTTTCGGTTTATAAGGTATATACGTGTCAAAAGCAAGTTTGTGTCTTCAGGATGGCGGGAGTGAGGGGTACGTTATGCCTGGAAAACGTGTCGTTGTTATCGGTATGGGGTTTGGCGGATTGAGCGCGGCAAAGGCGCTATGCGGAAAAGGTTTTGAGCTTTGCATGGTCGATCGCCACAATTTCCATCTTTTTCAGCCGCTCCTGTACCAGGTTGCCACGGCAGGCCTGGAGCAGGAAGCGATAGCATATCCGTTGCGCGCCATCTCACGCAAATGGAAGGATGCCGAGTTCCTGCTTGCCGAAATCGGCTCGGTAGATCTGGAAAACAGGTGTGTTCTGACCAGCTCCGGCAAAATTGCCTACGATTACCTGATAGTTGCTGCCGGCAGTCGCACCAATTTTTTCGGCATGCATAGTGTTGAACGTCACTCCTTCGATCTCAAACGTCTGGACCAGGCCGAAGATCTGAGGAACCAGATTCTGCTGATGTTTGAAAAAGCCTCGCAGGAAACTGATCCAAAGCGTCGATCCGCACTGCTGACATTCGTCGTAGTTGGCGGTGGTCCGACCGGGGTGGAGTTCTCAGGGGCGTTGCGGGAGTTGATCCTGTACGTTCTTTCCAAGGACCACCCTAATATCTCCCCGGATGAAACGAGAACCATGCTGGTTGAAGCGGCTGACACACTGCTGACAGCCATGCCGTCTGATCTCAGTGAGTACGCCTGCAATAAGCTCCGTGGAATGGGCGTTGAAGTGCTGCTGAATACCAGAGTCGTGGATGCTACTGCTGAAACGGTTGCGTTGCACGATGGCACTATAATCAACTGTCATACACTGTTCTGGTCCGCCGGTGTGGCCGCTGCCGCTTTGGCGTCCGGACTTCCGGGCGTGGAGCTGGCCGGCTCCGGCCGGGTTGTGGTGCAGACTGACCTGAGCCTGAAGGGATATCCCGAGGTCTTTGTGATCGGGGACATGGCCAGCTTTGTTCAGGACGGCTCTCCATTGCCCATGATGGCGCCGGTGGCCAGCCAGCAGGGTCGCTATGCAGCACGTGCGATAATGTCGCGCGAATCCGGCGGGCGAATCCCTCCTTTTCGTTATCTTGACAAGGGCGCCATGGCCACAATTGGCAGAAGTTCTGCCGTGGCAATCACGAATGGCTTAAAATTCAGGGGTTATCCTGCCTGGCTGGTCTGGCTGGTTTTGCACCTGTTTTATCTGATAGGATTCCGCAACCGACTGGTCGTGATGATGAACTGGGCCCACTATTATTTTTCCCACGAACGGCAGGTGCGGCTCATTACAGCTGATAAACGCCGTTCGCAATCGTAGTTATCAGTATTGATTCCGGATCAGCCGAATGAAATCGGCCCGATTCTGTTAATCTTGACTTTTGTAGTCCAACTCTCGTACTATTAAACGCTTAACTATCTAAAGATTGGAGAAAATATGTTCAAGAGCGTCAACCTGTTTGTAGTGCTTTTGCTGATTGCGGTTTGTGTTCCTTTGACGGTAAGGGCCGAAAGCGTAAGCAGAGTGGTTGCTGTAGTCAACGGGGTTGACTTGTCCGAGGCTGACCTTAATCAGGAAATCAATACAATCATGCCGATGAGTCAGGCTTTCCACGGAAAAATATCGGAAGAAAAGAGGATGAAGATTCGTTCTGATGCGATGAAAGTCCTGGTTGATTACGAACTGATGGCTCAGGATGCCCGTAGCAAGGGGCTCAATATCCCTCAGGAGGTTATTGATGGGGAGATGGGTAAGCTGGTAAAGAAATTCAAATCAAAAGAGGATCTGGAGGCGGCGTATAAAGGAGCGGGTTTCACGGACAAGACCTTTTTGCGAATCATGGAGCGCAGGCTGCTGGCGGAGAAAATCCATGCCTTGGAAGTTGACGGCAAGGTTTCGGTGACTCCCGAGAAGCTAAAGAGCTACTACGATTCGAACATTTCCAAATACAATAAACCGGAAGAGTTTAGGGCCAGCCATATTCTGATAAAAGTGGACCCATCGTCCGGCAAGGAAAAGCGCCTGTCTTTGCGCGCCAGCGCGGATGCTATTCTGAAAAGGCTCAAGGACGGAGAGAAGTTTGAGGAAATTGCAGTCAACGAGTCGGACGACGATTCAAAAATCAAAGGCGGTGATCTGGGATATTTTCATGCCGGCCAGACCATTCCTGAATTTAACAATGCACTCACCAAACTGAAAGTCGGCGAAACCAGCCCGGTTGTTGAATCCCTGTATGGCTTCCACATTATCAGGTTGACGGATAAACGTCCTGCCCGCCAGATTCCGTTTGATGAGGTTCAGGATAAAATCAGGAAGGATATGGTTGCAACGCAGAAAAAACAACTGCAGGATGAATGGATGGATGGATTGCACAAAAAGGCCAAAATCATATATCCCGGAGATAAGTAACCGTTGAAAGCGCTTGTAGTAATTCCAACTTACAATGAAAAAGATAATGTAGTCCGGCTGTCGTCCTCTGTCCTTGATCAGCATGCGGATATCCAGATACTTTTTGTCGACGATAACTCGCCTGACGGCACCGGCAAAATCATAGATGAGCTGGTGTCCGGCAACGAACGCATCCATGTCTTGCATCGGGCCGGAAAACTTGGCTTGGGCTCTGCATATCGTGAAGGTTTCAAGGCGGCGCTTTCAATGGGTGCTGATTATATCATTGAGATGGACGCGGACTTTTCGCATGATCCCGGTGTACTTCCCGAGTTTCTCAACGCCATGCAGACCAGCGACCTGGTGATCGGTTCGCGCTATCTAAATGGTGTGAGTGTCGTTAACTGGCCGATCAGAAGGTTGATTCTAAGTTATTTCGCTAGTGTTTATACCCGTTGGGTTACCGGTTTGCAGCTAAGGGATTGTACCAGCGGCTTCAAATGTTTCCGCAGATCCTCGCTCGAAACCATTGATCTGGATAGTGTCAGATCAGACGGCTATTCGTTTCAAATCGAAATGAACTACCGCTGTATGGAAAAGGGATTACGCATTACGGAAATCCCGATAATCTTCATCGACCGACATGCAGGGAGTTCAAAAATGTCCCGCCGAATCGTCAGAGAAGCTGTGATAATGGTCTGGAAGCTGCGTTTGCAAACTATATTTTCATCACTGTGGAGGAAGTAAATCGATTATGTCACACGATATCTGGTCGATTGTTCTGTTGGTTGGACTTGCTGGTTGGATCGCTTCCAGTATCATGCTGATGTTCAGAGCCTTTCCTGAAAGAGACGTTTTTAATTCCTCTGCCGGTGTTCGCTGGGGAGGCACAGCGGTTGTTTCGTTTGTCGTGTGGGTAGTTGGAATGCTCAATGCATGAGTGATTTTGTGAAAGAAAAATCATCAGCGTTTCGCAAGCTGCAGATAGCCATGCTTGCCTTGCTGATTGCTGTTTCCGTCAGCGGGTGCGCATCCGTAAAAATGGAGGATGCCGCCTGGCATGACAGCCGTTTGGATATGGTGTGGCCGCAACAGCCAGAGAAGGCCCGCATCAGGCTGCTTAAAGTTATCCGTGGAGCTAAGGATGTGGTCGAGGCCCCGTCCGGTTCCATCGGCAAGATGTTGGAATTTATTGTCGGAACCAGGGAAGATTATCTGGAGTTTTTCACTCCGCAGTGCATTGCCGCGGATGGAGACGGCCTGATCTATATTGCTGATCCATCAGCAGGCGTGGTGCATGTCTACAATCTGGCCGACAAGGAAGTCGGCTATATATTTAAAGCCGGTGACAAAAAACTTGTGCGGCCGGTTGGTGTCGCTCTTGACGGCAAAGGCCATCTGTATGTGACCGATTCCCAGCTTGGAATGGTTTTCAAGTTACGTGTGGACGGTTCTTTCATAGCGGAGTTTGATGGCAAGGGGAAACTCAAGAGTCCTGCCGGCATTGCGATAACATCCACCGGTAAGAAAATTGTTTCCGATTTGCAGGCACGTAAAATATTCGTCTTTGGCGCCGACGACTCATTGCAGCAGGAACTTCCCGGTTCTGATTTCAGCGGTGAACTGCGGATGCCGGTTTATGTGTCCGTTGACAAAAATGACAATATCTATGTCACCGATACAATGAACTTCACTCTCAGAATGTTTGATTCATCCGGACGGTATCTTCGCAGTATCGGCCAGATCGGCGACAGTCCCGGGTCATTTGCGCGACCCAAGGGGGTCGCCGTTGATAGTGATCTGAACATATACGTGATGGACGCGATCCTGGGCAACTTCCAGATATTCAATCAGAAAGGTCAATTGCTGCTCTACGTCGGCCAGGAAGGTGCCTTGCCGGGTGAATTGATGCTTCCGAGCACCATTTTTATTGATAAGAATGACAGGATTTACGTTTCAGACACGTTCAATCACAGGATACAGATATATCAGTACCTGAAAGAGGATAGAATCAAATGAACCACAAATGGTTTCCTTTGTTTTGTGCCGTTTTTTTTGTATTTATATTGGCATGGGAAGTCTGTGCCAAAGGCCCCATGGTTTCCGCGATGGGTAACAGGCATAACCTGTCGGCACAGAATACTGCTGCCGGCATAACCTATCGTGCTATCGATGATCCAGTAAACAACCCCGGCGGACAGCAGATCTGCATATTCTGCCACACTCCGCACAATTCGCAGCCGCAGGGGCCGTTGTGGAACCGTAGAGACACCTCCCAGATATTTGCCCGTTACACATCAAGTACTCTGCAGATCAAGAACCTGGCCGCGTCACAATATTCCGTAACCGGTGATTCCCTGGGGCAGCCGAACGGTTCTTCACGTCTCTGCCTGTCCTGCCATGATGGCGTCACCGGACTGGGAGATGTCCTCCGCAGCGGACAGATGGGACAAATACAGATGTTGAGCGGCAATAATAATATAACCGGTGTCGCTTCATTCCATCCCTCCACCAACAAGATGAAAGTCGGGCACCACCCGGTCTCCTTCGTATATGCGACCTCTTTTGATTATAAAACTCAACTGGGAACTATGATCGGATTGAATCCCGGTGTGTTCAAGCTTCCCGCCCAGGTTCCCAATCCGGAAATGGCTACCAAAGTCAAACTGCAGGATAGCAAGCGTGACAGCCGTGGATGGATGCAATGTACAACCTGTCATGACCCTCACCAGAACATGGGAAATGACTCCGTGACGTATCCCCCCGCATTTACACGTAAAATTACTCCTTTCTGGGTGTACAGCGGGGCGAGTGCGGTCACTGGTCACGATGCGGTCTGCACCAGTTGCCATTTGAACCTGCTTGCGCCATACAATGTCGGTGGCTCAAATCCTCCATGGCCATATCCATAAACAATACCTGGAAGGTATCATCAATGGTTACACGAATTTTGTCAGTCCATCTCTGTTTGATTCTTCTTTTTTGGGCCGTGGTTGCCGATTCCGCGACCAACGCGCCTCCCCATCTTGACAGGAACTACCTTCCCTATGGCTGCGGCAGTTGCCATGTGGGCATGGAATTCAAGTATGGCGGAGGGGCCAACCGTTGTCTGCTCTGTCACGGGAAGCTGACCCAGGATTCTGCCGGCTGGATGAAGGACAGGCAGCCGGTTGCGGACATCTCCAAGGATTTTGGTAAAAACTACCGGCATCCCGTGTTTGACAAGCCAGGTATTCACGACTCAAAAGAGACCTTGCCCGAGGTTAATCCTTCAGCTCCCAGGCATGCGGATTGCGTCGATTGCCACAACCCGCACCAGGTATCTTCGGAAACCCCCTTCAGTGGGATCAAGGGTAAGAAAATGGGCAATTTTTATGCTCAGATAACCAAAGAATACGAACTCTGCTATCTGTGCCATGCCGATAGCGCCAACCTGCCGCTCAATGCAACCAACAAGCGGATTGAATTTTCGACTTCCAACCAGTCTTTTCACCCGGTGGAGGGCGAAGGGAAAAACCTGGCGGTTATAAGTCTGATGCGTCCTTACAAGGAAAGGAAAAGTTCGCCGAGCGATATTTCGGTAATCAAATGCGCGGACTGTCATGGAAGTGACGATCCGAACGCGCCGCGAGGGCCGCACGGATCGAAATATCAGTGGTTGCTAGTGGATAACTACTCCACCGGTGACAATCTGGTTGAAAGCAGCTTCACATATGAACTCTGTTATCGTTGCCACAAGCGTTCCAGTATCCTGGCCAATGAAAGCTTCCCTCAGCATTCGCGCCATATCGCCGGCGAGCGAAACTTCAAGGGAGGTGGCACATCCTGCCATACCTGCCACTCTTCGCACGGGAGCGTGGAGAACCGTTATCTGATCAAATTCAACCGTGCCTATGTTTCCGAGAGTTCAAGCGGAAAACTGAAGTTCGTTGAAAAGGGCACTTATACTTTTCATGGTGAATGCTGGCTCTCCTGTCATGGTGTTGACCACAACCCCAAGACCTACTGAGAGGTTTCCGATTTAATATGTACGCTTTGATATTTATTGGAGCAATGCTTTCAAGTCTGATGATCCTGGGTGGAACCGGCGTTGCCGGCGATAAGGCCGCCCGCGCAAAATTCGGGGCGAGTCCGCATACTGACAATGGCGATTGTACGATCTGTCATGCATATCCGGCGGAGACATTGCGGGGTTGGTTTGTTCTGGGTTCCACCAAAAGGAAGTTGAAGGATGGGCCTACTGAGGTTTGCCTGAAATGTCATGGTTCCGGTTTCGGTCACGCTATCGGCAAAAAAACGGCTGTGAACCATGACGACCTGCCTCTGGATGAAAAAGGTGAAATTACCTGCGCAATAACATGCCATGAGATGCATGTCAGGCCAGAGGACCAGAAACAGAAATATTACCATCTGCGAATGCCGTTTGATTCGCTCTGTGTCTCCTGTCACGATAAATAGAATGATACATGCGAACATTTTGAAACAATCCTGTTAATAGGTTGCCACTGGTGTGAAGCCAGTGGTTTTTATATTTTATTATATTGGTATCTATGGTATTTAATCAGGCTTATGGCGCTATATACCTGCAAACTCGGAGCATCGGACGGTAAAATACTCTACAGGGAATTTGAGGCTGCGGAGAGTTCTGTACTGCGGAAAAGCCTTGAGGATCAGGGTTTTTTTGTTTTTGAAGTAAAAAAGAAGCCTTTTCAATTTCTTTTTGACAAGGGCATCAAGCGCCGCAAGATTGATAACAAAGCCCTGCTGACGTTCAATCAGGAGATGCTGGTGCTGATCAAGTCCGGCATTCCGATAATGCAGGTGCTGGACGCTATTTTGGACAGGCACGATTCCGGAAAGCTTTCCGAAGTTTTGCAGCAGGTGCGTGAAGATGTAAAGGGTGGCGCCGCCCTGTCGGTCGCGATGGAAAAACATGGCCGTGCTTTTCCATACCTCTATGTGGCATCGATCAAGGCGGGTGAACGTACCGGTGACCTGCCACGCACCATTCGCCGATATATTCAATATCTGAAGCGAGTGGGCGACATCCGCAAGAAGGTGATAGCTGCTCTTTTTTACCCGTCGATTCTGGTGTTCTTTGCGGCCATGGCCATAACCCTGCTTCTGGTTTATGTAGTTCCGACTTTCAGCCAGGTCTATACCGATTCCGGATCACAGCTTCCGGCCCTGACACAGCTGTTGATCACTTTCACTTCCCTGTTAAGGCGGTTTTTCATCGTTGGTCTGGTTGTGGTTTTCGGTTTGATCGCGGTTTTTAAAAAATGGATCAATACCGAGGCAGGGCGTTATGCCGTTGACCGTTTCAAGCTGACCATGCCGGTTATCGGTGATGTGTTTACAAAGTATTCCGTGGCCAGCTTTGCCAGAACCCTGGCAACTGTATTGGGGAGCGGCATCCCGATCATCGAGTCTCTGAGGATGTCGATCGGCACCCTCAATAATGTTTATATGGAAAAACGTCTGTTTGAGGCCGTCCGCTATGTTGAGGAGGGGGGGCGGCTTTCCGCGGCGCTTGAGAAAATCAATATTATGCCTCCCCTGGCATTACGAATGCTGGGCGTCGGCGAAACAACCGGATCCCTGGAAGATATGCTGATCGATATTTCGGACTATTTGGAAGACGAGCTGGAAGAACGGCTGCACATGCTGACCACGGCGATTGAACCCGCGATAATGCTTATCATGGGGGTTGTGATTGGTGTAATCATATTAGCTATGTACCTTCCGATTTTCAAGATTGCCGGTACGGTGGGATAGGGTGGCGATGCAGCCTTTCAGGCGTAAAAACATAGGGCAGATTCTGATTGACCGTGGCAGTCTGACTTCCGAACAGCTGGCTGTCATTGTTGATAAGTTGGGCACTACCCGTCTGCGGTTCGGTGAAATTGCCGTTCACGAGGGTTTCGTATCGGAAGAGGATATTGCCCAGGCGCTGTCCGAGCAATTTAACCTGCAGTACATCGATCTGCGCAGCTTCAAAATGGATGAAGAACTGCTCAATTCGCTGCCTCCGGATGCGATCTATCGCTACCGCTTCGTGCCGCTGGAGCTGACACCGCATGCCATCGTAGTTGCCGTCAGCGACCCTACCGATGTGGTCAAGCTCGACGAACTGGAGCTGATGCTGGATCGTCAGGTTCAGATCCGGATCGCCTCGGAATCTTCGATAGCCGGAGTAATCAAGGCCGGTGAGGGAACTCGACGAGTGTTGCGGGAAGTCTCGGAAGACTTCATGCTGCAGCTGGTCAAGGAGACCGACCGGGGTGAAGAGGTCTTGTCGGTCGAATCCATATCTGATGACACCAGCCCGATAATCAAGTTGATCAACACCACCATTCTTGACGCGCTGAACCGCAGGGCCAGTGATATTCATATCGAAACCGGTCACGATGGCGTTGACATCAAGTACCGTATCGACGGAGTGCTCTATAAGGCCAACGAAACGATCGACCAGCACTTCCAGTCGCCGATCATATCCAGGCTCAAGGTCATGAGCGAGCTCGACATATCCGAACGGCGCGTTCCACAGGACGGTCGTTTCAAAATTCGTTTCGGAGAAAAATCGATTGATTTCCGCGTTTCGATCATGCCCAGCTCCCTGGGTGAGGATGCCGTCATTCGAATACTCGACAAGGAGAGTATCGCCAGTGACCTGAAAGGATTGACGCTGGAGAACCTGGGCGTCAGCGAGAGAGAGATCAAGCGTCTGCGCAAAAAGATCCGTGAACCGTACGGTATGGTTCTGGTGACCGGCCCGACCGGATCAGGCAAAACAACTACCCTGTATGCCGCGCTGACTGAAATTCATACCGGAGAAGACAAGATCATAACCATTGAAGATCCGGTCGAATACATGCTGCGCGGCGTGCTGCAGATACCGGTCAATGAAAAGAAGGGGCTGACTTTTGCCAAGGGACTGCGCTCGATTCTTCGTCATGACCCGGACAAGATCATGGTCGGCGAAATACGCGATTCCGAGACCGCGCAGATTGCGGTTCAGTCCGCGCTGACCGGGCATCTGGTGTTTACCACCGTGCATGCCAATAACGTTTTCGATGTTATCGGTCGTTTTATCCATATGGGTATAGACCCCTACAACTTTGTCTCCTGCCTCAACTGTGTCTTGGCACAGCGCCTGATCCGCAGGGTCTGCGTGGCCTGCCGTCGACCGGTGCAGTACTCCGATGAGGAGTTGATAGAAGGAGGGGTTGATCCGGAGAAATTCCGCGGAAAAACGCTCTACGAGTCAAAGGGGTGCGACGAGTGCCATGGCACCGGCTATCGCGGGCGTGTGGCTATTGTCGAGCTTTTGGAGTTGAACGACCAGATCCGCGACCTGATCATTGCCAAGGTGCCGGCAACCCAGCTCAAACAGGCCGCGCGCGATGCCGGCGTGATGTTCCTGAGGGATTCGGCGGAAGAAAAGTTTGCTGCCGGTATAACAACGCTCAAGGAGATTAATCGCGTCACTTTTGTAGAGTGACGGGAACGGATTTTTAATGTTGTTTTCCCAGTCTTCGATAGGAATGGAAATCAGGCCCAACGGCGTGACATGTGCGATGGTGGGTGGTACTCAAGCTGCTCCCCGTATCGAGCGGCTCGCCTGTGCCACATTCCCGGAAAATACGGTTCGGGTCTCACTGAAGGAACAGAACATACTCGAACCGGAAGTTTTTGTTGAACGGGTCAAGTCAGCCCACAACCTGATTCTGGCTCGCACTGGCAAAGTCTCGGTCTCCTTGCCTGATTCCGTGGGAAGAATGCTTCTGATTGATCTTGAAGGCAGGTTCAAGAGCCGTGCGGAAGGACTCGACCTCATTCGCTGGAAACTGAAAAAAAGCATACCTTTTGATCTTGCCGATACCCATCTGGATTATCAGAAACTGGCTGTTCGCGAGAATGGTGAAATGTCGCTGCTGGTTGCCTTGATATCTAAAACTGTAGTCTCCCAGTATGAGGAGCTGCTTGCGGAAGCGGGACTGATTCCGGCCCGGATAGATTTTAATTCATTCAACCTCTGCAGGGTCTTTGATCGGCAACTGTCAATTGACGGTGACGGCATCATGGTTTCATTCTATGGCAGTACGCTGGGTATTATCGCTTTTACTCAGGGAGTTCCAGAGTTCATACGTGTAAAGGATCTTTTCGGCACAATTGCCACGGATAGTCGTGTATTTATGGAAATAAACAGTTCCCTGATGGTATGCAAAAATCGTTTTCCGGACCGTCAGCCTCGCGTGGTTTTTTGTCTGGCTGCTCCCGATGTGATGGCAGACTTCAGGGAAATGGTGGAGGAGGCAACCGGGACCGCTGCCATACCGCTGGAAACAAAGGGTGTGGTAATCCCCGGCAACGCGGCTCCGGGTGACCAGGCGACATTGTTTGCTTATACCGCTGCCATCGGTGCGGCAATGAGGATCCTCTGATGCGTTTCAGCATTAACCTTGCTACCAGGAACTACGTTGACAAACGTCTGCTTAACCAGGTCTGTTTTGGTTCGATTGCACTTCTGGTCGTGTTGTCGGGATGGAATATTACCAGGGCATCCTGGAATCTGGGTGAACAACGACAGCTCGATGCAGAGATTCAAACGCTTGAAGGGCGATTCAACAGCAAGCCTGGTGACGTTTCCGACAAGGATTTTGCTCAGCAGCAGGCCCATATTCGCTTTTTTAATGACATTATTGACCGGAAAGGGAAGGACTGGCTCAAGTTGCTTGACCAGATTGAAAGTGTTACACCGGAAGGAATTTCACTGGCTACCATTGCTCCGGGTAAGAAAAAGGATGAGTTGAGTCTGGATGGTCGCGCCAGATCTTTTGCTGCTGTGCGCCAGTACCTTGAAAAGCTCGAGGAATCCAGCGTGTTTACCGATGTCATGCTTCTGTCTCACCAGGAACTGATAACCGGCGACAAGGGGCGAGGCGTGCAATTCAGAATCTCGTGCAAGGTACGCTACTGATGAACCAGATCGTGATGGAAATATTACGCCAGAAAAAAGTTGCTCTTATAATTATTCTGGTGCTGATTTTGCTAAATGCCGCGCTCATTGTACTGATAAACTACTATCAGTCATCAGCTCTGGCCACAGCACAGAGCCGATGGAGCGAGTTGAGGAGAAGAGCGGCAACCGTCGGTCAGGCTGATTCGACTGCATTGTACCGGCAGGGGGTGAGCGACCTGGAAAAACTGAAGACAAGAATTCCGGCTAAACGAGAGTTTGCGCGTGTGCTGAGCGATATTCTGGAAAGTGCGGCCGGTAGTGGCGTTTCCACCAGGTCAATCAGCTATAAGCCATTGGTAATAAAGGACGAAGGGCTGATCTCATACCAACTGAATTTCTCCGTTTCCGGCGGGTATGCCGCGATCAAGAGCTATCTCTCCGATCTCCAGAAAAATCCCGAGTTGATTGTTGTTGATGATATTGCGTTCTCAAACAATGATCCCCTGGTTGAAAACGTGGAGATGGATTTGCGCATAACGGTTTATCTTCAGGGGGGGGCATGAATCGTCAACGCCTGATACTGTTTGTCCTGGTGATTGTATTTGTTTGCGCTGTCATCTGGAGTTATAGCGCGATTCCACGCCTCAAAACCGTTGCCGAGCCCAAAAAGTCCACTGTTCAACAGGCTAAAGCTATTGTTGTCAAGCCAAAAACCGCAGCTGATGAAGCTGTAAACAGCCGCATTTTGAAAATCGGACTTTTGGAACAGGAACGGACAGGCTTCAAAGGCTATCGTCGCAATATTTTCAAACCGGTTTTTGACGATGAACTGAAACTGCTTAAACAGAAGGCAGTAGCGGTCAAACCACCGGCCCTGCCGCCACCGCCGATTCAACCAGCCGTGGCGGCGGTACCGGCTGTTGCCAAGCCGGAAGCCGCGCCGCTGGCGCGCTTCACTTTTCTGGGTTTTCTAAAAAAAGATGCCCAAAGGACAATCTTCCTGGCCAAGGACAAAGAGATCATCCTGGTAAAAAAAGGTGATAAAATCGCCGGGCGCTACGAGGCCTCGTCGATCACAGATCAGGCGCTGACGCTGCTTGTGGCCGATTCAGGCGATGAAATAGTCATTCCGCTGATAGAGAACAGGCCACTTGGTTCTGCCAAGTAACAATTACTTACAATACGTCAAGGAGACGCTACGAATGCGCTACCTGAACCTTACCATATCCATTCTGCTTCTGGCCGCGATTTCGCTGCTTTCAGGCTGTTCCGCCGGCACCAAGGCCTTCAGCAAAGGTGCAGAGTTTGAAACGGCAGGAAAATTCGAAGAGGCCATGTACAGCTATGCCGAGGCATTTCGCAACGATCCGACCATGAATGAATACAGATTGCGTTTTCTGAAGGTCAGGGAAAAAGCGGCCGATCAGCGTTTCAAACAGGGCATCGCTTTTGCGGAAAAAGGGAATTACATAGATGCATTAACTGAATATCAGGCTGCCTATGGCATAGATCCCAGCCAGGGACGCTTCAAACAGAAGATCGATGCAGTCACGCTGCTAAAGGATGCTCAGGTTGCATTTGTCGAGGGGCGTGATTTCGAAAAGTCCAACAAGCTTAAAGACGCCTATCGCCTCTACAGCCGTGCCCTGGAGTTGTCTCCCAAAAACAGCGAGTATCAGGAAGCTCTTTTACGTGTTACCGGAATGCGAAAGAGCAAGCTTGAAGGAAAAGAACTCAGTCTGAAATCGTCCAAGCCGATCACTCTTAAATTCAAAGACGCAAAAATGAAGGACGTGTTTAACATATTGACCCAGCTTTCCGGTATCAATTTTATCTTTGATGAAGGGGTCAAGGATACTCCGGTGTCGATATATCTTGAAAACGCTTCATTTCAGCAGGCGTTCGACCTGTTGACCAATATGAACAAGCTCGACAAAAAGATTCTCAACGAAACCACTGTGCTCGTCTATCCCAGAACTCCTGACAAGATCAAGCAGTACGAGGATATGGTGCTGCGCACGTTCCATCTTAATTACATGGATGCAAAGAAGGCGATCAACCTGATCCGCACAATGATTCAGGTGAAAAAAGCCTATGTAAACGAGGATTCAAACTCGATTGTCGTGCGTGACAGCGCTGACATAGTGGCGGTAGTCGAGAAGATTCTGGATGCCAACGACATGCCGGAGGCCGAAGTCGTTCTGGACGTGGAAGTCATAGAGATGAGCGACAAGAACGCACAGAATGTCGGTCTGCTGCTTAGTAACTACAATGTGCAGCTGGGAGCGTTTTCACCAACCAACTCGAAACTGATGGCCACGACTCTCACTTCGGCAACGACGACATCGTCATCCACGTCCACTACAACCGACACGAGCGCAACGATCGATAACCTGTTGCGAGTGTTCACTCTGAAGGGTTACGGAGGGTTTGTTACCGTTCCCAATGCAACCTATAACCTGGGCAAGACCCTGGCCAAGGGTGAGGTCCTCTCCAATCCCAAAATCAGGGTAAAGAACAAGGAAAAATCCAAGTTCAACGTTGGTACCAGGGTGCCGATTACCACCACCACGCTTAACGGTACCCTGTCACAGGTCAACGTGCAGTATGTGGATGTGGGGGTCAAGGTCAATGCCGAACCAACCATCCAGCTTAATAACGAAATAACGATCAAGCTGTCGCTTGAAGTCAGTTCGATACTTACAAAAGAGAAAATCGGCGATGCCAGCAGTTTGACAACCGTCGTGACGATCGGCACCCGTAATGTTGAAACTGTTCTCACGCTGAAGGACGGTGAGACCAGTATTATCGGCGGCCTGATCCAGAACACCAGCAACAACGACAAGACCAAAATCTTCCTGCTGGGTGACATTCCGCTGATCGGTCCGCTGCTGTCCAACTCCAATACATCCAAGGACAAGACCGAACTTCTGCTTGCCATAACTCCGCGTCTGGTTCGCGGCGTGTCAGTGCCTGCTCCGGGTCTGGCTTCTTTCGTTTCCGGCAAGGAAGACGATCCTTCGCTTGTTCGTCCGATGGCCTCATTTGATCTGGAAGCGGTGTTCGAAGACGCATCCAAGCCAAAAACCCAGCCCAAAGCGGCTGATAAAAAGACTGCCGTGCCGGCTGCCAAAACTGCTCCAGCCACACCTGCAACAGCAACCAAGCCTGCTGCGGCTCCGCCGGCAACCGTTCCGGCCGCAGCTCCTGCTGTTCCTGGTGCAAAAACAGAATCCGCGACTCCGGCTGCTTCTCCGGCTGCTGCCAAGACGGCTGACGGCGCAGTTCCGGCGCCAGTCCAAACGCCTGTTCCTGCGGCTGCTCCGGCAGTGCCGATAACCGGCGTCGCCCCTGCCCAGGCAACCGTTCCTGCACCTGCCGCTCCGGCGCCGGCGCAGCGTGCCCTGCTGCAGATTGCGGCGCCATCTTCGTCAACCATTGGCCAGCAGTTCGGAGTCGATATCAAGGTGACCGGTGTCACCGATCTGGCCAATGCCACTATGGTGCTTACCTATGATCCGATCTTCGTTGAGTTTGTCTCGATGACGGAAGGCCCGTTTCTGAAAAAGGATGGCAAGCCAACCACCTTCAGCAGCAAGGCTGATGCGGCAGGCGGTGCAGTATCCGTCAGCCTGTTGCGTGTGTCCGGCAGTGGTGGAGTTTCGGGCGGAGGGGTGATGGCGACGGCCATGTTCAGAGCCAAAAATCAGGGACCGGCCAGTTTTGCTTTCAGGAATGTGGCGTTCAGTACGGCAAATGGCGCGGCGCAGAATATCCTGCCATTCAGCACGGCGGTCGATGTACGGTAAGTTTCTTTATGAGTTACCGTTCCGTTATGACAAAGCTGAAAACGCCCGTTCTGAACCAAAACGGCTTTACCTTTTTAATGGCTATCTTCATGGTTATGATCATCGGAATACTGTCGGCCCAAACCGGCAAATCCTGGTCGATGATAATGAAACGCGAACGCGAAAAGGAATTGATCTTTCGCGGCAGCCAGATCAAGGAAGCGATCGAAAACTGGTACAATCCGAAATATTCGGTTCTGGGCGTAAAGTGGCAGGGACTGCCTCGTCCTCTGATGGAGCTGAAGGATCTGCTCAAGAACCCATATACCCTGGAGGCGCTGCACTATCTGCCCCATAGCTATAGTACCAAGCTGGACGGCAAAAACTCAAAATGTGCCCCTGACTGTGCCGAATACAAAGTTACCCAGGATCCCATCACCGGCAAGGAGTGGACCGTAATCAGGGGGACAGTGGCCGCTGACGGAACGGTCACACCCAACCCGGGTGGCGGCATCATCGGAGTTGCCAGCAAGAGTAATGATACTCCGCTCAGAACCGACTTCAAGGACACTGCTCTCGAAAACATGGTGGTTACCGGCGACAAGTTCAAGGATCCTGATCCCATGAAAGCGGCTGCAGAGCCCAAGGATGGTGGTGCTAAGACCACCAGATACAGTGACTGGAAATTTGTGGCCGATCCGAAAAATGATCACGCAAAAATTTACCGGGCTTATCACGAAGCCTGGTAATCGAAGTGTTGGCACATATATCCTGCGGCTGGACGGAATGAAATGAAGGTACTTTCTTGAAACTGTTGAGAACCCGCATCGGGGTTTCCCTGCTCGAACTGGTAGTAGCGATAACTATTCTCGGAATTCTTGCGGCCGGCGTTATGCCGATGATCCGAAATACTGCGCTAAGATCCAAGGAAATTGAACTGCGCAGGAATCTTCGCATCATCCGCATTGCGATTGATGACTATAAGAAGACTTATGACAAGATGCCTGATGGACCGTTGAAGACCGGCAGCGGTTATCCGGAAACGCTTCAGGAACTGGTGGACGGTCATGATTTCGGGGATGTAAAAACCGGCAAGGTAAAATTTCTGCGGCGGAAGATACTAAACCCGCTGGATCCGAAGAGTTTCGAAGACGAAAAACAGTGGGGCTGGGAGCTGCGCTCCTACAAGGATAAACCGGAAACGACAGATTGGGGCGGAGAGGATGTTTTTGATGTCTATGCACCGCAGGATGGAACCGCCATGGATGGTACTAAATATAATGAATGGTAAACCGGCGATCAATCACGCGGTAAATCCTGCCACGGCACGCACGTGCCTCTTGCGCCGCTCCCGGCGCGGCTTCACGCTGGTGGAACTGATGATAGTCGTCTCGATCATCGGTATTCTGGCAGCGATTGCCGTGCCCAATTATCAATGGAGCATCATCAAGGCCCGGGAAGCGGTGCTGCGGGAGACCCTGTACAATTTCCGGACCACGCTGGACCAGTATTATGCAGATCAGGGCAAATACCCAGATACAATTGACGACCTGAAGCAGAAACAGTACATGCGCGATATTCCCAAGGACCCGTTCACCAACAGCAACACCACCTGGGAAACGGTTGAACCACCGCCACAGACTACACCTTCCGGCTCGGATGGATCGTCCTCTTCCACAACCGGCGGAACCGATATCGGTAAGGTCTATGATGTCAAGAGCGGCTCGGACAAGATCAGCCCCTCGACCAACACACCCTATAAAGAATGGTAGCAGTATGATTCAGTTGCATAACGTATCAATGGCATATCAGCAGGATGCCTCTGCTCTCGACAACATCAATCTGAAGATCGGCAAAGGGGAGTTCGTCTTTCTGACCGGTCCCTCCGGCGCCGGCAAAACCACGCTGCTAAGGCTTTTGTACGGCGCTCTCTCGCCCAGTCGCGGCCAAGTGCTGATAGATGGCCAGAATGTCTCCCGCCTGCCTGCTTCCCAGATTCCTTATCTGCGCCGTTCGGTCGGTGTAGTTTTCCAGGATTTCAAACTGCTGCAGAATCGCACGGTCTTTGAAAACGTTGCCATTACTCTGGAAGTGCTGGGGTGGGGCCGGGCGGATATTGGCAAGAAGGTGATGCACATTCTCAAACAGATGGGCATTGAATCAAAGTTCAACCTGATCACGCAACGTCTTTCCGGCGGTGAACAGCAGCGTGTCGCCCTGGCCAGGGCGCTGGTCAATGATCCCAAGATCCTTCTGGCGGATGAACCGACCGGCAATCTGGATGATGCCAACAAGAATCAGATCCTCTCTATTTTCAGGGAGGCAAACGTGCGCGGCACGACAGTTGTCGTTGCAACCCATGACCGTCGCCTGATCGAGCAGTCTCACAAACGTATTGTAATGCTGAATAAAGGGGAAATAGTTGAACAGATGGAAAAAGAAAAAAACAGAGACGATCAAGCCATTTAAACGTCCTACGCTGGCCGGGGACGGATTTGGCGGCAGGATCGGATATTTTGTCACGCGGGCTGTTACCAACATTCGCCAGAATGTTTTTGTCAATGTTGTCACCATAGGAACAATCACGCTGGCACTGTTGATTGTGTCGCTTTTCCTGCTGGTTTTTGTGAATCTGGAGAGCGCCGCTGAAAATTGGAGCGAGCGGGTACAGGTAACGGTTTATTTTGATAAGGAGTTGACTTCTCCCGAGCAGAACGCGTTACGCGGCAAGATACTGGCGCTGCCAGGCGCCCGGAGTGTCGCCTATGTTTCCAGGGACGAGGCCCTGAAACGTTTCAAAAGCCGGCTGCGCGGTCAGGAAACCGTTCTGGAAGGGGTCAGACCCGAAGTGCTTCCGACCTCTTTCGAAATATCTCTTAAGCGTGCAAATCGTGATACCCTGGGCGTCGAGAGTTTTGTATCCGCCTTGAAACGCATTCCGGGCATCACGGAAGTTCAGTACGGCGAAGAATGGGTGCGCCGTTTCAATTCGTTCCTCAACTTCGCACGTCTGCTGGGCGGTCTCCTGGGGGGCTTTCTGGTCGTTGCTGTGATATTCATAGTTTCCAATACGATCAAGCTGACCATCTATGCCCGTCGTGACGAGCTTGAAGTCATGTCGCTGGTCGGCGCCACCAGCTTTTTTATAAAAGCCCCATTTCTGCTGGAGGGTTTGATGCAGGGCATGGCCGGCTCCATAATCTCAATCGCACTGCTGTTCGGTTTGTATGAGGGCTTTTTGCATAACGCTGGCAGCTTTCTGACCTTCAACCCGGTGACCTCCGGTCTCGGTTTCCTCCCGCTGGAATACATCGGCGGAATATTTCTCGCCGGCGCTCTCCTCGGTTTCATCGGCAGCCTGACCTCGTTGAAACGTTTTATCAATGTCTGACCGATGAATCAGCTGACATTACTACTCATATTTATTGTTTCCACGGCGTCCCTGTGCTATGCCCAGAACCCCAAGGACGAACTGAGCGGGGTAAAGCGTGAGATAAAGGTCAAAAAGCAGTTGATTACCAAGACCCGCAAGGTTGAAGCGGTGATATCGACCGAGCTCCAGGAGATCAATCGCAACCTGGTCCAGAAAGAGTCGGACCTGGGGCGTCTCAACAATGACCTGCGAGGCGTGGAAAGCAGCCTCGGACGCATTGGCGGGGATATCGGCAAGGTTACGGCCGAGGCAAGCCTGAAGCGCGTCGAGATTGAACGGCGGCTGACCTCGCTGTACAAAGCCGGCGAGCTGGGCGCATTGCGCATGTTTTTTTCGGCGGAATCTTTTCCGCAGATAGCCGAGAATATTCGCTATATGCGTTCGATTCTTGATAATGACAAACGGATATTCGTGGAGTACAATCAGAAAATTGAAGAGCTGAAAAAGCTGAAATCGGATCTTGAACGTGATGCGTTGAAAAAAGAACGTATCATGACCGGCATTGAGCAGAAAAAACGTGAAATCGAACAGGACAAACGGAAAAAATCGGATTATCTGGTTAAGGTGCGACAGGATCGCAAGAGTTATGAGGCTTCGCTGAAGGAGTTGCAGGCGAACGCTTCGCGTCTGCAGTCGATGATGGAGCGGCTTGATGCGTTGAGCCGTCGTAAATTGTCATCCCGCCACGAAAAGCCCGGCAGCAAACTGAAACCGCTGGCAGAATTGCCGCCAGTTCCAGATCGGGGTTTTTCTTCCCAGAAAGGTCGCATGTCACTTCCGGTCAGGGGCGCGATACTTGAATCGTTCGGCAAGCACAAACATCCGGAGTTCAATTCGTATACCTTCAGCAAGGGGTTGTCCATTTCGGCCGGTTCCGGCGCGGACATCAAGGCCATATACGAAGGCAGCGTCATATTTGCCGATTATTTCAAGGGCTTTGGCAATATGATCATCGTGGATCATGGCGGGGGGTATTTCAGTCTCTATGCCCATGCATCGCGTCTTACAAAAAAAGTCGGCGCCAACGTTTCTCGTAACGAAACGATCGCAAGCGTCGGCGATGTTGATTCAACCAAAGGCCCGATTCTTTATTTTGAAATACGCCATCAGGGCAAGCCGGTTGACCCGGCCGGCTGGGTTCGCTGACAATAGATTAGAAACATACACATACGCGGAGGAAGTAAAATGAGAGCACCTGGAAGTAAAAAAACTAAAGTGATCGCCGGTTTTGCAATGATAGTGGCTGTGCTGGTGGCGTTTATCGCCATCAGTTCACAACGGCACTGTTCGGCTGAGGGCAAGGGCAGCGATTACGAGTCGATCGAACTCTTTACAGATGTGATGGCGATTGTCAAAAAGAGCTATGTCGAAGAGGTCGATACTAAGAAACTGATCTATGGCGCGATCAACGGCATGCTGGCGTCGCTTGATCCGCACAGTTCGTTCATGCCTCCCGATACCTACAAGGAAATGAAGATCGACACCAAGGGCGCATTTGGCGGCCTGGGAATTGAAATATCAATCAAGGACGGAGTGCTTACCGTAATCTCCCCGATCGAGGACACGCCTGCGTTCAAGGCCGGCATCAAGTCGGGCGACCAGATTCTGAAAATTGACGAAAAGTTCACCAAGGATCTGAATATCAACGATGCGGTCAAGCGCATGCGCGGGTTGAAGGGTACAAAAGTCGTCCTGACGATCATGCGTGACGGTTTTGACAAGCCCAAAGAGTTCCCTCTGGAGCGCGACATCATCCAGGTCAAAAGTGTCCGCTCGGCCCTGATGGATGGTGGATACGGTTATGTACGTATCGCCCAGTTCCAGGAAAAGACCGACGAGGACCTGGGAAAAGCGCTCAAAGTATTGAAAGAGCAGAACAAGGGCGAGCTGAAAGGTCTGGTTCTCGATATGCGCAACGATCCGGGTGGGCTTTTGGACCAGGCCGTCAGGGTAGCCGACCATTTCGTTCCCGACGGGCAGATGATCGTCTACACCGAAGGGCGTGAAAAAGATTCAAAGATGCAGTTTACCGCCAAAAAAGGTGGCAAGGAGCCGGCCTATCCGATCGTTGTGCTGATCAACGGCGGCAGCGCCAGCGCCTCCGAAATCGTTGCCGGCGCGCTGCAGGACCATAAACGGGCCATCGTCATGGGAACCCAGAGTTTTGGCAAGGGCTCGGTTCAAACCATCATTCCGCTTTCCGACGATTCCGGATTGCGGCTGACCACCGCCCGCTATTTTACTCCCAAGGGACGTTCTATCCAAGCCAAGGGCATTACTCCGGACATCGTTGTCGAAAGGGTTGAACTTCCCAAGGAGTCCGCCGCCAAAAAAGACGGCATGCATCTGCGCGAGAAAGACCTGGAGAATCATTTCGAAACGGAAGTCAAGCCTGGAACTACTGGTGATGTGAAAAAAGAAGAAAAGAAGGATGAGAAAAAAGAAGAGAAAAAAGACGAGCGCACCCAGCGTCTCGAGGAGAATTTGAAAAACGATTATCAGGCTATGCGTGCTCTCGACCTGCTCAAGGGGTGGGAACTGATCAAATCGATGGGCAGTGACAAGTAGAGCCGGGTCATTGCGGGGTATCATTATGAAATCGCTGAATATGTTTGTTGTCGCTCTGCTGCTCTGCACTCTGGTCGGTGCGGTTGAAGCCAATGCGGCCGCGAAAATCACCATTACGCAGACCGCTGAAGGAGTGTATTCGGTCTCGGTTGCCAATGTTGCAAAGGCTTCGGCGCTGGATTTCACTATTACGTATGATGCCGGGGTGTTGAGTAACCCGGTGATTTCCAATGGTCAGTTTGCCAGCAAATTCGGCGCAATGCATATACCGCACAATGATGCAACACGCGGAACGTTAAGGGTGATTTATCTTGTAACCGCCAAGGATGTCTTTTTCGAAGGAGCTGGATTACTTGCCACGGTCACATTTTCCAAGACCGGAACCGTGTCACCTAAACTGCCCGGTCTGAAATCCGAATTGATCTCTGATGCCGGCTCACAGATAGCGGTTGAGTCAGTAGTCACTCCGCTGGCCGGGACTACCGTTGAGACTGTCGCAGGTGGAAGTAGTGATAACAACACCAATAACAATAACAATACCGATAATTCGGTCATCCGGAATTCAGGCAGTATGGGCGGTTTGCCAAGTGTGCCCGCCACGACTACAGGCACAACTTCCGGTGCGACAACCGGCGCTGTCGCCTATCAAAACCCGATTTCCGGGGCTGTCCAGGATAACAGCTCCCAGGGTCCGGACAGCAAAAAGGAATCTTCCCAAGAGCCGCTCCATCAGCAGGAGCAGTCGGGAGGGGCATCAGTACAGGATGCCGTTGCTTCTGTCTCTGCGGATACTGCAAGGAAACCGGTCCCTAAAAAAATGTCGGAATCCTCTCCCGATAATCTGCAGTCGCTTGAAAGCGTTGCGGAGCGGTTTCGGGTTTACAAGGGGACCCGTACATTGAAAGGGTTTTCGGAACTGTTTGAAGTCGCCAGTTACAAGGCTGCCGGTGTTGAACAGACCCCTGCAATCGCCGTGTCGGACGGGAAAAAAATGATCACGGTCAGGGTCACACTCCCGGCCGGCTCGGCCGTGCCCGGTTTTTCGCTGAAAGGGGCCAACCTGAAGGGACTGAGGAGCTTGTCCGACAGGTTGATGGAACTGGACGCGCTGCCCCAGAAAGGCAAGTTGGATGTGCGCATGGCGATAGAGATTCAAAAAGCAGTCGCGGAAATCCCTCTGGTCGTGGTCCCACCGGTTTCGGGTGGAATTGTGGGCCTGTCCGATCAGGATTTGGAAAAACTGCTTGCAAAAGCCGATGCCCGCAACAAAGCCCTCATTTACGACCTGAATGCTGATGGAAAACAGGATTATCTGGATGACTACATTCTGGTTGCCCACTGGTTGCTGAAACAACAGGTCGAAAAGAAAGCGCCGGCCGCAAAAACTGTCTCTCCCCGCTGATTGTGGCAAAATCCAACAAAAACAGGTTCACCCAAAAGAAATCCGGTTCCAGTATCGCTACTTTGGTGATACTGGCGCTGGTCTTGATGGCGGCCGGCGGTTTCTGGCTCTTCTCAAGCTCCAGGATAGCGGTTCCCAAGCCGGAGAGCCGCGCTTTAACGCCAACGGAGACCGCTGCCCCGGTGTCGCCATTCATTAATGCCACCGCCGTCCCTGCGCCCCGGGTGGATAAACCGGCACACAAGGCTCCCGGTGTCTATCCTGAAACCACTGCGCCGCTGGAAGAGGCAGAGCCCCGTCAACAGCCAGCTGACGGGCCGGCGCTTCTGGCAATAGTCATCGATGATATGGGCAGCAGCATGTCTGAAGCGCGATCCCTGGCGGCGATCGGAGTGCCGCTGACGTTTTCGGTTATTCCTGGATTGCCGCGTTATCGTGAGGTTGCTTCCTTTGCCGCATCCTCAGGCATCGAAACGATGATACACATACCGATGCAGTCCAAGGAGTGGCCGGGCAGGCGCCTGGAGTCGAACGGCCTGCTGGTGTCGATGGGGGATGGTGAACTGAGGGAGCGGGTAGCCGGCTATATGCGCGATCTTCCCGGTGCGGTCGGAGCCAATAATCACACCGGGTCCGAATTTACCGAACATGCCGATAAAATGCGGAGTGTTCTGGATACTCTGAAGGAGAAGGGGCTGTTTTTCGTTGACAGCGTGACGACTCCGCAAACCGTCGGTATACGGCTGGCGCGTGAGGTTGGTATGAAATCTGGACGCAGGAACGTGTTTCTGGACAACGAACTGGAGCGTGGCTATATTCTGGGGCAACTAAGCCAGGCGGTCAGGCAGGCGAAAAAAAACGGCGCCGCCATCGCTATCTGTCACCCGCACAAGGCAACGATTTCCGCGCTTGTTTCGGCGTTGCCCGGACTGGCGAATCAGGGCGTGACGCTGACCACGGCTTCAAAACTTGTCAGGTGATTTCCAACTCTCTGGATATACTCTGTTGAACCTTCTGGATTATCTTGTAGTAATCTTCATGCAGAACCGCTTCCGGATTGGCCGGATCGACCGGATAGACCGATAGCCAGCCACCCTGGCGCAACTTCCCTTCAAAACCCGACAAGGCCTCATTCAGCAGCAGGTACAGCTTGTCATGCACCCCATCGAACTCACCCGAGTCAAATCCCGGCATTTCAATGTTTTTCTGGAGCAGCTGCTCTCCGCCCATGCTGAACTGGCGGTAATCGAGCCGATTCTCGGAACCTTCCATGCGTGGCGCCAGCAGCGACACCGCTCTTCCGGCGTTGTTGGCAACAGCCATTCTGGCGGCGGTGTAGGCATCGGAACGGTTGGTCAGGCCGTAGAGTGTGGAACAGAGCATGTCGCTGACGCAGTCGCCATGCAGAAAACCGCGCGCGGCGCGATCGGATGTTTCGAAGTAGAAACTGCGTCCCTCCGGCTTTTCCGTAAGAAGTGAGCCGCATATATGACAGCGCTCGGCCAGCCCTTCCAGTCGCGCCAGATAAGATTCTTTTTTGCGGGATTCCTTTTCAAGCAACCATTTGTGATACAGGCAGGATCTGGTTTCCTCTGTCGTATCAAAACTCCTTAAAATATCACGGGATATCTCCAGGAACTGGCTGTGAACCTCGGTGCCGCGGGCGTGGGTCAAAATCGGATAGATCTTGCCG
Source organism: Pelobacter sp. (assembly GCA_030824515.1). Taxonomy (GTDB): domain Bacteria; phylum Desulfobacterota; class Desulfuromonadia; order Geobacterales; family Pseudopelobacteraceae; genus JACRCG01. The sequence continues at coordinate 35,087 of JAVBXN010000030.1, forward strand.
TCCGGATTGGTGTTGAGGCTTTCCACCTTGGGGCTCTTTGAAATGTAGGAATCAAGGCAGCGATATCCGCGATTGACGGCGAAGGCGCGCAAAAGGGTCTTTTGGTCCTTGAAGATACCTTCGAACTTGATGCGTGAGTCGATCAGGCAGGGGAGCAGGGCCAGAGATTTCTTGTCGATGCCGCGCTGGTCGAACAGGGCAAAGATGTTCTTGCAGTTCTCCAGGCTGGGCATGTCCTTGACCGGAATCAGCACCCTGTCGGCGGCATACAGGGCATTCTGGGTCAGGATGTTCAGGTCGGGACGGGTGTCGATGATGACTATCCCGGACAGTCCCGATTCGGCCAGCATCCTTGTCAGCGTCATCGGCCCCTTGAAACGCTCGTGAATATCAGCCAGTTCGGTCGAGGAGGGGATGTATCCGACGCCGTATTGTCCTACCTGAACAACTTCCCGTGCGGGTGCGCCCATCAGCAGCGCATGTACGTCGGCGGATTCGTCCTGGGCTTTTCTTATCTCGAACATTTTGTCGATCGTGAAGTGGTTGTCGAAGGAGAGGATCGTAACCGGCATGTCTTCACGCATGGCCTTCAGATAAATAGCCAGGTTGGTGGCAAGTGTGGTCTTGCCCACACCGCCTTTCTCCGAAGAAATGGTTATGGTATATGGGTATGAATGCATGGTAAGTACCGCCGTATATGTTGTCAAATTGTGTATTTTTTCGCAGGGAAGCAGATACTAGTCAATTTACGGTAACCGGTCAACCGTTTGATGTCGTCAGGCTTGCCCAGCTTATGGATAATGTCTGTACCCTATTGTGAAAAGTCGTTCTAATGAGCTTTTTTAGCTTGACATATGCCCTTTTTATCTTAGTATCCAGTGATGTATACAGATTAATACGTAATCCGCAGATGACTTTCAAGGATGAAAGGATATGGATCGTATGTCAGAGATTTCAGAGTCTCGCGCCTCCCTCCAGGAAACCATGACTTTCCTTGGCGCCATCGCCAGCGGTCTTGAAGAGGCCATCGGTGAATCGGCAAACAGTATTTCCTACCTGGCCGGCAAACGTCTCGGTACGCGTCTTTCAGAAGGCATTGAAAAAACCGATGATGTTGAACAGGCTCTCTGTTCAGTCCGCAAAGTCCTGCTTGACAATGGCTGCCTCTGGCATTTCGAGGCCTTCAAAACCCATGATCGTCCCGAGATGGTCATGTCTGCCGATGACGGACAGGATATCAACCTGGTTTTCCGCGACTGCATGATCCGCCAGACACTCTTCAAATTTGGTCACCATCAGAAGGGTTCCCTCTGCAACATGATGTTCGGTTTTTTTTCCGGGGCGCTTCAGAACGTGATGGGGCACGACTCCACCCTCGAAATCCTGCACGCCGGCGAAAACGCCTGTTACAAGCGGTTGGTAATCCATTCAGCTGCCGTAAAGGAGGTCCTGTGAGTTCCGTACCTGTCAATATCGAATGGTTAAGCGACTGTTCCGGCTGTCATATCGCCATCATCGACCTGCACGAGAAACTGTTGGCCGTTCTGAACGAGATCAGCATCCAGCGTTGCCCGGTGCTGACCGATGTCAAGGATTATCCCCATGCGACCCTGGGGCTTATTTCCGGCGCAATCCGTTCGGAGCATGACCGTCATGCGGCCGAGGAGATGCGCAAGAGCTGCGATGTGGTGATCGCCTGGGGGTCCTGCGCGGTCTACGGCGGTATTGCCGGCGCAGGCAACGTGCATACCTGCGCGGATATCTTCGACTCCGTCTATGTCAACAACAAGACTACCATCACCACGGCCTGTCCTCACAGTGACAAGATATCCAACCTTGAAGCGAGTGTTACTCCGCTGGATAATGCCATAGATGTTGACCTCTATCTCCCCGGCTGCCCACCCCATTCCGCCTTTGTTTTCGATGCGCTGCTGGCCATCCTGGAGGGACGTTCGCCCAGGACCGCAACCGGCGAGTCGGTTTGTGCCAGGTGCAAGCGCCGCATGGAGAAAACCGAGGTTGATCGCATCAAGAAAAACTCCGAAGGCGTTCCTGATCGCGAGCAATGCCTGCTGAGCCAGGGCTATCTCTGTATGGGGTCGGTAACCCTTGACCGCTGCATGGCTCCCTGCCCGCAGAACGGCGTCACCTGTACCGGTTGCGCCGGTGCCACCATGCAGGTACTGGCCGAACCAAACCGTGATATCCGCACCGAAATCGCCGAGAGGATGTCCCGTTTGACCAAAATACCCAGGGAGGCAATTGTCAGGGAGATCGAAAAGACCTCCAAGACACATTACTCCTATACCATGTCATCCCCGATGATCGGAGAGAAGCCGACTTTCCTGATCCAGAAGTGGACCGATGAGGAAAGGAACGACTATGAACAAGACCATAACTATTGATCCCGTCACCCGTATTGAGGGACACGCCAAGGTCTTCATCAATCTTACCGGTGAAGGGCAGTTGGAGTCCGCCGGCCTGGTGGTGAACGAACTGCGCGGTTTTGAACGCATCCTGACCGGCATGGACGCCGACCGGATGCCGCTTATCACGGCCCGTATCTGCGGGGTCTGTCCTACCGCCCACCATCTGGCCGCCAGCAACGCACTGGACAATGCCGCCGGGGTTACCTCGCCTCCGGCTGCGCAGTTGCTGCGCGAGCTGATGTACATGGGGCACCTGATCCATTCCCACTGCCTTTCGGTATTCGTTCTGCAGGGGCCGGACCTGGTGCTTGGACTTGACGCCGATCCTGCCATCCGCAATGTGGTCGGCGTGGTGCAGGCGGTGCCGGAAATTGCAAAAAAAGCGCTGCAATGCCGTTCCATCGGCCAGAAAATCAATGAAATAGTCGGCGGCAGGGGAACCCACCCGGTCACTTCGGTTGCCGGTGGAATCGCCTTTGTACTGGATAGTGACAATGAGCGCCAGTTGAGAGAGATGACCGACGAGGCGCTTGCACTGTCGCTGGAACTGTTGCCGGTAGTCAAGCAGCTTCTGTTAAAGCAGATCGAATTGCATCCTGCGATGTTATCCGAATGGGTAGTGCCGGCCTGGAGCGCCGGGACGGTGCAACCGGACGGAACAATTGATTTTTTGAACGGGGAAATCCGGGCGGTGGATATGGCCGGGAATACCGTTCTCCAGTTCCCGACCCGTGATTATGACCAGTACCTGTCCGAGTCGGTTCTGGACTGGTCATACATGAAGCAGGTCGCGATCCTTAAGGATGATCAGCGCCATGACTACCGGGTCGGTCCGCTGGCGCGTTTTAATGCCACTGATCGCTATGGGACTCCAGAGGCGGATCGTGAACGTGAGGAATTTATCCGGACGGTTGGGCGTCCCTGTCATGCAAACGTGATGCAGGCCTATGTCCGCTTGATCGAACTGGTCTACTTTGCTGAGCGGGCACGCAAGATACTGGCGATGCCGGAGATCCATGGAGAAACGCGCATACCGGTCAAGTTCCCCGGTGGTCGCGGAGTGGGGCATGTGGAGGCGGCGCGGGGCACCCTGATCCATGACTATGAAATTGATGAAAACGGGATCGTAAGGTCCGCCAACCTGATCGTGGCTACCCAACAGAACTATGCCCTGATCAACAAGACCATCGCCCAGGCGGCAACCTCGCATGTGATCAACCGCCCGGATGATCAGGCGCTGCTCAACGCGGTGGAATTCGGCATCCGCTGTTACGACCCCTGTCTTTCCTGCGCCACCCACGCCTTGGGCGGCATGCCGCTGGAAATAGCGATCACCCGGGGCAATGCCGCTCCGCGGGCCATCAGGAGAAATGTGATATGAAACTTGAAATCTCCGTCCATGAACAGGCCTGCCGCGGCTGCCAGATGTGTGTTGATGTCTGCCCGACCAAGGTTTTCGAGTTTGACGAAGAGAAACGGCTCTGTGTCGTCAAGCATGAAGACGATTGTATCGCCTGCCTGAGCTGCGCTTATATCTGCCCCTCCGGTGCGATTACCCATACCGGCTACCATGTTGTCAAAAACTTTTACCGTGATCTGGCTTTCTGCAACAAGATGGAGAAGTTCATATGAATACCCTTAACGCAGCCGATGTCACCCTTGAGGATCACACCACGGCGCTTAACGAAGTCTCTTTCCTGATGGATATCTTTGCCGCCACGATCGACAATATCATGGGAGGGGCTACGGCACCGGTCGGCAGGATCGCGGGACGTGAGATGGCCCGGAAACTCCCGATCAATCTCGACAATCCGGCTCTCGAAGATGTTATTGAGGTGCTCTCTGCCAGGATGAAGGGCGGTTTTGCCTTTTCTCTGGAAGGTTCCGGGGCAGATAGAGAACTGGTCTTTGATCGCTGTGCGCTGCGGGATGTTTGTGCGCTTCGCGGACTTCAGACCGGCACTGCGCTCTGTCATCTTTTTCATTCATATTTTGACGGGATTGTGAACGAATTGATCTGTCGTCCGGTAAAGACCGAGATTACCTCTTGCGATGGTCCTCAATGCCGTTTGAAAATCAGAGTCCAGTAGCTGGCAGGCTGGTTGAAGGAACGCTGATCGTCTGCATCGGCAACGATCTGGTTGCGGATGATGCCGCCGGACATGAAATATATCTGCGTTTACTAAATCGGGAGCTTCCGGCAGCGGTCAGGCTGGAATATGCCGCAGTTGGCGGAATTGCCCTGCTGGACCGACTGACCGGACTGGAGTCAGCAATGATCGTAGTGGATGCGGTGCAGTTCGGTTCACCCCCGGGAACGGTTCACTGTCTCAACTGGGATGAACTGCCGGACCTGGGGGTGGGCGCCATGTCCGGCCATGATATCGGATTGAGGGAAACGGTTGCAATCGGGAGACTGCTCTATCCGGAAAAACTGCCGGAACGCATTATGCTGGTTGGAGTCGAAGGGCGCTGTTTCAACCGGACCAGGGATGCGATGACGCCGGAGACGGCCGCCGCGCTGGATGATGCCGTACATTTGATCAGGAATCTGCTCATGCATCAGGGGGAACCATAATATGAATATTACAGCCTCACCAGCCGAAATTGCCAAGCCGATGACCGCCTACGAGGAAATTCAACGCCTGGCTGAAGCGATGATGAACGGTGAACTGGGGGCGCGTGGCAATTGCGACGCATACCAGGGTGCCGACTCCGAGTTGATCGCCTTGGTGAACCGGATGCTTGATACGCTGATTGCGCCCCTGCATCTGGCGGCGGATTCCATTGCCGAGATCGCCCACGGCCGGATTCCTCCTTTTGTGATTGATGAATACAAGGGCGAGTACAATGATATCAAGCGCAACCTGAATTCACTTCTGGCTACCCTCTACGGCATGCATCACGAAACCCAGCATCTGATCGGCAACATCCAGGAAGGACGTTTACGTACACGAGGAAACGACTGGGATTTCGAGGGCATCTGGCGCGATCTGATCTGCGGTGTCAACGGCACGCTAGATGCGGTTATCGATCCGGTCAGCGAAGCCAGCGCCGTATTGGGACGCCTAGCCGCCTATGACCTGGGCGCGCGTATGCAGGGCAAGTATCGCGGTGAACATGCGGTTATCAAGAAGGCGATGAACACGACCGCCGAATCGCTCCATTCGGCGATTTCCCAGGTTTCCGAAACCGTCGATCTGGTGTCGGATGTCGGCAGCCGTATCACCCAGAGCAGCGAGATAGTCTCGAAAGGGGCGCTGGAACAGGGGCTGCAGTTGTCGGAGACCTCTGCCAACATGCTGCGCATATCTGAAAGCTCGACCAAGAGTGCCCAGAGCACTGTTGATGCCAGGCGTAGCGCGCAATCCGCCAGCGATTCGATCACAAAGGCAAAAGACGCGATGAGCCGCATGCTGGACGCAATGAGCGAAATTCGTGGCTCTGCCGATAATACTGCAAACATAATCCAGGAGATTGATGCGATCGCAAAGGAGACCGACTCGCTCTCCTCGGGTGCTTCGGCCAAGGCGGTAAGGATGCGCACGTCCGCCGGAGGTTTCGGTGTGGTGGCGTCGGAAATAAGAAGGCTTTCGCTGCAGTGCAAAGACGTCGTCAGCCGGCTTGAGGTTTTCAGCGCACGGATAGATCCGATTATCTCTACGCTTGAACCGGCCGAGGCTGAACAGCTGAAAAATGATTTCCAGTATCTGATCGAGGATCTGGACAATGTTGCGATGATGTCGAACCTGCTGGGTGTGAATGCCGCCATTGAAGCGGCTCATGTGGAAGGGGCCGGAAACGATTTTAAAATTGTCACCGAAGATATCCAGGTCCTGGCAAAGCGCTCCACGGATGCTGCCAGGCGGACCGAAGTACTGATTCAATCTTCGGTCAAACTCGCCAGAAACGGGGAACTGCTCTCCAGGGAAATTGATTCTAACCTTGTCGGGGCGGTTGAAGGCGCGCGTACGATCGGCCTGCTAACTGACGAGATCTCCCGCGCCAGCCTTGAACAGGCCAATGGTCTCAATCAGATCAGCCAGGCCGTGGAACAGCTCAATGCCGTGACCAACCAGAACACCGAAAGCGCGGTGGAGTCTTCCGACGCCGCCAAAAATCTTGCACGTCAGGTGAAAAAATTGAGTGCGACCGTCAACAAGTTTCAACTTGGAGCCCAGGTTTAGCGGGTTTTTTGCTGCAAGCTTTTCAAAAAATGGCGGCCTCTCAACTGGGGCCGTTTTTTTGTCTGTATCAACGGCTTGCATTTTGTCCGTTAAGAGATAGTATGCATCACGATGGTCAAAGCGGTCATTATTTAAGAGGGGGGCAGGCAAATGGGATTGTGGGACAAACTCAAGGGCGAACTGATAGATATCATCCAGTGGCTGGACGATACCAATGACACCATGGTCTATCGCTTTGAACGTTATGGCAACGAGATCAAGTACAACGCCAAGCTGGTTGTGCGTGAAGGGCAGATGGCGGCCTTCATAAACGAGGGGCAGCTGGCTGATGTGTTCAAACCGGGCACTTACACCCTTGAAACCAGGAACCTGCCGGTGCTGGCAACCCTGCAGGGTTGGAAATACGGTTTTGAGAGCCCTTTCAAGGCAGAGGTGTATTTCTGCAGCACGCGTCAGTTTACCAATCTCAAGTGGGGCACACCCGGACCCTGTACGATGCGCGACCCGGAGTTCGGGGCGGTGCGGGTGACCGCCTTTGGCCTGTATTCGCTCAAGATCAAGGAGCCGGCAACTTTCATCAGGGAGATCGTCGGCACGGAAGGGAATTTCAGTACCGACTCGATCGAGGACAATCTGCGCGGCAAGATCGGTACGCGGATAAAAGAGGTTATGCCGGATTCCGGTATCTCCGTTATCGACCTGGAAAGCAAGGTCGTGCAGTTGGGTGAGACGCTGAAAGCCCTGATAGCGCCGGCCTTTGAGGCCTTCGGGCTGGAGCTGGCGGAAGTACAGGTACAGGATATCGGGCTGCCGGAAGAAGTTGAACGGGCTATCGACAAGGCCGGAGCAATCAGGGCCTTGGGCAGCATGCAGACCTATACGCAATACGAGACCGCCAGTGCTATTCGCGATGCGGCCAGCAATCCGGGCGGGCTGGCCGCGGCCGGAGTCGGCGTCGGGATGGGGTTGGGCATGGGGGGGCAGATGGCCGGAGCAATGGGCGGTCTGTTCAACGCGCAGGGGCAACCGCAGACTACTCAGGGTGGCGATGCGACGCCACCTCCGCTGCCTCCGAAGGTGCAGCTCTATGTGGCAATCAATGGACAGCAATCCGGCCCATTCGAAATGCCGGCGATACAGCAGATGGTTCTGTCGGGGCAGGTCACCCGAGAAACGCTGGTCTGGAAACAGGGGATGTCTTCCTGGGCGGCAGCCGGACAACAGCAGGATCTGGATGTGTTGTTTGCCGCGGTTCCACCGCCGTTGCCGCCTGCAGCGTAGAGTATGGCCGGCAAGTTTTCCGCCAATTCTTTTCCCTGCGGTTCCTGCGGGGCCAGGCTTGAGTATTCTCCGGAATCATCGTTACTGAAGTGCCCATACTGCGGTCAGGAGAGCATGATTCCTGATTCGTCCGCTGCCGTGCCGGAGCTTGATTTTCACCAGTACTTTGCCCGCGCCACCGAGCAGGGGGAGTCGCTCGAAAAACAGACCGTCACCTGTTCCGCCTGCAGTGCGGTTGCGGTTGTCGAATCAGACGTCTCCTTGAGTAGTTGCCCCTTCTGCGGGTCGCTGCTGACCGCGCGGGCAAAAGCCGGCCGTCTTGTCAGGCCGGGCGCAATCCTCCCCTTTAAAATTAACCGTAACAGGGCTGCGGAACTTTTCCGCAGCTGGCTTTCGGGCCTCTGGTTCGCTCCGGGTGGGCTGAAGCGCAACTCGACCACGTCCGGTGCGATCAAGGGAATTTATCTCCCGTACTGGACCTATGATGTGCGTGTGACTACCTGGTATGAAGGCGAGCGGGGTGAGGATTACCAGGAAGCCGGACTTCAGGCAGAACAGGGTGGCAGGGGCAATGACACTGCCGGCGGCCGTCGTGTGACACGCACAAGCTGGCACAGTTCCGGCGGGTGTGTTGTCAATACTTTTGATGATGTGCTGGTACCGGCCGGCTGCTCGTTGCCGCCCGAAGCCGTTGCAATGCTGGAACCCTGGGATCTGAAGAGCCTTGTGCCGTACAGTGACGAGTACATGAGCGGCTTCCAGTCCGAGGCTTACCAACTTGATATGGGCGAGGGGTTCGAGCGCGCCAGGGCGTTGATTGAAAGGGGGGTCCGCAGTTCGGTCGAACGGCATATCGGCGGCCAGCACCAGCGGATCAATGCCATGCGCAGCCAGTATGATGATATCACCTTCAAGCACGTGCTGCTGCCGGTCTGGATCAGCGCCTACCGCTATCGCAACCGCACTTTCCGCTTCATAGTCAATGCCCGCACCGGACAGGTGCTTGGCGAACGGCCCTGGTCGGTCTTTAGGATTGCAATCGCGCTGATCGGAATGTTATTGGTGCTGCTGCTGATTGCTATTCTGATTAAACAATAAATTCATTCACAGGAGTGTCCACATGCGACTTACCCCAGCCACCGAACTCGAATACCGATGTAAAAAACTGCAGGACTACATGATTACCGATGGTCTGGATGCGGTTATCGTCGTCCAGAACGCAGATCTCTTCTATTTTACCGGCACGGTCCAGAGCGGCAATCTGTACGTTCCGGCGCAGGGACAGCCGATCTTCATGGTACGCAAGGACGCCGGCCGGGCGCGCATGGAGTCGGGGTTGAAGGAGGTGATCCCGTTCGGATCGATGAAAGAGATTCCGGGAATCCTGTTGCAGTACGGTTATCCGGAACCCAAGCGAATCGGCCTGGAGTTGGATGTGTTGCCGGTGAATTTTTATGAACGGTACAAAAAGGTCTATCCCAACGCCGAATTTATGGATGCGACCCCACTGATTCGAAAAGTCAGGATGATAAAGTCGCATTATGAAATACATCTTATGCAGGATTCCGCCGACCAGAACGACCGTGTCTACCGGCGCGCCAAGGAAATCATCCGTGTCGGTGCAACCGATCTCGAGATAGCCGCGGAACTGGAATATACCGCTCGCAAGGATGGGCACCAGGGGTTGGTACGCATGCGCGGGTTTAACTCCGAATTATTTTATGCCCAGATATTTTCGGGAGTCGATAGCGCTGTGCCGGCCTATCCCGACACCCCGCTGGGAGGACTCGGACTTAATCCCTCCTTTGGACAGAGCGCCGGACTCAAGCGGATCGAACCCAATGAAGCTGTTCTGATAGATTTTGCAGGTTGTGTGGATGGTTACCTGAGTGACCAGACGCGTGTATTTGCAGTCGGAAAGATATCTGACCGTTTGCTGCGCGGGTATGCCGACATGCTTGAAGTACAGAGCAAAATGGCGGAGATTGCGGTGCCGGGCGCGACCTGGGGAGCTGTTTACGATCAATGCCTGGCGCTGGCTGTAGAAATGGGTTATGCCGACAGTTTCATGGGAATACAGGGTTCCCAGGTTTCTTTCATCGGTCATGGACTGGGAGTTGAAATAGATGAGTATCCTTTTATTGCACGCGGCTTCAATAACATGGCTCTGGAAGTCGGAATGGCGTTCGCTTTTGAGCCAAAATTGGTGTTTCCGGGGGAGGGCGCGATAGGTATTGAAAATACATTTTACCTTAGTAATGAGGGGCTTAAGCGGCTTACGCACTCCAGTGACGAACTTGTGCTTCTGGCTGTATGACAACATGAAAATTTTTTGTTGCATTTTTTAAATGTTGCCAGTATAACTGCATCAGGTGATTTGTATACAGTATCCTAAAAAGATTTTCCCGCTTGTTTTCACGCTTAACCGGCAGTTGTTTATTTCATGTTGTTGTCCAGTCTTATCCGTCGTTAAACCCAGTGCAGTCCACACCACGAAAGGAGAGTACCCAAATGGCATTGAAAGACACGCTCAAACAGAAGATTGAGGAACATCGCCCACGTATCACCAAGCTCACCAAAGAGTTCGGCAAAGTCAAGATCGATGAAGTTACCATCGACCAGTGTATCGGCGGAGCCCGCGACATCCGTTCGCTCGTAACAGACATCTCCTATCTTGACCCACAGGAAGGCATCCGCTTCCGCGGCAAGACTATCCCAGAGACATTTGCCGCACTGCCCAAGGCAGCCGGTTCTAATTATCCGACGGTTGAGTCTTTCTGGTACTTCCTGCTGACAGGCGATGTTCCTACCCAACCTCAGGTTGATGAAGTCGTCGCCGAGTGGAAAGTTCGTCAGGCTGTTCCGCAGTACGTTTTTGACGCAGTCAGCGCCCTGCCGATCGAGAGCCACCCGATGGTAATGCTCTCCGTTGGTATTCTTGCAATGCAGAAAGACTCCAAGTTTGCCGCGTTCTACAACTCCGGTAAATTCAACAAGATGGTTGCCTGGGAATCCGTTTACGAAGATGCTTGCGATATCGTTGCACGTATCCCAATCCTGTCGGCATTCATCTACAACCTCAAGTATCGTGGCAACAAGCAGATCGCCATCGACCCCAGCCTCGACATGGGCGCCAACTTTGCCCACATGATCGGCCAGAGCGAAGAGTACAAAGATGTTGCACGTATGTACTTCATCCTGCACTCCGACCACGAGTCCGGAAACGTTTCCGCACATACTACTCACCTGGTTCACTCAGCTCTTTCCGATCCTTACTATGCATACTCCGCAGGTCTGAACGGCCTTGCCGGTCCTCTGCATGGTCTTGCAAATCAGGAAGTTCTCGACTGGACGATGAAATTCCAGGAGAAATACTGCAAAGGCGTGGAGCCTACCAAAGAGCTGATCAAAAACGCTCTGTGGGATACACTCAACGCCGGTCAGGTTATCCCGGGTTACGGCCATGCCGTTCTCCGCAAAACCGACCCACGTTACATGGCACAGCGCGAGTTCTGCCAGAACACTCCGGGCCTGAAAGACGATCCACTGTTCAAGGTCGTTTCCATGATCTTTGAAGTTGCTCCTGGCGTTCTTACAGAGCACGGCAAAACCAAAAACCCATGGCCTAACGTTGACGCACAGTCCGGCGTTATCCAGTACTACTTCGGTCTGACCGAGTGGGACTTCTACACCGTACTGTTCGGCGTAGGGCGTGCACTGGGTTGCATGGCCAACATCACTTGGGACCGCGGCCTCGGCTATGCAATCGAGCGTCCGAAGTCCGTTACTACTGCAATGCTTGAGAAGTGGGCTGCAGAAGGTGGCCGTAACTAGTCTCATTACAATTAACATTTATATGAATTGCGCTTACGGGGATGCAGAAATGCATCCCCGTTTTTTTATATTATCACTTGCAAAAAAAAATAGGTGCTGTATAAAGGACTATATCAGTCGCATTTGAAATGCGATGAACTTAATTAATAAAGGAGAAAACATCATGCCGAAGCTTCTTGAAGTCTACAAATGTGAACTGTGCGGTAATATTGTCGAGGTGATTCATGCCGGTGGTGGGGATCTGGTCTGCTGCGGTCAGGAAATGAAACTGATGACTGAAAATACCGTTGATGCGGCCAAGGAAAAGCATGTGCCGGTAATCGAGGTTGGCGATGGTTTCGTTAAAGTCACGGTCGGTTCCGTGCCTCATCCTATGGAGGAAAAACACTTTATCGAATGGATCGAACTGATTGCCGATGGGAAAGCTTACCGCCAGTTTCTTAAGCCGGGCGAGGTTGCAACCGCTACATTCAACATCACCGCATCGAGCCTGACTGCACGTGAGTACTGCAATCTGCATGGTTTGTGGGCCGCATAGATCCTTTCGAGCTATAAAGAACGATGCTGCTGCGGGATTCCGGTGAACGGAGTCCCGCAGTTGTATGCAGAACGGCTTTACACCCACCCGCCTCTCATGTATCATCCACGCCAATGAAACGTATTCTCGGCTTTTACATAGTTCGCGAAATAGCATCGCTCTTCATGCTTGGTATTACGGTATTCACACTGATACTGCTGATGGGGCGGCTGATCAAACTCACCGAATTGGTCGTTTCCCGTGGCGTTCCTTTTGTGGATGTCGCCAGAATGATTATCTATCTGATGCCATCCTTCCTGGTGTTCACCATTCCGATGGCTTTTCTGCTGGCCGTGCTGCTGGCGTTCGGAAGGCTTTCCGCCGACAATGAGATCACAATCATCAAGGCCAGCGGCGTGAGCCTGGTTCAGATCATGCCTCCGGTGCTGTTCTGTGCCCTGTTTGCGGCTCTGCTGGCATTGTCCGCCAGCATGGTTGGCGTGCCGTGGGGCAACAGTGCTTTCAAGGAGCTGAGCATCAAGGTGCTGAAACAGAATGCTGCGGCCACGATACGTGAAAAAGTGTTCTGGGATGAAATCCCCGGCGTGATTCTTTATACGGACCAATATGACGATCAGAAGCAGATTCTGAAAGGGATTGTCATTCACGATGGCCGTAACCAGGAACGACCGATGACGATATTTGCCCGACAGGGGGCCCTCACCGGCGGAGCGGGACGCCAGGCGCTGAGATTGTCGCTGGTTGACGGAAGTATTCATGCGGCCGGCAAGGAGGGCGAGTACCGTCTGGTCAGTTTTGCCGAGTATATCATGTCGGTAGGAGGAGAGGGCACCGCCGCAGGTGTGACTCGTAACGAACTTGATATGGATGTCGCCGAGTTGAAACGCCAGATCGGCGATCCTGCCACGGCTCAACGAACCCGTTTGAAAATGCTGTCGGAGCTTCACAGCCGCTTCGCCTTTCCATTCGCATCGCTGGTATTCGCCTTCATTGCCGTGCCTCTGGGAATCCAGAACCGCCGTTCCGGAAAATCGGCCGGGTTTTCGGTCAGTATCGGCATACTCCTGGCCTATTACCTGATGCTTTCATTGGTAAGGACGCTGGCTGAAAAGGGGAGCATTCCACCCGCGATTGCATTGTGGCTGCCCAACATGGTTTTCATGGGTGTCGGCTGGTATTTGCTGCGTCTGGCGTCGCTCGAACGGAGCATTCCATTCCCATCGCTTACGGATATCGTTGGTTTCCTGAAAGGGAAGGCTCGTTGACATGTCGATCCTGAATCGTTATATAGCCTTAACATGGCTGCGCCTGTTTGCCCTCTGTCTTGGCAGTTTCGTAGCCATTTATCTGGTCCTGGACATGATGGACAAAATCCCGCGCTATCTTCGTGCAGGTGGTGCAACTGGCGATATTGCCGCTTTCTTTATCAATAAACTGCCGGAAATGGTTGGGCAGACCGCTGCTTTTTCAACACTTATGGCGACACTCCTGACACTGGGCATGCTGTCGCGCAGTTCGGAGATAACGGCGATGCGGAGTTGCGGTGTCAGCCTGCTGCGTATTTCGCTGCCGATGCTGATGCTGGGTTTTTGGGTAAGTATTCTGTTGCTTGTCAATGCCGAGATGCTTGTTCCGAAGAGTTACGAACGGATGGATTATATCGAACGGGTCAGGATCAAGAAGCAGGGTGTCAACGCAGTCTTCAAGCTTAACAATATCTGGTTCAGGAATGATTCGATGATACTCCAGGCCCGTGCCTTCGATCCCCAAAAACGAATGCTCAAAGGGGTCACGGTCTGGACGATGGATGGTTCCCTGACTCCGGTGAGCCGGATTGATGCCGATCTGGCTGAATTCAAGGACGGTCACTGGACCCTCAGGCAGTTGCAAGTCAAGGATTTCAGCGTCGGTACAGGGTACCGGGCTACCGCAGTTCCAAGCATGGAAGTTGCACTCAGTCTCAAGGTCGATGATCTCAAGGTGCTGGATAACAATGCCGACAACCTGAGTTTCCGCAAGCTCCGCGAATACGCGGAAAATCTTCAGCGCGGTGGCTACCAGGCCTTTCGCTACATGACCATGATGCATTCCAAAATATCATCGCCGTTTGCGGCTTTTGTGATGGTTGTCCTGGGAATTCCGTTTGCAATGCGCAACAGTCGCTCGGGCGGAGTTGCCCTGGGGATCGGAGCCAGTGTTGGAATCGGTTTCGCTTATTTTGTTATCAATGCGATGCTTCTGTCATATGGTCGCAGCGGTGTTCTGCCGGCTGTGGTAGCGGCCTGGGGAGCTAATGTCATATTCTGCCTGGCGGGTACCTGGCTGGCCATGACGGTAAAGCGCTGATCGATAAGGAGATTAAACATGATGTCACGCAATCTTATAATTCTTCTTCTGTTTCTGACATGCCTTACTATCGCTTCAACAACAGGCGCAGCCGAGCGTCCGCAACGCGTAAAGAAGCAGGCGGCTGTTCCCTCCGTGACCGCACCGACTCCAGCGCTCAATCCGGCCGCACCAACAATACTCAGCATAATCCCTGCCCAGTCGGAACCGGGCAGCAAAGTTACCATCTTCGGGAGCGGTTTTGGCGAACAGTCGTCGGTTTATCTGGGAAGTACCGAAATCCCGGCAAAGGTGACTGATGGCAAACAGCTGGAATTTCACCTTCCACAGCTTGAGGCGGGTTTGTATGCGCTGTACGTAAAACGTAGCGACGGCATCGCCGGCAGGGTCTATAATTTTACCGTTCAGGCGCTTCGTCCGGTGCTGCTGTCGATTGTTCCGGAAAGCGTCAGCGCCTGCGCTCAAGGTGGAGAGCGCGAGGTGGCTGCTAATGGAAAAAACTTCAGCGAAACATCTTCACTTTTGTTTGACGGAGCCGTGATCAACAGCCGTTTCGTTTCACCGGAACAGTTGGTATTCACCGCGCCGGCTGCTTCAAGCGGCATTCATCAGATCACGGTAAAAAACGATCCTGAAACCGGTTCTCTGCCGAGAACCCTGATGATTGAAAGCAAACCTGAAATCAGCCAGGTTACGATCGGAAACGAGTTTGTCAATTATTATGAATTGAATATCCATGGCAGGAACTTTCAACAAGGCTCTGCGATCTACGTCGATGGCCAGAGAATAGGAAACAAGGGAGGGCAGGAAATGATCGAGAGGGAAAAACTTATCTTCATAGATTGTACCAGGCTGGTATATCAGCGTTATCCCTATACATCGTCCAATAAAGACTTTCGTGTTCAGGTGATTAATCCGGGAGACGAGGGAAGCCAGGTCGTTAATGTGACCGCGCCGTGACCTTTCAAGGCATAGCATGTGCTCATTATGGTACATGCAGTGCGATAAACACGAGTCCTTTGTTCTGAAAAAAATGGTCTGATTTACACATGTCAGCTATTAACGTAACCCGCTATCCACATCTAAACAGAAATCCAACCGGTTCCAACACCCGCTTTTGTATCTGCACTTATCAACTCCCAGCAACTCGCTTTCATTCTCCTTGCAAACAATTATGATAGACAGGTTTTGAGATACCGGATTTCCGGAGTTAGTCCAAATTTAATTTTCAGGTCTGATTATGCCGTCGGTTACTGGTCATAGGGTTCTGCGCCGGAGCAAGTACTCGTTTAGTACCAGTGTAATAGAAACAAGTGAGGCCGGAATTACAGCCTCACTTGTCTAGTTAAACCTGGATTACCAAGTGGATTTTGTATTCCACAACTGGCTGGACGGGTAAGTGGTAGAAGACCAGGCGCCTCCGGCAGTTGAAGAATCATGACAGACGCGGGTTGCGAAAGTGTAACCCGTAGTTGCTGTTCCACCTGTGGCGGTACGCTTGGTGCCGAAGAACCATGGGCCGGAGTTACTGACGCGAGTGTTGCCTGAAGCAACAGCGAGATAACGTGCTCCGCCGCCAGGGAAACGGCCGGCGCCCATGCCGCAGGCTGTTGGACCGCGGTTCTGGTTGCCAGTATTTGCCGAGCCGGTGTTGGCGGAAATAGAACCGCCGGTTGCAAGATTGGAGCGGTGTTTCCAATCGAGGCAGTTGGTTACCAGCAGGCGCGGCAGGTTCGACGTATGCGGCGAGTGACACTTGGAACAGGTATAGGCATGAACGTTATTGTTGACGTTCAACCCGCCGGCGGTGGTGGATGCCCAGCCCTCGACGGAATTGTGTACCCTGGTCATGTTTTTCCAGGTTGTGCTGGATGCGGCGCCGGTGTTTACATTGATATTGGCCTGTACATGGCAGCCGGTTGCCCCTGCGCCGGTTGCGGATGAGAGACAGAGTCCGCCGAACTGGGCAGCCGTGTATCCCTGGGTATTGGTCGCACCTGCGGTAGGCAGGGTGAATGTCCAGCTGGGTGAAGCGCCCCCTGCTCCACTGGCCGTCGGAGCACTGAGTGAACCGCCGCCGGTGTTGTTGGTAACCGTGGCGCCAAAGGTATTCTGGTCGATACGGTAGCGCGGTATGCTGGCGGTAGCAATGGTGGCGATACCTTCACCACCGCCACGCGTCAGAGTTGTTGACGCTGGAGGAGCATCCTCGCGGTACGGAGATGTCATCCAGTTGCCCTTCAGAAGCGGTACGCCATACTGGTTGGCGGTAACCTTGGTCGTGTCGCTGGTTACACCATGCGGATCGTGGCATTGTGTACAGACACCGTTGATCTGGTTGCCACCGGTCCGGCCGGCTACCAGCGCGGTTGCCAGTGTGGTTGAAGCGCCGAAATGACCACCCTTGTTAAGCGATGAGCCGGCCAGGTTCTTGACCGGATAACGTTTCTGAGCGCTGTTCTTGGCTTTCACTGTCGTGCTGCCGGAACTGAAGTTCCCGAATCTGGGAGTGTCAAAGTAGTTCTCAATGCGCTGGGTGGAGCCATAGGTGCCGAAATAGCCCCACGGAGCTGAATATGTTGTGCCACCAACAGCTTTGGTGGCATCTCCGGCATTTTTGGTGTTGTGGCAGTCAAAACAGAGAGCTGCTCCGGCTGTATGCTTGTTCTTGTCTGGCGCTGCTGCGTTGCCGCCGGAATAGGGGCGGTAACTTACGGAATAGCCGCCCTGGCCCGCAGTGACATCCTTCAGGATACCGCCGGTGGTGGTGGCGGGGGTGTAGCTGGTGACAGTGCCCTCAACCGATGAACCGTGTGAGTTGTGGCAGTCGAAACAGGCAATGACAACAGCACCGCTGGTATTGGTCCAGAACTCGTCGGTAGTGGCGGCTGCCGTGGGCACGTCGGCCTTGTTGTGAGTATAGCCACGCTGGTTGAGGTCTGGCCTGCCATGAGCTGAAAGCGCCTTGGTGAGCGCATTCTTCTTGTTGGAACCATACATGTTTACCTGGGACTGGTTGGTTGCGGTAAACACAGTCGCGCCAAAAGTTGCCGGAAGCCATGTCACCGTGGCGGCATTTGTGTAACGGGCATCAATGCTGCTCTTGGTGGAGTCCCAGGCAAAAGCATTTGGAGCTTTTCCGTCGTTGAAGTAGTTTCTGGCTGTTACGTTCAGTGTGCCGGCTACGTAAGATGTATTGGTCGAGTTGTGGCAGCTCAGGCAGTGCAGGTTGAGCTTGTTGATGGATGCACGTGTATTGAGCGACGCTGTGTAGGAGATGAAGCTGGTGCCGCGCACGCCGTTGGCGCCGTAAACGACCAGGTTGACAGCGCCGCCGGGCGAACCCTTGTGATAGGAAGTCATGACACCGCCGGAGTCTGCTTCCATGTGGCACTGATAGCAATGGGCGTTGGTCAGCGGAGTCCCCTGGACATGGTGGGAATTGCCGCTGAGGTTGCCGTTGTTGAACTGGACGACGGCCGCGGCACGAGGTCCCTGTGTCTGGCTATGGCAGGCGAAGCAGGTTGCCGGATAAGTTGCCAGCGAACCGGCATTGCCCCAGGTCGGACCGGTGGAGGCGGTGGATACATGGCAGACGATGCTGAAGCAGTTCTTGGAGCCGTTGTCATACTGGGCTGAGGCGCCGACTATGCCGGTGTTGAAAATAACGTCGATCATACCGTCAACATGTTTTTCCGTTCCGGAACCGGCGCCATTGTGACAGGTGCTGCAGGCGATGCCGTAGGTGGTTATATGTTTTGCATGGCTCATGGTCGGATTGGCGGTCTGGTCGTTGTGGCAGCTGCCGCAGCCGAGCGGACCGGCGGAGCCCCACTGGATCGTCTTGAAGGCGCCCTTGCCGTCGCTGTGGCAGTAGACCATGCTGCATGATCCGTAGGAAGAACTCGGAGCCAGTGCATTGGTGCCGCCGCTGTGCCCGGCGCTGCCGACAGCGGGAGTGTATATTGCGTTGATGCCGGCCCGGGCCGAAGTGTAGAAATCCCACTCGACGCTGCCGTTGACATGGTAATTGTTTTCGATGACGCCGTGGCAGGTGTCGCAGGACAGTGCCAGACCGGAGGCCGAGGCGTGCTTGATGTGGGAGCCGAGAGTCGGCGGCGTGACCGCGGAAACACCGTGGCAGGAACCGCAGCTCGCTTCGCCGCTGCCCAGTTCCCAGTTTGGCTGTGTATTCATCGAGTTGCCCAGCGGAGTGCCGCCGCCGTGGCAGTAGAGGTTAGTGCAGGTGTTCTGTTTGGTCTCGTCGTTGGTCCGTCTGACGGTGGTGCCGACACTGGTTGAAACATAGACGTTGTTGGTAAGGGTCGAGTAGCCCCAGAAAGTGCCGCCTGAAACACGGCCGGCATAGGCATTGAATCCCATCTCCATAGCGTTGCTCGGCATGGTGCTGGTGTAGTTGTTGTGGCACACGGCGCAGTCGCCGCCGATGTTGGGATTAAGCAGGTGCGCATTGTGGGCCCCGACCTGTTCGGGACGCATCGCGTTCAATGCCGGAACGGTCAGGCCGGCCATGTCGATCGGCGGTCTGCCATGGCAGGTGTTGCAGCTGTCAACCGTGCCGTTCACATGCAGCGAGGCATTGCTGAAGCCGTCACCGGCTGTATTAACATGCTTGTGGCATTCGATGCAGCTTGTCGCAGTCTTCAGGTAGTGGTTGTAGCCGGGGCCAGGAGCCGAAGGGGGATAACCGTGGCAGCGGGAGCAGTCATTGTTCGCATTGCCGTTCAGATAGGGCACATTCCATACCGGAGTGGTTGGAACAGCCAGTGCGCCGCCGTCTTCCAGCACTGCGGCGTAGGCGCCTTTGCCGGTGTTGGAATCCATGCCGGCGCCATGGCACCAGGTATTGTTGCATTCGCGGCCGGCGTTATAACTGGGCAGGCTGGAATAGCCGGACAGGACGCCCCTGGAGGCAATGGCGCCGAACTGTATCTCGCTGGGCAGAGCGTTGTCGATATGGCCAGGCGAATAGGGACCGGCCGGTTTCATGTGGCATTCGCCGCAGTCCAGCGGACTGGAATAGGCGTAAGGGGCATTCTTGATATGCAGCGTGTGTGCTCCGACCTGTGGATCGGTGTTTGATGTCGTGCTGGCCGGGCCTCCAGTGCCGTAGAATGTGGCACTGCTGCTGGAACCATGGCATTTGTCGCAGAGCGGCAGGACCGAGGCTGCTGCCCAGGTGATACTCTGGCGGCCGTGGCAGTCGCTGTTGGAACAGGATCCGAAACCGCCCGTTCCGGGAGTCTTGTATGCGCCCTTGGAGTAGACCGTGTTGGAGCCCAGGCCGCTGAAGTCGAAGTCGATCCGGCCGTTGGCATGGTTCAGCGGGTTGGCGTCGCCACCGCTCCCGTGGCAGATGCGGCAGTCGAAGCTGGTGTTGGCATCGCTGACATGCTGGGGATGGCCGGCAGTGGTATTGGGGTTGCCGGGATGACAGTTGTTGCAGCTGGTGCTGCCACCCCAGCCGGGATTGTCGTAGAAGGTCGGGCCGGCCGTGCCGTTGGCTGATTGCACGTTGCTGTGGCAGTAGAGGTTGCTGCATGATCCATAGCTGCCGGATGGCGCCGGGGCACCGGTATTGCCGCTGTTTACGCCCTTGTAGGTCGCGATGCCGCTGATCTGCGACAGATTCCACTCCACGATACCGTTGGTGTGTGAAACATTGGTGGAATAGTTTGAATATGTTGCGTGGCACTTGACGCAGGCGATCCCGTTGTTGCCGATCGTAGTGCCGGTGTGCTTGATGTGGCTGCCGCTCTGCGGCGGGTTCGTGCCGGTCGCGTCGTGGCAGGTTCCGCAACCCTTCTGTTCCGCGCCGATCCATGAAGGGGTCGAGTTGGAACCGCCGCTGCCGGGCCAGCCATGGCAATAGACACTGCAGTTAGTAGTGTTGGCTGCCTGCAGGAGAGTGGTTCCCGGTCCGGCCGACCAATGGTACTGCGTGTTCAGAGTGTTGCTGCCGGTAAACTGACCGGATTCGATACTGCCGTTGAAGCCCGGGAAGTTTGCGGCGCTGATGCTGAAGCCCATCTCCAGATTCGTGTTCCCGGTTGGCGTCGGGCTGCCGGAATGGTTGGAGTTGTTGTGGCAGGTCAGGCAGTTCATATGCAGGTTGTGTTTGCCATGGGCGCCGGCATTTGTAGCAAACGGATAGAGCGCATTTGTGGCCGGACTTGCCATGGTGGCTGCCGACACCGGAGGATTGCCGTGGCACTCGTCACACGAAGCGCCGACCCCCTCTCCCTTGAAGCCCTTGTTGTGCGGGTGGCACCTGATGCAGTCGGCGCTGTTGTTGTGCTCCTTCCAGGCCACTTTGCTGGCGCTGTACTGGTGGAACCTGGTCTTGTGGTGGCAGACGGAGCAGACATTGGTGGAGTGTGTCTCGCTCTTGGTGTCGTTTCCGAACACGCCGGTCGTGACTGTGCTGGCGGCTGACACGGTGGAGAAAATGACCGGCCGGTTACCCTGAGGGGTGGTGATCACATCCCTGACCTGCTTGATGTTGCTGCCTTCGGGGGAATGGCAGGTTTCGCAGTTGTAGTTTACCCCCCAGCTTCCGAATCTCTGGGTGCCCAGCTGCAGGCTGCTGTGAAGCATTGTCCCGAAGTCGTTGACAGTGACTATTACCGGCGCGGCCGTATCGGCGGAAGGGTGTCCGGCGGCGCTGGCCCTGATCGTGAATGAGTTGGTCGAATTCTGGGGCGCGCCGGCCTTGGCGGTGATAGTGAGCGTGGTTGATGCGCCGCCACCGTTGGCCGCAAGATTGATGGTGTTTGTACCCAGTACGGAAGGGGTCGTGAAATCGGTGCTGTTTTCCGTGCCGACCAGGGAAAGCGTGAAAGTCGTGCCGGAACAGGCTCCGGTATCGTTGTTGCTCAGGCCCACGGTCAACTGAACCGGTTGACCCGGCTTTACGAAAGAAGTCACCGGATTCACCGATATGGATGGGGCCGTGTTGCAGACGGTTGGAACCGCCGCCATGGCCGAGCTCTTCGTTCCGGGACTGGTATTGCCGACTGTATCCTTGGCGCAGACGCGGTAGGAGTAGCTCTGGCCGACGGAGCCGCTGTCCAGGATAGCCAGTGCGCTTCCCTGGTAAACGAGCGTGCCGGAGGAACAGTTGACCGGGGCCGGAGCGTTGACGTTTCCGCGTACCACGGTGTAGGCCTGTGTGCCGTGCAGGCCGCTTGAGTCGTTGGCCGATGTCCAGTTAAGCTGGATGGTTCCTTCAGCGGCTCCGCTGGATGCCGTAAGGACCGGGTCGCCGGGTGCCTGGCCGTCAAGGGTGACGGTGGCGCTGCTGCTGTCGTTGATCACAACCCCGTTCTGGGTCCTGGAATGGGAAATTGACGTGACCAGGGCGGTTGTGCTGTAAACCGCCGCGATGTTTGCCTTGGGGGTGATGCGGACGTAACATTCCCTGGTGGCGGCAGTTGCTTCCAGCCCGGCAGTGCTGACCCTCCAGTCGTCACCGGATGTGGGTGCGGTCAATGAACCGTAAACCGTGCCGGAAATGCGATCCACGATCTCCACCCTGGCTATCTTGGCGGAAATGCCGGCCGGCAGCAGTGCCACAGATACGGTTGAGATGCTGTCGTTGGAGCCTCCGTTTATGTTGAGGCCGAAAGCATCGATATTGGTTGCGGAACCACCCGATGGAAGCGGAACGCTGGCAGGTTCCGACGAGCCGTTGGTGACGGTGGTGGTTGCTACAACGGTCAGTTTTGCGGAATAGGCATCGGTGTTGTTCCCGGGTGTAACTCCTCCCAGCCCGGTTACCGTGCCGTTGAGAACGGATCCGGTGGTGGGAGCGGCCGTGATGTCGTACGTGAGCAGATAGCGCTTGAAGGTGGCGCCCACGACTTCGTTGACGTTTATCGTGGCACTGTTGCCGCTCAGTGCGGAACTTCCCAGCAGCGTGTCGTTGCCGTCCAACGCTCCGACCGTGCCTTTGTCCGCGTATAGTTTGACCAGCGCAACATTGCTGTTGTTTGTCGCAGAGTTGCCGGTGATGGTAATGCTGGTTACGGTCTGGTTTCCCGAAACGGCGGCCAATGTGAAGCTGTTGACCACGTTATCTGTCGACGAAGCGGTGACGTTACCGTCGGCAATTGCCGAACCGTTGCCGATGTTGACGTTGGTGTTGACGCCGGCCGTCTCCTGCATGGCCAGTTGCGTGGCGTCGGCCCCGCCCAGTCCCACACCCATGCCGGACGCGCTTACGCCGATGCGCACACCCAGCCGGGAACCGGACGGCACATTGGTGAAGGTCTGTCCGGCGAGAGTCAGCGTTCTCAGCACGGTGGTCGTGCCGGAACTGTTGACCGTGGATGTGACCGGTGAATTTACGCGGGTTCCGTCCGGTTTAACATAGAACAGCTGGACAGCGAACTGCCCGGTGCCCCTGGTCCTGAACTTGAGTGATACACCTTTGACGGTGATCATGTTGTTGGGATAGCCGGATATGCCGTTGAAATAGAGCGTGATAAAATTGGGATTGGCTTCGCTGGAACGGTTGGTCCTGCCTGAGACGCTGGTGCAGGTATGGCTGGGGAAATTCAGCAGGCCGACCAGATTGGTTCCGATCGGATTGGTAACGCTGGTTGTGATGCAGGGAGAGTCGGTAACCGACTCTCCACCGCTTTCCGGCAGAAGCAGCGATGTGCCGCTATCCCAGTCGGTGGCGTAGTTCTTGTTGACTGCACTTCCCACGGAATTGATGGTCGGCAGGCTGGATGAGGTGCTGGTGACGGTGGATACGGAAAGGCCGTTGGTTACGGTGAAGTAGCTGTTGTTCTGGATGCGTGAACCGATGGTAGTCAGGGTTGTCGCGTTGCCGTCAATGGTGAATACCACGAAGTAGTGCTGAGGTGTAGCATCCAGCGTCTGTGGTACGGCCAGCGTGTAAGGGGTTCCGGTTGCCTGGCTGAAGTTGTAGGGGCCGCCGATATTGGTGTCGCTGACAGAGTCGAAGGCGTCATTGTCGTTGGCATCCTTGTAAATGTAGAAGGTTGCGTCGTTCAGGACCGTATTGCTGCCGATCTTGTCCAGCTTGCCGCCGGTCCACTGCGTGGCTGCGTTGGAGTACAGGTGGAACTGCAGCATGGCCACATTCTGTTCTCCCTGCAGAACAGAGGTCAGGCCGCCGCCGTTATAGTCGTTCAGGTTGGTTACGGTTACGGTGTTGGCCGCGGTGTTGGCTTCGGTAACTTTCAGGAAGGAATAGTTGGTGGAACTGCCCCAGTACAGGCGTGCGGATGAGTTGGTGCTGGTCATTCTGGCGGAGATGACAACCTTGAGACGATGGCCGGCAACGACCGGCGTGGCTGCCGTACCGGCAAAAGTAAGCTGTTTGGCCGATGCTGCAAAGGAGTGGGCTTCGTCCTCTCCGGTGGTGGACCAGATCAACACGCCGTTGCCGGCCGTGCCGGCCGGGTTATAGTCGTAAATTTCCGCTTTCCAGTAAATCGGATTGGAGGTGCCGTTGAAATCGCGGGTTCCGATGGTGAGTTCCGGTGCCGAAACGGTCTGGGAGGTGGCGTACGCCGGACCATAGACGCTGGTCAGTACCTGCCAGTTGGTATTGGAGGCTGCGGATACATAGCGCGAAGTGTTGTAGGTACCGGTGGCCATGGCGATCTTGCCGCCACGGGTAGGGGTGGTCTGGGTGCTTCCATCCACGCCGACGTTCACTGCTGCTGCCGTCGTAAAATAGTAGGTACTGGTGGCCGAATCCGAGATCAGCGGTCCGATCACCCCCTGGTACAGGAACCCACCCAAAAGCAGCATGAATACCAAACCGATTCTGGTCCTGAAACTCATGCCATCGAATTTTTTAGCGAGAATCTTTCCCATGATGGTGATTCCTCCTGAACTGTATATATCCATGACTTCAATTCCGCTCCCCGGAAACCATCAGTCCGGGAGAGGTGACACCTGCCGCGCAGGTTACATTTCCTTGTGACAGCTGATGCAACTTGTTGTTCCGTTGTTGTCACTCCACTTTACACTCCTGCCGTTGTGGCAGGCAACGTTGGAACAGGTCCTGGTGCTGCTGTTCCACATGGTTGCGGTGTTCAGCGCCGACTTGGCAGAATCGTTTGCGCCGGCAACCTTGTAGCCGGCATTTCTTTTCCAGATGCTGCTGTAGGTGGAGATAACGAAACTGTTCGGCCTTAGCTGGGCTTTCGAAATTACGTTAACCGGCTTGAAGCTGATATCGATGGTGCCGTTGGAATGTTTTGATTTGTCTGCAATCGAACCGGGATTGCCGGTCAGGGCTCCGAACGGGTTACCGCTGAAATGGCAGGTTACGCAGACCGTGTTGTTGTCGTTTCTGGCGCTGGTGACGGTCGTATAGTGGCAGATGTTGCAGCCGATAGTGGTTGCGGTCGTTGATTTGCCATGACTGGCGGTGCTGTAATTGCCTGCTGTTGCCAGGCCGCCGGGGCGTTTGTAGATGCGTTTGTAGTGGATGCCGACGGCATGTCCACCCTGGGCGCCCTGGCCGAGTGCGTTGGCATTGTAGTGGGCGGGGCTGCCGGGGATCGTCGAATTCGGCGAGTTGCCGTGGCAGTTTGCGCATCTGTCACCGGTGAAGGCGCCGCCGTACCAGTCGGGAGTTACCGCGTAAATCCTGCCGCTGGTGGTGTTGGCAAAGCCGTTGCTGTGGCAGTAAACGTTCCGGCAGGTGACGCTGACACCGGGAGTGCCGGTAGTGCCGCTGTTGACCGTGCCGGAAACTCCCGAGGCGGTTATGGCGACACTGTTCTTGCTGCGCAGCCTGCCGACTCCGGCCACGGGGCGCAGGTCGATCAGTACCGGACCGTTGACATGGTTAACATTGGTCGTGGGATGGCAGTTGGAACAGCCGAAGTCATGTTCGCCGGCGGTGGAACGGTTGGCAGTGTAGTTGTACATGGTCGGGACCAGGCTGTTGCTGATGTGGCTGGAATGGGAACCGCTGGCCATCAGCTTTGCAAGTGTATGGCAGCCGAAGCAGTTTATCGGAGTGGAGGTTCCCCAGGTCGGGGTGGTGGTATTGAAGTGACAGCCGACGTTGGAACAACTGCCGAATACGTTGGTCTGGCTCGGCAGATAGTCGTTGAGCGGGCCGCTGTAGGTTCCTCCACCTGTCAGGCTGATTTTGAGGTTTCTCTTGCCGGCGCTGGTAGCGTGCTGAAAGGTTGCGTAGCTTGAATGGCACTTCTGGCAGTTGTTGATTCCTGGATAATACAGGTCGTGCCTGGCATGGCTGCCGGCAGCTCCGGTTGAGCCACCGGCTGGCGGTGCGCCATGGCACTTGTTGCAGTCATTTGGCAGGGTGAATACGGCGCTGCCCCAGCTTGGCGTTGTGCCCTCAAAATGGCAGTTCACGTTGGAGCAGGTCCCCATGACCGGAGCCGAGGTCTGGTTGAAAAATACACCTTTGCTGTAGGTGGCGCCTCCCGCTTTGGGCGAGTTGTTGATGTTGGCCACCATTTCGATGATGCCGTTTCTGTGCCTGGATAGGTAGTCGCCGGTATCGGCGCCGTTGCCGTGGCAGATCGTGCAGTTCGAGGTGGTTGCGCCATTTCCCAGATGGGTCCGGTGATTTCCCTGAAAACCACCGGTCGCGATGCTGCGGCTGGCAGCGTCCAGCGGACGGTAATCAACCGGACCGGAAGTGCCGTGGCAACCGTTGCACTGCATCTCGGCTAGACAGACATTGGAGTAAAACAGGAGCGTAAACAGAGCGGCAGCTGTTATTGCCATTGATCGTTTCATGTTGAACCCCACCTGTATGCTTGAGTACGCTAATATGCCGGCTTTAATTGTGTGGGAAATATCTAACCGACTGAAAATGCAAGATAATAATTTTAATGAGAACGTTGCACAAAGCGAACCAATATAAGATAAAACCTCCTGGTAACCTTAGTGTCAAATCTGTCCTGGTACTGATTTCGATCGTGTTTATTGCGATTTTAGTGGATAACGGCTTTTTCAGGATAAAGTGTTCAGCTTGGCGCCTGCGATTTAACGGCAAAAAAACGGGAGGCACAAGGCCCCCCGTTTTGTAGAAAATCTATGGATGAAATTTGTTTTGCTTATGAGTTAACTATCTAATGAATTGATGAAGCGCCATAGCTGCTGAAGTACCTCACCATGATGTTGAATCCCTGAGTTGTGTAGGCGCCATTGCTGTCCGTCACTTTCACCGTAACCGAGTATGTTCCCGTGCTTGAAGGGGTCCAGGTGATCAGGCCGGTGCTCGAATCAATTGTCATGCCGAACGGTTTCTTGATCAGTTCATACTTCAACACATCATTATCCGGGTCCGTGGCTTTTACCGCATATGTGTATGAAACGTTTCTGTAGGCCGATGTGTCCGGAGCAGAGGTGATTTCCGGAGGATTGTTGATGGTGGTTCCCGGAGCAGAAACCGTGCATATATAACCTTGTGTGGATTTCCCGCCCTTGTTGTCGACAACTTCAACCGTAATATAGGCTATGCCGGTCTGTGACTGGACCGGAATCCAGCTGATCATTCCAGTATACAGATCGATGCTCACGCCGGTTGGTGCGGATTTGAGCCTGTAATACAGCTGGTCATCGTTTGAGTCGCTGGCGTTGACATCATAATTGTAGAGGATTCCGACGGTTGCATTTCTGACAGGGGTGGAGATGATCTTGGGCGAACTGTTTGATGGTCGTGAGAGAACAGTTACCTTAAAGCTCTGTGTTGTCGAGAGTCCCGTTGTGTCGGACACTTTAACCGTTACGTAATATGTGCCTTTATCCGATGGTCTCCAGTAAATCAATCCTGTCGTTTCATTGATGGTCATCCCCGATGGTTTTGTGGTCAAGGCGTAGCTTAGTTTATCGTTGTTCGGGTCGGACGCGGCCAGCGCGTAATAGTAGTAGCCATCATCATAAGCCTCTGTTACCGGCGATGATGTTATCAC
Organism: Pelobacter sp.; assembly: GCA_030824515.1. Lineage (GTDB taxonomy): Bacteria > Desulfobacterota > Desulfuromonadia > Geobacterales > Pseudopelobacteraceae > JACRCG01. Next base: position 62,667 of record JAVBXN010000030.1, read on the forward strand.
CGGTGCCTGCAGCGCGGGAGCGTTGTTGACTGTCAGTGTGAAACTCCGGCTGGCGGACAGGTTCCCAGGATCGCTGACGGTAACGGTGACTGCATAGGTTCCGGCAATGCTGCTGTTCCAGTTGATAAGTCCGGTGCTACTGATGCTCATTCCGGATGGGTTGCCGCTCAGCGAATAGGTGAGGAGCTGATTCTCCGGATCGTTTGCTGCAACCTGATAGCTGAAGCCGGTTGGTGCGGGTATTGCTGCGTCTGGGATGGCCGCTATCATGGGGGGCTGGTTGGGGGCCGGACCAACCGTGATGCTGACAGATGCTGTGGCATTTGCGTAGTTGACCGTGTCGGCCGGCGTGAAGTTAGTGGAAAGAACCCTGACGCCGGTTGTGTTCAGCACAGTGCCGGCCGCCGGTATGTAGACAAATGTGCCCGGTACGTTGGCACTGGCGTTAAGTTGTGATGTGGAGAGGATCGTTCCGAAGTCAACCGCAGTCGGCGTTGGCCAGTTAATAGCTGGAACTGCCTTGTTGACAGTGATCGATACGCTTGCGGAGGCACTGTTATATGTAGTCGTATCATTTGGTGTGAAGACCAGCGTCAGTGTTTGCGAGCCGGCATTCAGAGTCGTACCGGCCGCCGGAGTGTAGGCGAAGGTACCGGGAACATTGGCGGTGGCATTAAGCTGTGTGGCGGAAAGGGCGGTCCCATAGCTGATCGCCGCCGGAACCGGCCAGGTGATGACCGGATTCTGGCGGTTGTTGACGGTGATGCTGACTGTTGCTGTGGCAATATTGTAATTGTCTGCATCGGATGGTGTGAAGGCAACCGCAAGGATCTCGTTTCCGGCTGTGTTCATGACCGTGCCGGCCGCTGGTACGTAGGTGAATGTTCCCGGCATGTTGGCGGTGGCATTCAGCTGGGTAGAAGTCAGCGCTGTACCGAGATAAACCGGAGCCGGAGTTGCCCAGCTGACGGTCGGAGTGGCCTTGGAAATTACCAGGCTGCCGGTTACGCTGCCGCTGTAGTTGCTATCGCTGATGGTGGCAACAACCGCATAGGTTCCGGCAGCGGTTGGTGCGACTGTGCTGCCGTTGTAGGTAACGCTGACGGTCAGGCCTGACGGCGTAGTTGTAGCTGTTACTGTTTTGGCGCTGCCGTCATAGGTCTGGCTAAGGTTACTCAGTGCTACTGTTGCAGCTGCCTTGTTGACGGTGATCGAAACGCTGGCGCTGGCGCTGTTGTAGGCCGTTGTATCGGTCGGCGTGAAAACCAGCGAAAGGGTTTGTGTACCGGCATTCAGCACGCTGCCCGCTGCCGGGGTGTAGGTGAAACTGCCCGGCACGTTGGCGGTCGCATTAAGCTGCGTGGCTGAAAGCGGCGTGCCGTAGGTGATCGCCGCCGGAGTTGCCCAGGTTATGACCGGGTTCTGGCGGTTGTTGACGGTGATGCTGACTGTTGCAGAGGCATTGTTGTAATTGGCTGAATCGTTAGGAGTGAAGGCCACTGAAAGTGTCTGAGTACCGGCCGTGTTCATGGTTGTGCCTGCCGCCGGAGTGTAGGTGAATGTTCCGGCCACGCTGGCGGTGGCGTTCAGCTGAGCCGAAGTCAGCGCTGTACCTAGATAAACCGGAGCCGGTGTTGCCCAGCTGACGGTCGGGGTGGCCTTGGCTATCACCAGGCTGCCGGTTACGCTGCCGCTGTAGTTGGTGTCATTGATGGTGGCAACAACCGCATAGGTTCCTGCTGCGGTCGGAACGGTAGCACTGCCGTTGTAGGTGATGGCGGTGCTTAAGCCGGCGGGAGTAGTGACCACAGTTGCCGTTTTGGCGCTGCCGTCATAGGTCTGACTCAGGTTACTCAGAGTTGCTGTTGCTGCTGCCTTGTTGACTGTGATCGAAACGCTTGCCGTGGCGCTGTTGTAGGTGACCGTATCGGTCGGCGTGAACTGCAGCGAAAGGGTCTGCGGTTCGGCATTCAGCACGGCGCCGGCTGCCGGAGTGTAGGTGAAAGTACCGGGGACGTTGGCGGTGGCATTCAGCTGCGTGGCGGAGAGAGCGGTCCCATAGCTGATCGCCGCCGGAGTTGCCCAGGTTATGACCGGGTTCTGGCGGTTGTTGACGGTGATGCTGACAGTTGCAGTAGCATTGTTGTAATTGGCCGTATCGTTGGGAGTGAAGGCCACCGACAGAGTCTGTGCGCCGGCCGTGTTCATGGCGGTGCCGGCCGCCGGAGTGTAGGTGAATGTTCCGGCTACACTGGCGGTAGCGTTCAGCTGTGCCGAAGTCAATGCTGTACCGATATAAACCGG